>NZ_JAJUFQ010000022.1 GCF_029263665.1 Halomonas sp.
CTCCCCCCAGCAGACCACCATTTCCAGCCTGCTGACCCACGTGCGCCGTGGCGACATCGTCAATGTCCACTCGCTGCGCCGGGGAGCTGCCGAAGCCATCGAGGCCATCGCCCATGGCGACAAGCAGTCCTCCAGGGTGGTAGGGCGCACCATCGGCGAGATCGAATTACCCGCTGGCACTACCATTGGCGCTATCGTACGCGGCAAGGAAGTGTTGATCGCCCGCCGTGACGTGGTGGTCGAGAGCGATGACCACGTCATCATGTTTGTCGTCGACAAACGCAAGATCAAGGACGTCGAAAGATTGTTTCAAGTCGGGTTGTCATTCTTCTAAGACAGGAGAAGTACTGCTCCTAACCCATAAGAAGCATGCTCTGGCTCCAACTGCACATCCAGGATATTTTGCTGTTACATTGAGATCATACGCATGAAAAGCGCACATTGACCTCAACCTGCACTGGCATCCTGGATGTATCCAACCTTCATTGCCCACCCGCAGATCACGCAAGCTATCCAGAGCGAACACACTGGCTGGCTTGTTTTCCTGTCTTGGGTAGTGGCATTGACGACCGTCTACGCCTCAATCGTCATGAGCGAGCGCAGTCGTACTACCTATAGCGCTGGATATCGCCGACTTGGTTGGATAGGTGGTGGCTTGATGATGGGACTGGGGATCTGGAGCCTGCATATCACGGGCATGCTCGCTTATCAGTTTCCTTTCCCCGTGCACCATCGCCTTGGCCTGACTCTGACGGCATTGATCCCGGCAACCCTTGCAGGAGGGGTCGCTCAATATGCCATGTCACGCCCCTCTGCTCCTGTCTGGCAGCAGGCCATGGCTGGCTGCCTGTTCAGCCTTGGCATCGCCATTGTCCACTATGTTGGTTCCCTGGCCATTGACATGCCGGCAACGCTGTATCTGGCGATCCCCTCCACTATATTGGCATCCATAGCCGCACTGATCCTGGGAGCTGCCACCTTCGCGACCTTCCATGGCGCTCGGCAGTTGCCGACCTTCAAGGGGTTCAACATTGGCCTGATATTCATCGGTGTCATGATGGCCGCGGTGATGTACGGGATCCATTACCTCTACATGCATGCGGCGTATTTCCTGCCCTTGATCGAGGGAGTCAACCCTGAGCTTTTCTCCGATAATGATGCCTTGCTGGCAGCAATTGTCGCCGTCGTGTCCACGCTGCTTGCCATTGGAGCCCTGACGTCAGTCCTGGTCGAACGTAAACAACAGAACAGCATCAAGAACCTTCTGGACACTCAACATCGCCTGGAAGAAGTGCTTGATTCCATGCATGACGGCGTCATCCTGCTCGACAAGAGAGCCCGAGTGGTAATGTGCAACCACTCTTTCGAGTCACTCACCGGTCTCTGCCTTGCTGACCTGCAGAACCGTTCACTACTGCGCCTGAGTTCAGTGCTGCGTATTGACCATCAACGTGGCGATATCCTGCGTTCTCTACGTCAGAATGGCGTCTGGGTAGGAGACGTAGAGGTGCGCGCCATACAGGGCCACCGCTTGCCTGCCCGTCTGAGCATCAATCAGGTGCTGGCCGGCGATGGAGACTCCGGTGGTGATTCCACCAGCTATCTCACCAGCTATGATGCCTCCAGCTACACGGCATCTGGCCACAGTGTCACCGGCTACAATACGGCCAGCTACTACGTCGCCACACTGTCGGATACGACCGCACATCATGACGCACAGCGTCGACTGCACTATCAGGCTCACCACGACGCCCTGACTGGCCTGCCTAATCGAATAGCCTTGTGCGAACGCATCCAGTCCCTGCAACTGAGTAGTGGCGACTCTGGCCGTCATGTCATGCTGCTGCTGGTTGATATCGATAATTTCAAGGGTATCAATGGCTCTCTCGGCCAGGCGACGGGGGACCGTCTGCTCAGGGCCCTGGCAGCACGTTTGAAACCCTGGGCTCGCCATGCCAGCGACTTGGCAAGATTCAGCAGCAACGAGTTCGCGCTACTCTATGAAGGGCTGTCTGCCGACGTCGAGAAAGCCGAGGTCCAGGCTCGCACCAAGGCCAACAGTGTTCTGAATGCACTCAACGGCGACTACTCTCTCGCAGGTGAACGCCATACTTGCCGTGTCAGCGGTGGCTTTCTCACCTTCCGGGGTTCGCAATGGAGTTCGGAGGAACTGCTCAAATACACTGGGCTAGCCTTGCTGGACAGCAAGAGCGAAGGCACCCAACGCCCGAGTGCCTTTGCACCAGATATGGTTGAACGCATGAATTCACGCCTGCTCCTGGAGCGCCAGCTTCAAGATGCCATCCAAAGTGAGCAATTGCGTCTCTATCTCCAGGCCCAGGTTGATGACAGTGGCAAACTATTGGGTGCCGAGGCACTGGTTCGGTGGGAACATCCCGAGCATGGGCTCATTGCTCCCAGCGCGTTCATCGAAGTCGCCGAAGATACTGGTCAGATCGTCGAACTGGGTAGCTGGGTGCTGCGCCAGGCTTGCCACACACTGGCTGAATGGCAACGTCATCCAGGCCGTCGTCAGTGGCAGTTATCCGTCAATGTCAGCATGCGCGAGTTTCAGCGCCAGGACTTCATCGGTACGATACGCCAGACCCTCGAAACCAGCGGAGCGCCCCCTACCTGCCTGACCCTGGAACTTACCGAATCTCTGATGCTGGGGGATAACCACCCTGTCATTGATGTGCTCACGCAGTTGCGTGCCATTGGTGTGCGGCTTTCCATCGATGACTTCGGTACAGGGTATTCCTCCCTGTCCCACCTCAAGAGCCTGCCTCTGGATGTCTTGAAGATCGACAGCACTTTCGTCAGGGACCTGGATGACGACCCCAATACAGCGCCGATTGTAGAAACCATCATTACTCTGGCCAGAACGCTTGGGCTGGATGTCATTGCCGAGGGTGTCGAAACACCGCAACAGAGGCAGCGTCTGATCGAACTGGGCTGCCAGCGTTTCCAGGGTTATCTGTTCTCGGCCCCACTCCCGGTGGACGAATTCGTTGCACGTTTCGAAGCGGGCGACATCGCGCGTCCCCCGCCGCCCTCCTCGACGGGAACCAACACCTTGCGCTAAGCCTTCTGAATTTGGAGAGCGTGGAACTTGCATTGAGCGCTCCAACTGAGAAGATAGTGGCTCCTGTCCCAAGGCGCAGCCATTGCCATGTCCGAACCCCTCAATCACGATGACCAGCGTATGTCGCTCATTTCACCGGAAAGCCATGTCGAAGGCTTCCGCAAGGCGCGTGATGCGCGCCGCACTGAGCTCATCGAAGATTATGTGGAACTGATCTCGGACCTTATTGCCGACGGTGGCGAAGCTCGTCAGACCGACATTGCCCAACGTCTGGGCGTTGCTCAACCTACCGTTGCCAAGATGCTCAAACGCCTTGATGAAGAAGGCCTGATCATCAAGCGCCCCTATCGTGGTATTTTCCTGACCCCCAAAGGCGAGGCACTGGCCGACGCCAGCCGTCAACGCCATCGCATCGTCGAAGCCTTCCTGATCAAGCTCGGCATCACCCCGGAGACGGCTCGGGTCGATGCTGAAGGCATCGAACACCACGTCAGTGCCGAGACCCTGGCCGCTTTCGAGAAGTTTCTCTCCCAGTCCTGAATACGGCATCAATGATGTGCCATAGCCATCATTGATGCCTACCATAGTCGGAATCGACTTGACCCCAGTCGCCTTTCGCGGCAAAACTTAGCCAAGTCTATAAATCATAGCAAAGTGGTTGGATTGACTGCTCCCCCTGATCAACAAGCGCAACCACTTTTCGTACAAGGACTGAGGAGATCACCATGCGTCTGACCGCCCTATCAACACTCCTGGTCATGTTGGCCAGCACAGGCGTTTGGGCCAATACCACCGAAGCCTCCTCAGGTTCGCAAGCCCCGCTCAAGGACGATTCACAACCCCCGCTCAAGGCTGATTCCTCCCCCCCGCTCAAGGCTGTTGTCACCATCGGTATGCTGGGCGACGTGGTAAAGGAGATAGGGGGTGAGTGTGTGGCGGTGACGACCATGATGGGGCCGGGGGTGGATCCGCATCTTTATCAGGCCAGTGCGCGTGACATCCATCAGCTGGGCGAGGCGGAGTTGATCCTGTACAGCGGGTATGAGCTCGAGGGTCGCTTGAGCAAGGTGCTGAATGGTTTCTCTCACAGGAAACCCACCGTGGCCGTGAGTGAAGAGGCGATCCCGCAAGATGAAGTTATCCACAGCCAGGACAGCTATGGTGTCGACCCTCACCTGTGGATGGATTCGGCGCTATGGGCCAGAACCGTACCCGTGGTGGCCAAGGTACTCGGCAAGTATCGTCCGCAATGTGAAGACGCGATTCAGTCTCGGGCCGAGTCCTACACTGCTGAACTCAGCGCCCTGAACGACTGGATTCAGACCAGCGTCGCGAGCATTCCCGAGCAGCAACGCATTCTGGTGACAGCCCATGATGCCTTCAACTACTACGGCCGCGCCTACGATATTGAAGTCGCCGGCATTCAAGGCCTGTCCACCTCTACGGAAAGTGGCGTGGCAGACATCCGGCGCATGGCCAGGCTGGTAGCCCAGCGCCAGGTGCCCGCCATGTTTGTTGAAAGCACCATCAATCCCCGTACCGTTCAGGCCGTGATCGATGCCGCTGCGGATGCGGGCCACCAGGTCAACATCGGTGGAGAGCTGTATTCCGACGCCATGGGAGAGAATGGCACCGCCGATGGCACCTATATCGGCATGCTGGTGGCCAATACCCGAACCATCGTCGAGGCTCTGGGAGGACAACCATCCCCTCTCCCCGATGCCCTCGATGAATGGCAGCAGCGCTGGCGAGACGTAGAGACAAGAGGCGCAGACACATGAACGAGACACTCCACGAACCGAATCTCGCCCTGCACGTCGAGGACTTGACCGTCAGCTATCACGGCAAGCCAGTGCTGTGGGACATCGATTTCAATGTGCCGCCTGGTGTCATGGCCGCCATTATCGGTCCCAACGGCGCAGGCAAGAGCACGCTGATCAAGAGCGTGCTGGGCCTGGTGCCAAGCGTTGCCGGTCATATCACGCTGCATGGCCTCTCCTATCGCCGCGCCCGACGCCGGGTGGGATACGTTCCCCAGCGTTCCAGTGTCGACTGGGATTTTCCGACTACCGCCCTGGATGTGGTGATCATGGGGCTCTACGGCCGCCTGGGATGGCTGAAACGCCCCGGACGTCGTGAGCGCAGCGAGGCCATGCAGGCCCTGGAGATGGTCGGCATGCAGGACTTCGCCACACGCCAGATCAGCCAGCTGTCTGGCGGGCAGCAGCAACGTGTTTTCCTGGCCCGGGCCCTGGTGCAGAAAGCCGATGTGTATTTCCTCGACGAGCCCATGGCCGGCGTCGATGCGACGACGGAGCGCGCCATCGTCGATATCCTTCGTCGCCTGCGTGACGAAGGCAAGACCGTGATCGTCGTCCACCATGACCTGCAGACGGTACGCAGCTATTTCGATTGGCTGGTGATCCTCAACGTTCGCGTCATTGCCCAGGGACCTGTCGAGAAGATTTACACCGCCGAGCATCTGAGGCGTGCCTACGGCGGACAGATCGCCCTGCTCGATGATGTCCCCACGATCACCGATGATGCCACCTCAAGGGCAGAAACGGAGCCATTGTCATGACGCTGCTTTCCTTGCTGGGTGACTATACCCTGCAAAAGGTGGCAATCGGCGCTGCCTTGCTGGGACTGATCAGCGGAGTGCTTGGCAGCTTCGCCGTACTGCGCAAGCAAAGCCTGCTCGGCGACACGCTGTCGCATGCCGCTCTGCCAGGCGTGTGCCTGGGCTTCATCATTGCAGGGGGGCGTGAACTCGGCAGCATCCTGACCGGAGCCCTGATGACAGGTACCCTAGCCGCCCTGACCATGCTGTTGCTGACCCGCATGAGCCGCCTCAAGACAGACGCCGCCCTGGGTGTCGCCCTGAGCGTCTTCTTCGCCGTGGGCGTGGTCCTGCTGACCTATATCCAGGGAGGCAACAACGCCTCCCAAGGCGGCCTGGACTCCTTCCTGTTTGGCCAGGCTGCCGCCACGCTGACAAGTGACTTGTGGGTCATGGCAACCATCACCGCCATTGCCCTGGCGCTGGTCACGGTCCTGTGGAAAGAGTTCAAGCTGGTGTCTTTCGATCCCGAGTTCGCCGCCTGCAGCGGTTTACCGGTGGTATTGCTGGAAGCGACCATGACGGTGATGATCGCCCTGGCGGTGGTCGTCGGCCTGCAGATGGTCGGTGTCGTACTGATGGCGGCCATGATCATCGCACCCGCCGTAGCCGCCAGACAGTGGACCAAGCGCCTTGAACACATGGTGCTGCTGGCAGCTGCCTTTGGCATTGTCGGTGGCATGTGTGGGGCCGTCATCAGTGCCATGGGACCTGGCCTGGCTACCGGCCCGCTGATCATCCTCAGCCTGTCGCTGATCGTGGTGGTCTCGCTGTTATTGGCTCCTGGCCGCGGTTTTGCCTGGGAGCTGTACAAACTGCGCCGAGACCGGCGAACCCTGCGCACCCAGCAAGTCCTGACAACCCTGTATCGTCTGGCCCAGCACCACAGAGACCCGGCATTTCGTTCGGACCAAGGCATGGTCGATGCCTATCACGGCACCAATACTCGTAGCGCCCTGCAATACCTTGCAGGGAAAGGATGGGTCAGGTTCGAATCTCCTCATGCGGGCGATCCGGCCACCCAGCCGCACTGGGCCTTGACTGAGTCGGGACGCCACGAAGCCGAGCGCATCTTGACCGATCTGGAGGGGGCAAGCCGATGATCACCAGCCTGCTCGATACATTTTTCAACGACATCGACTTGATGATCATGCTCGTCGGTGCCCTGGTCGGTATTGCCTCCAGTCTGGTCGGCACCTTCCTCGTTCTGCGTGGCAGCAGCATGCTATCGGATGCCATCGGACATTCCATCGTGTTCGGCATCATTCTGGTATGGCTGATCACCCATCAGACCAGTGGCCCCTGGCAGATCCTCGGCGCGGCACTGACCGGGCTTCTGACCGTATTTCTCAGCGAACTGCTGATCAATACCCGCAAGGTCAAGGCAGATGCCGCCATCGGCCTGGTATTCCCGGTACTGTTCTCACTGGGCATCCTGCTGATCAATCTCTATGCCAGCGATGTGCACATCGACGCCCATACAGTGCTACTGGGCGAGATAGGCTTTGTCTGGCTCGACACACTGTCGATCGCGGGTCATGACGTGCCCCGGGCGATAGTGACCATGGGCAGCATGACGTTGATCAACGCGGCCTTCATCGGCTTGTTCTACAAGGAGCTCAAGCTCGCCACCTTCGATGCCCCCCTGGCCAAGGCATTGGGCTTTGCCCCAGGTATCCTGTTCTATGCGTTGCTGCTATTGACCAGCGGCACTGCAGTCGCCGCCTTCGATGCGGTAGGCGCCGTGCTGTTCGTGGCCTTTGTCATCGTGCCACCCTCCGCAGCCTATCTGCTCACCGACCGACTGTGGCTCATGTTCTTGTATGGCGCCCTGATCTCCGTGACTTCCAGCATCAGCGGCTACTATATGGCGGTATGGTGGGATGTTTCCATCGGCGGCATGATGGCGGTGATGACAGGCGTCTTTCTGTCTCTGGCCTTCCTCTTCGGACCTCGCTACGGCATGGCGGCACAGTGGCTTCGCCGACGCCAGCAACGTGCACTCAATGACAGCCGCACCCTCGCGGTACACCTTTACAATCATGAAGGTGGGCCGGAGCAGGATGTGGAAAACGTCACCCAGGCCCTGCGCGAACACCTGCTGTGGAGCAGTGTCCGCGCCAATCGCGTGGTGGAACGCTCCTGCCAACGCCAGTTGATCACGCTACAAGGCGAGCGCCTGGCGTTGACAGAAACCGGGCGCTACCTGGCCAGAGAGATCCTCGAGCCAGGACAGCACAACCATCGATAATTCATCAATACGACAGCAGGATAGCCTCAAGCCTTGAGGCTATCCGAGCCATCGCCAGATGGCTTCCCGGTATTTGGTAACGTGCTGGATGGCAGGGCATCGGCGCCCTCTCCCCCAGAGGAGCCATGCCCTTGGTCGTTACCCGGCTGTGCATAGAAAGCCAGGGCCTGATCCACATTCTTGGCCTCCACCATATGGCGGTAGGCAAAACCACGCGACTGCAACCGGTCTTCGTACCAGCCGTTGCCTTTGGCACACACCACCAGATGGAACGCCAGAAAGCCCAGGTTCGCCACGATGTTGGCCATCAGGGCATCCGCAGGTATGACCATGGCCACGACAATCGACGCCCCAATGATGGCAGCGACGAGCAGCCATAGTGTCTTGTAAAGCATCCAGAAGATGCCAAAGAAGAACGCGGGCCAGGACCACCCAACCTTGACCGCTTTCAACCCTTTGGTGGGGTGCTCATAAATCATGAATTGCTTCATGCGACGCTCCTTGTCGTAATCTGATAGCAAGAGTGAGATGAATCTGAGACTGTCTTATCGAGATACCTCAACCAGAGTGAACCGTGATATTGAACAACATCTCCTGCGACCAACCTATACCTCGATCAGCCGAACCTGATTGGGCGGCACTCGGCAACATTCCCATCACAGGGAGCGATGAACCGCTGGTTCCCGTCAGTCTGGCCCCTGCACCGTTAAAAGTATACCCAGCCTATGCTCGCATGGGCATTCCGGGGGCGATCAATGAATGTCATCTACGTGAGGGGGTATATCGACGCCTGTTGGCGGTGGCACGCTCTCTACCTCCCGGACTGACATTGCTGGTGCTGGATGGCTGGCGTCCATGGCGCGTGCAGGAATACTTGTTCGAGGCCCTGTCGGAAGCCATCCGCGAGATACATCCAGCCATCAGTGACGACGAACTGCTCGAGCGCACCCGTGAATTCGTGGCACTGCCCAGCCAGTCCGCCGACGCCCCCAGCCCTCACCTGACAGGAGGCGCAGTAGACGTGACGCTGTGTGATGCAGATGGCCTGCCACTGCCCATGGGAACGCTCTTCGATGCCGTCCTTCCCACTTCGCATACTGCGGCGTTCGAAAACCGCACCGGACTCAACGATGACGAACGTGCAGCACGCGACAACCGACGCTTGCTGTATCACGCCATGACAGCTCAGGGCTTTACCAACCTGCCCAGCGAATGGTGGCATTTCGACTTCGGCGATCAACTATGGGCTCACTACAGTGGTCAGAGTGAGGCTCTGTACGGTCCGACGGAGCCGGATAGCATGGAAAGCCGCTGGAGGCGCCAGCTCCAACAGCAGGCTCAGGATAAAGACGGCAGATGACCATGATACGTATCGCCACCCTCGGCCCTGCCGACAGCAATCATGCCTTTGTCTTGTCACACTATCTGGAACAACGTGGGCTGCAAGGCAGCGAGGTCATCCTGATCAATGACTTCCCCCAGGCATTTGCTGATCTGGAGAAAGGCCACTACGACTACCTGCTGCAGGTCAGTGCTCATTTCAGCCATGGCGATTGTGTCGGCCACTTCATGCACCGTGTCTTTCCCGTCGACACCTTCATTGCTGCCAGTCGCCCGTTGGCCCTTGTCGCTCGACGTGGTGTCGATCAGCCCACTAGCGTGCTGCGCCAGCCGGCCACGCGCTATTACACTGACCTGCGCCAATGGCAGGAAATCGATGCCTCGACTACGGTAGAAGCCTTGGAGCGCTTACGCGCCGGCCAGGCCGATGCCGCGATTGTGGCCGAAGACGCGGTCGAACGCTTCAGCGACGAACTGACCTGCCTGCGCCATCTGGGCGCAGCATTGGATACTTGGGTGCTGTACGCCAATCGACCGCTATCCACCCAAAACCCATCATCCCGACTGTCCCTGCATGACAACCCTGCCCTGCAGGAACATTTCAATACGGTGCGGCGATGACTCCCGCACCCGCCAGGACCAGCAGGGCCCGAAGCATGGGATGGAAACGTCCAATCAGGCCATAGGACAACGCACCAAGGCCCACCAGCACAGCCAGACTGGTCGCTACCGCGCGCAGCGGATCATCACCCAGCGCCAACAGTGCGGGGTGGGCGACCATGGCCAATGGAATCACATAGAGCCCCACCCCCAATGCCATTGCCTTGGCCGCCACCTTGAGCCAGTTCTCATCGGCCATGCCTGCCGCAATGAAGACCGCACCACATACCGGAGGCGTGATGGTCGACAGCAGCGCGAACCAGAACACGAACAGATGCGCCGTCAACAACGGCAGGCCCAGCTCGGTCAAGGCTGGCCCCGCAACAGACACACAGATGACATAGGCCGCCGTGGTCGGCACTTCCATGCCGAGGATCAGGCAGGCCAGCGCAGTCAGCAGCAGTGCCGGCCATAGCGCCCCACCTGACAGCCCCAGAATACCGGACGTCACCTTGACGCCCAGGCCGGTGATAGCCAGCACCCCGATCACCAGCGAGGCACACAGGATGATGGAACCGATAGTGGCAATCTGGCGGCCGGCAATGACAACAGCTTCGGCCAAGCGCGCAAGGAATGCGCTCCCGGAGACCTCCAGCCTGGCATTCAGGAACAACAGGGCAACGCCGACGAAGATAGCGACGCTGGCGGCGTACTGAGGCGTGTTGCCTGCATGAAAGATTCGTTCCAGCAACACCGCAAAAGGCAATGCGAAGAACAGCGCCGTCATCGCGACATCGCGCCCTGCCGGGCGGTCCTCGGCCGCCACCGGACGCAGGTCATGACGCGTGGCAAAGGCATTGATGCCTAGCCATACCGCGGCAAAGTACAACCCTGCCGGCAGCAAGGCAGCGGCCATGATGGAGGTATAGGGTGTCCCGGTCAGTTCCACCATGACAAAGGCTCCCGCCCCCATCAACGGCGGCATGATCTGGCCTCCCGAAGACGCCACCGCTTCCACCGCAGCCGCCAGGGAACGTGGATACCCCAGCCTGGCCATCGAAGGAATGGTGATCGCCCCAGTCGAGGCGACATTGGCCGATGCCGAGCCGGAAATCGAACCCATCAAGGCCGATGAGATCACCGAGACCTTGGCCCCGCCACCGGTCAGGCGTCCGGCCACGGCGCCAGCCAGGTTCATGAAGCCCTTGCCTGCTTCTCCCGCATTCAATACAGCGCCAAAGATGACAAAGATTGCCACGACGCCAACGCTGACCGCCGTGAGCTCTCCCCACAGCCCACTTTCCGCAATGGTCAGCGAACCAACGAAACTGCCCATCGGCAACCCTGGGTGGCCGAACTCTCCGGGGATGTATTGACCGAATGCGCCATAAGCCAGGGCCACGAGCGTGACCAGTGGTAGTGGCCAGCCAATCGCCCGGCGGGCTGCTTCCAGCACCACCACGATCAGCAGGCCGCCCATCGTCATCTGCCATGGGCTATCGATGAAGCCATACTGCTCGGCCAGCACCTGCTGGTTAAGGGCAATCCATGCACAGGCGGCAACCGCCAATACGCTGAGCACCAGGCCACTGATACGCTGGTTACGGGTGCGGGCCGTAAACACCAATACCCAAGGCACAATCAGTGCCATGTGCAGTGGCCGGCTGACCAGTGCCGGTGTCAGGCCATAGAAGATCAGGCCAAGATGAAAAAGGACCGAGACACTGCCAAGCAGCACCCATGACCAATGCGTGGGTGTGGCGGCAACATCGGTGGATGGCGATGTTGCCACTTCAGATTGCGTAGCACTCATGAGATTCACAAAAGATCAGAAAAGTATTTGCCCTCAGCGCAGCGCTTCGGGCACCTCGATACCGGCCTCATCGTAGTAGCGCAACGCCCCCGGATGCAGCTTGCCTTCCAGGTTGGCCAGCATCTGTGGACGGATACCGCCCCACCACGGAGATGTCTCGGCCATTGCCTCGCGCCGCTCCCAGAAGGTCTTGGTCAGGGTGTAGGCCGTATCATCGTCCATTGCCGTCGTGGCATAAGCCACCACCGGCAGTGACGTGGTCAGTACATCCTGATCGATGCCCGCATAAGTGCCGGCAGGAATCACCTGCGGTGTGGCCCCGGTCTGCTCCACCTGCGATTCAGAGAATGACACCAACCCGACAGCATGGCTGGCGGCGGTTTCGATGACATTGGGTGCAGGGAAGGAACTGGCCGTCGCATAGGCATCGATCTGGCCATTCTTCAGCGCATCAGGCGCACTGCCAACATCCGCATTATCGACATCTACCTTGTCTGTCAGTCCGAACAGGTCCAGATAGCGGGCCGCCTCGCGAGCGCCAAAAGACCCCTGGCCAATCAGCAGGTGCTTGCCCGCCAGGTCCTCCAGCGACACCACATCCTGTTCGCCAGACACGACGAAATGCATGGTCAGCGATGGGATCGGGAACAGGGCACGAATATCCTGGAAGCGCGGGCTCTGGCGCTTCTCGAATGGGCCGCTGGACGCTCTGGCCTTGCTTACCAGCCCAGGCGGCGCAGTGAAGACATAATTGCCCGGGCGCGCCATGACTTCCATGACGTTCTGCACCGACCCTTGGCTTTCTTCCAGTGTCAGCGTCATGCCGCCATCGGTACCTTGCTTGATAGACTCCGCCAGTTCCACGCCCATCTGGTAATAGGCCGTTCCCGCGGATGCGGATTTGTAGGTCAAGCGCGTATCAGCCTGAGCATTCAGGGATATGGTCAATGCAGCGGCCCCCAGCAGAGCGCCCGCGACTGCCTTCAGGCGTGGAAGTTGCAGCATGCTATCTCCATTATTTCAGTCGTTATTGTCTTGGCCCCGTCAGGGCTCCAGTATCCAGCGCAGCCAGCATAGCCACGGTGTATTCAGCGCCCGCCTTCTTGCGGGCCATCTTCGCGAGGCATTGGGTGGTCTTCGCCGATGCCAGTATTGACATCCTCGCGTCCGGCTCGCAAATCACGGTACACCGCCGTCCTGGTGATCAGCATCGCCGAGATCGGCGCAGTCATGGCAATGAATATCGGAACGAGTATCTCATGCGGCAAGGCCGGCCCTTTAGCCACAAGAAAAAGCAGCACCGATGCGAGTAGAAGCGCGCCAGAACCCACAGTGGAAATGACTGCCGGCCCGTGCATGCGCTGATAGAAACTCGGTAGACGCAATATGCCCAAGGCACCGATCAGCACTACTACTCCACTGAAGATCATCAACACCATGATGGCCACCACGGCGACGATAGGTAAGGAATCAACTGACGCAATCATTCGATGATCTCTCCACGCATCAGGAACTTGGTCAACGCGATGGTGCTTACAAAGCCGGACAACGCAATGAGTACTGCTACGTTGAAGTAGACTAGGCGCCCGAACATGATGCCCAGCGCAACGGCCAGCAGCATGACGCAGATCCACAGCGTATCAAGGGCAACGACACGATCTTGTGCAGCAGGCCCGATCAGCAGCCGGAAAGTGCAACACAGCATCGACAGCACCAGGCAGGTCAGCGTGAAGATACACACGATCGTCCATAATAGTGCCATCACTCTTCTCCTCGCGGAGGCTCGAAGATTTCCATCAACGGTTTCTCGTAACGCGTCTTGATCGTATCGATCCACCATTGCTCGTCGTGTAGATCAAGCACGTGCAGTGACAGGTCACCTGATTTTGGCAGGATTTCGATCCAGACGGTTCCTGGTGTCGAATTGACCAGTGCCGCCATCACTGCCAAACCATACGGATCCTGAATATCAAGGGGCACGCGAATGAATCGCGAATTCAGATGAGGTGATCGACGTGTGACAATGATCCAGCACACCGCAATGCACGAGCGCACAATCTCGATCATCACCCAGATCAATAGCCTGAAGAACCGCCTGGGTCGATAGATGCGGACCCGGGATTCCGGCAATAGATTCCCTGCGAGTCTTGGAGCAACAATTGCCAGAACCGCTCCCATCACCCAGGTTCCCGGAGCAATGCTCTGATTGAGCAATAACCACATCAGCAGCAGGAATAGCGACAACAGCGGTGTAGGCAACCATGCCCTCATGTGTCACCTCCTGACGCTCTTGTGGCTACCTGGTTATCCATCACCGTTGACTGATAATGCTGCGGTACAAGCAGGCCATCGGCTGTGCGCTCGAGGTATCCCATCACCTGCCCGGCTTGCACTGTCAGCCCGATAAATACAAGTAGCAGCGCTACTATCGGTACCGCTTCGCTAACCGACAGACGTACTGATGTCGTGATATTCGTCGCCCAGAAGGTACGCACTCCAAAGCGCATCAACGAGATGATCCCCGTCAGTCCCGATACCACAATCAGCACGATTAAAAGCCAGATCAAGGTGTTGGCAATTCCACTACTGGCTAGTTCGACCAATGCCCGTAGCAAGCTGAACTTGGCGATGAAACCTGACAACGGAGGAAACCCCGTGATCATCAATGCACAACCGATAAACGCAATACCGAGAAAAGCCAACGCTGCAGGAATCACCACGCCCACAGGTTCTGAGGGTTTATCCTCTACGGCAAACGCCTCCATGGTCAGCGCGAGCATGGCCGATGCCGGTGTGCGCAAGCGGTTGACAATCTCCGTCAATAGCATGAATGCCGCAATCGCCAGAGTCGACCCTATCAAGTAGAACAGTGCACCCGCCAACAAGTCAGCATCACCAAAAGACACTACCGACAGCAATATGCCAGAGGAGATGATCGCCCCATATCCGGCAATAGGTGCGGGCTCCTGACTGGCCAACATGCCAAACGTGCCGAAGGCGATCGTCGCCATACCGCTCCACAGCAGAAATTCTCCACCAAACCCCTGCAGGACCGCAGGCGCATCCGCGAACAGCAGCAGCCATAGACGCAGCACTGCATAGAGACCAATCTTGGTCATCAACACCAGCATGGCCGCAACCGGTGGCGATGCCGCAGCATAAGTCTGAGGTAGCCAAAACCCCAGTGGCCAGGCAGCTCCCTTGGTCAGAAAAGCAAGCACCAATATCCCGCAGCCGACCTTGAGCAGAACATAATCGTCAGGCGATAGCGTTGCGATCTGCATCGCCATGTCGGTCATGTTCAGCGTTCCGGTGGCCGCATACAGCAGCGACACTCCGATCAAGAAAAAGAAGGAAGCGACCAGGTTGATCACAATGTAGTGAAGCCCGGCCCGCAAGCGCTGTGAGTTATAACCATGAAGAACGAGCCCATAGGAAGCCGCCAGCATCACCTCGAAGAACACGAAAAGATTGAACAGGTCATGTGTCAGGAAAGCTCCATTCATCCCCATCAGCAAAAACTGAAACAAGGAATGAAAGTGCACACCGATGCGGCTCCAGCGTGATTCGGCGTAAAGCAGTGCGCACACCGCCATTCCTGATGCCATCAGCACCATCAGCGCACTCAAACGGTCGACCAGCAACACAATCCCGAACGGCGCAGGCCAATCCGCAATAAAATGAAGGCCGATACCAAGAGGCAAGGTGCCGCTATCAACCTGCCACAACAGCATTGCTGCCGCTGCCAGTACCACCAGTGTCGTGACCAGATTGAGTCCAAACTTGAGTCGATGGTGACGCTCAGACAGCAGAATCAGGACTGTCGCGGAGAACAGCGGCACCAGAATGGGGACCATAAGCAGATACTGTTGCCACAACGTCATCGCTTCGGCTCCTTGCCATCGACATGGTCCGTGCCGTTAACTCCTCTCGATCCCAGCAGCACCACCAGGAATAACGCAGTGGTGGCGAAACCAATCACGATCGCCGTGAGCACCAGGGCCTGTGGCAGAGGATCAGCATACTGGCTCAAGTCTGTCGGCACGCCATTGAGCGTCAGGGGAGGTTTGTCGACCCACAGTCGCCCCATGGTGAAGATGAACAAGTTGACCGCATATGAGGCCAGCAGCAGCCCGATGGTGACCTGGTAAGTACGTGGCCGAAGCAACAGCCAGACTCCAGAACCGAATAACACTCCGATGGCGATGGCAATCACGACTTCCATGGGCTGTCTCCTGGCGTCAAATCGGTTGGCTTCAACGGCACCTCCAGCTCCAGAGGTGCCGCACGATGACTACGTACCGACTGGTGGGCCAGTGCGACCAGAATCAGCATGGTTGCACCAACCACTACGCCAAATACACCCAGATCAAAAATGAAAGCACTGGGCAGATGGATTTCACCAAATATTGGCAATGTCACATGAGCCATATGCGTGGTCAGAAACGGGTAACCGAACGCTACAGCTCCCAATCCGGTCAACCCAGCCAATAGCAGACCGATGGCAAGCCAGCGATGTGGTTGCATGCGATGATGCGTCTCAACCCAATGCGTTCCTCCGAGGATGTACTGCAGAATCAACCCGGTCGCAAAGATCAACCCGGCGATGAACCCACCACCGGGCAAGTTATGACCACGCAGAAAGAAGAATGCCGACACAACACCGATGATCGGCAACAGCAATCGTATGTATATGCCGGGAATCTTCAGATAGCCGTGCTCGACATGGTGTGCAGGGGTTGTTCCAGATGCCGGGTCGGCTGGGTTGCGTTGCTGCGAAGGCGTCACCATGCTCTCTGGTGCTGGCCGAAAGCGCCGCAACAGGGCATATACCGTCAGCGCGACAATCGCCAGAACACTGATCTCGCCGAGCGTATCGAAACTGCGAAAATCCACCAACAGCACGTTGACGACGTTGCTACCTCCTCCACCGGGCAATGCCTGGGTCAGATAGAAGTCGGATACTTGCGACGAAGCCACTGGATGCACCAGCACCAGATAGCTGATGAGGCTCATCGCCGTGCCTGCAGCGATGGCCACAATCAAGTCACGCCCACGTCGCAGTCGACGCCACCCTCGCCCTTCGTCACCCACAACAAAGGCTGTCAACCGAGGCGGCAACCATCGCAACCCCAGCAGAATAAGTATCGTCGTCACCGACTCGACCAACAGTTGTGTCAGCGCCAAATCCGGAGCTGATAACCACAAGAAGGTGATACAGGTCGCTGCCCCCGTCGCGCCGGTCAGCCCAAGCGCCGCCAGACGGTGGTACTTGGCCAGCCAAGCCGCGGCGATGGCGCAACCGCCACCCACCAACCAAAGAAATGCGAAGAGCACCGCATCCCATGACATGGGTACCTGCCAGTTGATCGTTGGCCGACCGAATGCCATGACAACCACCGCGATCATTACCACCACGGCACACAGCAATTGAGACTGCAGACGGCGTGTTCCCAGCAGCGACTCGGCTCTTTTGGCCAACCGCGAGAGATTGAGCATCATCGATTCGTATAACTGCTTGCCACTAAGATAATGGAGCAGTGGCACACGGTCGCGCTGGGATAGGTGGAAGCGGCGGCGCAACAGGATGTAGAACAGGACACCGCCTCCCAACGCAACCACACTCATCAACAACGGAAGGTTGAAGCCATGCCAAACCGACAGGCTATAATCTGGAGTGCGCGCCCCCAGTACCGATATCACTACCTCATCCAGTAACCAGCCAATACTCACCCCAGGAATGACCCCAACGACCAGGCACGCCAACACCAGCAATTCGATGGGAAAGCGCATCCAGCGGACTGGCTCGTGAGGCGCGCGTGGAAGATCCTCGGCCGCCGGGCCGAAGAATACATGGATGAAGCGTAATGAGTACGCGACGCTGAACATTCCCATCACCACTGCCGCGATCGACATCGTCCAATTCTCGGCCGACCCCACCAACAGCGTCTCAGCGAAGAACATCTCCTTGGACAGGAAGCCGTTGAGTAATGGCACACCCGCCATCGCTGCGCTGGCGACGATCGCCAACGTTGCAGTGATTGGCATATGGCGTCTCAATCCACTGAGCTGGCGAATATCTCTGGTACCAGTCTCGTGATCAATGATTCCCACAGCCATGAACAACGAGGCCTTGAAGGTAACGTGATTGATGGTGTGGAAAATCGCAGCCACCACCCCAAGCGGAGACCCAATACCCAGCAACACAGTAATCAGGCCAAGATGACTAATCGTCGAATACGCCAACAGCCCCTTGAGATCGTGCTGAAATATGGCGATAAAGGCGCCCAGCAACAGTGTGCACGCACCAGCTCCAGCGATCAGCCAGAACCATTCAGGCGTACCACCGAGCACCGGCCAGAAACGCATCAGTAAAAAGATGCCAGCCTTGACCATTGTTGCCGAGTGCAAATAGGCAGAAACCGGCGTCGGAGCCGCCATGGCATGCGGCAACCAGAAATGGAATGGAAACTGAGCACTTTTGGTCAATGCGCCAAGAGCCACCAGTGTCAGAATCGGCACATACCAAGGGTGTTCTCTCAGTGTCTCTCCCGAGGCCAGTATGTCACTGAGTTCGTAACTACCTACGACATGCCCCATCAGCACGACACCCACCAACAGACAGAGTCCGCCCGACGCAGTCACCGTCAGCGCCATGCGTGCGCCGCGGCGTGCATCTGCCCGGTGATGCCAGTAACCGATCAGCAGAAACGAAGTCAGGCTGGTGAGTTCCCAGAACACCACCATCTGAATGACATTGCCGGAAAGCACCACGCCCAGCATCGATCCCATGAACGCCATGAGAAAGGCGAAGAATCTAGGCACTGGATCCTTCGGCGACATGTAGTAACGCGCGTAGAGCACAACCAACAGGCCAATGCTGAGTATCAACATGCAGAACAGCCAGGCCAGGCCATCCATGCGCAGTGAGAACGACAACTCCAGGGCAGGAACCCATTCAGCGCTGTATGCGACAGACTGCCCCTGTGACACGGCTCCAAACTGGCTGGCTGCCATCACCCAGGCAATCAATCCAGTCGCCCCAGCCAGCCAGGTTTCACGGTTACGCGCATTGGCCGGCATACACGCCGCGACAATACAGGCGATAAACGGTAGAGCGATCAGGGCAATGAGGAGCATGTCATGATCTCGATTCAGTTAGGGACGGCGCTAGAGACCTCGAGTACAACGGGTAACGATGGGTTTATTATTGAGACAGCATACCTGTTAAGACCAAAAAGATCTATAAAAACTACCTTTAGTCCTAAAAGATATAAAAGATCAAATATTTCGCCACTTGCAGCTCCTCAGCCTCATGACGTTGTCATGCACCAGAAGCTCCATCTTCTGGCGAAGTGGTAGCGAACCTTCCCAAGGTTCCTGGAAATGAAAAAGCGGGCCCAGTGGACCCGCTTGTCTATTTTTCAGAACGACAAGGATCTCAGTTTAATGCGTGGCTCAGCACCTTGAGCACCGATGACTTGGGTTTGAGCGATAGCTGCTGATGCAGACGTTCGGAAAGTTCTCGCAAGGAAATCAACCCACGGATCTGCTGGTGTTCATTATCCCGCACCAGACAGTAAGGTTCGCCAGCTTCCTGCAAGGTAGCCACCAGATCCGCAACAGTGGCCTTGGCCAGATCATGGTAATCAAGGGCAGGCATGCCAGCACGAGGCACCATCAGATCGGCAGCTGTCAGGCTATCACGGTCAATACCCAGGGTGGCTTGTGCCACGAGCAGGCTCTGTTCCGAAAGGCGTCCTTGGGTGAGTAGCCCGATAAAATCACGGCGATGGTCAACCACCAGTTTGCTGTCCACATCCTCTGTTGTCATCAGCCTGGCCACCCAGAGCGCTGGAGTCGTAGCACTCACAGCATGGGGACGGTGTTGGCGGAAGTCCGTCATGAGGCTCAGCGCAGGAGAATCTCGCTCTATATCGTCGAATTCCAGAGGTGTTACCAAATGATCAGTCACATCAAGCTTTGATAGGGGTAAGGTTTTCATACAGTAGCCTCTACAGTGCCCACATTCTGTGAGGGGGCATCAATCAATACCGGCTTGTTCTCAAGCCGAAATGTCAGGGAGAGATCAGAGGTACTGTGGAGGCGCTCGGATGGAATGAGCTGAGCGGTAACGCCCGCTATACGTCAGGGGGAGTGATGCTACGCCCGACGCCCGAGCGGTGCAGCAGGCAAGGAGAACGAAATCGGTGAGCGCTTCGTTGTTTTCGTTCCCTTCACCGGATAACGCTGTCGTTGAGCAGGTATTGTCGTACGTGAATGCCGTCACAGCCTTGTTCGAGGCGCGAGCACCTTCTTCGGCCGCGAATACGGTCGGCAAGGTGCTCCAGAAGAGCAAGGCTGTCAGACAGGCGATCAGGATACGTTGCAAAGGCAGCAGGTCCTTCAAAATGAACGTGTGATACCCAAATTCAAGTTAAAGCAGTGATCGCAATAGCACAAGAGAGTTCTGTTTCCGCCCGAGCCATCCACTATCTGCCGTTTTCTATTCCACCAGGTAATAGAGCAATAGAACCAACCAGGTGCCTGACGCCTGACAGGCCACGTCGCTACGAAAGGTTCTGATGCGTCGGAACTGGCCAGCTCAGGTGCGTTCCTGCATTGCCCACTCACGCTGACACTCCCGGCCAATTCAACGTATAGTGCGTACTGATTCAATCAAACGATGCCTCTACCTATGCCGCCCTCCCTTCCAGACAATCTTGTCGCCCGCTGGCTGTTGGTTATCGTCATTCTCGCTGGGATCTATTTCTTCGGCGGTTTTCTAGTGCCAGTTTTCGCTGCCCTGATTATCGGCTTTGCCAGTTGGCCCGCATTCGAAAAGATCGTTGAGTGGTGTAATGGGAACACGGCCGTAGCAGCAACACTCATGCTGCTGCTCGTCATTGCCGGACTCGTTATCCCCGTTTCTGTGGCTGTCTTCTACGCCGTGACGCAGGCTTATGGATGGCTGGACTGGCTATTCCTGGTGAACGACCAAGGCTGGCCAGTACCGGAATGGATCATCGCGCTACCAGGGGTTGGCGAATCTGCCGGCAGATACTGGATGGATTATCTCGGCTCTCCAGGTGCCTTGGACGAGCTCGTTCGAGCTGCTACTGGCAAGAATATCGGCAATATCTCGCGCTGGCTGCTAGCGTTTGGCAGCAATGCCGTCCACATCGTCCTGACAACCGTATTCATGTTGATAACGCTGTTCTTTCTGTTCAAGGATGGCACTAAATTCGCCACTCAACTCGACTTTGTCGGAGAGCGTATTCTGCCACAACACTGGCAACGCTTTTCTCGAGTGATACCGGCCACCGTAAGTGCCACGGTCTTCGGCATGGGGATCATCGCGCTGGGGGAAGGCGTGGTATTGGGTATTGCCTATGCTATCGCGGGAGTTCCTTCATCAGTTGCTCTTGGAGTTGTGACGGGATTCATGGCACTCATACCAGGTGGCGCGCCCCTGGCATTCACTTCAGTGTCTCTTTACCTCATGGGTACCGGTAACCTGATTGCTGGCGTCGGGCTGTTTCTTTGGGGCTCGGTCGAACTGTTTATCGTCGACAAGACGCTACGACCAAAGCTTGTCGGCGGTCCAATCAAGCTACCGTTTCTACCGACTTTCTTCGGACTGATCGGCGGTGTGGCGACAATGGGGTTCATGGGGCTGTTTGTCGGCCCGGTATTGATGGCCTTGCTGGTTGCCATTTGGCGGGAGTGGCTGCATGGCCTGGAACATGAGGACGTGCCAAGCCGGGCACCGTTACCCAGTCCACCAAGAAGGACGCTGTCGAACCAGGACAGCCAAGATGAAAGCTACGAGCCGATGACGGAAGCGGATAACTGATATCGCCCATATCGAGCCTGCGATAGAGCCAGCCCTGAGACGACAACTCTCCATTTCCGCCATCAACATGTCAGTAGCGGGGCGAGTAATGAGCGAATGCCGGCGAGCAACTTCTCGGCAACGCTGGAGAATACATCACGTTGAAAGCAAGGAACTCATCATGAAAATCACGCGCGCTGGTACCACTCCATCCGCCAAAGGGCCCGCAGACTGGTTCACCGGTACGGTTCGGGTCGACCCGATGTTCAATCAGGCCGATCCGGACCGGGTACAAGGGGCTCATGTCACCTTCGAACCCGGTGCACGCACGGCCTGGCACACCCACCCGCTGGGCCAGACGCTGATCGTGACCTTTGGTCGTGGACTGGTTCAGCGCTGGGGCGACGCAGTGGAGGAGATTCATCCCGGAGACGTGGTCTGGTTCGAGCCAGGCGAGAAGCATTGGCACGGTGCAGCTCCCGACGTCAGCATGAGCCATATGGCGATACAGGAAGTGCACAACGGCGAGGTCGTCACCTGGATGGAGCATGTGAGCGACGATCAATACACCGGCCGCTCCTGAACAGCGAGGATAACCGGTGCCATTCGCTCACTTTCCCGGAGCTACCCCAGCGCCTTGAGAATCAGCTGTACGCCGACAATGGCCATGGCCAGGATCACCACGCGATAGAACAGCCGTTCATTGACCCGGTGATGCAGCCACACACCACTGCGAATACCGAGCCAGGCCACAGGCACCAGTGCCAGCGAGGCCCAGATGCTGGTGGTGTTGATCTCGCCTAGCCACAGGTAAGGCGGCAGCTTCATCAGGTTGACGGCCGCGAACACCAGAGTGGTGGTCGCGATGAAGGAAGTCTTGTCCAGCCGTCGGGGCACCAGATAAAGGTTCATGGGTGGCGCGCCGGCATGGGCAATGAAGCTGGTAATGCCAGTGGCAATGCCTGCGGGCCAGGCCCAGGCAGTGGAAATCGGTCGAGACGCCGACGGCTTGAATAGCATGTAGGCAACGAACAGCAGCGATATGACGCCCAGCACCAGACGCACATGATCAGCATCGAGGCTGTCCGCCACCAGGGTGGCTACCACGACACCAACCGCCATCCCGGGTATCAAGCGCTTCACCTCGGCCCAGTTCTGCCGCCCCCACCAAGCCTTCACCGCCAGACCATCCATGACAATCAAAAGCGGCAGCAGTAAGCCCGCGGCAGCAATGGGATCAATGGCCAGTGCCATCAACGGCACCGAGAGCGTACCAAACCCTCCGGCAAAGCCCCCCTTGGACACTCCTGTCAGATATGTGGACAGGATGATCAGAAGCCAGGCAATCCATGAATAATCCGGCAGCATTGGTGCTCCTCAGGCGCAAAGACGCCGGAACCTGTCGAGGCACCGGCGTTTCTTTCTTGTGTCTATTGCCTTAGAGAATCACATTCTCATAACAATAAACAACTGCGCTGGCTAATGATTTTAGCCTACAGCTTGCATGGCCAAGGCCGTATCCAGCATACGGTTGGAGAAGCCCCACTCGTTGTCGTACCAGGCCATGACCTTGACCAGGCGACCATTGACGCGAGTGTGGTTGGCATCGAAGGTCGAGGAGTTCGCATCGTGATTGAAATCGATCGAGACCAGTGGCTGAGCGTTGACGGCCAGCACTGGCGATGCTTCGGCGGCCTTGGCCACAATGTCATTGATCTCTTCACGGGTAGTATCACGGGAAGCAGTAAATACCAGGTCAACCAATGACACGTTGATCACCGGTACACGCACAGCCAGGCCATCGAACTTGCCCTGCAGCTCCGGCAGTACCTTGCCCACCGCAGCGGCAGCGCCTGTCTTGGTCGGGATCATGGAATGCGTGGCACTACGCGCGCGGTACGGATCGGAGTGATACACATCGGACAGGTTCTGGTCGTTAGTGTAAGCATGCACTGTGGTCATCAGACCATTCTCGATGCCCACTGCATCGTTCAATGCCTTGGCGACTGGCGCCAGGCAGTTGGTGGTGCAGGAAGCATTCGAGACGATCTTGTGTTCCGCTGTCAGCACCTGCTCGTTGACACCGAAGACGACAGTAGCGTCACAATCAGGGCTGGGGGCGGAAATCAGTACCTTGCCAGCGCCAGCTTCCAGGTGCTTGGCAGCCGCTTCACGCTTGGTGAACAACCCGGTGCACTCCATGACCAGATCAATGCCAAGGGTGGCCCAGGGCAGGTTGGCCGGATCGCGCTCGGAAAGAATGGTGATGCGATCCCCATCGACGCTGAGGCTTTCTTCGTCATGCTCTACCTTGAAGGCGAAGTGACCATGCACGGTGTCGTGGCGCAGCAGATGGGCATTCAGAGAAGGATCGCCCAGGTCATTGATGGCAACGATCTGGACCTTCTCGCGATAACCGTTTTCATACAAGGCACGCAGTACATTGCGTCCAATTCGACCGAACCCGTTGATGGCAACCTTGAGCGTCATGGCGAGACCTCCATTGACTAGAACTAGAAGCGATGAAAAGTGATGCAAGAACCATCTAGGATCTGTCTTGAAACCATCCACAGCGACTATCTGAACAGAGACGACTTGCAGCTGATGACTCTGCGGCTGGTGACTGGAGTATCACTGTCGCTCTGCGACCAGTGAGGCTTTCCATATCGCCACGCCTGATAATTTGTCGACCGGTATCGCTTTTCCTGACAGTACTCAACGACTTTCAGACAAACCCTAGGACTCGACGGCAGGCGGGCTCCTTCCATGAATCCCCGCTGGGACGTCGTCATTAGCCAACACTTTGGTACATGTACCACAAGGACTCAAGTGTTTTTTGTTAAAATTACAACATCAAGTGGTACTACCTCATATGGAACCAGACAAATACTGCGGAAAATCTGCGATTTATCGCTTTAATCACGATTCAGCTCACCCATATAGACCTTAGTCGACACCTATTGCCGTAGTAATATTACCTTCAAAGCACTATGGTGACATCTCGACAGGTGACTCTTTATCACTGCCCTGTTTCCGGAGGCTCGTCATGACCCCAACCTTCCCTGCCAACCAGGCTCGCCGCACCCTTCCGGCACGTAAGCGCATAGCCCTTGTCGCCCACGATGGCAAGAAGGAAGAAATGCTGGCCTGGGCTGAACGCTGGAATGACACACTGAAGCAGCATGAGCTGATTGCCACTGGAACCACCGCGGCACGCCTGAGCAAGGCCCTGGGGCTTCAGGTAGAAGGCCTGATGAGCGGCCCTTTGGGTGGAGACCAACAGATCGGAGCGCGCATCACCGAACAGCGCCTCGACCTGCTGGTCTTCTTCTGGGACCCTTTCGCCCCTCAACCTCACGACCCGGACGTCAAGGCGTTGCTGCGCCTGGCAGCCCTGTGGAACGTGCCCGTGGCCTGCAATCCATCCAGCGCTGACTTCATGATGAGTTCTCCCTGGCTGAACCAGGACTATGAGATGAACATTCCTGACGCTGGCGCCTGGGTATCCGCGCGCAGCAAATAACAAGAGGAGCAATCAGTGTTTCAGCTGACCCGTAGTGTGACCTGGCAATCCCTGCTGCGTCTGCACCAGGAAACCGCCAATGACCGTATTCGCGATTACTTTACCCAGGACCCTCAGCGCTTCGACAAGATGAGCCTGAAGGTTGGGGGTCTGTTCCTCGACTATTCCAAGCATCAGATCTCCGACGAAGTACTGGATAAACTACTGGAACTGGCCCATCACTCAGCGCTGGTGCAGCGCCGGGCCCAGATGTTCTCCGGCGATATCATCAATGTCACTGAAGACCGCCCCGTCCTGCATACCGCACTGCGTAATCTGGGCGATCAGCCGGTCATCGTCGATGGCAAGGATGTGATGCCAGAGATCCACGCAACCCGTGAGCAGATCAAACGCTTCTCCGAAGCCGTACGCAGCGGGGAGTGGAAAGGCTACAGCGGCGAGCGCATCCGTGATGTGGTCAACATCGGCATCGGTGGCTCCGACCTGGGTCCCAACATGGCCTGCCGTGCTCTGCTCAAATATCGCCATCCAGAACTCAACTTCCACTTCGTCTCCAACGTGGATGGTGCACATATTCAGAAGGTGCTGAATGGCCTCAACCCGGCCACGACCCTGTTCATCGTCTCGACCAAGACCTTCTCCACCCAGGAGACCCTGCTCAATGCCCGCACCGCACGCCGCTGGTTCCTGGAACAGGCAGGCGAAGACGCGGACATCGGGGCACATTTCGTGGCAGCGTCGACCAATCGCAAAGCCGCCATGGAGTTCGGCATTCGCGAGGAAAATGTCTTTGAATTCTGGGCCTGGGTCGGTGGGCGCTACTCCATGTGGTCCTCCATCGGCCTGCCCATCGCATTGGCCATTGGCTTTGAAGGCTTCATCGAGATGCTGCAGGGTGCCTGGGAGATGGACCAGCACTTCCTGAAGGCACCGCTGGAACAGAACATGCCTGTGCTGATGGCCTTGATTGGCATCTGGTACATCAACTTCGTGGGTGCGGAAACCCAGGCTATTGTGCCCTACGACCAGGCCCTGCATCAGTTGCCCGCCTTTCTCCAGCAGCTCGACATGGAGTCAAACGGCAAGTCAGTGGATATTTTCGGGCGTCCGGTGGATTACAAGACAGGTCCCATCGTCTGGGGGCAGACGGGCTCCAATGGTCAGCACGCCTTCTTCCAGCTGCTCCACCAGGGCACTCGCTATGTGCCCATCGACTTCATCGCTTCACTCAAGCCAGAGCCAGGCGTCGAAGAGCATCACTTCGCCCTGCTCACCAATATGCTGGCCCAGGCCAATGCCTTCATGGAAGGCAGCCTCCAGGGAGGAGATCTCGACCCCTACAGCTGCCCAGGCAACCGCCCCTCCAGCGTACTGCTGCTCGATGAACTGACGCCTTGCAACCTGGGCGCCCTGATAGCGCTCTATGAACACAAGGTATTTGTTCAGGGAGTCATCTGGAACATCAATTCCTTTGACCAATGGGGCGTCCAGTTGGGCAAGCGTATCGCCGGCGAGATCAGCGAACGCATCGACGAACGCAGCCAGGATTTCGATGCTTCGACCCAAGGCCTGCTGGGACTGGTGCGTGCGCATTTCCCGCCCCAGAGCAAGTCACCGGACAAGGCAGCCGCAAATCCCAAGGGCAGCAGCAAGGCCAAGCGCAAGACATCCTGATCCTCGCTTGTCTTCCTGCATATCTCACCTGGATCCTTTCAGGGCGAGGCTGCCTTCGGGCAGCCTTATTGTTGTGACAGACCTGTGATCTTTCAGCTGGGTGATTCTTTCTGTCAGGTGACGCTTTCAGTTGAAAAGCTACTGAGCAGCAGCTCGCCGCGCGCTGCGATCACCCAACCAGGCGGCTCCCAGCCAGGATGACACACTGATCCCGACATAGAGCGCGGCCCACCCGGCCCGACCTTCACTGACCAGAGTCACCGCTTCAAGGCTGAAAAGAGAAAATGTCGTAAAGCCGCCACAGAAACCAGCGACCAGGAAGGGATGTAGACGGGCCACTCGTCCATGCTCATGGAGGCTGGCATGAGTGGCAAAACGCGCAATCAGCCAGGACCCTATCACATTGACCATCAACGTCGCCCAGGGGAAAGCTGTCGTGGCGACAGAGGCAACGGCTAGCCCCGCCCACATGCGGCATACTGCACCAAGGGCACTGCCTGCACCTACCGCCAGATAGATTGGCCAGGTCTTCATGAGGCAGCCACCATATTCCAGCCCAAGGCCGCAGCAGCAAGCCCCAGCGATAGCGTCACGCCGACATTGCTCAATGCTGCCAGAGGGCGGCGCTCACGCAACAGGTCCAGGGTCTGCAGGCTGAGTGACGAGACGGTGGTAAAACCGCCGAGCACACCGGTCAGCAAAAACATGGCGGCAAACGAGCCTTGTGTCATCAGCCCCCCCAGCACACCGATGACGAAGGCCCCTACCAGGTTGACGATCAGGGTTCCCCAGGGGAAACGGCTGCCCAGGTAGCTCGCCGACCAGCGACTGATGTAGAGCCGTCCCATGCCCCCCAGGGCGCCGCCGGCTGCCACTATCAGTGATATCCCCAATAACGTCCATCCCTGTCCCATTGTCACTCCCGAAAAAAGTCACGAACCCCGCACCCACATGCTTGTCACATGATTCATATGCCGACACGGCACACGAAAGCAGGAAGCGCTTACTGACGATATGTTAGCCTGCGCTCAACTTTCTCCCATACCACCATTATCGAACAGGCCCACCGATGAAAGGAGATCTTCGAGTGATGCCCCCACGCATCTGCGCTCTATTACTGGGTGCTCTATTGCTGCTCATGACAATAGCCATGCCAGCACTCGCCCAGCCAGCGGAAGCACCGCCGGCAGAGGAAGGCACCGGAACACCGGCATATTCCACCCTTGCCGACATGCTGGAAAACGAACAGTCCCGAACCCAACTGATCGAACAACTACGCCAGCTTGCCGCAGAAGAGGTTCCCGAGGCAGCCCCCCCCGATAGCACAGAGATCGTTGGTGCCAACCTGCCGGCTCAGTTGGCTACTCTGACCAGCAAGACCGTGAGCGAATTCGGCGAACAATTCGACAACCTCGTCTCCTCCCTTGGTGCACTGTTCGATGGCTCCCTGACATCAAGCTCGCTGGATCTCGGCCTGCTGATGACGGCAGCGCTCAACCTGGGTCTGGTGATCATCGCCACCTTCGCTCTGTTCCTGGTCATTCGCCGCCTGGTGCGTCCTTTGTTCGCCCACCTGAGCCAATGGTCACTGAATGGGCGCAGTCTCTATCCCATCGTGCGGCAAGTCCTGTGCTCAGCGCTTGCACTGTTGATCGACGCCATGGCAGTAGGCTTGGCCTATGTCGGTGGCAACCTGGCAGCAACCTTCATCATTGGTGAGACCGGCAATCTTTCCACCCAGGCATCGCTGTTCCTCAACGCCTTTCTGGTCATTGAACTGCTCAAGGCGGGGATGCGCATGCTGTTCGCTTCACGCTATGAAGGCATTCGCCTGCTGCCGATTGGCGCCAAGGACGCATCCTACTGGAACCGCTGGATCGCTCGCCTGATCGGCCTGGCCGGCTATGGTCTGATGGTCGTGGTACCGCTGATCAGTCTCTACCTGTCAGAAAGCCTCAGCAAGGGGGCTGGCGCCCTGATCATGCTCTGCGCCTGGTTCTATGCCATCATCGTGATTCTGATCAATCGGACCAAGGTGCGAGATGGGCTGCTCAGCGTCGCTCAGCGGGCGACCCTGCCTGCGTCGAGTGTGGCTATCGGGCTCTTGGCCCGCACCTGGCACCTGCTGGCCATCGTCTACTTCACCGTAGTGCTGATGCTGACGTTGACCCAGCCGGAGAGAGCACTGCCCTATGTCCTGATCGCCACGGCCAAGACCCTTGCCATTGTGCTCGTTGCCAGCCTGGTATCCCGCGGCATTTCCCAGATCATCGGCCGGCGCATCACGCTGTCCGATGAGCTGCGCCAGAAGTTGCCGCTACTTGAGCCACGACTGAATTCCTATATTCCCGCGCTGTTACGGGTCATCAATATCCTGATTCTGATCACCGCTGTCATGAGCCTGGCGAATGCCTGGGGGCTATTCGACATAGCCTCGTGGTATGCATCGGAATCCGGGCGCAACCTGGTCACCAAGACCTTCAATGTTGCTGTCATCCTGATCGTGGCCGCCATTGTCTGGGTCTCTCTGGCTAGCCTGATTGAGCATAAGCTCAGCCAGGCCAACAGCAATGGCCAATCTTCGGCTCGCACCCACACCTTGCTATCGCTGTTCCGCAATGCACTGGCCATTGCTCTGGTCACCATGACGCTGATGATCGTGTTGTCGGAGATCGGCATCAACATCGGTCCGCTGATCGCGGGTGCTGGGGTATTGGGCCTCGCCATCGGCTTCGGTGCCCAGAAACTGGTGCAGGACATCATCACGGGCATCTTCATTCAGGTCGAAAATGCCATGAATACCGGAGACGTCGTTACCCTTGGCGGCATCACCGGTACTGCCGAAAAGCTGAATATCCGCTCGGTGGGTGTGCGTGATCTCAATGGCACCTACCACCTGATTCCCTTCTCCAGCGTTGATGTGGTGTCCAACTACATGCGTGGCTTTGCCTATCATGTGGGCGAATACCGTATCGCCTATCGTGAAAGCATCGATGAGGCCATCATTGCCCTGCACAATGCCTTCGAAGAGCTGACCACGGATCCGGAAATGAAGCTGGAGATTGTCGCTCCCCTGGAGGTGCAAGGTGTCACGGCACTGGCTGACAGCGCGGTTCACATTCGAGTACGAATCAAGACCACCCCTGGCATGCAGTGGGCCGTGGGGCGCGCATACAACCGTCTGGTCAAATTGCACCTGGACGATGCCGGTATCGAGATTCCGTTCCCGCATACCACCGTGTACTTCGGCGAAGACAAACAGGGCCATGCTCCTGCCGCCAATCTGCGCCTGGTGGACAAGACCGGCTACGTGTCTCCCGAGTCATCGGCTCCCCAGGCGGGCGAGGACGGCAGCGTTCAAGCTCCCGAGATCCACAACGCCCCCGAAGAAGCAGAGATCAAATCCACCTTCAAGGGTGATTACCCCGACAGTCCGGAAAACTAGGCTGACTTACAGGGTTCATGCCCGAATGACAAAGACCCACGGAACTGATCCGCGGGTCTTTTTTTATGGGGATATCAACCGATTGCGGCCTTTCGCTTTCCTGCTCCAGCAAACAAGCCCGCACATCAGCAGCAGAAGAACAACCATCAGAGGCGCCCCGAGCTTGGCCAGCCAACTACCCGCTTCCATCATCAACCCTGGTTCTCTGATCTCTCCTTCGACAACCAGCGCGACAAGTCCACTCTCAGCGAGGCGATCCGAGGCCGCATCAAAGTCCTGGTAGCGTTTACCCTCCTTGAACTCGATCGCAGCTCCCAGCTCATCGACAGCATGTTTGCCTTGCGCCAAGGATGCCCGGTTGGTTACCAGGCTCAGCGAGATGTAGCCTTCTCGGCCAAGCTCATGGAGGTTGTAATTGACGATGCTTTCACTGCTTGAGGTGCTGTCACGCATGCTGGCTTGCATGCGAGCTTCGATAGCCCAAAGCAAGCGGTGGAGCTCTGCATCATAGACAGGCGTTTCCTCCCAACCCACCACTTGAACAGGAGGGATACCCAACTTCCCTCGCCGGGCATTACCCGCCTTGGCTCCCTGGCGCAGCCCTGCAAGCAGCTGTTCCGTATCCCACGGCTGGTCATTTCCGCCTCGGATATACCCCGACCCCACATACTCGACATCGATATACCACTCAACCTCTTCCACTAGTGGAAAGATCACACCCAACTCATCGGCCGAAGGCTGGTTTCCGATCTTTGCCATTATCTTCCTGGCCCAAGGCTGAGGCATGAAGCCATATCCCGAAGGAAGCTCCAGGCTGGCCTGATCACTCAGGGCAATCGTCATCGGCCCCAGTTTCATTGCTGACAAGGCCTGCACCCAGACATCAGGAAGTTGCCCCACTGCATCGTCAGCCAGCGTCTCCTTGGCAGAGAATACCGTCTGCTCCCGACTCTCCTGATAGGCCTGTACCTGAGTAGACAGCAGCACGGCAGACAGCAGCAAGGCGAGAATCGAACATGTACTCGCCCATTTCATGCGTGTCATCACCGCTATGCTCACCATCATCGTACTCCCTGCTCATCGGCTTCACTGCCACACGGCCACCAGCATAAGCAGCGTGAATCACCGGGGACAGGCACTCCTGCCTAGGCATAGCGATGGGGCACAGGATCATGCATTGAGTGCCTGAAGCAACCCACCAAAAGATCCCCCCATGGAGGGGCTCTCCATGGGGGGATCTTTTGGTGCAGGTATCGGGGAGTTTTACCTGGGCACTCAGGCTTGAGCGGCCTGCTGAGCATCGCTGGGCTGCGGGAGTGATGGCAGCGACTTGTCGAGAAGTTCGACGCTCTGGCGATAATAGAGCTGGCTCTTGTTGTGCTCACCGAGGTTGGCGTATAGGCGCGCCAGTTCAGCACACACCACACCACTGGAACGCTGACGCAGGCTGGCTTCGAAATATTCCTGAGCCTTGCCCCAGTATGCATTGCGCAGTGCCAGGCGACCCAAGGTAAGCAGCAGATCTGGGTCGTTAGGACGCTCTTGTAGCCACTTCTCTGCGGTTACCAGCTGGCGTGAGGCATCCACATCGAGCAGGCCATAGCGCAGAACCAGGCGACTGTCCCAGTGATCCTTGAGCGAATGACGCAGCAGGCGCTCAGCAATGACCTGCTGATCACCCCGCACCAGAGCCTCGGTGTAGAGCACGATCAAGTCGACATTGGAACGCAAGTGCTCAGGCATGTCGGCCCACAGATTGCGCACCCGGTCGACGTCTTCCGGATTACGCGTCTCACGCATGATCAACTCGCTATAGGCCTGCAGCTCCAATGCCTCGCGTTCTTCTCGGGCAATCAGCTGCTGGTCAGCCAGACGCGGCAGCAAACGACGCAGCCCTTCCCAGTCACTGACACTGATATAGGCTTGCTTGAGCTGCTTGAGCACCTGAGGGTGGCGCGGCAGGTGGCGATCCAGCCGCGTCAGCACCGCCAGAGCCTCTTCATACTGTTGACGATCCAGCATCAACTGCGCCTGCATCATGCCGACGGCAGGGTCGGCACCGTCGGTGCTCAGATGTGCACGCTTGAGCAGAGTGTCGGCCTGCTCATAGCGCCCCTGATAATGGGCTGCCAGCGCTGCTGACAAGTAGTTGACCAGTGGCGTACTGGAATCATCCGCTGCCTTGACCAATGCCTTCTCGGCACGCTTCCAGCGGCCCTCGGCGAGCGCTACCAGGCCACGCACGGTACGTTTCATGGCCTTGCGGTTACGGGTCCGTGCATTCCAGACCTTGAAACGACTGACTGGCCGGGTCATGCGCATCAGCACACGCAGCGCGAAGTGCAGCACAATAAAGAGTGCCAGAAGGATCACCAGGCCAAACCAGAATGAGGTCTGGTAGGAAGTATCCCCCACCCGAACCAGCCAGTAACCGGGCACTGACATCATCAGCTGGCCAAACAGCGCTCCCACTGCCAGGCCAAGCACAATGAGCAGGATCAGCTTTCTCATGCGTTATCCCCCTGGCCTTTGGCAGTCGCTTCAAAACGCTGCTCAATGAAACGGGCCAGTGCTTGCTGGGATGCACTGATGTCGGGCAACTCAGGATGGATGGAAGCCCCCTTGAGTTCATCAAGCTTGCTCAGGACGGCCTGTACCTTCTGGTCATCCAGGTCATAGTAGGAATTGAGCAGGCCCTCAGCCTTTTCCAGGCTGGTCTCGTAAAGGTCCTGCTCTTCCTTCAACAGGGCCAGTTGAGACTGCTCCAGGATCAGGCGCAGGCTCTGACGCAGATAAGTCTCCTGCTCCGGTGTGATCAGCGTTTCCATGGGCTGATCGTGATGCCGGACCACCACCAGGTCCTTCAGCTCTTCCCCAACTCGAGCCAACTGCTTCTGCCAGGCTCCGGTAGGCGCTTCCGCGATGGTGGTATCAGCAGTGAATTCCTTTATGTCCTGAGCCAGCGGCAGGCCAGCGATCTGCTCCTGCTGGGCATTCAGTGCCAGATACAGGCCTGTACGATCGACACGTGGCACGGACTGTAGCTCCGCCAGTTCCTCGGCAATGGCACGGCGCACTGGAACCAAGGCAGGATTGTCAGCCTCTTCCAGACGATTATCGGCAGTACGCAACAGGGCAGCAGCCCCCCCCACATCACGCTCCAGTTGCAAGCGCTGGTTGGCCAGACGCAGTAGATAGGCGGCTTCGGCGTGGAGCCAGTCACGCTCGTCGGTCTTCTGTTTCTTGGCCAGTTCCATCAGCACTCGGTCCAGCGTCTGGTTGACATCGGCCTTGTAGTCGGCGAATTCACTCTGGATACCGCCGATGGTCTCATTCACACTGGCCTTGCGCTCTTCCAGGTTACTATGCAGTTCGTTGGACAGTTCCTGCACCTGGGCCACGCTGGGAGAATTTTCCTTGAGCTGATCAAGTCGCTCGGACATGGCCTGCTGCAGCTGCCAGCCCTTCCAACCAATGAACAGCACTCCAGCAATCAGAATCAACACCAGAATCAGGGCAATGACACCGGCCTTGCCACCGCCGGAGCCAGAGGACGTTGTCTTGCTGCTACCGCCGGAACCACCACTGCCAGCGGAGGAAGACGACTTGCTCGATCCACCGGTCTTGCTCGAGTCAGCAGGCTTGCTGTCGCTGGCCTTGCTGGTACTCGCCGTTGTATCACTCTTGGCAGGTTTCACGTCGGCTGGCTTGCTGACTGACGAGTCCTTACCGGAAGGCTTACTGTCACTGGCCGTGGACGATGGGCTATCAGCTGCCTTGGACGCTTCCGGCTTGGCATCATCCACAGCAGCTTTCGAGGACGGCTCCGCAGCAGTAGAAGTGGATGAAGGTGTCGATGTGGTCGTGGACGACGATGACGAAGTGGAAACATAGCGTTCACCGCCACCTTTGGTACGTCGTCGCGAGCGTCGCTGGCCACTCCTACTCGTAGTGGTACCGCTCGAGCCTTCCTTGCCCGCAGCCGAGTCGCCTGCTCCATTCTGGGCAGTTCCGGACGGGGTCTGCTGTTCGTCCTTATCGTGCTGTTGATTGCTCATCTGTCGCTAGCCCTTGTTCGAGATCTTCATTCGCCGTCCTAGACTCCCCACTACCTGGGGTTGCTGGTTCCGGCTGCCGCCGCTGCCATTGCCGCAGGAGATGCGCCGGATGCCACTACCACGTCGCGAAACCCTAGTTGTTCGGCCAGTGTAGCCAACCGCTGGCTGGAAACGATAAGCGGTTGGTACAACGCAGTCTTTGAACACCATCTTGCCAGATGTTCAAGAATTTCTCCGCTACTGACTACCAACGCCCTATATTGTGCCGAACTGAGGCGCCATTGATCCGTCCTGGAAGGCTCCATCAACCGCCGTCGATAGACTTCCAGACGAGTCACACGCGCTCCCCGTTCAGCCAGGGCATCAGCCAGCAATGTTCGGCCGCCTTGACCGGCGACCAGCAAAACCTTTTGTTCATCAAGCTGACGCAATGACCCCAGCGCCAACAACCCCTCGCTGGTTTCATTCCCCACCGTGGGCACCCTGGCGCGAACCCCCAGGGCCTGATACAACACTGAGGCAGTTGCCTCACCCACTGCATATAGCGCCAGGCCCTGGGGCAGTTGCGGCCAGTAACGATCCAGTGCGTCTATCAGACACTCGGCGGCAGCGGGACTGATCACCACTACCTTATGGAACTGGTCAATATCGAGCCACACTGCGCGCATGCCTGCTGATTCCGGCACAACTTCCTGTGTCATCACTTCCATCCGCTCCACTTCCAGGCCATAGGCCTGGATGGCCGCAGCCAATGGCTCGGCTCGACTACCGGGTCGGGTGATGATGACAGGGCAGTCAGCCATCAATGCTGCCCATAGATGTCGGCAAGGATCTCGCCAGCTCCCTGGTCGAGCAATTCCTCAGCGACGCGAATCCCCAATGCCTCTGGCTCTTCTGCCGAACCACGGCTTTCAGCGCGCAGTACGCGGGTTCCGTCGGGATTGCCCACCAGCGCCCGCAGCCACAGAGTCCGCTCGTCCTCGAGCACGGCATAACCTGCTATCGGTACCTGACAACCACCCTCAAGGCGGGTATTCATTGCCCGCTCGGCACGGACCCGAGCAGACGTTTCCGGGTCATCCAATGGCACCAGCAGCGATACCAGCTCAGCATCATGCATCCGGCACTCGATACCTAGGGCCCCTTGCCCACACGCAGGCAGGCAGACTTCCGGGGGCAATTCCTGAGCAATGCGATCTCCCAGTCCCAGGCGCTTGAGCCCGGAGGTGGCCAATAGGATGGCATCAAAGTCGCCTGCATCAAGCTTGCTCAGCCGAGTTTGCACATTGCCGCGCAGGCTGAGAATTTCCAGATCAGGGCGTGCCTCACTCAACTGCAGGCCGCGACGCAGGCTGGAGGTACCGACACGCGCACCTTCGGGCAGTTCATCCAGGCAAGCGTAATGGTTGGAAACAAGGGCATCCGTAGGTTCCGCTCCCGCCAGGATGACTGACAACCCTAGGCCTTCGGGAAACTGCATCGGCACATCCTTCATCGAATGCACGGCAATGTCGGCACGGCCATCCAGCATGGCCTCTTCGAGTTCCTTGACGAACAACCCTTTGCCACCGACTTTGGCCAGTGGGGTATCGAGAATCTTGTCGCCTCTGGTCGACATGGCAACCAATTCGATTTCAAGCCCCGGATGAAGCGCCTTCAAGCGATCGCGCACATGCTCGGCTTGCCACATGGCCAGCGGGCTTTTGCGGGTCGCGATACGCAGTGTCGACGTATATTGCACTTGTTTCTCCCTGACCGGACGGCCTGTCCACCGGTTTTGCTTTATATAGTGAAATGAATGCCACCATCATAATGCACCACCGGTATCAGTAAAATCGCAGTCCCGTTACTGGCAGGTATCCCGTCTGTCATTATCATCACCCTCCCCCTCGCCACAGGGTGCGACTCTGGTACACTTTCAGCATATCTCGACGCCGTTCCAAGGCACGATGGCCACTCAGCCAGGTCGTCCCTGATGGACCCGAGCGTCGCTCGCGAACCCGATGCAGGAATTCCAGCCCAATGAGCCAGACCACCAATCAGTCCTGGGGCGGCCGCTTCAGCGAACCTACCGATGCCTTTGTCGCCCGCTTCACCGCTTCGGTTGACTTCGATCAACGCATGGCCCGCCACGATATCCAGGGTTCCATTGCCCATGCCACCATGCTGGCACACGTCGGTGTGCTCAGCGAGGACGAGCGTGACGCCATCGTAGCAGGACTCAAGGAGATCCTGCAGGAAATCGAAGCTGGCACCTTCGAGTGGTCAGTTGCCTTGGAAGACGTGCACATGAATATCGAAGCACGTCTGACGCAAAAAATCGGCATTACCGGCAAGAAACTGCATACAGGCCGCTCTCGCAATGATCAGGTGGCAACGGATATCCGGCTGTACATGCGCGATGAAATCGATGCGGTTGCCGCCGAACTGGCCCGCTTGCGCGCAGGTCTGATCGAACTGGCCGACCGCGAGGCCGATACGATCATGCCTGGCTTCACCCACCTGCAGACAGCTCAGCCGGTGACTTTCGGACACCACCTGCTGGCCTGGCAGGAAATGCTGGCCCGCGACCACGAGCGTCTGCTTGACTGTCGCAAGCGCGTCAATGTGATGCCGTTGGGCGCCGCCGCCCTGGCCGGTACCACCTATCCCATCGATCGTCACCTGACGGCTGAACTGCTGGGCTTCGAGCGTCCCGCCGAAAACAGCCTGGATGCGGTCAGTGATCGCGACTTCGGCATCGAGTTTACGGCCTTTGCCAGCCTGCTCTTGATGCACTTGTCACGCATGAGCGAAGAGCTGGTGCTGTGGACCAGCGCCCAGTTCGATTTCATCAACCTGCCGGACCGCTTCTGCACCGGCTCCTCGATCATGCCGCAGAAGAAGAACCCCGACGTGCCGGAACTGGTTCGCGGCAAGACGGGACGTGTGTATGGTCACCTGATCGGTCTGCTGACACTGATGAAGTCTCAGCCACTGGCCTACAACAAGGACAACCAGGAGGACAAGGAGCCCTTGTTCGATACCCTGGACACGGTACTTGGTTGCCTGCGCGCCTTTGCCGACATGATTCCGGCCATCGAGTCCAAGAAGGACTCCATGCGCGAAGCCGCTCGCCGCGGATTTTCCACGGCCACCGATCTGGCCGACTACCTGGTGCGCAAGGGAGTCGCATTCCGTGATGCCCATGAAATCGTCGGGCTCTCCGTGGCCTACGGCATCCAGAACCACAAGGACTTGTCCGAGATGAGTCTGAATGAATTGCGTCAGTTCTCTGACGTGATCGAAGCCGACGTTTTTGAGGTGCTGACCCTGGAAGGTTCCGTGGCCGCACGTAACCACATCGGTGGCACCGCACCCGACCAGGTTCGCGCTGCTGCCCAGCGTGCCCGCGATGCTCTGGCCCAGTTCGTGACAACCCAGCAGGCAACGACAGAGGAACATGATCAATGAGACCGACTTTTGTTGTTGCGCTGTTGTTGAGTGCTCTGCTGGGCTTGGCAGGATGCGGCCAGAAAGGACCTCTGTACCATCCTGATGACGAGGAAGCTGCCAAGCGCTACGACCCGGCCAGCCAGCTGGAGGAAGACCAGCAAGACGAAGAGACCGAGCAGGACGCCACTGCCCCGGACACTACTGACGGCAACACTCAAGACAGCGCGACTCAAGACAGCACTTCAGCGGCAGGCGAGAACTGAGAATGGATCATTTTGAATATCGTGACGGCCAGCTCCATGCCGAACAGGTGCCTCTGGCACGTATTGCCGATGAAGTGGGAACTCCTTGCTATGTCTATTCCCGAGCCACTCTGGAACGCCACTTCAAGGCCTACCAGAATGCCCTGGGTGAACACCCGCATCTGATCTGTTATGCGGTCAAGGCCAACAGCAACCTGGCCGTGCTCAACGTGCTGGCACGCCTGGGCGCTGGCTTCGACATCGTCTCTGTGGGTGAGCTGGAGCGCGTGCTGGCCGCTGGTGGAGATCCTGCCAAGGTGGTGTTCTCCGGTGTCGCCAAGCAGGAAGACGAGATGGCCCGAGCTCTGCAGGTGGGCATCAAGTGTTTCAACGTGGAATCGCGTCCTGAACTGGAGCGACTTGACGCAGTGGCCGGCCGTCTCGGCGTCATTGCTCCAGTGTCCTTGCGCGTCAACCCGGATGTGGACGCCGGCACTCATCCCTATATTTCCACTGGTCTCAAGGACAACAAATTCGGTATCCCGGTAGAGCAGGCCTTCGAGGTCTATCAGCAGGCAGCTTCTCTGCCGAACCTGCGTGTCGCTGGCCTGGACTGTCATATCGGCTCTCAGCTGACAGACACAGCCCCGTTCCTTGATGCCCTGGAGCGCCTGTTACTGCTGCTCGACCGCCTGCGTGAACAAGGTATCGAAGTCGATCACCTGGACCTCGGTGGCGGCTTGGGTGTGCCTTATCGCGATGAAACGCCCCCCGAACCCTTCGCTTACGCCTCACAGTTACTCGAACGCCTGGCTCGCTGGGAAGGTGGCAAGCAACTGACCCTGCTGTTCGAACCGGGACGTTCCATTGCCGCCAATGCAGGCACGATGCTGACCCGGGTGACATACCTCAAGCCCGGTGAGACCAAGAACTTCGCCATCGTCGATGCAGCAATGAATGATCTGATTCGACCAGCGCTGTATCAGGCCTGGCAGGCCATTCTCCCCGTTGATACCCGCGAGCCCCGCGACGCAGCCATCTATGATGTCGTTGGCCCTGTATGCGAAACGGGAGATTTTCTCGGTAAAGAACGTGAACTGGCCATTGCTCCGGGAGATCTGCTGGCAGTACGTTCCGCCGGTGCCTATGGTTTCGTCATGGCATCGAATTACAACAGTCGCCCTCGAGCCGCCGAGGTCATGGTCGATGGCGATCGTTATCAGGTCGTGCGCAAGCGCGAGACGTTGAGTGATCTGTGGGCCGGCGAAACATTGCTGGAGGATCCGCGCTGATGCTGTTGCACTTCACCAAGATGCATGGGCTCGGCAACGATTTCATGGTTGTCGACCTGGTCACCCAGCGGGCCAGATTGGATGCTGATGAAGTCCGGCGCCTGGCTGATCGCCGATTCGGGATTGGCTTCGATCAGCTATTGATCGTCGAGCCGCCTCGGGATCCCGACATGGACTTCCGCTATCGCATCTACAACGCGGATGGCAGTGAGGTGGAAAACTGCGGCAACGGAGCGCGCTGTTTCGCTCGTTTCGTACTCGACAAGCGCTTGACCCATAAACGCCAGATCAAGGTGGAAACCGCAGGTGGGCCTCTGGTGTTGAATGTTCTCGACGATGATCAAGTCAGTGTCGATATGGGGATGCCACGCTTCGCTCCTGAGTCGTTGCCTTTTGAGGCCGACGCGGACCTGCTGCGTCATGGACTCGATGTAGGCGGCGAGCATGTCGAGATTGGCGTAGTATCCATGGGCAACCCTCATGCAGTTCTGCGCGTCGACAATGTCGACAGCGCTCCCGTCGAACATCTGGGGCCGGCCATCGAGGCACACCCCCGCTTCCCCAAGCGGGTCAATGTCGGGTTCATGCAGGTGGTATCTTCTCAGGAAATTCGCCTGCGGGTCTTCGAACGCGGCAGTGGCGAAACCCTGGCCTGCGGCACGGGTGCGTGTGCGGCAGTTGCCAGCGGCATTCGCCAAGGGTTGTTGACGAGTCCTGTCAAGGTGCGCCTGCCAGGAGGCGATCTGAGCATTCGCTGGGACGGCGATGGCTCAGCGTTGATCATGACGGGGCCCGCAGAGCGGGTTTACGATGGTCGTGTGCTATTGAAATAGGGATTGGGCACCGACTATCCATCAATAAAGACCCATCCATGAATAATAAGGTCTATCGATAATTAACAGGCCGTTTGCAAGGGAGAACAACCCCATGTCCCAAGCTGCCCCCGAGCCGCGCAAGACCCTTGACCCGGATCGCGTGGCCGAATGGCTGGCTCGACACCCGGATTTCTTCGTCGGGCGCGAGGGCCTGCTGCAGCAGCTCACGGTGCCCCATCCCGAAACCAAAGGCGCCACATCCCTGCTTGAGCGTCTGGTACACGACCTGCGCCAGCGCTCCCAGAGTGCCGAACAGCGTCTTGAGCAACTGCTTGATTCAGCACGCCACAACGAAGCCCAGTACCGGCGTACACGAGAGCTGATGCTGGCGTTGCTGGAAGCAGAGGACAACGATGCGCTCGGCCAGGCTCTGGCGACCCATCTGAGCGAGCGCTTCCAGACTCCGGCCGTGTCGCTATGGTGTCCTGCCAGCCTGACTGACAATGCACCCACGCCTCCTCAAGCACCGCGCCATGTGCTGGATGAGCATACCGGCCAACGCCTGGCTGCCATGCTGGAAGGACGCGCCAGTCGCTGTACCCGTCTGACACCTACAGATTGGAAGCGCCTGATTCCCCATGCCAAGGCGCCCACCAAGACAGGCTCCTGCGCCATTGCCAAGCTGACCCTGGGTGAACCTCAGGGATACCTGGTGCTGGCCAGCCCCGACCCGGAGCACTTCTGCGCCAGCATGGATACGCTATTCACCGAATATCTGGCGGATGTTCTCGTACGCCTGTCGACAAGGCTCAATGGACACCCGCATGGCTGACCATCAGCCAACAGACAAGCTGGAAGGAGAGGTAGCCGAATTTCTTGAAGAACTCGGCCAGACAGCCTCTCCAGCGACTCTGGATGCCTATCGACGCGACCTGGGTACATGGCTGGCCTATCGTGCAGAACAAGGTCTGGAAACTACGCCACTGGATAGCAACAGCATCCGCCGTTTTCTTGCCTCCGAGCGGGCACGAGGCTTGGCTCCGCGCAGTCTGCAACGTCGCCGTGCTGCTCTGTCACGCTTCTGTGAGCACCAGATCAAGCACCAGCGCCTCTCACATAACCCAGTGACACTGAGTCGTGGTCCACGAACACCTCGAGATCTGCCCAAACCCGTTGACGTGGATCAACTGGCTCGTTTTCTCGATACGCCCCATGATGGCTCTCCGTTATCGGTGCGCGACCAGGCCATGCTGGAGCTGCTCTATTCCAGTGGCCTGCGTCTGGCGGAGCTGGCGGCGCTGGACCTCAGCGATCTGCAGTCCCAACGTGTACGCGTGATAGGCAAAGGCTCCAAACCACGCCAGGTGCCGGTAGGAAGGCGTGCTCGAGAAGCTCTGCAAGACTGGCTCGCGCTGCGCACGACTCTAGCGGCAGAGGGGGAAACAGCCTTGTTCGTCGGCCAACAGGGCAAGCGCCTCGGCCACCGTGCCATTCAGAGCCGGCTGGTCACACAGGCCCGGCGCCGAGGCTTGCCTGAACACTTGCATCCACATCGGCTGCGCCATTCCTTTGCCAGTCACTTGCTGGAGTCCAGTCAGGATTTGCGCGCCGTGCAAGAGTTGCTCGGTCATGCAAACCTTTCGACCACACAGGTCTATACCCGGCTCGATTGGCAACATCTGGCGCAGAGTTATGATCAGGCTCATCCTAGAGCCAAGCGTAAAGATCGAGACCTCTCATGATCAAGGCTCTGACCTTCGACCTCGATGACACCTTGTGGGATAACGATGGTGTCATGCATCGTACTGAACACGGCCACTTCGAATGGTTGGTGAGCGAGTTGGCTCTCTGGCAGCAGCGTCGAGGCGAACCACTGACACCCCCCATCTCGCTACAAGACTATCAACGTGAGCGCGTGGCACTAGGCAAGCGCTGCTGGGCGCGGCGTGGGGATTTTACCTGGCTGCGCGAGCGTACCCTGGCCCATCTACTGGAAGAAAGTGGCCTGAACAGGGCCAGCGCTCATCTCTGGGCGGCCCTCGCCATGAATCACTTCCACGCCCTGCGCGTGAAAGTCACGCCCTTCCCAGGGGTCGATGACATGCTCGGCAGGCTCAGGCAGAGCTATCGCCTCGGCAGCATCACCAATGGCAACGTGGCTTTCCAGCGTATTCCTCTGTCGCGCCACTTCCAGCACCGCATTGCCGCCGGAGAGCTGCTCGCTCCCAAGCCAGACCCGCGCCCTTTCCTGGCCATGCTTGCGTTACTTGGTGTGAAGCCCCATGAGACACTCCATATCGGAGACTCATGGGAAGAAGATGTCATACCTGCCCTGCGTCTGGGCATGCAGGCAGTGTGGATCGCTCCCACCGAGCTTCTGGTCAACGACCCCCTGCCACTTGGCGTGGTGCGCTTGCCCCTGGTGACTGAGCTCGAGGCACTGCTCGCTGCCGACGGGGGCTGGCGCCACTAGCCTGCCACACCTGTTTCACCTTCCATCCAGCTGTCCAGGCGCTGATGGACGTCTTCCACGCCCTGACGCTTGAGGGAAGAGAACAGCTGGATGCTGATCAGGTCCTCCCATTCACGCAGCCTTGAACGCACCTGTTGCAGAGCGTTCTTGGCTGCCCCTTTCTTCAGCTTGTCGGCCTTGGTCAGCAGGATATGGACAGGAAGATCACGTTCATCGGCGACCTCGAGCAAGTCGAGATCAAACTCGGTCAGGGGGTGCCGAACGTCCATGACCAGCACCAGCCCCCTGAGTGAAGCTCTCCGGTGCAGGTAATCCGACAGATGGCGCTGCCATTCCTGCTTGATATTCTCTGGCACCTTGGCGTAACCATAGCCGGGGAGATCAACCAGACGCCGTTCGACATCATCTCCCAGGGAGAAAATGTTGATCAGTTGGGTTCGGCCAGGTGTCTTGGAAGTTCGCGCCAGCGCCTTCTGCTGGGTGATGGCATTGATCGCACTGGACTTGCCCGCATTGGAACGGCCAGCAAAGGCGACTTCCACACCGCTGTCGACCGGACATTTGGCGAGCGTGGGTGCACTGGTCAGAAAACGAGCCGTGGAATACTTGAGCGGCATGGGAAGAGAACATCCTGCTGGTAAGAAGATTAGAAACCCGATGATGGAGACATTGTGTCTCATCGGCAGCGATTGATTATAGTGAAGCCATTGGCGTCAATGCTCGGGCACCCCATCATACCATCGTGCCCTTATGGTCGCCGGCGAAAAGAGCACATAAAAACGACCACAGGTAAGTGAGCTAGCGATGAGACGAATATTGGCAAGCCTGGCAATTCTCATTGGTGCTGTCAGCACCGCCCATGGCGACGCTCAAAGCGACGCCAATGCCGATGCCGGCCGCGACAAGGCAAAAGTATGTTCTGCCTGTCATGGCCCCACTGGACAGAGTCCTGCTCCATTGTTTCCCCATCTTGCAGGCCAGCATGAGTCCTATCTCGCCCAACAGATCATGGATATTCGAGACGGCAAGCGTCAGGTACCGCAAATGGCTGCCATGGTGGCGGGGTTCAGTGACCAGGATGCCTGGAATGTCGCCGCCTTCTTCGCCAGCCAGGAACTCCCGCAAGGCGAAGCCTCCCCGAACCCGGAGCAGCTCGAACGAGGACAGGAACTCTATCGTGCTGGCGATATCGAGCAAGGCATTCCTGCCTGCTCCTCCTGCCATGGACCCAGTGGAGCAGGCATTGCCTCTGCAGGTTATCCGGCATTGTCCGGGCAGTACTCCGACTACATCGTGACCAGCCTCAAGGCCTACGCTGCCGGCAGTCGGGACAATAGCATCATGGCCGATGTGGCCACCAAGCTGGGCGAGTCCGACATGCAGGCCGTGGCCAACTATATCCAGGGGCTACGCTAGATCCAGGGGCTACGCTGGCTGGAGAGGCCTGCCGGCGGCACATCCAGGTAACACGCGGTAATCGAGAAAAAAACGTGCAATGCCGACTAGCAGGTGCGGGGAACCTTGGCGGCATTGTAGACTCAAAACAGCGTTCTTTTATCGACCCTCAGGAACTGGGGGTCAGATGTCCCATACAAGGAGAGAAGGTCTCATGTTGAAGTCTTTTTTGGTTGGTCTGGCTGGCCTTGGCCTGTCGACATTGGTTAGCGCGGCCCCGCTGACCGAAGGTAAAGACTATACTGTATCCCCGAATCCGGTCGAACTGAGCACCGACAACACCAAGATCAATGTGACCGAGATCTTCTGGTATGGCTGCCCGCACTGCTACGACCTGGAAGAACCGCTCAATGCCTGGGTGGCAGAGCTTCCCGATGACGTCGATTTCGAACGCATGCCTGCCACTTTGGGAGACACCTGGGTCAAGCATGCCACCGCCTTCTATGCCGCCAAGCAGTTGGGAATCCTCGATAAAGTCCATGCTGACTTCTTCGATGCTCTGCATCAGCAAGGCCAGAAGCTGACCGAGCCGGACGATATTGCCGAATTCTTCAGCAATTACGGTGTCAGCAAGGAAGACGCCCTGAGCGCACTGAATGGCTTTGGTGTGAAGTCGGAACTCAATCGTGCCAGCGCCGCCATGCGCAACCTCGAATTGATGGGCGTTCCGGCGCTGATCGTCGATAACCGCTACATCGTGTCCCCCAGCAGCGCAGGAAGCCTGGAAAATATGCCCAAGGTGGCCGAAGCTCTCATTGATCAGGTCCGTGAAGAGCGCGCAGCAGGAACCGATGATTCCGAACAGGACGAGGCTAATCAAGAATGACCTTCAAGGCCGGCGTGGCAATACCTGACATGTCCTTGCCAGAGGAGCAGGATCACCTCAAGCTGGTGACCTTCAACCTCCAGGTAGGTATTCAGACGTCGGCCTACCATCATTACCTGACGCGTAGCTGGCAGCATCTGCTGCCACACCCCGAGCGCCAACAGCGTCTCGACATCATCGCCGAGACACTGTCCCGTTTCGATCTGGTCGGGTTACAGGAAGTCGATGGCGGCAGCATTCGTTCGAATCAGGTTAACCAGGTGCACTACCTGGCCGAATCCGCAGGCTTTCCCCATCACTATCAGCAGCTCAATCGCAACCTGGGTCGCCTGGGACAACACAGTAATGGTTTGTTATCCCGCCTCGCCCCCAGCCGGGTGGAGGAGCATCGTTTACCCGGCACACTGCCAGGGCGTGGCGCCATTCATGCGCAATTTGGCGAAGGACCGGATGCGCTGCATCTGTTTATCGTCCATCTGGCCCTGGGGCAACGCTCACAGACACGCCAGCTCGACTATCTCAGTGAGTTGATCTCGCCCCTGAAGCATGTCGTGATGATGGGAGACATGAACTGCACTCCTGAGCGCATCCAGGCCCACGACCGCTTCTGTGATGCCTTCCCGTTGCATCCTGTCGAGCCTGCACTGAGCTACCCTTCCTGGCGTCCTCGCCGTGCGCTGGACCACATCCTGCTGTCTTCTTCTCTGCAAGCAGACAAGATCGAGGTGCTTGACCACCTGTTTTCCGACCATCTTCCGGTGGCGATCGATGTCCATCTACCCTCGGCCTGCCGTCGGGCCATGCTCACCTGCAACAGCGCAAAGTCTGCCATTGCTGCTGCACACCCTGCTCTCTGAGAAACGCTGAGCGAATCAGCACCAACAGTCAGATGCCAGCCCTGCGTTTCCTCTGAACGTCTTATGCAAGTCCGTGGCCTCTCGCTCGCTTGGAAAGCCCCGACCTCCGCTTTCATGACATCCTTCAGCGGCTTACCGTATAGTCGGCACTTAGCCTGTGCAGGATGATCACGCCATCCGGCACAACGATAATAAAGGGCAACACTACACCGTCATTCGTCTGCTTCATGCGCACGGTGTTGTCCAAGCAATGGATACAGCAGCGAGTTCCCCATGACCCACTCCCGCGGCTTACCGAGGCCTCTTGCCGCCCTCGACGCCTTTTCCGACTACTTGGGCAAGGCCTTGTCCTGGCTCATCCTCGCGATGATGGCGGTGCAATTTCTGATTGTCGTGCTGCGTTATGCCCTCAGCATCAACAGCATTCCCATGCAGGAATCTGTCATGTACATGCACGCGCTGGTATTCCTGCTGGCAGCGGCCTTCACCCTCAAACATGACGGCCATGTGCGCGTCGATATTTTCTATCGAGACATGTCACCACGCAAAAAGGCTTGGGTCGACCTGCTTGGTACGGTGTTCCTGCTATTGCCGGTAATGATCTTCACCATTGTGGCCAGTCTTGGCTATGTCGCCAAGTCCTGGGCCATTTTCGAAGGCTCGCCGGATGCTGGAGGCATTCATGGGGTTTTCCTGCTCAAGACACTGATTCCCCTGTTTGCCGGATTGATGATCGTGCAGGGCCTGGTCGAGATCCTGCGTAATGCATTGATCATCTCGGGACGTCTCGATCCCAGCACGAAAGATCACGATGCTGCGGATGAGGAGCGCCTGTGATGATGGAATACATGCCCCTGGTGCTCTTCGCCGTCATCTGCATTGTCCTGATGTTCGGCTATCCCGTCGCCTTGTCGCTGGCGGGTACCGCGCTGGCCTTCACTGGACTCGGCTATGGCCTGGAAACTGTTGGCATCGATGCCAACTTCGATGCCAGCTACCTGAATGCCTTTCCCAATCGTCTCTACGGGATCATGACCAATGCGACCTTGCTGGCGGTGCCACTGTTCGTGTTGATGGGCGTACTGCTGGAAAAGTCCAAGGTCGCTGAAACCTTGCTTGACGCCATGGCCTTGTTGTTCGGCTCGCTACGCGGAGGGCTCGGCATCTCCGTGACCCTGGTGGGTATGCTGCTGGCGGCCTCCACTGGTATTGTCGGTGCAACGGTAGTGACCATGGGATTACTGTCGCTGCCGACCATGCTCAAGCGCGGCTATAGCCCGTCCCTGGCCACCGGCACCATCTGTGCCACCGGAACCCTGGGCCAGATCATCCCGCCCTCCATCGCCCTGGTGCTGCTTGGTGACGTCCTATCTTCTGCCTATCAGCAAGCCCAGTTGGCCATGGGTATCTTCAGCCCCAAGACGGTATCGGTGGGGGACCTGTTCATGGGGGCCCTGGTCCCTGGCCTGATCCTGGTGGCGGTCTACATGCTCTATGTCAGCCTGGTCGCCTTTTTCAGACCTGATGCCGCGCCCCCGGCAGATCGTGAAGAGCTGATGAAGGAGCTTGGGCATGGAGAGGGCCTCGGCCTGTTGTTGCTCAAGGGCCTGGTACCACCCATCGTGCTGATCATTGCCGTCCTGGGCTCGATCCTTGCCGGCCTGGCCACTCCCACCGAGGCATCAGCCGTAGGCGCTTTTGGAGCCTTCGTGCTGGCCCTGGCCTATCGCCGCCTGAATCTGGAGACACTCAAGGATGTGCTTCGCACCACGACCCATGTGACCACCATGGTGTTCTTGATCCTGATCGGCGCAGCCCTGTTCTCCCTGGTCTTCCGCGCCTACGGTGGTGAAGAACTTGTCACCCATGTCTTCGAGAGCATGCCCGGAGGAGTCGTCGGCGCAACCGTCATCGTCATGCTGGTGATCTTTCTGCTTGGCTTCATTCTCGACTTCATCGAGATCACCTTCGTGGTGGTTCCCATCGTTGGTCCCATTCTACTGGCCATGGGCCTCGACCCTGTATGGCTCGGCATCATGATCGCCATCAATCTGCAGACCTCTTTCCTCACTCCACCCTTTGGTTTTGCGCTGTTCTACTTGCGAGGCGTCGCACCAGCGTCATTACCGACTTCAGCCATCTATCGCGGTGTCGTGCCATTTATCGTGCTGCAACTAGGCATGTTGGTGGCTCTATCATTCTTCCCGCAATTGGCCACCTGGTTACCCAGCAAGTTTTGAGTCATAGCTTGCTGTGAGCACAAAAACACGGGGTCGCTTCATGCGGCCCTTGTTCTGTGAGGCACATACGGGAAGATAATCTGCCTATGGAGTCATTCGCAGTAACCGGCCAGAAAGCGCTCCGCCAGCCACAGCATCAGGGCATATCGGCCTCCTTTGGCCACGACGATCCATAGACAGGCACGCCACCAGGGCAGCCTGGCGATACCTGCCAGCACCGTCAGTGGATCCCCGATGACAGGCAGCCACGACAGCAACAGACTGAGCTCGCCTCCGCGCATGTACCATCCCTCGGCTCGTGCCAACGCTTGTGATGAGACGGGAAACCAACGTTTCCCTTCCCAATGGCGAGCATAGCGCCCCATGGCCACATTGATCAGACTGCCAAGCGTATTGCCTGCCGTTGCGGTGAGCCACAGCCCTGAAGGCGTTGCACCTTGACACCAGAGTGCCGCCAGCCAGGCTTCCGAGCCTCCTGGAAGCAAGGTGGCTCCAGCCAGGGCGACCACGAACAGGCTCAACATGTCGTATCAGGTCCAGGCAGAGAAAAGAAAAGGTGTATGCTGTGGCTCACGCTATGACTCGGGCTAGATTCATGTCTGTACCTTCTCCCATTCCTCACACTTTGACCATTGCCGGCTCGGATCCTTCCGGGGGCGCAGGCTTGCAAGGCGATATCAAGACGCTTTCCGCTCTCGGTACCTACGCAACCAATGTGATCACGGCAGTCATCGCACAGAACACCTGTGGCGTGCGCGAGGTCCACCCTGTACCAGCCTCGGCAATTCGTACCCAGTTGGATAATCTGCTCGACGATGTTCATATCGATGCCGTCAAGATCGGCATGGTGTCCAGTCGCGAAGTGGCCGAAACGCTACGAGAAGCGCTGGAAGTCCGTCGCCCCCGCTGGATAGTACTCGACCCGGTAATGGTCGCCAAAAGTGGCGACATCCTGGTCGATGCTGCGGGTATCGAGGCCGTCCGAGATATTCTCATCCCCTTGGCCGATGTCATTACTCCCAACCTTCCCGAAGCTGCCGTTTTGCTGGAAGTGACACCGCCCACCACCCCTGATGCCATGGAAGCCATGCTGCCAGGGCTGAAAACCCTCAAGTCACCTTATGTGCTACTCAAGGGAGGCCACCTGGCCGGCAATAGTTGCCCTGACCTGCTGGCCACACCGGAAGGCGATCATTGGTTGCCGGCCCCTCGCATTGAAACCGACAACCTGCATGGTACCGGTTGTGCTCTTTCGTCAGCTATTGCGGCGAAGCTCGCTCACCTGCCCGCCGATGCCAGCCATGAGCGCATCGTTGCTGCTATCGGTGAAGCCAAGCATTGGCTCCACGAGGCACTCACTGCCAGCCGCCAGTTGGCGGTGGGGCATGGGCGCGGGCCAGTGCATCATTTCCATGCGCTATGGTGATCCTTGATCACACGCTTCATGCATCGGAAGAACTCTCATCAGTACCAGCTCAGGGGCCCTCGAGGCCCCTGAGTATCATGGGCCAGGGTTCTGTCGTATCTTGCGTGATCCTGCATGGGCGCCCATGCTAAGAACTCACCTGCTGGTGTGGGAGATGTGTCATGGCTCGAACCCTGCTGTTTGCCTGCGATCTATCTGCTGAAAACCGATCGGCCTTCGGGCGCGCCATTCGTTTGGCCAGCGAGCAAGGTGCTCATCTGGACATCCTGCATGTCCTGGATCCTTACCTGCCCCATCGAGTCCTGCACGACCTGGAAAGTGCCGTGGTTGCCGACATCCAGTCGATCATGACCGACCTCCGCGAAGACTATGCGTTCGAAGAACCCGCCCACCTGATCCAGACCGTCACCGGCGCCCCCTATGCGGAAATCATTCGCGAAGCCCATGAGCGCCAGGCCGATATGATCATCCTCGGTACCCATCGCAAGCGAGGGCATCCAGATCTGATCGGCGGGACAACCCTTGCACGGGTATTGCGTAGTGCACCTTGCCCCGTTCTGATAATAAGCCAACCCCCAGCAAGGGCATGGCATGACATTCTGGTGCCAGTGGACTTTTCCTTGGCCTGCCGGCGCACCTTGCATGAGACTCTGTGTCGCTTTCCTGAAGCGCGCCTGAAGCTGCTGCATGCCTGGAATATTCCCGGTGAACGCGAATTGGGCTCTGACAGTGGCTTCGCACTGTGGCGAGATCAGGAAGTCTCGCGCCTTCGCCAACAGTTGGAACAAGATGTCGATCAACTGATGGGCGAATTCGAACAAGTGCCGGAACTGGAGCTCGTTCTCGAACAAGGGGATCCCTTGGGAGTGCTGGTATCTCACCTCAGACATCAGCCGCCGGACATGCTGGCATTGAGCAATCGCAGCCCATCCGAGCAATGTGGCCAGATCACCCGGCACCTGCTGTCGGAACTGCATTACGACATCATGGTATGCAGGGCTTGGTGAGAGACAGGAGACACCAGACCATCCATTCGTGGTAGGCTCCGGCGCGATATATGACAAGCACCAGGAACCTGCCCAATGAAAGCTTTGATCCAACGCGTGCAGCGTGCCAGTGTGGAAGTGGACGCACGTATTGTCGGCGCCATCGACTCCGGCCTGCTGGCATTGATCGGTGTGGAAAAAGGAGATGATGAGGCCGCTGCGGACCGTTTGCTGCACAAGCTGCTTCACTACCGAGTATTCAGCGATAGTGAAGGCAAAATGAACCTCAATCTACAACAGGCCCAAGGCGGTCTGCTGCTGGTGTCGCAATTCACCCTTGCTGCCGATACTCGCAAGGGCCTGCGTCCCAGCTTTTCCAGCGCGGCACCACCTGCCGAGGGTGATCGGTTGTTTCATTATCTGTTGAACCAGGCTCAGCAATGCTGGCCCCATGTTGCCAGTGGAGAGTTCGGTGCCAACATGCAGGTTTCATTGATCAACGATGGACCTGTCACTTTCCTCCTGGAAAGCTGATCAGCCTCATGTAAATCAATCACATATATTGCCGTTGCGGTGTTTTTCCATAACGGTGATATGTGTTCCTCTTCTTATCCCTTGGTCGTATTTTGCCGTTATGTGCTGGCTCCCGAGCCTGGTTTTTGGAAATATTTACCAAATATCCAATGTATACAATAACTGGCAAAGAGCGTATCCATGACAACTAACCGCAGCAGGTCCGTCTTCGACTTCTACGGTCGCCCTCCCCTGACTCGAGCTCTGCCACTCTCACTTCAGCACATTCTTGCCATGATCATGGGCACGGTAACAGTGCCCATCATCGTTGCAGGCACTGTGGGAGCTTCCAGTGCAGAAACCCTGCTATTGATCCAGATTTCCCTGTTGGCTTCGGGTGTTTCCACTCTGATTCAGCTATATGGTGTATACCGTTTTGGTGCACGATTGCCGACCATCTTCGGGGTCGGCTTCGCCTATGTACCAACCCTCACAGCCGTCGGATCGCAATTCGGTATCAGTGGTATTCTCGGCGCACAGCTGATCGGTGGCCTGGCAATGCTGCTGGTCGGTGTGGGCATTCGTCCGTTGCGACACCTGTTTCCCCCAGTTGTCGCTGGCGTGGTTGTCCTGGTAATCGGCCTGTCGCTGTACGACATCGCCATCCGCTACATGGCAGGTGGAATAGGGAATCCACACTTCGGGGAACCTGCGCAATGGGCCGTGGCGCTGGTAACACTATTCGTCGTGCTGTGCATCTCTCAGTTTGCGCGCGGCTTCATGAAACTCTCGGCCATCGTCTGCGGCATTCTGGTCGGATACGGGTTGTCTCTGGCCCTGGGCATGGTGGACTTCAGCCCCGTGCACAATGCCTCCTGGTTCAGTGCCCCACAGTTGATGCCCTTTGAACTGACATTTCCTGCTGCCGCGGTCATCTCCATGGTGATCATCTGCGTGGTCAACTCGGTACAGACCATTGGCGATCTTTCCGCAACGACCATCGGCGGCATGAACCGAGAGCTGGGAGAAAAGGAACTGTCCGGTGGTCTGCTGGGCAATGGCCTGTGCACCCTGGTGGGTTCCCTGTTCGGTGCCTTGCCCACATCTTCCTATAGCCAGAACGTCGGCATCATCGCCATGACCAAGGTCGTCAGCCGTACGGTGCTGGCCCTTGCTGCCGTATTCATGCTGCTGGCCGGGGTCATTCCCAAGTTCGGCGCGCTGATGACCACCATTCCCTATCCCGTACTGGGCGGCGCCACTATCACCGTCTTTGGCATGATCACCATGACAGGCATCCAGCTGCTGACCCGTGATGAACTATCATCACGCAACATGACTATCGCCAGCCTGGCCCTGGCCTTGAGCCTGGGCGTCTATGCTGCCCCCGAAGCCCTCGATGCCCTGCCCCCCATGCTCAAGCTGGCGATCGGTGGATCCCCTGTCGTCGTCGCAGCCATTACCGCCGTCACGCTCAACCTGCTCTTGCCCAAGCGCAGCCTGGATGATGAACATCAGGAACGTGAACGCATTGCGGCCAAGATGAATGACTCAGATCGCCAAGGTTCCAAGTCAAGCGGCAGAACCCAGTCCGATACCGAGGCCAAGTCAGTGTCAGCCCGCTAATTCCTGACTCATCTGCTCCAATGCCTCCTCGGCGGCCAGCCATTGCTGCTCCAGGTCGTCGAGGCGGCTCTTCAACTCTCCCTGGCGCGCCAAACTGTCGGTAAGTTCGGCCTTGCGTTCTTCTGCGGTGTAGAGTTCAGGGTCTGCCAAACGCTCCTCGATAGCAGCCAGTTCTTCCTGCACTTTTTCCATGGCCTGCTCGGCCTTGTCGCGTTCACGCTTCAATGGCCGCAGCTTCTCACGCAGCTCTGCTGCTGCCCGGCGTGAAGCCTTGCGATCTTCCCTTGGCGCCTCGATCGCCTCGGCCTTTTCCTCCCGAGCTTCTCGGCGCGCCGCATCCAAGCGCTGTTTAAGCCAGAGGCGGTAGTCTTCCAGGTCGCCGTCAAAAGGCTCGACACGATGATCAGCGACCCGCCAGAACTCATCCACAGTGGCCTTGAGCAGGTGTCGGTCGTGAGACACCACGATAACCGTACCTTCGAAAGCTGCCAGGGCCTCGGTCAGCGCCTCGCGCATCTCCAGATCAAGGTGGTTGGTAGGTTCGTCGAGCAGCAATAGATTGGGCTTCTGCCAAGCCACCAGGGCTAGTGCCAGGCGGGCCTTCTCTCCTCCAGAGAACTGGCCGACTTCAGCAAAGACATCATCACCTGGGAAGCCAAAACCTCCCAGGAAGCTACGAATCTCGCTATCTGCTGCGCGGGGAGACAAGCGCTGCACGTGCTGAAATGGCGTCGACGCCAGGTCCAGCCCTTCAAGCTGATGCTGAGCGAAATAGCCGATGGCCAGATGTTCACCGGGTATCCGGGTACCTGCCAGCAATGGCAGCGCCCCGGTAAGCGACTTGATCAAGGTCGACTTGCCCGCGCCATTGGGGCCAAGCAAGCCAATGCGCTGCCCCGGCAAGAGGGTAAGACGAACCTGCTCAAGCTGAACACGCTCGTTATCGGCAGTGCGATAACCGAGAGTGGCTTCGTCCAGCACCAGCAGAGGATGAGACGTCTTTTCGGCAGAGGGCAAGGTGAAATGGAAGGGCGAATCCACATGGGCCAACGCGATGGTGCCCATGCGCTCGAGCATCTTCAATCGACTCTGGGCCTGACGGGCCTTGGTGGCCTTGTAGCGAAAGCGTGCCACGAACTTCTCGATTTCCTCGCGTCGTGCCTGCTGCTTGGCGGCAACCGCCTGCTGCAGCGCCAGCTTCTCTGCGCGAGTGCGCTCGAACGTCGTGTAATTACCACGATACAGCACTAGCTGTTGGCGATCGAAATGCAGAATGTGGTCGCACACCGCATCGAGGAAGTCGCGATCGTGAGAGATTAGCAGCAAGGTCCCGGGATAACGGATCAGCCATTGTTCAAGCCACAGCAATGCATCCAGATCCAGGTGGTTGGTCGGCTCATCGAGCAACAGGACGTCAGAAGGCATGAACAGGGTTCGTGCCAGGTTGGCACGCATGCGCCAGCCACCAGAAAAGGCAGACAGTGGTTGGCTCAACTGCTGCTGGGAAAATCCCAGTCCGACCAGCAGCTGGGCTGCACGGGAAGGGGCACTATATCCATCCAACGCCTCGATGGTGCCATGCAGTTCGGCTTCTCGTTGGTGATCTCCGCTGGCCTGGGCATCCGCCAGAGCGGCCTCGGTACGGCGAAGCTCCGTGTCGCCATCGAGCACGTAATCGACGATGGGACGTGACAGGGCCTCGACCTCTTGGGCCATGTGCGCAATGCGCTGCCCACCACTCATCTCTACGTTACCCTTGTCGGCGCTGATCTGCCCTAGCACCAGGCTGAACAGGCTGGACTTTCCAGCACCATTGGGCCCGACAATACCCACCTTGTAGCCAGCATGCAGGGTCGCGTCGGCCCCTTCGAACAGTGGCTCGGCTCCACGTTGCAGAGTCACTTGGCGCAGTGCAATCATCAAGACTCCATAAGGCATCCACCGCTGCTCTCAGCAGCGTGAGCGGTGATGCCACAATCAAGTATGTAAAGGTCGCTATCTTGGGCACCAATTCTACCCAATTCATGACACAACTGCGTCAGCACCTGACAGCACAGCCTTTATGGACGTTTGCTGTCGATTTCTATGCGCGTTCAGGCGTCGAGCAGGTCTGCCTCAGCCTTCAGGATGAGTATGGCTGGGATGTGTGCGAGCTGCTGTGGCGTTGCTGGCTCTTCCAGCATGGGGCACAAGCCGGCGAGCTGGCGCCGGAGATACGTCGCTGGCAAGCCGAGGTCACGCAGCCCCTGCGCAGGATCCGTCGCGAGCTCAAGCCAGAATCATGCCGCTCTACGGCTGTCTTCAGCCTGCGTGAGCAAATCAAGAAATCCGAGCTTGCGGCGGAGAGAGAAACCATGAACAGGCTCATGAAAATCAGCCTCAAAGATAGCACGTTAACACCTCTTCCCGTGCCTCTTCCAAGTCTGGAAAAAGTTCTACTTTCTGACCATGAATTAAAGAAAAAATCGCAAGTTAGACTGATTGCAACGCTGGAAACCCAGCTTGACCCTCTTTGCCACCCACGCTAGCCTGAAATACATCGCACGGGATATTTCTCTTGAATTTCAGTGTCCGCTGAACAGGCAGCGCTGCTGCTTTGATGCTGTAAGCGCAACATGATTTTGACATTGAAGTGAAAGAATTTTCACAAATTTCGCCCAGACAAGCCCTTAAATGGAGCCACAATAATGAAGGCAAAACACCTATTCACCAGTGCCAGCATCGGCGCTCTGATGCTTGGCCTGTCCTCCTTCGCCATGGCTGATACATGGCGCTATGCCCACGAGGAATATGAGGGTGACGTTCAGGACGTCTACGCTCAGGCATTCAAGAAGTACGTCGAAGAGAACTCGGATCACACTGTTCAGGTCTACCGTTTCGGTGAACTGGGCGAGTCCGATGACTTCATGGAGCAGGCCCAGAACGGCATCATCCAGTTCGTCGACCAGTCCCCCGGCTTCACCGGATCCCTTATCCCATCTGCCCAGATCTTCTTCATTCCCTACTTGCTGCCTACCGATGAAGAGACCGTGCTCAAGTTCTTCGACGAGAGCAAGGCCATCAACGAGATGCTCCCCGAGCTTTACGCCGAGCACGGCCTGGAGTTGCTGAAGATGTTCCCCGAGGGGGAAATGGTGGTCACGGCCGACACGCCTGTCACCTCTCCGGAAGACTTCAACAACAAGAAGATCCGTACCATGACCAACCCACTGCTGGCGGAAACCTATCGGGCCTTCGGGGCAACCCCGACTCCGCTTCCGTGGGGAGAGGTATACGGCGCTCTGCAGACTGGAGTCATCGATGGCCAGGAGAATCCTATCTTCTGGATCGAGTCCGGTGGCCTGTACGAAGTGTCTCCCAACCTGATCTTCACTGGTCATGGCTGGTTCACCACCGCGATGATGGCCAACAAGGATTTCTATGACGACCTGTCCGATGAGGACAAGCAGTTGGTGCAGGAAGCTTCCGACGCGGCCTATGACACTACCATGGAGCACATCAAGGGCCTGGCAGAAGACTCCTTGGCCAAGATCGAGGAAGCTTCTGACGATGTCACGGTAACTCGTTTGACTGACGAACAGATTCAGGTCTTCAAGGAACGTGCCCCTCAGGTGGAGAAAAAGTTCCTGGAGATGACGGGAGATACCGGCAAGAAGCTACTTGACCAGTTCAAGGCCGATCTCAAGGCCGTAGAGGGAGAGGGCTGATACCAGGCCCCAATCTTCCAAGGGGGCAGCCAAGCTGCCCCCTTGTTGTTTCGGAAGGTCTCTTTTCCGGGCTATCTACCCATCAAGAGAGAAACACACCATGACTGACGAAGAAGCCGAAAAGAATTACCACTCCGGGTTGCCTGGCATTCTGGGCACAATCGATACCCTTATCAGCAAGGTCGAAGCGGTCATCCTCGCTGCTGGTGTGCTGCTGATGGCATTCAACACCATTGCCAATGTCATCGGTCGTTTCGTATTTGGCGAAAGCATCTTTTTCAGCGGGGAGGTCAATCGCATCCTGATCATCATGATCACTTTCGCAGGTATTGGTTATGCTGCCCGACACGGCCGCCATATCCGCATGTCGGCAATCTATGACGCTCTGCCGGTCGGTGGCCGCAGGGCATTGATGATCTTCATCTCTCTATTCACGTCACTGGTGATGTTCTTCCTGCTGTATTACTCCGTCGTCTACATAATCGACCTTTACGGCAAGGGACGTGTTCTTCCAGCGCTCAGTATTCCTATTTTCATCATTTATATCTGGGTTCCTATCGGCTTCCTGATCACGGGTATTCAGTATTTTCTCACTGCCATCAAGAACATGGTATCCCGGGACGTCTACCTCTCCACAGGGGTCATAGATGGCTACAAGGATACGGAAACCGAGGTCTGATCAACGGTGTGCCATAACTCATTGACAACCTGTCCACGAACTTTCCCCATCAGGACAATGGCTGCTCTCGACATTGAGACCGTGGTTTCAAGAGGAATACGTCCATGACAACAATAATGATTGTTACCATGATAGCCCTGCTGCTGCTGGGCTTTCCCATGATGATTCCGCTGATCACAGCGGCGGTCATCGGTTTCTACATGATGTTCAATGGCCTGGGCCAGATGGACACCCTGATTCAACAGATGATGGCGGGTATCCGGCCTACATCACTTATCGCCGTACCCATGTTCATTCTGGCGGCGGACATCATGACCCGGGGGCACTCCGCCGATCGCCTGATCAACATGGTCATGGCCTTCATCGGCCATATCAAAGGCGGCCTGGCGGTTTCCACCGCTGCATCCTGCACCCTGTTCGGTGCCGTCTCCGGCTCCACCCAGGCAACCGTGGTCGCCGTGGGCTCACCGCTGCGCCCACGCATGCTCAAGGCCGGTTACTCCGATTCCTTCACCCTGGCCCTGATCATCAACGCCAGTGACATTGCTTTCCTGATTCCGCCAAGCATTGGCATGATCATCTACGGAGTCATCTCCGGCACCTCGATCGGTGAGCTGTTCATTGCCGGAATTGGTCCAGGGCTGATGATCCTGCTGATGTTTGCCATCTACTGCGTGTTATACGCAGTGATTCGGGACGTCCCCACGGAGCCCAGGAGTTCCTGGTCAGATCGCATGAAAGCCGTCTATCAGGCACTCTGGCCGCTGGGTTTTCCTGTCATCATCATCGGCGGGATCTATGGCGGCATCTTCAGTCCTACTGAAGCTGCTGCGGCCTGCGTGCTTTACGCCATATTCCTGGAGTTCGTGGTGTTTCGCTCGCTCAAGGCCTCCCAGATCTATGCCATCTCCAAGTCCACTGGCCTGATCACCGCTGTCGTGTTCATTCTGGTCGCCGTGGGAAACAGCTTCTCCTGGATCATTTCCTTCGCTCAGATTCCTCAGGTCCTGCTCGAGGCTGCAGGTATCAATGAGGCGGGGCCCACTGGAGTGCTGATCGCAATCTGTGTGTCCTTCTTCATTGCCTGCATGTTCGTCGACCCCATCGTTGTCATTCTGGTACTGACTCCTATTTTCACGCCAGCTATCGAAGCTACCGGCCTGGATCCTGTACTCGTCGGTATCCTGATCACGCTGCAAGTCGCGATAGGCTCGGCAACACCACCTTTCGGTTGCGATATCTTTACCGCTATTGCCATCTTCAAACGCCCTTACCTGGACGTGATCAAGGGCACACCTCCCTTCGTGCTATTGCTGATCCTTGCCGCTGCGCTGCTGATCATGTTCCCGCAGATATCTCTGTTCCTGCGCGATGTTGCCTTCCGCTAGCCATTGGCCGTTGTGTAGCCATTAGCCGTTGTGTAGATAGGAGGTCCTGCGATGTTTCATCGAATCCTGGTCGCTGTGGATGGTTCCAAGGGTGCCTTGAAAGCTCTGGAAAAGGCTGTAGCTCTGCAACTGCTGACAGGCGCGGAGATATACATATTGTGCGTGTTCAAGCACCACAGCTTGCTGGAAGCCTCACTTTCCATGGTCCGCCCTGATGAGGTTGATATACCCGACGATGCGCTCAAGGAGTACGCCACCGAAATCGCGGTGCAGGCCAAGTCCAGGGCCGTTGACATGGGAGTTGCTGTCGAGAAGGTCCGCGCTTTTGTCAAAGGAGGGCGTCCATCGCGTACTATCGTGCGCTTTGCGCGCAAGCGAGAGTGCGACCTGGTCGTCATTGGAGCACATGGCACAAACGGCGATAACATACTGCTGGGGAGTGTTTCCCAACGTGTCGCCGGGTCGGCCAGTTGCCCGACACTTGTGGTTTAGTGCGGAACCAATGGCCAACTGTTACAGTCTCATCACCGACATTCACTCGTAGTGCTTCACGAAGCTAAAGGATTTCCATGAAGAGACTGCTGACTACCGCCTCCCTGATCGCCCTGCTGGGTGCAGCCCCACTGGCCTTCTCCGCTCCGGAAACCGATCAGGAGAAACTCAGCTACAGCCTTGGTGTAACTCTCGGCCAGAGCATCCAGCAGGATGTTGAAGACCTCGACACAGAGGCTTTCACTGACGCTGTCAACGATGTGTTTGCAGGCGGCGAACTGCAGATGAGCGAAGACGAGATTGCGGCTGCGTTGACCAAGTTCCAGCAGGAAGCCATGGCCAAGCGTGCCGAGGAACAGAAGAAGCTTGCCGCAGAGCTCGAGAAAGAGGCCAAGGCCAACAAGGAAGAGGGCGATAAGTTCCTCGCCGAAAATGGCGAGAAGGAAGGCGTCACCACGACCGATTCCGGTCTGCAGTACAAGGAAATCGAGTCCGGCGATGGCGCAACTCCGGCCGATGGCGATACCGTCAAGGTCAACTACGAAGGCAAACTGATCGATGGCACCGTGTTCGACAGCTCCTATGAGCGCGGCGAGCCGGTGTCCTTCCAGGTCGGCCAGGTGATCGAAGGCTGGCAGGAAGCCCTGAAGATGATGAAAGTGGGCGATACCTGGGAAGTGGTCATCCCTGCCGAGCTAGCCTATGGTGCCCGTGGTCAAGGTCCGATTGGCCCGAACCAGACCCTGATCTTCAAGGTTGAACTGCTGGATGTGACACCTGCCGCAGAAGCGGAAGGTGCTGAAGAAGACAAGGCAGCAACCGAGGACAAGGCGGCAGAAGAGGAAAGCGAAGGCTAAGCGTTTCGTCCCTCTGCTCGATCCTGCTCATCGCCAGCCTTTCAGGCTGGCGATGTTCTTTTTCGCCCAGGCTATTTCAGTCGCCGGCAAGCACATCAGTCAACGCTGCCTGCAAAGGCGCAGGGGTCGGCGAATGGAGCACCCGCTGCAATACCCCTCCTTGCGAATCTACCAGATAGAGATATGCCGTATGGTCAATCGTGTATTCTCCTTCAGAATCCCCCGCTTCGACCTTGCGCCAGACCACATCGTAACGTTCGGCAATATCCTCGAGCTGCGTTCGGCTTCCCGTAGCGCCGATAAATCCATCTCCGAAGAACCCCAGATATTCTCGTAGCCGTTCAATGCTATCCCGCTCCGGGTCCAGGGATATCAAGACAGGCACAACTCGCTTCTGCTGTTCCTGAGGCAGGCTATCCAGGGTTTGGCGCATGACAGAAAGGCTCATGGGGCAGACATCGGGACACCATGTATAGCCGAAGAACACGACAGCAACCTGATCATCGGCTAGCGATGCCAGCGAGAAGTCCCCTTCGGTCGAGGGCAGTTCAATTGGCCCACCGGCGATCGATCCCTCGGCAGGAGAGTGGTTTTCCCAAGGCTTGAGTGTCCATAGCACCGCGGCAGCCAGAATGACAATGGCACAAGCTCCCAGCCCCAGGTAACGTCGATTCATGAACCTCTCCATGCTCTTGTCTGCTCGACTTCCGCTATTTGTTCTGTTTTAGCTAATTGCTCTATATCACTGGTTAACCTGCGGTATCGCTTTTTTCCATCGCCCTTCCAATCGCTAGCTCATATTCCTGGGATATTGCACCTCAAGATCGAACCAGCTTCCCAAGGGGCCCCTCGGGGTGTCCAGTACCACAAGTACTCGCCACACCATGCGGTCCCGAGTGCAGATGCCAACTTGTCCTTGGCCTTGAAAATGTCCAGACCCAGACGCTGTCAGAGGAAAACGATGCACTCCCATGTCCATGTCGACACCTTCGAACGAGACCACCGCTCCGGCCGCCTCAATGCCGCTTATCTGAACATCCAATGGCAATGGCACCAGCGGACGAATATCGCCGTCAACCGGGATGGATAGTGTAAGGCGAGCCCCATCCCCAAGGTCGGCACTACAAGGGCCACGGTGTAGATCACAGGATTCAACCTGTTCCGGCACATGCCACTCCACCGCCTCATGGCCAGCGATTTCATAGCGCAACAGGTACCATAGGGCCATACCCAACGCGATGAGTGTCAACGTTATCAACAACGTCAGCCGGGGCCTGCGAGTGGAACTGAACTTGCTCGGAAGCATGGGCACTAGAGCCTATCGATACAAAGGACGGAACGCATGCCAAGCGCAGGCATACGGTAAGCTTAACAATAAAGTGCCACTAAGCCTCATGGATATCCTGCGTGTTGATGTCGCAGTGCCCGCACGAGGTTCACAAAGGGAGTCATCATGGCAGGTATCGCCGAAGCATTAGGACCTTTGTTTCTTCTCATCTTGCTGGGTGCTGTTCTTGGGGCCCTGCGTATCCCCGGCGGGGATTTCTGGACGCGCATGGAGAAACTGATCTACTTCTTGCTATTCCCCGCCATGCTCATCGCTACCCTGGCGCAGGCAGACATTTCACGGGTGCCAGTCGTCAGTATTGCGATAACCTTGCTGGGCGCCATGGCCGTATTCAGTGTACTGCTATGGTGGATCAGGCCTCGGCTGGGGCTGACAGCAGCCGCCTTCACCTCTGTCTTCCAGGGGGCTGTTCGTTTCAACACCTATGTCGGTGTCGCCGGTGCCGCGGCCCTGCATGGCTCTCATGGCGCTACGGTTGCAGCGGTGGCATTGGCCTTGATGATCCCCGTCGTCAATGTGCTTTGCGTACTGACTTTCATTGCCGCAGGAACACTTGGCCGCTCCGGTTTCTGGAAGAGTCTCGGGGCACTGGTTCAGAACCCTCTGATACTGGCCTGCCTTGCAGGTATCGGGTTAAACCTCTCGGGCATTGGCCTTCCTGGATGGAGTGCCGGTAGCCTGGAGCTTCTGGGAAGAGCCGCCCTGCCTTTGGGGCTAGTGGCAGTGGGTGTTGCACTCCGGCCTCATGCCTTGCTGCGCAGAGATCTAGGTCTATGGGTCTCGAGCTTGGTCAAGCTCGTCCTGATGCCTGTGCTGGTACTCATATTGGGTTGGGTGTTTGGCCTGGGCAGGGTCAGCCTGGATGTGGCCTTGCTGTTCGCTGCTCTGCCTACCGCAACGTCGGCCTACATCCTGGCCCGACAACTTGGTGGTGACGCCGATCTCATGGCAGGGTTGATCACCGCTCAAACACTGTTGGCTATGCTGACACTACCACTGTGGATGCGTCTGGCAGGAAGCTGAAAAGCATTCTAGTCAGACTGATTCAGGTTCTGGAAGGAACTGAATAAAAAATGTTCTCATTCATGTTGACGAGTAAATGAGAATGGTTTAGCTTCAATTCATCGGCGGTTGATGAGCCGCCGGTGCCAGACACAAGGCTTGCCAGTCGTTGTCTGGTTTCTCCTCCTCATTGCTAGTCACGGTCCTTTCGCCGCTCCTGAATCAGGAGCGGCTTTCTTTTTTTCTTCCACCACTGCGTGATGGCTTCGCGACATGACGCCATTATCTTTCGATACGGCTCTTCATAGGTGAAACGGAGAGGCGAAACGGTACATACAACGCATAGATAAAAAATATTCTCGTTTGCATTGACGTCTAAATGAGAATGGTTTAACTTCAATTCATCGGCGTTTGATGAGCCGCCGGTGCCAGACACAAGGCTTGCCAGTCGCAGTCTGGTTTCTCCTCCTCATTGCTAGTCACGGTCCTTTCGCCGCTCCTGAATTCAGGAGCGGCTTTTTCGTATCCCCTACGGGAGAAATGACGGTATTGCCTGGAGAAACACTCTTTTGCCTGGTTTGGCAGGTGGGCAATCGCTGCATGGGCTAGTCGCGGCGAAAAATCAGATCCCATACCCCATGTCCCAGACGTTCTCCACGAACCTCGAACTTGGTCAAGGGGCGAAAGTCCGGACGAGGCACATAAGGGGAGGTTTCAGACGCTGCAGTGTTGGTATAGCCGGGAGCGGCTTCCATCACCTCAACCATCCACTCTGCATAAGCCTCCCAGTCGGTTGCCATATGCAAGGTACCTCCCGCTTTCAAGCGGGTGCGAATCAATTCGACAAAGGCAGGCTGTACGATACGACGTTTGTGATGTTTCTTCTTTGGCCAAGGGTCAGGGAAGAACAATTGAAATGTCGTCAGGCTGTCAGCAGGCAAGCATTGCTCAAGCACCGCCAAAGCATCTTCACGGTACACACGGATATTGGTCAACCCTCGCTTGTCTGCTTCATCCAACAGTTTGCCGACCCCCGGTGCATGAACTTCAATACCGATAAAGTCGACTTCCGGATGACGCTCGGCTTGTTCAATCAGCGACTTCCCCATGCCGAAGCCCACTTCCGCCACACGAGGGGCAACACGGCCGAATAATGTATCCAGGTTCTGAAGACCATCAGCAATGGTGAGACCTAGGCGCGGCCAGACTTCTTCCAGTCCACGAGTCTGCGCTTCTGTCATGCGTCCGGCGCGAATAACGTAGCTCTTGATACCTCGGCGATGCAATGGGGCATCAGGAGACTCTGGGCCTGTTGTCTTGGACGCAGAGGAACCTTCGTCCTGGTGTTGGGGATCCTTCATACAGGGACATACTCTATGAATCTTGAAAAAGGGACCCAGCAGCGGACATCCTGACGTCCGCCACCAAGCTCAGCATGCAAATGGACAGCCCTGTCGCTATTCGTTGATACGGCCAGCAGAGGGCGAGGAGGCTTCAGCACCACCACGACGCGGCATGCGACCCGCGAGGAAGGCCTGGCGCCCGGCAACGACAGCGTGCTTCATTGCCTGCGCCATGAGCACGGGAGCACTGGCATGGGCAATGGCTGAATTCATCAGCACACCATCGCAACCCAGCTCCATCGCCATGGCGGCCTCGGACGCAGTACCAATTCCAGCATCAACCAGTACCGGCACCTGGGCTTGCTCGATGATCAAGCGCACGTTGTAAGGGTTCTGAATGCCATGACCAGAACCGATCAAAGAGCCGAGAGGCATGACCGCACAGCAGCCGATAGCTTCCAGTTCTTTGGCCACGATGGGATCATCACTGGTATAGACCATCACGTCGAACCCTTCACTTACCAGGGTCTCGGCAGCCTTCAGGGTTTCCACCACATTGGGATAAAGGGTGTTATCGTCGCCCAGTACTTCCAGCTTGACCAGTTTGTGACCATCCAGCAATTCTCGGGCCAGGCGGCAGGTGCGTACGGCATCCTTGGCCGTATAACAGCCAGCGGTATTGGGTAGCAGGGTATAGCGGTCTGGTGAGATGACATCGAGCAGGTTGGGTTGACCGACCTCCTGGCCAAGGTTAGTTCGACGCACGGCGAAGGTCACTACTTCAGCCCCGCTGGCAGCAATGGCCTGCCCGGTCTCCTCGAAGTCCTTGTATTTGCCGGTACCAACCAGCAGACGTGAAGAAAAGGTATGGCCGGCCACGTGGAACGGGCTGTCCTGAATCTCGGTCATGAATCCTGTTTCCTGGGTCAGAGGCCTGTACGCAAATGACTGCTCTTCTTGTCAGCGCAGCGGTACAAGACCTGGGTGATGTACGGAAGGCTCTGGCAGCAGCAGGCGGTCTTACTCAGCCACCGCCAATGGCATGAACAATCTCGATACGATCACCATCATTGAGAGATGTCTCTGCATGCAAGCTGCGTGGCAGAATATCCTCATTGAGTTCGATAGCAATACGCCGCCCACTCAGACCGAGCGATTCGACCAGTTCTGCGACTGTCTGCGTATGCTCCAAAGCATGTGGCTCACCGTTGAGCTGAATCTGCATGGCCACCTCGTTGTTGAACTTGGCCGTTATTACGTTTGCCCATTGCTAGGCGTGGATGTTGAGCTGGTTCATCAAAACACACGGCCCTCCATTGTAGCGGTTTGCAGCCTGTCGGGGTACGGTTGGCACTTGTGTATACGTCTTGCAAAGACATGCATCATCCAGGTCGATAAGAGGTTCAAGCCATGCAGGAGCGTCGTTGGTGGGCCACGGTGGCCATCTCAGGTGCGGTGATGGTCATACTAGGAGCCTTCGCGGCCCATGGCCTGTCCGGCCGACTTCCATTGCGCCTGGAAAATGCCTTCTTCACAGGTGTGCGTTATCAAACCTGGCACACCCTGGCGGCTATGGTGCTGCTGGTCTGGCGCCAACATATACGCTTCTTCGCACAACACCTTGCCTTGATGCTGTGGGCAGGGGGGGTATTACTGTTTTCTGGATCGCTCTATGCCATGGCCATCGCCGAGCTCTCCGGGCATAGCCTCGGTGCCTTCGGCATCATCACACCCATAGGGGGACTCCTGCTGATTGCAGGGTGGGTAACACTGGCAATCGGCATATTATGTCAGGGGCGTTAACCTTCCTCTTCCATGGCTATCCATGACCGGCTCAATCACCATCGGGCAGTACATATGTCGCCGTGATATGAGCAACCGGTGCTTCATCACCATCGGAGAATAGCTGTACCTCGCCGACAGCCAGGCGACGCCCAAGCTTGATGATTCGAGCATTGGCAATCAAGTCGCGATCGCCCCTGGCTCGGCGCAAAAAGTGGCAATTGAGGTCTGTCGTCACCGCCATGGGTTCGGGGCCGACCTGCGCCAGGATAGCTACGTAAAGACAAACATCTGCCAACCCCATCATGGTCGGCCCGGAGACACAGGACCCCGGTCTCAAGTGCTCATCTTCAATGGCCAGGCTCATCGTGGCCCGCATATCTCCCACACCCTCGATGGTGCCCTGTCGTTGAGGGAACACTTCATCGAGAAAGTCCTCGATAGCGGCGGCTGTCATCACGGTCATGGGGCTCTCCCTGAGTCAGTCCTTGTTCCACGATAGCGCATGCGTGCCCGAAGCTCTTCCCAATAGCAAGATCTGTCCAATGCATGACCTGCTTACATAAGATGACGCCCCACCGTCAAGCGATGAGGCGTCGAAAGGAACACATGGCTAGGTTTAAGGCCACGCTATCTGCAGTATTTCCTAGGCGCTCTTGGCCTTATGTACCAGACGCCAATGGTGCAGAAGCGGTTCCGTGTAGCCGGCAGGTTGCTCACAACCCTTGAAGATCAAATCACTTGCCGCCTGGAAGGCACAGGAACCCTCGAAGTTAGCGGTCATGGGAGTATAGTTCGGATCACCCTGGTTCTGGGCATCGACCACTTCAGCCATGCGCTCCAGAGACTTCTTGACCTGGTCGATATTGACCACATCATGGCGCAGCCAGTTGGCTATGTGCTGACTGGAGATACGCAGGGTTGCACGGTCTTCCATCAGTCCTACATCATGTATATCCGGCACTTTGGAACAACCGACTCCCTGCTCGACCCAACGCACCACATAGCCGAGGATACCCTGACAGTTGTTATCCAGCTCCTGTTGTCGCTCAGCATCACCCCAACTGGGATCGACTGCCACCGGTACGCTCAGCAGTCCTTCCAGCAGTTCGTCGCGCAAGGCGCTTTCATCCTGCTTCTCCAGTTCCCGCTGAACAGCAGATACATCCACTTGATGGTAGTGCAGCGCATGCAGGGTCGCTGCGGTGGGAGAAGGCACCCAGGCCGTGTTGGCCCCCGCCTTGGGGTGACCGATCTTCTGTTCGATCATGGCCGCCATCAGGTCCGGCATGGCCCACATCCCCTTGCCGATCTGGGCACGGCCACGCAGGCCACAGGCTAGGCCAACCAACACATTGCTGCGCTCGTAGGCTTGGATCCAGGCCTCTCCCTTCATGTCACCCTTGCGTACCATCGGCCCCGCAGCCATCGCGGTATGCATTTCATCGCCGGTACGATCCAGGAACCCTGTGTTGATGAACACCAGACGCTCGGATGCTGCTTGGATGCAGGCCTTAAGGTTGACTGAAGTACGCCGCTCTTCATCCATTACCCCCATCTTGAGGGTATTTCGGGCCAGGCCCAATACATCCTCGATGCGATCAAACAGGGTATTGGCAAAGGCGACTTCCTTGGGGCCATGCATCTTCGGCTTGACGATGTACACGGAGCCGGTACGGGAATTGCGTGCAGCCCCTTCTGGCTTCTGCAGATCGTGCAAAGCAATCAGGGACGTTACGATGCCGTCGAGGATACCTTCCGGGAGTTCATTGCCTTCGGCGTCAAGCACTGCCGGCGTAGTCATCAAGTGACCAACATTGCGCACAAACAGCAGTGAACGACCAGGTAGAGTCACTTCACCGCCATCAGGAGAAGTCCAGCTCAGGTCAGGATTCAGGGTTCTGGTAAAGGATTTCCCACCCTTGGCCACTTCACTGGAGAGGTCGCCTTTCATCAAGCCAAGCCAATTGGCATAGACATCGACCTTATCCTCAGCGTCCACGGCTGCAACGGAGTCCTCGCAATCCATGATGGATGTCAGTGCAGACTCCAGCTTGACGTCCTTGACCCCTGCTGGATCAATCTTGCCGATGGGATGCTCTGCATCAATCAGGATTTCCAGATGCAGCCCATGATGGGCCAGCAATACAGATGTCGGCGCAGAAGCCTCTCCCCGATAACCAATCAGCTTGCCGGGCTCCTTGAGGCCAGTCTCTCGACCGCCAGCCAGAGACACCACCAGGCGACCATCGCGCAGGACATAACGCACCGCTTCACGATGGGAGCCAGTGGCCAAGGGCACAGCCTGGTCCAGCACATTACGAGCGTAGGAAATAACCTTCTCACCGCGCTTGGGATTGAAACCGGTACCTTTTTCACAGCCATCTTCTTCGGAAATAACATCAGTACCGTAGAGAGCATCATACAAGCTCCCCCAGCGGGCATTGGCCGCATTCAAGGCATAACGGGCATTATTGACGGGCACAACCAGCTGTGGACCGGCTTGTACAGCGATTTCACGATCCACATTTTCTGTAGTCACCTGGACACTGGCCGGGGTTTTGGCCAGATAACCAATGCTCTCCAGAAAAGCGCGGTAGGTCGCCATATCAGTGACCGGGCCTGGGTGCTCGCGATGCCAGGCATCGAGCTTGCTCTGCAGCTCATCGCGTTCGGCGAGAAGAACACGGTTGACCGGGGCCAGGTCATGGAAAATCTCGTCCACTCCTTTCCAGAAGGCCTCCGGGTCAATGCCGGTGCCCGGTAGGGCTTGCTCATTGATGAACTGATCCAGTTCAGCTGCCAGCTGAAGGCGATGGCGGGTGATGCGTTGCGTCATGAGTGAAGCTCCTCGTATGGCCAGGGTGCCCCCCTTGGCACCGAATGACCGGACTGGGAAGGTAGACTGCTCACGAATAATTTTGTGGAAAATTATTCCATATGTAAACCCACAGCCTTGTTCCAGATGCCAGAGCTAGACCAAATGATAATCTTCCAGCCCTGTATTACGTCCTTGAAAGGAAGGAATTCACTGCAATTGGTGTCTAAACAAATACTCTTCCTGCAATAAGAAACAGTGGTGCCAAACCTGCAGCCTAGTTAGCATGGAAGCTCTTGCTGGAGATCACGATGACCGATTTCACTTCTCTTGAGGAAATCACAACCCTTCTTTCAGTGGGGCTAGACACTCTTGGCGACGGCTCGCCACTTGCCTCTTACCTGGCACATTACCGCCTTGCCAAGCTGTGCCAGGATGACATCAGCCTCCAGGTAGGCAATATCACTACGGCACGCTTTCGCCTGTGGACCCAGATATGGACTCCTCCGGCCCCTCGCGGTACCGCTATCATCGTACATGGATACTACGATCACCTGGGCCTCTATTGTCATTTACTCAAGCTGCTTCTGGACGAGGGGTTGCAGGTTGTCTTGTGGGATCTTCCCGGCCATGGCCTGTCCAGTGGAGAGCGTGCCGACATTGATGATTTCGACGATTACATCGACTGTCTGAAAGATGTGCAGCAATATCTCGACGACGAAGGCTTAGCCAAAGGCCCGTGGATTGGACTTGGTCAAAGCACTGGTGCAGCCATTCTATCCACTGATGCCCTGACTCGAGGTGATGACGGGCACTGGTCAGCCCTGGTCCTTCTCGCGCCACTGGTACGCCCCATGGGCTGGACACGCGCAGCCTGGGTACACAGCCTGGTTGGGCCATTCATCGGCAGTGTACCACGTAGGTTCCGCGCCAATACCAATGATGCCGACTTCGCCACTTTCCTGCGCGAGCATGATCCACTGCAGCCGGTACGTTTACCGACCAGCTGGGTCAGTGCCATGCGTCGTTGGATACCTCGGTTGATGGAACTTCCCCCGAATCATATCCCGACCCTGATCCTCCAGGGAGACCAGGACCTGACCGTCGATGGAGACTGGAACCTTCGTGTGCTGGAAAAGAAATTCCTCAACGCCAGGGTTCACCGTCATAACGATGCACGGCATCATCTGGTCAATGAAGCTGCACCCATCCGTGACGAGCTGTTCGAGCACGTACGCGATTTTCTGAACGAGCGGCTACCCCCCAGCAATAGGAATGCAAACCGTCAATGCTCAAGAGCTCAGGACACGCACTAAAAAGATCTTTCTCTGGCCAGGCCTTCCCATATCGCCTTCTGCTGCTATTGGCAATGCTGGCATTCTTCACAGCAGGATGTGTCAGTAGCTCACAGGCACCTGACCCCATACGTCAGGCACTCCTTGGCTTGGGTCAGCAAGCTGCCAAAGAACTGACCACATCACCTGCTCTGGATGGCATGGCACTGCGTGACCAAACCTTTTTGCTGTCGCCTCCCAACGTGGACCATCGCTTGACGGTCGATGAAACCCGAGTGAAGGAAAGTCTGACGCGTGGGCTTCTGGGGGTCGAGGATGGCCCTCAGGTGCTTGACTGGCAGCCTGCCGATACCCCAGGAGCCGGTACCAACCAGTGGCTCGTTGATAGTCGCCTGATTGCTGAAGGGCCACGTCTTCAGCTCTCTGACCGTGACCTTCTACCCTACCGCTTCGAGCTTCGCCTTCGTCGACCGGGGGATGGCGCTGCCCTCTGGTCAACAGTAATTAACGGAGCCTTCGACGCTGACGCGTTATAACACGTATCTGTATATCCAGAAGCCCGTATTCCCTCCACCTGCCGGTATGCTGTGTGTTGCCCTGATATTTCCGGAAATAAGGGCGCAATACGGCATACCAGCATTTCACTCGATGCAAATCTAGACGAGCTCCTCAGGCTTTATCTAAGCCATAGCCCAGGAAAACCGGGGACATCAAATGAATGATCGCTAGGAAGAGTCGGGCCAAGGCGCCTGTATAACAAGAACAATGGAGAAACCTTCCCTCTAAATTATGATTTTTCAAATTCCATACGAGGCAATTTCCTACGCACTGTTAAGAAACAAGGATCTTGTAAGCACAGAAGAAAAAAAATAGTGTTTGATTAATGCTTTAAATATTTTGAAAAAATAATGCAATATCAAGAAGAGACAAAACTTATACCTTCATTATTTATGTACATTCCATTAACGCATAAACTATATCCATAAATAATATTTCAATCAAAATCAGGAGATAAAATGAAAGTCGAAAGATTTGAGCAAAATACCCGTATGAGCCAAGCATCAAAGAGCGGCAACCTGTTGATTCTTTCCGGACAAGTATCCTCTGGAAAGACTGTCGCCGAGCAAGCAGAGAGCCTCTTGAAAAGCATTGATAGCTTGCTGGAAAAAGCTGGAACCGATAAGAGCAATGTTATTTATGCAAATATTTTCTTAACAGACATGGATGATTATGAGTCATTCAACCAGGTCTGGGACAAATGGGTTGCCAGTGAACAGGGCCAGGTACCGTCACGTGCAGCCATACAAGTTGTTCGTTTAGCAAACCCTGAGTGGGTTGTTGAGGTTCAGGTATTTGCCCACGCCTGAACCAAATTATGCCTTGTGTAAAACAAGGTCTGTTCATAGGAGAGGATAATGAAAGAAGAAAAATTCCCCAAGGCCCCTGTGCAGCTCAATGATGATGAAATCTCAACAGAGCTAGCCTCTATCGACATGCCCGATATTGTCGTACCAGACTATGGAAAGCCTCTTTTGGAAAGGCGCATGCGCTGTCGGCTTCTCGAATGTCGCCCTGGTGGAACTATCGCCATTCATTCACATGAGAATCGCCCTGCCATCCTGTATGTACTCGAAGGCACAGGGGTAGAACATACCAATAAATCGAAGGATCCAGTTAACTGGAAGGCGGGTGACTGCTTCTCAGAATACAATGACGTCGAGCATTGGGTAAAGAACACATCCGACAAGAACCCATTGAAAGTTCTTACATTTGACCTTCTTGATGATGGTCCAAAACCAGATAGCTCCCATTGCGGTAGCGGCTGTTAATATAGTAGACCATCGTCTATTATCAAGGGGCAATCATTATGGTTGCCCCTTCCCTTGATATAGCGTTTGCGATCGCGCTGAGGCTGCATTAATCTCTCAGCATTACCTGTATGATTTATTGCACACCTCTATATTTCCTTATAACAGCCAATTCCGAAGTATAATAAGAAATGATCTCATATTTCATGGCCGTAATGTCATGAGCAAAATTTAGTTAATAATCTGACCAACTTGTTGAAAGAGCTGGATATCAAGACAAGAGAAATGCTGACAGAGGTATCCCTAAGAGCCTGGGAAATGCACATGAAGGGAGCACTGAATGTAGGCATCACTTCCCAAGACCTGCTAGAAGTCATTATTTATGGTATCAGTATATATAGGGTTTCCCACATTTTTGGATGCATCTCACAACATACCGTACGTCACTAGCAGCAACGGGGCATTCTCTACCAGCAGCTTCAAAGCAGAATCACCACAACTCCGTTTTTTACGTATCCGATACTCGCAGTTTTCAAGAAGATCCAGAAATAATGGGAAAGAAAGTGACAGCCTACCCAAGTAAGTCAGCCCAAGCTTCCCTTATGGTACTGAGCTGAACTTTGTTGAGATACTAGAGCTTCACAGTCACGTCAAGATTACACGATCCGCCTCAGTCTCATTCTGATAAACAGTGCCTTTCTGAATCAATGCCGAAAAATATCTGACGTCGAGGCGACTCTCCTCTCGGGGTCACGTCCCCTATCTACGCTTGAGCCAGTGTTCAGACGGCGATGTTAGCCCCTTTACTCATCTATCCCTGAGGCTCACCTGAAGGCGCTTCCTGTCCGCTCCTGACGAACAGATCACCGCCGGACAACTCCCGAACATAAAAAGTCTCGAACTCATCGAATCCGGGGCTTCTCTGAATAGATGGCTGACGATGATCGAGACAGCCATCCGCTACTCTCAGATGAGCATCGAGCTTCGAGCAGCATGGTGGCAAGGAATCGCTCGCGGCCCGAGCGTAGCGTGCCCATCGCTCGTGGCTCGTGGCTCGTGGCTCGACGCAAAAAAAATCCCCCGGACGTATCCGGGGGATTTTTTCGAATAGATGCCTGACGATGACCTACTCTCACATGGGGAGACCCC
>NZ_JAJUFQ010000011.1 GCF_029263665.1 Halomonas sp.
GCGTTCTCCTTATTGCGCTCATTTAGACTGTCCAGCCGCCATGACGACCCCATGGCGGCTTAATGACGATCCTGTTTCCAAAGAGTAAGCCGTAAGCCTTTAGCCGTAAGCCGTAAGCCGTAAGCCGTAAGCCGTAAGCCGTAAGCAGTAAGCCGTAAGCCGTAAGCCGTAAGCCGTAAGCCGTAAGCCGTACGCCAGTGAGTCAAAACGCTTCACAGCACCGTGTAAAGATTCTTTCGCTTATAGCTTATAGCTCTTATTGATTTTCCCGCATCGTCAGGCCTTTCTGTGACAAAAGTCGATTTCTACATACTTCCCGACACCACTCTCGAGGCACGCCTGGCCTTTGCCTGCCGCCTGACCGAGACCATCGCGCGTAAGGGCTATCGGCTTTACCTGTTCGCCGAAGATGAAGTCATGGCGCGTGAACTGGATGACCGTTTGTGGGACTTCCGCCCGGATGCCTATGTGCCCCATGCACTGGAAGGCAGTGACGAAGCTCCGGGCGTGGCCGTCACTATCGGTTGGCAAGGTCCCCCGGCCAGTCTCGACCCTCCCCCTCAGGCCATGCTCAACCTGTCCCCGGAGATACCCGAGTGGTTCTCGCGTTTTGAACGGGTAGCAGAAATCATCAACCAGCATCAAGAAGTGCTCACCACCAAACGTGAATGCTGGAAGACCTACAAGCAACGCGGCTATCCCGTGACCCCACATCACTTGAATGGGCAGCGATAGGCATCGGATATCGCTGGGCCAAATGGCTCTGGCACAGCGATAACGCCGTATGGTTGAGCGTAGACACTTTTCAGACAGAGCCGAGGGAACCTAGATTTCCATCAAGTCCCGGCCCACGATCACCTCCCCCGAAAAGCCCTGCTGCGCCGCCTGGCGCCAGACGTCATCTTCGATAAAGGGATAGCCTCCCGGAACGAAGTGCGACAGCACCAGGGTCTTCACCCCAGCCTGCTCAGCAATGCTTCCCACCTGCGCTACCGACGTATGGCTTGCCTTCAAGTGTTCCATCAAGCGGTCGGCCTGGGGCTCGGTGCTGACGAGCTGCTCCAGGGACGGTACATGCATGACCTCGTGCACCAGCACATCGGCCCCCTTGGCAAGTTCGATCAGCGCCGGTGTGGGAGCTGTGTCACCCGAAATGACGATGCTTCGGTCTGGAGTGTCAAAACGGAAGGCAAACGATGGCGTTACTGGAGGGTGCTGGACCAGTGCACTGGTTACCTTGACACGTTCATCTTCCATCACCACCCCGGGTTCACTGTGCTCGTGGACGCGATACATTTCTGAAAACGGAGCACGCCCTTCATCCTCGACCCGGATGTCGATATCCACTCGGTTGAGACTGGTAAAGTCCTCCATCATCTGCTTGGCAGGCGGTGGCGCATAAATGTCTACCACATGGTTCAGAGGCCCGCTCCACGCAAGGAATATGGCATTGCCTAAATCTGCATTGTGATCCGAATGGTGATGGGTGAGAAAAACCGATTCCAGGCTATTCAGATCAATGCCCGCCTTGACCAGCTGCCTGGCCACGCCGTTACCGGCATCGATGAGATAGGTATGTCCGTCTACCACGATGGCCTGGCTCGGAGCCGCACGGTTGGCTTTTGGCGTCGGTCCTCCTGCCGTTCCCAGCAGTATCAGGCGCGAGCGTGAAGCAGAGGATGATGTAGCAGCCATCCCGGTTGTCGAAGCAATGGTTGTTGAAGCTGTTGCAGTTGTTCCCAAGGTAGCCAATGCAGCACTGGCCATCCCCCATTTGATCAGTGTTCTTCTCGTGAGCATGGGCAGATCCTGGCAGGTTGTCGTTTGAAACCATACGCAGGGAAATGCACTATGTTCAACTGGTTTGCTGGCTATCGTTGTACTGGAGACTTGCACCGATGACTGGTACCGATGACGATCCGTCACAAGACGCCATGCTGCATCATTCACCCGCTTGCATACAGTGACGTAGAAAGGCCGACGTCAAAGACCAACATGAAAGGTTGACGTGAAAAGGAGCTGCGCATGTACACCGCCCTACCCGACACACACTGTCGAAATCGTTCGAAATGGTCAGCCGCTGTCGGCTCTACCATCAGCGGTCTCACCCTGGCAGGAGCCGCCCTCATGGCCGGGAATGCTATCGCGAACACATCAAGTGATGATGCTCCTGTCTATGGCGGGGAACTGGAAAGTTTCGAGTACCCCTATCCGGTGCAGCGCTTCACCTTTCAGTCACAGCAGCAGAATCTGCAAATGGCTTATCTGGATGTCGCGCCCGAGCAGTCCAATGGCAGGACCATCGTGCTGATGCACGGCAAGAACTTCTGCGCCGCCACCTGGCAGGATTCCATCGAGCGCCTGACGGAAGCGGGATATCGCGTCATTGCCCCGGACCAGATCGGTTTCTGCAAGTCGTCCAAGCCACAGCAATACCAATTCAGCTTTCATCAGTTGGCGCAAAACACTCATCAGTTGCTGCAGCAGCTCGACATCGACAATGTCACCGTGATGGGCCATTCCATGGGCGGCATGCTGGCCAGCCGCTATGCACTGATGTACCCGGAACAGACCCAGCAACTGGTGCTCGTCAATCCTATCGGGCTCGAAGACTGGAAGGCGAAAGGCGTACCGTACCAAAGCATCGATGATGCTTTTGCTGCCGAAAAACAGAAAACAGCGGAGGCCATCCGCAGCTACCAGCAATCCACTTACTATGTGGGGGACTGGAAGCCCGCCTATGACCAGTGGGTCGACATGCTGGCCGGCATGTATGCCGGGAAGGATGGCGATATCGTTGCCTGGAACCAGGCACTGACATCCGACATGGTATTCACCCAGCCCGTCGTCCATGAGTTCGAGCAGATTCAGGTCCCGACCCTGCTGTTGATCGGCGAGAAAGATAATACGGCCATCGGCAAGGCGCAGGCCTCGCCAGAAGTGCAGGACACGCTGGGCCATTACGATGTGCTTGGCGAGCAAGCCGCCGAACGTATTCCTGACGCCACCCTGGTGGAGTGGCCGGAGCTGGGCCACTCACCGCATATCCAACAGCCGGATGAATTCCATGCCGCCTTGCTGGAAGGTCTCCAGTCGATAGAAGACTGAAGGCGCCATTGCCCACGGGCCTACGATCGCCGCTTGTCTTTGCTCCATGCCTACCTCCAGCCCGTGGGCAACCCGCTCGTAGCTCGAAGCTCGTAGCTCGTAGCTCGTAGCTCGGATCCACCATGACGCCGATGGTGCCTGCGAGGTATAATCGGCCCCATTTTTCTAGTTGCTGACCCAGACTCTCTCGCAGGGCATTTGCTGAGCACTGCGAGACTCGTACCTTACAGAGCACCGCGAGCATCCATGGACAAGACATACCAACCCGAGCAGATTGAATCACGCTGGTACCAGCGTTGGGAGAACGACCAGCGCTTCGCGCCGTCTGGCCAGGGCGAGCCATACGCCATCATGATCCCGCCGCCCAACGTCACCGGCAGTCTGCACATGGGACATGCTTTCCAGGACACCATCATGGATACCCTGACCCGCTGGCGGCGGATGCAGGGGCGCAACACCCTGTGGCAAGTGGGGACCGACCATGCCGGTATCGCCACTCAGATGCTGGTCGAGCGCAAGGTGGCCGCGGAGGAAGGCAAGAGCCGCCATGACCTGGGCCGCGATGCCTTCATCGACAAGGTATGGGAGTGGAAGAACGAGTCTGGCGGCCAGATCACCCGCCAGTTGCGTCGCATGGGCGCCAGCGTCGACTGGAGCCGTGAGCGCTTCACCATGGACGATGGCTTCTACAAGGCGGTGCAGGAAGTCTTCGTGCGCCTGTACGACGAAGGCCTGATCTACCGTGGCAAGCGCCTGGTCAACTGGGACCCGACGCTGAACACGGCGATCAGCGATCTGGAAGTGGAAAACCGCGACCAGCAGGGCCAGTTCTGGCACTTCCGCTATCCGCTAGCCAATGGCGTCAAGACTGATGCTGGCCTGGACTACCTGGTCGTCGCTACCACCCGCCCGGAAACCCTGCTCGGCGATAGCGCCGTGGCGGTGAACCCAGAAGACGAACGCTACGCCTCCCTGGTCGGCAAGTTCGTCGAGTTGCCGCTGGTCGGTCGTCGCATTCCCATCGTCGCCGATGAACACGCCGATATGGAGAAAGGCTCCGGTTGCGTGAAGATCACCCCGGCCCACGATTTCAACGACTATGAAGTCGGCAAGCGTGCTGGCCTGCCGCTGATCAACGTATTCACCAAGAACGCCCATATTCTTGAAGCCGCTGAAGCCTTCGACCTTCAGGGCCGCCCGCTGGCGGATATCGATACCCAACTGCCCAGTACCTATGCCGGCATGGATCGCTTCGCTGCGCGCAAGGCGGTCGTGGCCGACATGGAGGCTGCTGGCCTGCTGGAGAAGACCGAAACAGTCAACAACACCCTGCCCTACGGCGACCGCTCCGGCGATGTCATCGAGCCCTTGCTCACTGACCAATGGTTCGTGGCCGTGGAAACGCTGGCCAAACCGGCCATTGAAGCGGTGGAGAACGGCGATATCCAGTTCGTGCCGAAGAACTACGAGAACATGTACTTCTCCTGGATGCGCGATCTGCAGGACTGGTGCATCTCCCGCCAGTTGTGGTGGGGACACCGCATTCCGGCCTGGTACGATGCAGAAGGCAATGTCTACGTCGCCCGCACAGCAGAAGAAGCTCGTGCCAAGTACAGTCTTGCTGCCGATCTCGAACTGAGTCAGGACGAAGACGTCCTCGATACCTGGTTCAGCTCCGGCCTGTGGACCTTCGGCACTCTCGGTTGGCCCGAGCAGACACCGGAACTGGCCACTTTCCACCCGACCAGCGTGTTGGTTACCGGCTTCGATATCATTTTCTTCTGGGTCGCACGGATGATCATGCTGACCCTGAAGTTCACTGGCCAGGTGCCGTTCAAGCAGGTCTATGTGCATGGCCTGGTGCGCGATGGTCAGGGCCAGAAGATGTCCAAGTCCAAGGGTAATGTGCTCGACCCCATCGACCTGATCGATGGCATCGACCTGGAAGCCCTGGTCGAGAAGCGCACCGGCAACATGATGCAGCCGCAGAAGGCCAAGGCCATCGAGAAAGCGACACGCGGCGAGTTCCCGGAAGGCATCGAGGCCCACGGTACCGACGCCCTGCGCTATACCTTCCTGTCTCAGGCCACGACCGGACGTGACATCAAGTTCGACATGGGTCGCCTGGATGGCTACCGCAACTTCTGCAACAAGCTGTGGAATGCTTCCCGCTATGTGCTGATGAATGCCGAAGGTGAAGACTGCGGAGTCGATGGTGGCAAGGTCGAATTATCACTGGCTGATCGCTGGATCATCTCTCGTCTGCAGCAGACCGAAGTCCAGGTCACCAAGGCAATGGAAGAATTCCGCTTCGATCATGCCTCACAAGCACTCTACGACTTCATCTGGAACGAATACTGCGACTGGTACCTGGAACTCTCCAAGCCAGTGCTGTGGGACGACAGCGCCAGCGCTGAAGCCAAGCGCGGCACTCGTCGCACCCTGGTGCGCGTGCTGGAGGCCATTCTGCGCCTGGCCCACCCGATGATGCCTTACATCAGCGAAGAGATCTGGCAGCGCGTCGCGCCTCTGGCGGGCACGCTCAGCGCAGAAGGCGATTCGATCATGAACCAGCCTTGGCCGGTGGCGGATGAAAGCAAGATCGACGAGTCTGCCACCCGGGATATCGAGTGGCTCAAGGGCGTCATCATCGCGGTGCGCAACATCCGTGCCGAGATGAACATCGCCCCCGGCAAGCCGCTGGATGTCATGTTGACCAAAGGCGAAGCTGCCGACCAGCAGCGCCTGGAAGCCAATCGCCTGTTCCTGGCCAAGCTGGCCAAGCTGTCATCCATCAACTGGCTGGACAACCCAGCAGAAGCACCGCTGTCCGCGACGCAACTGGTCGGTGAGATGGAAGTGCTGGTACCGATGGCCGACCTGATCGACAAGGATGCCGAACTGGCTCGCCTGACCAAGGAAATCGACAAGCAGGACAAGCTGATCCAGGGCATCGAGAGAAAGTTGTCCAATGAAGGCTTTGTCGCCAAGGCCCCTGCAGCCGTTGTCGAGAAAGAGCGCAGCAAGCTGGCAGAGTTCCAGGCTGCTCGTCGCTTGCTGGTAGAGCAGCAGGAGAAAATCTCCGCGCTGTAAGCCTGCATGGCAATTCGTGGACGCTCTGCCGTCCTTCCCCATCAAGCCCCGTTTGGCTCATCGCCAACGGGGCTTGATGCTGAGTCAGTCAGGTATCCTGCTTCTCTGCGCGGGTCGTGCTTTCAAGTACGTGTTTTCAACAAGAACGGACTCCATAGGGTGCATTGCCACCGAATCAGCCTTGGTACTTCAGCTCTCGGGCCAGGAACTCCAACAAGCGGTGATCGGCAGCATGGGCGATGTTCACTCGCATGGCACGGTCACTACCCTCATCCTGGCCCAGAGAAAACAACGGGCCCGGTGCAATGAAGATACCGTACTGCGACGCGCGCTTGGCCAGACTCACTGCCTCCATGCCCAGGGGAAGCTTCGCCCACAGATAGAGCCCTCCGCCGGAACCTTGAATATCCGTCAGGCCGGTGGCGAACAGCTCCTTTACGGCGGTGGCCGTGGCCTTGCTGATGCGCTCGCGCAATTGCTTGAGATGGCGGCGATAACGTCCCCGCAGCATCAGGTCGTGGACCAGCATTTCGGTCAGGGCCGAGGAGTTGACCACGGTAAGCATCTTGATATCGGTGAGCACCTTGATCAGCGACTCGCTGCCGGCGATAAAGCCACAACGCAACCCCGTCGACATGGTCTTGGAAAATGAGCCGAGGTAGATCACTCGTTCCAGACCGTCCAACGCTGCCAGACGGGGCGTAGCACGAGGCAGGATGTCAGCGAAAATATCGTCCTCGACCAGTATGACCCCATGACGATTGGCGATATTGACCAGGCGATGCATGTTGTTAAGCGACATGCTCGTACCCGTCGGGTTATGGGCATTGGGCTGCAGAAAGAACAGCCGTGGACGGTGCTGGCGTATATGCTCCTCCAACTGGTCCAGATCCGGGCCATCATGACGCCGAGTTACCCCGACCAGTCTCGCCCGTGCCAGGCGCAATTTACCGAATAGAGGATAATATCCAGGAGACTCCACCAGCACGCTATCGCCAGGGGCAACGAAATGGCGGATGATCAGATCAAGCGCATGATTAGCGCCAAAGGTCATCAGCAATTGAGAGGCCGAGACATGTACCGAGCGTTCGACCAGTGTCTGGGCAATCAACTCGCGCAACGCCGGATAACCCTGAGGTTGGCCGTACTCGATCTCCACCTCATCGTTATGGACACCTCCACGCTGTCGCAAGCGACGCGCTAGCTCCAGCCCTGCCGTCCAGCTGCTGGGCACGCGGCCATCACCGGCGCGCACGCTGAAACGCCCCTCCAACTGCTCGCGCAACAGGCTGACCGTATCGACCGCCTCCGAGACGTATTCCGTCTTCTCCACCACCTTGAGTGACTTTGGCCGCGAAACGAAGAACCCGGAGCCTCGTTTGGCTTCGAGATAACCCATGGCCGTCAGTCGGTCATAGGCGTCGATGATGGTGTTCTTCGATACGCCGAACTGCCGCGCCGCTTCACGAATCGACGCCACTCTGGCCCCCGGCTGCAATCGACCTTCATCGATGGCCTTGAGGATGGAATCGGCGACCTTCCCTGCCCTGGACATCGAAAACGCTCCTCTCCCGCTCGACAACTGTACCCATTCACATACTGGAACAGTACCAGCCAACTGGACACAAACTGTACCTTTTTCTAGCGACCATAAGCGGTAATGCTGACCTCTTGACTGAGATACCACCGCTGGCAACTTGCGCGGCTGGTAGACAGGAGCCCCTTTCTCCTCAATAACGATAACAGAACCAGGTAATCATCATGCCAGACGCCACCTCCAGCAGATCGTACCTGCAGGTATGGGACGACACTGTCACTCTGCGTGACCTGCTGCTGTCCTTGATCATCACTACCACGCTATGCCTCGGCGGTTACATCCTCGCCCCTGAACGACCACCACTACCATTGATGCTCGGCCTTGGCGGCGCTCTGCTCGGCTTCGTCATATCGACCATTGCTTTCCGCCCCAAGCGCAGGATGGATGAAGAGCCATCGAGCGGGGTTGGGGAAGAGCCATCGAGCGGGGTGGGCACACAGACATCAAGCAGGATAGATACAACGTCACCCGGTGATGCCATCAAGGAGGTCTGACCATGGATCCCGCTCTCATCCTGCAGATGATCATTGCGGCGATCATCGCCGCTGTCGTCTACACCGCTATCGGCGTCGCCCCCGGTACCGACGAGACTGCCGTGCTGGCCCCGGTTACTCTGGCATTGATCGTGGCCGGGATTCCGCTACCGGTGGTGCTGGCCTTCTTCATGGCAGCCATCGTGGCCAAGAAGCTCACCGACTCGATCCCGGTCGCTGTCGCCGGCATTCCTGGCGGGGTCATGTCGGCGCCCATGGTCGAACATGCCATGATCCTCAAGCGTGAGGGCCAGGCTACATTGTCGATTCGCAAGATGGCATCCGGATCAGTGATCGGTACCCTCGTGGCCCTGCCGATCAGCCTGTTGCTGGCGGCCCTGCTCACACCGCTTGCCGATGTCGTCGGCCAGTACGCCAGCCAGATCTTCTTTGCCGGCGCTATCTTCCTGGCACTGATGAGCAAGGCCCGCTTGATCAGCCTGATCAGCATTCTATTGCTGGCGGTATTGATCCAGGCATTGCGTCATTTTTACTGGGGCATGGGCATCATTTCCGAAGACAAGGTGGTGTTCATCTCGTTCTTCCTCGGCATCACCATCGGTCCGATGATGCTCAACCTGCTGCAACTGACCGTCGGCAGTGAGCGCGACAAACTCAAGAGCAGCGAGCCGAAGACCATCACTCTGCAACGTCAGGACAAGACCGAAAGCCAACGCTGGCCCAATCCGTTCAAGGTGCTGACACCTCAGGAATCCGCTTCAGCAGCGGTCAGTTCCACCATTGGTTCCGCGACCTTCTTCATGAGCCCGGTCGGTATCACCATCTTTCTTGGTGAGGTCATGTCGAGCCTGGCCAAGGGCAAAGTCGCCAAGGCATGCCGCGCCATTTCGTCCATGGATGCAGTGACCAACGCTTCCTACATTGCCGGCACACTGATCCCACTGGCCGCTCTCGGCATTCCAATGAGCCCGATGGCCATCGGGCCAGGTAATGCCTTCTTCAATGCACCACCTGTGCTGACGCTGGAAAACAATGCCCACCACTTGATGAGCTTCAGCGATATCACCATCGCCAGCATCATTGGTGCCGCTGTTGCTCTGTTGCTGACCTATCCCATCGCCGTGCGTTATGCCCGCGCTATTTGTGCCTTCGTGTTCCGCCACATCCCGCACGAAGCGTTCATAGGCACCTTCTTCGCCCTGGTCATGCTGCTGGCCTATATGGATGCCGGGGTAGCGGGAATCCTCGGTGTACTGGTGCTGGCCCTGGTGTCAGGCGTGCTCAATCGTTGGGGGGTCAACTATGGCGTGCAATTCATGACCCTTTACGCCGCCCCCTGGCTGATGGGTCTGATTGCCTGATAGCACATTCTGCTCGATCTCCTTTTACCCCTGGCTACGGAAATCCTTTCATGACCGCAACATCTTCACGTATCCCCGGCTTCTATCGCTTGAACCTCGGAGAGCGCTTCGAACAGGTCAATCAGCGTGTGTCACTCCCCGAAGAGGCGCGCCAGCACTTCGCCAACACCGGCAACCTGAGTGCCCAGATCGCCGATTCCTTGGTCGAGAACGTCATCGGCACTTTCAACCTGCCTCTCGGCATCGCCACCAACATGATGATCGATGACGAGGAACGCCTGATCCCGATGGTCACCGAGGAATCCTCGGTGATTGCTGCGGTCTGCAATGCTGCACGCCAGTGCCGTAGTAGCGGAGGTTTCATCACCAGCTACTCAGCGCCGGTGATGATTGCGCAGATACAGCTCACCCAGGTGTCCAATCCAGCATTCGCGCGTCTACGGATTCTCGAGTCCATCGAGCAGATCCGTCAGATCTGCGATGCCACCGACCCAGTACTGCTCAAGCATGGCGGAGGGCTGCAGGATGTCGAGGTGCGCCAGGTCGATGACATGCTGGTAGTGCATCTGTTGGTTGATGTTCGCGACGCCATGGGGGCCAATGCGGTCAACTCGATGGCCGAAGCGGTGGCACCATCGCTCGCCGAGTGGAGCGGCGGCAAGGCTGGCCTGCGTATCCTCTCCAACCTGGCGGATCGCCGTGTGGCCCGTGCCCGTGCCATCTGGCGATTGGATGACATTGCCGTCGAGGGACTCAGCGGCGAGAACGTGCGCGACGGCATGCTGTCAGCCTATCGCTTCGCCGCCCTCGACCCCTACCGTGCCGCCACACACAACAAGGGCATCATGAATGGCGTAAGTGCCATCGTCCTGGCCACCGGCAACGATACCCGCGCCGTAGAGGCCGGAGCCCACGCCTATGCCGCTCGGCATGGCAGCTACAGCTCTCTGAGCCACTGGGAATGCGATGCAGATGGCAATCTATGCGGCAGCCTGGAGTTACCCATGCCGGTAGGCCTGATCGGCGGCGCCACACGCCTCCACCCTACAGCCCAATACAGCCTGAACATTCTTGGCGTTTCCAGTGCAGAACAACTGGCTCGCACCATCGCTGCAGTAGGATTGGCACAAAATTTTGCCGCCATGAAGGCGCTGGCCACTACCGGCATCCAGAAAGGCCATATGGCCCTGCATGCCAAGAACATTGCCGTGATGGCGGGTGCTCAAGGCGAAGAGATAAACGCCATCGCCAGCGCACTGGTCAAAGGGGGCAAGGTACGCATGGATATCGCTGAGCAGCTCCTTGGTGAACTGCGCAAGAATGCCTGACAAAGCTGAGCGGACACAGCGACCTCATCACATACGAACTGCCCCGCCAGAGCGGGGCAGTTTCATGAGCAAACAGTGCTGAGTCCGGGTTTATTGCTCGTCCAGATATGTCACCACCGAATCGAAGAACACCATGGGATCGATGACTTCCTTGCCAGTCGGCTTGGGTTCTGCGGCATTCTGGGCAATCACGATATTGTGGGCCGGGTTGACATAAACATATTGCCCCTGGATACCCACGGCAGAATAGGCATGGTCCTCTTCCGAGGGTTTGGTCCAGCCCGTCCACCACATGTAGCCGTAGTCGAGGGTTTCCCCGCCCACCAGTTGGGTCGGTCGAGTCGCTTCTTCGATCCAGCCTTCCGGCAACACGCTTTGTCCATCGACCACGCCACCCTCCAGCATGAATTGGCCGAAGCGCGCATAGTCACGCAGTGTCGCGCTGATACCACTGCCACCAATTTCCACGCCATCCGGCGATTCCAGCCACCAGGTGGCGTCGCTTTCCATGCCATAGGGCTGCCACAGTTTTTCCGACAGGTATTCGGCAAGCGGCCGCTTGATGGCGCCATGAATCACTTCGGCCAGGATCTGTGTTTCACCTGTGCTGTAATTATTGACGGTACCCGGGTCGGCAGCACGCGGCAGTTTCGACATGACCTCCATGGCACCACCTGGCTGCTGGGCAATCTGGGCGCGTAGTAGATCGCGCCGGTCCGAGTTCACATCGGTATAGGTCTCGTTCCAGGCGACCCCTGATGACATCATCAGAATGTTGCGCAGGCTCACGCCATCGTACGCACTGCCTTTCAACGCCGGGACATAATCCACCACCTGCGCATCAAGACCATTGATCAGGCCATCCTTGATCGCCATGCCGGCCAGGGTCGAGGAGATCGACTTGGCAACAGACATCGACATCCAGCGTGTATCGGGACCATTACCGCGCTGATAGGTCTCGTAGACGACTTCGCCATCCTTGAGCACCACAAGCCCGGTGACATTATTCAGCGCCAGATAGTCATAGATGTCGTACTGCTGGTCGTCGACAGTGAAAGCCAGATTTTCAAGCGCGACGGGAGCTTCCACCAATGGTCGAGGATCATCCCCCGCTTCAATGATTCGCGAAGGGAACAGGCGATCGATATTGCGATAGGTATTGACCGCCATATCCGGCGTGAGATGCCCACTGTAGACCGCTTCGACATCACCGATAGGCTCTTCGGCATGCCGATATTCATTGGCCATTGCTGCGGAAGACACAGCGATGCCGAGTGGCAAAGCCATGGCCCATGTCCAATGCCATGGCCGGCGATGTCTGCTTCCCATCTGGGTAGTGGAGTGTCCGCGCTGCCTGCATGTCCTTGTCGATTGACAGAGCATGTCACTTCTCCTTGTTGTGTCAGCACCTTGTTGTGTTGTTGGTTGCTTCATTACGGGCGTAAAGAATATTCACCGCCCAACACAAGCTAGTTGAAGAGCCGATACGCGGCAAGCAGGACGGTGGTATATCGCCACCATCCTGCTCTATCACTCATGGGTCAGGATGAAATACCGCCAACACTACGGTTCAATCACCACGGCTCAATGTGCCAACCGAAAGCCACCAAGCACCAAGGAGTTCGGGCCGAAGAAGACAATGCGATCGTGATCGATCAGGTAACGATATGCCTGGCCGAAAATATTCTGCACTCGGGTGGCGTCCGCCATCTGCGGACAGGCTTTTCGCGTGGAAGCCAGTTCACTGAATTCAATGCGCTGATTGTCGGCAAAGCTGACAGTACCCGTGAGGTTATTGCAGCCATCGCTGCCACTGACACTCCCGTCCGCTGCCACTTTGAAATAAGGTGTCGACGGCATCGAGACACGCTCATCGGTACCTATCAACAGCAGATTCCAGCGTTTTCCGGCAATAGTTTCCGGAACACCTGCATCATGGTCTGCCTTCCCATCGCTCCCGGAAGATGAAGGTTGACTGGAACAGGCAGCCAACAATAGCGTGATCACTGCCAACGCAGCTAGCTGGCGAACTCGTATCAGGGTCATGCTATCTTCCTTAATCACTGAAAGAGAAAATAGTTACTGAAAGAAAAAATGATTCAGCCAGCCGCTAGTGTGCCGCAGCCTAACCACCAGGGAAATGGTACAGCGGCGATTTCACACAGCAATTTCATGACTTCGGTATAAGGACGCTACCATGCTGAACGCTCTCAACAACGATGCCTTGGGCAAACTGATCCTGCGCCTGGCGCTGGGTATCTTGATCCTGTTGCATGGAATCTCGAAGCTGGTCAATCCCGACAGCCTTTCCTGGATCAGCGATACACTTGCCTCCCTTGGCCTGCCCACCGTATTGGCTTATGGCGTACTCCTTGGCGAGGTCATTGCTCCATTGATGGCGATCGTCGGTTGGCATACACGTATCGCCGGCCTGTTGATTGCCGGCAATATGTTGGTGGCCATCTACCTGGTGCACATGAACCAACTGTTCAGTCTGACCGACAGTGGCGGCTGGGCGCTGGAGCTGCAAGGCATGTTCTTGTTTGGAGCCCTGGCCATGATGTTCATGGGCAGCGGACGCATGGCGATCAAGCCGGATTGATCCACCAGGGGCATGGCCACATGCCCCGCCCCCTATCCACTTCCTGCATCTCCCCAGACAGTCATCATGGCTGTCCGGGCAGGATGGTGCGAGGTCTGCCCCCTGCTCGCCATACCCCGCGTCTCTTGATCCACACCGGTTCAGGTGTTGATGGGAATCAGGCCCCCAGCACACTCGTTATGGGTTAATTAACGAGAGCTGTTTTCTAGTGTCCCCCGGCCCGACGAAAGCCGTGGACAAACATCCTTCCTGCCTGGAGGATCATGATGCGTCCCTTCGCCCCCCTCCCCACCGCCATCGCCCTGATCATAGGGCTGGCCATCTGGTTCGTGATTCCCGTCCCTGACGGCGTTGCCCCCGAGGCCTGGCAGCTACTGGCCATCTTTGTCGCCACTATTGCGGCGATCATCGGCAAGGCTATGAGCATCGGTGCCCTGGCCATGATCGGGATCACGCTGGTTGCCATCACCGGCGTCACCAATCCCGATAGCCCCAAGGGTGCGGTACTGGATGCTCTTTCCGGCTTCTCCAATCCACTGATCTGGCTGATCGGCCTGGCCATGATGATCTCCCGAGGCCTGGCCAAGACCGGGCTGGGCAACCGCATCGGCTATGCCTTCATCTCCATCTTCGGCAAACGAACCCTTGGCATCGGCTATGCCCTGACACTCGCCGAACTGACCATTGCACCGATCACGCCCAGCAATACCGCGCGTGGTGGTGCCATTATCCACCCCATCATGCGCTCGATTGCCGATAGTTTCGGTTCCTCGCCGGAGCAGGGAACCAGCAACAGAATCGGCCGCTATCTGGCGCTGGTGAACTACCACGCCAACCCGATCAGCTCCGCCATGTTCATCACCGCCACCGCTCCCAACCCTTTGATCGTTGACCTGATCAGCAAGGCCACCGGCGGCAGTTTCAGCATCACCTGGACCCAGTGGGCGGTGGCCGCGCTGGTGCCTGGCCTCGTTGCCCTGCTGGTGATGCCCCTGGCGCTCTACTTCCTGTATCCACCGGAGCTGAAGCGCACACCGGATGCCACCCAGTTCGCTCGGGACAAGCTCGGCGAAATGGGTCCCCTGTCGGGGCAGGAATGGATCATGATCGGCGTTTTTGCCATGCTGCTGCTGCTGTGGGCCGGTGTTCCCGCCATGCTGTTCGGCCCTGCCCTCGCGGTGAACGCAACCACCGTGGCCCTGCTCGGCCTTTCTACCTTGCTGATCAGTGGCGTCCTCACCTGGGACGATGTACTCAAGGAAAAGTCCGCCTGGGATACCATCGTATGGTTCTCGGCCCTGGTGATGATGGCTTCCTTCCTCGGTAAGCTAGGGTTGATCGGCTGGTTCTCTGGCGTCATCCAGCAAGGTATCGCCAGCTTCGACATGGGCTGGTTTGCCATGGCCCTGGCACTGGTGGGGATCTTCTTCTATACCCATTACTTCTTCGCCAGTGTCACCGCTCATGTCACCGCGATGTTTGGCGCCTTCCTGGCTGCAGGTATCGCCCTGGACATTCCGACCCCCTACCTCGCCCTGATGATGGCCGGGGCTTCCTCACTGATGATGTCGCTGACCCACTATGCGACCGGCACTGCTCCCATCATCTTTGGCTCTGGCTATATCGAAATGGGCACCTGGTGGAAGGCTGGATTCATCATGAGCCTGATCAACCTCGCCATCTGGATCACCGTCGGCAGCCTGTGGTGGAAAGTGCTCGGCTACTGGTGAACCCTAGCGTAGTCACACGATTGTATGGGTCCCCTTGCAGGGGACCCCACTGCAGAGCAGAATCGGGAAGGTGACAGGATGTCACCTTCCCGATTCTGCCTTGTGAGGCGACGATGGACCTGCTCAACCCTGCTCTCTTGTGGTTACTGCTTGCACTCGCCATTCTCGTGGTCGAGCTGCTGACCGGTTCCTATGTACTGCTTGCCATTTCCCTGGCCGCTGGCCTGACCGCTGCCACTGCCTGGCTGGGGCTTGCTCTGACTGGCCAGTTGATCGTCATGGCCCTTGGCTGCGGTATCTTTGTGCCACTTGCCGTAAAGCGGCTCAGGAAGCGCCAGAACACATCCACTTTTGGCGTCGCAGGAACCGGCAGCAACACCGGCCAACGCTTCGTAGTGACACAACGCGATTACGATGGCGCTGCCTGCATCAAACTCGATGGAGACTTCTATCGGGTTGTTCTCGAAACCAGCGAAGAACCTGAGTTAGCACCAGGTGACCCCGTTGTGCTGGTGCGTTTCGATGGCACCCAGGCCATCGTCAAGCGCAGCAATTGATTGCCATAAAAAAACCTATCCTTAAAGCCACACCATTCCCCCCCAACGCAAGGGAACTGCCATCATGTACCTGCTTTCCGACCTCAGTCCGGGACTCGTCATTTCTTTCATCATCGCTCTGATTGCACTCATCGTGGTGTTCAAGGGCCTGCTTATCGTGCAGGAATCAGAAGTCATTGTGATAGAGCGCCTCGGGGCCTATAACCGCACACTGCAGCGCGGCGTCAACTTCATCATTCCATTCCTCGACAAGCCGCGCCCGATCAAGATGGTGCGCTACCAGCGTCACGGTGCGGAATTCATTCCTTTGATGACCCATGAAGCTCGCATCGATCTACGCGAGTCGGTAATGGACTTCCCCTCCCAGCCGGTCGTCACTACCGACAACGTGACCGTACGTATCGATGGCGCCATCTATTTCCAGATTGTCGATCCCGCCAATGCGGTCTACAAGATCGAGAACATGAGCCAGGCCGTGGAGGTTCTCGCCAAGACCACGCTGCGTTCCGTCGTCGGTCAGATGGAACTCGACAAGATCTTCGAGTCCCGCGCCGAGGTCAACGCACAGATCAAGGAGCAGATGGAGGAGCCCGCTTCCAAGTGGGGCGTGGCGATCAATCGCATCGAGGTTCAGGACATCGAGATGCCCGAAGAGGTCAAGGAGGCCATGCATCTGCAGATGTCGGCCGAACGGCGGCGCAGGGCTACGGTCACCGAAGCTGAAGGTAACAAGGCGGCCGCCATTGCCCAGGCTCAGGGCCAGAAGGAATCCGCGATTCTCAATGCCCAGGGCGACAAGGAGGCGGCGATCCTGAGGGCCCAGGGCGAAAGCCGTTCCATTGAGCTGGTACTGGGCTCGATGGGCGAAGGCGAACAGAACTCACGCACCGTTATCGGCTACCTGCTTGGCCAATCCTATATTTCCATGCTGCCGGACATGGCCAAGAACGGCGAACGCATCTTCGTTCCTTATGAGAGCTCTGCCCTCCTGGGCGCCATGGGTGCGTTTCGGGATCTCAATGTCGACGACTCCGAGATCAGCAATATTGCTCGGCGCGCGGCCGCCGCAGGAGGTATTACCGGCGCGGCCAGCGGTGCATCCAGCTGACCTAGAAACGATTCCGGGTAGCCTGATGGCTACCCGGAATGCATCGCGCTATTCACCATGTCGCGCCATGGCAACGAATGGCCATGATGGTCAATAGCGATGATCCAGAGCTGTCAGCAAGCGCTTACCAGCTACCGGTATTCTCCATCGACGCCCAAGGCTCCTGAGACGGCAATGGCTCGCCTTTCTGCAGCAACTCGACAGAGATGCCGTCCGGACTGCGTACGAAGGCCATGTGGCCATCACGCGGTGGGCGGTTGATGGTCACGCCGTTATCCTGGAGTTTCTGGCACAGGGCATAGATATCGTCGACCCGATAGGCCAGGTGACCGAAGTTGCGCCCCCCCTGGTATTCTTCGGGATCCCAGTTGTAGGTCAGCTCCAGTTCTGGCGCCTGAAGCTCGGCCGAGCGCGACTCATCTTCCGGTGCTGCGAGGAACACCAGGGTAAAGCGTCCTTTCTCATTGTCTTTGCGCCTGACTTCCTTGAGCCCTAGAAGGTCGCAGTAAAAGCGCAGCGAAGCGTCGAGGTCGCTGACACGAACCATGGTGTGCAAGAATTGCATCTTTACTCTCCTGCTGTTGAATGGCCTTATTAAATGGCCCTGTTGAATCGCCGCCTGGATAATGGGTATATCAGAGACAGGTATCAAGGACACGATACATGAGTGACTACTGTGACACCGCACCAGGCCACCCGTTTCATGGCCCTTATCACGACAACGAGTATGGCTTTCCCATTCATGATGAATCAGTGCTGTTCGAACGCCTGGTACTGGAAATCAACCAGGCAGGTCTGTCCTGGCTGACCGTGTTGAAGAAGCGTGCAGCTTTCCGTACCGCCTTCCGTGACTTCAATGTGGATAGCGTTGCCGCCTTCAATGATCGTGACCGCCAGCGGCTGCTGGGTGACGCAGGCATCATTCGCAATCGGCTCAAGATCGATGCGGTGATCCACAATGCACAGGTCATTCGCAACCTGCGTGAAAGCCATGGTGGCTTCCAGGCCTGGCTTGACGTGCACCACCCGCTCACTCATGCGGAGTGGGTCAAGCTGTTCAAGCGTACATTCCGTTTCACCGGCCCGGAAATCGTCAAGGAATTCCTGATGAGTGCCGGGTATCTGCCTGGCGCCCATCGTGACGACTGTCCGGTACAGGCCAGGATACTGGCAACCACTCCCCCCTGGGCACAGACGGATACCCCCAGGTCCGAGTGATCCATAAAGGACCCGCATCATGGATTCGGTGACCCAGGCGGCCCTAGGTGCCGCCATTGGTGGCGCAGTGATGGGCCGGCGTCTCGGACGCAAATCACTGTTGGTGGGTGCCGCCCTGGGTACCCTGCCGGACCTGGATGTCGTCATTGACTACGGTGACGCCGTGGCCAATGTCACGTATCACCGCGGCTTCAGCCATTCCGTCTTTCTGTTGACGGCACTGGCGACACTGCTGGCCTGGCTGGCCCGACGTTTCGCCCCACCAAGAGATATCCGCTTCGCCCACTGGTGGCTCATGTTCTGGCTATGCCTGGTCACCCATCCACTGCTGGATGCATTGACCACCTACGGCACCCAGATCTGGTGGCCACTGCCAGTAGACCACCCCACTGCCTGGCCGCAGTTGTTCATCATCGACCCACTGTTCACCTTGCCGATGCTGGTCGCCATCATGATCGCGCTGTGGCCCGGGGCCTCGCGGCGAGTGACCCGCGCAAGCCAGTGGGGATTGCTGGTATCCGTGCTATATCTGCTCGCATCGTTCGGTGCAAAGCAATGGGTGGAGCTGAAGGTCTCTCCGGCCTTGGCTCAGGCGGGGATGGAGGAAGCCCCTCGCCTGGTACAGCCTGCACCGTTCAATATTCTGCTCTGGCGGGTCACCGCCGTGGATGGTGACCGCCAGGCCGAAAGCCTGGTCGGCCTGCTTGATGGCCATTCAGCCCCCATGGTCGAAGTCTTTTCCCGCGGCGCAGCTCTGGAAACCGATGCTCTCGCTTTGCCCAGCGGGCAGCGATTGAGCTGGTTTGCCGGCCCCTTTCTGCGCTACGAGACATGGGAAGAAGATGACCGGACCTGGCTGGTAGCGACGGATCTCCGCCTCGGATTTCCTGGCTTTCACCATTTTCGCTTTGTCCTTGCCGAGCGCCAGGGCGACGCCTGGGTCGCGGTGGACTCCCGCCTACTGAATGTTCCTGATCAGACACAGCCGCGGGAGCAACCCCTTGGTCAGCTATGGCAACGCGCCCTGTCGCCCAGTCCTCCGTTATGCCTGGGACTGCTTGAAGCCCCTCGCTGGCTCCTTGCATCTCCCGCGCCCTGTGCCAAGGACGCGCATATGGACACGGCAGTGGAGATGGCCAACGATCGCTCTTGATGTAACCGCTCTTGATATAACGGTTCTGGCATCAAAAGTACCTGTACTTGCCCCGGCTGACCTTGCTCATCGCATGCTGCTCCGGCATCGAGCAAGCGTATCAGACGGGGATTCACCGAACAGCTGACGATAGTCTTGGGCAAACTGACCCAAGTGGTAGAACCCCCAGTCGCTGGCCACTTCCGTCACTGTTGTATGCCCATCGGCCGCAGCCAACCTGCGACGCACCCGATTGAGTCGCGTCATGCGCAGAAAGCGACTGGGACTGATGCCCAGAATACTGGTGAAACTGTATTGCAAGGTGCGTTGGCTGACATTGGCAATCTTGCATAGCTCCATGAGCGTCACCGGAGGCGCCTGACAGACCTGCAAATGCTCGCGAATGCAGTCCACCACCTGGCGCCGATGTTGATAGCTGGGGGTAACCTGAGTATTCGGTCGTTCCTCATGCACGATTTCCAGCAATGCCAGTAACAGGATTTCCTGATGAACGGCTACGGAAAGATGCTCCCGAGGCCTGGCCAGCAAGTGCTCGATCAGGAAAGTCACCGCCTTGCGTGTATGCTGGGACAGTACCAGGCGGGATAGGACTTCCGGAGAGGCATGCAGCATATCCAGCACCTCGGCTCCGGCAAGTCCGCTCAGCAAGCGCTTGTCGATGACCAGCCCATAGATGGCGAATTCATCCGGTGTGACCAGTTCGAAGTCATGCGCGCCGGGCTGGCACATCACCTCATCATCCCCCACGGGACAGCCATCGATACGACACCCCTGTCGATAGGCAGGGATACCCAGCCACATGGAGTTCGGCCACACGTTGCACTGCTGCCACACCGCATGGCTCGTGTATTCCTTGAACACCTGCATGCCGCCTAACTGGATCTCGTCAATGCGTCCATAAAAGGCACCACCACTGAACTGATCATATTCCTGGGACCAGTCCGTCAGGTTATGGGCATGCTCATCGGCATCCCACGATTCCCACACGCACCGTTTTGGTGCATTTTGCACTGGCTCGTTGTTCAACAACATGCATCGTCACTCCTCCTTCCTGCCAGCTTACTCATACAGAAAGGCAACTGTTTGTTTTTATATGGAAATCCAGCTTTGCCGGGAATTGATAGTGTCCCTTGGGCAAGCCCTCTACTTTGAATATGCAATTCTCGCTCCGTTTTCCGCTCGACGGAAACGCTGAATAAATCAGCCGAGCGGAATGAAGCACAAGGCGCACGGAGCGCAACAACCGGAGCCTATGGGGTATAGGTGAGGATTGTGAGCACCGCGCAACGCAGTGATTCGCACGCGCAGGCATTTATGCAGTGTTTCCCTGCCGGAGACGACCATGTCCAAGGAATTTCTCTATACACTAGGCCACCGATGCTACCGCTTCCGCAACCTTGCCGAACTGATGGCCAAGGCGACTCCCGCACGTTCGGGAGACCGGCTGGCAGGCGTCATTGCCGAGTCTGCCGAAGAAAGAGTGGTGGCACAGATGGTCTTGGCCGAGCTGCCGCTGAAGGTGTTTCTGGAAGATCATCTGGTGCCTTATGCAGAAGATGAGATCACTCGTCTGATCATCGACACCCATGATGCTGCCGCCTTTTCGTCAATCGCTCATCTCAGCGTAGGGGATTTTCGCAACTGGCTGCTCAGTGACCAGGCGACACCGGAACAGATCTCCACGATACGTGCAGGCATCACCCCGGAAATGGCCGCCGCGGTCAGCAAGATCATGCGCAATCAGGACCTGATTCTGGTGGCTCGCAAGTGCCAGGTCACCACGGCCTTCCGCAATACCATCGGTCTGCCAGGTCGGCTCTCTACACGTCTGCAGCCCAACCATCCTACCGACGATGTGACCGGGATTGCGGCCAGCATTCTCGATGGCCTGCTCTACGGCAATGGTGATGCGGTCATTGGCATCAACCCTGCCACCGACAATGTCGCCCAGAGCATCAAGCTGATGAAACTGATGGATGAGGTGATCCAGAAGTACGACATTCCTACCCAATCCTGTGTGCTTACCCACGTCACCAACACGCTGGAAGCCATCGAGCAGGGAGCTCCCGTGGATCTGGTGTTTCAGTCCATCGGAGGCACCGAAGCCACCAATGCCAGCTTCGGCTTCAATCTCGCCACGCTCGCCGAGGCTCAGGATGCCGCCAAGGGACTAAAGCGAGGCACGGTCGGCAACAATGTCATGTATTTCGAAACCGGCCAGGGCAGTGCGCTATCCGCCAATGCGCACCATGGCCTTGACCAGCAGACCTGCGAAGCACGCGCCTACGCGGTGGCACGTCACTTCGATCCCCTGCTGGTCAACACCGTCGTCGGTTTCATCGGCCCGGAATACCTGTTCGACGGCAAGCAGATCATCCGCGCCGGGCTTGAAGATCACTTCTGCGGCAAGCTGCTTGGTGTCCCCATGGGTTGCGACATCTGCTACACCAACCATGCCGACGCCGACCAGAATGACATGGACAACCTGCTGACCCTGCTGGGTGTCGCCGGTTGCACCTTCATCATGGGCATTCCGGGATCGGACGATGTGATGCTCAACTACCAGACCACCTCCTTCCACGACGCGCTTTACGCCCGCCGTGTGCTCGACCTGGCGCCAGCCCCTGAATTCGCTGACTGGCTCACCAGAATGGCCATCTTCGATGATATTTCGGGATATCGTCTCAACGACGGTTTGCCGCAACCCTTTGCTCGCTCTCTGGCCAACCTTCCCTCGCAGGAGGCTGACCATGAGCACTGACAAGCCGTCTCGCCCCGTCACTGACAACCCCTGGCATCTTCTGCGCCGCTTCACCGACGCCCGCATCGGTCTTGGTAGAGCAGGTGTCAGCCTGCCCACCTCTCGCTCGCTGGAATTCCAGCTGGCACATGCCCAGGCCCAGGATGCCGTTCACCTGCCGCTGGACGTGGATGATCTCTGCCTTCAGTTCGAGGCGGAAAGTTCACTCTCCTCGGTCATGTCCACACAGCGCCTGCCCATTCAGCGTCTACACAGCCAGGCCAGCGATCGTCAAACCTACCTGCAGCGCCCGGACTGGGGACGACGCCTGGATGAGGCTTCGCGAGAACAACTGAAGCGGGCCACCGATGTTCCGCAGGCATCCTATGACCTGGCCATTGTCGTGGTGGATGGACTGTCTTCCTTTGCCGTACAGCACAATGCCGTTCCCTTTCTCCGCGCCCTGAGCGACGGCCTCGACAACGACGACCACCACTGGTCTCTCGCACCATTGACGGTAGTCGAACAGGGAAGAGTCGCCATTGGCGATGAAGTCGGCGAAATGCTCAACGCCAGTGCGGTGCTGGTGCTGATCGGGGAGCGTCCCGGCTTGAGCTCTCCGGACAGCCTCGGCCTTTACCTCACCTGGGGACCGAGAATTGGCCTTACTGATGCCTACCGCAACTGTATTTCCAATGTCCGTCCGGCAGGCCTCGCCTTTTCCGAGGCCAGCCGACGGCTTGTGTACTTGCTACGCGAGTCGAGAAAGCTGGGGCTGTCTGGTGTGAAGCTCAAGGACCGCACCCAGGACGACGTGATCGAGACATCGGAAAGTCCAGGCAATTTCCTGACGTCCTGACTCGCCAATGCCCTGGAATGATGGCGTGTCAGAACGCGCTTCTGTTTCAGAAAACGGCTCCAGAAAGCGCTTAAAGAAATTTGAAGAAAGCCCCTAAAACAAGCAGTTGAAGAAAGCGATACAGACAACAATGACAAGAGGATTATCCCATGACGGACTCGACGATTGACCGGGAGTACCTGGCCAAGCGCCAGTTGAAGAAGGGCACCGCCGGGTGGGTGTTACTGGCGGGACTTGGTGTGTCCTACGTGATTTCCGGTGACTTTGCCGGCTGGAACTTCGGTATCGGTGAAGCAGGATGGGGTGGCTTCGTGATTGCCGCCATTCTGATGGGCATCATGTATTTTGCCCTGGTGCTGTCTCTGGCAGAGATGTCGGCAGCGATTCCTGCATCTGGCGGGGGATACAGCTTCGCTCGCCAGGCCATGGGGCCAGCAGGAGGTTATCTGACTGGACTGGCGGTATTGATCGAATACGCATTGGCGCCGGCAGCCATTGTCATCTTCATCGGCGCTGCAGTGGAAGAGCTGTTGGGCATCAATGGTCCTCTGGTGTACGCCTTGTTCTACGCGATCTTCATTGGTATTCACCTGGCGGGAGTGGGAGAAGCCCTCAAGGTGATGATGGTGATCAGCGGCCTTGCTGTCTTTGCCATTATCGCTACAGCCCTGGCTCTGCTGGGTGCATTCGATGCTTCGCGACTCTTTGACATCACCCCGAGCGATGCTGCCGGGGCCAGTGCTTTCCTGCCCTTTGGCTGGGCCGGTGTATGGGCGGCACTACCCTTCGGCATGTGGCTGTTCCTGGCCGTGGAAGGCGTTCCCCTGGCAGCGGAAGAGTCCAAGGATCCTGCCCGAGATGTGCCACGAGGCATCATCGGCGCCATGCTGTTCCTGATCGTCACTGCCGTGCTGGTGGTGGTACTGCTGGCTGGTGCTGCCGGAGCCAGTGCCATCGGCCAGAGTGGCGTGCCGTTGGTTGACGCTTTGAAAATGGCCGACCACCCGACCCTGGCCATGCTGGTCAATGTGCTGGGCCTGGCAGGCTTGATCGCCTCTTTCTTCTCGATCATCTACGGCTACAGCCGCTTGGTGTTTGCCTTGTCTCGGGCGGGTTATCTTCCGCGCATGCTGTCCCTGACCAGCAAGCGCAAGGCTCCGACCTGGGCACTGGTCATCCCGGGCATATTTGGCTTCCTGGTGTCACTCAGCGGAGAAGGCGACCTCATCCTTGGCATGGCCGTGGTCGGCGCCACCCTGTCCTACTCGTTGATGGCGCTCAGCCATATCCTGCTGCGTCTCAAACGCCCCGACATGCCCCGCCCCTACAAGACACCTGGCGGTATGCTGACCTCTGGCGTGGCACTGATCCTGTCGCTGGTGGCATTGACGGGCGTCTACGCTTTCGACCCTCGCGCCTTCTTCTACACCCTGGCGCTGTTCGTGGCCGGCGCCGCCTATTATTTCCTCTACAGCAAGAACACCCTGGTCGCGAAAACCGCCGAGGAAGAATTCCAGCTGGTCGCCAACGCAGAAAGCGACCTTGACGAAGACACCGCCTGGAGTGCCAATGCAAGCTGAGGCCACTTGCCTCAAACGCCAGGGGCGCCCAAATGGGCGCCCCTGGCGTTCTCATTGATGACGAGACTACAGCGCTGTCACCAAAGCCTCGATCTGGTTGTGAGCCTCACCCAATGCTGTTTCCTTGATCTCGTCGCCCATGTTCAAGCCTTCGGCGTACACCGCATCAAGCTCGGTAATCCCGATCAATCCCAGCATATGGGTGATGTGCGGTGTCTGGGAATCCATCGCGGTACCCGCATACTTGCCACCACGGGCCGCCAGCAGGATAGCGCGTTTGTTTTCCACCAGGCCCTGTGGGCCATTTTCGGTATAGCGGAAGGTCTTGCCTGCGCGCAGGATACGATCGAACCAGGCCTTGAGCTGGGAAGGAATACCCAGGTTGTACATGGGAACAGCCAGCACGATCACATCATGCGCCTGCACTTCAGCGATCAAGGTATCGGAAACCGCAGCAAGCTCGCGTTGCTCGCTGGTACGCTCTTCCTCGGAAACCTGCCAGCTGGATAACTCTGCGATATTGAGGTGAGGCAAGTCATCCGCCACCACATCACGGATGGTCAGTTCAATGTCGCCACGCTGTTCAGCGAGACGCTGGAAGTGACGAGCCAGGCCCAGAGACTGACCGTGATCGCCAAGAATCGAAGAAGTCACAACGAGAACGCGGGTCATAATGAACCTCCAAAGATTGTTGTGTTGCAATGAGGCTCAGTTTACGCCCAACTTTTTCGATAAAAAGCGCAATATTTCATGCAAAGCATTCGAAAAATACGACTGAAGCGCCATCAAGGCGCTTCAATCCAGGTACCTGTTCCCGTCTTGCCTTCTCTCAATGCCCCAGGCATTCAGGCAGCTTTTCCCGTTACATTGGGCTTCGTACGAAAAGTCAGCGAGCGATGCTCAGGGCTAGGTTCGCTCCCGGCGAACCAACGCACTTCCCACGTCCATGTGGGTCGCAAGGCGGAATTGATCGAAAAAGCGGAGTTTACGGGACGTAAATGAGCATTTTGCGATCAATGCCAACACAGCATGAGCAAGCGCAGGTACTTTTCACACAAAGCCTATGGAGCGATGCCCTGCCCACACCCCCTATACTGCTGCCCATTGAGCGTCAGCGTGACCTTGGCAGGCCAGGGAGTACCGGACATGTCATCAAAACAGGCACCTGCTTCGATACGCGCTTCAAAAGGTGCATCCGAGCGGCCACTGACCAGAATCACTCGACCGGCGCCGTTGTCCAATGTGGAAACACGGTATGGCAGCGAGGCTTTACGCTCACCGTAATCCAGCGACAGGTCGATCTTCGGCACATCATTGGCCAGGCTCATGCTCCACCCCGGCTCATTCCCTGTGGCATAAAACATGACCCCGGGCTTTTCCGCACGACGCAGAGAATCACGCTGCACCTGGGCCTGGCACTCCAGACGGCCTCGCGCATTCTCTACAGTGGCCTCATCCCCCTTGAGCCAGACGCTGAGGTCGCCGTTCTCATAACGGCTGCCACTGGCGACGACGGTCTGCGGCAACTGCTGGCCACCTGCGCTGGACCACACTCGCAGCGCATCGGGCTGCGCAGCCGTGACCAGGTTCTGGGAAGGGCTGCAGCTCCAGCCGACGAAGTTCGTCGCCTCACCAACGAACAGTGACGATGGCAAATACGGTGCCTTGGCGTCCTTATCCGGGGTCGAGCCCCAGATCGAACTTGTACCACTGCTGCTGGTTTCCTGCTGGGTGCCCGTGGTACTGACACACCCACTCAAGCTGAAAGTGCCGATCGCGGCGGAAAGCATGAGGACAGCGGAACGCTTCATGCGGGGCTCCTGTTCTTCTAAGTAAGAGGAAACGCTGAATAAATCGGCGAGCATACTCAAGCGCACCGCGCACTAATTCGCCGGGAGCGAATTAGAACATCCTTCAGGATGGCCCGGAGGGTAGCCGACATAGGTGGCGGCTATAGCCCAGCGATTGAGTCGCGCAGACCTTTATGCAGTGTTTCCAAAACTGTTCCCTGAAGCTGCTCACTTTATCAGCCCTGGCCAATATCCAGCAGCAATGTTTTCGCTTCGGCGACATCAGACAAGCCATGAGGGGCAGATAGGAACATGACTCATCATGAAAATCTCAGCTCGTCATGAGCACATGATCAAGATGCCACTGGCCAGTAGGCAGTGAGTCAAACTAAACTTGTCAAACTTTTATATGAAAAGGGCTCAGGGGAGGCGGGACCGTTTCCCATCTATATACTCATGCTCGAACTCCGCCATCTCCGTACACTGGTGGCACTGCGTGACGCCGGCTCCCTGGTCGAAGCTGCCGAACGCGTGCACCTGACTCAGTCTGCACTATCCCACCAGCTCAAGGATCTCGAGGAGCGTCTGGACAATCCCCTGTTCATGCGCAAGACGCGACCGGTGGAATTCACCCGTGCCGGATTGCGGCTGTTGAACCTGGCCGAGCAGATTCTGCCGCAGGTGCGCATGGCCGAGCGCGACCTGGCCCGCCTGGCCGGTAACGAACAAGGCCGGCTGCACATGGCCATCGAGTGTCATAGCTGCTTCCAGTGGTTGATGCCCACGGTGGATCACTTCCGTGACCACTGGCCGGAAGTGGAAATCGACATTCCTGGCGGCCATCACTTCGATCCGCTTCCCGCCCTGGCTCGGGAACAGCTGGATCTGGTCATCACGGCAGACCCTCAGCCTCTGCAGGGAGTCCATTACGAGCCTCTCTTCCGTTATCAGGGACTCCTCGCCGTAGCACGCCAGCACCCACTGGCCGACAAGACTTTCATCGAGCCTGCCGACCTGGCCGACCAGACCCTGATCACCTACCCGGTGGAGCGTTCACGGCTGGATGTGTTCACACAGTTTCTCGACCCTGCTGGCATCACCCCTCGAGAGGTGCGCACCGCAGAGCTGACCATCATGATGATGCAGCTGGTGGCCAGCGGACGAGGCGTCTGCGCACTACCCAACTGGGCACTGACCGAGTATCTGGAGCGGGATTACGTCAAGGCAGTCAACCTGGGAGAGCACGGCGTCTGGAGCACTCTGTTCGCGGCCATTCGCGAGGACACTCGCAGCGCACCATGGATGGAAGACTTTCTGCGCACCGCAAGGGAGACATCTTTCAGGGTGCTGGAAGGTATCAAGCCTGCCTGAGGAATGCCTGACGCCTGAAATGCCTTAGGCTTTGTGTGAAAAGTCGGCGAGCGATGATCAGGGCTAGGTTCGCTCCCGGCGAACCAACGCACTTCCCACGTCCATGTGGGTCGCAAGGCGGAATCGATCGAAAAAGCGGAGTTTACAAGGTGTAAATGAGCATGTTGAGATCGATTGACTCGCTTCGCTCGCCCTTCGGGCCAGCCTTTGGCTGTTGTCTCCGCTTCGCTCCGGCTCAGCGCAGCATGGGCAAGCGTAGGCACTTTTCGTACAGAGCCTAGGGGCGGCGTGGCAACATCAGGGAAAACCGCGCTCCTTGAAGACTTGGGCTTTCATCCACCATGACGTTGCCTCCATGCCAGGCCATGATCTTCTGCACAATGGATAAACCGAGACCATAACCGCCAGAACTGCGGGTACGGCTGTCATCAAGGCGAGCGAAGGGTTTGAAGATGTCCTGACGCGCCTGTGGCGGCACCCCATCCCCATCGTCTTCCACGTCCAGGCGGACCATTCTCGATTCTTCGCTCAAGGTGACCTTTACCTTGCTATGCGCATGGCGACAGGCATTGGCCACCAGATTCTGAATCGCTCGCTGCAGATAACGGGCGTCACCGTTGACCTCAATATCCTCCCCAGGGGCAAGCTGCAGTGTCACAGCACCATGCAACGGCTCGAGCGATTCGATCACTCGCAGGCTGACTTCTCGCAGGTCAACCAGTGTCGCCGAGGTTTCCACGCCACTGATGGTCTCGCTATCGAGACGGGCATAGGTGAGGATTTCGTCGATCAGGTCATCCAGTTCATCAATATCGCTGTCCACACCCCGTAGCTGACTACGAACCAGTGGGTCGTCCGACATGTCTTCCACCATCTGGGTCGCGAAACGAATTCGGGCCACTGGCGTTCTCAACTCATGGGATACGGCACGAATCATGTCCTGCTGAGCACGCAACAAGGACTGGACCTGGGATGCCATGCCGTTGAAGGCCATGCCGACTCGACCGAGGAAATCACTGCTTTCCACCTTGACCCTGGTATCCAGACGCCCACTGGCCAAGCGGGTAGCCGCCATTTCCAGGCGGGACATACGAGCCTCGATACCCCGTACGATCATGTAGATGGCCAACGCCAGCGCGCTCATCAGCAGCACCAGCAACGACACCAGCAGCGCAGGTGGTCGCGACTCATACGATTCCATCGGCCCGACGGTCAGCCAGGAAGGAGGCTCTCCTTGAGGATGAAGCTTCATGAACAATGCCACCGACCAGCGCTCCGGCAACAGATGCAGGACGACTTCACCATTATCGAGCTGTTCAGAAGGTTGCTCGCCCAAGGCCTCGGGCGGGGTATTTGCCAATGAGAGCGGGAAACCACTTGCCGTCAGCATGTCGAGCCGTGCATTACGTGCCGCCCCATCGACAGCTGCGAGCCAATTGCCAGCCAGCATGGTCATGCCGCGCAACTGCCGCTCGCTCATCCCCATCAGAGACGCTTCAAGTACCATGCCACTACCGGGAACAAGGCGCACAAATCGCCAGCCTTGCTCTCCGCTATATTCGACCAGCACCCCGCCTCGCTCCAGGCGGATACGTTCGAAGTAGCTTGGTGCATAAGACGCAATGGAAACCAGGGACAGGGACATGTCGAGGGCTTCGGAGTAGCGCGTCAGCCAGGCTTCACGCTGACCAGCGGGCTGTTCCGCAATCACACTGGTCAGTAGCTGCATGGGCGCTGCTGCGAGATTCTCGCGGTAATACTCGACACGCACCTTGTCGACCAGAATGAGACCCAGCATGGCCAGGCCCAGCGCCACGACCAGAGTAGCCGCCAGCATGACATATACTCGCAGGAAAGTGCTGTCGACCAAGGCCCTGCGCATGGCGTCAGTTGTCCTTTACGAACAGGTACCCTTTGCTCCTCACGGTCTTGATGCGGTGAGGATGATGGGGGTCATCACCAATCTTTGGCCGAATGCGCGACACTCGTACATCGATGGAGCGATCCTGGCCATCGTAGCGAATGCCGCGCAGCTGGGAGAAGATTTCCTCCCGAGTCAGCACTCGTCCGGCATGGCTGGCCAGCAACCACAGCAGATCGAATTCTGCACTGGTCAGGTCAATACGACTTCCTTTCAACCAGGCTTCCCGAGTGGCATTGTCGATTTCCAGATCACTGAACATCAACCGGCTCTCGTCACTACTGTTGCTGTCGCCACTATCCCGTCGTCGCAACAATGCCCGCATACGGGCCAGCAATACTCGTGGCTGCACGGGTTTGGGCACGTAGTCGTCGGCCCCCATCTCCAGGCCGAGCACCTGATCGAGATCATCCGTACGCGCGGTCAACATCAGGATGGGACCTAGGTAGTCGTTGCGTACACGCCGGCAAATCGACAGTCCATCCTCGCCGGGCAGCATGAGATCGAGAATTACCAGATCCGGCTGAATATCAAGAATTCGTTGTACGCCACGCGCACCATCGCCTTCCACGGTGACACGAAAACCATTGGCTTCGAGATAGTCCCGGGTCAGGTTGGCGAGGCGCTCGTCGTCCTCGATGATCAACACGTGATCCTGTTCACGCAGGTCTGGGCGGTCTTCCATAATTCCCCGGTTCCTTTTTGTTGCGTTGATTTTGTTGCATTGGTCTTGTTGCACAGACTGTACTGCTTTGCCTCCCTCTCGGCCAAAGCATTCTTTTTCGGGCCGACGTGATGAGCAAGCCGTTAAACATCACGTAAGAATACCGCAAATTTTGGGTATCGCCTTCCCCAAGTACAACTCACTCTCACCAAGCGCCAGGCCGCCCCACTGCTGGCCTCATGAAAAAAGCAAAAGTTGCCCTCTGGATGACCACATCTCTTCCACAAGGTCATCCACAAAGTTATCCACTTGATGAGGTGGCAAAACCACACTATCTTGTGTTCGAAATCTCATGAGGCACCATATCATGTGCCTCTAGCAATCTCACTTCACACTGTCAACCACCGTTTTTCAGGTGGGTATTTTTACTTCGAGACTTATTTCGACATTCAGGTAGGGAACCTCGGCGCCATGGATACACTCGCTTCTCCGGACCACTCGTCCGTCTCCGTCACTGCCCCCCAGACGCTGCGTGTCATCAAGCGCACAGGGGATGTGGTGCCGTTCGACGCCGGCAAGATCGCCGTGGCCATGAGCAAGGCATTCATTGCCGTTGAAGGCGACAACGCTGCGACATCATCTCGGGTTCGCGAGTTCGTCAAGGAGTCTTCCGACAGCATCCTGCAGACGTTTGTCCGCCGCATGCCGGATGGTGGCACCGTGCACATCGAAGATGTTCAGGATCAGGTCGAACTGGCGCTGATGCGCAGCGGCGAGCAGAAAGTCGCCCGTGCCTACGTGCTGTATCGTGAAGAGCATACCCGTGCTCGCGAGGCCAGTGGCATCGCCAAGCCCCATCCGACCCTCAATGTGACCCATACGGATGGCACAGTCCGCCCGCTGGACCTGGGTCGTGTCGAGACACTGGTATTCGACGCCTGCGCAGGCCTCGAGCACGTCGATCCCAACAAGATCGTCCAGGATTCCCTGAAGAACCTGTATGACGGTGTGTCCGTCGATGGTGTCTCCCAGGCACTGATGATGACGGCACGGACCCTGGTCGAGCAGGATCCCAACTACACCTACGTTACCGCCCGCCTGCTGCAGGATAACCTGCGCCGTGAAGCATTGAGCTTCCTCGAGATTGCCGAAGATGCCACCCACGGCGACATGGCCGAGCTGTACAAGCCGGCATTCAAGGCCTATGTGGCGCGTGGCATCGAATTCGAGCAACTCGACCCCAGACTGGGCGAATTCGACCTGGAACGCCTGGGCGATGCACTGGACCACAACCGTGACAACCAGTTCACCTACCTCGGTCTGCAGACCCTCTACGATCGTTATTTCATCCACAAGGATGACGTGCGCTATGAACTGCCCCAGGTGATGTTCATGCGCGTGGCCATGGGGCTGTCACTCAACGAGGATGAACGCGAAGCCCGTGCCATCGAGTTCTACGAGCTGCTGTCCAGCTTCGACTACATGTCTTCCACCCCGACGTTGTTCAACGCCGGCACCCTGCGTAGCCAACTGTCCAGCTGCTACCTGACCACCGTACCCGACGACCTTGAGCACATCTACGGTGCCATTCGTGACAATGCCCTGCTGTCCAAGTGGGCTGGCGGCCTGGGCAACGACTGGACACCGGTTCGCGCACTGGGCTCCTACATCAAGGGGACCAATGGCAAGTCACAGGGTGTCGTGCCGTTCCTCAAGGTGGTCAATGACACGGCTGTCGCGGTCAACCAGGGCGGCAAGCGCAAGGGAGCGGTCTGCGCCTACCTGGAAACCTGGCACCTGGATGTCGAGGAATTCCTCGAGCTGCGCAAGAACACGGGAGACGATCGCCGCCGTACCCATGACATGAACACCGCCAACTGGGTGCCGGACCTGTTCATGAAGCGCGTCTTCGACGATCAGGAGTGGACCCTGTTCTCTCCATCCACCTGCCCGGATCTCCACGACCTCTACGGTGTTGCCTTCGAGAAGCGCTACGCGGAATACGAGGAGATGACCCGCAATGGCCAGATCAAGCTGTTCAAGCGGGTCAAGGCCAAGGACCTGTGGCGCAAGATGCTGTCCATGCTGTTCGAGACAGGCCACCCCTGGATCACCTTCAAGGATCCGTGCAACATCCGCAGCCCGCAAAGCCATGCCGGTGTTGTACACAGTTCCAACCTGTGCACCGAGATCACCCTCAATACCAGCATCGATGAGATCGCTGTCTGTAACCTGGGCTCCATCAACCTGGCCCAGCACGTGGTCGATGGTCAGCTCGATGGCGACAAGTTGAAGAAGACTGTGCGCACCGCGGTACGCATGCTCGATAACGTTATCGACATCAACTACTACGCGGTACCACAGGCCAAGAACTCCAACTTCAAGCATCGTCCGGTGGGACTCGGCATCATGGGCTTCCAGGATGCGCTCTATGCCCAGGGCATTGCCTACGCCAGCAACGATGCCGTGGCGTTTGCCGACCGTTCCATGGAACTGATCAGCTACCACGCCATCGAGGCCTCCAGCGACCTGGCTGCCGAGCGCGGCCGTTACGAAAGCTTCGAAGGCTCGCTGTGGAGCCAGGGTGTACTGCCCATCGACTCCGTCGACAAGCTCAAGTCCGAGCGTGGCGAAAAGTACATCGAAGTCGACACCAGCACTACCCAGGACTGGGAGCATATCCGCGAGAAGGTACGCAACCAGGGGATGCGCAACTCGAACGTGATGGCCATCGCCCCCACGGCGACCATCTCCAACATCTGTGGCGTTACCCAGTCCATTGAGCCGACCTACCAGAACCTGTTCGTCAAATCGAACCTGTCTGGCGAGTTCACCGTGGTCAACGCCTACATGGTCAACGACCTCAAGGAACGCGGTCTGTGGGATGAGGTCATGATCAACGATCTCAAGTACTACGACGGCAGCGTACAGCCCATCGACCGTATCCCGGAAGATCTCAAGGCCAAGTACGCCACCGCCTTCGAAGTCGAGCCCAAGTGGCTGGTCGAGGCGGCCTCCCGTCGCCAGAAGTGGATCGACCAGGCTCAGTCGCTGAACCTCTATATTCAGGGCGTGTCCGGCAAGAAGCTCGACGTGACCTATCGCATGGCCTGGTTCCGCGGTTTGAAGACCACCTATTACCTGCGTGCCCTGGGTGCCACTTCGGTGGAGAAGTCCACGGTCAACCGCGGCAAGCTCAACGCCGTAAGCAATGGCTCTGCCCCTGAAGCGCCGGCAGCGGCCCCTTCTTCGGCGCAACCCGAGCCGCGTGGCATCGATGATTTCCTCAAGGGGAAGGGCGGCCAGCGACCACCTTCCGCCGGAGAGATCGACGAGCTGGGCTGCGAAGCCTGCCAGTAATCAAACAGGAATGGCGGCTCTGCTCATCGCGAGCCGCCTAAATACAGAGCTGCAATGAGACTGCTCGAAGCTCGAAGCTCGAAGCTCGAAGCTCGAAGCTCGCAGTCATCATGAACCGGAGATATTTACATGCTCAACTGGGACGAGTTCCACGAAGACGATACCAGCGTCGCCGAAAAGCCTGCCGTTACCAAAGCACCGGCACCCGCGGTGGAGCCGGATGCTGCAGCCGTACAGGAAAGTACGGCTGGTAACAGCTCCAGTAACACTTCCAGTAACACTTCCAGTAACTACAAGGCCGCCGAAGAAGATCGTCTGGCACGTGCGCGCCAGGCTCTGGAAGAGCTGGATGTTGCCGCGGGCCTCGAGGAACTGGAAATGGGTGCGGCCCGGATCGAGGTCGACGACAAGCGCATGATCAATGCCCGCGCGGACCTCAACCAGTTGGTGCCGTTCAAGTATGAATGGGCCTGGCAGAAGTATCTGGATGGCAGTGCCAACCACTGGATGCCCCAGGAAGTGAACATGAACGCGGATATCGCGCTGTGGAAAAGCACGGACGGCCTGACGCCGGACGAGCGCCGCATCGTCGAGCGTTCACTGGGCTACTTCTCCACTGCCGATTCGCTGGTGGCCAACAATCTGGTCCTGGCCGTCTATCGCCTGATCACCAATCCCGAGTGCCGCCAGTATCTGCTGCGTCAGGCTTTCGAGGAGGCCATCCATACCCACGCCTATCAGTACTGCGTGGAGTCCCTGGCCATGGATGAAGGCGAAGTCTTCAACATGTACCGGGAAGTGCCGTCGGTTGCAGCCAAGTCTGCCTGGAGCCTCAAGCATACCCAGTCGCTATCGCGTCCGGACTTTAACACCGGCACCCCGGAAACCGACCAGGAACTGCTGCGCAACCTGATCGCTTTCTACTGCGTCACCGAAGGCATCTTCTTCTACTGCGGCTTCAGCCAGATCCTGTCCATGGGTCGCCGCAACAAGATGACCGGTGTCGCGGAGCAGTTCCAGTACATTCTGCGTGACGAATCCATGCACCTGAACTTCGGCGTCGACATGATCAACCAGATCAAGATCGAGAATCCGCATTTGTGGACGCCTGAATTCCAGGACGAAGTCACCCAGATGATCCTCGAAGGTACTGAGCTGGAAATCGCTTATGCCCGTGACACCATGCCTCGCGGTGTGCTCGGCATGAATGCTGCGATCATGGAAGAGTACCTGCACTTCATCTGTAACCGCCGTCTGGCTCAGATCGGGCTCAAGGAACAATTCCCGGGTGCCCAGAACCCCTTCCCCTGGATGAGCGAGATCATCGATCTGCGCAAGGAGAAGAACTTCTTCGAGACCCGCGTCACCGAATATCAGGTCGGCGGCGCTCTGAGCTGGGACTAACCACACCACCAGGATCAGGGAGGAAAGGCAGCGTCAGAAGCACGAATAACGGAAAGTACGTATAAGGCAAGCGTCTCACCAGCGGTAACCTAGCCACGAAAATGGCCTGTCTGCGGCTTGTCATGTCACCGACTGCATACAGTGCCCAACTGAAGAGGGAATGACTTATGCCGGTATCCCACCATCGTCTTCAGCGTGACCCCAGAGCCTGGCAGTCGGCTCTGGACCAGGCCCTGGCCGCCCATGATGGCGAACGCGCCCTGGCACGTTATGAGCACCTGGCTCATGCCTTTCCGTCACCGGAATACGACCCGCGTGATGAGAGCCACCCTCACCTCAACCTGGATGCCCTCAAGCGCTGGGCACTGTATCGCGGCTGGCAGGCTCGTCCAGCCACCGACCGCGTCCAGGAAGGTGAGGTCTATCGCCCTCCTGTGCGCTTCACTCGAGTAATGGGTAAGTACCATTGATGGCAACCTCCGATACCCTTGCCACTCGCACCTTGCACATCGCCGCCGCCCTGATCCTCGATGGGCGGGGGCGATTGCTGCTGGTACGCAAGCGTGGCACCCAGGCCTTCATGCAGGCCGGAGGCAAGATCGAGCCTGACGAAACACCAGAGGCAGCACTACGCCGGGAACTGAAGGAAGAGCTCGGCGGTACTCCGGCCCAGATCCACTATCTGTGCGAAGCCTTTGCCCCAGCGGCCAATGAGCCTGGCTATCGCGTCCACGCACATCTGTTCAACGTGACCATGACAGGCGAGCTGTCACCGGCTGCGGAGATCGAGACACTGCATTGGGCCACACCGCAGGAAGCGCGTCAGCTCCCTCTTGCAGCGCTGACTCGCGACCATGTCCTGCCATTGGCAGAGAGCCTGGTCCTGCAGCCCCTGGTTTGAGGCACCTTGGATAACGAGCCAGTCGCCCCTGATGCAGGTACATGAGTTCAAGAACCTGCTTTGATCAATGGGCCGAAACACGCCTGTCGATGTCGTTCTCCTGGATGGTGTGGGCTGTTTGACGCCGTTCAGAGAGATCGGCCAGTGATTGCATCAACACAAGGAAAGATGCCGCGAGCAATCCGATGTCCTTCAACAGGAACTGCCCTGGAACCACGCTGATCGCTGGAAAGCCCAACTGAGCTTCGAATACTCCTGGCGTAGATGCCATGAAGCTAAGGGTCGTGATAAACAGGCCGCAGGACAACAGCCCTCCCAGTGCTGACAGCTTCGGTGAGATCAACCGGCCAGCAATCAATAGTGCAATGGAGATTTCCACGACACCGAGAAAGTTGGAAAATCCTCTGACGGAAAACAGCCCGTACATCCAGGATAGCAATGGGCTGTTCGACACGAGAGGTACCAGGCCCTGAGCCTCGTAGTCGGTGAATTTCATGCCACCGAACCAGAGATAGATCACGGTCAGTGCAGCAAAGAGGCTATAAACAGCGAGCTTGTGGAATGTCTGACTGGTCTGGGCAATATGACTCTGTGACATGAGAACCGTCCCTAATCTTGGATACGCAGGACACCTGCCTCACTGGAGGGATCGCTGCTGGAATACCATGGCTCGACCGCCTTCATCAGGTGATCGATGGCTCTCTGTCGTACCGTGGTAATGGACCTTACAACTTGTGCCCAGGCTGGCACAGACTCGCGACCATAGTCTGCCATTGGTGCAAAGCCTTTTCCTTCTCCTGACTTGATTCACGTTCCCTTGCTCTTTCGCGGCATCGCCACCTGACGCAACGTCACGGCCCCCAATATTCCTATTCCCATCAGGGTAGAGGTCATATGGGGAGCAATCAGCAGAAATGCCGCTATCGCGAGCACCACTCGCTCCATCGCATACAAAGGACCGCGCAACCAGTTGGTGATGGCAGCAGACAAGGACAGGATGCCCAGCATCGCGCCACCGGCGGCGAGCAAGAATGCCTGAACCGTGAACTCGGGTGTCACGATCAGCAAGGCAGGCGAGAATACGAAGACAAAAGGTACCAGGGCCTTGCCCATGCTGAGACGGAAGGCGGTATTGCCCGCCTTGAAGGCATTGGCCCCGATAATACTCGATGCAGCATAGGCAGCCAGTGCCACCGGTGGCGTCACATCCGCCAGCACTCCGTAGTAGAACACGAAGAAATGCGCGACCAGCGGTTGTACGCCCAGCAGACCCAATATCGGTGCTGCCACGGCCACCATGATGATGTAATTGGCTGTCGTCGGAATGCCGCAGCCCATCAGAATGCAGACGACGGCTGTCAGCATGAGTGTGAACAGCAAGGTGAGCGTCGGTATTCCCATCACCTCGAAGGGAAGCACGGTGAGCAGATCATGCACGGCTGATGCCCAGCCACTGGCCAGGCCAGTGACCATATAAGCAATCTTGAAACCCACGCCGGTAAGCGTCACTACGCCAATGATGATGCCCACCAGCGCTGCCGCCGCCGTAATCGGCAAGGACTGCCTCGCGCCTTGAATGAACCCTTCCCAGACACCGATGGCCGCCACCTTCAAGCCAGCCATGACGCCATGCGCCTGAACCGACTGGATGACCAGCACACCCATACAGGCCGCGATGCCCCAGAACGCCGCCAGGAAGGGGGTTCGCCCGCGCATCAGCATCACCATCAGCAGAATCAATGGAATGATCGATAGCCAGCCCTTTCGAATCACCTGCCAGGCATTGGGCAATTCTTCCTTGGTCAATCCTCTCAGCCCGAGGCGGCGAGCCTCCAGATGCACCTGCAGCAAGACACCGAAGAAATGCATGAACGCAGGAACGATAGCCGCCAGCAGGATGGTGGTCAGTGGCATGCCGAGATACTCGATCATCAAGAACGCCACTGCACCCATCACTGGGGGAGTAATCTGCCCCCCGGTGGACGACGCTGCCTCTACTGCAGCGGCAAAGTGGCGTGGATAGCCAATCCGGGCCATGGCTGGGATCGTCAGGGCACCTGTCGTCACCGTATTGGCTATCGAGGAGCCGGAAATGGACCCCAGCAAGGCAGATGACACAACGGAGACCTTGGCCGGCCCACCAGCAAAGCGCCCGGTCACGGCTGACGCCACATCGATGAACAGCTGACCCAGCCCGACGCGGGTTGCCATGACACCGAACAGAACAAAGTGGAAGACATAAGTCGAAATGACGCCCAGTGCGGTACCGTAGATGCCCTGAGACGTCAGGTATAGATGATTGACAAGGTCCGGCCAGTCCGCCCCGGGATGCACGAAAATGCCCGGAAACGACCGCCCGAAATAGGCATAGCACATGAACAGGATGGCAATGACGGGCAATGGCCAGCCCATGGAGCGGCGCACGGCTTCCAGCAACACCAGAATGAGAATGGTGCCCATCACAATGTCGATGGGTAAAGGATTGCCGACCCGGAAAGCCAGCTGGTCATAGATCCATGGCACATACAATGACGTGACGGCCGCCGCAATAGCCAACACCCAATCCAGCAGGGGCAGGCCCATGGGCGCCCACCAGCCTGGTCGCGTCTCGCGTCTGCTGAAAGCGGAAAAGCAGAAAAAGACCAGTGCCAAGGTCACCGCCATATGCAGTCCACGGTGAAAAGTTGTCCGTGGAATGCCGAAACCAGCGGTATAGAAGTGGTAACACGCCAGCAGGAACAACACACTGCTGGTAAAGATAGTGAGTGCCCTGCCAAGCTTGCGAAAGCGCTGCTCTGGATCGAACCGGGCTTCCAGCTCCTGTGGCTGCACTTGCTTCAATCCACTGACATCCGCCTTCTTGTCGTTATCATCTGGCGCCTGCATCTTGTGCCTCGTCAGTTGCTGAGGCAAGGCGCCGGACGGCGCCTTGCCTTGCTGCTCGTCTCGAATACGTGACTTAAAGGAAGCACTGCATCAATCAGCCCTTCCCATGCACGACATTCCAGTGAGCAATGCCTGTCACTGCAGGACACCAGCCTCCTTGTAGAATTTCTCGGCACCTGGATGGAAGGGAATACCGACGCCAGAGGTGGCTGAGTCCAACTGGATCAGTTTGCCCTTGGCATGTCCCGCATCAAGCAAGGCACGAGTATTGTCGTTCCATAGCGCCTGGGTAATGTTGTAGACCAGTTCCTCAGGCAGGTCTGCACTGGTCACCCACTGCGCACCCACGGAAAGGGTTGCCACATCAGCATCCTGGCCTTCATAGGTACCTGCAGGCACGTTATCTGCCGTAAAGAAGCTGTATTGCTCCAGGATGCCATCGGCACCTTCCCCGCTTATCGGGATCAGCCTCACATCATGCTGGCTGGCCAGCTCCGCAATGGCACCGGCAGGATAACCGCCAACAAAAAAGAAGGCGTCCATGGCACCATCGCGCATCCGATCTGCCGCCTGATCAGGCTTGAGAAATTCAGCATCAATGTCCTTTTCGCCGAGTCCGAAACCCTCCAGCACAATCCGTGCATCTACCAAGGTGCCCGAACCAGGCTCATCCAGTGACACACGCTTGCCCTTCAGGTCTTCCACACTCTCGATTCCTGATTCTGCACTGACCACCAGATGCAGGCTTTCGGGATATAGATTGGCAATCATGCGCAGTTTGTCCGCCGCCGGCTTGCCCTCCCATATCCCGGTACCGGTCTGCGCCCAGGTCACCACATCGGCCTGGGCAAAGCCGCTTTCCAGAGTGCCACCCATGATGGCGTTGATATTGCCGACCGAACCATTCGAGGCAACTGCCGTGGCCACCAGGCCAGGCACGCCACAGGAGCCACCTTCTTCACAACTCCGGGAACCCGGAGGGTTGGAGATAGCATTCGCGATCAGGCCACCTATCGGATAATAGGTACCGGCCGTACCACCGGTACCGATACGGAAAAAGGCCATGTCCTGAGCACTGGCACTGCTTATCGACAGTCCTATTGTCAGAACAAGGCCTAGCAGCATTTTGATGTATTGAAATTTGATGTGTTTAAACATGGTAGGTATGCCCTCTTGTTGTAGTAATACGGCACAATAGCCGTCAGCACTTTCATGCTAGGCCAGCTATCCCCACCTTGCGCGAGGACAATGACCCACCGAACCAAAAAGCTGACGGCAGGCTACCGATCACTTCACTTTCGAACAGCTTGTGTCCTGGCACACCTCCCCCAGCGCCAGCAGCTACCAGCAACGGTATAAAGCCCTCCTCCTCGGGGTGAGAACTGCGGCCCCGGGAGCAGTTGCAGGAATCCTGAGGGCCTCGCAGCTCCTTGGCACCCGACGATGCCACCAGTCGATAGCGTGTCTATCTGCTGCACAGCCGCCCCAGCCAGCCACTTCCAATGAGCATGCCAAGCGTGATCAGCAATGCCGCCAGCCCTAGCCACAGGGTGGCCTGGGCATAGCCCGTCACGACCAGGACCAGGGTCGAAAGCAAGGGGGTGAAATAGGACAGCAGCCCCAGCAGGCGCAGATCACCACGCTTGACGCCGATATCCCAGGTAAAGAAGGCACTCCCTACCGGCCCGAGCCCAAGCCCAATGACACCCAGCCATGCAATGCCTTCAGGCCAGCGAGTAGTCTCGAAGGCCAGATGACACACTCCTGCTAGCACTGCGGTGGCCAGACAGAAGCCACCCACCGCAGCGGTAGGCACATGGCTCGTCGCCCGGGACAACACGGAATAGCCACTCCATAGAAAGGCGCAGGCAAAAGCTGCCAGATACCCTAATGTGCTGCCACCCGCATCCACGTCTCCACCGATCAGCAATGCTGCCCCACAGAATCCCAGCAGGCTCCCCACCACATGAATGGCGCGCAGGCGCTCACCCGGCAACAACGCCACGAACAGCACGATCAGCAAAGGCCATAGGTAGCTGATCAGCCCCGCATTGGCAGGCGGCGCATTCTGCTGGGCAACGAAATACAGTGCGTGGTAGCCGAACAAGCCCACCACACCCAACAGCCAGATACGTGGCGGCTGGCGCATGGCAGCAAACAGCGACTCCCCGCGGACGCCTAGATAGGCGGCAAAGCAGATGAACGCAATGGCGAAGGCAAGCGAAGTCAGTAGAAACGGCGGCACCGGCCCCGCCAACTGGGTCAATGCCGCGAGCAATGCCCAGTTGAGTACCGTGGAGGCGCCGATCAAGGTGGCGCGGCGTTGGGCGCCTGAAGCTTGAGTGGCGCGGCGTTGGGCGCCTGAAGCTTGAGTGGCGCGGTGTCGGGCGCCTTGAGCTTGGGCACTGCGGTGCTGGATACCGCGGTCTGCATGCTGGCTGACATCACCTTCGGTTGAAGTAGATGACATCTCGGGTTCCCCTGTCACGAACGTTTACCCGAGTGTGCTCTAGTAAGCGCGACCAGACTTGTCGAATCCTGACCTGTCTCTCATTTCTGTCGTCGAGCGCGCCACTGGCGCGGCGAACAGCCGTATTGCTGACGAAATGAACGAGAGAAATGGGCACTGTCATGAAAGCCGCAAGCCAGCGCAATGTCGGTCAGGGATGCCAGCGAGTCCTGCATGCGCTGCCGGGCCAGAGCCAAGCGCTCCCGCATCAGCCAGGTATAAGGCGCTACCCCAGTCAATGTACGAAACTGGCGCGCAAATACCGCTTCCGCCAGATGGCACATGGCCGCCATCTCTGCCACTTTCCAGGGATAAGCCAGATCCGCGCGTAACGCTGGCAACAGTCGCAACAGACGCAGACGTGGTGGTGCGCTCCCTTTGCTCCCAGATACGCCCAGGTAACGGTCCACTGCGCTCAGCCAACCCACCAGTGTCTCATTGCTGGGTACATCGCGGGTGGCAGATGCGCTATGGGCCGTATGCCGTGACAGCCTCGATGCCTCCTTCACAAGCGCAGGAGGCAGACGCCATCCGCTACCGACGGATGATGTGAACAGCCTCTCCAGAGCCAGTTCCTGGCACCAGGCCTGAGGCAGATCCAGCACCAGGATATCGTTGTCGCCAGGGGCCAGATAATGGTGCATGGCACCACTGGCAACCGGGGCCACGACACCAGACCCGACACGCACGGCTCGCCCATCCACTTCCAGTTCCACGACGCCACTGACACCCAACAGCAGCTGGTGAAACTCATGGCGATCACTCAGCACGTGATCGGGGTAGGATCTTGTTTCAATGACCGGACAGGCTAGATGGCTCATTGGCCGAAACCTCAGACTTCCACATGCGGGGCCAATAGTTCAGACAACCACTCGGCAAAAGCATCAATGCGCGAGGTGCGATGGCGTCGATTGGGATACACCAGCGACACCGGCATACTGGCAGCTTGCCAGGCGGGCAGCACTTCGACCAGACGGCCCTGTTGCAGCGCCTCAGAAACATCATAGCGCGGCACCTGGATGATCCCCAACCCTGCCAGACAGCAGGCAATATAGGTCTCGGCGTTATTCACCAAGACCCTGCTGGACAGTACGATCTCACGTTGTTGGTCCTGCACGGCAATGTCGAAGGCTTGCTCCCGACCACTGTCTGGCGAGCCATATCCCACCATATGATGTCCTGTTCGTAGATCTTCCGGCTGCTCAGGACAACCATGGCGGGCAAGATAGTCAGGGCTGGCACAGTTGACCATGGCAACTCGCCCCAGCGAACGCACCACCAGGCTAGAGTCGCTCAGCTCTCCGAAGCGCAACGCACAATCGATGCCTTCCGCCACCAGGTCAATGTGTCGGTCGGAGCTCCCCAGCACCACATCGAGGCGTGGATGGCGCTGCAACCATTGCGGCAATGCCGGAGCAATCAGGCGGCGTGCAACACGGCTGGGAACATCCACCGAAAGCCGCCCTGCCACTGCTTCCCGCCGCTCCTGGAACAATGCTTCCAGGCCCTCGATATCCGCCACCAGCGCCTGAGCCCGGGGCAACAGTATCTGACCATCCTGGGTCAGTCGCACCTGCCGGGTAGTGCGGTGCAACAGGCGTGCACCCAAGGCACTTTCCAACCGTTGGATCGCCAAGGATACCGTGGCCCTGGGCCAGTCGAGGACATCGGCCGCACGCGTAAAGCTGCCCATTTCTGCCACACGCAGAAAAGCCCGCAGCTGTTCAGTTCGGTCCATCACGCCCCTCTCACCGGTCTTGAGTCCTCTTCAACCTTTTACCCGCCACCATCCCAACCCCACCGGAATGCCATACACAAAGGCATGCACCAGCAGTTCTTCTCCCAGCGCATAACCATGCGACAGACCAAGATTCAGGTTCCAGCCACAGACCCCCAGCCACACCAGGCTGAAGATCCACATGGCGGACCGTCGCTTGGCGCCGGTATAGCGCCACAGCAGCAATGCCAAGAGGATAATGCCCATGGCAATGATCAACAGGCTTCTCATGATGCCCCTCGTTCCGATTCCCTGGCAGGCGGCGCCCGCATAGCATCATCATAGCCAGCATTGGCCATAACGTACTGACAGGAAACGAATGGACAGTGAAAGGAAGGGAACAACAGCGGTATCTACAACGACATCTACAGCACCAACGACACCGGGAGCTACAGGCTCCCCGGTGCCATGTGCCATCCATGATGCTCGTGGGATGGCGCAGTGATGACCTGGCTTACTTGGTGGTGTAACCACCGTTGAGCAGCAACGTCTGTCCCGTCATCCACCAACCATCGGTCACCAGATGACGCAATAACGGCACCACATCCTCGATATCCGTCAGGCCGGTCTTGCTGAAAGGAGACAATGCGGCAGCCGTCTTGTGGTAAGCCACGGCATCTTCACCTTCCTGACCATAGAAGAATGGCGTATCCATGGGCCCCGGCCCTACTGCCGTCACGGAGATACCACGCTCGCCGAACTCCTTGGCGGCAGCGCGGGTGAAATGCTCCACTGGCGCCTTGGCACCGGCATAGGTGGAGTAGAACGGTGTGAAAGCCCCCAGCAACGATGTCACCAACGTGACGATCCGTCCGTGGTCCTCCAGCACTCGGCCTGCTTCCTTGAGAAAGAAGAAGGCGCTCTTGGCGTTGATGGCGAACATGGTGTCATACTCGTCTTCGCTGATCTCCAGCATTGGCTTCTTGAGCACCATCCCCACCGTGTTGATCGCGACATCCACCTTGCCAAAGCGGGCCTTGACCGCATCAAACAGCTCAGCGACTGCCTGGGCTCGAGTCAGATCCCCTTGAAATAGTTCACACTCTGCGCCCAATTCCTGCACCGCGGCCTGAGTTTCTTCCGCCGCAGCTCGCGAGGCATCACTGTTGTAATGCACGGCCACCGCTTTAGCGCCATGATTGGCCAGGTCTCTGGCCAGCAGCCCTCCCAGGTTCTTGGCCCCACCAGCAATGAGTACCACCTTGCCGTTGAGAGAGTGGCCGTTGAGAGAGTGGTCGTTGATAGAATGGTCGCGCATAGGAAACATCTCCACACAATGCATGTTTAGTGTTGTCTAGGCTAGTTCGCGACGTGCGGCGGATCATTCAGCTTTGCTGTCAACACTATCCATGTATTGCCAACAATGTATTACCAACACCGTTTTACCGACAAGGTCTTACCAACAAGCTCTTATCAGCAAGCTCTTTATCAGTAATCTCTTATCAATAAGGCCTTATCAACGACGGCGCTTTTCCTCTCCTTCACATGTGTGATCGGCATAAAAAAGACGCCTTCGACAAGCGAAGACGCCTTTTATCAGCAGAAGAAACGGTGATCGTCTATCTTGCCCTGAATCTATTCTGGCAGCGCATATCCAATCACATAGTCCCCAAGCTTGGTACCGAAGGTGCCATGACCGCCGGCAGTGACCACGACATATTGACGTCCATCTGCACCACGATAGGTCATGGGCGTGGCCTGGCCTCCGGCTGGCAGGCGTGATTTCCACAGCTGTTCACCCGTGGTGATGTCATAGGCGCGTACATACTGGTCCAGGGTACCGCTGAGGAAGGTGACACCACCCGCAGTCGTCATCGGGCCACCCAGCGCGGGCACTCCCACTTCGAAGGGTACCGGCAGGCCAAAGGGCATGCTGTCACGCGTGGTACCGTTGCGATGCTTCCAGGCCACCTGGGGTTGCTCGCCACCCGACAGATCTATGCCCGCGACTTCACCCCAGGGCGGAGCCTGGCACGGCAGCGCCAGCGGGGACAGCAAGGGGCCCATTTCCACAGCATAAGGTGCGCCCTTATTGGGTTGCAGGCCCTGTTCACTGGCCGATCCTTGGCCTTCCTCGACCTGGTCACGAGGGATCATCTTGTCGACGAAAGCCAGGTAGTTGGGAGAGGTGAAAATCGCCTGGCGCACCGGGTCCACGGCAATACCGCTCCAGTTGAACACGCCGACATTGCCCGGATAGACGATGCTGCCCTCCAGCGATGGCGGTGTGTACTGCCCTTCATAACGCAGCGAATGGAACTTGATCCGACAGATCATCTGGTCCAGCGGTGATGCCCCCCACATATCCGCCCCTGTCAGAGGCTCCGGCAGCAGGTTCAAGCGCGAACGCGGCTGTGTCTGGGCTGTCCAGTCACCCTCCACGGCGCCCTGGGGAGCAGGCAGCTCATCGATGGGTACAATGGCTTCCCCCGTCTCACGGTTGAGCACATAGAGGCTGCCTTGCTTGGTCGGCTGGATGACAGCCGGCACCTCCTCGCCATTGATGGTGAGATCGATCAGTACCGGCTGGGCTGGAGTATCCATATCCCACAGGTCGTGGTGGACAAACTGATGGACCCAGGACAGCTTGCCAGTATGGACATCCAGTGCGACCAGACCTGCGCTGTAGCGCTCGTCATCCTCGCTGCGGTCCGCTCCCCACTGGTCTGGTGTTGCATTGCCCATCGGCAGATACACCAGGCCCAGCTCTTCATCGACACTGAACGGTGCCCAGACATTGGGGGAATTACGCGTATAGACTTCGCCCTCCGCCAGGGGGGTGGTGTCATCCGGGTTGCCGCTATCCCAGTTCCATATCAGCTCGCCACTGCGTACATCGAAAGCACGAACTACACCAGAAGGCTCGTCGGTGGAACTGTTATCGGTGACATGCCCGCCGAGAATCACCAGGTCTTCCGTCACCACCGCCGGTGAAGTGGAGTAATAGCCGCCAGGATCGAAGGGGCCGATATTCTGTGTCAGGTCGACTTCGCCATTGTCACCAAAGCTCTCGCAGCGTTCCCCCGTATCTGCATTGAGGGCGATCAGGCGAGCATCCGCTGTGGGTACGAAGATACGCCGAGGACACATGACATCCGTATCGCTGAGCATCGGCTCGGCTTCCTGGCTCGAAGCCAACTCAGCAGCATCCTGGGCAGAGCTACCAGCACTGGTATCGCCGCCATATTGCGCCACATCGTAGTAGCTCACCCCACGACAGGTCATGTGGGCCCAGCGCGAGAAGTTTTCCGCGCCCATGGTGCTGATCTCAGGATCGAAGGTCCAGTCGGTTTCTCCTGTCTCGGGGTCCAGTGCCATCACCCGACTATGCGAAGTGCAGATGTAGAGACGGTCGTTGACCTTCAGCGGAGTGTTCTGGTTGGTAATCTCAGGAGGAGAGTCCGGCGTTGCTGTATCTCCGGTCTGGATGCGCCACACTTCCTTGAGCTGGGCGACATTTTCCGGAGTGATCTGGTCCAGGGCGGAATAATGGGTACCGGCATTGGTACCGCCATAAGCGACCCAGTCATCACCGGCAACCTGGCTGGGATTGGGTGAAGATGCAGGAGCAGTGCCAGTGATCTGCCCTTCGGTGCTCAAAGGATCCTTGAGCTGAGTGGCAATGGCTACGCCAATGGCAAACAGTACCGCCAGCGACAGACTACCACTGGCAAGCAAGCCACTACCTCGCCGCCACCAGGGCAGCAGCATCAGGATACCGATGGCACACAGAATCGCGACTCGTGGTACCAGTTGCCACCAATCCAGGCCAACTTCCCATAGGGCCCACAGGGTCGTGCCAAACAATACCAAGGCATAAAACCACAAAGCATGGGGGCTGCGCTTCATCATCAGCGCCCCGGACAGGACCAGGCCGGCACCGGCAACCAGGTAATACACGGACCCACCCAGCATCACCAGATAACCGCCTCCAGCCAGCAGGGCCAGGCCCAGTAGAAAAATCAAGGCCCCCAGCAACCATGCAGGTCCCCGGCTCATGGGTCGACGTTCCATCGTGTTCTCCTTGTCTCGCGCTGACATCATTCCAGCGAACCCCTGCCCTATCTCTGGGTCAGACGTAACATATCGAGTAAATTGAAATATTGATTTTCTAAGTTGGGATATTGCTTATCTAACTAAGATAGAAGATAGAAGCCCTCCCAGACACAGCGCCAAACACTTCCTCCAGGGACTTCAAGGACTGCATTATGAATCTTTATGGCGATAGTCGATCAGGAAACTGTTACAAAATCAAACTTTTGGCATCGTTTCTCGAGATTCGGATGGTATGGATCGACGTGGATGTCCTGGTCGGAGAAACACGCCGCGAGGACTTTCTCGGGCGTAATCCCAATGGCAAGATTCCTCTGCTTGAGCTTGATGATGGACGCTGTCTGTCTGAGTCCAATGCCATTCTTCACTACCTGGCGGAAGGTAGTGGCTGGCTACCGACGGATCGTTACGAACACGCAAAAGTGCTGCAATGGCAAAACTTCGAGCAATACAGCCATGAGCCCTATATCGCGGTAGCGCGCTTCATTGCCGTCTATCAGGGCCTACCCGAAGAACGCCGTAGTGAATACGAGTCCAAGCATGAAGGTGGCTACAAGGCCTTGAGCATCATGGAACACCAGCTGGATGCCACTCCTTTCCTGACGGGCGAACTTCCGACCATTGCCGATATCTCGCTGTATGCCTACACCCATATGGCACACGAAGGAGGTTTCGAGCTGGACAATTTCCCTGCCATCCGCGCCTGGCTCAAGCGTCTCGAGGCACTGCCGGGGTATGTCCCCATGAGCGGCAGCGGTCCTTGAAGCTTTATCTGACAAGTACCTGATCTGACAAGTACCCGATCTGGCAAGCACCTGATGGCAAGTGGCTCATCTGACAAATGCTTATGCTTGGCTTGCCAGTCCCGGTGTTACTGGGGGAGTGGTCGTGCTATGCCGGGCGCCACCAGCGTGGCAATCGTGAACGTATGTCTGCACGACCATAGCGGTCATCCATCAGTACTACCACGCCGCTATCCTCGGGGCCACGGATCACTCGACCTGCCGCCTGGACCACCTTGATCAAGCCGGGAATGCGATAGGCATAATCATCGCCACAGCCAAAGCGTACCTCCAGGCACTCCTTCAGGGCCTCCTGGCGTGGTTCATTGGGCGGTAATCCCAAGGTGGCGATAAAAGCGCCAATCAGCCGCTCACCAGGCAAATCGACACCTTCAGCGAAAGCGCCCCCCAACACGGCGAAAGCAATGCCGGACTCGCCCGGGCGAAAGGACTCAAGGAAACCTTCTCTTTCCTGCTCGGTCATTCCCCGACGTTGAGCACGTTGGGGAACATCAGGATAGGCCTCTGCCAGTGCTGCCCGAACTTGTTCCAGATAAGCGAAGCTGGAAAAGAATGCCAGATAATGGCCAGGACAGTGCCGATACTGCTCGGCCATGGTCGCCACTACGCCCGGCAATGATGACTTTCTGTCGCGGAAGCGGGTCGACAGCTGACGGCACACCCGCACCTCCAGTTGCTCTGCAGCAAAAGGAGAATCGATCTCCTGCCATACTGCATTTCCCGGTAGCCCCAGCAGGTCTCGCTGATAGCTCGCTGGTGCCAAGGTCGCGGAAAACAGCACCGAGGCATGGGCAACCTCAAAACGTGGTGCTAAAAAATCGGCAGGAATGACATTGGCAATACCAAGCCGTGAGTCGCCTCGCCCCATACGGACGAGCTCGCACAAGGAATGGCCAGCAAAACTTTCAGCCAAGCGCGTGAAGGCCAATGCATCGAACATCCATTCTGTCAGCCCGGGAGTGACTTCATCGGGATATTCTCCAAGGTAATCGCTGATGGCTGCACACGCGTGTTGCAGGGAACTGATGACGTCACCCGGCAACTGATCCAGTGACCGCCATAGCGGCGCGTCACGGGCCCCCGCTTCTTCGCCTCCCTGTTCACGGATCAGTTCCTGCCAACGGCGCATCACGCTGCCCAGAGAACGCTGAAGTGGCTTGGGAGCGCTCTTCCTCAAGCGTGCCAGTTGCTTCTGGTCCAGCCCTGCCGAATACATGCCCCTGGCCCGATCGATCAAGTTGTGGGCTTCATCGACCAGCAGACCCAGGCGCCATCCCTGCATCTGACACAGTCCGTGCAAAAGTGCACTGGCATCGAAATAGTGATTCACATCCCCCACGGCCACATCGCACCAACGCGCCATTTCCTGGCCCAGGTAATAGGGACACACCTCATGCTTCAAGGCAATCTGGCGCAACCCCTCCCGATCAAGCCAGGCATGTTGTGCTGCCGCCTTGCGCGCCTCGGGCAGGCGATCGTAAAAGCCCTGGGCCAGAGGACAGGATTCACCATGGCAAGCCTTGTCGGGATACTCGCAGGCCTTGTCCCTGGCGATCAACTCGACCACACGCAAGGGAATCCTGCTTCGCGCCCCCAGTTGTTCCAGGGCACTGAGCGCCACCCCGCGCCCTGGGGTCTTCATGCACAGAAACGCGATACGATCGAGCCCTTGGTAGGGCATGGCCTTGAGCATGGGAAACAGCGTGCCAAGCGTCTTGCCAATACCTGTAGGGGCCTGCGCCAGCAAGGTTCGGCCAGTCGCTCCCGTCTTGTAGACCTGCTCCGCCAGGTGGCGCTGACCAGGACGGAATTCACGATGTGGAAAGGCCAGGACTTCCAGCGCCTTGTCCCGGCACTGACGATGAGCAGTCTCGGCTTCCCCCCAGGCACGCCAGGTGCGACATAGCGCTTCAAGCTCGGTCCATAACACCTCGGCATCAACCGTATCGGAAAATCGAGTTTCCTTGCCGTGAACCAGGTCCAGGTAGACCAGCGCCAGATGTATCCGCGAATACCCATGCTCTCGGCACCACAAGGCGCCATAGGCACGCAGTTGGGCCCAGTGCAAGGCTCGCTGATTGACGGCCATGCGCTCCAGGCGACCACGATGGGTCTTTATCTCTTCCAGACATTCTTCCTGGCTACCCTGGGCAGTACTGATACCGTCGATGCGCCCTTGGACACGAATGCCAGACACCACGCCACTCACCGCCACTTCAGAACGATAACCGGGCCCTCGCGAAGCGACGACCCGAGCATGGCCTTCCATGCCTTCCCGGGCAGAGGGCGATGGGGTGAAACGATGATCCAGATCACCGCGACGCGCAGCAAAATCGCAAAGGGTGCGGACCCCGACGTGTCCTTCCGTTGAAAGTTCTCTACATCTTTGCGCAGAGGGCTCTTCACACTTTTCCGCTGAGGGCTTCTCGACACCTCTCGCTGAGGGCTCTTCACACCTTTCCGCTGAGGGTTTCTCGACACCTCTCGCTGAGGGCTCCTCTTGATGGTGCTCTGCTGAGGGCTCTGTCATGTTTCCTCCCACTGCACATGGCAGACTTCAGCGGGAATGGCATGACGGGAAAAGAAGGCTAGCCAGCGTTTCTGGTTATCCTGCAGGCGATCTCCCGGCCCTTTGACTTCGATCAGCCGATAGCGGGGTCCCTCTGTTGCGTCCGGCAGGAATTGAATCAGGTCGGGCAGTCCTGCCCGGTTGGCGGCAGGATCATGCAACAGGCGTTCACACATCGCCTTCAAGTGTTCGGCACTCACATGCTCCAAGGCCAGGGTAATCAGCTCTTCATCCAGCCACCCCCAATTGACGAAAGGATTGGCTATGCCGTATTTGTCTCGCCAGCGAGCCAGGATGATGTCCCGGTAACGCCCATCGTCCAGCATCCTGAGCGCCGTATCGAACAAGGGACGGCGGCGGCTGACAAAATCAGGCTGACGCAAATCGGCCGGGGCATGGTGGAAAGGGTGGAAAAAGGCACCCGGCAAAGGGGCAAAGATGGCCTCCCAGCACAGCAGGCCGAACAGGCCGCTGATCAAGGCATTTTCCACATAGAACAGCGGGGCCTTTTGGCTACCCATCTGCTGACATACGGCCGCTTCCACGCTTCCGCTGTCATGCAATGACGAAATGGGTAACCTGGCGACCCTGGTGAGCGTTGGTGGCACCGCCTCACGTACCAGAGCCGACAAGACAGGCTTTCCAAGACGCTTGCACAAGCGCGGCACAAGGCGCTCGAGCGCTTGGCGTTCGCTCTCATCAGCAGGCTTCAGAACGGCATCGCAAGCTACTTCGAATGCTTGCTGGTAGTCGCCACGTCGCTCCATCAGGCGCATACGCCTGATACGCGGCTCGCCTTTTCCTGCCAGGGCATAGCACTCCAGCGCCAGCGGTTCTTCTCCATCACGCTGAGCCTGTTGGCCCATCCGATACAGCAAGCGAGCGCGCCGAGCTTCCAGCCAGATATTGCCTTCAGGCACGATGGGTAACCCGGCCCACAGTGCCGCCACGGGCTCGCCTTCCTCCAGACGCTCTCGCAGCCGGTGCAATGCTAGATAGATGTCGACATCGGTACGTTGCTGAAAGGCCCTGGACCCAACATCCAGGGCAACTTTCTCGAACCGGGAGATTCCCAGTTCGGCGAGCACAAAGTCCGACCAGCTCTGCTGCAGATTGCCAAAGAACATCAGGCGCAGGCGGTCGCACACAGGCATCACTGTCAGCCTGATCAAGGGCTCGTTGAAAGCAGGCCACCACTCGCTCATCGGCCTGTCATATCCTTCCAGATCGGCAAGTGCCTCACGCAAGCGAAGCTTGGTGATCGAGCCAGGCAATCCTTGATCGGCAATTTGCTGCGCAAAGGCATGGCGCAGCTCGGGGACACGCAGCAGGGAAAATAACTCATCAAGATCGATGCCAGGATCCAGCTCGATCAGCCCGGCACTTTCCAGGCCCTGGGTCGCCACAGCAATATCACCCACTTCCGGATAGCTGAACAATTCCGGCCGGAACAGCTCGCCCTTGCGCGACACCATGCGCACCAGCAGGGCCTGGGAGGGTTCAGGCAATGCCGTGAAGCGGGCAATGAAAGTGTGCTCTTCCTCTCCCAGCAGGTCGATATAACGATGACAGACCCAGGCAATGACAAATTGAAAGTGGCGCAGGTAATAGCGGGGATCATCACGCAGGTCGTCTGACAGCTGGTTCAAGAGCTCAGCCAATCGCTCATCTGACGACCCAGCGGGGCCATCAGATGACTCCACATCGTTCACGACAAGCATCGATGGACGCATGGAAGGACACACGGAAGAGTACTATGACGGTGATGGAAGCTTCGATGCCAGCCAGGCCAGTTGCTCAGCCGCTGGCACCTCGCGGCAGCCCTGCCGGTTCTCTCCACTCCACAGTGGCGAGAAATCCCCACGGCACTGGGACTCTGCTGCGGCTCTCAATTCGCACAAGCTTCCCGTGACCAGGGGAAAGTCCGGTACTGCTGTGCTGAGCGGGCCCAGCTCGCGCATGACCCGATTGACGATCCCTCGCGCGGGGCGGCCCGTCAGCACATTGGTAATCGCGGTGGGTGTATCCGGCTCCAGCAACGCACGACGATGGACGGCCCTGGTGGTGGCCTCGGGACAACACAGGAAAGCCGTGCCCACCTGCACCGCCTCAGCCCCTAGTGCCAAGGCGGCTTCCACAGCATCTGGATCACCGATCCCACCTGCGGCGATGACGGGAACAGAAACCGCTTCGAGAATCCTGGGCAGCAAAGTCATGGTGCCCATCTGCAGGCTCAGGTCGTCACTGAGGAAGTGGCCGCGATGACCACCCGCCTCAATACCTTGCGCAATGATGGCATCCACCCCTTGTTGTTCCAGCCATCGTGCTTCCTCCACCGTTGTGGCACTGGACAACACCAGGGCCCCTGTCGCTTTGACACGCTCAAGCAGAGCCGCCTCGGGCAGACCAAAGTGGAAGCTGACCACTGCCGGACGATGTTTCTCCACCTGCGCGCAGGCTTCTTCGTCAAAGGGGCGTCGAGAAGGTGTATCACTGGGAGGAGGTGGCTCAATGCCCAGTTCCTGATGATAAGGTGCCAGGCTCTCCCGCCAACGCTGCAACCTCTCGGGCTGTGGTTCAGGCAGGTGATGACAGAAGAAATTCACGTTGAGCGGGCCCTGCCCTGCGATTTCGGTCAAGGCTTGATCCAGACCCTCCATCGACAGCATGCCCGCAGGTAGCGCACCTAATCCACCTGCGGCTGTCACCGCCAGGGCCAGTGCTTCATCCTGAGCACCAGCCATCGGGGCTTGAAGGATGGGATAGCGCAGTCCCAATCGTGCGATCAGGTTCATTGAGATAACTCCATATTGGACGGCACAGCCGCCTCTTCTTCGAGGCGCTCTGGCGCCTTGAGTTCAAGAGTGTCGCCACGCATGGTGATGTCGAAGTGACGTAGATAACTCATGCCGAGCAACACCGTATCTCCTTCCAGGCCGGGACCGAAGGAACCACGCACCTGATGTGCCGTGAGGCCGCCAAGGGAAACACTGTCCAGCAGCGTCAGGTGGCCTCTCACCCGACCATTGGCCGTATGAAACCAGGCCTGGCCCTGGGCCGGCAGATCCAGGCGTGCTGCCAATGATTCCGGGATAGCGACAATGGTCGCGCCGGTATCCACCAGAAACGTCACTGGCTCACCATTGATATGGCCCGGAGCCACGAAATGACCATTCGCGCCACGTTGCAGGCGCAACGTCTCTCCAGGCGCCACGGAGACCAGGTCGGCATTGGGGTTGAAGCGCCCGTCGATCCAGGCATTCACCCACCAGGTACCAAAGCCCATGAGCAGCACCCAGAACAGCAACATCATGATCAGGCCTGGACCACGACCGGGTGCTCGTATCGACATAAAGATTCCCCACCAGTTCCTGAGCACAGTTTACCCGCTATCATGCAGGCATCCCTATCTCTGTGGAGGAACCCGGCTTGAGCAGCACTTTCACCATCGAAGAACTGAACAGTGGCCTGATTTATCGCCTGTTCTCAGGAGCCATCGCCCCGCGTCCCATTGCCTGGGTATCGACGATCAGCGCTGCCGGCATTGCCAACCTGGCCCCTTTCTCGTTTTTCAATGTCGCCAGTGTCGATCCGCCCGTGCTTGCCTTCTCCCCCTTGCTCAACGCCGAAGGTGTGGCCAAGCATACTCTCTCCAATCTCAAGGAAGTCGGTGAGTGTATCATCCATATTGGCGGCGAATCCCTGGTTTCACCGCTCAATGATTCCAGCGCCAGCCTGCCAGCGGAGGCAGATGAATTCGAACATGCAGGATTGACCAAGGCCAGCCTTGGTGACCTGCGTGTACCGCGAGTTCTCGAGGCACCCATTGCTTTTGGCTGCAGACTGCATGACATCGTGCATTTCGGCAATCGCCCCATGGCCGGTAATCTGGTACTGGCAGAAGTCGTGGTGATTCACGCAGAGCCGAAAATATGGGATGGCCGCTACGTCAACAATGACACCCTTCGCCCTGTCGGGCGCATGGCCGGTAGCGACTACGCACGCACGACGGACCTGTTCGCTCTCAAGCGTCCGGGGTGATGTGATTGCGCTTGAGCTCCCACTCGCGTGCCGCCCCTTGCCCCCTGGCCTGATTGACCTTCAGGCAGATCAGGATGGCAATGATGAAGAAGGCGGCACACAACAGCACGGAGGACTGAAGCCCGACCAGAGACTGCAGCATCCCCAGGCCGATGATGCCGACCACTCCGGCGACCTTGTTGGCTTGTCCCCAGAAACCGAAAAACTCGGCGGATTTCTGCTGTGGCGAAAACAAGCCGACCAATACGCGACTGGCCGACTGGCTCGACCCCAGGCTAAGCCCTGCTAGACAGCCCACGACCAGGAACAGTTGCTGAGCCTCCCAGTTGACGCCAAAGATTGCATTGATCCACGCCGTCACCTCCGGTGTTGCCCAGATGGCCAGAACAGCCAGCACCCACAATACCAGAGTGAACAGGTAGGTCACCCGGGTACCGATACGATCCTGAATAAAGCCAAAGCCAAGGGCACCCGCCGCCGCCGTGATCTGCACGATGATGAACATCAGGTTGCGTGTACTTTCATCCCAGCCGATCACCTGCGCACCATAGATGAAGGCGAAGGCAATAATGATGTAGACCCCAGCCATGGAAAACATCACCGAGACCAGGAACCAGGCCAGATCACGGAAATGTCGCAGTTCCTGGAAGGTGGTCGATACACGCTGCCAGGCAATGGCCGTGAAACTTTGCTGATGAGGATGGGGCTGAGCGCGCTCCTTGACCCACAGGAAAGTCGGAATCGCTGCCAGTAGAAAAAAGACCGCAGCAAAGGGCCCAACCCAGCGAATGCGCTCGAAATTCTCTGCACTGCTCTCACCCAGCACCGCCAGAGTGAAGCCGGCGGCCACCATCCCTCCTACATATCCCAGCGCCCAGCCGAAACCGGAAATACTACCTAGCTTCTCAGGAGGACCGAGTCCAGGGAGGAAAGCGGCAATAAAGGACTCACCCATGGAATAGGCATAATTGGAGAGGGTAATCAGTACCACGCCCAGCAGCACATATCCCGGCTCGACGAAGTAGAGCATTGCACTGGTCACTATCGTCGCAAGATAGCTGATGAACAGAAACTGCTTCTTGGAAGCCCTGTAATCCATCACCGCGCCACACAACGGTCCGGTCACCACCACCAGCAGGAAGCTCGCTGCCAGGGCCAGGCTCCACAAAAAGTTGGCAAGACGGTAACCGTCTCCACGATCGCCCACGATCACCGTCGTAAACAACTCGCCAAATACGACCGTGATGATCAGCAAGGTGTATGCCTGGTTGGCGAAGTCGAACATCGCCCAACCGAAGATCTCGCGTCGCGTTACTGGAGGAGACTGGGGCGAATCTGCAGCGGTCACGCTCATGTTGCCATCCTGTGGGCCTGGGAGGCACACAATACCAGTCACTCCCCTACAAAGGCCATTGCCACGATCATGCGCTGATAGCGACGGTGAAGCATCTGTGAACAATTGAAACAGCACAGAATTAGCGATATTCGCATGGATTGTGCAGAAAGCCTGAGTTATTTTCTTGCAAACGCCATAAGATTGGCAACCTCAAGGCTCAACCCATCGGACAGAGTATCCTTATCGGGCTGTGCCCATGCCCGTTCTCTTGATCACAATTTAATTCCGGCTCGGTAGATGTCGTATAGATACACTGCGAATAACAAGGAAGTCAGAAGGGTACCATTGAATGTTTTCTATTGATCAATTAATCCTGCTAGCTGCCATTCTGATCCTGTTTGGTATCTTGTCCAGCAAGCTATCCGCGCGGCTCGGCCTTCCAGTACTGGTGCTTTTCCTGCTCACCGGCATGCTGGCTGGCGAAGACGGAATCGGAAAAATTGCTTTCGACAACCCCGTCACCGCTCATGCCCTTGGCACAATTGCCCTTGCCATGATCCTTTTTGATGGAGGATTACAAACACCGGTATCTTCCATCAAGAGTGTTTGGAAGCCTGCCTCTCTACTTGCTACCTGGGGTGTTCTTGTAACAGCGGCCATCACCGGGGCTGCGGCGGCATACATCCTACACTTGCCTATTCTCGAGGGGTTGCTTCTGGGAGCTATCGTGGGTTCCACGGATGCTGCCGCGGTTTTTTCACTGCTTCGTAACGCGGGCGTTCATATTAATTCACGACTCAAGTCCACGCTCGAAATCGAAAGCGCCTCAAACGACCCGATGGCAATATTCCTGACCGTAGGTCTGTTGGAAGTCCTGGTCAATGATATGGAGCCGGGTATCGAGCTGCTCCGGTTATTCGTTATGCAAATGGGGATTGGAGCCGTAGTGGGGCTAGCGGTAGGTTGGACATCAATCAAAGTCATCAACCGAATTCATTTGGTCGCGCCCGGTCTGTATCCTGTCATGGTTGCTGCCTTCGGTCTTCTCTCCTTTGGGGTTGCTGCCAATCTCGGTGGCAGCGGCTTCCTCGCCATATTTATCTCCGGTGTCATTATCGGGAACACACGATTTGTTTTTCAGAAAAACACTTTCCTTTTCCATGATGGGTTGGCATGGCTCAGTCAGATCACGATGTTTGTCATGCTCGGGCTGCTGGTGAATCCCGACTCCCTGCTGGACACCTGGCTTGAAGGGTTGCTTATTGCAGGCGTTCTCATCCTGCTGGCTCGACCACTGGCGGTAGCGCCTGTTCTGAAGCTTTTCGGATTCAATCTTCGAGAGATTGGTCTGGTATCCTGGGTTGGCCTTCGTGGCTCTGTTCCTATTATTCTAGCCATTTTTCCACTCATCTTCGGTCTTCCCGGTGCTCAGCTGATTTTTAATGTTGTATTTTTCGTAGTTCTTATATCAGCAACCATACAGGGATCTGCACTTCCATTTATCGCCCAAAAGTTGAGACTTACAGAGAAACCCCCTGCCACTCCTGCTGCTACATTGGAAATCACGTCACTGGGAAATGTCGACGCCGAGATTGTTGAATATACGCTGGGGGAAAACCCTAGAGCTGCAGGGCGCCTACTTTCTCAGATGGCGCTTCCAGATAGCACTGTCGTCGCCATGATAACCCGAGGCCCAACCGTTATTCCGCCTAGAGGATCTACCCGCTTGCACGCTGGTGACCATCTTTTTGTCGTGCTTCGACCCGAGTTTCGCCCATTTGTCGACTGTGTATTCTCTCAGGCAATTGAAGCCAGCCAGACTGAGCTCCCTAAATCCGAACTTCATTTGAAAGGCAGCACAAAAGTCGAAGACGTCTGGAATTCTTATGGTATTTTGTTAGGAGAGGATAAGTCGTCCACTTTAGAGCAGCTCATCAAGACACTCCTACCTGAAAATTGCAAACCGAATTCTATTGCAACAATTGAAGGAATGCAGATTCAAGTCGTCAAAATGGTAGGAGAAAGAATTACAACCATTTCGCTATCATTAGCTTGATATAATAACGGCCAAAGAAACCATTACGCATGGCAGGCTTTGTGCAGAAATGCGATAAACAATAGCAGGAATGACCGCAAAAACGGAGCCGAGTGAAATGATCATTCAAAATCGACCACTCCACTCGGCTCCGCGCAACATGGTTATGCACAAACCATTGAACACCACCTCACTTTATCCATGATTTATGATCATAGATATACCTTACCCTATCTCCATAATTCATGGTCTTATCTGCACCCAGGAAGTGATATAGGCTGGCTATCTTTTCGACACTTGGAGCTCTCACCCTCTCTTCGATTCTCTTGAGCAATACGGCCGCCACATGCACATTTGGCCTGGTGAAATTGTCTACATCTTCTTTCAAATAGCCTAACTCACTAGCCAGCGGCTTCCATTGGCCGTAGTGAATATTCATTGGCCTGAACGAACTATTCCACCAGGGGGTATTCCAAGGATCACTCCATAGGTCAATATGGTCTCGACAACCATAAGAGGCTTCCATGTAAGCAATGGCAGCCAATAAATTAGGATCTATTCCCACTTCATGGGCAACTTCATAATACATGAAGTCGTCACCATAGATTTCATCGAAGAAATCCACCTCCACTTCGAGAGTTCCATATGATGCCTGAGGCTCCTGGGCTATCTCGAAAATTGCTGGAGTGTTGTAGATAATACTCTGACGGCGGCCAGCTTCGGTATTGACGATAGGGATCTGCCTCCCTGTGTCCTGTTCCTGAAGCCTGCCCCTCAAGGGATCTCCTTCGGAGTCTCTGGCTGATTCGGTTCTCTGCTCCTCAGGCAAGCCTGGAAATGTGTGTAATTTTCGCATCTTCTGTACCCTGCGTTGTATATTTTCTTTCCTCCATGCTGGGCACAGGTTGCTGAAGGACATAGCCAGCCATAGATGAACTTGGGGTAAGAAATTTCTCAAAGGATGATAGGATCAACCCTTTGCGTCAGTTGCTCTGTTTTGCTCTACTGCACTGACTTTGTCTGACTGAAAAGACCATGAACCCATCCGACCTGCTGGCGACCAGCACAAGCCAGGAGTGGCATCAAAGCCTTGCCACCTTGATTCGCAGTGCTGCCGATGCTGATTTGCCACGCCGCCTGGAACAGGCCTTGCAGCGCCTGGTCAGCTTCGACACCGTCGTCCTGCATGCTTATCGCAATCGTAGTCGACCATTGGTTATCCACGACAATTACCCCCCTCATCGCCGTGAAGCGGGTGTGGATAAATATCTGAGCAGAATCTACCTGCTGGACCCGATCTTCCTGGCCACTGAGTCGGGCATCGATAGCGGCGCTCACCGCCTCAAGGAACTGGCGCCCGACCGCTTCGAGAGCAGTGAGTATTACGATCACTACTATCGAAGCCTGGGACTCAAGGACGAAGTCGGGCTCTTTGCTCGAGTCTCGGACGATACCGTCATGGTGGTCTCGCTGGGCTTCAGTGCCGAGTCCCCGCCTCTGACTCGGCGGAGCATGCAGGCACTGCGCAACCTGACCCCCGTGGTCGCCGCCCTGCTTAGCCAGTTTTGGGCCTGGCAAAGCGCCCGCTTCGACGATGCCATGACCACCACAGAACCGGTAGACCTGGCCTTTTCCAGTTTCGGCCAAGGCCAACTGACACGCCGAGAGCAGGAAATCGTGAAATTGCTGCTGGCCGGACACTCGGCCAAATCCGCAGCCAGGGAGCTGGGTATCAGCGACGGCACAGTGAAGGTCCATCGCAAGCACCTCTATCAGCGTCTCGGCGTGTCCAGCCAAGCCCAGTTGTTTCGCACCTTTCTCGACCATGTCGCCCTGATTTCACGCCAACATCGTCAGTAGTGCCATCCCTGCTGGAAGCCGCCCGTCAACACTCTTGCTGCCGCGCTCTTTCCAGCAGCACATCGCATAATACCTGGGTACCCATGGCACATTGCTCTGGCGAAGCATACTCTGCCTCGTTGTGGCTGATGCCATCCCGACACGGGACAAAGATCATGGCTGTCGGCGCGACACGCGAAACATAAACGGCATCGTGCCCGGCGCCACTCATCATGCGCCGATAAGGCATCCCTCGGCCCTTGGCTGAACGTTCCACACTGTCGATGCAGTCTTCATCAAACGCCACGACCGGCGATACCCATAGCGGCTCGGTACGAAATGTCACGCCAAAGGCTTCTTCAAGCTCCGCCACTTCGCTCTCGAAACGTTTCTGCAGTTGATCCAACAGTTCTTCATTGCCATGGCGCAGGTCGACACTCATGCGCACCTCACCGGGCACCACGTTGCGCGAAGCTGCCACAATCTCAAGTTGCCCAAAAGTCACCCGTGTGGCACCGGACGTATCGGCCAGAGCATAGGCATAGAGCCGATCGATCAGACGCGCAGCTGCAGCCAAGGCATCCTGCCTCAGGCTCATGGGCGTCGGGCCTGCGTGGGAAGACTGACCTGCAATGGTCAGGTCAAACCAGCGCATTCCCTGTACGCCGGTGACGACACCTATCGATTCTCCGGCATTCTCGAGTACGGGTCCCTGCTCGATATGCAGTTCAATGTAGCTGCCCAACCCAGGCTCACCCAATGCCAGCCCCCGAGGCAGGCCACTCTGCTCAAGCGCCTGCCCAATGCTGATGCCATCGCTGTCGGTGATGGCCAGAGTATCTTCCAGCTTGAAGACGCCAGCGTAGGTCCCCGATGCCACCATGGCCGGGGCAAAACGGCTGCCTTCCTCATTGGTCCACACCACCAGCTCCAACGGACGTTCGGTAACGATGCCCTTGTCATTCAAGGTACGAAACACCTCCAGGCCAGCCAGCACACCCAGAATGCCATCAAAGCGCCCTCCTTTGGGCTGCGTGTCCAGATGACTGCCTGTCGCGACCGGAGGCAAATCGTTACGGAGCCCCTCGCGGCGAATGAACAGATTGCCGACCGGATCCAGGCGCCACTGGCAGCCGAGTTGCTCGCACCAGTCGATCAACAGACGACGACCCGCGGTGTCTTCAGCCGTCAGGGCCAGACGGCAACTCCCACCGCCATCGGTGGCACCGATCTCGGCCATGGCCATCAGGCTGTCCCACAGGCGCTGGGAATTGATCTCGGGGGAAGGCAATGACGTCGCAGTCATGGGCCAGGACTCCTGTTGTTATGAGGACTGTTATGAAGATGGATATTGCTGCCGTTCAAGAAACGCTGAATAAATCGGCGAGCATGCACAGGCATGCATGCACTGTGTCCTTCATTGTGGGGAGGCGCTGGCCGCTCACGACATACCCCCATGAGGATATGTCACCTGCACGCCGCCTCTAGCGAGACTGACCTCATTCAACAGGAGGTCTCCAATGACAACGCATACGCCCTCATCCACTCCCAATCAGCCGCTCGATGCCCAGCGCCTGTGGCGCCAGGACAAGGATCACTTCATCCACCCTTTCACTGATTTCAGCGTGTTTCACGAAAAGGGCTGTGAGCTGATCACTGACAGCGAAGGGGTTTTCGTCTCCGATATTCATGGCAACCGTTTCATCGATGGCATTGCTGGCCTTTGGTGTGTCAATGTTGGGCACGGGCGCAGCGAAATCGGCCAGGCAATGGCCGACCAGGCCACTCGCATGGCCTATTTCTCCACCTTCAACAACTTGTCCAATGCCCCCGCTGCGGCACTTGCCGCCAAGCTCGCCGAGCTTGCCCCGGCGCACCTCAATCATGTGTTCTACACCTGCGGTGGTTCCACCGCCAACGATGCCACCATTCGTCTGGTGCACTACTACTTCAACCGCCTCGGCAAGCCAACCAAGAAGCGCATTCTGTCACGCCGCAACGCCTATCACGGCACGACGTACCTGTCTGCCAGCCTGACCGGCATTGAAAGCAACAACTGGGAGTTCGACACTCTCGACCATCTGGTCACTCACGTCAGTGAAGCCAACCTCTACCGGCGTCCTGAGGGCATGAGCGAAGACGCTTATTGCGACCATCTGGTCAAGGAATTCGAAGACACCATCGCCAGCATCGGCGCCGATAACATTGCTGCCTTCATTGCTGAGCCGATCATGGGCGCCGGCGGGGTACTGGTGGCGCCAGACGGTTACCATGCCCGCATGCAGGCCGTGTGCCGCGACAACGACATCCTCTACATTGCCGACGAGGTCGTGACCGGTTTTGGCCGGCTGGGCCATTTCTTCTCTTCCGAAGCGGTATTCGATACCCAGCCCGACATCATTAATGTGGCCAAGGGATTGTCATCCGGCTATGCCCCACTCGGTGCCACCCTGATCTCCGACAAGCTTTACGAGGTCCTGGGCACACCGCAGGGCAAGGGTGGTGTCTTGAGCACAGGCTTCACCTACTCCGGGCATCCTGTCAGCTGTGCTGCTGCCTTGAAGAACATCGAGATTCTGGAACGGGAAAATATCTGCGCCAACGTGCGCCAGGTCGGCCCCTACCTCGAACAGGCGCTCAAGAGTTTGAGCCATCACGCCACCGTGGGGGATGTTCGCGGCAGCCACTTCATGATGTGCATCGAGAATGTCGCCGACAAGGCCACCAAGGAACTGTTGCCGTTAGAAGCCCGTGTGGGAGACCGAGTCGCTTTTGAAGCCCAGAAACGCGGCTTGATCATTCGACCGGTGGGCCACCTCAATGTGGTGTCTCCCCCCCTGATCTGGACTCGGGAAACCATCGATACCGCAGTGGCCATTCTGGACGAGGCCTTGGCCGCCACCACCGCATCTCTCCAGGCTGACGGTTACCTGTAACCCTCGCCGGAAAACCTCCGCTCCCCCGACAACAGGCCGCCGCAAACGGCGGCCACAATAATTGGAGCTTGTATGGATAATTATGGCGTTCTGAGCCTGATTCCCACCATTGTGGTGCTGGTCATGGCCATCATCACTCGACGAACCATCGAATCCCTGCTGGCTGGATCCCTGGTCGGCCTGTTGATGATTTCCCCTTCGCAGGTCATCAGCCAGGGTTCCGATATTCTGCTCAACGTGCTCGGCAATGACACCGTCACCTGGATCATTCTGGTCTGTGGCCTGTTCGGTAGCTTCATCGCCCTGCTGGTACGCACCGGCGGAGTGTTGAGTTTTGGTGACGCCATGACCAAGCGCCTCACCTCACGCCGCCAGAGCCTGCTCGCGACCTGGTTCCTGGGCCTGGTGATCTTTGTCGACGACTACCTCAACGCTCTGACCATCAGCGCTTCGATGAAGAAAATCACGGATCGCTACGGTATATCCCGGGAAAAGCTGGCCTATATTGTCGACTCCACCGCGGCCCCTGTATGCATTCTGGTGCCATTTTCCACCTGGGCGGTCTTTTTCGCCGGCCTTCTGGAAGATAACCAGGTCACCAGCAATGGCATGTCGCTGTATATAGCATCCATTCCCTACATGGCCTACGCCTGGGTGGCCGCCGCTATCGTTCCCCTGGTGGCCATCGGGATGTTTCCGGATTTCGGCCCGATGAAGACAGCGGAAATCCGAGCCCGCAATGGCCAGCCTGTTCCCGATGGCGGAGAAGAACATGCCCTGGAACTCCAGGATAACGGTGGCACCACTCCCCACCTGATCAACTTTCTGCTGCCGATTGCCAGCCTGATCTTTGCCACCTGGTACTTCGACATCGATATCCTGCGTGGTGTCATGGTGGCCCTGGCAGTGACTCTGGTCTTGATTGCCAGCCAGCGCCTGCTCAGCTTCAACGATACCTTCGATACCGCCCTGGAAGGCTTCAAGGCCATGATCATGCCGCTTGGCACCTTGGTTGCTGGCTTTACCCTCAAGGAAGTCAACGATGTCCTCGGTCTCACCGAAGTGGTCATCCATGCGGTCGAGCCACTGATGACCCCCGGGCTATTGCCTGCAGTGGTCTTCGTCACCATGGCTTTCCTGGCCTTCGCTACAGGCTCCTTCTGGGGGTTGTTTGCGGTTGCCATGCCCATTGTGCTGCCCCTGGCGCAAAGCGTTGATGCCAACATGCCGCTGGTCGTCGGTGCCCTGATCTCGGCCAGTGCCTTCGGCAGCCATGCCTGTTTCTATGGCGACTCCACGGTGCTGTCTGCGCAGGGCAGCGGATGCAGTCCCATGGCCCACGCCCTGACCCAGTTACCCTATGTCCTGATTGCCGCGGCCCTGGCCACCGGTGTATTCCTGATTATCGGTCTACAGTGAGTCCTTTCATGAACACCATCATTTCTCCTACTCCAGCCGAACAGGGCTGGTCCATGCCTGCGGAATTTTCCCCCCACGATGCCTGCTGGATGCTGTGGCCACAGCGGCCAGACACCTGGCGACTGGGTGCCAAGCCGGCTCAGCAGGCCTTTGTCGAAGTGGCGACGGCCATCAGCCACAGCGAGACAGTCTACGTCGGTGTGAATGATGACCAGTACGAAAATGCCCGCCATCAACTGCCCACACAGATACGCGTCGTGGAGATTTCCAGCAATGATGCCTGGATGCGCGATGTCGGCCCGACCTTTCTCACTCATCCCGAGAAAGGCCTGGCCATGGTGGACTGGGAATTCAATGCCTGGGGAGGGCTCAAGGATGGACTCTATTTCCCCTGGGACAAGGACCGGCGCATTCGCCAGAAGATTGGAGAAATGCTGGGGGTACCGTGCTTCAAGGCTGGAGTGGTTCTGGAAGGCGGTGCGATTCATGTGGATGGCGAAGGCACCCTGATCACGACCGAGGAGTGCTTGCTCAACCCCAACCGCAATCCGGGCCTGACACGTGACGAGATGGAGCAGGTACTGTGTGCCTATCTGGGTGTCAGCAAGGTGATCTGGTTACCCCGTGGGTGTCATTTGGACGAAACCAATGGCCATGTGGATAATCTTTGCTGCTTCATCGCGCCATCCGAAGTTGCCTTGACCTGGTGCGACGACACTTCGGATCCACAGTATGAAATCTGCCGTGAGGCCTTGTCCGTACTGAGTTCGTCGGTCGATGCAAAGGGTCGCCCCCTTACGGTACATCGTCTACCCCAACCCGGCCCTCTGTATATCGCCGAGGATGAAGCCAGCGGCATTGATCGTCTTGCCAGCTCCCACCCGCGCCAGCCTGGAGACCGCATGGCTGCGTCCTACGTCAACTTCTACATCGGCAACCGTGTCGTGGTGATGCCCCTGCTGGACCCTCAACGAGACGCCGAAGCCAGCGCCATTCTTGAAAAGCTGTTCCCGGGGCGTCGAGTCGTAGGGGTCCCGGCGCGGGAAATCCTGCTCGGAGGCGGTAATATCCACTGTATTACGCAACAGCAACCGGCATTCGGCAAGAAATGAGGAGAGATCGTCGCCAGCAAGAGACATTTTAGAGAAAGATCAATATCTTGAGAAACTAGAACAGTGTTCGATAAGATTCGTCTCAACAGCGTATTCAACAGGAGGCGCAATCATGAACAAGCATATCAAGACTCTCTCTTCCATCATGTTGGCGGGTGTCATGGCTCTGAGCCTGAGCGCCTGCGGTACCAGCACTGGCGGACGCGCCTTGAGTGGTGCCGGTATCGGTGCAGCCGTGGGTGCTGGTACTGCTGCCGTGACCGGTGGCAGCATGACCAAAGGTGCTGTCATCGGCGGTGGCCTGGGTGCCGCGGCAGGGGCCATCACGGATTCCGACGACATCGACCTGAGCCGTGACAAGCACCGCCGCTACCGTTACTGAACAGCGGCTTGACGACCGGATAGACCTGATGACGATAGGATAGGCGGGCTCGACTACGGGCCTGCCAGGACAAGGAAGCCCTGTATCGGGCGATACAGGCGTCACCTGTGCGAAAATCTCGGGACGAGATGCCTCAGGATGAGGTTGCCCCAGGATGGGCATCATCTACCTTCTGCGTTACGCTTTTCCAACGACTCTATTCCAGCCCCTCTTCTTCCATTCCTGCTGATGCCAGGATGGTTTCCTCTCTTCTTCGCCTGCTCAAGATGCCCCCATGGCTGATGGCAAATCCCGTTCAGGGCTGTTGATAAAAAAACCGCTCAAGGTTGTTCTATGGAAAAACCGCTCAGGGCTGTTCTATGAGACCGCTCAAGGCTGCTCTATAAAACCGCTCAGGGCTGCACAAACAACGACATGCCCAGCGCCACCGCTCCGACGATGACAGCAGTGATAACCGCGATAGTGACGACTCGATCCAACCAGCGATCCAGTCTGCCGTCATGCGGTACCGTTTTCCTGCTGCGTTGACGGGAGGTGCGATGAGAAGTGCGGCGTGGCGTGGCGCCACGGGCGTGAGAAGAAGGCATGCCCCAGATTCCTTTCACTTATGTGGAAAGCTTACGCTCTCCTGGTCGTACTGACCACCATGTCAGTAGCCCGGTGTACAATTTTCTTCCCGGCTTTTTATTTCGTGTATCTGCCTGCCTCTTCGAAACAACGCCGACACACAAGGCGTCGGCGTTGTTGGTCAAAATGAGACCAGGCTTCCTGCTATCGGTTCCATCTCGCTATCGGATCGGAGCCTCCTGGGACACTGGAGTCCCTGGGAAGTCATCATCTTCTTCCAGCAGGTCATCGTCTTCCTTGAGCGCTTCTTCTGGCGGAGGCATGCCTTGCTCCTTGGCCAGATCACAGGCTTCGAAAGCGTCGGCTCCCACTGGCATCTCCTTGTAATGGTTATAAAGCCCTTCGAGCATCAGTTTGCGATCCCGGCGCAACTGTTTCATCAGGACGATGACCATCAGGAACAGGATAAAGGTGAAGGGTAGTGCCGCCAGTACAGAAGCGGATTGCAGGCCCTTGAGTCCTCCGGTGACGATCAATGTCAGGCAGATGGCCGCAATCAACACTCCCCATAGCACTCGCTTGTAGAGAGGTGGATTCATCGAACCGTTGTCGGTCATTTGAGCGACGATATACGTGGCAGAGTCCGCCGACGTCACCAGGAAGATGAAGATCAGCACCATGGCCATGACAGAAAGCAGGCCGGAGAACGGCATCAGGTCGAACATCTTGAACAGGGCGACGGTGATGTTGTCCTGGGTTGCCGCTGCCAGACCGAGGTTCTCCGTCGCCAGCTCCATATGGATTGCAGTACCGCCGAAGATCCCCAGCCATACGCAAGCCAGAACCGGAGGCACGAACAACACACCAAAGACGTACTCCTTGATCGTGCGACCTCGAGAGATACGTGCCACGAAAGTACCCACGAAAGGCGACCAGGCAATGACCCAGGCCCAGTAGAAGATGGTCCAGCTCTCAGCCCAGGGGTTTCCGTCATAGGGGGACATGCGCAAGCTCATGACGAAGAAGTTCTGCAGGTAATCCCCCAGCCCCAGGGTAATGGTCTCGAGGATTTTCAAGGTCGGGCCGGTCACCAGCATATACAGCATCATCAGGATGCACAGCAGCATATTGAGGTTCGATAGCCGCTTGATGCCTTTGTCCAGGCCTGACCAGGTAGACGCCATGTAAGCCATGAACATGCAGGCCAGAATGATGAACTTCCACAGGCCATTCTCCGGAATACCGAACACTTCATGGAGTCCGCCATTGGTCTGCAGTACACCTAACCCCAGAGAAGTGGCCACCCCCATCACCGTGGCAACAACGGCAAACACATCAAGCATGCTGCCAAAGCGCTGCAAGCCAGGGCGTTTTACCGTCAAAGGGCGCAGCACTACCGAGACCAGACCCGCTTGTTCCTTGCGAAACTGATAATAGGCGATGATCAACCCGACCAGGGCGAAAGCGGTCCACTGATGGATACCCCAGTTGAAGAAGCTGTATTGGATCGCGTAACGCGCAGATTCCACGCTTTCCGGAGGGACATCCCCATAGGGAGGTGAAATGTAATGGGTCATGGGTTCAGCCATGCCGTAGAACACCAGTCCGACACCAAACCCTGCAGCGAGCAGCATGCTCACCCAGGAGAAAAAGCCATATTCCGGTTTTTCATCCTGCGACCCCAGGCGCACCTTGCCGTATTTGCTCATGGCAAGGGCAAGCAGGAATATCATGATGACGAACACGGATAGCAGATAGAACCAGCCGAACAAATGTACGACGGAACTGAGTGCGGCGCCCGCGACGTTGCCAAACTCCACGGGAAAGATGGCACCGAGAGCCACCAGCACCAGTATGATGATGGCGGAGACATAGAAGACCCGCTGTCCTTCGTTTTGTTGCATAACGCCTTCCTAATTATTGACACTTATTGGGAAGGCCTGTGCAGCGCCGCACCGGCCGTGTCCTACGGACGGAAGCTCTTCTAGCAAAGCATTGCCAGGCGGCCTTTGCAGACCCATAGCAAGATAACAGTTAAAATGTTATCGATATATCGGAGGCAAGGCCCCCTAGCATGTCCAGCATACCGAACAAGGCATCGTTGGCAGCCGGATTCGCTACTCTACTACCAATACAGCACAAAAATCTCCTCCTCCTTGCCATCACAACGTGCAAACCCCTGACTTTTGGCGGTCCACACTATGTCTCTACTCAGCAGCACCCCACTATCCGTACTTGACCTGGCGCCTATTCGGGATGGAGGTACCATTGCCGAAAGCTTCCAGGACAGTGTTCACCTGGCCCAGTTCGTCGAATCATTGGGCTTTACCCGTTTCTGGCTAGCCGAGCACCACAGCCTGGAAGGTATCGCCAGTGCCGCCACCTCGGTGTTGATCGGCCATATCGCCGGGCACACGTCACAGCTGCGCGTCGGCAGTGGTGGGATCATGTTGCCCAATCATCCTCCATTGGTGATCGCGGAACAGTTCGGTACCCTTGAAACCCTCTACCCCGGACGCATCGACCTGGGGCTAGGCCGAGCACCTGGTGCCGACGGAGCCACCATGGCAGCCCTGCGCAGGGACACTTACGCTGGTGTCGAAGACTTCCCCCAGCGCCTGGCTGAGCTGCAGAAATTCCTCGGCGACGAGCAGCCAGGCCAACACGTACGCGCGGTTCCCGGTCAGGGCACCAAGGTGCCTCTCTGGCTACTTGGCTCAAGCCTGTACAGTGCTCAATTGGCCGCACGGGAAGGCCTGCCCTTCGCCTTTGCTGCCCAATTTGCGCCGGCCCAGCTCGACGAAGCCCTGCACCTCTATCGCACCCAGTTCCGTCCTTCTGATGTGCTGGAGAAACCCCATGCCATGGTCGGACTACCTGTCATTGCCGCGCAGAGCGATGAACAAGCCAATTTCCTCGCCAGCACGGCACGCCAGAAGTTTCTAGGCATGATTCGAGGCAAGCGCCAGCGCGCTCAACCCCCGACCAAGGAACTGGACTGGACCCCAATGGAGCGCCATCAAGTGGAAGGGTTTCTTGGGGCCTCCATCATCGGAGGACCCGACACCGTGCGCCAAGAGCTGGAGCGCTTCCTTGAGCGTACCGGTGCCGATGAGCTGATGCTCAACACGGATACCTACGATATCGAGGACCGCCTGGAGAGTTATCGCATCGTAGCCAGTATCTGGAAGGAATGAACGATCAACGCCAGTCCGGCTCTCGACTCAGCCACTCCGGCCCAGCAGCCTCAAAGGCTGCCGCATAACGCAGCAGCTCAAGCTCCTGGCGGGGCGGAGCAATCAACTGCAGGCCCATGGCCTTGCCCTGTTGATTGAACCCTGCCGGGATGCTGATTACCGAGCAACCCGACAATGATCCCGGTATGACCACTTCCATCCAGCGATGATAGGTATCCATGGAACGCCCACCCACTTCCTTCGGCCAAGGTGTATGCACGTCAAAGGCAAAGGTCTGGGCACTGGGTAGCGCCAGCACATCGAAACGTTCGAAGAGCTTGAGCAGGGACGCATACCAGGCGCTGCGGGACACGTTGGCCTCGTGCACTTCCAGTGCAGAGCGCTGCATACCCTGCTCGATCTCCCACTGCGCCTCGGGCTTGAGGGCCTGACGACTGTCTGGATTCGACCAGGCCGCCACCAGCTTGCCGGCCACCGCCCACTGCCGCAGGACCAGCCAGCTCTGCCACAGTCGTTGTGGGGAAAAGTCCGGAATCAAGGGCTCCACCTCAGCGCCCATGCGCGAGAAGATATCCAGCGCGCCCTTGCACACATCAAGCACACCGTTCTCCATCGGCAGATATCCATTCCAGTCGCCAATCCAGCCGATGCGCATGTCTTTCGCAGCCCTGGTATCACCGGGCTCCTGGGCAAATCTTGCAAAAACCGCAGGATCATCCTGCAATGACAATGGCTGGCTGGGATCAGCGCCGGCCTGAATGGCCAGCAACTGGGCCAGATCCGCCACGCTTCGAGCCATTGGGCCTTCGGTGGCCAATTGATGGCCAAAGACATCGAAAACGGGACCATAGGGAACTCGCCCGAAGGATGGGCGCAGCCCGTACACATTGTTGTAGGCAGCCGGATTACGCAGTGAGCCCATCATGTCACTGCCATCGGCTACCGGCAGCATGCGCATGGCCAGCGCTACTGCCGCACCGCCACTCGAACCACCCGCACACAGGTCATGATCATAGGCATTGCCGGTGGCACCAAAGACACTGTTGTAGGTCTGGGAGCCAAGGCCAAATTCGGGAGTGTTGGTCTTGCCAATGAAAATGGCCCCCGCATCACGCATGCGCTTGGCCATCAAGCCATCATCGGCAGGGGTCTGGCCGGCGAACAACGGAGATCCCATCGAAGTAGGAATATCACGAGTGGGAGACAGGTCCTTGATCGCCTGAGGGATGCCATGCAGCCAGCCCCGCGAATGGCCCTGGGACAGCTCACGATCACAGGCTTCGGCCTGAGCCAGCAGCATGTCATCGCTGACCCTGGAAATGATGGCATTGACCCTGGGATTGACTCTGTCGACATGCCCCAGATAGGCCGCCATCACTTCGCGACAGGAAACCTCCCGGGAGTGAATTGCCCTGGACAGCGCCGATGCGCTCCAGGCCAGTATGTCAATATCGGCTGATGAGCCAGAAGCGAGCAATGACATGGAAGAACCTCGCAGGCACGAATGTTGTTGTCAGAGGCTCAGGATATAACACCCTCAATGTTGTATACATCATTCGTCAAGAGATTCATCAGGAGAGAAACATGTCTATGCCATGGACAGGCATCTTGTACATGGGCCATCTGCATGGGGATGCATTCGATCATGTCGCGTCATCAACCGCGGGGCATGCCTTTCTCCACCACCTTTTATGTCGACTCAACCTGCCGCCACTGAATGGGAAGATTCCGCGTTCGATAGTCGCGTCGTGCCTGAACCCCGACAGACCCTGTGCCTTTCTCCACTGATTGATTGCCTCCAGAGCCCCTTCTGGAGAATCTTCCTTGTCGGATGATGGATAAAAGATGAGATCTCTGACGTAAGGGTAGCGGCTGACCTGCTCTACATGTGATACCAGTTGATCCATATAGACGCCCAACTCGGCGATCGACATGTCCTTGCGGACCGGAAGAGCAAAAATCTCCCACAGCAGATCGAGAAACTCTGTTTTGGTGTAATCAGAAAACATTTGTTTTCCGGCAAGGTGCTGCTTGACGCCATCCACTCTTTGCCAGGGCGCCTGATGTGTATCGTGCCGACTGCCGCCGTTGCGGCAGCCGAGCCACCGAAAGAGTCTCATCCCCATCTCCTTGCCCGAAAGCATTTTTCAACTTTCTCATGTTGGGCGTGGAGACGGTCTTGTCACAATCATCCAGAGATAAAGAACATGTAAGACGTTTCCGAAAACACTCTCCTCATTACAGACTCACTCACCGAGGCGACCATCTTTCTTAATTTTCACACAACACCATACAGTCGGTTCTGGGTGTCAAGATAACCCTTGAAGGCTTCCTCGTAGGCTTCGCCGTTGCGAGAGTCAGGATCCACTTGAGCCGCACCATCCAGATGAACCAGCTGCTCGCACAGGGCATCAAGCTCACCGACACCCGCGCACCATGCCGCTTGAATGGCAGCACCAAGCGCCGCCGCATCCGTCACCGTGGGACACACCACCTGGGATTGCGTGACATCGGCAACGATCTGGCGCCAGGCAGCGCTTTTGGCCCCTCCTCCGATAAGGCGAATCTGACTGACCTGAGAGGCCAAGGGGCCAAGCAGCTCCAGGCCATAGCGCAGGCCAAAGGTCGCCCCCTCGACCACCGCGCGGCACAGGTTCTCCGGGGTTGTGTTGACGCTGGTCAGGCCGTGGAACGAAGCAGAGGCCTCCGGCAATGTCGGTACCCGCTCACCATTGAAGAAGGGTAATACCGTGACGCCACCAGCACCAATGCGCGACGCTTCTATCGCGGCATTGAAGGCGACGATATCAAGCCCGAACAGTTCTCGTACCTTGGTCGTCGCCGAGGTGACATTCATCGTACAGATCAGTGGCAACCAGCCGGTGTGACTGGCACAGAAGTTGGCTACCTGCGCATCTGCCTCGACAGAGGCTGAGGAATGAGCGCACACCGTTCCGGAAGTGCCCAGGCTCATGGTCACCATGCCCGGCGCGATATTACCGGTGCCAATGGCTCCGAGCATGTTGTCGCCACCGCCACTGGACACCACGACTCCATCACGCAGGCCAAGCTCCCGTGCCAGCTCGGGACGAACATGTCCTGCCGCTTGTCGAGAATCGATCAGGCGGGGCAACACCCGGTCCGGATCAAGCTCCGGCGCGATCATGGAAAAGACCTGATGATGCCAGCCACGTTTTCGGGTATCGAAGTATCCCGTGCCCGAAGCATCACCGGCTTCGGCCACCTTCTCGCCGGTCAGCCAGAGGTTGAGATAATCGTGGGGCAACAACAGGCTATTGATACGGGCATAGGCATCTGCCTGGTGTTGACGTAACCATGCCACCTTGGAAGCGGTATAACCGGTCTGCAGCACCAGACCAAGCTTGTCCAGACAGCCGGCTTCTCCGCCCAGAGCTTCCTTTAGCGCCTCATTCTGTACATGCGTTTCGGTGTCGCACCATAGCTTGGCGGGGTATAGCGGCTGGTCATTGGCATCCAGGGCTACCATGCCATGCTGTTGGCCCGACACACCGATGCCACGGATGTCCCCCGCTTTCACACCGGCACGTTGCAGCGCCTCATGAAACGCGCCGAGAAAAGCCCTTATCCATTCTTCAGGACGTTGTTCCCGGCGCCCATTGTCTCCTTCGACAAGCTGGTGAGGCCGACTGCTCTCCCCCAGCAAACGACCGGCATCCACATCCACCACCACCACCTTGGTGCTTTGGGTTCCGCAATCCACTCCCACGTACATGCGCTTATCGCCCTCTCGAAGAGTTTCCGTCAGACAAATGATTCAAGGGTAGCTCGAACCCCCCTTGCATGCAGGGATTCCAATGTATCGAGATAGGCAGAGACGAAACGTGGGTCGTCCACAAGGTCTCCGAACAGCTCGCGGTTTTCGATAAAGGCCGTCGGCCTGCGACGATTTTCGCCAGCAATGGTCATCAGCGAATCCTTCAGCCGATCAACCACTTCGATGGGTTCTCCAGCCTCATCGACACCTTCAGCATAACGCGCCCAACTGGCCACTACCGCGGCAGAGCGCCTGATGTCACCGCCATGCTCCAGTTGATGACGTATGACGGGCACCAGCCATTTGGGGATACGATCAGAACTCTCGGCACAAAGACGTGCCAGGGTATCCTTGATTTCCGGGTTGGCAAAACGCTCGATCAAGGTCAGGCAATACTGCTCCAGATCGACGCCTGGCACCGGCTCCAGGGTTGGACTGCCTTCCTCTCTCATATAGCCCAACAGGAAATCGACGAACAATGCATCCTGGCAGACCTCATGAGCATAACGATATCCAGCCAGATACCCGAAATAGCACAAGGCCTGATGACTGGCATTGAGCAAGCGTAATTTCATCAGCTCATAGGGCATGACATCCGTCACGACCTGCACACCCACCTTATCAAGCTCCGGGCGGCCTGAAACGAAGTTATCCTCCAGTACCCATTGGCTGAAGGGTTCGCACACCACAGGCCAGGCATCCTCGATGTTGAAACGTTGCTGGAGCTCGGCGATGTCGTTGGGCGTCGTGACCGGAGTGATGCGGTCGACCATGGAATTGGGGAAAGGCACATGATACTTGATCCACTGCGCCAGCTCTGGATCCCTCGCCTGGGCAAAGGCGCCGAACATCGCACCAGCCACCTCTCCGTTGCCTTGGATATTGTCACAGGACATCACGGTAAAAGGCGCGATCTCTCGTTCGCGACGACGACGCAACGCTTCAACCACCAGACCAAAGCTGGTGCGAGAAGACTCCGGATGACGCAAGTCGTGCTGAACATCAGCGTTATCCAGGTCGAATTCTCCCGTGACGGGATGAAAGTTGTACCCGCCTTCCGTCACGGTGAGTGAGACGATGCGAATGTCAGGGGCCGCCATGGCCTCAATGACGGCTTCCGGGTCATCCGGGGCAAACAGATAGTCAAGCATGGCGCCCATTACCCGAGGCTCGTAGCTGCCATCCGGGTGCTTGACCACGAGGGTATAGAGATAGTCCTGGCGACTCAGGGCATCACGCATGCGGCTATCTCCAGGCATCACGCCTACGCCGATAATGCCCCAGTCCCGGGCCAGGCCTTGTTCCATCAGGGTATCCACATACATGGCCTGGTGAGCGCGATGAAACCCACCGACACCAATATGCACGATGCCCGGCGTAATATGGTCACGATCATAGCCTGGGCGAGCCACACGCACGTCAAGCTGGCCCAGCGTCGCTTGGCTGAGTCGAGTCATGGCAAAGTCTCCCGATATATTGAAGCGTTATCAGTCCCAGACCAGATCGGCAGCTGCCGAGCAAGCCTTGATCAGCCGGGCATTGAGCATGTCCTTGTCGCGTGTCTTGGCGATGGCTCCTGCCTGATCCTGGCCCATGCCCAGCCAGCGCTGGATCAGGCGCTGCTCAAGCACTTCGTCATCGACATGGAGAAACAGGCTGAAATCGAAATAATCCCGCAACGCAGGCCAAGGACCTTCTTCCAGCAACAGGTAATTGCCTTCGACGATGAGAATTCGCTGACAAGGGGTGATCACACGCCCCCCGGCACGCGCCAGGTCCAGGGGCCGGTCGAATACCGGCACAGCCACATCACAGTCCGCCGGCCTGAGCCGAGCCAGATCGTGGCACAAGCCCGCTGCATCAAAGGTCTCCGGCGCTCCCTTGACGGGCAGTAGCCCCATGGGCTCAAGGACAGCATTGTCGTAGTGGTAACCATCCATCGGCACCACCGCCGCCACTCCGGGCCTGCGTTCATTGATGGCGCGTTCCAGCCAGGCTGAGCGATAGGACTTTCCGGCACCGGGAGGCCCTGCCAGGGCAACGATATAACGCTTGCGCCCTTCAGCCGCTGCAATCAGCCGTTCAGCGACACTGTCGATGGAAAGATTCATGCAAGGACTCTCCGTTTTCAGCTCATCCAGTTGCCGCCATCGACATTGAGCGTCTGCGCGACCACATAATCGCTGTCGCCACTGGCCAGAAACACGGCCGCACCGGCATGATCCTCAGGGCGCCCCATGCGTCCCATGGGGACTGCCTCACCGACCAGACGCTTCTTCTCGCCCAGGGGGCGCTGCTCGTACTTGGCAAACAGGGCATCAACCTCCTCCCACATGGGAGTATCCACCACCCCGGGAGCAATGCCGTTGACGCGAATACCGTGCTTGACCAGATCAAGCCCTGCAGATTGCGTCAGGCTGATCACTGCTGCCTTGGTCGCACAGTAGGTACTGACTAGAGCCTCTCCTCGCCGCCCTGCCTGGGACGCCATATTGATGATGCGTCCTGCGCGTTTCTGTTCGACCATGGACTTGGCCACCGCCTGCAAGGTAAAGAACAGGCCTTTGACGTTGACGGCGAACTGACGGTCGAAGCTGCTTTCCTCGACGTCCAGCACAGGGGCCATATCAAAGACAGCCGCATTATTGACCAGCACATCGATGCCACCGAACTTCGCTGTCACCTCTGTCACCATGGCATCGATGGAAGCCCGGTCACAGACATCCAGTCGCACCCCCAGCACCCGATCTCCACCATCCAGATGCATGATGGCTTCTTCTATGGCGGCAGTATCGATATCTGCCACCACGACCCGGGCGCCCTCCTGAAGATAACGCTCGGCAATGGCCAGGCCGATACCTCTCGCACCTCCTGTAATCACCGCCACCTGATTGTCCAGCCTAGCTGTCATGCTGTTTGCTCCTGTTGGCAAAGGCTTCATTCAAAGGATTACAAGGTCGCATCAAGCCTTGAGCCGTTGTTCACTGCGCCAGTCCTCCACCAGCCCGGGTAGCTCCGCCATGCGCTGCATGACTCGCCATACCCCGAGCTCGCTCAGCCTGTCGGCCTGTCCTGCCGGTACATGGCTGGCACCGATAAAGCCGATCACCGTCATGCCTGCAGCCCGCGCGGCTCGGGCTCCGGATACCGAGTCCTCGACGACCAAGCAGTTTCCCGGCATGACACCAAGCGTCTCTGCCGCCAGCTGATAGACCGCCGGATCGGGCTTGGGACGCTCGACCTGTTCCGCGCAGAAAATCGGCGCGCCCTGCAAGACGCGATCCAGCCCGGTCTTGGACAGGGATGCCACCACTCGGCAACGACGGCTGTTGGAAACTACCGCCTTGGGCAGATCCACAACCGTTATCGCTGCCGCGGCACCCTCGATGGCATCGAGCTCCTGGGCCAAGCGCGCTTCAATTTCATCATCGAGCAGTGCCAACGCCGCCTGGGGCAATGCATGGGCGCTAAGCGCCTCGAGCCCCAGCAGAATGGCCTCGGTCGTCTGGCCAAGCGCCTGGGCCAGGGCCTGTTCCACATCAACATCTGGCAACCACTCACTGAGGCGTTCGATCAGAGTCGCTTCGGCGATCACCTCGCTATCGACCAGTACGCCATCACAGTCAAAGATCAAGGTCTGCATGGGCGTTCCTTCTTGTAGATGGATTCGATCCAGTTCCAATGTCCAGGCCTTCGAGGTTGGCGCATCATTCAGGCCTTTGACTCAGCACGATTGTCCTGGCGCGTCAGCGATGCCAGGGGATGACGTTCAAGGCTTTCCAGGGCCAGGCCATCGGCGTCGAACAGGTGAGCGCGCGAGGCTGCGAAGCCGAATCGAATATCATCGCCAACACGATGGGCCACATCGCCATCCACCATCAGGGTGACCAGCTGACCCTCGGTCTCTACATACAGCGACGTCTGGCCGCCCAGGCGTTCAATGACGCTGATTCGGCCACTGAGCGCCCCCTGCTCGTCCAGCTCAAGGTGTTCCGGACGGATGCCCAGTTCCATGGCGGCATCGCGGGCAATGCCTTCGCCATTGGCTGGCACGCATACGTTCCCTCCGCCCGGCAGGCGAACCTCGACCCCGGCGGCACCAACGCCTTCGGCGACCGCGGGCAGGAAGTTCATCTTCGGCGAGCCGATGAAACCGGCAACAAAACGATTGCGGGGATGGTGATAGAGTTCCATGGGCGACCCTACCTGCTCGACGACACCGCCCTGCAGGACCACGATCTTGTCCGCCATGGTCATGGCTTCGATCTGGTCGTGGGTGACATAGATCATGGTGGCCTTGAGCTCTTCATGCAGTCGCGCCAGCTCTATGCGCATCTGTACACGCAGCGCAGCATCCAGGTTGGATAGTGGCTCATCGAACAGGAAAATGCTGGGATTGCGCACGATCGCACGACCAATGGCCACACGCTGACGCTGACCACCGGACAGGGCCTTGGGTTTGCGTTCGAGCAATGGTTCGAGCTGAAGGATCCTGGCGGCTTCCAGCACCTTCGAGCGGCGCTCTTCCTTCGATACACCGGCCAGCTTGAGGCTGAAGCCCATGTTGTCCTCCACCGTCATATGCGGATAGAGGGCGTAGCTCTGAAATACCATGGCCAAACCACGTTCAGCCGGCCCCAGCTCATTGATGCGCTGACCATCGATCAGCAGGTCTCCGGAGCTAGTACTTTCCAGGCCGGCTATCATGCGCAGCAGGGTCGACTTGCCACAGCCAGAAGGGCCGACGAACACCACGAATTCCTGGTCCTTGACCTCCAGGTCGACACCCTTGATGACCTGGGTGTCGCCAAAGTTCTTGACCACATTGTTGAGAGTGAGAGTTGCCATCTTGTTCGTCCCCTTATTTCACAGCACCGAAGGTCAGACCACGCACCATCTGTTTCTGGGTCAGCCAGCCGAAGATCAGAATCGGCGCAATGGCCATGGTCGACGCAGCAGACAGCTTGGCCCAGAACAAGCCCTCGGGACTTGAGAAGGAAGCGATGTAGGCGGTCAGCGGGGCCGCATTGGAAGTAGTGAGATTGAGGCTCCAGAACGCCTCGTTCCAACTGAGGATCACCGACAGCAGGCCGGTGGAGGCAATGCCGGGCAGCGTCAGTGGCAAGAGCAGGTACCACACCTCCTGCAGGGTGCCGGCACCATCCATTCGTCCTGCCTCGAGGATGTCCTTGGGCAAATCCTTGAAGAAGGTATAAAGCATCCATACCACGATCGGCAGGTTCATCAGGGTATAGACAATGATCAGCCCCGTACGCGTATCAAGCAGGCCTACATCACGGAAGATCAGGTAAATCGGTACCAGGACACCCACCGAAGGCAGCATCTTGGTGGAAAGCATCCACAGCAACGTGCCCTTGGTACGCTTGGTCGGCAGGAATGCCATGGCATAGGCCGATGGAATGGCAATCAACAGTGCCAGCAACGTGGAGCCAAAGGACACCGCGACGCTGTTGAGCGCGAACTTGAGGTAGTCCGCACGCCCCTGAACGGCGGCATAACTTTCCAGCGTCGGGCTGAAGATCAGCGTCGGATCCGCCACCGCATCCGTCTCGGTCTTGAAGCCGGTGATGATCATCCAGAAGATCGGAAAGAAGATCAGCAGCGCCACTGCCCAGCCCAGCAGAGCCATCCCCACCTTGCGCCAGCGCTGAGCGCGAGCCACATCACCGATACTGACGTGGGCAGGAGCGACGGCGGTCTTGGCAGTTGTCGTCGTATTCATTGATATCACCCTCAATTTTCCAAGTTCTTGGCCACCATGCGGACCAGGAAGATGGCGACGATATTGGCCAGGATGATGGCGATCACCCCGCCGGCAGAAGCGGTGCCCACGTCGAAGTCGAGCAGCGCACGAATGTAGATGAGATAGGCCAGGTTGGTGGTGGCCAGGCCCGGGCCGCCCGAGGTGGTGACGAATATCTCGGCGAAGATGGTCAGCAGGAAGATCATCTCGATCATGATCACCACACTGATGGCCCGCTTGAGATGCGGCAGAGTGATATAGAAGAAGATCGCCAGAGGTCCCGCACCATCCATGCGCGCTGCCTCGACCTGATCATCATCCAGAGACTGCATGGCGGTCAGCAGGATCAACAGGGCAAAAGGCAGCCATTGCCAGGCGACGATGATGATCACCGACGTCAGCGGCAGGCTGGAGAACCAGTCGATCACCGGCAACCCGAGGCTCTTGGACAGCCAGGCCAGCACCCCGTTGGAGGGATGCATCATCATGTTCTTCCACACCAGGGCACTGACCGTCGGCATGACGAAGAAGGGAGATATCGCCAGCACTCGGGCAATGCCCCTGCCCATGAATTCCTGCTGGAACAGTACCGCCAGCAGGGTCCCTCCGACCACGGTGATGGCCAGTACCCAGCCTACCAGCAGCAGCGTCGTGCCCATGGCCGACCACAACGCTGGATCGGTGAGCAGGAATTCATAGTTTTCCAGCCCGGCGAAACCGCCCATGCCAGGCATCAGCAGGTTGTAGCGCTGCAACGAGAACCACAGCGTCATCGCCAGCGGCACTATCATCCACAGAAACAGTAAGGTGACCGCAGGCGCCTGAAGCGAGAGAGTACGCAACCCTCCGACAGTGCGGCCGGAAGCTCGTGTCTTGATCATGGGAAGTCACTCACAGGGAAGTGGGGTATGGCGGCGGGCGAAATAGCACCGCCTGCCGCTCAGCAGTCTGGACTACTTGATATAGCCAGCCCGCTTCATGTTGCGTTCAGTCGCCCCCTGGACTTGATCCAGAGCTTGCTCCACGGGCATGTCTCCGGCCAGCGCCGCGGCGATCATCTGTCCTACCTGAGTGCCGATCGCCTGGAACTCGGGAATAGCGACGAACTGCACCCCGACATAAGGGTTCGGTTCCAAGGTGGAATCATTGGGATCCGCGTTGCGGATGGCATCCAGCACGAAACTGGCAAAAGGCGCAGCCTCCTGATACGCAGGGTTCTCGTAAGTGCTTTCCCGAGTGCCAGGTGGCACGCTGGTCCAGCCCTTGGTCTCACCGACCAGCTTCACGTAATCCTGAGAGGTAGCCCAGGTAATGAAGGTCTGGGCAGCTTCCTTGTGCTCGGAAGAGGCAGGAATGGCAAGCGACCAGGACCACAACCAGTGGGATCCCTTGGGCGTTTCGGCTACCGGAGCAGGTGCGAAACCCAGCTGCTCGGCGACCTCTGACGCATTCGCATCATACAAACGCCCTGCAGCAGAGGTGGCATCGACCCATATGGCGCAGTTGCCACGAGAAAACAGCGCAAGGTTCTCGTTGAAGCCGTTGGAAGTGGCGCCGGGGGGGCCATAGTTCTGCATCAGGTCGACATAGAAGGAGATAGCCTCCTTCCAGGCTTCGCTGTTGATCTCCGGATTCCAGTCCATGTCGAACCAGCGACCACCATAGGTATTCACCAACGTGGACAGGAAGGCCATGTTCTCGCCCCAGCCGGGTTTGCCACGCAGGCAAATACCCGCCATGTCATTATCCGGGTCGTTGAGCTGCTCGGCCCAGCCACGCACCTGCTCCCAGGTCGGTTGTTCGGGTACCTCGATACCGGCTTGCTCGAACAGATCCTTGCGGTAATACATCATCGAACTTTCAGCATAGAACGGTAAGGCATAGAGCGTGTCTTCGTGGCTCAGGCCATCTCGTACCGGCTTGATCAGATCGTCAACCTGATACTCTTCCGGGAGGTTCTCCAGCGGCTCCAGCCAGCCACGTTCGCCCCAGATCGGCACTTCATAGGTACCGATGGTCATCACATCGAACTGGCCACCCTGGGTTGCGATATCCGTGGTCATACGCTGGCGCAGTACATTCTCTTCCAGCACCACCCAATCCAGTGTGATATCAGGGTGCGCCTTTTCGAACTCCTGGGTCAGCCCCTGCATGATGATCATGTCATTGTTGTTGACCGTCGCAACCGTGATGGTTTCGGCTTGGGCCGCCATCGCACCTAGTGAGGCAATCCCTGCCAAAAATACCTGCGATGTCGCTGGCCTCCGCCAGAAAGGTTTTCCTGCGAGATGGGTAAGGCTTGGCAGGGAATGGTTCATGGCGCGCTCCTGATCGTATGGTCGTCAAGCGAGATTGTTGTTGTGAAGCTGACAGCTGCGAAGTTGACAGCCGTGAAGTTGACAAAAGAGTAGCAACCCAGGCGCCAACCGTTGTTCAAGCATCAATAATTGTTCAAACATCCATCATGAGTTAAACATCCACAACTGATCAAACACATCAGCGAATGATCAAATGATCGGACAAGGCGCCAAAAAACGCAAAGCCAATACACTTAGACTTTAGGAGCAGCCCTGGAAACGCCAGGGGTTATGGCATCTGAACGGAACGACGATATCTGAACAGAACGAGGATATCTGAACAAAGCAACTATAGATGATCGACCACAAAGCGTGCGGCATGCTCATCGGTGATCAAGCCATTGAGCCAGCCTCCACGCAAGGCCGCGAGAATGCCTGGCCCCTTTTCACGCCCGCCAGCCAGGGCAACCACAGGCAGATCGTGGAACATGGGTAACGGTAGACTGGTCACTCGTCGGGTGATGGAGCAGTCAATGACTTCGCCATTGGCATTCATGGGCCACCCCAGCAATTCGCCCACCGCATCAAGCGCCAACAACTCTTTCAGCTCATCTGCGCTGATGAAGTGATCCTGAAACAGCGTCGCTTGGGGATCGATACGCCCGACGCCAATAAAGGCCGCTGCAGCCTGTGTCGCCACATTACCAATGGCGCGAAACAGAGGCTGAGACAGCAATGATTCCTTTTCCTCCACCGAGGTGGCCACGACTGGAGTAGGCAACAGAAAACGCTCGCCACCCGTCTTGTCCGCTGCCACCATGACACCGTCATAACGGTTGGCTGAACCATCGCGGGCAACGTTCCCCACCAGGGAAACGAAACGGTGCTGAGGACGATCGATGCGACTGAGAGCCTCGGCAGTCGCTCTGATGGACCGCCCGGTACCCAGGGATAGCGTCTGAGGTTCGCTACGTTCGATGAACTTCGAGAGGCGCTCGGCTCCTGCGACGGCCAGGTACGGTGTGGTATCGGCAGCACCGGTGGCTGCCGGTACCACATCACAATAATCGAGCCCGAAGCGCGTGCGGATCGCTTGGGAAAGCGCCGTGCAATGGGCAATGGGGTGATCGATATGGACCTTGATCAGCCCTTCCTGGCGCGCCAGGGCAAGCAGACGTTGGACCCCCGGGCGGGATACCCCCAGCTGTGCGGCAATATCATCCTGTGTACAACCACCAACATAGGACAACCAGGCTGCCCGAGCTGCCTGATCCAATTTGACTTCGAACTTGTCCACACCACGCCTCACTGCCAATCGTACGTCGCTGCATCATCGCAAGGTCTGCGCTCATGCACAACGCGCTCCTGGCAACCATACCTCTACGGAAAGCCCGCCGAGACTGGCCTCTCCCAAGGCCAGGCAACCACCATACAGCGTCACCAGATCTTCGACGATGGCCAGCCCCAGTCCGCTGCCAGGACGTTTCTCATCCAGGCGAACCCCTCGGGCCAGCACAGCCTGGCGTTGCTCCTCAGTCATCCCCGGGCCATCATCTTCCAGCAACAGGCAGGCGCCATCGCCTTGCAGACGAAAACTCAACTCAACCCGACCGGAAGCCCAGTCAAGGGCATTCTCAAGCAGGTTGCCTGTCAGTTCCTGAAGGTCCTGAGGATCGACACGCAGCATCAGACCAGGAAGGAAGTTCCGCTCCAGATGCTTTCCGCGACGCTCTGCCAGGCGCGCAAGTCCACCCACGACCGGGGCTAACACCTTTTCGACGTCGATACTGGCGGTCAACGCGGCACTTCCTGCTGCACTCGCCCGGGCCAGATGATGGCGCACTGCGGCATCAATGCGAGAGACCTCTTCCCGTACCTGGCGCCGTGCCGCTTCAGGCAGACGGTCAGCCTGAGCCTGAAGCACGCTGACCGGCGTCTTGAGTGCATGTGCCAAGTTGCCAGCTGCCGCGCGCCCGCGTTCGATCAGGCGACGGTCATGATCAAGCACTTCATTCATGGTCGTCGCCAGTTCGCCCAGCTCACCTGGCAATTGGGTTTCAAGGCGTTCACGGTCCCCCGACTTCACCGCAGCAAGGTCGTCATGCAACGCACGTAACGGTGCAAGCCCCCAGCGAATCTGCAACACCAGGCCACTCAGCAGCAAGACACTCAGGGCTACCAGCGATAACCATAGCAGCCATTCAAAACGGGCCATTTCGGCAGTCAGTTCCCGGCGAGTCACTGCCAGGCTGACATGCACTGGCTTCTTCTGCCCTGGCACCAGCAATGTCTGTTCCACCATACGCAGTGACTGCCCGCGCGGACCTTTGATCGTCCTCCAGCTAACTCCGGAGGTACGTCCCAGTGGCAATCTCTGATCCCATAACGACCGAGAGGTGCGAGTAAAGGCGTCACCATCACTGACCTGCCAGTACCAGCCGGAATAGACCTGCTCGAAGCGGGAGTCGGCCATGCGGTCGTTGAGGGTAAGGGCTCCGGTGGCAGGATCCAACTCGAAGGAGGCCAACAGCACCTTGTGCATGGAAGCCAATCGCTCATCGAACGAAGCCGAAGCAGACTCACGAAAGCTGAACGACAGTCCCAGGCCAACGATGGGCACAATCACCAGTACCAGGACGATGGAGGCAACGATCAAGCGCCGTGCTAGGGTCCAGTTACCAGCCCTGGCGGACACTTTTCGCATGGAAATACGCTTGGACACACTCACCCTGCCGCAGAATCAACAGCCACCAGGCGGTAGCCTTGGCCGCGCAATGTCTGGATACGTTCACCTCCCAGCTTGCGCCGGAGGCGACTGATCTGCACATCGATGACATTCGAATCCGGCTCATGGTCACGGTCATAGACATGCTCGGACAACTCGGCACGGCTGACGACACGCTCCTGGGCATGCATCAGATAGGCCAGCAGGCGGGACTCCTGGGCAGTCAGCGTCACCGGGCGCCCGGCCAAGGTGACACTGCCCGTATGCGTATCGAAATTGAGGTCTCCCGCACTGAGCACTGGATGAGCATGGCCATGGCTACGGCGAACCAGGGCACGCAGGCGGAACAGCACTTCAGCCGTCTCGAAGGGTTTGGTCACATAATCATCGGCGCCGGCGGAAAAGCCCGCCGCCTTGTCCGACCAGCGCTCCCTGGCAGTAAGCACCAGCACCGGAAGATCGATGCCATCCTCACGCCATTGGGATAACCAGCGGGTGCCATCACCGTCAGGCAGGCCAAGATCAAGCACCACCGCATCGTAACGCTCAGTGCGCAACAGAAAGTCTCCATCCCCGCCTGTAGCAGCCAGTTCCACCAGCAGCCCGCCATCCTTGAGCGATTCAGCCAAGGCTTCGCCTAGCGCCTGATCATCCTCTATCAACAAGATCTTCATCGGCTTTCCTTATTGATTGGCTCCTGGGGCTGTCTTTTGCATCTCCCGGATGCCGACGCCTTCGATGCCGATAAGATCGCCGCTGACAGCATCAAATTCAAACTCCACAATCTGCCCGTTCGGTCCAACCATCTCGACTTCGTAGGTGATCTCACCGTCATCGCGCTCCAGCTCTACCTCAAGCACCTGGCCTTCGTAATGCGCTTCCAGCCAGTCGAGTATCTGAGGCAGTCCCACCAGATGGCCATCCGCCACCTGTTGGTGGAGGTCCTTCCATTCATCTGCGTCATCGTCATCGATATGGAGCATGACATCGGAGTCATTCCGGCTTTCTGTTGTGGAATCACTCGTCACTTCTTCACTGACTGAATGTGCTTCCTGACCAGTGCCTGCAGGACTCATGACCACCCAGCTGACAGCCCACAGAACCGCAAGCAAGCACACAGCAACGGTAGTTCGAACCAGTATTTTCATAGCATGTAGTGTCGCCCAGCCAAGATGAATGAAGCATGAATATCACTGTCAGCTTAGTGACAGGTCGACTCTGAGAGGATGGCCTCATTCGCCCAATAGTGCACGCCTCAACAGTGCACACCACAGGCGACCCATATGTAGCAGGCCCCAGAGGGAGTAGCACTATGAAAAAGACGTTGAGTTACAGCCTTGCCGCCCTGACGCTCTCCGGCACAGTGAGCACCGCTGCCCTGGCGGATGACAAAGGCATCTCCCGGGAAGAGTTGAACCGTCTGTTGCAGAGTGCCAGCGACTATGGATTCACCAATTACGACGAACTCGGTGTCGACGACGGCCAGTTCGAGATCGAAGGCTGGCGCAAGGACGGCTGGAGGCTCGACGTCGATATGGCACTCAATGACGGCAATCTCCTGCGAGAGCAGCAGCGTCAGAGCCAGATTCCTGACTGGAGTCTGAGCGGCGATGAAGTCAGCAAGGCTCTGGACAGAGCACAGAACGAAGGCCTGGAGCTTATCGTCGGTCTCGACGCCAATCAATCCCATATCGAAGTGGACGGTTACGGTACGGACCACCAGGAAATCGAGATACACCTGAACCGCGACACATTCGAAGTTGCTGGAGTCGAATACGATGATTAATGAAGAACGTTTCACTCACGCTGATGAATACCGCGAGAACAGCGCTTGGCACCAGGCCAAGCGTTGGCAGGAAAAAGTTCGCCAGTCGACTCGTCCCATGAGGCGACCTGGTGTCCTCCGAATGACATTGGCCTGGATTGCCTGTCTGTTCACTTTGCTGGTCGCGGGGATACTGGGGCTGATTTTCTCCCTGATTGGCCTGGCCCTGATACCGCTGATTCGCCACCGAGTGAAACGCCGCATGGAGAATCTGCGGGCAGAACAGGCCGAGGATGTCACCCCTGGATATTCCTCCCGGCCATCTTCAAATCACTCGTCTCAGGTATGGGAAGGCCAATATGAGATCAAGCATCCCTGATGCACTCGGATATGGCCTCGCCATACAGCTGAATATCATTAATTGATACTGGGAAGACTCACTTCCGTAGCAGACATCGCTCGCTGCGGGAGTGGCCCTGAAAAGCCAGAAGCTCCATATATCCGGGATATTGTTTGTTATTCCATATAAGGTATCGTTTTGCTGAAATGCTCCTGGAGTTAATGAAACATTAATGCAAATGTCAGTTTTCCTGAAAAAGGGAATGCCACACTATCAAGAAGCCATGCTACCAACACATATCATGAGCAATAAAACATAAACGAAGGAATGTAGCAGCCAGACTCGCTGACACAAGGATATGTCATCATGAATAAAATCCTGGCCACTGGGCTTATCGCCCTGACCCTATCGATTTCCACTATGGCGAATGCCGACAGCAGTGCCAGCCGCGCTGATATTGAACACCTGTTACAGGATGCCAAGAGCTACGGTTTCACGCGTTTCGAAGAACTTGAAGTTGATGATGAAGATCGTTTCGACGTGGAAGGCTGGCGAGAGGATGGCTGGCATCTGGATATCGACCTGTCACTGAGTGACAGCCGCATATTGAAAGAGCAACAGCGCAAGAGCGAGACCCCCGAATGGAGCCTGAGTCAGGATGAAGTCATTCAGGCCCTGGATGCTGCCCAGCAATCTGAACTGGATGAAATTTCATCTATAGAAGTTGATTGCACAGGCCGTATAGAAGTCGAAGGATACAATTCTCAACATCAGGAAATCGAATTGTACATTGATAGAAATACCTTTGACGTCATCGGAGTCGATAAAGACGTATAGTCGTATCCAATAGTTATAAGGATACGACTATTTTTTTATATACACCAAGAACAACAACTATCGTAAGCACCATCAACTTATCGCGACCATATAACCTCTGACGAGTGGCATATTGAGAGGGAATCTTCGCTGTCACATTCGTCATGACCAATATCGCCACATCCACCAATGAAAGGAAGCATGACAATGCAAGATCATGAACGGAATCCAATCGACGAATCTCGCAACGCTGACGCAGCTCTGCAGGATATCATTCAGGGCTTTCAGAGCTTTCGCCAGAATGTCTATCCGCAACAACAGACACTCTTCAAGCGCCTGGCCAAGGCACAGCAACCACACGTCATGGTCATTACCTGTGCCGACTCACGTATCGCACTGGAACTGATCACCCAAAGCGCACCCGGTACCCTGTTCGTTACACGCAACGTCGGCAATGTCGTCCCGCCTTATGGCCAAATGAATGGTGGAGTATCCACCGCTATCGAGTACGCCGTGCTCAGCCTGGGTGTGAAACACATCATCATCTGTGGTCATTCCGACTGTGGTGCGATGAAAGCCGTGCTCAATCCAACCAGCCTTGACGGCATGCCGACCGTCAAGGCCTGGTTGCGTCATACCGAAGTCGCTCGCAGCGTGGTAGAGACCAACTGCGGTTGCGCGGACCACGACACCCTGGGCGTGTTGACCGAAGAAAACGTCGTAGCTCAGCTCGACCATCTACGCACCCACCCATCTGTCGCTGCTCGCCTGGCCAGTGGCCAGCTCAACATCCACGGCTGGGTGTATGACATAGAAAGCTGCACCATCCGCGCCTATGACGCAGCCAAACGCCGCTTCCTGCCATTGGATGGCAACGAAGTTCCTTCTGCGACACCGCAGCCACGTTATGCCAATGCCTGAAACTCTGCGCAATCACCGTAGCCCCTGACATTCATCGGCTCTGGAGAAAGCCTCATGAAGATGTTTCGCACTCTACCGCAAGACGCAATGGCCTCTGTCGTGGTCTTTCTTGTTGCACTCCCTCTGTGCATGGGCATTGCCATCGCTTCGGGCATGCCCCCAGCCAAGGGCCTGATCACCGGTATCATTGGTGGACTCATCGTCGGTTTCCTTTCTGGCTCACCTCTACAGGTCAGTGGACCGGCAGCCGGTCTCGCCGTGTTGGTATTCGAACTGGTTCGCACCTATGGCATGGCAGTCCTCGGCCCTGTGCTGCTATTGGCAGGATTCATTCAACTACTGGCTGGCCTGTTGCGCCTGGGAGGCTGGTTCCGGGTCACGGCCCCGGCTGTGGTATCCGGCATGCTGGCAGGTATCGGTATCCTCATCGTGCTATCCCAGCTCCATGTGATGTTCGATGCAGCTCCCCTGGCGTCTGGCCTGGATAACCTGCTCGCCTTTCCTGGAGCGCTGATGGAAGCTTTCAGTTTGACTGGTAAAGGCAGTGCACTTGCGGGATTGGTCGGTATTGGCACGATCGCCAGCATATGGCTATGGGAGCGTTATCGCCCCAAGGCTTTGCGTTTCTTGCCCGGGGCACTGGTCGGCGTTAGCTTGGCGACACTGTTCAGCCTATGGCTGGCACTGCCGATCAAGCGTGTAGAATTGCCTGCCAACCTGGGTGATGCCATCGACTGGATTACCCCACAGGGCCTTGGCAGCCTGGCCGACCCACAATTGCTGGTTGCCGCTCTAGCTCTCGCCTTCATCGCCAGCGCCGAGACATTGCTGTCGGCAGCTGCCGTCGACCGAATGCATTCTGGACCACGTTCACAGTTCAATCGTGAACTCTCGGCGCAGGGCATCGGCAATATGCTGTGTGGCGCCTTGGGTGCCTTGCCGATGACCGGCGTCATCGTGCGCAGCTCAGCCAATGTCCAGGCAGGTGCACGCAGTCGGACCTCTGCCATTCTCCACGGCCTCTGGCTACTGGCGCTGGTTTCCTTGTTACCCAGCGTGTTGCAGAGCATCCCTATCGCCAGCCTTGGCGGTGTGCTGGTCTACACCGGATTCAAGCTGGTCGACCCCAAGGCGATTCGCAACCTTGGCCAGTATGGGCGTATCCCCCCACTGATCTATGTCGCGACAGCACTATGCATCGTTGCGACTGATCTGCTGACCGGGGTACTGGTAGGCTTTGCACTGACCTTGCTGAAGCTGTTGTGGAGCGCTTCGAAGATCCACACCAGGCTGATAACGACGGATGCCAACCGGGCCGAACTGCACCTGAGCGGCACAGCCACTTTCCTGCGTGTGCCACGTCTGGCCAAGGTCCTTGCCGATATCGAACCGAGCACTCACTTGCGCATCTGCATGGATCAGCTCCATTACATTGACCATGCCAGCATAGAGCTTCTCGAAGACTGGGGGCGCTCTGCCCGCACCCAAGGAGGCAGCCTGGAGATTGTCGGTGAACAAGAGCTGAAACATCGTGTCGAGGGTCGGCAAAGGGCAGCACTGGCGCAACCCTGACAGATGTCGTTTCAGTGTGTGTCGTACTAACGATGGCCCGGGCAGTGATGCCCGGGCCATTGCGTGTTATCACTGAGACTTGCCGACTGTCAGGTGTCGTCTTCTTCCTTGCCTGCAGGCAAGCGCACTGCTGCCTCTCTTGCTAATGCCCGGTCTTCTTCCCTGCCACCTCGCTGCACAGCCAGTTCATCACGCAGCAAGGACACTTCCTGACGCAACTCGATAATTTCCTTGTAAAGCTCCCGCATCATCTGGCGGTTGGCCCGGTGCAAGCGCCCACTTTCATCTTCCTGTTCATCCACGAACAACGAACCAACATAAGCAGCAAAGCTACCGAACAATCCGACTCCCGCAACCATCAGCATGATGGCCACGACCCGACCCAGGGTGGTGACAGGGTAGTAATCGCCATATCCCACCGTCGTCACGGTGACAATGGACCACCAGATTGCCTCCTCGGCCGTGTTGATGGAGCTTCCTGGATTCGGTCCCTCGACCAGCAGAATCACCGTGGAACCGATGATGATCAGTACAATCGACGCCGAGGCGACAGAGGCAAAGATGCCCTTGGCCTTGTTGCGAAACAGCAGCTCCCAGATCGCATGCATCGACTTGAATGCCCGCAGCAACCGGATGACCTGAATGACCCTCAACGCACGCCCGGCATAGAAATAGCCCACAGGGATGCTCGCCAGCAGATCGATCCACCCCCAGCGCATGAAACGCCACTTGCTCTCGGCGGCCCGAAAACGAACCACAAAATCAGCAAAAAAGAAGATGCAGACCAATACATCCAGCTTGTCGATCAGCCTATCGATTTCTTCCGGTAGCTCATATAAAGACTGAACCACCATGGCGCCGATGACATAAATGGACAACAGCACGATCAGCAACTGAAACAGGCTCAAGCGTTCATGTTTCATGGAATAAGATAATTTTTAGTGGCAGCAAGTCTTCGACATTATGCCAAGTATCCTCGACTGCCTAGCGACTTTTAGTTGATCATTCCGCTATAGCATTTACTGCGTGGGCGATATTGAGTGGAGGATAATATGCATCTTTTCTAGAATGCGCTGACATTCTCTGCTTGCCCTCATGAAAGGATGCTCATGCCCCGCCCGCTCATCACTCTAGTGGCTCCCGCCATTGTCCTGGGTTCCTCTCACACCCTGGCACAGGCACTTCCCGACCATGCCACCGAGCTGACACCCGTCACGGTCGAAGCATCACGCCTGTATCGCGAACTCTACACCACCCCCATGGCCGTATCCGAAGTCGATGAACAGGCCATCAGCCAGGGCCAGCAACGGGTTCGTCTCGATGAATCCCTGGCTCTGGTGCCAGGTTTGTTCATTCAGAATCGTGATAATTTCGCTCAAGGGCAGCGGGTTTCCATTCGGGGTTTTGGTGCCCGGGCCCCTTTTGGTGTGCGTGGTATCACCATCCTGATGGATGGCATTCCCTATACTTTGCCTGACGGCCAGGCTCAACTGGATGCCATCGATCTGGACAGTGCACGCCAGATCGAAGTGATCCGTGGTCCCGCGGCAGTACAGTACGGTAACGCAGCAGGGGGCGTGGTCTCTGTGACAACCGCAGATGGTCGGGGGGAAGGCCCTTCTACCACGCGACTGCATGCCAGCGGAGGTAGTGACGGCTATGCAAAGCTGGCCGTACAGAATGGTGGCGAAAATGGTCCCTGGTCCCACCACATCAGTGCCTCCTGGCTACAACTCGATGGTTATCGGGACCACAGCCGGGTCGAGAAGGCACTGTTTGATGCCAAGTTGCGCTATCAGTTGGATGCCGACCGAGCCGTAGGCCTTACCCTCAACCTGCTCGATAACCCTGTTGCCGAAGATCCTGGTGGCCTGACCCGAGAGCAGGCTGACGACGATCCGCGTCAGGCTGGCCGTTTTACCAAGGACTATGATACTGGCCAGACGGTCGATCAGCAGGTGATTGGGCTGCATTATGAAGACTTGGCCTTCGGCCCTGGAGCGCTCTATCTACGAGGCTTCACCAGTTGGCGAGACTTTGAGCAACAACTGCCCTACCCCGGTGACAGCTTGATCGACTACAAGCGCAACTACTATGGCGGCAGCGCAGAGTACCACCAGCGTCTGCACCTGGGTGAGCGACCGCTGGATGTCATGTTCGGCATGGACGTTGCCCACCAGGAAGACGACCGCCACCGTCGTGAGATCGCCTTCGATGGCAGTGACCTGGGAGAAGTTGCCAACGAGACTCAGAGCGCCGACTCGCTGGGGCTTTTCGCCCAGGGAGACCTGGCCTTGAGTGATGCCTGGACATTATCGCTGGGAGGACGCTTCGATCATGTCGAGCTGGAAGTGGACGACGACTATCAGGACGACGGCGACCAGAGCGGCAAGCGCACCTTCGATGAAACCAACGGCAGCCTGGGCATCAGTTATCGCTACCTGCCTTATCATCAGCTATACGCCAATACCAGTACGGCATTCGAAACCCCTACCTTCTCCGAATTCGCCAACCCTGATGGCACCGGCGGTTTCAATCCAGATATCGAGCCACAACGCGCCTGGAGCAGAGAGTTGGGGGCCCGGGGCAGCCTGGGTGGTCTGGATTACGACGTGGCCCTGTTCTCCATTGACGTCAAGGATGAGCTGGTCCCCTATGAAGGCAGCAGCGGCCGCACTTTCTATGACAATGCTGGCGATACGTCTCGTGATGGTATCGAAGTCGCACTAGGCTGGCAGCCACTGGATAGCCTGCGCCTGGACTCGGCCCTGACACTGGCGCGCTATCGCTTCGATCATGTGTCCGGCTCCGACCTCGATGGCAAGCGTCTGCCCGGCTTGCCGGAGACCACCTGGAATACCCAACTGACCTGGTTTGGCCAAGGCAGCGGTGCCGCACGCCGCTTTGCCACTCTGGAAACCCAGTATGTCGGTGACATGGTGGCTGACAATGCCAATCAGGTGGATGTCGACGACTACTGGCTGGTCAACCTGCGAGCCGGAGACGGCTGGCGTCTGTCTTCCGGTAACGTTGTGTCCGGCTACATCGGGATTCGCAACCTGTTCGATGAAGCTTACTACGCCAACGTCCGCATCAACGCCAATAATGATCGCTACTTCGAACCAGCTCCTGACCGCTCCTTTTATGCAGGTCTGGAGTTGACCTTCTAGATCTTCTAGACCCTCCGTATCTTCCGGAAACGACAGTGGTTCGCCACAAACGATAAAACCCTCTGCGAAAGAGGGTTTTATCTTCAACCAGCGATTCGGCCAGAATCAGAAACGATAAGTGACCTGGGCACCAAAGCCATGGGCAGAGTTGTCGTAATCTGCCTTGTAGCTGCCACGCAACGGATCTTCCTGGGACAGCTCGGCGCTACTCTCGTCGAGATAGGTGTAGGCCACATCCACCGTCAGGTTCTGGACCGGTGTCCATCCCGCGCCAAGAGAATAGATCATACGATCACCGGACGGCACACGAACGGTACGGTCTTCATCTCGAATGGGCGATTCATCATAGGCCACGCCACCACGGAACACCCACTGGTCGTTTGCCTTGTAGCTGGCACCCACGGCATATTGCATGCTGTCCTTATAGTTCTGGACTTCTTCAATCTGGCGAATGTCATTCTTGACCACCAGTTCATCGAAGCTACTCCACTCGACCCGTGTCACACCGCCCATCAGCGTCCACTTGTCGTTCAACTCGTGGGTCACCGACAGATCCCAAGTGGCCGGCAGGCTTACCCCGAGGGAAGCATCTGTACTCAGTGAAGCCGAAACGGGAATCGTGCCGAGAACGGGATGGTCATATGGGACAACCTGATTCTCGAAGGAGGCATCCCCCTCGAGGTCGTAATCCACCTCGGAGTGATAGGCAAGGCCGAATGTCGTGCGCTCCCAGGGCTTGTACATCAGACCCCAGGTAAAGCCCCAGGCTTCATCGTCACCATCAACCACCACTCGGCCATCCCCAGCTACCGAGGTACTGCCATCCGGGTTCACGACGGTAGCACCACCAGGCGTACGGGAGCCCAGCTTGCCTTCAATACGGTTGTAGGTCACGCCGAAACCAGCAGATACCTGATCACTGAACTTGATCGAGATGGTCGGCTGAATAGTGGCAACCTCAACATGGCTGTAATCGCCAAAGTAGCGCCCCTGGAAGTCTGACTCGTAGTCGGTAATCAAGCCGAAAGGCGCATAAACCCCCAGGCCGAAGTGCAGATGGTCATTGATTGGTTGTACGTAATACGCAAAGGGAATCGCCTTGTCCGGCACCATATCGCCGTCATTGTTGCCGGTGGCAGTGCCAGAAGCATTATCGATATCCGAACTCGGCATCAGATAGGCCACACCACCCGTGATCTGGGCCTCATCGAGGAAGGACATCCCCGCTGGGTTGCCATAGACGATAGAAGCATCATTGACCGTCGAAGCACGTCCGGCGAATGAGGTGCCCTGTCCACTGACGCTCTGCTCGTTCAACTGAAAGGCGCCAGCCATGGCCTGGGAGGAAACAGCGGTGGCAGCCGCTGCGATGGCGAGGGTGAGAGGTTTGAACTTGTTGTGCATTATCTCGACGTCCTATATCAGCAAGCTGGTCGTTATCGTGTTGTTCAACCGCGCACCCGCTCCACAGGTTACGGCTTGTAATGAGTGTTTGCGATAGACGTGGAGAGTTCAAGGGCAAACGTTCGTTTGAAACCCATATTTGCTCATACTTTGGTCAAACGCCACACCACCTTTCATTAAATTCAAATAGTTACCGACATTCATATATTAAATCATGCTGATAAAAAAACGCCTTGACCTTTGTGTTACTCAAAGGTTTTACACTGCACCTTGTATCCACACTTCTCATCAACGCGTTTCTCATCAATACATTCCTCAATAAAGAGGAGAGGTAGATGAAAGTCAGTGAACTCGCACGCCAGGCCGGCGTGACTGCTGAAACAGTACGTCACTACACCCGAGAAGGATTGCTGGCACCAAGCCGAGATCCTGGTAATGGCTATCACCACTATGACCGCCAGGACCTGGAACGCCTCGACTTCATCCAGCGTGCCCGGACCCTGGGCTTCAGCTTGTCCGAAATCCACGACATCCTCGATCACGCCGCCCATGGTGACTCGCCTTGCCCCATGGTGCGAGATCTGCTGGCCGCCCGCCTACCTCAGATCCGCCGCCGTATTCGTGAGCTTGAGGAACTGGCCTCGCGCATGGAGCAGGCCATGAAAAACTGGGAAAAGATGCCCGACGGTGTTCCCGATGGACATAGCCTTTGCCGCTTGATCGAAAGCGTGCCGACGCCGTCACAGGAGGAAGACGCATGAATGCACCAGCCCCCAAGATTCGTCATGTCCCGGGAATGAGCTGCCAAGGCTGCGTCGGTCGGATGCGCAAGGCCATCACTGCTGCCGATGACTCTGCCTTGGTGGAGGGCATGCCTGACACCAGGCGTCTGGAGGTCGCAACGCAGTTATCCGATGATCAGCTCGATGCGATCCTGCGTGACGCTGGCTACCCTGCTGAAGGTGTTGATTACCCCGTCGAAGAAGATGATGGAGGTGCTGCTGAGGTCATGTCCGAGGCAGACAGCTCTTTGCCGTCGCCGTCAGGCAAGGGACAATTCCAGCAGAAATTGAGTGAGACCGCCTCTTCCACCCAGCGCCTGTCGATTCAGGGAATGACCTGCGCCAGCTGTGTTGCCAGTGTGCAAAAGGCACTGTCCGCTGTTCCTGGGGTAGAAAAAGCCGAGGTCAACTTCGCATCCCATAGCGCCCGGGTACGCGGCTCTGCCGACAGTGGCGCCTTGATACAGGCGGTAGAGGCGACCGGTTACAGTGCAGAGCCCATCGTCGATCTGCGCCAGGCAGAGCAACGTCGCGTCGAGCATAACCAACGTGAATATCAGCGCATGCTGCGTGGTAGTCTGCTGTCTCTGGCCCTGGCCATACCTCTGATGATCAGCATGCTGCTGTATCACCCCGCTCCCATTGGCATGGCACGTATTGGCTGGGGAGCAGTCGGTCTGGCCACACTGGCCATCCTGGCTGGCCCCGGCAGACATTTTTTCACCAATGCCTGGAAAGCTGCCCGCCATCACCAGGCCAATATGGATACCCTGATTGCCATTGGCACCGGGGCCGCCTGGCTGTATTCCATGGCCGTGGTGGTTGCAGCTCCCTGGCTGCCGAAGATGGCCCATGGTCTCTATTTCGAAGCCTCTGCCATGATCATTGGCCTGGTTCTTCTGGGTCATGCCCTGGAGCTCAAGGCGAAAGGCAAGACATCAGAAGCCCTGCACCGCCTGCTTGACCTTCAGAGCCAGAGCGCTCGCGTCGTACGCAATGGCAAGGAAATCGATCTGCCTATCGACGATGTCACGGAAGGTGACATGGTTCGAGTACGCCCAGGGGAGCGTCTGCCCGTTGATGGCGAAGTGGTCGAAGGGCAAAGCCATATCGATGAGTCCATGCTCACTGGTGAGCCCTTGGCTGTGTTGCGCAGCCCTGGCGACGAGGTCAACGCAGGCACTGTCAATGGCCGAGGGTCCCTACTCTATCGGGCGACACGCGTGGGTGCCGATACTCGCCTCGGGCGCATCACCGAGCAGGTCGCCACGGCCCAGGGTTCCAAGCCTCCGATTGGCAACCTGGCAGACCGGGTGTCGGCCGTGTTCGTACCCAGCGTGATGATTCTGGCGGTACTGACCGCCCTGGCCTGGTATCACTTCGGGCCCGAACCACGGGTCATTCATATGCTGGTCACAGCGACCACTGTCCTGATCATTGCCTGTCCCTGTGCCCTGGGCCTGGCGACCCCCTTATCTACCATGATTGGTGTGGGCAAGGCCGCCGAGCATGGAGTGCTGATACGTTCTGGCGATGCACTGCAGACGGCCAGCCGGATCACGACCCTGGTGGTCGACAAGACCGGTACCCTCACCGAGGGTAAACCTCAAGTCACCGACAGCCGTATTGTGCAAGGAAACGAGCGTGAGCTGCTGAGCCTGGTTACCGCCTTGGAAAGTCGCTCCGAGCACCCCCTTGGCGAAGCGTTGATCCAGCACGCAACGAACATCCTTGGCGGGACAGCTACTGCATCAGAGATCAGTGACTTTCAGAGTGTAACCGGACGAGGCGTGACCGCTCGGGACAGCGCGGGACACGCCTTGGCCTTGGGTAATGAGCGCCTGATACAGGATGCTGGCGCCAACCTGGCCGCCCTTGGTGAAGACCGTGAGCGCTGGGAATCCCAGGCTCGCAGCCTGGTCTACCTGGCTATTGATGGACAACTGGCAGCCGCCTTTGCCATTCAGGATCCGCTGCGTGCCGACAGCCAGGAAGCGATTTCCCGACTACAGAAGGAAGGCCTCAAGGTCGTCATGCTGACGGGAGATAACGCCGCTACTGCACAAGCCATCGGTGCCCAGGTCGGTATCGACATGATCAAGGCCGACCTGACGCCAGAAGACAAGCACAGCGAAATCGAGCGTCTGCAGCGTAACGGAGAAGTGGTCGGCATGGTCGGCGATGGTATCAATGACGCTCCGGCACTGGCCCGGGCCGATGTCGGCTTCGCCGTGGCTCAAGGCAGTGATGTCGCCATCGAAAGTGCTGGCATTACCCTGATGCGCTCCTCCCTTCATGGCATTGCGGATGCCATTGAGATCAGCCGGGCAACACTATCCAATATCAAGCAGAACCTGTGGGGAGCCCTGGGCTACAACACCTTGTGCATACCTATTGCAGCGGGGGTGCTCTACCCGTTCACTGGCATGCTGTTGTCACCCGTGATTGCTGGAGCGGCCATGTCACTGTCATCGGTTACCGTGGTCGGTAACGCCAACCGCCTGCGTCTGGCACGCATCGGCCAACGCACGGAGGGAAACTCATGAGCCTGATCATTACCCTTGCCGGATTTGGCTTGATTGCCCTGATCGTCTGGTGGTTCTGGCTGAGCCATTGATAGGGGAAAGCCGGGCTTTATCTGGAAAGCCTAATAGTTTGGCCAGATACCCGGCGTAGCCAACTCCAACAGATGCCCGTCGGGATCACGAAAATACAGACTCTCACCGCCCTTGGACCAATGGGTGCGCCCTTCGATGGTCACGCCATGAGCGGTGAGGGCCTGCTCCCAGTCCTGCAGGCCATCTGCATCGATGGAAAACGCCATATGCACCGGCCCATTACCATCATGAGGTGGAATCGTCCCCCTCTCCTGGGGCAGGACAACGGTTTCCCGGGTTTCTCCTTCCAGGAAAAGCAGCAGTACGGAGGGCCCTACCTCATAGGCAGTGAAGCGATGATCTGCAGTAAAGGGAGACAGGCCCATCACTTCCTCGAAAAAAGCGCGAGCACGAGACATATCTGCTACATAGAGCGCCGTTTCCAGCACGGCATTAAGTTGAGGCATGGTCGCCTCCTCTGCGCCAGCAATGATGAAATCTTTACCTGCATGTCCACAGCTTAGGCCATATGCCAAGGCTATCAGTACTGGCTACCTGCACTAGCAGGTCTCGCCATGCTCGATCATCAGTTGCAAGGACTCACGACCACGGTATCGGTTGCGATTGAGCTTGTAGGCGCAGCGCAAGGTGTCACCTTCCGAGAAGGATGGCAGTTCGCCTGGCACCAATGCTCGGAACCAGATGGCCTTCCAGCTCATCCGCCCCTGAGACAATTCCATCATCAAATGGCTGCCATCCCCCACTGGCCGCAATCGCTCAATGATAAACTCGCCTTCGAACAAGGGAGATTCGAATTCTCTCCCGTAGGGACCCAGAGCTTCGATTTCATCCAGGGTGGCAAGATCCAGCTGAGCGATGCTCAGCTCACCATCGGTATATATCCTGGGAGCCAGTTCAATGCCCTCCAGTTGCTCCCCGACTGCCTGGAGAAAGGCCCGGCGGAAGTCGTCGAGGCATGGCAAGGGAACGCCGACACCCGCAGCGCCACGATGCCCACCAAAGCGCGGCAATGCCTCCGGCGCCAGTTCATGGGTACGCTGCAAGGCATCGCGCAGATGAAGCTGCTCTATCGAGCGGCCAGAACCTGTCAGCATGCCAACCTCGGCAGCGGGTGTCAGAACCAGCGTAGGCCGCCCATAGGCCTGCACCAGGCGCGAAGCCACGATCCCCTGCACACCAGGATGTCCATCTTCCAGATACACCACGATAGCTGGCGCATCCTCGAGCAATGCAGATTTCGCCAGGACCTTGGCATTTTCGACCATATCAGCTTCGATGGCCTTGCGCGCCTGGTTATCATCATCCAGTACAGCCAGATGCCTGTGAGCGACATCATCACTGCCAGCCAGCATGAAGTGTAGCGCAGCATAAGGGTCGTCCAGGCGAGAACGGGCATTGATACGCGGGCCCATCTGGAAACCCAGCGTCTCCGCATTGAAGGGGACACTATCTGCCCCCAGTCGTTCAGCCATGGCTCGCCAGCAGGGCTCATTCATGCGATTGATCAACGTCAGGCCATGGCGCACCACCGCTCGATTGATGGCACTGCCTCCCAGGGAGACACAGTCGGCCACGGTGCCAAGGGCCACATAAGACAGCCAGGGAGAAAGCTTGGGCGTATCCGCTTCTAGCCCCCCTTGCTCGATCAGGGTTGCTCGGGCCAGCGACATCACCAACCAGGCCACCATGCAACCGGCAATCGTGGCATCCGGATAGCCGCAGTCACTGCGAGTCGGATTGACGGTCGCATATGCAGAAGGAGGAGGCCCCTCGATGGGCAGCGCATGATGATCACTGACCACGACATCAATCCCGGCCTGCTTGAGCCGAGCGATACGAGGTTCATCGGATGAGCCACAGTCGGCAGTGATGACCAGGGTGGGACGTGGAGACAATTTCAGGGTACGTTCCACCAGCGGCATGCTGATGCCATAACCATCATGGATACGATGGCCGATCAAGCTATGCAGACGCTGCTGAGGTACGCCGAATAATTCGTTGAGCGTACGCCGAATCACCACATGGGAAGTGATGCCATCCACATCGTAGTCGGTGAGAATGCCAATATGCTCGCCTTCCGCTACCGCCCGAGCAATGCGCTCGGCCGCCCGAGAGCCATCTGCCAATCGTTCAGGGTGTGCCAGATGACGCAGACCGGGATCCACCAAGGGCTCAATATCACCGTCATAATCACGCAAGCGCCCCGCTAGTATTCGAGCCTGCAGCTCCGTCAACCCCGCCGCCACAGCACGCTGATAGAGCGCCTCATTACATGGACGAGCAAGAATCAAGGGACGCGAAAAGGTCTCATTCCCTGCGACAGGCAAAGATGACATGGGGTTCTCTCTGGGAATGGAATTCAAGCCGTAAGCCGTAAGCCGTAAGCCGTAAGCCGTAAGCCGCAATCGTCGAGTAGCGAGTTGTCCAGCGCCACTCCCTGGATCACAGACAAGAGACCGGGTTCGGGATACTTGAAACTTACAGCTTACAGCTCGCGCCGCATGGCGGCGCGTCACTCAGGTCAGCGGCAGCATGACATGCGTCTGGTAACCAGGACGCTGCGTCAGGCGTTGATACCAGGCTTCCAGATGCGGCAGCTCAGGGCGTTCGATATCCATGTTGAACCAGCCGTAGGCATAACACCCCATGGGAATATCGCCAATGGCAAACTCATTGCCGGACAACCACTCCTGCTCGGCCAGCACATGGTCGACGACAGCCAGCTTCTCACCGGTGACAGCAAGACCCCGGGCCATGGCAGCATGGTCACGAGTCTCCTCAGTCTTGCGTACCTTGTTCTGGAAAAGATCGCGGAAAGGACCGGACAAGGTGGACAGGACCCAGTCCATCCACATGTCGCTGCGCGCCAGGCTGGCTGGGCTGTGGCTACCCAGCTTGCCATCACCATAGGTGGCCAGCAGATAACGCAGAATGGCGTTGGACTCCCATACAACCAACTCGCCATCTTCCAGAACAGGAATCAGACGGTTGGGATTCAGCGCCTGATACTCCGTACTGTCGAGGCCTCCGAAGGGGCCTCCCATATCCGCGCGCTCCAGCTGCAAGCCAAGCTCATGAGCGCACCACATGACCTTCTTGACGTTGACCGAGTTATTACGACCGAGCAGACGCATCGACAACCTCCCTTGTCCTTGAAGCAAGCACCCAAGTCTTGGAACACCCATCAAACGCGGTACTGGTCAGCTGCGACGATGCTCGGCGACATAGGCCTGTACCGCACCGAGTTCCGCTGGCAATACACTATAGCGCTCTTCCCGCTCCAGCAGGTCTTCCATATGTGGCGGCAGAGGCACGCCTGGGAATCCGGCCTTGACCACTGCCTCGGCAAACTTGGCGGGATGAGCCGTTGCCAGCGTGATCATCGGCGTAGCAGTATCGCTGCGCTCGCGCTCCGCTGCACGGTACCCCGTAGCGGTATGCGGGTCGAGAATTTCCTGAGTCCGGTGATGCGCTTCACGAATCACTTCGAGAATGGTGGCATCATCGATGCTATGGCTGGAAAACTTGCCACGCAGGCGCGCCAGCGGAGCCTCTGCCAGCACTGTCGGTTCATTCTGGAAACGCATCAACAGTTCAGCAACGGCATTGCCATCACGCTCGTAGGCTTCGAACAACAGGCGCTCGAAGTTGGACGACACCACGATATCCATGGAGGGCGCCAGGGTCGCCAGCAGTTCCTTCTTGGAGAAATCATTGTCGGCCAGGGTGCGATGAAGGATGTCATTGGCATTGGTGGCAATGATGAATTGCTTGACCGGCAACCCCATGCGGTGGGCCACATAACCGGCAAATACGTTGCCGAAGTTGGCCGAAGGGACACAGAAGCTGACTTCGCGTTGGGGAGCGCCGACCGCGACAGCTGATGCCACGTAGTACACCACCTGGGCCATGATCCGTGCCCAGTTGATGGAGTTCACTGCGACCAGGCGGGTGCCGTTGAGGAAACTCTGGTCGGCGAAACTGGCCTTGACCATGGCCTGGGCATCATCGAAGTTGCCCTCGATGGCAATGTTGAAGACATTGTCCGCCAGCACGGAAGTCATCTGGCGCCGCTGCACTTCCGATACTCGGTTATGCGGGTGGAGGATGAAGATGTCGAGATTGTCGCAGTGACGGCAACCCTCGATGGCAGCAGAGCCGGTGTCACCAGAGGTTGCGCCCATGATCACCGCACGCTCGCCACGCTTCTTCAAGAAGTGGTCGAGAATACGGCCGAGCAGCTGCAAGGCAACATCCTTGAATGCCAAGGTCGGGCCATGGAACAGCTCGAGCAGGAAGTGGTTGGCATCCAACTGGTTCAATGGCACTACGGCATCATGGCTGAACGTGGCATAAGCATCTTCGATCAGGCCACGCAGGGTGGCATCATCGATTTCGCCGCCAACAAAGGGTTTCATCACCCGGAAGGCGATCTCGGCATAGGACAGACCGGCCATCTCGGCAAGGTCTTCCTTGCTCAGGGTCGGAAAGGTCTCAGGCACATAGAGACCGCCATCGGATGCCATGCCGGTGAGCACAACGTCCTCGAAGGAAAGTGCAGGCGCCTGCCCGCGAGTGCTGATATAACGCATCTTGTCTTCCTTGCTGCGGCAGGTGGCCGCGGCCTATGAATCCAGCGAAGGTGACGCCATCGGCGTCACCGGGCTTCAGTCCTGTTCGTCGAGACTTTCCACGCGGATACGAGTGACGGAACCCGCGATATCGGCCAGAGCTTCGATACGGCGAATGGCCTCGTTCATGTGCTTTTCCAGCGTACGATGGGTCAGCAGGATGATCGGCACCAGCTCACCCTCGGTTGCCTCCTGCTGGATCAACGCTTCGATGGAGATACCTTCCTCGGAAAGGATCGTGGCGACACGTGCCAACACACCCGGCCGATCCACGGCCAGCAGGCGCAGGTAATAGGCCGTGGTGATATCTTCCATGGGCATGATCGGCAACGAGTCACAGTCACCGTCGACGCCACTGAAGGCCAGATAGGGCGTACGATAACGGTGCTCGGTGGAAATATCACGAGCCACATCAAGCAGGTCAGCCACCACCGCAGAAGCTGTCGGCTCAGCGCCGGCACCCGCACCATAGTAGAGCGTCGGACCCACCGCATCGCCCATCACAGCGATGGCATTCTTGACCCCATGAACATTGGCCAGCAGGCGCTCCTTGGGAATCAAGGTCGGATGAACGCGCAGTTCCAGACCATGATCAGTACGTTTGGAGATTCCCAGGTGCTTGATGATGTAGCCCAGATTGTCAGCCTGCTCGACATCTTCCGCAGTGACTCGAGAAATGCCTTCGGTGTAGGCCTTGTCGAACTGAAGCGGAACACCATAGGCCAGTGAGGCCAGAATGGTCAGCTTGTGGGCAGCATCGATGCCTTCGACATCGAAGGTTGGGTCTGCCTCGGCATATCCCAGCGCCTGGGCCTCGGCCAGTACGTCCTCGAAGGTTCTCCCCTCATCACGCATGTGAGTGAGGATGTAGTTGCCGGTGCCATTGATGATACCGGCAACCCAACTGATACGGTTGGCACCAAGCCCTTCACGCAAGGACTTGATCACCGGAATCCCTCCGGCCACCGCAGCCTCGAAAGCCACGATGACGCCCTTCTTGTGAGCTGCCTTGAATATCTCGTTGCCGTGGACGGCAATCAGTGCCTTGTTGGCCGTCACCACATGCTTGCCATTTTCGATGGCAGTGAGCACCAGATCACGAGCCACATCGTAACCACCGATCAGTTCCACTACGACATCCACGTTGGGATTGGACGCCACGGCAAAGATATCGTTGGTGGTATTAATACCGGTGAGGTCGCATTCAGGGTTGGGACGACGATGAGCAACCTGCTCAATCACAATGGGCCGCCCGGCACGCCGCGCAATCTCATCAGCATTACGTGTCAGGACATTGAAGGTTCCGCCTCCGACGGTACCCAGGCCACAGATTCCCACTCTCACCGGTTTCAAGATGTTTCTCCCTCAATTGGTTGTTTCTGCCTACGGCAGGTGTCACAGCAAATGTCCCTCGAGGACATGGCCTGGGTGCAGATCCCAGGCTCTTTTGTCGTATGAAACGCTATCAGTGTCAGCTCTTGACGCCCAGCATGCCTGCCAGGCGATCAGCAGGCACATAACCTGGCACCAGACGACCGTCGGGCAGCACGATGGCAGGTGTCCCCTGCACACCCATTTCCAATCCCAGGCGATATTGCTGCTCCACGGGATTGTCGCAGCTTGCCGCCTCTTCAGGAACCTCTCCCTGCTTCGCTGCGGTCAAAGCTTCCGTGCGATTGTCGGAGCACCATACTCGAGTCAGTTCACGAGCTCCTTCGCTGAGCATGCCGCCTCTCGGGAAAGCCAGGTAATTGACCTGAATGCCCATTTCATTGAGCTTGGGGACTTCCTCGTGGAACTTACGGCAATACGGGCAGGTTGTGTCAGTGAACACATGAATCACCGCCTTGGGTTCATCTGCCCCTCGGTAAATGACCTGATCGTCGTCCGCAATGGCAGTCAGCCTGTCGGCGCGGCGCTCGTTACGCTTTTTTTCGGACAGATTGACCAGGCCTTCGGGGCCATTCTCATACAGATCACCAAGCAGGAAATAGCTGCCTTCAGAGTCGGTGTAGAAAGACTCGCCACTGGTAAGATGAACCTCATAGAGGCCTTCCATGGGAGACTCGAGCACTTCCTCGACCGGCATCTCCTTGCCGTCAACCTCGAGATTCTGCAGCTTGGAGGGCACGGCAGCCTGGGCCAAGCCTGCACAGGACATCGAGATGGCCAGGGTCATGGCGGCCATAGCGGGAAGAGTACGATTCATAGATCAGCCTCGAGGATGATGGTCGGCATGCAGGGCTTCCAATCTGGCCTGCGCCACATGTGTGTATATCTGGGTTGTCGAAAGGTCAGCATGTCCCAGCAGCAACTGTACGACACGCAAGTTCGCCCCATGATTCAATAAATGAGTGGCGAATGCATGCCGCAGAGTGTGCGGCGATAATGGGCGGTCAATGCCGGCCACCTTGGCGTAATGCTTGATCCGATACCAGAATGTCTGGCGAGTCATGGTCGCATCGTGGCGCCCGGGGAACAACGCCGGCCTGGTGATATCCATCATCAATGCACCACGCGCTTCACGAATGTAGCGCTCAAGCCAGTGGGAAGCCTCTTCACCAAGCGGCACCAGCCGATCCTTTTCGCCCTTGCCGCGCACCCGGACCACCCCCTGACGCAAATTGACGGCATCAGTGGTCAGTCCGACCAGTTCACTGACCCGCAACCCGGCACCATAGAGGACTTCCAACATGGCCCGGTCGCGCATGCCAATGGCAGTATCCAGCTCCGGGGCTGCCAACAAGCGCTCGACTTCCTGCTCCTCGAGCGTATCCGGTAACGACGGCCTGACCCGTGGTAGCTTGATCCCGGTCAGCGGATCCTCAGTGATACACCCTTCTGACAGTGCCCAGCGATAAAAACGCCTGAGGCTTGCCAGCAGGCGCACGTTGCTGCGCAATTGGTAACCATTGTCCCTGCGCTCACTCAGCCATCGCGGCAATAGAGACTCATCCGGGCTCAGCAGTTCCCCACCCTGCTGCTCAACCAGATAAGCTGCCCAGGCATTCAGATCGTGCCGATAGGCTGACAGAGTATGCTCGCTGGCACCTTGTTCAAGCCATAAAGCGTCGAGAAAGGTATCGATCAGAGCATCAGCTGTTTGCTGGGTCATCAACTATCGCCTTGGCATTCCCCGGCTCCATGACAAGACACCCCGCCCCGCAGAGAGCGGTGACGGGGTGTCAATCAAAGCAGCATGAAACCCTGATATGAGTGGAGTACCAGATGCATCAGCATGACGCCATGAGGCGCCCCTCCCAATCAGGCATTCAGCAGCCTTAAGCCAGCTTTTCCTTGATGCGCGCAGACTTACCGCTACGCTCACGCAGGTAGTACAGCTTGGCCTGACGCACGTCACCACGACGCTTGACAGCAATGGAGTCAACCAGCGGGCTGTAAGTCTGGAAAGTACGCTCAACGCCGACACCGTGAGAAATCTTGCGCACGGTGAAAGCGGAGTTCAGGCCGCGATTACGCTTGCCGATGACCACGCCTTCGAAGGCCTGCAGGCGCTCACGGTTACCTTCCTTGACCTTGACCTGAACGACAATGGTGTCGCCCGGAGCGAAGTCAGGTACCTGCTTGCTCATCTGCTCGGCTTCGAGTGCCTGGATCACCTTGTTCTTGCTGCTCATATCGTCAAACTCCTGAAAATGTTGTGACTCACCGATCGATAGTGGATGCCGGTGGGTCGTGATCCCGGCACTCGCAGCACGAGAGCGGGTCGGTTTGTGACGCAAATCCGCAGAAACCCGAGACTCAGGACGGCCCTGTTTCCGAGGAAGCGGATTGCACCTCCGCCTGATCGGCGTATTCGTCCATGAACTCTTTCAACAACGCTTGCTGTTCCGGTACCAGTTCCCTGCCTTCCAGCAAGTCCGGCCGACGCAACCAGGTGCGCCCTAGAGACTGCTTCATGCGCCATCGGCGAATATTGCCATGATGACCACTGAGCAAGACTTCCGGAACCCGCCGCCCATCGATCACCTCCGGGCGCGTATAGTGCGGGCAATCCAGCAACCCATCATTGAACGAGTCCTCGACCGCGGAATCCTGATGCCCCAATACGCCAGGCACCAACCTTGCCGCCGTGTCGATCAGAACCATGGCCGGCAGCTCACCGCCGCTGAGCACATAGTCTCCAATGGACCATTCTTCATCGATATCCGCTTCTACCACACGTTCATCGATGCCTTCATAACGTCCAGCCACCACGACAAGAGGCGGACCTGAAGCCAGCTTCTGCGCTCCCTTCTGATCAAGCCTGCGCCCCTGGGGGGACAGGTAGATCACTCGCGGCCGCTGACCAGTGGCCTGCTCGGCACGCGCACGGGCGTCATGAATGGCGCTGCGCAGGGTGTCAACCTTCATCAACATACCGGGGCCTCCGCCATAGGGGCGATCATCCACAGTACGATGACGGTCAGTGGCATAGTCCCTGGGATTCCAGAACTCCACCGTCACCTGGCCTTTCTCGACCGCTCTCCCGGTAACGCCGTGGCAAGTAATCGCCTCGAACATCTCGGGAAACAGTGACACTACACCAATCCACACAGCACTAGTCTCCTGTCGGTACTACCGATGACCCAGCATCAAAAATCTGGATCCCAGTCGACCAGCATCTCCCCCGCGTCCAGATCGACATGCTTGACCACATCGTCGGGCAAGAAGGGAAGCAGACGCTCACGATCATCCGGGGCACCCTCGCCCTTGACGACCATGACATCATTGGCACCGGTCTCGAACAGGTAGGCCAAATGCCCGAGGCACATACCTTCCAGCGTGATGACCTTGAGGCCTTCCAACTGATGCCAGTAGTACTCGCCACTGTCGAGCTGAGGCAATGCCTCCTTGGGCAACAGAATTTCCGCACCGGCCATGGCTTCGGCCTGACTACGATCATCGATGCCCTGAAGACAAGCCACCAGACCTCGCCCTTGGCGACGGCCCTGCTTGAGACGATGGTGTGAAACCTCTCCATCACGGCGGAGCACCCACTCGGCATAATCGAGAATGCCTTCCATGGGGGAGGTATACGAATACACCTTCATCCAGCCCTTGATGCCATAAGGACTGGTCAGCTTGCCTAACACGACGTAGTCGTCGGCCGATTGGCGCACAGCGCTTTGGCTCATTGGCGACTCCATGACTCCTGCTGACGACAAACTGATTCACACCTTCTGGAAACACTGGCAACGCATACCGTCAGCCTATTTCCAGTTACCTTACTGCCTGGTGACATTCAACAGGCTTCGCTGTGTGTCACCTCGACCTGGATGAACTCAGGCCTGCTTGCGTGCTTCCTTGACCAGCTCAGCGACGCGACCAGACAGCTGGGCGCCCTGGGACTGCCAATGAGCAACGCGATCCAGGTCGACGCGCAGACGCTCTTCCTGACCACGGGCAACAGGATTGAAGAAACCCAGACGCTCGATGAAACGGCCGTCACGGGAGTTGCGGGAGTCGGTCACGGTCAGGTGGTAGAAGGGACGCTTCTTGGCGCCACCACGTGCCAGACGAATGGTAACCATACGTTGACTGTCCTTCGGTTGAACTACGATTGATAACAGCGCATATGATGACGAAAACATCAGCATCAGTGTGCGCTCACGACACGACAAGGGCCGCGAAAAACACGGTCCTTCCAGTGAAGAGGCGGTATTTTACGGAAAAGCAGCCATCATGGGAACCTTTTTCCGCCCATCCGTGCAAGACACGGACAATAAAGGCCCCCTCCACCGCCGCCCTTGGTGATCAGGATACAGCGCATCTCAAGGACTTACCCTCGGCTCAGCGCCAGGGCATCCCCCCAGGCCCGCCCATGCCACCGCCGGGGCCCATCATGCCAGACATGCCACGCATCATCTTCTGCATGCCGCCTTTCTTGCCTGCCTTCTTCATCATTTTCTGCATCTGCTTGTGCTGCTTGAGCAGACGATTGAGGTCCGGCACCTGCAGGCCTGCACCCGCCGCGATACGGCGCTTGCGTGAACCATTGATGATGTCCGGTTGGTGGCGTTCAGCAGGCGTCATGGAATTGATCAATGCTTCAAGCTTGCCCAGCTCCTTCTCGGGACCCGGCCCCTGAGCCAGTTCAGCCATCTGCCCCATGCCCGGCAACTTGCCAAGCAGCCCCCCCATGCCTCCCATTTTCTTGAGTTGCTGGAGCTGTTCACGGAAGTCCTCAAGGTCAAAGCCTTGTCCTTTCTTGACCTTCTGCGCCAGCTTCTGGGCTTTTTGCTTGTCGACGGTGCGCTCGGCTTCCTCGATCAGGGAGAGCACATCGCCCATGCCCAGAATACGCGAGGCCACACGATCGGGGTGGAACGGCTCAAGTGCATCGACCTTTTCGCCGACACCCATGAACTTGATCGGACGTCCGGTAACATGGCGCACCGACAAGGCTGCACCGCCACGAGCATCACCATCCGCCTTGGTCAGCACCACACCTGTCAGCGGCAAGGCATCGGCAAAGGCCCGTGCCGTATTGGCAGCATCCTGACCGGTCATGGCATCGACCACGAACAGAGTCTCGGCCGGATCGATAGCCTGATGCAATGCCTTGATCTCTTCCATCATGGCCTCATCGATGGCCAGACGACCGGCGGTATCGACGATAACCACATCATGGAACTGGATCTTGGCATGCTTGATGGCTGACTCGGCAATATCCACCGGCTTCTGGTCAGAGCTCGACGGGAAGAAGTCGACTTCGACTTCCTTGGCCAGAGTTTCAAGCTGATCGATGGCTGCCGGACGGTAGACATCGGCAGAAACCACTAGGACTTTCTTCTTTTCGCGCTCGCGCAGAAAACGTGCCAGCTTGGCCACGGAAGTGGTCTTACCCGCCCCCTGCAAACCCGCCATCAGCACGACGGCAGGAGCGCCCTTGAGGCTCAGGCCTTCATTGGCCTCACCCATGGTCGCTTCCAGCTCCTGCTGAACGATCTTGACGAACTGCTGACCTGGGGACAGGCTGCGCGATACTTCCTGGCCCACAGCACGTTCACGCACCCGTTCAATGAAGACCTTGACCACTGGCAGAGACACGTCTGCCTCAAGCAACGCCTTACGCACCTCACGCAAGGTATCCTTGATATTGTCCTCGGTCAGGCGCGCCTGGCCCTTGATGGACTTCAGCGTCTGAGATAGACGCTCGCTGAGATTCTGAAACATGAACTTCTCCAACGGTGCGTGATCACGCAGCCTGAGCATTTGGGGATGAATTATACGCCTACTCGGTCCTGGGCTCCATGCGTTGGCTGTCAGCGAGAATGAGATACGTTATAGTAGGCCTTCGCAGGGCACTCCTCGATTTCAACAAGGCGCACGGACAGCAAGCATGCAGGCGTTTCCATTGGCCTTGATGGCCTTCGTCTTTTACCTGGCCGCTGCCTCATGGCAGGCTCTCACCCTATTGCGTCGCGTACCACCGCGAAGCCTTCTGGTGCGCGGCCTCGGCAGCCTGGCTGTGGCGCTGCACCTGACAGTGTCCATTGGACTGCTAATAGCAGATGGCTCATTGCTGCCTGGCTTCTCGACCAGCGCAGTATTGATAACCGGCCTCGCAGGGCTGTTGCTGTTGATCACCAGCATGTTCAAACCCGTACTGAATATTGCCGCCGCTCTTTTCCCATTCTCTGGCCTGGTGCTGCTGCTGGGCACCGAAATGCCGACACCGGCCAGCACGAACGGCATGACGCCAGGCATTGCCTTGCACGCAGCCAGCTCCGCCCTCGCCTTTGCTGTTCTAGCCATTGCAGCCCTTCAGGCAGTCCTCGTCGGCATCCAGAACAAGGCACTCAAGCATCATAGAATCCGTGGTGTGGTTCAAGCACTGCCTCCGCTGACAACCATGGAAAGAGTCTTGTTCGAGATGATCTGGGTCGGCATGGGTCTGCTGACACTTGCGATTGGTAGCGGCATCATCTTCCTTGACGACATGTTTGCCCAACACTTGGTACACAAAACTGTACTGTCGTTGCTTGCGTGGTTGGTATTCGCCACTTTGCTGATCTGTCACCATCGCCTGGGCTGGCGAGGCATGCGTGCCGTACACTGGACACTGGGCGGTTATATCGCCCTGTTACTGGCCTATTTCGGCAGCAAATTCGTGCTTGAAGTGTTGCTGACGACCAACTGACTCCTGGCCCTAAAGCATAGGCTGAGCATGGTGTTGCCTTGACAGGCTGCCATCGCCCCCCTACAAATCGAACCTCACCCGTGACCAAGGACCCGACGTCTTGAACGACGACTTCCCCCTGGGATTGCTGTTTGGCCTGCTCTTCGTGCTGATTGCACTTTCCGCCTTCTTTTCCAGTTCCGAGACCGGCATGATGTCGATCAATCGTTATCGACTGAGTCATCATGCTGGCAGAGGACAGAGCAGCGCCAAGCGCGTCATGCGCCTGTTGACCCGCCCGGACCGCTTGATCGGCGTCATCCTGATTGGCAACAACTTCGTCAACAACCTGGCAGCTTCCATCGCCACCATCATCGCCATTCACTTCTTTGGCGACGTCAGCGGACCCGCCATCTCCACCGCCACTCTTACCATTGTGGTACTGATATTCGCAGAGGTAACCCCCAAGACCTTTGCTGCGGTAAAGCCTGAGCGTATTGCCTACCCGGCCTCCATGATCCTTGAACCCTTGCTCAAGTTGCTCTATCCGCTGGTTTGGGTGGTCAACACCATTTCCAATGGATTATTACGCCTGCTTGGTATCAAGAGCATCGAGGGAGGGGCCGACAACCTGACTCGAGATGAACTGCGTACCGTCGTGCATGAAGCGGGCACCATGATTCCCCGCCGCCACCAGGGGATGCTGCTGTCCATACTCGACCTGGAAAATGTCACTGTGAATGACATCATGGTGCCGCGCCACGAGGTCGTGGGCATCGATCTGGATGACGAGCTGGACGACATTCTGACCCAGATCCGCACCAGCCAGCACACTCGCCTACCTATCTACAAGGGCGACATCAACAATATCATTGGCATGCTCCATCTGCGCAATGCTGCGCGCTTCCTGTCTCTTCCGGAGGTGACCAAGGCAGCCATTGTCCAGGAAGCTCGCGAGCCCTATTTCATCCCCGAATCCACTCCATTGCACACCCAACTGCTCAACTTCCAGACGCAGAAACGGCGTATTGGCATTGTGGTCGACGAATACGGGGATGTGGAAGGTCTGGTGACCTTGGAAGACATTCTTGAAGAGATCGTAGGCGAGTTCACCACCGATGTTGCAGCCATGGACATCGGCATGCAACCACGCCCCGATGGCAGTCACGTGATCGAGGGCACCGCCAACATCCGCGATATCAACAAGGCCTTGGGCTGGCAGTTACCCACGGATGGCCCCAAGACCATCAATGGCCTCATCCTGGAACATCTGGAGTCTTTCCCCAACGGCCCGACCTGCCTTCAGATCGGCAACATTCGTATGGAGATTCTGGAAATTCGCGACAACCTGATCACTTCAATATGTTGCTGGCCAGCCGCCGCCAGGCGACCGGTTGACGACATCAACGAGCAGTAAGCGAAAGGCGCTTCAAGAGCGAGATCCCACCTGACTTCCGGCGCCTGCATTTGAAACCTGCACAAGGGCATTGCACTGGCATGCCCTCACCGGTTGCCGGCCCATTGGTCAGCTTCAGTCTTCAGTTCCCGAACCCTCCTCTCCAGCAACTGCCGAGTAGCCAGCTCTGGCGCAACTGGCTCGCCAAAGTACAGAGCAACCCGGGCACGGAAGCGCCTGGGCCACTGAGATAAGGCTCGGCCATGACGATGGGATGTCCAGGAGCCCCATAAACCGGACATGGCAGCAGGAATCACAGGCACAGGGTCCCGTGTCAGGATCAGATCCAGACCACGACGAAACGTGTTTATTTCACCCGATGTGGTCAGGCGCCCTTCTGGAAACAGCATGACGATGTCACCATGGCGTAACGCCCTACTAACTTCATCCAGGGCGCGACGCACATTGCCTGGGTCCCGCCTGTCGGATTCCACCGGAATCGCCCCGACCATGCGAAATAGCCAATTGAGATACTTCGACTCGTAGATCGGCTTGTCCATCATGAAGCGCACCGGCCTGGGACAACCACCGCCTATCACCAAGGCATCAACAAAGCTGACGTGGTTGCACACGACCAATGCCGCACCATAGCGCGGGATATGAGAGCGCCCCCGAAAACGCAGGCGATAGAGTATATGAATGAGACCAAACACCATGCAACGCAGATGCACCGCCGGGTGACGGGAGCAGTGCCAGATGTAGGCCGTAAAAGCGAGGACGACGAGAGCCCAGAGAAAAATCGATATCACGGAGTACTGAATTTATGGGCCAAGCCCGCCAAGGTGGTATCCAATAATTGGTCCAGCAGTTCTTCAACGGCAAAGGCTCCCCCTTGCCAATAGCCGAGGCGATCATTCAGCCCCAGTTGGACCAGGCCGTGAACACTACCCCACAGCGTACGAGCCAGGCGACGGGCCTCAAGATCATCGAGGTTAGGCTCATACTCCTTGAGCGCCTCTTCCACTCTGGAAAACAAGGCCTCGATCATGTCACTCTGACGTTGGTCCAGCTCACCTTCCTGCGCCAGCGGATAATCAAACAGCAACTGCCATCGATGGGCATCCTGGCGTGCAAAGGTCCAGTAGCCCAAGGCCAGGGCCTTGAGGCGCTCGGCCGGTGGCGTCGTATCGGCCAGCAAGGGCTCGATGACACAGCGCAGACGCCCCAGGCTTTCCAGATTGACATGCTGCAACAGGTTATGGAAGCTACCGTACAGCTTGAGCAAAGTACTCGGAGCACAGCCCACATCTCGGGCCAGGGAGCGCAGTGAAAGTTCATGCACTGGCTGTTCGGCCAGCCATGCATCGCAGGCGGCCATCACCTGAGCGTGAAGCTCTTCTGGAGCATGCTGTCTGGGACGGGCCATGGGATTCCTCACACATGCTGCCATCTGTTCAGGCGGCAGTCATTTTGTCATGTTATCCTGAGGATAACTTAATCGAACAGTGTTTTCGACAGCTTATTCATTCAGCCGTTCCAATGTCGTAACTTGCATCCACTGTTACTCATTCAGTACAGCGCTTAGTGCAAAGGTTCCCTTCGAAGGCTTGGCACTCCATCATATGCTGCTCTTATTCGCCTCCGGGCAACCTGGGAAATCATGACTGGACGGCTCTACATCCCACACTCCTGCATCGAAAGCGCACTACCGGACGTGATCGCGCCAGTGGCGACGATATCCGGTGTCAATATGGCACCACGCCAGGCACTGTCAGCCATTCGACTGGAATCCAGGCGACCGACGCTTACCCAGCTTTTCTGGGGCCTGACACCTCCATGGCTCAAGGTGCTTGATCACGCACCTCATTGCGCACGAGCTGAAAGCCTGGACAAGCGCACCATGTTCCGGGAAGCCTTTCGGGCACGACGCTGCCTGATACCGGTGGCAGGCATGTATGCCTGGCGACCAGGGCCTGGCTACAAGCAACCGTACCTGATCACCCGTGCCGACCGAGGGCCATTACTGCTGGCCGCGATCTGGTGCCGATTTCACACTACGCTTTGTCATTACAACGATTCCTTTGCCCTCATCACGGTGCCATCCCCAACCTTTCTGGAACCGCTTTCTGAGCGCCTGCCAGCCATTATCACAAGTGATGATGCCGCCACATGGCTGACACCAGACAGCAACCAGAAGGTGCTTGAAGGGTTACTTAATCCGGCGCCCGGGGAACTGTTGGGCGCCTTCCCGGTATCTAGACGTGTAAACAATCCGCGTGAACAAGACCCATCATGCGCGCACCCCATTGGCAGAATGATGCGCCAGTTACCTGAACAGGAGAGCTGATGGCCGCAATATCCCCCCGGCGAGGCATCTGTGTCCTCGCCACTACGTTGTTGATGACATTGACACCCTTGGCGTCATCCTTGAGTCTGGCAGCCACGGCTTCCGAGGCCTCTCCTCCTGACGATGCCAGCGAGGCCATTGCCCAGGTTGCCCACCCCATCGTCAGCCCTCATGACACCCGGGACTATCGTGTCATAACACTGGATAATGGTCTGGAGGTCCTGCTGGTCAGCGATCCAGAGGCGGACAAGGCCGCCGCATCCATGAACGTTTCCGTGGGCAGTGCCCAGGACCCGGACGACCTGCAGGGCCTGGCCCATCTGCTTGAGCACATGCTGTTTCTGGGCACCGATGCATTCCCGGACAGTGATGCCTACCAGAGCTATATCACGCAGCATGGCGGCACTCACAACGCTTTCACTGCTTCGCAGGACACCAACTACTTCTTTGAAGTAGAACCCAAGGCCTTTTCCGGGGCTCTGGAAAGGTTCAGCCACTTTTTCATCGATCCTCTATTCAATGCTGATCGCCTGGGTAATGAGCGCCAGGTAGTACATTCCGAATATCAATCCCGCTTGCGCGACGATGGGCGCCGCGGAAATGAAGTCCTGGACACTCTGCTCAACCCTGCCAACCCTACCGTCGGCTTTTCAGTAGGCAGCACCGAGACATTGGCTGATCGTCCCAAGGGCGAACCCAGTCTGCGAGATCGCATCATCGACTTCTACCAGAACCACTATGGCGCTGGCGTCATGCACCTGGCCATTGTGGCGCCATTGCCCATGGACATGCTGACTCAACTGGTCAACGACAACTTCAGCGCCATCCCCAATCGCGACCTGGAACGGCAAGTCATTACCGAGCCACTGGTGGATGAGTCCCATCTACCACTGGCAGTAGAGTTCAAGTCACTTCGCGATAGTCGCCTGGTGAGCTTCATGTTCCCCGTGCCAGACTCGATTCTTACCTATCGGACCAAACCTGCCAGCTACATCGCCAATCTGCTAGGTCACGAAGGGCCTGGCAGCCTGCTCAGTCGGCTGCGTGAAGAAGGCTGGGCAGATGCTCTGTCCGCAGGCGTCGCCCACGGAGATGGCCAGCATGCGCTGTTTTCCGTGGATGTCAGCCTGACGCCGGAAGGCGCCAAGCATATTGATAGTATCCAGGCCAGCCTGTTTGCCACTGTCGACCTGATTCGCAATCAGGGCATTAGCGAAGCCCGCTATGACGAGCAGGCCAGCCTGTCCGAGCAAGCCTTCCAGTTCCAGCAGCATGGCGGCGCCATGAATGAAGCCACGCGCTTGTCCATGAGTCTGACGCTTTATCCTCTCAAGGATGTCAACCGTGCAGGCTTTCGCATGGATGGCCTCGACAAGTCCGAGGTGGAAGACCTGCTCGACGACCTTCGCCCAGAGCGCATGCTGCGCCTGTACAGCGGCCCGGAGGTGGAAAGCGAGCAGCGCACCACCTACTACAACGTTCCCTGGAAGGAAGTATCTCCGGGCATCAGGGCCGCAGATCCCCTGGATGGCCTGGCCTTGCCCGAACCCAACCCCTTCATCGCCCAGGACCTGAGCCTTCTCGATGCCCACCAGGAACGTCCAGAGGTATTGGTCGACACAGATCAGGCGGATGTCTGGTTCAAGGCCGATAATGAGTTCGATACTCCAGAAGTCTCCTGGCGCTTCAGTTTGCAGAACCCACAAGCCAGTCAGACGCCACGACAGGCAGTGCTCACTCAATTGCTGGCCGGCTGGCTCAATGACAGCCTCAATGAGCACTTGTATGCGGCTCGTCTAGCAGGCCAAGGCTATGACGCTTATGCCCACGCTCGCGGTATGACCTTGTCGTTCAATGGCTGGCGCGACCGCCAGGACAAGGTCATCGACGCGGTGCTGGAACAGCTCCAGCATGGCAAGATCGACGATGACAGCGTTGCTCGAGTCCGCTATGGCCTGTCACGTGGCTGGCGCAATGCGCCTCAGGACCCGCTCTATTACCAGGGCCAACGCATCCTGACCGAGACACTGATGAGCCCTCAGTGGTCCCCCAGAGCACAGCTCAAGGCCCTGGAAGGCATTGATGCCGACGATCTGCGCAAGTATCGAGACAGCTTTCTTGCCAACCTCCACCTGCAAGCATTGGCTGTAGGCAATGCGGATGCAGATCTGGTCCAGAAGGAAGCCGAGCAAGTCATCTCGGCCCTTTCTCCGCAACTGGCAGCTGACGAGATTCCTGATCTGGAAGTGCTCCAGGCAGATAATCTCGCGACGCTGACCCCCGATTCCAGTCGCGAGGAGTCCCTGTTACTGCGTTACCTCCAGGGCCTGGACCAGTCCATCGAAACCCAGGCTCGAGTGGCCGTATTGGGCAAGCTGCTGGAGACACCGTTCTATCAGCGTCTGCGCACAGAACAACAGCTGGGTTATGTCGTCAGTGCGGGTTACTCTCCTTTGCTGAGAGCTCCAGGCATCAGCCTGCTGGTGCAATCGCCGACAACCCGTAGCGAAGAGCTGACCAAGCATGTCGCCGCCTTCCTGTCAGGCGTTCCGGAATACCTGAGCGAACTCAAGGATGACGAGTTGGCCACTTATCGTCAGGCAGTGCATGACAGCGTCGTCCAGCGCGACACTAGCCTGGGAGAGCGAGCCAACCGCCTATGGAATGAACTTTCCTTCGGCGACACGGCCTTCGATCGCCGCGAGCGTCTGGCCAAGGCTGTGCTCGACGTTACTCCCGACGAGTTGACAGCAACCTGGTCGACCCTGGATCAGCATGTTGTCGATGTCGCCTTTGATCCTGGCGCCAAGCCCAGCGATACCCGAGACCTCAAGGCCCAGCTCCCGGTATTGCCGGAGGATGACGATGGCATGCCCACCAAGGATGATGAGAAAACAGCGGAGGCTCAGCCCGCTAATCATCAATAGATTCTTGCCATCGCTTCTTGTAGCGAAACGCCCGGCCAATGGCCGGGCGTTTCGCTACAGCTGCCGGAACAGTGCCGCAATCAACCAAACGCCTGAGCCGGCATAATCGACTCGACGAACATCACCAGTTCCTCAAGAATCTGACGCTGGCGATCGGTCAAGGAAGTCTGGTTCAGGCGCTCCAGTTCACGAGCGAAATCCTTGAGCGTCAGGCTGGAAAGCGCCGGATCATTCATCTTCTCCCAGCGATAGGCTTCCCATCGCTGCTGCTCCTCCCCTGTCAGGGTATCTGGATAACTACGCGCACGATAACGAAACAGCATCTCTTCCAGGCGCGGATCCTGGAAAGCAAAACGTGCATCCACCAGATCCCAGGGATCCATGCTCCGCACCTGCTGCATCTGCTGGCGATCACTGGGCGAGAAAAAGCCTCCAGAATAAAGCATCAGATCGGGATCTCGCGGCGGCTCCGGCGGACCTTCCGAGAAAACCTCACTCACCTTTGCGGCGATATCCGGATCGCCTGCCAAACGACGAAAATGCTCTCGGCACTGCGCCATATCCAGGCCTAGGCGCTCGACAATCTCGCCATATTCACCTTGGTGAGGACCAGAGACATCCTTCAGTGCACTGGCCGGGAAGACCACAGGACACTTGTTGACATGAATGACCTTGAGAGGAATACGACTGACACCCTCTGCAAGATCATCATTACTGACAAACACACGTTGGCGAATCTCTGCTGCCGACAGGCGCAGCATTTCGGATGGGTCGAGCGACAGGTCGTAAACGATGATGCCATTGCTGTTGGTCGGGTGTACCGTCAGCGGCAACACAAGGGCACCACAGGCACGACTGGCAGGATAGCGACGCGAAATATGCAAGACGGGTTTGCGTGAGACAACACCCAGGCGCTTTGCCACCTGGCGCTTGTTGCGAAGAGACAGCAAGTAGTCAAACAGGTTGACATTCCGCTCGCGAAGCAGGCGCGCTAGAGCAATGGTGGCCCGCACATCGGCAAGAGCGTCGTGGGCCCCGGCATGCTCGATGCCATTGGCAGCCGTCAGGTCTTCGAGACGAAAGCTGGGAGCCCCATCTTCCCGATGAGGCCATTCGATACCTTCAGGGCGTAAGGCATGGAATGCCCGCACGATATCGATCAGGTCCCAACGAGAATTGCCGTTCTGCCATTCCCTGGCATAAGGATCAATCAGGTTTCGATAAAACAGGTGGCGGCTGACTTCATCGTCGAAGCGCAGGCTGTTATAGCCCAGTACACAAGTACCAGGTACGCTCATCTCGGTTTCAATGGCACCGGCAAATTCGGCCTCGGGCACCCCCTTGCGCCTTGCCTGCTGAGGTGTGATACCGGTGATCAGGCACGCCATAGGGTGTGGCAAGGCATCATCAGAGGGCTTGCAGAACAATTCCACAGGCTCACCGATCTCATTGAAATCGGCATCAGTGCGAATGGCAGCGAACTGCGAAGGACGATCGCGGCGAGGGTCAGCCCCGAAAGTCTCGTAATCGTGCCACAAGAAAGTCAGCGGAGCGGCGGTCGGCTGCGCCATGGGCAAGAGGTCTCCACGCGGCTGAAAAGACAAAACCAGAAGGCAAAACGCTGAACAGCCTAGCACAGCCCAGCCTTGGGCCGAACTCGTGAGTCACCAGAATAGCCAGGCAAGACGTCTCAATCCGGCTCTTCTCAACCCGGTGATAGATACAACGAACCGCGCCCCGGCATGACCTTGGGGCGCGGGCTGCACTGGACATCCATTACCCCCGCCTCTCGATGAGATTCAACGGCATACCATGCAGCTCAGCTGCGTGGCAGGGTAACGTTCAACTCAAGTACTGAGCAATTATCTTCACTGTCCAGGGACATGTTGATGGCATCGTCGTCGACACTGACGTAGCGGCGAATGACTTCCAGCAACTCCTTTTCAAGCAACGGCAAGAAGTCTGGCTGACCACCTCGCTGACTACGTTGGTGGGCGACGATGATCTGCAAGCGCTCCTTGGCGACGGAAGCGGACTTCTTGCGCTCGCGCTTCAGGAAATCAAGTAGTTTCACCGACGGCCTCCTCCGAACATGCGGCTCAGCAGGCTTTTCTTCTGGAACTCGTGGAAACGCAGAGGCACATCCTCGCCCAACAGGCGACCGACAGTATCCAGATATGCCTTGCCGGCATCACTGTTGCCATCATGTGCCACCGGGATCCCCTGGTTGGATGCACGCAGTACCGCCTCGGACTCCGGGATCAGGCCGATCAGGTCAATAGCCAGTATTTCGCGGATATCTTCAAGATTGAGCATATCGCCCTGATCAACTCGGCCCGGGTTATAGCGTGTGATCAGCAGATGCTCCTTGACGGGGTCCTTGCCTTCTTCAGCACGACGGGTCTTGGAAGACAGCAGACCGAGGATACGGTCGGAGTCACGAACCGACGACACTTCAGGGTTGGTTACCACGATCGCTTCATCAGCAAAGTACATGGCCAACTGAGCGCCCCGCTCGATGCCAGCCGGCGAATCACACAGGATATAGTCGAAATCCTTCGACAGGGTCTCAAGGACCTTTTCCACACCATCCTGAGTCAACGCATCCTTGTCCCGAGTCTGGGATGCCGGAAGAATGTGCAGGTTGTCGACTCGCTTATCGCGGATCAGAGCCTGGCTGAGGCCGGCCTCTCCCTGGATCACATTGACCAGGTCATAGACCACACGGCGCTCACAGCCCATGATCAAATCGAGATTCCGCAGGCCGACGTCAAAGTCGATCACCACGGTCTTGTTGCCTCGCAGCGCCAGGCCAGTGGCGATGGCTGCCGCACTGGTAGTCTTACCGACCCCACCTTTACCGGAGGTCACAACGATGATCTTGGCCAAGTGTCACATCCTGTCTTGGTAATATGTTGGTCCTGCCACCACGATTCGAATGATGCGGCGGCACGTCCTAATCAAACATTATGCCAGAGGCTTGATGCCTAGCTGATCGTCATCAAGGACGACTTGCACGGCAGTGCCAAGTAGCTGCGGGTCAATGTCTTCGAGCCGCTTGTAGTTTCCAGCCACGGAGAGCAGCTCAGCATGGAGTTCTCGACAGAAGATGCCCACACGAGCATCTCCATGAATCCCTGCCAGTGCTCGCCCTCGCAATGCCCCATAGACATGCACATTGCCAGCGGCCAACAGCTCTGCCCCCGCATTGACCGACCCCACTACAACCAGGTCACCATCCGGTGCCGTCACCTGCTGTCCAGAGCGCACAGTGCCGCGATAGACACGCCCGACACCACTTTGTGGCACGGCCTCCACGATCTCGATTGGTTCTTCTGCCGTTTCGTTGGCTGTCTCGGTAGGAGGCACGCTTTCCAGTGTGCGGCTGCGACCGCTATCCTGGGGGGCAAACCAACCGAGGCCTAGCGCCCAGGCGGATTGCCGGACCGGATCGGCACCACCACGCACCGCTACCGGCAGCAGTTTATGGGCACGGCACACGGCACAGATTCTTTCCAATGCCAGATGGGGCTCATCGAGCTTCTCGACACTCAGCACCACAGGTGTGTGCTGGAAGAAGGCCGGCGACTGAGACAACTTGCCTTCCAGTTGCTCACGGATACGCTCCGGGTCCGCACTGGAAAGCTCCATCACTGTCATCGGCAGCATGCCGCCCTTGAACGTAAACGCCATGCTCTCCCTGTCCACTTTGAGGCTCATTGCCGGACTCCACGTCAGGTATTGATCGGGTCACGTCACACAATGCAGGTATGATACTTCTCAGCAAGTGTGATACCCCTCCACCGATCATAAGCTGCAATTAACGTAATGTCAGTGTCTCTATTTAGCCACAACAGCACGCACCGGGACTTTTCTGCTGTCTGCGCGCATGATTAGATAAACTCATCAAGGACTATAGACATCCGGGTACTATAGACATCTAGGAACTATAGACCCTCAAGTACTTCTTCACCTTTTCGCCAGGACGCCTCATGCCAGGACTCCTTCGCCGTCTTTTTTCGCCTCGCTGGCAACATTCCGATTCCGCCGTTCGCCGCGAAGCCGCCGCTCGCCTGGCCTTCAGCTCTCAACGAGAGGCACTGGAGCAACTCGCGCAGGACCCTGAACCGGATGTACGCCTCGCAGCCCTGCAGCGCATCGAGGATCCTGAACACCTCTTGACCATGCGCAGCAAAGGGCAAGGCTCCAGAGAGCTGGACCAGCACCTGTGTGCCCTGCTCTGTGGCCGTATTGGAAATATTGACCTTGCCCGCCGGCAACACATGGTGGAAACCATCGATGACCCGGAGCTTCTTGAAGTCGTCGCTTTGCAAGGTGACAACCAGCAACTGCGCCTGAGTGCACTACAGCATATCGAAGAGGAAAGCCTCTTGATTCGACAGGCCTGCGACAACAGTATCGCTGCCGTACGTCATGCTGCCGCCAAGCGCATTACATCGGAAGAAGGACTCAAGACGCTCGCTCACTCGGCCCGCCGCGATCGCCATGTCATGCGCGATGCCCGTGACAGGCTCAACCGTCTACGTGCTGATGCCGATGCCATCCAGCGCGCCAAGAAACAACGCGAGTCGCTGCTCAACACCCTGGAGCAGCATAGCAAATCTACCTGGGAACCACTTTACGCTGGGCGCTTCCGCCACCTGGAACGGGAATGGAACAAGCTTGCCAGCCTGCCAGACGCATCTCAGGAAAGTCGGTTTCAGGATGCTTGTCTGCGATGTCGCAAAGTGATCCAGGACCACGAGGCGCAAGAGCATGCTCTCCAGACCAGCCAGCAACAGCGTGAACAAGCTGACCAGGAGCGTGAAGCGCTGGTGATGGCCCTGGAGGATAGCCTGCAGGCTCTGCATCAGGGTGAGACGCTTACGGACCAGGACCTCGCTAGCCTGCGTTCGCAAAAGCAGATTACAGCAAGCCGCTGGCAATCCCTTTCCGAACGGCATCTGGCCAATGAATCTCTGCGCCAGCGCTATGATAAAGCGCTCAAGACCTATGATCAGATTCATCAGGCTTATCAGCGTCTCTACGAGCATGCCGATGCCTTGAAAGCCGCGATCCAGGAAGGCAATGAAGACGAGTTGACCACTCTGGTCATCGCTTGTGACTGGCCTTCCGGCCTGCCGTTGGACAAGCGCCTTGCCCGCGCAGTGCATTATTTGCACCTGGAACGTGACCTGGCCCAAAAGGAAGACGATAGTGAGACCGAGCAACGTATCGAGCGCTTTGATACCGAGCTTGTTCGGCTGGAAAGTCTGCTTGATGACGGTTCTTTCAAAGGCGCCAGCCGCCTTCATCAGCGTCTGCGCCATTTGTCTGAACGTCTACCCGCATCCGCGGAGGCCCAGCACGCAAGACTCAAACGCCTAGGCGCTCGTCTCGCGGAGTTACGCGATTGGCGAGGCTTTGTCGCCAAGCCCAAGCGTGAGCAGCTATGCCAAGCCATCGAGGCGCTGAAGCAGAACACTCAACTTTCAGAGCGTGACCGGGATCACCGCCATCGCCAACTGGTCAAGGAGTGGAAGGCTCTCGGCGACGCCGCGGCCAGCCGGGAGCATTCCGAACGCTTCCGCACGGCTTCCGACCATATCCGCGCAACCCTCGAGGAATGGCACGAGCATCAGCAACAGGAACGCTTGCGCAATCTAAAGGAGCGCGAGGCGTTGTGCGAACAGCTCGAGGCTCTGCTTGAGCAACCTGCCGCCCATGCGGACCCGGATGCTCTGCGCCTGATTCGCGACCAGGCACGTGATCGCTGGCACCGGACATCTCCAGTGCCGCGCGATCAGGCTGAAAGCATCGGTCGACGTTTCGGACGTATCCGCCACCATCTCCAGGCGCTGATTGATCGGCGGGCCAATGAAATTGCCGAGGCCAAGCGCGCGTTGATCGAAGAGATCCAAACCCTCAGCCAGGCAGAGCTCAGCGCAGAGCAACGCGCAAGCCGTGCCAAGGCCTTGCAGCAACGTTGGCGTGAACTGGGTCGCGCCCCCAAGGGAGAAGAACAGGCCTTGTGGCGCCAGTTCCGTCACCTGTGTGACAGGATTTTCGCTGACCGGGATGCCAAGCGTGACGATAAAGCCCAGAAGACCAAGGAGCGCCTCGAGCAGATGCAAGCGCTCATCGATCGCCTCGATGCCTGGCAACCCACGCATAGCCAGGACGCGTCCTTCCTGGATCAAGCGCTGAGTGAAGCGCAGACCCTGGAGCCCCTCCCTTCCGGTCGACGTACCGAAGGCATGCGAAAACGCTGGACTGGCATTGTTCGCGCCCGGCGCGAGCGTCTGGAGCGTATTGGCGTGGCCGAAAAAGTCAATCGATGGCGCCAACTCACACCGCTGATAAACGCACATCTACACGCGGATAACGCTGCCCTTTCAGGTCATCATCATGAGGATGTGGAAGTCCCCGAGGGCCTCGACCTTTCCAATGCCTTGCTCCGCGCCCACAACCAACGCAATGTTGCTCGTCACCACCCCCCTGCCGAAAGTGATGTTGCAGAACGTCTGACAAGATTGCGGGTACATCTGTCACTGCTGGCAGGAGGACCGGTTCTCCACCAGGAAGAGCCTCTGCGCCTGGCCATCCAGGTCGAGCGCCTGAATGACAACCTTGGCCAAGTCCCTGAACGCGCGGATGAGCTCGCTTCAGTACTTTGTGAACTGTTGGCTACTGGCCCAGTTTCTTCCGGCCTGTGGCAACGAGAGGTCGGCGAACTGGACCGACTGCTGGATAGTCTGACGCATTTGCCTCCCCCCTGAATCGGCACACCCTTCCCCCGAGGTTTCCCGGGGGAAGTCATCAGACTCACACTGTTGAGATACATCCCATGATGGCTCGCCCCTTTCTTCAAGAAGGGGGCGAGCCATCTGGTCAACCCATGAACTGGCCACCATTGATGTCGATGTTGGCGCCAGTGATGAAACCATTGTCCTTGTCAGCGAGGAAGGTCACCAGACGCGCAATTTCTTCAGGTGTGCCATAACGCTTCATGGGGATGGTTTCGCGGATAGCTTCCCGCACTTTCTCGGGAATTTTCATGATCATGTCGGTGGCAATGTATCCAGGCGATATCGTGTTGACCGTTATGCCCTTGGTTGCCGTCTCCTGAGCCAGAGCCATGGTCAGGCCATGCATGCCCGCCTTGGCGGCGGAGTAGTTGACTTGGCCAAACTGCCCCTTGCGGCCGTTGATGGAAGATATATTGATGATGCGGCCGTAGTTCTGCTCAAGCATCATCTCGATCACACTGCGGCAGGTGTTGAAGACACTGTTGAGGTTCGTATCAATGACGACATCCCATTGTTCGGGAGTCATCTTCTTCATGGTGCCATCGCGTGTGATGCCCGCACAATTGACCAGTACAGAAACAGGACCGTACTTGGCCTCGATCTCTCTTACTCCTGCCTGGCAGGCCTCGAAGCTTGTGAGGTCCACCCCAGCCACGTCGATATTCTCGTAACCATCTGCCCTCTGGGCCTCTAACCAGGACTTGGCCTTCTCTGGATTGTTATAACCAGCAACTACTTGATACCCGGCGTCTGCCAGGGACCGACAAATTGCACTGCCGATCCCCCCGGTTCCCCCGGTGACCCATGCGATATTTTTCTGCTGAGTCATCTCGACCTCCCTGATTGATCTTGTTGCGCCATCGTCCTTTTCAATGGCGATGGCGTCAGCACTCCTACTGCTTACCATCCACGACCCTCATTGGCCGCTACGCTCAATGGTGCCTGGCGGAGCTTACAATTCAACGACAACTTCACCATGCAGTATGGACCACTGCTGCAAATCAAGACGACCAATCCGAGTCAATCTTTTTGCAGTGTTGACTTTTCCGCCTAAAGTCGTAGAATGTGCACACGTTGATGCGGGGTGGAGCAGCCTGGTAGCTCGTCGGGCTCATAACCCGAAGGTCATCGGTTCAAATCCGGTCCCCGCTACCAATATTCAGAGAGAGGCCAGATCCAAACGGATCTGGCCTTTTTCGTTACTGCGGAATGGGCCATCAAGCCGCTCGTCGGGCTCAGCTCTTCATCACCCCAGGAAGGTCATCGGGTCAAACCCGGTCCCCGCTACCCATATTCAGAGAGAAGCCAGGTCCAAACGGATCTGGCTTTTTTTCGTTGTACTGGTAGGCAAGAGCCTGCACGACGTTCACGCCAACCTGATATCCTGCATGACACCATGCATCTTGAAGTTGGCTGCCTCCGCCCGCATGTTGTATTCAAACTCTTCTTAAACAAGGTCTAGCCATGCCCATCGTCGACCCGCGCACCGGCGACACCATCAGTGCAACTGCCGAGCCAGGCACTGCTCACGCATCCACACCACAGGACAGCGATCTGATTCTTGAAGTCGATCGCAGCAATATCCAGCAAGTGTTGGAATTGTCCACGCGTGTACCGGTTCTCCTGGACTGTTGGGCACCATGGTGCGAGCCATGCAAGAATCTGATGCCTGTACTGGAGAAGCTGGTGCGTGAGTATGCCGGCGCATTCCTGCTGGCCAAGCTGAATATCGATGATAATCAAGAGATTGCTGCTCAGCTGGGCGTTCGCTCAGTTCCCGATGTCAAGCTCATCAGCCAGGGGGGACTGGTCGATCAGTTCCAGGGAGCTCTGCCAGAAAAAGAGATACGTGAATGGCTGAGTCGTTACTTCCAGGCTCCAGAAAACGCCTCTCTCAGCCCGGAAGAACAGGCCGAACAGGCGCTCACCGTGGGAGATACGGCCACGGCAGGAGCGATCTACGCCGAGTTGATTCAGCAAAATCCTGAGCAGTACAGCTACATGATCCAACTGGCCAGAGTGCGCGTTGCAGAGAATCGTAACGATGAAGCCCGTGAGCTGCTTGATGCACTTCCGCCAGAAGAGCGTGACGCACCAGCAGCACGCGGCGTACGTGCCAGCATAGAGTTTGGTGAGGAAGCTCCGGATGCTGAGGCACTGGCCGCCCTGGAAGGTCGTGAGGATAGCGAGGCCAACTACTTGAGAGCCCTGCGTCAGGTAGCGGATGCCAATTATGAAGAAGGCCTGGAAGGATTGCTGGCAGTAATGAAGAGCGATCGTACTTATGGCGATGACCTGGCCAGGAAGACTCTGCTGCGAGTCTTCGACGCCCTGGGCGCCGACCACCCTCTGACAGTGATCTATCGCCGCAAGCTGTTCGCCCTTCTCTACTGAGTGACCAGAAGCGGATGCAATGGGCCCGTGACACAGAGCAATGAAGGTGCCCTGCGTCGCGGGCCTTTTGTGCAGCATCAAGCCAACAGGTTATCCATTCGCTCCAATGCCTGTTCCAACTGCGCAGCCGTAGTCCCGAAATTCAAGCGCACGAACCCCGGATAACCGAAAGCCGCCCCGTCGGATAACGCCACGCCTGCTCGATCAAGGAGGGCAATGGCGGGTGATGACTCGCTGCCAATCCTTGACTGGCGCAGATCCAGCCAGGCCAGATAGGTGGACTGGGGCGCTTTGAAGCCGACACCCGGCCAGCGTGCTACTCGCTCTTCAAGAAGCCGCCGATGCCCGCGCAGTACCTGCAGCAACTCCTGACGCCACGGTTCACCATGGCGATATGCCGCTTCGGCTGCCACTAGACCCAATACGTTGGCATCCGGCATCAGCCCCTTGGCAACGTCACGAAAACGCTTTCTGAGGGATGCATTCGGAATCACTGCACATGCCGCCGTCAATCCTGCCAAGTTGAACGTCTTGGACGGAGCCCACAACGTCACACTACGTTCGGCAAGACCAGGAAAAACCTCCGCCAGAGCACGGTGCTGTGCGCCTTCATCGAGCAACAGGTCGCAATGCAGCTCATCAGACACCACAATCAGGTCATGCCGCTCTACAAGCGCAGCCAATCCGGAGAGCTCTTCACGAGTCCACTGTCGCCCCGTGGGGTTATGCGGATGGCACCACAGGAGCAGGCGCGTCTCATCAGTGATTGCCGCATCCAGCGCATCAAGATCCAGCGACCAGCCTTCGCCCTCTCCAGGGGGCCGCAAGTCTACTGTTTGCGGCTGACGCCCGGTATGCTTGGCAACCTGCAGGAAAGGTGGATAGATCGGTGCCACGGTGAGCACACCATCACCAGGCTCAGTAAAGGCCAAGCTGGCCAGATGCAGCGCAGGGACAACGCCAGGAAGCCAATGTTGCCAATCCTGCTGAATCTCCCAGCCATAATGGCTAGCGCTCCAGTCACATAGGGCCTGTTTCAACGACTCTGGAACCAGGCCGTAGCCAAAGACACCATGAGCCACTCGCTGTTGGATTGCCTCGATTACCGCAGGCGGAGAACGAAAATCCATGTCTGCCACCCACAAGGGCAGGATATCATCGGCGTAGGAATGCCACTTCTGTGAGGGCCACTGTGGTCGCCCCCCCTCCGTATCCAATGATTCAATATGATGATGGGGCTGCCGACGATCGACAGGCGTGGCAAAATCGAATTTCATGATGTCTCCCTGACAAACTCACTTCTACAAAAGAAGCACCTATGCCTCACACCATGCCGCATCACGGTTTCTACGCCAAGGTCTGCCAGGGAATGCCGGCCTTGATCCATCAGTGGCTAACTCACGGTCGTGGCGACGCTGACCGCTTGGCCCTGATCCTGGCCGAAACCGCTCGAGTGGCTGGCCTGGGTGACCCGGGAGAAACACCCGATGGCAACACCTTGGGCCTCTGGGCCAGAGGCAACGGTGAGGAACCGCCGCATTGGGCTGTACGTACCGCCTTGTTTCTGCTGGTGCAGATGCCCGCCAAACCGCTGCCAGACTCTGACGCGGAAGCCTGTGCCTGGGCTTACTGCTGGCTGCGCAATCGTGATTTTCATGACCGCGACACCGCCCTGGCTGCTCTACCCGAGCACCTGCGCGAGGTCATGGCCCCCGCCATTACCGCCGCCTGGAATGATCGCCAGGGGCTCAGATTGGTATAGGTCCACACGAAAAGCCATGCCTCTCAGGCATGAGACAAAAGAATCGGGCATAAATACAAAGAAGGCTTGACCAAGCGCTTGCTAGGCACAATGCTGAAGGTTTCTCGACTAATCGTTCACCTGCATCATAAACAATTAGGGGGACATGCACTCATGATGACCTGCACCATTGAACCAGCGTTCTATGACACCGACGCCCTGGGCCATATCAACAACACTCGAGTCCCAGCCTGGTTCGAACTGGCTCGCAATGAGCTGTTCCGCCTGTTCACCCCCAACCTAGATCCACGCCAATGGCGTCTCATCCTGGCACGAGTGGAAGTCGACTATCATGCGGAACTTCATTACGGGCATGACGTCACTATCCATACCTATATTTCACGCTTGGGCAATAGCTCTTTTACCGTCACCCAGGAAGCACATCAGAATGGACAGGTGACCAATACTGGACATACCGTAATGGTACACTTTGACCACCAGACCAAAAGCGCCATTCCCATTGAAGGAGAGTTGCGCCAGGCACTGGAGTCCCATCTCGAGACAAGAGAAACTGAGCCCGCATGACACCGGCCATCAAGACATTGGAAAAAGCCAGAGTCACCTTCGATGTCGTCAGCTACGAACATGATCCCCGCTCTCCGGCTTACGGAGAAGAAGCCGCACAAGTGCTGGGTCTGAACCCACGGGAAGTATTCAAGACACTGCTGGCTCGGCTAGATGGCGACAAGCTGGTGGTAGCTATTGTTCCCGTCGCGGGTCAACTCGACCTCAAGGCCCTGGCCAAAGCAGCAGGTGCACGCAAGGCTAGCATGGCAGAGCCGCAGGATGCCGAACGAGCCACGGGGTATGTGGTTGGTGGCATCAGTCCTCTGGGCCAGAAGAAGCGCCTGGCAACCTTCATTGATATCAGCTGCCAGGACTACCCGGCCATTCATGTCTCGGGGGGACGTCGCGGCCTAGAGATCCGCTTGGCCCCAGATGACCTCACCAAATTGACCGGTGCACGTCTGGCACCGATCTCTCGTTGACCGGGAACACTATGGCGATTCGCTATACTCTATGGCTTGAGCCCGAGGCCAAGGAACGGCACCAGGCAGCCGAAGCGGCATTGGAAGCCTGGTTTTTCGAACGCTTCGCCGACTATCCTCATATCCGCTTGTTCGGGGCTGATCCCTACGATTATGATGCCCCCTTTAACCGACTTTATGACGTACTGATCTCTCGCGCAGCCGAATATATCGAGCGTGAGCAAGCCTACGTCCCCACTCCCGAGCAGCTCAGCCGTGCCTTTTATCGCGCGGTGGGGCGCTCCACGAAATTCGTAAGAGACAACCCTGATGGTAATCCGCCCCGAGACAGCACCTGACGAGGCCCAATTGGCCATCATCGCCGAACAGCTGGGCCGCGCTCCTCGTGGTATCGAGACCCTTGCAGCCACAGATGGAGAGGGCACTCCACTGGTATTGCGCATGGCACCCATCGTTGACGGTAAACCCTTTCCGACCCTGTTCTGGCTGAGTTCCGGGTTGCTCAAGGTCGAGCTGTCACGCATCGAGGCTGCTGGCGTCATCAAGTCATTGGAAGCACGGCTGCAGGAAGATGACGACTTCCGTGCCGCCTACCATGCCAGCCATCAGGACTATATTGATACCCGCTGGCGCTTGATGAGCGACACCCAGCGGACTGCCGTTGAACACTTGGGCTATACAGACATCCTGCGCGAACGAGGCATTGGCGGTATTGCCAATCACGATCAGGTACGTTGCCTGCACACACAATATGCCCACCATCTTTGCGGCAGCAACGTCATTGGCCAATGGCTCGACAAGCACTATGGCATCATCGACCTGCTGCCCTAGCGCCAAGGATCCAGAGCAATCCCCAGCGCGATAAAGAAAAGCCTCATTACCTAGCTGTCTCTCTTTTCACACGAGACTTGTTGCAATGCCGTCCTCAAGGAGATATCCCATGGCAAGGATCTGCGTATATCTTGGCTCTCGACAGGGTGAAGACCCTGGGTTCATGGCCGCTGCGCGCCGTTTCGGCCAATGCCTTGGCGAGCGCGGTCATGGGCTGGTCTATGGTGGCGCTAGTGTTGGCCTTATGGGGGCCCTGGCAGATGCTGCCCTGGAGGCAGGAGGGGAGGTGATCGGCGTCATGCCACACCACTTGGTGAACAGAGAACAGGCACATCATGGCCTGACTCAACTGATCAAGGTCGCAGACATGCATGAACGCAAGGCACAGATGGCGGAACGTGCCGACGCCTTCGCTATACTTCCAGGAGGGATCGGCACCCTGGAAGAATTCTTCGAGACCTGGACTTGGCGTTACCTGAACCTTCACGACAAACCCATCGGTGTACTCGACACCAACGGCTTCTATCGTCCCTTGCTGGAGTTTCTCGACACGACGGTGGCCAAAGGCTTCCTGAATGCCGATACTCGAGCAGAACTTTTCAGCGAATCCACCCCGGAGACCTTGCTGAGCACGCTGGAAAAGCAGCTTAGTGCCGCTCCCTCACCAGGCTAGGCCCACAAGAGTGACCAGAGTGGCAATCAGTCCTCGGCACTGAGCTTCAAAGTGCGAGCATAGGTCAGCTGTAGCAACCTGGCATCGTCACCTGCTCTGTGCCGACGAATATCACCCTCTTCGAGCATGGCTTCCTTTACATCGCTCCAGATCGCCATCTGGCGCTCGTCAAGCAGGCGACGCAATGCTTCGAGTCGGAATCGAGGGAGCATGCCGGCATGATGGAAAAGCAGTGACAGCCAAGTGTTATCGTAGCCCCAGCTATCGCTGTAGACGATGCCGATATCATGCAGCTCGTCATTCAACCATTGAGCTACATGACGCACGGGGTACCCCTCGCGCTCAAGCCGTGCCCGGGAAATGCCATGCAGCAACTCAGCCTTGGGATCCCAATGTGTCCATTCTTCGAGAGGCTGGATCAAAAAGGCACAGCCACTGCCATCAGGGCGAGCAATGCCAACTTCGATGGGGTAGCTGCCGCGTCCGAATCCGGACGCTTCGATATCCAGCAGTGTCGGTAGCGTCACGGGTTGCGACATCCTCAAGGTGACCATAGGGACAGTCAAGGTGATTGTCCTCGTAGAGTGCCCTTAGTGTCGCTTTTCAGCTTCCATCTTGTCCAGTTGATCGCTTTGCTGCACAGCCTCTTTGCGAGCCTGTGCTAGACCGGCCCAGTAGGCCGCCTTGCCCTGATCAACATTCAAGGAGAGCTCTCCCAGTCGATAGGCTCGCTCCAGACGAGAAGCAGCCAACGCATTGCCAGCCTCTCCCGCTCGGGCATACCAGGTAACCGCGTGGTCGTGACGCGGCGGGTACAGAGCGCAGCCAAATTCGTGGATCTGGCCCGCTTGGTACTGAGCATCAGTATCACCGCCATGGGCAGCCTGAAGTACGTAGCGAGCACCGCGCGCCTTATCCTGAGGAGCTCGAGAGCGGTGAAACAGCATGTGACCATATAGCGACAAAGCTGCCGGATGACCGGCTTCCGCACAACGTTGGAACAAACGCATGGTCAGCTTCTGAGTACGCGGCGAGTGAGGCAACCAGCTAGTATGAAACAGCTGCTGGGCCAAGCGATACTCGAGCCGCGTCCTCAGGGATGATGCCTGCTGCATGACAATAATCCTGGGTCCAAAGAATTCGGAAACATGGCCAGCCACCATCCCGTGACCAGCAAGCCATTCCGTCAAGACGAAAACTGTGCCGTAAGTTCCTCCACGACAGGGCGGCAAGCATACGCCTAAGGTCGAAGCGACTCAACCCCTCAATGTTTGCAGGCTAATCTCGGCCAGATGTACCATGCGAGCTCATCATTACCTGCGCTATAGCAGCGCCATGCTCCCTCCCGCGGCAATATGCCACGGGATGTCCACCCTATCCCCTTCAAGGAGTCAGCATGCAGACGCGTCCCCTTGGTGACACCGGCATCAATGTCAGCCGACTGTGCCTAGGTACCATGACTTTCGGTGAACAGAACACCGAAACAGAAGCTCATGAACAGCTCGACCGAGCTATCGCCTTCGGTATTAACTTCATTGATACCGCCGAGATGTATCCTGTGCCTCCCAGGGCAGAAACCCAAGGTCGTACCGAGCAGTACATCGGCTCTTGGCTCAAGGGTCGAGGCACCCGCGATGATGTGATTATTGCAACCAAGATTGCTGGCCCGGGAATGGAGCATATCCGAGATGGTTCCCGCTTTACCCGCGAGCATGTTCAACGCGCAGTGGAAGACAGCCTTACCCGGCTGAAGACCGACTATATCGATCTCTATCAGTTGCACTGGCCAAGCCGCCATACCAACTTTTTCGGCAGATTGGGCTATACCCACAACGAGGATGAACAGCATATTCCTCTGGAAGACACGCTCCTGGCACTCAAGGAACAGGTCGATGCAGGCAAGATCCGCGCAATCGGGTTATCCAATGAGACTCCCTGGGGAGTGATGCATTGTCTGCATCTGGCCGATAAACTGGGGCTCCCTCGAGTGGCTTCCGTGCAGAACCCATATAACCTGCTCAACCGCACCTATGAAGTCGGTCTGGCGGAAATTGCCCATCGTGAAAACGTCGGCCTGTTAGCTTATTCACCGCTTGCCTTTGGGGTGCTCTCGGGAAAATACCTGGACGGAGCCCGGCCTCCCAAGGGTCGCCTCACCCTGTACGAGCGCTTCAAACGCTACACCTCCCTACGAGCCGAACGCGCAGTACACGCTTATGTGACCCTGGCTCGGGAGCATGGTCTCGACCCAGCCCAGATGGCTTTGGCCTATGTCAACTCTCGCACTTTCCTGACCAGCAATATCATCGGCGCCACAACAATGGAACAGTTGGAGAGCAACCTGGCCAGCGAGGCATTATCTCTGTCCGAGGAAGTTCTTGAAGGCATTGAATCAATTCATACAGCTACTCCCAACCCATGCCCTTGATTCAGTGCCGAGTATCGAAATGACAGGTATCGAGATAGCAGGTCCTTGACTATCAGGCCCATAGTCCCGGTCAAGCCCGGGGCTTGTTACAATGGGACCTGGTTTTCTTAGCGTTCAAACGTTAGCACTGCTATCAACAACGACCTCAGGAGAGAGGCCATGCTCAGCGTGATCTCACCAGCCAAGACGCTGGATTTCGAGACCCCTGCCACTACCGACACCCATACTCAACCGGATTACCTGCAACAGAGCCAAAGGCTGATCGATATTCTGCGTGATTATACTCCTGCGCAGATTTCTGAGCTGATGGGTGTCAGTGACAAGATTGCTGGCCTCAACGCCGCTCGCTTTATGGAATGGCAAACACCCTTCACGCCTAGCAACGCCAAGGTCGCTGCCCAGGCATTCCAAGGTGATGTCTATGTCGGCCTGCAGGCCGATACATTCAATGAGGGTGACAATGCCTTCGCTCAGGGTCACCTGCGCATCCTGTCCGGCCTATATGGCTTGTTGCGTCCTCTGGACCTGATTCAGCCTTATCGCCTGGAAATGGGTACACGACTGAAAAATCCCGCAGGCAAGGACCTCTACGCCTTCTGGAAGGAGTTCCTGACCAAAGAGCTCGACCAGGCTATTGCTGCCAGCGGCAACCCCGTACTGATCAACCTGGCCTCCAATGAGTATTTCAAGGCTATCGACGCCAAGAAACTCAATGCCGAAGTCGTGACCCCCGTGTTCAAGGATCTCAAGAACGGCCAGTACAAGGTCATCAGTTTCTATGCCAAGAAAGCCCGTGGTCTGATGGCAGCCTGGATGATCCACAAGCGCCTGGAGGAAGTGGATGGACTCAAGGACTTCAATGTCGCAGGTTATCGGTTCAATGCTGCAGAGTCCCAGGGCAAGACCCTGGTTTTCACCCGTGACACTCCAGCTTGAGGCATCTTGTAGATGAAACAGGAACCCCGGCTATCTCTCGATAGCCGGGGTTCTGTCGGCCAGAGCACAAAACACCTGGCGGCCCATACCAGGCTATTGCGCCCCCGCATCAGCCATTCTCGACTTCCATGAATTTTTCCATGAAATCCTGTCGAGGAGGCGTCCAGGTTGAGATCAACACGCCCTCTCCACTTAAACACTCAAGGTTGTGCTCAACGTCAGGAGGGACAGTCACCGCATCTCCTGCACCCACCTTGATGGCTTCACTTCCAGTGATAGCATTGAACTCGCCAGACACGAAAACATTAACTTCTTCATTCGAATGGTGATGCCCACTGGGAAAACCTTTCCCTGAAAACCACAATTTGGCAGTCAATTGCTGATCCGAACAGGAAAGCACCTGTATGGTGACGTCATCACTAAGCTTGTATTTCTTATATACTTTTCTCATCACAGCTCCTTTCCGATACCGATATCTTGAAGCCCAATATTCCGCATTCAACAATCGGGAATCCATAAGCAGCTACTCACTAGCCTGTAGGATATTTCCTATAGTGGAAAGCATCAGAAAAGACACCACCTAGGGAAGTCTGCAAGATCACCTCTCTCGAGCAGCATGATGGCAAGGAACCGCTCGCGGCCCGAGCGTAGCGTGCCCATCGCTCGTGGCTCGTGGCTCGTGGCTCGACGCAAAAAAAATCCCCCGGACGTATCCGGGGGATTTTTTCGAATAGATGCCTGACGATGACCTACTCTCACATGGGGAGACCCC
>NZ_JAJUFQ010000036.1 GCF_029263665.1 Halomonas sp.
CAAGTGCCTATTTTTCAAGGCGCTGTTTCGATGAAACAGTCAGAGCGAAAGTCTGAACGAGCACCTCATCAGCGACTCGTTTCGAAGTGGCGGACATTCTACTGATTCCAGCCTGTCCGTCAAGCGAAAGATTTTACCGAGTACTTAAAAAGTCTTTTCAAATCAATTGCTTTTACCACCTCTTACCGCTGGTGACGTTGTCTCGTCCCCGGCAGCGGATGCGTACTTTACGGATTTCGAAGGCACCCTGCAAGCGGTTTTTTCGGAAACTTCTGAAAGCCTCGAGCAACGAGTTGCGAGCACCGAGCAGTGCCCAAGTCCTGCTCGGTGCTCGACCCTATTTGACGCTGACCCGAGCGTAACGCTTCTTGCCCGCCTGGATAACGTAGCTCTTGCCGGTATCCAGCATCAGGTCTTTCTCTACAACCTCTCCATCTACTTTCACACGGCCATTACCCAGCATGTCCTTGGCCTGGGCACTGTTACTGGCTAAACCTGAACGGTTGAGCACAGCAGCAATAGGGGCTTGCTCTACACCTTCGAAATCAACCTCCACCTCAGGCAGGTCATCCGGCAGCTCGCCTTCTGCCAACTGGTTTCCTGCACTGCGATGTGCATTGGCCGCGGCTTCTTCACCGTGATAGCGGCCTATCAGCTCCCGCGCCAGTTCCATCTTGATATCACGCGGATTGTCACCACGCTCGATGCGTTCCTTGAGTTCAGCAATCTCTGCATTGTCCTTAAGGGACAGCAACTCAAAGTAGCGCCAGATCAGGGAATCAGGCATCGACACTAGTTTGTTGAACATCGCTCCAGGGGCTTCATCCACACCCACATAGTTGCCCAATGACTTGGACATCTTCTGTACGCCATCGAGACCTTCCAGAAGCGGCATGGTGATGACGACCTGCGGTTGCTGGTTAAAATGCTTTTGTACTTCGCGGCCCATCAGCAAGTTGAACTTCTGGTCGGTGCCGCCCAGTTCCACATCCGCTTCCAGCGCGACAGAGTCATATCCTTGCACCAGCGGATAGAGGAACTCGTGAATCGAAATGGATTGCCCACCCTTGTAGCGTTTCTCGAAGTCGTCACGTTCGAGCATTCTTGCCACGGTGCTCTGGGCTGCCAGCTCGATCATGTCCGCCGCACTCAGCTTGGAAAACCATTCGGCATTGAAGCGAACTTCGGTCTTGTCTGGGTCAAGGATCTTGAAAACTTGCTCCTTATAGGTCTGGGCGTTGGCCTTGACCTCATCTTCCGTCAGGGGCTTGCGTGTAACGTTCTTGCCTGTCGGGTCGCCGATACGCCCTGTGAAATCACCAATCAGGAAGATGACGGTATGCCCAAGGTCCTGAAACTGACGCATCTTGGTCAACAAGACACTATGCCCCAGATGCAGATCAGGAGCAGTTGGATCGAAGCCCGCCTTGATACGCAGCTTGCGCCCGGAAGCCAGCTTCTTCTCCAGCTCGTCTTCCAGAAGGATCTCATGGGTGCCGCGCTTGATCAGCGCAAGGGCATCAGCCACATCAGTCATTGGTGTCCACTCCTGAATGGGTTTGGCCTGCTCGATAGCTCCATGCGGCACCTGCATCGTGCAACATTCATGTCGCGCAAGAAGCTTGGCGGACCAGGGCATATAAAGAATGGCGGGGATGTTACCATGAACTTTTCCCTCCAGTTGAGACACGAGCCCCATGCAACGCTTCATTGGCCTAATGTCCGGAACCAGCCTGGACGGTATCGATGCTGCCCTGGTCAGCTTCGATGAACAGGGAACTCCACACCTGGAAGCCTCCTATGGAGAAGCAATACCAGAGGAGTTACGCAGTATCCTATGGCGTCTGTGCCATCAGGATGCCGTTGCCTTCGCTGACATCGCCATGGCGGAAGAGGGCTTTTGCCAATGCCAGGCCAAGGCCGTCATGGCACTGCTCGAACAACAACATCTGAGCACTAACGACATTGCTGCCATCGGCAGCCACGGCCAGACTATCGAGCATGCCCCATACGGCCATGCTGGAGGCCCCCCTTATACCTTGCAGCTGGATAATCCCAGCCGCTTGGCGGAGCTCACTGGCTGCCCTGTTGTCGCCGACTTTCGCCGCCGCGACCTGGCAGCTGGTGGCCAGGCCGCCCCCTTGGCACCGATTTTCCATGAAGCCGTTTTTCGCCACCCGCATCACTGGCGCCTGGTACTCAACTTAGGAGGCTTCGCCAACCTGACCTTGCTGCCCCCTCTTGGCGATGAGCGTGCACCACTAGGGTTCGATACCGGCCCAGCCAATGCTCTCCTGGATGCCTGGCACGAGCGCCACAATGGCGATGCCTTTGATGCCGACGGACGCTGGGCATCCAGTGGCCATATCAATGACACCCTGCTGATGCACATGCTCAACGATCCTTTCTTCCGCTTGCCACCACCGCGCAGTACCGGACGAGAGCTATTCCACCTCGGCTGGGTCGAGCAGCACTTGCAAGGCAACGAGCCTCCGGAAGATGTCCAGGCTACATTGGCCGAGCTGACCGCCGCCAGCATTGCCGAAGGCGTGGAAATGGCACGCGAGCGCCTTGGTGCACCTTCCGCCATGGAGCTGGTGCCTTGTGGTGGAGGTGCTCGAAACAGTGATCTGCTGCGTCGTTTGATGATCCGCCTGCCTAACACTACCTTGCTTGACGCTGATGTACTGGGTTGGCCAGCAGACTGGCTGGAAGCTGCCTGCTTTGCCTGGCTGGCCCGCCAACGCCTGCTTGAGCAACCCGGCAACCTGCCCTCCGTCACAGGTGCAGCAGGCCCCAGGATTTTGGGTGGTGTTTATGCGCGCTAGAACGTACTTCCTGATTTCACTCTCGGCTTTGCCGGGCACTAGGGCAGTTGGGTAATATCCACTTGTTTTCCATCAGTGTTGCGCCCACTTTTCTATATGTTGCGCGGCAACCACCATGGTAGTGAGACACCGCATCCATGACTGCAACCATTGCTGAATCCTTGTCCTCGGCCCGACAACGTCTGTCCCAGGCCTTGCAAGATGCTGGACGCAACGCTGACGATGCACTTTTGCTAGCCGTCAGCAAGACCAAACCAGCAGACATGCTGCGTGAGGCCTATGAACATGGCCAACGCAACTTCGGTGAGAACTACGTTCAGGAAGCCATCGACAAGCAACATCGCTTGAGTGACATCGACGACATCGTCTGGCACTTCATTGGACCTCTTCAGTCGAACAAGACCCGTGATGTCGCCAGCCACTTTGACTGGGTCCACAGTGTCGATCGTGAAAAGATTGCGAGACGGCTATCTGAACAACGTCCGGAGGAAATGGGGCCGCTCAATATCTGCCTGCAGGTGAATATCAGCAGCGAAGCTTCCAAGTCGGGCGTATCACTGGATGAGCTAGATGAGCTGGCCCGACAGGTCGCGGCATTGCCACGACTAAGGCTACGCGGCCTGATGGCAATTCCGGCGCCAGCCTCGGATCCTCGCCAACAGCGCGAGCCCTTTGCCCGTCTGCGTCAGGCCTTCGAGCATCTACGTGAACGGCTTCCCGATGCGCCTTTGGACACCTTGTCCATGGGCATGAGTGACGACATGGAGGCCGCTGTCCTTGAAGGAGCCACGGTAGTACGTCTGGGCACAGCTATCTTCGGTGCACGGGATTAACCCAAAGAACACACTATCTATTTGAATCAGCTGAAAACAATAGCTGCACATCATCACAGGAGCCTTGCATGGCCAGCAATGTGACCTTTATCGGCGCCGGCAACATGGCCAGCGCGATCTTCGGCGGCATGGTACAAAGCGGCTACCCCGCCTCCGCCATCACCGCAACCGCGACAAGCAAGGCGACTCTGGAGCCTCTGGCCAAGCAGCTCGGTATCAACACCACGACCGATAATCAAGCCGCTGTGGCAAAAGCCGATGTTGTAGTACTGTCAGTCAAGCCACAGATCATGCACACCGTATGTGCAGACTTGCGCGACGCAATCCAGGCACGCAAGCCGTTGATCATATCGATAGCAGCAGGCCTGACATCAGACACGCTGGAAAGCTGGCTGGGGGAGGAATTGGCTGTCATCCGCTGCATGCCCAACACTCCATCACTTGTCGGTGCAGGGGCTGCCGGGTTATATGCCAACACCCTCACCAATGCTGAGCAACGTGATCTGGCTACGGATCTGATGCAAAGTGTCGGCATCGTCGAATGGGTCGAGGAGGAGCACCTGCTTGATGCAGTAACCGCTGTGTCTGGCAGTGCCCCTGCATATTTCTTCCTGATGTTCGAGGCCATGGAAGAAGCTGCCACCAGACTCGGACTACCCGCAGCAAGCGCACGCCGCCTGGCCATGCAGACGGCCTTCGGAGCAGCATCCATGGCAATGAACAGCGACAAGAGCCCGGCTGAGCTCAAGCGTAATGTCATGTCGCCAGGTGGTACGACAGAGCGCGCAATTGATCATCTTGAGCATGCAGGCCTACGAGAAGCGCTGGATGGCGCCATGCAAGCCTGTGCAAAGCGCGCTCAGGAAATGGCCAGGGAACTGGCCAAATAGCGCTCTCTTGAGCAGGCTATGACATTGCCAACTTTCGCCTAGCAACAGAGCCCATACCTTACACATTACATGACGGAGGAGCCCATATGGGCAGTCAACTGGGAAGCGCCGGTATCTCGCTGATCAACACCCTCATCAACATCTATCTGCTCCTGCTGATGCTGCGCTTCCTGCTGCAGGCCTCACAGGCGGACTACTACAATCCGCTCAGCCAGTCACTGGTCAAGATCACACAACCCGTGGTGCGTCCCTTCCAGGGAGTTCTGGGTCCGGTGATGAAACGCTTCGACCTGGCCACTCTTGTTGCTGGCTTTCTGGTCAAGGTGATCAGCATTGTCATCCTGCTCAAGATGGCCGGTGCAGGAATGCCTCGCCTGGACGGCCTGGCTCTCGCAGGTGTTGCGGCCGTGCTTGGCACCATTCTAAAAATCTATTTCTTTGCCCTGATCGTGATGATCATCCTGAGCTGGGTCGCCCCTCGTGCCAACCACCCTGCGGCGGTACTGGTGATGCAACTGGTCGAGCCGATCATGGCCCCGGTGAGAAAAGTGATTCCACCACTGGGCATGCTCGACCTATCACCTATTGTGGTGTTTATCGGCATTAATTTGATCGATGGTATCGTGGTGGGACAGCTGGTACGTGCTGCTGGCCTCCCCGGCTTGCTGGTAGGGCTCTAAGCCCTGCCTCCCTGGCCTCTGATAATTTCAATTGAATCTCTACTGGACACGAAACGACTGATGCCCGAGCTACCTCGCGATTCGGTCGGACTGGTGACGCCGCAGACGGCGCACTTTGACGACCCTCTGCTTCTGGTATGCGGCAAGACGCTGCCATCCTATGACCTGGTCTATGAGACCTACGGTACGCTCAATGCCGAGCGCAGCAATGCCGTCTTGGTCTGTCATGCCCTCTCCGGCCACCATCATGCAGCCGGTTATCACAGTGAAACCGACCGCAAACCCGGCTGGTGGGATACCCATATAGGCCCAGGCAAGTCCATCGATACCAACCGTTTCTTTGTCGTATCGCTGAACAATCTCGGGGGCTGCCACGGCTCCACGGGCCCCTCCAGCACCAACCCTGAAACGGGGCGCCTGTGGGGGCCTGATTTCCCCCTGGTCACGGTCAGCGACTGGGTCAATAGTCAGGTCCGCCTGGCTGACCATCTTGGCATCGAACGCTTTGCGGCCATTGTCGGTGGCAGTCTGGGGGGTATGCAGGTACTACAGTGGACACTTTCCTACCCGGAGCGGCTGGCCAGCGCCGTTGTCATCGCTGCCACGCCTAAGCTGTCAGCACAGAACATTGCCTTCAACGAAGTCGCCCGTCAGGCCATTCGCTCAGACCGCGACTTCCATGATGGCTGGTATGGCGAGCATGACACCCTGCCAAGACATGGGCTCCGGCTGGCTCGCATGGTCGGACACATTACCTATCTGTCCGAAGACGCCATGGGGACAAAATTCGGACGCGAGTTGCGCTTTGACGATCTCAATTTCGGCTTCGACGTAGACTTCGAGGTAGAGTCCTATCTGCGTTACCAAGGGGATGCCTTCTCCACCTCGTTCGATGCAAACACGTACCTGCTGATGACAAAAGCACTGGACTACTTCGACCCCGCTGCAGCTTATCAAGGAGACCTGGCCAAAGCCGTCGCACCTGCTCAGTGTCCATTTCTAGTCGTCAGCTTCAGCACTGACTGGCGTTTCCCTCCGTCACGCTCCAAGGAGCTGGTCAACGCACTCATCCGTTCAGGCAAGTCCGTCAGCTACGCCAATATCGACTCACCCCATGGCCACGATGCCTTCCTGATGCCAGAGCCACGTTACCAGGACGTGTTCTCCAGCTTCATGACCCGCATTGCCGAACAACTTGGGCTGAAGCCTGCACAGACACAGGAGACCGCTCATGCGTTCTGATCTGAACGTGATCCACGAGTGGGTCCCGCAAGGCTCACGGGTACTTGACCTTGGCTGCGGCGATGGTACCTTGCTGCATGCCCTGGCACAGGATAAAAGCGTCACTGGCTATGGCCTCGAGATAGATCCCGACGGCATCACCTCCTGCATTGCCAAAGGTGTGAATGTCATCGAGCAGAACCTTGATGATGGCCTGGCCAACTTCGATGACAATTCCTGCGACCTCGTGATCATGACTCAGGCACTGCAAGCCCTACGACGCCCTGACCTGATGCTCGATGAAATGCTGCGCGTTGCCAGGGAATGCATCATCACCTTCCCCAATTTCGCCTACTGGCGTCACCGTGTGCATCTGGGGTTGCGTGGTTATATGCCGGTATCCAAGACATTGCCTCATGCCTGGTACGACACCCCCAACATCCACCTGTCGACCTTCAATGACTTCGAGGCACTGTGTCGTGACAAGGGGCTTGCCATCATTGATCGTGCAGTGGGCATCAAGGATCATGAAGGAAGACTGATGTCTCGCCTGTGGCCAAATCTTTTCGGAGAAATCGCTATCTTCCGAGTTTCAAGGCGGAATACTGACAGTGGCCAGTAATCAGGCCCAACCACTATCCTCAGCCGTCGTCTGCTCTCGACTGGGCGATGCACTGAACGCCTGTGCCCAGGGCTCAACGGAAGGCCTTGAGTCCCTGGCTCGCCAAAGCGTTCCCTGTCTGGTAGCCATTGCTGAACAGTTTCTCGATCATCATGACGAGATCGCAGACGTCGTCCACGATACTCTGGAGCTCGCCTGGCATAACATATGGCGCTTCAACGCTGCCAAGCACGGTCCCCAGCACTGGTTGATGCATATCTTCGGCTCCCGCCTCAACAGTCAACTGAAAGCCCCTCATACGCAGCCTGAAGACGATACATCGGCACTGCGTATCGATATCGACAGAGTCGATTTGCCTCCGCCAGTGCACATGAGCGAATCGTTATCGGCTGAGCGTCTGTGTACCATGGCCGAGCAGCTTCCCCCAGCCACCATCAGCGAACATCTGAGAACACGCCTGACCACGGCTCTGGAACTGCTCAGAAGCACACGCGACATGCCACTCACCCCTAACGGCGAGCCTGCAGACCCGCGCCTCTTCGACCCCATCCTGGCGCCACGCATGCGCCTGTCGCGCATAGCCAACCGTACCATGGGGGTTCTGGATGGTTATATAGGGAAACCGCTGGAACAAGGACTCTTGAGCCTGTGGTTGCATCAAGCCCCCGGCAATGCCTGGATCGAGAAACGGGGGCTGCCAAGGCATGCCATCGAAGAACGCTACAGCCGACAGCTGGACGTAAAGGTGGCTCCCAGAGAGCTACTGCGTCAGGTCAACTATCCCCTCTCGTTTCCCGATCGCAAGGTACGCCACCGGATAGGCAGTCGCTTGCTGTGGGAAGGCGACTGGGATGTGCCACTGAGCCATGCTCTTTCCAGCCGGCGGACACATTTCATTGCCGACATCTGGCACCACCGCCGTCACCCTGACCGCAGTCGCAGCTATCACTACCTGGCCGGACGTCTGGCACGCGGAAACCCCATCGCTTCTCATTCCGACGGTATCATGCTCGACCGCCCGGAGCGCATCCTGGCCTATCTACGGCGCTATCTGCTGTACATGGAGTCCATCATCTGCTTCGGTTTCGACAATACCTTGGGCAAGGACCCGCTGGGTGTCGCCGTGAATCGCCAGGGCGAGTTGATCAAGATCAACAAGGGATTGCACCGCCTGGCCATGGCTCAGGTCCTCGGCATACCCAATGTCACTCTCAAGGTCCGTGCCATCCACCGCCAATGGTGGCAGCACATCGCTGATGGAACCCAGGGTCAAGAAGCGCTAGACAGAGTGCTCTCGGCCCTGCCCTATTGCCAGCCCCTGAGAGACTGATCACCTGTCACGTCACTCTGACAGGTAGCGCTTGCCCTAGAGCAATCGCCCTGGGGTGCTCATCCCTACTGCGCTCGACCCTGATACCAAAGGCCATGATCTCGACACCTTGCTTCGCGACCCTCAGCAGGGTTTCCGCATAGGCCGGATCCAGGTGAGCGGCCGGTGCCACGTCGGGAATGGCCTCATGGGCAACAAGAAACAGCAGGACCGCACGATGCCCCAAGGCTGCAAGCGCGGCGAGCGTTTCAAGGTGCTTGCGCCCACGCTCACTGACGGCATCGGGGAAATAGCCATGGCCGTCCTGTTCCCGCAAAGTGACTTGCTTGACCTCGACAAAGCAGCTCCCCAGCCGGTCATCCTCCAGACGAAAATCGAGTCGCGCGCCTTCCACCTTGGCTTCACGCTTGAGTCGCGAGTAACCCGCCAGCGCATCGGGAACCTGCGGTCCTCTCAAGGCTTCCTCTACAATGCGGTTGGCTCGCCCAGTATGCACAGACGCCAGAGCCATGCCGCCCTCGGGCTGCTCAAGCTCGATCAATTCCCACGTCCATTTCAGCTTACGTTTGGGATCAGTGCTGGATGACAGCCATACCCGGCTACCTGGCATGTTTACCGCACGCATGGAACCCGTATTAGGGCAATGGGCAACCACCTCACGGCCATCATCCAGCCGGATATCGGCAAGAAAGCGCTTATAACGCTTGAGCAGCACACCGCAGTAGAGTTCAGGGTAATCCATGTGTGCTCTTCCCTCAGCGACCCTGGCGACTCAAGAAGCGCCCCAGACGGGTGACCGCTTCCTGCAAGCGTGGAACAGAGGTCGTGAAGGCGATTCTCACGTGGTGCTCACCTCCCTGCACAGCAAAATCCGTCCCCGGCGTGATGGCCACATTCTCTTCCTCCAGCAGGCGCATACAGAAGTCCTGGCTGTCATTGCTGAAGGCAGAAATATCCAGCCACAGGTAGAAGGCACCCTGAGGCGGCAAGGAGGGGGCCAACTGCAGCTGTGCCAATGCTTCCAGCAAGGCATCGCGGCGTGTTGCCAGCTCTTGGCGCCGCTGCTCCAGCAACGCTCGGCACTCCGGCGAGAAAGCAGCCAGGGCAGCATACTGGGCGGGGGTCGAAGCCGCCAGGAATACATTCTGCGCCAGGCGATTCAGTGGCTCCAACGCGTCTTCCGGGGCTACCAGCCAGCCCAGGCGCCACCCAGTCATGCCAAAGTACTTGGAAAAGCTGTTGACGATAAAGGCATGCTCACTGAGTGATGCAACCGACAATGGCGCCATTCCATAGTTGAGCCCTTGATAGATCTCATCTACCAGTAGATGCCCACCTCGTCCCTCGACCTCTCGGACTACGGCGGCAAGCTCGGTTCGCTGCAACACATGGCCTGTGGGGTTGGATGGCGACGCCAGCATGGCCAGGCGCGTCGTGTCACGCCAATATTCCGCAATCAGCCCAGCATTGAGCTGCCAGCTACTGGATGGCCCCACAGGCACCACATCGACTTCGGCACCCGCAAGGGCCATGAAATGGCGGTTGCATGGATAATTGGGATCAGCCATCAACACTCGATCACCCGGCCCCATCAACAACTGGCTCGCCAGCAGCAGAGCACCAGAAGCGCCTGGCGTGATGATGATGCGCTCAGGCGAAACCGTAGCAGCGAAATGTTCCCGATAGTGCTCTGCAATGGCTTCTCGCAGAGGCATGATCCCTGCAGCTGGTGTATAACGGGTACGCCCTTCTTCCAGCGCACGCTGTCCGGCCTCGATTACCTGGGGAGGAGTAGGAAAGTCCGGCTCACCAACTTCGAGGTGAATGACGTCGTGACCAGCAGCCTCACGCTGCTGGGCTATTTCAAGCAAATGCATCACACGAAACGGGGCCACCCGTTCCAGCCTGGCATTCCAGGACATGGGAATCTCCTAACAAACGAACGGCGCTATAAGGCTACGGCGAACTCCAGAGCATGACAGAGAGTCTAAGGATGCAATAAGCCAGTCGTCGAGGGGGGCAGCCCTCAAAGCGGTACTTTGTCGTTGCCGAAACAACACATAAAGATGGATATATGGCAAAACTAACCCTCTTAGGTGTTGCATTACGTCCAAATATTCGCTAAACAAGCTTCCCTTTGGCGTGAGATACCTTAGCCTAGCGTGGGTATTGATCAGCAGACACTAAAGTAAGAGGCAGTCCCATGCCAGTAGCAGAGAAAAAGCCGGAAGCGCCCAAGAAATTCACCCCGTATGAACCGGCGGCGGGTGAAGAGTACATGAACGAGAAGCAGCTTGAGCACTTCCGACAGATCCTGCTCGGCTGGAAACAGGAATTGATGGAGGAGGTTGATCGCACTGTTCGCCACCTCCAGGAAGAGGCGAACAACTACGCCGATCCTGCCGACCGAGCCACTCAGGAGGAAGGCTTCAGCCTCGAACTGCGCACACGCGATCGTGAGCGCAAGCTGCTGAAGAAGATCAACGAAACCCTCGAGAAGATCGATGAGGACGATTACGGCTTCTGCGAAGCCTGTGGCGTAGAAATTGGTATTCGTCGTCTTGAAGCTCGCCCCACCGCCACCTTGTGCGTGGACTGCAAGACGTTGGCCGAGCTGAAAGAGAAGCAGTTGGGTGGCTGAAAAGGAACCCACTTTGTTGCTTAGACCACGGGCACCCAAAAGGTGCCCGTTCGCGTATTTGGTAGCGCCCGCTGAAATGGCTATGGAACCGTCCCGGAACCGACGCTCATGGCTGAAACGCTGATACTCCCCGAAAAACCCCACGGCCGTTTTGCTCCAACCCCGACGGGCCCTCTGCATGCAGGTTCACTGCTGGCCGCTGTTGCCAGCTATCTGGATGCGCGACACAGTGGTGGCCGCTGGTCCGTGCGTATTGAAGACATTGATCCACCACGCTGCCCTCCCGGAGCCGATGCCACCATCCTGCAGCAGCTTGAAACCTATGGCCTGTACTGGGACGGCGAAGTGAGCTACCAGCATGACCGTGGCGAAGCTTATACTAATGCTCTGGAAGTGCTGATAGAGCAGGGCCTGGCCTACCCATGCAGTTGCTCCCGCAAGGAGTGGCGCCAGCATGCGGTCTATCCGGGATGGTGTCGGGAAGGCGTTTGTCGCCCGGATGCTCCCAAGGCATGGCGTCTGCGTACTGACCGTTGCATGCACCCTGTGAGCTGGCATGACCGGGTCTACGGTCACCAGACGTTCCACCCCGAGCTCCTCGGCGATGTCGTCATCAAGCGCAAGGATAGCCTCTGGGCCTATCAGATCGCTGTGGTAGTGGATGATGCAGAACAGGGCATTACCGATGTAGTACGTGGCGCAGACCTGCTTGACAACACCCCATGGCAGATTCAGCTGCAACAGGCCCTTGGCCTGCCAACACCATGTTATCTGCATCTGCCATTGGTGATGGGCGATGATGGCCAGAAACTCTCGAAGCAGAACCTGGCCCAGCCGCTCCCCCATGAACCAGACCAGGTTCGCTCCTTGCTGCACCATACGCTACGAGCCCTTGGACAGAACCCTGTTCCTGAATTGGCCCATGCCACCGTAGATGAACAACTGGCAGAAGCCCTTGCCCACTGGAACCCTGGCGCTATTCGTCCTGGAGCTATTCGCCCCGGAGAAGTTCACGCATAAGCGCCTCTCCTCATCGCCCATCCTGTCGAGGTAGGCACCTCCCTCCTTTGGTTCATACGACCATGGTGCAAGTGTCTGTAATCACAAATACAGGCATTGTAGGCCCTGCACGCTAGCTCCCTCTGTTGTGCACCGGTTGAGAACATCATCCCTGACGGGTGCGCTATTTTGGGTAGCAAGAGATGACACTAATGCCTCGGCAGCTTTCCTACTACCAAACATAAATAGGTAAGCTGCTGTTAAAGAAGAAAAAAATCAAAGTAGGCACGAGATCTGCAAAGTCTGGGTAAGAACAAGAATCCGGCGATCGAGCGTCATAAGAGAGCAGCCAACAAAAACAATGCTGCCAACGCCGATCAGATCCGCCGAACAATAACAACGCTTCCTCGAGAAGCAGGCGGAATGGGCATTTCGCATCGCGAACCAACAATAACAACAAGGTTCAGCAAGGCGATCTGTTTTCGCCCTAACAATAACAACAAGGCGAAGTCCGGCATGCCCACCGGAACCAGGACGCGACGCACCAGAAACGACATGCAACAAGAACAATATGTCGTCAGAGTGCAACTCCCGGCAACAATGCCAATAATCCGGGAGGAGGCATGATCTTCATGCCGTCGTGGTTGGATTATTGTTTTGAATACGAGACGGTCGCCCCCAGGAGCGCCAAACAAAGATAACAGCATGCGAACCTGACCTCACCTTGGTGACTGTGGTGCGTATTCAAGGCGATGCGCCATCACGAAGAAGAATCAGCAGCAGGGATGCTGCATCCTGCTTTGATGGGGGAGGCCATAGGCCTCCCCTTTCTTCTGTTCGGTTTTGTCTCTCTAACGCTCCCCAATGACCAGGCCTTCTGGGTATACAGGGCTCGGTCAGCCATGCAAGACCACCCCATCAAGCACGACGATAATCTGGCCTTGCCTTTGCAAGGGGGGTAGCGTCCGCTAAACTCTCATTTTTCTTGTTCCGCGAGTCGAAATCGCCGCATGATCAAAGGATTTGCCCGCTTTTTGCAAAGTCCAGGAGAGCACCTACGCTCCCTGTTCGGCGCCTCGGAGGCCGCCGGAGGCCCATCAACACCTCGCGTCATTCCTCGCGATGAGCACCCAGTGTCTCGCCGCCAGTTCAGCGAGGCGGCCCTCAAGGTGTTGTATCGCCTGCATAATGCCGGCTTTGAGGCCTTCCTGGTTGGTGGCTGCCTGCGCGACTCCCTGCTGGGTCTGAATCCCAAGGATTTCGATGTTGCCACCGACGCCACTCCGGAAGAAGTCAAGCAGCTGTTCCGCAACTCTCGGATCATTGGCCGCCGTTTCCGTATCGTTCACGTGCGTTTCGGCCGTGAAGTCATTGAGGTAACAACCTTCCGAGGCAAGCCCAATGACGACCACGGCGAACATATCGCCTCCCAATCCGATGCAGGCCTCCTCTTGCGTGACAATGTGTGGGGCAATATCGAAGAGGACGCACTACGTCGCGATTTCACCGTCAATGCCCTTTACTACAGCATCGCAGACTTCTCCATCCATGATTTTGCAGGTGGCCTGTCGGATATCGAGTCACGCACTCTGCGCTTGATTGGCGATCCAGCGACCCGCTATCGCGAAGACCCCGTACGCATGCTGCGAGCCATGCGTTTCGCCGCCAAGCTCGACTTCCACATGGCGCCTGAAACCGAGGCCCCCATTCGTGAAATGGCGCCACTGCTGCTGCAAATCCCCCCTGCGCGCCTGTTTGATGAAGTACTCAAGCTGTTCCTTTCTGGCGAAGGCCTGAAGACTTTCCGCTTGCTGCGTGAATACCACTTGTTCGCCATGCTGTTCCCGGAAGCCGACGAGTGCATCAATGAGCATCACTGGGCCGAAGTTCTGATCGAGCAGGCACTTGGAAGTACCGATCGACGTATTCGCGATGATCGACCGGTGACGCCAGCGTTCCTGCTGGCAGCCTTCATGTGGGGGCCTGTCCAAATCCGTCAGGCACAGCTCGAAGCCGACGGCATGCCCCCAGTGCCGGCGCTCCAGACAGCAGCCCAGCAGGTTATCAGCCGCGAGTTGCAACACGTGTCCATTCCCAAGCGATTCAGTATGCCGATGCGCGATATCTGGGACTTGCAGCAGCGCTTGCCCCTGCGTCGCGGCAAGCGTGCATTCCAGACACGAGAGCACCCGCGGTTCCGTGCTGCTTATGACTTTTTGCTACTACGAGAGACCGCCGGGGAAATGCCTCCAGGATTGGGCGCTTGGTGGACGGCCTTCCAGGAGGCAGATGAACACGAACAACGGCGCCTGTTGCATAGTGTCGGCACAGACCCAGCCAGTAGCCCGACTCGTCCACGCAAGCGCCGTCGCCGGCGGCGTCCTCGTTCCAATACTTCAAACTCGCCATCAGAATCATGAGTGAATCACTGGCCTGGATCGGCATCGGCAGTAACCTTGATTCCCCCCATGAGCAGGTCCAATGTGCCCTGGAGGAACTTGATCGACTTCCCCTGACACAGCGGGTCGCGGCTTCACGACGCTATATCAGCCGCCCGATCGGCCCTCAGGACCAGCCTGATTTTGTCAATGCCGTAGCCGCACTGCGTACCCGTTTGACGCCACTGGCACTGCTCGACCAGCTACAGGCACTGGAACAACGCCATCGTCGCGTACGCAAGCAGCATTGGGGGCCTCGCACCCTGGACCTCGACCTGCTGATGGTCGACAACCAACAATACTCGCACCCCCGCTTGCTGCTGCCACACCCGGAAATGACCAAGCGAGCTTTCGTCATCCTGCCCTTGGCAGAGATTGCACCAGACGACTTCACACTGCCCGATGGCCGCCGACTGGCGACGCTGGTAGAGCAGTTGGCCAGGGAATTGGCCGATGATGATTTGCGCCCGATATCGGCTTGAAGCCGTGCAATAGCCCGTTATTGATACGGATCGGATATGCACTATCGACACACTAACCTTCATCGGTAACAATCCGCGGTGACTCCGATGGCGAGGTCAGGTTCTGCCAGCATCTCGTCCCACCGCCAACACGAGAACATGCCATGACTTCCGTCACCCTGAGCTCACTGAAAGCGCGCAAGCGCGCGGGTGAAGCATTCAGTTGCCTGACAGCCTACGACGCCTCCTTCGCTGCTATTGCCGACAAGGCCGGCATTGACGTGCTACTGGTCGGGGACTCCCTGGGAATGGTACTGCAAGGGCATGCCAGCACATTGCCGGTGACCATGGATGATATTCTCTACCACACTCGCTGTGTCGCCCGTGGCAAGAGCAATAGTCTGCTGATGGTCGACCTTCCCTTCATGGGCAACCCGAGCCGAGAAAGACTGCTGGAAAATGCCGCTGACCTGATGCGTGCCGGTGCCGAGATCATCAAGGTGGAAGGTGAGGGCTGGATGGCTGATGATATTCATGAGCTGACCCGGCGAGGTGTTCCTGTCTGTGCCCATCTTGGCCTGACGCCCCAGTCCGTGCACCAGCTTGGAGGCTACAAGGTTCAGGGCCGGGAAACAGACGCCGCCCAGCGCATCATCGACGATGCCAAGCTTCTGGTTGAGGCCGGCGCCTCCATCATTTTGCTCGAATGCGTACCAGCAAGCCTCGGCCGTGCTGTCACGGAAGCCCTGGAGGTGCCAGTCATCGGTATTGGCGCAGGTCCAGATACTGACGGCCAGATCCTGGTGATGCATGACATTCTCGGCATCTCACATGGCCGTATGCCGCGCTTCTCCAAGAACTTCCTGGAGGGTAATGCAAGCATCGAGGCTGCTTTCCGCCATTATCATGAAGATGTTCTGGCACGCCGCTTCCCTGCCCCTGAGCATTGCTTTTAAAAGCCTGAATTTTTAAGGCTTTGAATTTCAAAAGTTTTTAACTTCCAAAGCTTCGAACAAAAACTTTGTATAGAACAAGAGCTTTGAAAACGAATTCCTCAAGCTGGATCCCCGGCTTCCTGGCTCCAAGCAGAGATACCATCATGCGTTCTTTCGACGACATCACCGCCCTGCGCGAGGCTTTGGCAGTCCATCGCCGTTCGGGTAAACGCATCGGCCTGGTGCCGACCATGGGTAACCTCCACCAGGGGCATCTGGCGTTGGTAGAGAAAGCCCGAGCCACCAGCGATGTTGTAGTCACTTCCATATTCGTCAACCCGCTGCAGTTCGGCCCCAGCGAAGACCTGGACAACTACCCCCGGACACTGGAAGCAGACAAGGCCAAACTCCAGGCTGCCGGCTGTGACATCGTGTTCACCCCTACGCCACAGTCCATGTACCCTCACGGCATGGACAACCAGACCCTGGTCAAGGTATCAGAAGTCAGCGAAGGGTTATGTGGCGGATCACGCCCGGGGCATTTCGATGGCGTTTCCACCGTCGTCAGTATGCTGTTCCATATCGTTCAACCAGATGTAGCTTGCTTCGGCGAGAAGGACTATCAGCAGTTGGCCGTTATCCAGCGCATGGTCCGCGACCTGCACCTGCCTATCGAAGTCATCGGAGTCCCCACCGTCCGCGAACCTTCGGGACTGGCCATGTCCTCACGCAACGGGTATCTCAGCGAGACTGAGCGCAATACTGCTGCTGGCCTGCAACGAACACTGGGTGAGATCCGCGATGCCCTGGAGAACGGCGCCAGCATCGAGGAGAGCCTTTCCCAAGGCATCGAAAGTCTGCGGCGCCAAGGCTTCGAGCCTGACTATCTGGAACTGCGCGCCAAAGACCTCAGCAGCGTGACCGAGAACACTCGTGAGGTCATCCTGTTGGCGGCCGCACGACTGGGCTCCACACGCCTGATTGATAATTTGTCCCTGACCCTGCCGCGCAATTGAGGAATCGCCATGCATACCATCATGCTCAAAGCCAAGCTGCACATGGCCCGTGTCACCCACGCTGTACTCAACTACGAAGGCTCATGTGCCATCGATGGCGAGCTGCTGGACCTGTCCGGCATTCGTGAAAATGAACAGATCCAGATCTACAACGTGGAAAATGGTCAACGCTTCACCACCTATGCCATCCGTGCAGAGGAAGGCTCCAAGGTCATCTCCGTGAACGGTGCCGCAGCACATCTGGCCAGCGAAGGTCAGCGTGTCATCATCTGTTCCTACGCACACTACAGCGAGGCCGAGCTGGAAAATCACAAGCCATCCCTGGTCTATCTGCAGGAAGGCAACGAGATCAGTCATACCAGCAACGCCATTCCTGTACAGTTGGCTTGAGGGGACATCATGGCATCACTGCGAGACCAGCTGGGTGGGCTGGTCTACTCTACCGAGCATGGCGATATCTGCCCCACATGCCGACAACCGAGAACAGCCTGCCGATGTGCTGAACAGGCGGATGAACAGCGCCTGGCAGAACTCGATGGTATTGTGCGAATTCGCCGGGAAACCAGTGGCCGCAAGGGCAAGGGCGTGACGACGGTCAGCGGCGTGCCCCTTGCCGAAAAGGAGCTCAAGGCGCTCGCCAAACAGCTGAAACAACGTTGTGGTACTGGGGGAGCTCTCAAGGATGGCGTGATAGAGATCCAGGGAGATCACCGCCAGGTACTGAAAGCCGAGCTGGAGAAACAGGGATTTACGGTAAAGCTCGCCGGAGGCTAGGAATATGCCAGGGCATGCAGCACTTCGGCCGCTGGAGCCTCGACTTTCAGCGTGAACAGCTCATCCCCCCGGGTACGCCCAAGATTCAGGCAGGCAACAGGGCGCTGCTCTCTGACACAGGCCTGCACAAAGCGAAAGCCGGAATAAACCATCAGCGATGACCCGATCACCAGCAGGGCATCGCTGTCCTCCAGCAAGGTATAGGCACTCTCCACCACTCGAGTGGGTACATTGTCGCCGAAAAACACCACATCAGGTTTCCAGATACCCTTACCGCAATAGTCACAGTCCGGCACTTCGAAGGAAGAGAAATCCGTCTCCAGATCAGCATCGCCATCTGGGGCGGCCAAGTCCGCACGAGCAGCATCCAGCCACCGGGGATTTCGCCTGGCCAGTTCTCCATGCAGAGCATGACGCATCTGGCGCGCCCCACAGCTCATGCATACGACAAGGTCAGCACGCCCATGCAGATCGATCACGCGGCGGGAACCTGCACGTTGATGCAGGCCATCGACATTCTGGGTAATCACCCCAGCCACCTTGCCCTGTCGCTCCAGTTCCGCCACCGCATGATGTGCCAGGTTGGGGGTTGCCTCGTTAAGCACTCGAAAACCGATCAGAGCTCGCGCCCAATAGCGCTGACGCGCGGCATGGCTGGTCATGAAGGTACGGTGCTGTACTGGAGGTGAGCGTTTCCAGTCACCACTCGCATCGCGATAATCTGGTATACCACTCGCTGTACTGATACCTGCACCGCTCAACACTGCTACCCGAGCATGTCGAGAAAAGAAGGCTTCCAACGCCGGTATACCCGCCAGGGATGGATTGGCGGCATGCCTTGACATCTCATTCACCAGAAAACTCCTCCATGACGGGACCGGCAAGCGAATTTGCCGTAGCTGCGCGGGCCTTCGGTTGTCTACAATGGTCGCTATTCTTCTGCAAGGAAAAGGACAATCCATGACCTGGGTGTATTATCTGCTGCCGCTGATCTTCCTTTTCCCGCTTGCCGCCGCAGCGGTGGTGGTGGTAGCGCTGCGCAGCCTGCATGATGCCCGGGTTCACTCCCCCTTCGATGCTCACCCGCTGCGAGAACCTGGCCAGAGCCTGCGAGACCGTCTCGACAAGGCTTTCTCCATACTGTTTCTCAATGCTTCTCTGGGTCCGATAATCACCCTGGCACCATTGGTCTATGGCATGGGGCGCATGCTGTTCTCCCGCCAGCAGAACTGGGTTGAGTGGGCACTCTACGGCGCGCTGTGCACTGTACTGGCCATCTTTGTCAGCCTGCGTCTGATTCGCGACTATCAACGCATCCGTCGTCTCAAGCTGGGTCTGGCATGTGAGCTGGCAGTAGGCCAGGAACTGGATCACCTGATTCATCCCGAAGCACACCCCTACTACGTATTCCATGACGTGCCTGCCGACACCTTCCTTATCGACCATGTGGCCGTCACACCTCATGGTGTCTTCGTCATCGAGGTCAGGGCCCGCACACCGGCCATGACACCCGATGGTACGATCCGCAATCATGTTACCGTCGAGCATGAGCGCCTGCGCTTTCCGGGCTGGAATGAACGCAAGCCACAACACAAGGCACGCCAGGCGACACGCTGGGTGGCATCCTGGCTGAACCGTGAACTCGGCCAACCGGTGCCAGTACATGGCATCCTCGTATTACCGGGCTGGAAGATCCGTCATGAAGCCCGCAGTGCAGACCTGGAAGTCCTCAGTGGAGAAGGCCTTGCTGCACACATCGATGCCATCCGCACCGGCGACATCCAGCAGGATGTGCATGATCGCATCATCAATGCGCTGCATCAGCGCACCCTGAGTGCCCAGAATCCAGCCTTGGCCCCCAGCATATAAGTCGCCCCGTCTGGAAGTCACTCTCCCCTCAGGCGCCCTCCCATCTCCTGGGCCAGGTCCACGGCATAGTGGTCGGTCATGCCTCCAATGAAGTCCAGCATGCGCCGGTAACTGGTATACAGTGACCAGGACTGGCGTGGCGTGTTTTCTCCTATCAGTGCCAACACACGTTGATGCTTGAAACTGGAACGCCCTGTGTAATGCAGTTCATGGGCCGCACCAATGAAGGCTTCAAGCAGGATGCCTAGCGTGGTGTAAGCGCCAATCTCCAGCTTGGCCTTGCGGGTATTACAGAAGATGCGTTTGCGTGCCAGTTCCTTGGCCAGCTTGACTCCCCAGTCCAAGTCCGGATGACACAGTTCCAGCAGGTCGTCACGCAGAGACCCCGCCAGCAGCTCGCTCTCATGGGCGACAAATACACGACCGACATCGGTAACGGCCCTTTCCATGGCGGCGCCGCGCAAGGCTGCGATACGCCGCCGCTGAGAAACACCGTCCCGCTTCATGTCGGCGTAGTCGACAGGCTCGCCTCCCGCAATCTGGGTCAGAATCTCAGCCACCTCATCGAAGCCAAGGATGTCCATTTCCACCCCATCCTCGAGATCGAGCAGGGCATAACAGATATCGTCAGCGGCCTCGACCAGCCAAGCCAGCGGGTGCCGGCACCAGCGATGCACTCCCTGAGCAATCAGGCCAAGGTGATCAGCCACTTGCGTCAACAGCGGCAACTCACTCTGATAGCAGCCGAACTTGCCGGCCTGGCCACCATGAGTAACAGTCCAGGGGTACTTCAGCAATGTTCCCAACGTGGCAGCCGTCAGTCGCATGCCACCACGGAACTGGTTGTATTCAACCTGAGTGACGATGCGGAACCCCTGAGCATTGCCTTCATAGGTCAGCAGATCCTGACGCTCCAGGTCCGAGAGCCCATCCAGCAAACCACTCCCGGAGTTCTCGGCACTCTTGAACCAGTCACGAATGGCATATTCACCGGCATGACCAAAAGGTGGATTACCAATGTCATGCCCCAGGCAAGCCGCCTGAACGATCACGCCCAGGTCCGCCGGGGTGATCCATTCAGGTAAACGATCACGCAGCAGTTCGCCCACGCTCATGCCCAGGGAACGGCCGACACATCCCACCTCCAAGGAATGCGTCAGACGAGTATGGATATGATCGTTGTCAGTCAATGGATGTACCTGAGTCTTGCGCCCCAGACGACGGAAGGAACCAGCAAAGACAATACGATCATGATCCTTGTGGAAAGGACTGCGCCCCACTTCATCTCGAGTGGCGCCACGTGGATCATGCAGGCGGATGGGATCGAGCAACCGCTCCCAGGTCATGGACTTCATGGGCACTCCTCCTTGAGTACATCATTCTGGCACCGAGATCTGTCTCTGACCATGTTCACCCTCTCTCATTCATTCGCCCCTTTCACCTGTACTCATTCACATCAACCTGTCTGGACATGCCGCTTTCTTCCTGGAGCAACCGCACCAACGAACAGCAGCTCCAACCGAACCGACACAGCTACCCCATCAGGCGGATTGCACGGGAATCCCCCGGCACTTGATTGATCCACAACAGCTTTTATCGCCATTCGGCGATTTATTGTCGGGTCTTCTCGGCCACTCTATTCAGAAGCCCGCACCTGCGTCATTCGCGGACAGCTCCTGTCTTCGGTCGCCTACTACCGTTCCTGTATAGGTCAAGCAGCATGCGATCCTCCACCCCCTACGCCCCCTCTGGAGCGGACAAAGGCTTCTTTGGCCATCCTCGAGCCCTTGGCCCGCTGTTCTTCACTGAAATGTGGGAACGTTTCTCGTTCTATGGCGTGCGCCCCATGCTGGTGCTGTTCATGGCCGCCCCGCTACTGAGTGGAGGTCTGGGCTTCGATGCAAAGACCGCCGCCGCCATTGTCGGCATCTACGGCGGGGCCGTATACCTGGCGGCGCTGCCCGGCGGCTGGCTGGCCGACAACTGGCTCGGCCAGCGCCGCGCCGTGTGGTACGGCTCCATCCTGATTGCCCTGGGCCACCTGTCCATTGCCAGTTCCGCCTTGGTGGGCCCGGTTACCTTCTTTGTCGGCTTGATTCTGATTGTCATGGGCACCGGGTTGTTCAAGACCTGTATCTCCGTCATGGTCGGTAGTCTCTATGACGAAGACGATGCACGCCGTGACGGCGGTTTCGCCATCTTCTACATGGGCATCAATCTCGGCAGCCTGGTCGCGCCGTTATTGACCGGCTGGTTGATGGAAACCCGCGGTTGGCACTGGGGCTTCGCCACCGGCGGAACCGGCATGCTGGTGGCACTGATCCTGTTTCGCCTGTGGGCCGTACCCGCCATGCGCCGTGCTGACGCCGCTCGAGAGCGTCCCTCGAGCTGGGATGCGCCTGCCGTCAAACGCCGCCATGTCGGCAAGTTCGTACTCGCAGCGGTCGCCCTGGTGGCTGCGATGGTGATTCTGGTCGCCACGGGTATCGTGCGTATCAATCCTCGCGCTGTGGCCGAGGCCATGACCAGCGTGCTGATCCTCTGTTCATTGGTATTCTTTGTCTACCTGCTGTTCTTCTCCGGCCTCGATGGCAAGGAGCGCAAACGGGTCGCCGTGTGCCTGATACTGGTGGTCGCCGGTGCCTGCTTCTGGGCCGCCTTCGAACAGCAACCCACCTCGTACAACCTGTTCGCCGCCCAGTACACTGACCGCAGCGCCTTCGACCGGGAGATCCCGACCCTGTGGTTCCAGTCGCTGAACCCGATCTTCATCGTGTTGCTCGGCCCGCTGTTCGGCTGGCTGTGGCCAGCGCTGGGCAGGCGACGTCTCGAACCCGGCAGCCCAGTCAAGTTCGTGCTGGGCCTGCTGCTGGCTGCCATTGGTTTCGGCATCATGGTGCTGGCAGCACGTCAGGTCATTTCCAGTAATGGCTTGGTCTCGCCGCTGTGGATCGTCGGCAGCATGCTGCTGCTGACACTGGGCGAGCTGTGCCTGTCACCGGTAGGACTGTCGACCATGTCCGGCCTGTCTCCGCAGCGTACTCAAGGCCAGTTGATGGGGCTGTGGTTTACCGGTGCGGCGCTGGGGAACCTGGTGGCAGGATTGATCGGAGGCCACGTCAACCCCGAGGAATTGCAGCAGATGCCCGAGTTGTTCGCCCGCTCGGCCATCGCTCTGGTGATCTTCGCCATGATCCTGCTGTTGCTCGCTCCGGTGTTCAAGCGCATGCTGAGGCACAATCGTATAATCGACCCTCGCGCCTCCGCTGAAGGCGGCGCTGAAGCCACTATCCGACCTGGAGTTTGAAGCATGTCATCTGCCACTACCCCAGTAGCCGCCAGTCGTCTTGCTGCCCTGCGTGAAGCGATGCAACGCCATGGCATTGATGCCTGGTGGTTACCTTCCAGTGACCCTCACCATAGTGAGTATCTGCCCGAGCACTGGGCAGGCCGGGCCTGGCTATCTGGCTTCGATGGATCCGTGGGCACACTGGTGGTAACGCAGGATGACGCCGGCCTTTGGGTCGATAGTCGCTACTTCGTCCAGGCCGAGGAGCAACTGGAAGGCTCCGGCATCCGCATGATGAAGCTGGTCCAGGGGCAGGCTTCTGCGCCTATCGAATGGCTGGCCGAAAAGCTGCCACAAGGCGCTATTCTGGGCTACGACGCCCAGGTCGTGTCGTTGGCTCATGCCCGCCAGATGGATGAAATCCTCGGTGCTGCCGGCATCCAGCAACGTGGCGGCCTCGATCTACTCGACGACATCTGGTCCGACCGCCCCGAACTTCCGAGCGCACCGATCCGCGCCCATGCACCACAGTATCTGGACGAGTCACGTGCCCAGCGGCTGGCCGGTGTACGCGAGGCCATGGCCGAGCATGGCGCTGACTGGCATTTGGTCTCGACCCTTGATGACATCGCCTGGCTGTTGCAGCTGCGCGGTGCCGATGTGGACTTCAATCCGGTGTTCCTCGCTCACCTGCAGGTCGGCCACGACAGTGCCACCCTGTTTGTCGCCCCCGGCAAGCTCGACAGCGAGCTGAGCGCAAACCTGGCCAACGATGGTATTCAGATCAGCGACTACAGCGACTGGTCCAACGCCCTGGCCGCACTGCCGACCAGCCAGACCACGCTGATCGATCCAGCCCGCCTGTCTCTGGGGACCCGCCAGGCGTTGCCCAAGGACATGAACGTGGTGGAGGCTTTCCAGCCCAGTACCTTGGCCAAGGGCGTGAAAACCGATCACGAACTGGGCTGGGTACGCAAGACCATGGAGCTCGATGGCGCCGCTCTGTGTCGCTTCTTCGCCTGGCTGGACAAGGCACTTGCCACAGGGGAACGAATCACCGAGCTGACCATTGATGAACGCCTGCGTGAACAGCGCCAGCGTGCCGAGACGTTTGTCTGTGAAAGCTTCAGCACCATTGCCGCCTTCAATGCCAACGGCGCTCTGCCGCACTACCACGCCACCGAGGAAGCACATTCGGTGATCGAGGGAGATGGCCTGCTGCTGATCGACTCCGGTGGTCAGTATCACGGCGGTACCACCGACATCACGCGCATGGTGCCCGTGGGTCAGGTCTCCGAGGCTCAGCGCGAGGACTGCACTCTGGTCCTCAAGGGCATGATCGCCCTGTCACGCGCACGCTTCCCGCTGGGCATCGCCGCGCCACGGCTTGATGCCATCGCCCGCGCGCCGCTGTGGGCCACTGGTCGCGACTATGGCCACGGTACCGGTCATGGTGTCGGTTATTTCCTGAATGTTCATGAAGGCCCACAGGTGATCAGCTCGGGCGCACCCACCGCCGCCCATACCGCCATGCAGCCGGGCATGATCACCTCCAACGAACCGGGCGTATATCGTCCTGGAAAGTGGGGAGTACGGATCGAAAACCTGGTCGCCAACCGTCCGGCACCGGAAAGCGAGTTCGGCGACTTCCTCGAGTTCGAGACACTGACACTGTGCCCCATTGATACCCGTTGTCTGAACCTCGAACTGCTGGGTAGCGACGAGATCCAATGGCTCAACACCTATCACGCCGAGGTTCGTGAGCGCCTGACGCCCCATCTCGACGGCGAGGCCTTGGCATGGCTGAACGAGCGCACCGAAGCCGTAAGCCGTAAGCCGTAAGCCGTAAGCCGTAAGCCGTAAGCCGTAAGCCGTAAGCCGTAAGCC
>NZ_JAJUFQ010000012.1 GCF_029263665.1 Halomonas sp.
CCGGAAGGCGCCGCGCCATACAACGAGGTGTGGACCACTGGCCTGACCTACGACAATTATGACCTGGCGGGTTGGGAGATGAATTTCCTGGCCTTCTACCAGGATTATGAGTCGCTGTTCGGTGCGACTAACTCCAAGTCCTTCCAGGATCCATCGATCGCACCTGTCGGCACGCTCTACGATCAGACCAATGCCACCACGACCAAGTACGGCACCAAGCTGTCCTTGACCAGGGGCGACCTGTGGGACGACCGCCTGAAAGTCACTGCTGGCTTCGACACCCTGGTCGATGAGACCAAGCAGTACCTGTATCAGACGGACCGCACCTATGTGCCCCAGTCCGATTACACCGATCTGTCGCCGTTCCTCCAGTTCGAACTCAAACCCATCGATTCCCTGACCTTGTCGGCAGGCGTGCGTTATGAGTACGCCAAGATCGAGGTCGATGACTATCAGACCGTCTATGGTCGTGGTGGAGTCGATGTGGAAGGCGGATCGCCGAGCTTTGATGAAACGCTCTACAACTTCGGCGCAGTGTGGTCACCAATCGATAACTGGAGCCTGTTTGCCAACTATTCCGAAGGCTTCTCGATTCCGGATGTGGGCCGTGCCCTGCGCAGCATCAATGAGCCGGGGCAATCCGTGGATGACTTCAAGAATCTGCAGCCGATCGTCACGGACAACATCGAGACCGGCGTACGTTACCAGGGTGACAGGCTGGGTGCCGAGCTGAGCTACTATGAGTCGTCCTCTGACTTTGGTGGCCGAGTGGACCGCGAGAATGATGCCTTCGTTCTGCGTCGCGAGGAAAACGAGATCAAGGGCGTTGAAGCCTCAGTGGATTACCGCTTCAACGATGCGCACAAGACTCGCCTTGCCTATTCGCATATGGAAGGGCGCTATGATTCCAACGACAACGGCACTCTGGATGCCAAGTTGAATGGTCTCAACGTTGCTCCGGACCGTCTGATCGCCAGTTGGTCGGCCAACTGGACGCCAAAGATCAGCTCCTTCGTCCAGGCCAACTATGCCTTCGACAAGAGTTTCGATGAAGAAGAGCGTGAGTTCGATGGCTACCTGCTGGTCGATGCCGCCATGGGCTACAAGCTGCCTGTCGGTCAGGTCAATGTTGGCGTCGCCAACCTGTTCGACGAGCAGTACATCACCTACTACTCGCAGAGTGCTCTGGTCGATGACGAGCGCTACTTCGCGGGGCGTGGACGCACCGTGACCGTCGGGTACAGCGTGGATTTCTGATCCATTGATCCTCCAGGCCCTTGCCCCGGCGAGGGCCTGGATATCGGCTGGAAATCTGTCAGCAAGTCGTCATGAACAAGTGGTAAGAAACAAGACGTCATAGCAAGTCTTTTGCAGGCTGTCATTCAGGACAGGATGGCAGCCCGCAAAGGAAATATTGCCGTATGCCCTGGCGAGAGAAGCATTACCTTGGCGGCTCTCTTTCAGGTTTCCTCGGTATATCAGGGCTCACAAGAAGCCTTTATAAAAACAGTAAATTACCGTGTGGCTAGCAAATATCGAGCGTAACAACGTCATATTTGCGGAGACCATATGAGTCAGCACCTGAATCCTCGTACACCATGCGAGGTCAGTCGACAGGCATCCTGGCATGCTCTGCTCAACTGCACGGTCAAGGAATTGGCCATCCCGGGAGGACTGCTGAGCTATCAGTGGCCTGCCAACCAGGAAGGGCTTCCAGAGTTGAGTCATGGAATCCCTTTGTTGATCGAATGGCCCAATGGGCTTTCCCTGTTCGTGCTGGTCGACAGGAAGTCCACCCTGGGCAGTCAGTACTATCTGTCGGATCTGTATCTGCGTGATACAGCGAATGCAACCTGGCAGGTGCCGGAGTTCGCGGCATTTGCTGGCGCACTGGTGAAAGCTTGCCAGCACTTTGAGGATGGCGGCAGCAACGCCGAACTGCTGGACCAGATCTGCCAGAGCCGAGATGTCATGCACGATATCGTGCAGCATGCCGGCGACAGCCAGTCTCCGTTGCAGGACTACCCCGGCAGCGAGCATGGGCTGTGGTTCGGCCATCCCAACCATCCCTCGCCCAAGGCCCGACAGTGGCCCCCCGAACTCGATGCTCATCGTTATGGCCCGGAGTTCCGCCCCGGCGGATGCTTGTATCAGTTCGAGGTACCGCGGGACGGCCTGCAGATCAATGCCAATCGTATCGGCTCAGACGCGGTACTGGCCTGTGTGGCCGATCAGCGTCATGCCGCGAGTACGGATCGTGCAGTGATCAGCATGCATCCCGTGCAGGCAGCGCTGTTCAAGCAGGATCCACGAGTCGTGACGCTGCTGCGTGATGGCGTATTGCGCGACCTGGGGGAGACCGGCTTTGCCGCGACGCCGACGGCGTCGATGCGTACCTGGTACATCGCGGACCATCCTTTCTTCATCAAGGGTTCCCTGAACGTGCGCATTACCAACTGCGTGCGCAAGAATGCCTGGTACGAGCTCGAAAGTACCCTGGTCATCGACCGCATCATGCACCAGTTGATGGAGCAACGTGATCCTGCCCTGGCGGCACTGTGTGTGTCTCATGAGCCGGCAACACTGCATTGGGCGCCTGCCTGGGCAGATGACGATACCCAACTGTGGTTCCGTGAACAGACCGGGATCATCCTGCGCGAGAACTTCTGTCGCCAGGAAGGTGCCGAGAACTGCCTGATGGCAGGCACGCTGTTCGCCCGTGACACTGGCCTGGTGCCATTGGCGCCTGCCTTTGTCGCAGGAGAGAGCTCTGAAACGTCAGAACTACCGAGTGAAGATACGCTGGCTGCCTGGTTCGATGGCTATCTGCACGGCCTGATCCAGCCGGTGCTGGCGCTGTTCTTCCGTCATGGCATCGTCATGGAACCTCATCTGCAGAACTGCGTTCTGGTGCATCAGGATGGCCGTCCGCAACGGATACTGCTGCGCGACTTCGAAGGCGTCAAGCTCACCGATGACAAGGGCGTCGACTGGCTCGCGGGAGAGTGCAACCTGCCTTCCCGAGTGCGTGAGTCGATGATCTACAGCCGCGAGAAGGGCTGGCAGCGCATCGCCTACTGCCTGTTCATCAATCACCTTTCAGAAGCCATTCTGGCACTGAGCTGGCAGCGTCCCGAGCTGGGCGAACAGCTCTGGACGCAGGTCTTTGCCGAGCTCAAGCGGGTACGCGAGGTGCTGGCGGTGGAAACGCCAGAACTGGATGCCCTGATTGCCGGCGAAGCCCTGCCATGCAAGACCAACTTCAAGCTGCGCCTGTCGGCCCAGGCGGACCGTCAGGCTCAATATGTGCACCTGCCCAGCCCGTGGTGCAAGGAAAAGAGCCAGGAGGCCATCTATGCATAAGGGAACCTTGCCCGAGCGCATTCCCAAGAGCATTGTTGCGGCCATCAAGCAGCAATGTTTTCAAGAGCGTGCACAGCATCGCGATCCCTTGGCGGCGTTCTTCTATGATCTGCCGGCACTGGCTGAACATGCCCGTGGGCTCAAGGCCGCATTACCCCAGGGAGTGGAGCTGTTCTACGCGATCAAGGCCAACAGCGAAGCGCCGATTCTGGAAACCCTTGCCCCTATTGTCGATGGTTTCGAGTTGTCGTCCGGTGGTGAAATCGCCCGTGCACTGGGCTGTTCCCAGGCCAAGCCCTGGGTGCTGTCCGGGCCGGGAAAACTCGACTCGGACATGGAACAGGCCATCGCCGGTGGCATCGAAGCCTTTCATGTCGAAAGCCTCAATGAGATCGATCGCCTTCAACGGATTGCCAAGCATGCGGCGGAGGCTGGAAAAGGGCAGGGACAGCCTGAAAAGACGCAGAAAGTGCTGCTGCGCATCAACCCATCATTACCGGAAACCTTCGGCAGCCGTCTGAAGATGGCAGGGGCACCGACACCTTTCGGTATCGATGAGAGTGACCTGGGCGAAGCAGTACGTGCTGTGGAAGTGGCCAGCCATCTTGAGCTTGTCGGCTTCCATATTCATGCCATGTCGCACCAGAAGGATGTCACACGCCATCGTGAGCTGATTGCCTTCTACCTGTCGCGCTGGCCGCAGTGGCGGGCTCTGGCCAGCCGTCCCGAGTCGCTCACCCAACTCAATGTGGGCGGTGGCATCGGGGTGAATTATCACATCAATGCTGCTAGCCAAATCAATAGTGCCGGCCAGATCAGCGATGCCAGCCAGGCCCACGAAAACAGTGAACAGTTCGACTGGCCGTTGTTGTGCCAGGGAATTGAAGAAGCGCTGGCGCAGATCGATAACCCTCCGCGCCTGCGCTTCGAGATTGGCCGCTTCATCAGTGCCTTCTGTGGCTACTACGTGATCGAGGTGCTGGATCAGAAGACCAGCCATGGCGAGCATTTCCTGGTCTGCCGGGGTGGCACCCATCAGTTCCGTTTGCCAGCGGCACAAAGCCATGATCACCCCGTGATTCACCTGCCTCGCTCAGCGCTATCTCCCGTGTCATCGGCAGGGCCATTGTCAGAGCCATCATCGCTGCCATCACTACGGGGCCAGGAACAGGACTGGACCGTGGTGGGGCAGCTGTGCACGCCCAAGGATGTGCTCAGCCGAGGTCAGCGCATGCAAGGCGTTAAGGTCGGCGACTTGCTGGTGCTGCCGTTGGCGGGGGCCTATGGCTACAACATTTCCCACGCGGATTTTCTGTGTCATCCGCGTCCTGCACAGGTTTTCGTGCAGGAGCCTGAATCAGATCACGCGCCAGCCGAAGCTCAGAGTTCATTGGCCACCTGCGTCTAACGCATTCACCACGCGTATTCATCAAGCGCATTCATCAAGAAGGTTATGTATGTCATCCCATCCATCATGTACGCCACTGCCGTTCATCGCGTTTTCCCAGTGGCGCCACTATGCACGCATCCAGCAGCGCGTCATCGGTCAGCTGTTACAGACACTGCTGTACGAAGACGTACTGAGCTACCGTTTTGTCCCCCATTCTCTCATCGCCGATAGCTCCGAGCCTGGTAACGGCGAGGCCCGCGATGTCAGGTCTGGAAATGGCCGTTTTCTGGTCGAACTGGGCGCGGTGAATTACGAAGTACATGGCTGGTTGTGCGACAGCTTCGAGCTGGTTCGCTTGGATCATTCTTCTCTTCTGCGCATGTCAGTCCAGCACGAGCCTGAACAGCCGGATCTGCACACTTTTCTGGCTGATCTCAAGACGGCACTGGGCGACCAGGCCATGCAGCCAGGCTTTGTCGAGGAACTGGAACAGACCCTGGTCAAGGACCTGCAGTCCGCCGCGGAGTACACGGCATTCGACAAGGCTTTTTCTCATGCGCTGAAGGCTCACCATGCGCTGAAGGCTCCTCATTCGCTGAAGGCTCCACAGCAACTGGATGCCGATGCCCTGGAGCAGTATTTCACCGACGCGCACAGCTACCACCCGTGCTACAAGTCGCGTCTCGGTTTTTCGCTGGATGACAACCGTCGCTACGGGCCGGAGTTTGGTGCCGATATCCGCGTGCTGTGGTTGGCAGTGCCCAAGCAGTATGCGCATTTTTCGGCGGTAGAAAGGCTCGACGCGCAGGCGTTCGTGGCAGCTCAGGCTGGCGAGGACGTGCTGGCGCGCTTGGCGGAGTATCTGCAACGCCGTCAGCTGGCGCGGGAAGACGTCGTTCTGCTTCCCGTACATCCCTGGCAGTGGCAGAACAGCACGGTCCAGGCGCTGCATGCTGAACTGGCAAGTGGGGAAGTGGCATGCCTGGGCGAGGGCGATGTGGTCTTCACCGCCCAGCAGTCGATCCGTACTCTTGCCCCGCAAGACAGCAGCAAGGCCTATCTGAAGCTGGCGATGAGCATCACCAACACCTCCAGCACGCGGATTCTGGCCCGGCATACCGTGACCAATGGCCCCATCGTCACCCAGTGGCTGCAGCGCCTGATTGCCAGTGACGAGACCGCACGCCGTGCCGGCTTCGTGATCCTCGGCGAGGTGGCTGGTGCGGCGCTGGATGAGCGGGCCTTCCCGGCTGCACGTTATCCCAAGGTGTACGGCACCTTGGGCGCCATCTGGCGCGAGAATGTTGCCAGCTATCTGCAGGATGGCGAGCAGGCGGTGCCGTTCAATGGCCTCAGCCAGCATGAGAAGGACGCCGAAGGTACGCCCAGCGTGCCGTTCATTGGCCGATGGATCGAGCAGCACGGTCTCAAGGCGTGGACGCAGCAACTGCTCAACGTCACCATTGTGCCGATCATCCATATGCTCTATGCCGAAGGCATGGGCATGGAGTCCCACGGCCAGAATATCGTGGTCATCCATCGCGATGGCTGGCCGCAGCGGATTGCGCTCAAGGATTTCCACGATGGCATTCGCTATAGCCCGGCGCATCTGGCTCGCCCGCAGCTGGCCCCTGAGCTGGAACCGGTGCCGGCGAGTCATGCGGCGCTGAACCGCAACTCTTTCATCATCACCGATGATGTCAATGCGGTACGTGATTTCTCCTGCGATGCCTTCTTCTTCATCGCGCTGGGAGAAATGGCGATCTTCCTGCGTCGTTACTTTGATCTTGCTGAAAACGAATTCTGGGCCATGGCCGCCAAGGTCATCATCGATTACCAGAACACCAACCCGCAGCATCGCGAGCGCTTCGCGCTGTTCGACGTGTTCGCGCCGACCTACGAAGTGGAAGCGTTGACCAAGCGGCGTCTGTTCGGTGATGCCGAAGCCCAGATCAAGATCGTACCCAACCCGCTGGCCCCGTTCCGGCCTCAGGATTTGCCTGTCGCCCATGCATCAGAAGAGACGGCCACATGCTGAGACCCAATCGACTCAAACGTGCGCTGGCGGACGGGCAGGAAGTGTATGGGGTGATGGCGTCCTTGCCGGTGGCTGCTTCCATCGAGCTGATCGCCGAAGCCGGTTTCGACTTCGTGATCATCGATACCGAGCATGTGCTGATCAACCCGGAAACCATCGAACACATGATCCGCACCGCCGAAAGCTATGAGCTGACCCCGCTGGTGCGCGTGGCCGACGGCGATGCCAAGGTGGTCCTGCGCCTGCTGGATGCCGGTGCACAGGGCATTGTGGTGCCCCAGGTGGAAGATGCCGAAACTCTGGCCCAGGTAGTGGCCGCAGCAAAGTATGCACCGCTTGGCCAACGCAGCCTGAATGCCGGACGCCCGGGATCCTTCGGCAAGTTTCCGCTCAAGGATTATGTCGCCCGCGCCAATGACGACATCATGCTGGTGGCCATGATCGAGAGCCGTGCTGGCGTCGACAACATCGATGCCATCGCCGCTGTGCCAGGGCTGGATCTGATACTGGAAGGCGCTGCGGACCTGTCCCAGTCACTTGGCGTGACCTGGGACACCCAGCATCCGAGTGTCATGCAAGCCCTTGAAACAACACAGCGTGGCGCACAGCGCCACGCCATTCCCTATTGCGCCTTTCTCCGTCATCCACAAGCCCAGGCCGCATGGCGGGAGAAAGGTGTGCATGCCTTCATGCTCGGTGATGAGCGAGGCATTGCATTTCGCGCCTTACAACGTGCGCTAGCGAGCGCCAAGGAACATCAGGAGTGATACAGATGAGTGCAAGCAACGCACCGCAATATGCCGCAACCCAGATCCAGCAGGCGCTGGTGGATGGACTGCTGGCCGAGGGCTTCTTCGACAAGGTCGACATCGAGTGGCGCACAGCGGCAGAAGCCAAAGCGCTGATTGGCCAACTGCCGGAATACTTACTGCTGACATCTGATCCAGCACAGCGCCTGTGGCGCTGGCATTATGACGCTGAAGCCGGATTGGCGCTGGTCATGCTGCTGCGTCCGGGGATTACCCAGGCCTGGGAAAAGGTACCGGGCAGCCGTGTTCTTCAGCAACGCCAGCAGGGTCAAGAGGCTACCTGGGAAGCGCTGACGCCTCAGCACCTGATGCGTGCCGTGTACCAAGGCATGAACGCACTGGATGACACCATCGACACGAACGAGCTGACCGCGGGCCAGCAAGTGTTCCTCGATGCGCTTGCCGTCAGTGAATGGCAGACCGCTTCTTCCGTGAACCACCGAGTGGATACGCAACAGCTGCTGGAGCGTTCCCCGGCGGAATTCTTCGCCATCATGGAGCAGTGGGCCTCGCTGCTGGATCGTCCCTATCATCCCACGGCCAAGGCCAAGGAAGGCATGGACGAGCAGGAATACCGCGCTTACATGGCCGAGTTTGCTCAGCCTGTCGGCCTGCGTTGGGTGGCGATTCCCAGAGAGCGGATGCTGTGCGGTGCCGGTGTTGGCGAAGGCGATCAGGGCCCCAGCGCCTGGGTGGCAGATGAAGCACTGCGCAACGCTCTGGATGCGGAACTGAACAAACACGGCCTGGCCGATAGCCATGTGGCCATTCCCGTGCATCCCTGGCAGCACCAGCATGCCTTGCCCAAGTGGCTGGCAGAAGACTTCGAGGCGGGCCACTGCGTGACACTGGAAGTGAGCGATGAGCGCTGGCTGCCGACCTCTTCGCTGCGCTCCATGGCGCCGATGGACGGTTCCGCTCACTATCTGAAGCTGCCGATGGCGATCTATTCCCTGGGGGCATCGCGCTACCTGCCGGCGGTCAAGATGCTCAATGGCGATCTCAGCGCTCGCCTGCTGCATCAGGCCAGAGCCAAGGATGAGCATCTGGTCGAAGGGCTCTACCTGTGCGACGAAGGCAAGTGGTGGGCCTACATGCCGCCCGAGGCGACGCTGTTCGACGAAGCACCGCGTCACCTGTCGGCCATGGTGCGCAGCTATCCCCAGGCGCTGCTGGATAATCCTTCGTATCGCTTGATCCCGATGGCGGCACTGGGCACACCGCTACCGGAAGGTGGTCACCACTTCTTCGACGACTGGCTGGCGCAGCGTGGTGAAGAGATCAACGCGCAGACGGTAAGTGCGCTGTTTGGCGAGCTGTGCGAGTGCTTCTTCGATATCAACCTGCGCATGTTCCGCCTTGGCATGCTGGCCGAAGTGCATGGCCAGAACGCCGTGCTGGTGTGGAAGGACGGCCGTTGCGATGGCCTGTTGCTGCGTGACCACGACTCCCTGCGTATCGCCGTATCCCGCCTTGAACAGCATGGTATGCAGGACCCGTGCTACCGGATCAAGAAGGGCCACGCCAACACGCTATATCACGATGATCTCGAGGCTTTGCTGTTCTGGCTGCAGACCCTGGCGATCCAGGTCAACCTGCGCGCCATCATCGATACCCTGGCGGGGCATTATGAGGTCGACGCTGCATCGCTGTGGCAGGTGATGGCACAGGCCATCGACACGCAGATCGAAGCCATCCCGTTCGAGGATGAAGATCGTGTCATGCTGCGTGAAAAGCTGCTCAATGCTCCCAACTGGCCCTACAAGTTGCTGATCGCTCCGATCATCGAGCGCGCCGGCGGCCCCGGCAGCATGCCGTTCGGCAAGGGCGAAACTACCAACCCCTTCCGCCAGGCCGGATGTGCGGCTTCTCATGATCGGAAGATCGATGTCGAAGAAAACGTGGCCAAGGAAAGCGAGGCACTGGAAAGCAACCGACTGGAGCGTGAAGCCCAGGAGAGCGTGGCATAAGCCGGGCTTTATCAACCGCTGACGAGTGAGAGGCACCTTGGTTCTCTGGGGTGCCTATTATCGGAGATATACCTAAATGCAGACCGCAATCTTCGACAAGATGGAGTCTGAGGTTCGCACCTATTCGCGCTCATTCCCGACAGTGTTCACCGCGGCAAAGGGGGCGAGGCTGACGGATGAACAGAGCCATGAGTACATCGACTTTCTCGCCGGGGCTGGCACGCTCAATTACGGGCACAATCACCCGGCGCTGAAACAGGCGCTGCTGGAATATCTCGCCGGTGATGGCATCGTGCATGGCCTGGACATGTGGACACGGGCCAAGCGCGATTACCTTGAGACGCTGGAAGAGACCGTCCTCAAGCCGCGGAAGCTGGAGTACAAGGTTCACCTGCCAGGGCCAACCGGTGCCAATGCCGTGGAAGCGGCGATTCGCCTGGCCCGCCTGGCCACGGGGCGTCATCACATCGTGTCCTTCACCAACGGTTTCCACGGTGTCACCATGGGCGCGCTGGCCTGTACCGGCAACCGCAAGTTCCGCGAGGCCACGGGCGGCATTCCACTGCAGGGCACCAGCTTCATGCCCTTCGATGGTTATCTGGGGGATGGCGGCGATACGCTGGGCTATTTCGCCAAGTTGTTGAGCGACGCCTCCAGTGGCCTGGACCTGCCCGCGGCAGTGATCGTGGAAACGGTGCAGGGCGAGGGCGGCATCAATGTCGCCAGCGTTGCCTGGCTACAGGGTCTGGAACGTCTGTGCCGCCAGCACGGTATCCTGCTGATCGTCGATGATATCCAGGCCGGCTGTGGTCGGACCGGCAAGTTCTTCAGCTTTGAACATGCCGCTATCACCCCGGATATCGTCACCAACTCGAAATCCCTGTCCGGCCTTGGCCTGCCGTTTTCCCAAGTGCTGATGCGCCCGGAACTCGACAAGTGGAAGCCCGGGCAATACAACGGTACCTTCCGCGGTTTTGGCCTGGCCATGGTGACCGCGACAGCAGCGCTGAGGACCTTCTGGCGCGACGACACGCTGGAGCAGGAGGTGCAGCGCAAGGGTGAGCGGGTAGCCGAACACATGCAGCACATGGCCGCCTGGCTGAAGGGACAGGGCATTGCTGCATCCGAGCGCGGACGTGGCCTGATGCGCGGGCTCGATGTCGCAGACGGAAAGCTGGCCGATCGCATCACCAGCGAAGCCTTCCGCCAGGGACTGGTCATCGAGACCAGCGGCCATGCCGGGCAGGTAGTGAAGTGTCTGTGTCCGTTGACGATCAGCGATGAGGATCTGCTGGCGGGATTGGCGATTCTGGAAGCCAGTATCAAGTGCAGCGTGGCATTGCACTCGGCGGCTTGAGGGAAACACTGCATAAATGCCTGTGCGTGCGAATCACTGGGCTATAGCCGCCATCCCTGGCGGCTACCCTTCGGGCCATCCGAAGAATGTTCCAATTCGCTCCCGGCGAATTGGTGCGCGGTGCTCACAATCCTCACCTATACCCTATAGGCTGCGGTTGTTGCGCTCCGTGCGCCTAGTGCGACCCACATGGATGTGGGAAGTGCGATTGTTCGTCGGGAACGAACATAGCCTTCATCCCGCTCGGCTGATTTATTCAGCGTTTCCTGAGATAGCGGTTTCCCCAAAGAAGGAATCCCCGGGAGTGCAGCACTCCCGGGGATTTTTTTGATCTCTTGGATGCATTTTTACTGGCCGCGATATAGATGACCAAGGTTAACGTTCCTTGATAGTCTTGAATGTCGGTGCGTATAATTCTACGTATAAATGTGCGTTTAAAAATGCATTTAAAAGTGCGCATAAAGAAAGTTTGCCTAAAGATAGGCATCAGGAGAGCTTTATGGCCAGCTTGCTGGATCGCCCCGAAGACGCTGTGTCCGCCACTGCCATGGCACGTAGCTTCAGTGCAAAACTGAAAGAGGTCTCTACACGGATGACCGACAGGCTGGTGATCTTCAAGGATAACCAGCCTGCAGCGGTGTTGATGAACGTACAGGCATATCAGGACATGATCGATGAGCTTGAGGATCTGCGCATCGAGGCGGTGTCCCGAGACCGGCTGGCCACATACGAGAGTGAACAGGCGATTAGCCACGATGATATGCGGGCGCTCTTCGGCAAAGAGGAGTAACTAGATGGCATGGAACGTCATCTATCACCCGGATGTTCAGTTGGATCTGAAGCGACTAGGTACACCCGCCGCAAACCGTATCCTTGATGTTATCGAGGAGCGAATTCGCGACGGAGAGCCGGACAAGATCGGCAAGCCACTGCGCGGAACATTGTCAGGCTGTCGAAGGATTCGTACAGGCAACACTCGCATTGTTTACCGAGTGAACGGTGGTGCCATTGAGGTATTGATCATTGCCGTCGGAGCGCGTCGAGAAGAAGAGGTTTACAGGACGGCTCAACGGCGGGTGTAGTGACGACATGTAGTGACGACATTCTCACGGCGTATCGCTGGCAAACCAATGCGGATAGGTTTCGGCCAGCTCCTGGCGGCGGTGGTCTTCCTGGGCCTGCTTGGCGATGGCTTGTTCCAGCAGGGTGGCAGCGCGGTGCGGGGGTACGACGAAGATGCCGTCATCATCCCCCAATACCAGATCGCCGGGATTGATGCTGACGCCATCGATGGCGACTGGAACGTTGATCTCGCCTTCGAGCTCCAGTGCGCGGGTGGTCAGCGGGCTGGTGCCGCGTGAATATACGGGAAGTTCCAGGCGTGACAGATGGTGCCAATCGGTGATGGCTCCGGATGTCACCACACCCGCCAGGCCCTTGCGTAGCGCGGCATAGGCACGCAGTTCTCCCCAGCAGGCCCGCCGTTCGTCGCCGGACATGTCGATGACCAGCACATCCCCGGGACACGCCATCAGCAAGGCCTGGCGAATGATGCTGCCGTCGATATGCGGAATTCTCACCGTCAGGGCGGTGCCGAGCATGCGGATCGGACGCCGGATCGGCTGCAGAGAAGTGATGGCCCCGAAGTCGGTGAAGTGGCCCAGCGTGGACGTGGCAATATCCCTGAAGCGCTGCACCAGCTCCGCAGGTATCTTTTCTTCGCGTGGTCGAATATGAAACGACGGAACATGGCATGACGGTTCGTGTGACATCGGCAACGTCCTATTGGCGAATCCGGTACAGCAGGTAGACGAAAAACGGCGCGCCGATACCGGAGACGAAAATCCCGGCAGGCAGGTCACGCGGCAGGAAGGCCACCCGACCCAGCAAATCGGCATACAGCACGATCAGGCCTCCGACCAGTGCCGATACCGGCAGCAGCAGGGCGAAGCCCCGACCGATCAGGCGGCGAGCGATATGCGGGGCGACCAGGCCAACGAAACTCAGGCCGCCGGCGAAGGCCACGGCGGAGCCTGCCAAGGCCACGCTGCAGATCATCAGCAACAGGCGGCTTCTAGTGACATTGACGCCCAGACCGGTGGCGGTGTCGTCGCCCAGGCTGAGCGTATCCATATGCCGGGAGTGGAGCAGGGCGAGGGGGATGAAGAGAACCAGCCAAGGCAGCAGGCCCTGTATGTCCCCCCACTGGGCCGCGTAGATACTGCCGGTCAGCCACACATAGGCATTCATGGCCAGGGTATCGTCGCTGAGCACGATCAGCAGCGTGGTCACTGCCCCCATGGCGGCGGAAATGCCCACCCCGACCAGCACCAGACGTGTCGGCGTCATGCCCTTTCTCCAGGCCAGGGCGAATACCACCAGCGCTGCCGCAAAGGCCCCGAGAATGGCGGCAACGGGCAGCCACAGCATGCTCAGCGTGGTGCTGAGCGAGACCAGAAACAGTACCGCCGCGACCGAAGCACCACCGGTGATACCGATCACATCCGGTGACGCCAGTGGATTGCGTACGATGCCCTGCAGAATGGCTCCGGCACTGGCCAGGGCGGCACCGACCAGGATGGCCAGCACGATACGCGGCAGGCGCAGTTCCCAGATGATGAAACCGATATCGCTGGTGGCAGGGGCAACCAGCGCCTCAAGTACCTTGAGAGGGTGGGTAGGGTAACTGCCGAGGCTCAGCGACAGCCAGGCACTGGCCAGCAACAAGGCACCCAGACTGAGAAGGATGCACTGGGCGCGCCGTTTGGCATGTTGCGCAGGGTAGCTGTTTCTGCCACTAATTCTGCCACTACCGCACATGTTCAGTGTCTGGTTCATGTGTTTTTGGCTGATGTGCTCTTGGCTCATGCTGCCTGGAGCCTCCTGCGGGCGATGTAGATGAAGAAGGGGGTACCGAGCAGAGCGGTCATGACGCCGACGGGAATTTCCTGAGGGGGGATCACGAAACGTGCCACGACATCCGCAAACAGCAGCAGGCCGGCACCAAGCAGCATGCAACCAGGCAGCATCCAGCGGTGGTCCACGCCAAACAGACCTCGGGCCATATGCGGCACAATCAGGCCGACGAAACCGATCATGCCGGCCAGTGCCACCGAACTGCCGGCAAGCAGAATGACCACGAGACCGAGCAGCAGCTTGATGACATTGGCGCTCAGGCCCAGACCCTTGACCACATCATCACCCAGCAGCAAGGCATTGGCATGCCGCATCAGCACCAGGCAGAGCACGGCTGCGCTGAGAAACAGCGGCAGCAACGGAGTGAGCATGTCCAGTTCGCGCCCCGACACGGATCCGGCCAGCCAGAACAGCACGCTCTCGAAGCCTTCCTGGTCGATGATCAACAACCCCTGGCTGAATGATACAAACAGCGCGGTGACTGCAACTCCGGCCAGCACCACACGTAGCGGTGACAGCTCGCCATGGCGGCCACGGCCGAGCAGGTAAACCACAGCGGCGGCGATACAGGCACCGAACAACGCAGCCCACACATATTGAGAGGGCGAATGCAGCGGCAGTAGCGTGACAGAGACCACCACGAAGAACATGGCGCCGGCATTGATGCCGAGGATGCCGGGAGAGGCCAGCGGATTGCGTGTCATGGTCTGCATCAGCGCTCCGGCAACGGCCAGGCTGGCACCGACAATGGCGGCGATCATGGCACGCGGCAAGCGTTCGCTGCGCACGATGATCTGGTCGATGTTGGTGGGATCATAGTGCAGCACGGCATCGACCAGATTGGTGGTGCTGATCGCCGTGTGTCCGAAAGCCACACTGGCGACAAAAGCGATGAGGGCAAACAACAGACCACAGGCCAGTCCCGTGAATTTTGCCAGTCTAGTGGTCAGCACCGACGACTCCTCTTGTTGATTCCTTTTCCAGGTCATTCTCTCGACCGCTCTCAAGGTCATAGAGCGCGTAGAGATCATCCAGCACGGCGTTAGCGGCGAGAATACCGCCGCCCATCAGCCAGGTGACGGGGTCCGGCTGGTAGACACGCCCGTGCTGAACCGCATCCAACTGCTGCCACAGCGGATGGGATGACCAGCGGCGATAGTTGGCCTGAATGGCAGGATCTGACTCGTCCATGAGGATAAACAGCACATCGGCGTTCATCACCGGAATGTTTTCCATGCTGGTCAGCTTCATGCCCCAGCCCTGGTCCTGAAACGCTTCCGGCTGGAGAAAGCCAATCTCGTCAAGAATGGAACCGGCGAAACCGGTGCTGTAGACCCGCGCATGGTCACTCTTGAAGCGCACCACAGCGGCCTTTTGCGGCCACTCATCGCCAAGCTTGGCGGCAATCTTGCTGCGGAAGTCTGCAATTCTGTTTTCCCAGTCCTGCAACAGTGCCGTAGCTTGCTGCTCCCGGCCGGTGGCTTCTCCCATCAGAGCCAGAGAACCCTTGAAGTCGAACACGCTGCGCTGGGCCACGGTGGGCGCCATCTTGTCGAGCAACGGCTTTACCTGGGCATGACGGAAGCGAGTGGCGATGATCAGGTCAGGATTCAACCAGGCGATCTTTTCCAGGTTGGGCTGGGTTTCCAGGCCGACGTGCTCGACATCCTTCAGGGCCGGGCGCAGATAGCGGTACATAGGCTTTTCCAACCAGGAATCGACCACGCCGACCGGAGTGATGCCCAATGCCACAGCAGTATCAGTGGCCCCTTGATAGAGGGTAATGACACGCTGGGGAGTGCCTTCGATACGAGTTTCCCCGAAGTCATTCACTATCGTTCGCACGTCACTCGTTCGTGCATCATCCGCCGTCGCGGATAGGGCGAGCCCTGGCAGGGCCAGTTCTGAGAGAATTAACCCCGCGAGCACCAGCCCTGCCAGTGCCTGCCTGGCGAGTGTCGACTTCCCCAGCACTTGGCGCATCCGTTGTTGAACCATCGTCTTTCCTAACTCGTAGCGACTCATCAAGGCTTGCTTCGATGCTCACTTAACAACAGCTCACCATCTTCTTGTTGGTCACGTTCTTGTTGATCACGACGGCTGCGCAGGGACAGTGCCAGGGGAATGGCCAGGCAAGTGATGAGGGCCAGCACCAGGAAGGCCTCGCTCGATGTCCGGGCACTGGCTTCGGCCATCGGCACACCCAACGCCAGCTGATGTGAAACGCGCAGCTCATAATACAACGACAAGGCCACGATCCCGACCGATGACAGCAGGCGACGGGAAATATTGTTCATCGCCGAACCCTGTGCCACGGCGTCGTTGGGCAAGTCATTGAGGCCAACTGTGGTCGAAGGCAGGTAAGCAAAACCCTGGCCAATGCCACGCAAGGCCATCAGTACGCCAGCCACCCACAACGGCGCGGCTATCTCGAGCATGCCCATGCCTGCCAGGCTAGCGGTGGTAACCACCAGGCCCGCGGTGATGACCCAGCGGGGTGAATAGCGATCGATCAAGCTACCGGCATAGGGCGAGCAGCAGGCTGCGGCGATGGCGGTGGGCAGGAAGATCAGACCGGTAGCCAGTGCACCGTAGCCCTGGGCATGTTGCATCCATAGCGGTATGAGCAGGATACAGCCGAAGGTCACCACGGCCTGAATGCAGGCGATGATGACGCTGGCACGATAACGTTGAACCGAGAATAGCCCCAGATTGAGCAGCGGGTGTGCGACACGCTTTTCCACCCACACGAAGACAGCAAGCGCAACGCTGCCCAATGCGAGGGGGATAAGGTGATCAAGTGATAACAGGTCGTCCAGGGTGCGCATGCTGCCCAGGGCAAACAGCACACCGCCCATGCCCAGAGTGACGAAGAACAAACCGTAGAAGTCGAAGCGCCTTTGTCGATTGGGAGCTTCGCTAGACAGGTAAAGATGGGCGGAGACCAGCCCGGCCAGAGCGAAGGGCACGTTCATCAGGAACAGGGCACGCCATTGAGTGACTTCCAGCAGCAGGCCTCCGACTGTAGGCCCAATGGCGGGTGCCAGCATGACCGCAAAGCCCCAGATGCCACTGGCCTTGCCGCGCTGGTCGCTGGGGTAGGCGGCAAAGATCAACGACAGGGAAAGCGGGATCATCAGGCCTGCGGCAATACCCTGGATACCTCGCGCCACAATGATGCCACCCAGGCCCTGGGCGGCAGCACCTGCCAGCGAACCGGCAAGGAACAGCCACAGGCCCAGCAGGTAGATACGTTTCTTGCCAAAGCGGTCGGCGAGATAACCGGTCATGGGCATGGTCATGCCCATGCTGATCAGAAACAGCGTCACCACCCAGCTGACCAGCACGGCACTCGCCTGAAAGGTGTTCATCAGTTCCGCCACGGCCAGGTTCAGCGCACTGTTGTTCAGGCTGACGGTGAAGGTGCCCAGCAGTACGCTGATCAATACTCGACTGCTGTGCATCTTCACCTGGGACATGGTCACTCGTCTTCCGCCTTGGCCTGTGCTGGGATGTCGTGGGCGTTGCGCATTTTCGATCACAACGTTTCTGGACGCGGAAGGATGGCATATCGCAAAAGTTAATGCAAAGCATTATCAACTAATGGGAGTGACGCTTTGGTCGCGATGCATCAACCGTTGGCACCTGTGATGGCGTGTCGAGCAAGCAGGCTTTCCTCTGCCTGGCGGATATAGCGCCCCGCCATGCTTTCCGAGACGCCGAGGCGCTGGCCGATGACCCGTTGGGCGAGACCATCGATGCGATGCCACAGCAAGGCATTGCGCAGATGCTCCGGCAGTTGCATCAGCAATGAGCGAATACGCTCCAGGCTTTGCCGGGCATCGCTGACATGTTCTGGCGTGGCACGCGGGCAGGCGAGGCATAGCGCAGGGTCGTCCAGGCCGATGCAGGCCGGGCGTGCCCCTTCACGGCGGCGATGGTCGATGACAAGGTGGCGAGCCACCCGGTACAGCCAGGCCCGTGGCTCGTGAATGGCAATCAGGCCCTGCTGTGATTGCAGGCGCACAAAGACATCCTGACACAGGTCTTCGGCCAACTGGCGGCAGCCCAGCTGGCGCGCAATATACTGGCGCAGCTCATCGGCATGTTGGCGATAGAGGGCTTCGACGTGTGGGGCCTGCATGTTGTTCCTCGGTAGAGATTTCATGGTGCAGTGAAGCTTTTCGTTCAACACCTGATTCAGTAACGCTGATTCAGTAATGCAAGAGGCCACGGGGCCTGAGGCCACCGTGGCAAGTCGTCATACAGCAAGTCGTGACAAGGACTGTTGTCAGCAAGGCCGTTGCCTGCTGGATTGTCGTGATCACCCTGCCACGCTTTCATCCTCGAGCTGTGGCCGTTCTTGAGACGGTCGTTGAGATGGCTGTTGAGATGGTTCTTGAGATGATCGTTGAGACAGCTGAGGTCGGAACTCGGCGATCGGATTGTCGAGTTGTCCGGCAAACTGCAGGTTGGCGGCCGGGTCGGCCAGGTCGATCATCTGCTGATGGTCACGCAGCTGCAGGCGATTGAGGCAGGACAGAGTAAAGCGCGGGGCAAACAGGTCGTGGCGCTGGAACTGGTCGGCAAACTGCGGATGGTCCTGCTGGTAATCGATGATGCATTGGGCGACCTGCTGCCAGAAACGCGATTCATCGATGCAGCCATCGTCGACCAGAATGGCGGCAACGAAGCGCAGGAAGCAATCGAACACATCGGTCAGCAGCGACAGCACCTTCAGTTCCTCTGGCACTTCCACGGCAATGCGTGCGACTTCCTCCGGCAGTTCGACCTCGGTATTCATCAGGCCGATTTCCTCGGCGATATCCTTCATGATCGCGCGTACCGGGACATGGTCCTTGAGTTGCAGGATCAGGTTCTCGCCATGGGGCATGAACACCAGGTCGTGGGCATAGAAGCAATGCAGCAGAGGACGCAGATAGGCACGCAGGTAGCGGCCCAGCCAGGCCTCTGCAGACAGCCCGCTGGCGCGGATCAGGCGTGGCAGCAGCGCGTGGCCCTGGTGATCCTGATGCAATAGCGCCGCCATGGTTGTCAGGCGGTGTCCGCCGGTGGTGAAACGGGCCGGGCTCTCGCGCCACAGGGCAGAGAGCATCTTGCGGTAGCCGCTGTACTTGTCGAAGTGGGCTTCGATGACGTCTCGGCGCACGCCGATGGCGGCCTGTTCGCGCAGCACACAGAAGCCCTGGGCCTTGAGCTCCGGGTCATTCTCGACCAGCGCATGCACCCAGTCGTTGATGGCAGGCGTATGCCGCATGTAATGCGGTGACAGCCCACGCATGAAGCCCATGTTGAGGATCGACAACGCTGTCTTCACATAGCGGCGCTGAGGCTGGCTGATGTTGTACCAGGTACGGATCGACTGCTGCGGACGATAGACATCAAGCCCATGGCCCAGACACAGGATGCGCTGCTCGGCCACTTCGGCGGCAAAGGTGATGGCCAGCTTGTGACTCCACTGCCAGGGGTGCGCGGGCATCAGCAGATAGTCATCGGCCTTCAATCCGTGGCTCTCGATGCGGGCATGGAAATCCTGCACTTGCGCCTGGCCCAGTTCTTCTTCCATGACCTGGTGATAGTCCAGCTCGGCACTGCAGCTGAAGTGGGCGCAATCCTTGTGGACGGCCAGCCACACCAGAGAAGCATCGCTGCCAGCCTCGGGGGCATAGGCGTGGAAATCCACGGCATCGAAGCCCATGCGTCCGCTGTTGGCCACGAACACCGGATGACCTTCGATCATGGCCGCTTCCAGGGTCTGGAATTCGGCATCGACCAGCGCATCCGCATCGTGGCGCTGAGGATCCAGCTTGTAGGCCAGGGCAAACAGCGTCGCCGAGACTTCTTCGAGGTAGACCGGCAGCATCGGCACCTGAATGCCCAGCGGCTGACGGAATTCGTTGATGAACTGCTGGGCATCGATGGGCAGCTCCTGGCCATCGGCCTGACAGCTGAGGCTGTCGGCATCGATCAGCCAGTGATCCAGCGCCAGGCGGCGGGCAGTGAAGCGATAGCAGACCCGCTGGTCGGGGCTGTGTAGTTGATAGGGTTGTGAGGCAGAAGGATCAGCATTGGCGTCAGACAGGGAAACCGGTGAAAGCAGACGTTCATGGCTGAATTCGGCGATGGCCTTGCGTACCAGGTGGCGATTGGCGGCGGCCCAGCGTTCGGGTGTCAGATGTGCAGTGCTGCCGGTCATGTGCAGCTGGGCATCGGCACTCAACCTGGGCGAGCGTGAGGCAATGGCATTGGCCAGGTCGTTGCGGGTGGCCATGCCCAGCCAGGCGGTCTTCTCCGCCAGTTGAATCTGGTGCTGGTAGCGGAAACCTACATGCTGGTTGAGCGGGTGAATGGCGGCATTGTTGACGTCCGGTTCCACCACCACGCGACGCGTATCCGCAGATTCGAACAGAAACGTCATGATGGTGGTGATGACGGCACGGCTGAAACCGGAGACAGGCGTTTCCGCCGGGGCCACCAGAAAGTGCATGCCTACGTCGCCGGGCTCGACGGCATAGTGTTCGCCGAGCGGGTCGTGGCGTGGGTCATAGATTTCGATCAGGAACGCCGGCTGACCATTGCACAGGCCCAGCCAGCCCTGCGCGTGGGCGCTGTGTTGCATGTCGCGGTAGAAGCCGCTGACCTGGAGCGTGGAGTGGCCTTGCATGCCCCAGAAGCTGGCGCGGGGAGCACTCACCCAGGCATGTACTAGATCGATATCCTGGTCTACGTCCAGCGGACGGATCGCCAGCTGCCCGATACCTGGAACATGACGCTGGAAGACCGGACGCAGGGTCGGGGTTGGTTGATATAGAGACGGTTGATACAGGTTCGGTTGAGAAACAGACATGGTCAATTCCTTGCAAGTTGATCGGTCGTGACGGTTCGATCACAGGAAGCATCGGGATCGAAAGAGATGGCTTGGCGCGGGCCCAGCAGCCAGGGACATAGCAAGGCGCAGCACAACAGTCCCAGGGCAGCCACAAGAAAAGGGCTGGCCGGGCCGAGAAGCTGTTGAACGAGGCCAGCACCGAGAGCGGCCAGCAGGGCGCCACCGCCCTGGAACAGGTGCAGCAGGCTGAAGTCCCTGGCGTAGCGGTCGGGATGACTGAGGCGGAACATGCGCATTTCGAGGCGCACCGTAAGGCGGAACAATGCCCAGCCAAACAGCACGCGGCCGATCAGCAGCATGGCGATATCGCCATGGGCTTCCAGCAGCAGGCCGAGAATGCCGACCAACAGAGGCCGAACGATGGCGTGTCCGCTGTTGCCGAACCGGTGGTCGCGCCATAGCAGCAACACGGCCAACATGGCTGGAATGGCGAATACCACCCCGGCGAGCAGCTCACTGGGCTGACCACTCAGTTCCATCCAGTAACGGGCGAGAAAGGGGCGAGGCAGGGTGATGCTGAAATAGAACAGCAGCATCATGATGCCCAGTCGCCACATGGCGCGGCTTCTCGGCGGCAGGCTTGCAGGTGTTGCCGTGACCGGTGTGCTGCTCAAGGAGGCCAACCCACGACGCAGCAGCCATACGCATACCAGCACCTGCAAGGCATCACCCGCGGCCATCAGGCGGAAGATATCGGCGGCACTGAAGGCTTCGAGTAACAATCCGCCGGCCAGGGCGCCGACGATGCCGCCGATATGCACGACCACCGCCAGCACACCGATGATGCTGGCTTGATGCTCATCGCTGGCCATGCGCATCAGCCAGGGGTAGACCAGCAGGTAACTGGCCTTGGCCACGAACATGGCCATCGCCAGCCACCAGAAGGTCGTGAGCGATTTGACCTCGGCGCAGGCCAACCCCAGCAGGCAGGCGGCCGTCTGCGTGACCAATAGCAGTTGCAGCGTACCCCAGCGCTTCTCGACCTTTGCCCATAGCGGAAGTGCCAGCAATACCACCAGGGTGCTCAAGGCCAGAAAGGTGCCGACCAGCAGATCGCTTTCCACACCGAAGCGTTGCCCAAGCACCTGGGGGGCGAAAGGCAGCAGCGCCGCATCACTGACCACCGCGATAGCGGTCACGCCAATCAAGGCAATTTGATGGCGTGTCGTACGGCCCGACAGCGTGCTGGAGAGATCAGCGCTGGGGCTCATACGGCAGCGGACTCCTGCGGTGCAAGCTGCGTTTCAAGCGGCGCACCAAAGCGCTGGGCCGTGATGCTGCTCTCGACGCTGTAGGGTTCGCGTCCAGTCATTGCGCGGATGATGCAGGCATTGCGATAGGCGCCCATGCCCAGATCCGGCGCGGTCAGGCTGTGGCTGTGGATACCGACGTTCTGCACGAACAGGTCGCCACGCCCGCCATCGATATCGTAGAAGCGGCCCACCTCGAAGCGCCCGGCGTTGTCGAAGGCGATGCGTGAAGTGATCGGGGCCAGGAAGTCGGGCAGGCGGTAGCGATAGCCGGTGGCCAGCACCAGCGCCTGAGTACGATGCTGGAAGTCGCGCCGCTGTTCACAGTGATGGAAGTTGAGCAGGTAATGGCCATCCACATGGCGGCAGGATTCCAGGCTGGCGTTGGTGATCAGCGTGGAGTCCAGCGGACCGGCGACTTCCTTGGTGTAGCGCAGGTCGTAGATGGCATTGATCAGGTCGAGGTCGATGCCCTTGTACAGGCCTTTCTGGGACTGCTGCAACTCATCGCGCTTTTCTTCCGGCAGCGCATGGAAGTAATCGATGTAATCCGGTGAGGTCATCTCCAGCGTCAGCTTGCTGTATTCCAGCGGGAAGAAGCGTGGCGAGCGGGTGATCCAGTCGAGCCGGTACTGGTGCTGATCGATCTCACCGAGCAGGTCGTGGTAGATCTCGGCGGCACTCTGGCCGCTGCCCAGAATGGTGATACTGTCGCATTGCTTCAGTGCTTCGCGTTGTTCCAGGTAGCGCGAGGAGTGCACCGGTGCCGGATCCAGATCGCGGGTACATTCCGGCATCCACGGCTGAGTGCCGGTGCCGAGCACCAGTCGCTTAGCGTAGCGTGTTATCTGGCTGCCATCGGTACGGCGCTGGCTGTCGACTCGATAGCGCTCATGCTCCGCTTCCCATTCCACGCGTTCGACACGCTCGCCAAAACGCAGGCACTCGAGCTGCTGCGTCACCCATTGGCAGTAGCGGTTGTATTCTTCGCGCAGCAGGAAGAAGTTCTCGCGGATATAGAACGGGTACAGGCGTCCTGTCTGCTTGAGATAGTTGAGCACACTGAAGCGGCTGGTCGGGTCGGCCAGGGTGACCAGGTCGGCCATGAATGGTGTTTGCAGATGGGCACCTTCAATCAGCATGCCCGGGTGCCAGTCAAAGCTGTCGGCCTGATCGATGAACAGGCCATTCAGGTCATCGAGCGGCTCGGTCAGGCAGGCCAGCCCCAGGTTGAACGGGCCCAGACCGATGCCGATGAAGTCGTAGATGGTTTCGGAAGAGGTCATCTTGTGTTGCATCCTTTCTGTATCGCGATGGGCGATGTCGCTGGCGAGCAGGCATCTGGCGGTCTTTCTTGGCGAGTCTGTTATCAGGCGGTGTTTTCTCAACCTGTCTTTTTCAACCTGTCTTTTTCAACCCAGGCTGACCATGGCCGTATCCGCCGTTCTTGCGCCGGCGCGTGCTGCGCTGCGCGGGGCATGGGGCACTTGAAGGCAGGCGTAACCGTGTTCGCGAATGGCACTGATCACCGCTCGCAGGTCATCGGCGTGGGTGTCGGGATTGAGCAGGGTGAACTTCAGGTAGCGCTGGCCATGGACCCGGGTCGCGGCAACCAGCGCTTCGCCACTGCGTGACAGGCGGGCGCGGATGTTGTCCTGCAAGGCGTCGAGATTGGTGTCGGGGGCCATATGCTGCGGGCGGAAGCGGAACACCAGGGTGCTGAGCGAAGGCGCCACCAGTGTTTCAATGTCCGGCTGCTCGCGCAGCAGCTCGTACCCTTCGCCGGTCAGCTCGATGACCTGATCGAGCATGTTGCCGATGGCATCGGCACCCATGATGCGCAGGGTCAGCCACAGCTTCAGGGCATCGAAGCGCTTGGTGGTCTGCAGGCTCTTGTTGACCTGGTCCGGTGTGCCGGCCTCGGCCTGAGCGCGGGGGTTGAGATAGTCGGCGTGATAGGTGACATAGCCGAGGTCTCGACGCTGGCGGACGATAAAGGCACTGCAGCTGACCGGCTGGAAGAAGCTCTTGTGGTAGTCGATGGTCACTGAATCCGCCTGGTCGATGCCTTGCAGGCGGTGACGATGCTGCCGCGATGTCATCAGGCCACCGCCATAGGCGGCATCGACATGCAGCCAGATGCCATGTGCCCGGCACAGGGCGGCGATGTCGTCGATGGGGTCGATGCTGCCGAAATCGGTGGTACCAGCAGTCGCGACCACGGCAATCGGCAGCAGGTCATCTCGCTGACACTGTTCCAGGCATTCGCGCAGTGCCTGCGGGTCCATGCGGAACTGATCATCGCAGGCCACCGGCATCACCGCCTGGTGGCCAAGCCCCAGCAATGCCGCTGCCTTCTTCAGGCTGAAATGACTGATGCCCGAGGCCAGAATGCGCAGGCGAGAGGAGAAACCCGGCAAGCCCTGCTGCTGGATATCACCACCTTCTGGATGGGCAACGCAGAAGCGGTCGCGGGCGATCAGCATGGCCATCAGGTTGGACTGAGTGCCACCGCTGGTGAACACGCCATCGGCATTCTCACCCAGGCCGAGGCGCTGGGCGGTCCAGTCGATCAGCGCCTGTTCGATCAGCGTACCGCCGGCGCTCTGGTCCCAGGTATCCAGGGACGTATTGATCGACGAGATGATGGTCTCGGCAATCACCCCGGGCAGCACCACCGGGCAGTTCAAGTGAGCGACATAGCGAGGGTGATGGAAGTAGACCGCGTCGTTCAGGTACAGACGCTTGAGTTCATGCAGTGCAGGTTCAAGCTGGCCCAGGGGAGCATCCAGGTCGAGGCTGCGGAACAAAGGGCGCAGTTCTTCCGGGGTGACGCCGCTGAAGGGGCGTTCGACATCATCGAGATGCTGGTGGACCAGGTCGATGCAGCGTTGTGCCTGCGCGCGGTAGGCATCGCGATGACGCAGGGTAAAGAGCTGGGTGGCATCCAGTGACACATCATGTTCCGGCGATGCATGTTGCCGGTCGGGGGCGATCCAGGCTGTCATCCTTGGTTGTCCTCATGTCTGGCCGGGGGAGCAAGACGGGGCCTACGCATTTTGGCGACGAATGCGGGCCTCGGGACCGATCATTCACTGCAAATATAAATGCGATTGATTTAGATCCATCGTATAAGACGTATCTAGGATGACTTTCTGAACCAGAAAGTTCACAGAATTGATAGAAGGCTAAGTATGGTGAGGGGGATGCGGGAAGCCGCGAGTTTCGAGCTATAAGCCGTAAGCTATGAGCTTTAAGCGGTGGGGTAGGGAAGCGAAGAGTGGTAGAGCATAGAAAAAGCGCCCGCTGATGCAGCGAGCGCGTGAAGCCAGTATCAACCTGTGCATGAAAAAGTTGGTGAGCGACGGTCAGGGCTAGGTTCGCTCCCGGCGAACCAACGCAGCATCACCGAGCGCAGTCACTTTTTCACTGTCTTAGAAGTCCATCGACCAGGTCAGGGTATAAGTCCTTCCACGGCCTTTATAGTCATACAGATACTCTGGGCCGTAGTAGGGCGAGTAGAACATCGCGGCGCGCTGTCCCCATACGGTGGTGTATTGCTCATCCAGCAGGTTGGCGATGCCGAGGCTCAGGGTGCCGACGTCGAAGCTCTGGGCCATGGACAGGTCGAAGGTGGTGTAGCCGTCGATCTGGCGGTTTTCATCATCTTCCAGGTTATGGGCATGGTTGGCCTGCAGGCGGGCACTGCGCCCGCTGTTGTAGTCCTTCCAGCCGACGAAGGCGGTAGCGGATGACAGCGAGGCATAGCGGGCATCGCGCTTGACCCAGTCGCCATCTTCCTTCTGTTCGGAGCGCACCAGGTGCAGGGTGCCGCCGGCTTCGAGGCCGTGGTCGAAGTAACGGGTCGCGGAGGCTTCAAAGCCGTAGTCGCGCTTCTTTTCGTCGATCACGCTGACGCTCAGGTCCTGGCCATTGACGACTGCCTTGTCGGACCAGGCGTAGTACAGCGCGGCCTGGGTCATCCAGTCGGCATTGTTGAAGCGCCAGCCCAGTTCCACCTGGTTGGTCTTGATTGCATCCAACGGGTTGTCGCCGACGCTGACTTCCGGGCTCTTGCCGTAGTACTTGGCCGGATCCGGCAGTTCAAAGCCCTGGCTGAACTGCAGCCAGTTCTGATTGCCGTTGCCCCAGTCGTACAGCGCACTGGCGTTGGCCAGCGTGGCATCGTAGTCGTTGCTGCCGCCGGGCACATCGCGGAAGTCGTCCACTTCCACATCCATGTGCTGCTGGCGCACCCCGGCGCCCAGAGTCAGGGCATCAGTGACATGCCAGCTGCTCTGGGCGAAAGCGGAAAGGGTATCCACCTCGTAGCTCGGGTAACGCGGCTCGGTGCGGTCTTCCCTCTGCTCCAGGCCACCGCTGGCATTGGTGGTGTCGATGTCAAAATACATCTGGTTGGCATCGAAGGATTCGCGGTCATAGTCCACGCCGTAGGTCAGTTCGACGCTGTCCCCCAACTGCGCATCGAACAGCGCCTTGATGCCGGAGAGATCGGTATTCTGCTTCGAGGTGGCGAATTCCAGTTCATCACCGGCGGCGTAGGGGAAGGCATGGAAGCTGGCTTCTTCCTCACGATGGAATGCCTGCAGGTAGAAGTTCTGGCCGAGCAGATTGGCGTGGTGATACTGCAGGTTGACCATGGTGCGCTCAGTGGCCGGGGAGCGGTCCGAGGAATAGCCATCGCGGATTTCTGCGTCGTTCAGGTTGGGCTCTGGCGCATCGAGATTGGGGAAGTAGACATCCCGATCGCCATCGAACTTCGAACGATACAGCTGTGCACCAAGGGTCAGGTCCTGATCTTCCGCCAGGGCAATATTGAGGCTGCCCATGATGTCGATGCTGTTGTTGTCCTGCAGGTCAGTCTGGGCGATATCCGGGAAGATCTCATCGCCGTTGCCGTCGTACTGGCGACCGTTATCCTGATAGGCCACGGCCAGCCGGCCATTGACCTTTTCCGTGCCACCGCTGACGGACTGGGCCAGGCGGTAGTCGATGTCATTGGAATCATTGAAGCCAGTAGTGATACCGGCTTCGGTCGAGAAGTGACGGCCCGCGCCATCGCCTTTCTTGGTGATGATATTGATCAGGCCACCGGTCGCGCCGCCGCCATACAGGCTGGTCGCACCGGAGAGCACTTCCACCCGCTCGACATTGAACGGATCGATGGAATCGAACTGACGCGACAGCCCACGCGAGCTGTTCATGGAGACCCCGTCGATCAGCACCTGCACACTACGGCCACGCATGTTCTGGCCATAGTTGGTGCGCCCCTGGGGCGCCAGGTCCAGCCCCGGTACCAGGCGACCAAGCGCCGTCTTCAGGTCCGCCCCCGTACGGATCTGGTCTTCGAGCTCTTCTCCTTCGATGACCCATACTGCCCCGGGAATCTCACTGATGGCCTTGGGCGTACGCGAGCCCACCACCACGACAGTGTCTTCTGCGTAACTCGCGTGAGAGCCCGCGCTGGGCGAAGTGGAACTATCTGTTACCTGAGTTTGGGCCAGAGCAGGCGCCGCCGCGGCAAGCAGCACGAGGCCAGTTGTCGTTCGAGTGTTCATGGTTTGCCTTGAAGATCCAGGGGTTATGCGATTGGGTTGTTGGTATTTTTAGAACGCAGCATTGCGCATGCATGAATTGTAACCAGAAACCAATCAAAGTGATAAGGATTTGCATTCACTGGCAATTCGCCACCTCAACCCCATTCCTTCCCTTCAGGCCGGTGATGTGTGCAAAAGTAAAAACTTCTCCTGGATACGTTGGTCTGAGTACCTGTCGTTCATCAGATGGAGAAGCTCATGGCCAAGGTGCGAATACTGCAACAGGGCACGATTCACTGCTTTCCCGCCGGACTGAAGGACAGTGAGGGTAATTACGTCAATGTTGAAGTGTCGGCAGTGGCGTATGACGGCAAGAGCCTGATGCTGGCCAGCGACAAGCCGATTCCCGGAGAAGGGCGCTCAGCGGTGTTCAAGCTGCCACTCGATAGCCACGGGCCGGACGACTCCCGACTGGAGTATCTGACTCAGGAGCGCATCAAGAAGGCGGTGAAGTACGAGGACTTCGCACTGACCACCAACGGTCGCTACATGATCGCGACTACCGGGTTTGACCGTATCGACGATCATTCCCACGACCTGAACGACTATAACCACCTGTTGATCTGGCCGGTTGGTGAACCGGAGAAAGTGCAGGTGGTCGACCCCGACCCGCGTGATGGTGTGGAAGGATCGCTGGAACTGCGGCGCAAGATGACCGGTGCCGTCGGCGATCCCTACTACAAGATCGAAGGCCTGGCCGCGATCCCCAGCGACAAGGGGGATGGCCTGCTGTTGTTCGGTATTCGCGAGCAGGGCAAGGCGCACGACGACTTCGCCTATCAGCGCCGCGTTATCGGTGCCCATTTCATCATCAATGATGACCACAACCTGGAATTCATCGATGCACTGCACGATGTGTACAGCTTCGATCCCAGTGAGCATGCAGGCGTGCGCTACGAGTGTGCCTTGTCGAGCCTCGAGTACGATCCTTATCACGGCCAGATCTATCTACTGACCAGCTTCGAAACCGAGATCGACGGCGAAGAAGTGATTGGCGGCTACCTGTGGGTGATGTCGCTGGAAGACTTCCATGAAGGCAAGGAGCCCACCCTGGTGACGCTGGAAGACGGCACCCCGCTGGAGTTCGAGCACAAGGCAGAAGGCCTCGCGGTGCTGGATAGAGAACGGCTGTTCGTCGCCTACGACAACGACCGCAACCACCAGCTCGGCAGCGTCGACGAGCGAGACGAGCGCCACTCCTGCGAAGCGCTGTACACCATCCTCGGCTTCGCCTGAGCCTCATGTGAGCTGAAGAGAAAGCCTGGTGCCCTGTGCAAGATAAGAAAAGTTGCCGGATCATGACCTTGCACACTGGAAGCGCCAGGCAGCTTTGGGTATTATATCGCCCGCGTCGAGTTGCCAGGCTGATCAACAGCCCGGCAACCACCGCACCTTCCTCGCAAGACGGGCCTATAGCTCAGTTGGTTAGAGCAGGGGACTCATAATCCCTTGGTCGCTGGTTCGAGTCCAGCTGGGCCCACCACCGCTTTATAGCAAGCTTCACGACCTCCTCTAGAGCAGGGGATTATGAGTCCCTTGGTCCAGTGCTATTGTCCCTTGAGCTGTTGATACTTCTTGGTCCTTGCACCAGAGATGGCCGAATGGATAGAAACGCCATACTGCAGCGGCTCCACGACCACCTGTCGACACCGATCACGGAATTTGATGTCGAGACGCTCGCGCTTTTGGCTCCTTTGCCCGTGGCGAGGGAAGATAGCGATATTGATATCCTGATCAGCTTCAAGCGCCCAGCGACTTCTGCACGCTACTTCGGCCTGCAGTTCTATCTCGAAGACCTGTTACACCATCCTATTGATCTGGTGACGGACAAGGCCTTGCGGCCGGAGTTAAGATCATATATCGAGCGAGAGGCTTTGCATGTCTGATGGCTCACACAAGCGAGAGTGGCGCTTCTATATCGACGATATGATCGGCTTCGCACGAAAGGTGCAATCCTATACCGATGGTCTAGAGCAACAGAGCTTTATTTCCAATGACCTCATCTACGATACTGTGCTGCGCAACCTCGAGCTAATTGGGAAAGCTGCGACTCGAGTACCCAATGACATACGGCTGAAGCATACTGAAGTACCTTGGCGCATGATTATCGCGCCGCGCAACCGCCTAGCACATGCATACCTCGGCATTGATGATGTCACCATCTGGAGCATTATTCAGGACAACATTCCAGAGCTTCAGGAGACGTTAGAGAAGATCAATGCCGTGAATAGTAGAGTAGGGACGAGGATGGAAAGCAGGGTCCCTAGGCTAGTGGATATGTCGATGCACGTGCTGAGCTGGTATACGATATACGGGGAGAGGATTTGGTCAGAAACTCGATAGAATGCATAACGCTAATATATTTCAGAGCGTTTCGTGCTATGACTGTTAAGACAATTTAACACAACGACTTGGAAGTAACGGTAGGTATTGAAGCGAGAGCGATGATCTCGTTCGGATTGGAAGTGAATGTTGAAGTTAATGCGAAAGCCGTAATGGAGATGATCATGGAAAATCTGATCGTATTTACTACATGCGTTTGGTGCGGGGTGGCGTTTCTGCGGGCCTGGTGGGACACTTCCAATCCGAGCGAGGGATCAGCAACTGTGAATTGCCTGCCAGATCCAAGAGAGACGAGAGGAGGTTCGATTCCTTCTCCCCGCACCATGTTGAATGCGGAGTTTAGCTGCAACGTTTAGCAAGGCTCTGCATAGCGATGTCTTTTTCGCTGCTACTTTACCTCCACGACATAGGCGCATGTGCTAGAGGTTTTACACATACATGGAAGAGTATTGCACGATAAAAATTGACACATATCAATGCAATGCCCAAGGGAATGCTGATTTTGAGCTCCAGGCCGTCTGGTAAGGCAGGAAAATGAACGGCAATGTCAGGTGGCATGTCGGAGTATGGCAGGCCAGTAAGCCCCTTCTCCTATGATTCTCTAGTGTTCGCTGCATTGTATCGATCTGCTATCATGCAGCCTAAACACTATCTACTAGGTTGTGCTCAGTAGGGCACACGGACTGCCAGGCTAGGGAGCCCCGCTGGTGCCCAACGTCGCAAAGCCCAAGCATGCTCTACAGCATGAGGCGCTACCTTTGCTTTCTAGTGGTGAGATAGAGCGCGGGATTGCGCCGCACCCTCTGGTCGACAACGGCTTACGTTGGCACGTGCGGGCCTTTGATCACCACATTGGTGAGTTTCGCAACTTCGTCTTCACGCGCCTTCTGATAGTTTCAGTGCTCGAGCAGATCGTTGCTCTGGAGCATGAGAGTCGGCTGTATGACCGACGGTGGAACCGATTCGTCGAACTCGAGTTGATCCCGCACCCCAATCTTCGTGCCCCCAAGCTATCAAGTGCGATTACGGCATGCAGCTAGGCAAGTTGACTGTGGAGCTTTGTACCGCATCGGCCGGTTACCTGTTGTGTCGACGGAATATCAACTGCTCGTTCGATTACTCCCTACAAGGAGTGGGGCTTCGTTAGCTCTGGCTAATTCACCGGCTCTGTATGGGGTTAAGAATCGTCAGTTGGTACCTGAGTACGATCAGATTGAACCGGAATAACACGCCTTCGTGCGGAGGGAACTGCATGTTGAAGTTGGAAGACATCAAGCAGGACGCTCAGGTCCGCGGTATCAGACCCGATGAGGTGGTCCGGGTCGTGGCAGTGGTGCCAGTGGGTACCGATGCGCTGACTGTCTACTTTAAGGACAGTCAGGGTGCTGTACACGAACAGATGTTGTTCCGTGACAATGAGCCTACTCTCTCACTGGCCGAAGCCGGCCGACCTTGGGCTTTCGATGCTCCCGGCGCCGACTTCAAGCTGGGCCTTGAAGCCTATCGTATCAGCCAGGCAGCACTGTTTGACCCCATGATGGCGGTACACACTTCCAATGTAGAACCTCTGCCCCACCAGATTTCCGCCGTGTATGAGGCGATGCTGCCTCGCCAGCCGTTGCGCTTCGTGCTGGCTGATGACCCCGGTGCTGGCAAAACTATCATGGCGGGTCTGTTGATCTGTGAGTTGCTGATGCGTGCCGATGCCAAACGCATCTTGATCGTCTCGCCTGGTGGGCTCACCGATCAATGGCAGGATGAACTGCTGGAGAAGTTCGGTGTGCAGTTCGAGATCTTCAGCCGTGAAAAGCAGGAACAGTGCGCTTCAGGGAATTACTTTGGCGAGCAAGATCTGTTGATCTGCCGTCTTGATCAGCTATCGCGTAACGAGCAGTACCAGGAAAAGTTAGCCAGCACTGAGTGGGATCTGATCATCGTCGATGAAGCGCATAAGCTGTCGGCCAACTACTTCGGCAACAAGATCAACAAGACCAAGCGGTTCCAGCTTGGTGAGTTGCTGGGCTCAGTTACCCGCCACTTCCTACTAATGACGGCTACGCCTCACAATGGCAAGGAAGAGGATTTTCAGATCTGGTTATCGCTGATCGATAGTGATCGCTTCTATGGCAAGTTCCGCGAAGGTGCCCACAAAGTCGATGTTTCTGACATGATGCGGCGCATGGTTAAGGAGGAACTGCTCAAGTTTGACGGTACCCCGTTGTTTCCTGAACGCCGAGCCTACACAGCCAACTATGACCTCTCCGACGCTGAAGCTGAGCTTTACGAGGAGGTTACTGACTATGTCCGTAACGAGATGAATCGTGCCGATGCACTTTCCGGAAAGCGTAAGGGCACGGTAGGCTTTGCGCTGACCCAGCTGCAACGGAGGCTAGCCTCCAGCCCTGAGGCGATCTACCAATCTCTCAAGCGTCGTCGGCGCAAGCTGGAAGATAAGCTCAGCGAGATGAAGCTCATGGCTCGCGGTGAGTCTGCAAGGGAAAACAAGGTCTCCTCTACCTTAGGGACCTATGTGGTTCAGAAACAGGTCGAACTGCCCGAGAATCTCGATGAACTGGATGAAGAACTGAGCGCAGAAGAGTACGAGCTTTATGCTGAACAGGTAGTGGATCAAGCTACTGCTGCTGAGACGGTGCCGGAGCTGGAAGCTGAAATCGTAGGCCTCAAGGGGCTGGAGGAGAAGGCTTCACAGTTGGTGGCGACGGGTAACGACCGCAAGTGGGAGGAGCTTTCTTACCTACTGCAAGACCGTCCAGAGATGTACACCACTGGCGGCAGCCGCCGCAAGCTCATCATCTTTACTGAGCACAAGGACACCCTGAACTACCTGGTAGATAGAATTCGTAGCCTGCTAGGGCGGCCTGAAGCAGTGATTACTATCTATGGTGGGACCAGTCGTGATGAGCGCCGTAAGGCCCAGGAACAGTTTCGCAATGACCCCGATGTACTCGTGCTAGTGGCTACCGATGCTGCGGGAGAGGGCGTCAACCTTCAGAACGCCAACTTGATGGTCAACTACGATTTGCCCTGGAACCCCAACCGCCTGGAGCAGCGTTTTGGCCGTATCCACCGTATCGGCCAGACAGAGGTCTGTCATCTTTGGAACCTGGTCGCTAATGAGACTCGAGAAGGTGCCGTGTTCCAGAAGCTGTTTGACAAGCTGGAGGTGGAGAAGAACGCACTGGGGGGCAAGGTTTTTGACATCCTTGGAGAAGCCTTCGAAAACACTTCACTCAAGGACTTGCTTGTAGAAGCGATCCGTTATGGCGAGTCTGAGGAGGTCAAGTCTCGTCTGGAACAAGTCATTGAAGGCGCTCTGAATACCGATCATCTACGAGAAATTATCCGTCGCAACGCCTTGGTTGAGCAGCATATGGGGTTGGAGGAACTCTATGCGGTCAAGGAAGAAATGGAGAAGGCTGAAGCACGTAAGCTGCAGCCTTACTTTATTCGAGCCTTTTTTACTGAGGCTTTCCATGGGTTACGTGGTGAGCTGCGTTCTCGTGAACCGGGCCGCTACGAGGTTCGCCATGTACCTGCAGCGATTCGCGAGCGCGACCGAGTAATTAGCGAGAGTCGTACCCCAGTGCTCAAGAAATACGAACGCATCTGCTTCGAGAAAGAGCAAGTACGCCTCGCGGGCAAGCCCATGGCTGATCTGATCCATCCCATGCACCCACTAATGCGCGCTACCACTGATCTAGTGTTGCAAGCCCATCGTGGCAAGCTCAAACAGGGTGCTGTTCTAGTGGACCCTAATGACGATGGCATCGAGCCTAAGGTGCTGTTTATGGTCGACCACACGGTGCGTGAGATCGAAGGGAAAAGCAGTCGTTCACCGCGGGTAGTATCGCGTCGCCTGCAATTTGTGGAGATTGACGAGCAGGGTAGAGCGATCCATGCCGGGTGGGCACCACACCTGGATTTACATCCCATCGATGAACACGACCTAGGGCTGGTACAGGATGTGCTTAAGGCACCATGGGTCACCGGTGACCTGGAAGCTTTGGCACTCAATCATGCCGTGCAGGCCTTGGTGCCTGAACACTTCAGTGAGGTGAAGGGAAGAAGGGAGCGCCACGCCGACAAAGTGCTCAACGCAGTCAACGAGCGGCTGGTCAAAGAGATCAACTACTGGTCCGACCGCTACATTAAGCTTACCGACGATATGAAAGCCGGCAAGCAGCCGCGCATGCAGCCAGAGATGGCACGACGGCGTGTCGATGAACTGACCGAGCGCCTCAACCAGCGCCGCCGTGAGCTCGATGCCATGAAGCAAGTGGTCTCCAGCACCCCAGTGGTGATCGGCGGTGCCTTGGTGATTCCTCGTGGCCTGCTGGCCGAGCGCAAGGGCGAGACTCAGTTCAGTGTCGATACCCAATCCCGCACCCGCATCGAGCAGTTCGCCATGCAGGCGGTAATGGATGCCGAGCGCGACATGGGCCACCAGGTGTTCGACGTGTCCGATCAGAAATGTGGCTGGGACGTGACCGCTCGTCCGCCGGCTAACCCGGACGGCTCGATCCTGCCCGACCGGCATATCGAGGTGAAGGGCCGGGCCAAGGGGCAAAGTACCATCACCGTTTCACGCAACGAGATCATCTACGGCCTCAATCAGGCCGACAAATTCTGGCTGGCCATCGTCATTGTGGATGGCGATAGCGCCGAGGGGCCCCACTACGTGAAGAACCCCTTTACCAGCGAGCCTGACTTCGGCGTGGCCAGCATCAACTATGACCTGGGCGAGCTGCTTTCGAAAGCTGCCGACCCACAACAGACGCTATAGGGAACCGGATGACAGACATCAAATCTCCCAAGAAACTCATCGAAGTGGCGCTGCCGCTGGATGATATCAATGCTGCTGCTGCTCGCGAGAAGTCGATCCGTCACGGCCACCCTAGCACCCTGCATCTGTGGTGGGCGCGGCGCCCCCTGGCGGCAGCAAGGGCGGTGTTGTTTGCGCAGCTGGTCAACGATCCCGGCTATCAGCGCGAGCTAGGCTATGGCGTCAACAAACAGGAGGCCGAGCGTAAGCGCGAGAAGCTGTTCGATATCATCCGCGACCTTGTGAAGTGGGAGAATACCAACAACGAGGAGGTGTTGAACCGTGCTCGGGAGGCTATTTGGGAGAGCTGGCGAGAGACCTGCCATCTAAACCGTAATCACCCCCAGGCGGCGGAGCTGTTCGATCCTGAGAAACTACCGGCCTTTCATGATCCATTCGCCGGTGGTGGTGCGATCCCGCTGGAAGCCCAGCGTCTTGGGCTCGAGAGCCATGCTTCGGATCTTAACCCCGTGGCGGTGATGATCAATAAAGCGATGATCGAGATTCCACCGAAGTTTGCCGGCCAGCCGCCGGTGGGGCCGTTGCCGGAACAGGATGCAACTGGCAAAGATACCTTGCGGCCGGGCAGTGGACTAACTGAGGACTGGTCGGGCGCCAGGGGGCTGGCTGAAGATGTTCGTCGTTACGGCCATTGGATGCATGAAGAAGCTTTCAAACGGATAGGGCACCTCTACCAAAAGGTCAAGATAACTCCGGAGATGATCACTGAGCGACCTGACCTTGCAAAGTATGAAAACGAAGAATTGACTGTAATAGCATGGCTTTGGGTTAAAACAGTCAATAGCCCTAGCCCTGCTTTTGAAGATGTGCGGGTTCCATTGGCTTCAACCTATCTTTTGTCAAAGAAGAAGGGTGATGATCACTATGTAGAGGTGAAGGCAGACGGACGTGATTGGAGGTTCGTAGTTAGAAGAGGTGAGGCCCCTGAGAGCGCAAAAAAAGGGAACAAGCTTTCTCGTGGTGCAAATTTCTCTTGCGTAGTTTCTGGCGCCCCCATTGGGCATAAATATGTGAAAGAACAGGGTAAGCTTGGTCGCATTGGTAGCAAGCTTATGGGGATCGTGTTGCAAGGGAGGAGAGAGAGAGTCTATGTCTCACCTAGTGTTGAACACGAAGAGATTGCTAAGAGTGCAGTTCCGGACTGGGAGCCAGAGCTACCAATATCTGGGAGCACACAGTACTTAGGTGTTAAGCCATATGGGATCGAAAAATTTTCTGAGCTATTTACAAAAAGACAGCTTGTTGCTTTAAATGAGTTTTTGCGGCTGGTTGGAGAGGTTGAGGGAAAGATTGAAAAGGATTTTAGGGATGTCAATGGAGCTGAAGATGAAGCGCCTTTGTCCATGGGTGGGCGTGGTTCAATAGCGTATGCTCAGGCAATATGCTCTTATTTGGTTTTCGCTTTAGGTAAGGTTGAAAATATTGGATCTACAGTGGCCTCTTGGATGAATGATAGGGGTGCGTTTAGGGAGACATTTGCGAGACAAGCAATACAAATGACTTGGGACTATGCGGAAGCGAACCCTTTTGCCTCGGCTGGTGGTAGCTTTCTAACAGCTATTGATAAGGGGGCTAAGTCTATAGCTCATCTTCCAGCTAGTCAGTTTGGTAGTGCTGTTCAGTTTGATGCGACACTTCAGGATATAAGTAAGAATAAGGTGGTGTCTACTGATCCGCCCTATTATGACAATGTTCCTTATGCAGATCTTTCTGACTTTTTCTATGTCTGGATGCGTCGTGGGCTAAGGAAGATGTGGCCGGACATTTTCTCAACTATTGCTGTTCCAAAGTCAGAGGAGTTGGTTGCATTTGCTCATAGGCATGAAAGTCGTGATGTGGCTGAGTCCTTTTTTATGAAAGGCATGGGGGAGGCCATGAAGAAGCTTTCTTGCGAGATGCATCCAGCTACCCCCGTTACCATCTATTATGCTTTCAAACAAGTTAACGAAAGCGAGGTTGGTGCGGGTAATACGGGATGGGAAACATTTTTGGCGGCAGTTATTGAGTCTGGCTTGGAGATTCATGGTACTTGGCCGATGAGAACCGAAGGCTCAGGTAGGCTCAGAGGGCTAAACTCGAATGCTTTAGCATCTTCCATTGTTCTTGTTTGCCGTAAACGTATGCCTGCGGCCGAGACTACATCACGCCGAAACTTTCAACGTCAACTGCGTGAAGAGATGCCTGAGGCCCTGGAAGCTATGATTGGTGGCGAGTCAGGACAGGCACCCATCGCGCCGGTGGATCTGGCTCAGGCGGCCATCGGCCCAGGTATGGCCATCTACTCCAAGTATGAGGCGGTGCTGAATCAGGATGGCTCGCGGATGAGTGTCCACGATGCCCTGGTGTTGATCAACCGGGCGATTACCGAGTTCTTGGCGCCGGACTCCGGCAACTTCGATGCCGATACCCAGTTCTGTGCCAGCTGGTTCGACCAGTACGCCTGGAGCACCGGGCCCTTCGGTGAGGCCGATACCTTGGCCCGTGCCAAGGGCTCTAGCGTGGATGGCATCAAGGAAGCTGGTGTTGTTGAGTCCGGCGGCGGAGATGTTCGCCTGCTCAAGTGGGGTGAGTACGAATCGGACTGGGACCCCATCAACGACAAGCGCACTCCGGTGTGGGAAGCCTGCCACCAGATGATCCGCCGCCTGCAGAACCACGGCGAATCCGCCGCCGGCGAGCTGTTGGCCAAGATGCCGGAGAAGGGCGAGGCGATCCGTCAGTTGTCGTATCACCTCTATACCCTTTGTGAGCGTAAGAAGTGGGCCGAAGAAGCCCGCGCTTATAATGAGCTGATCGGCTCTTGGCATGCCATCGTGGCGGCGTCCCATGAGACCGGGCATTCTGGTGAACAGGTGGGCTTGGATCTTTAGGAGGCAGCATGCTGAAGCGGTTGGAAATCGATAACCTCACGCTTTTTCCTCACGCGCGGCTTGATTTAGCACCGGGGCTGAATGTCATTGTTGGTGAGAACGGCACCGGTAAGTCGCATCTGCTCAAGATGGCCTATAGCGCTATCGCCAACGCATACGAGCAGCACAATGAGCCCAGTGTGGTCGACCCAACCAAGGCGCTGCTGCAGAAAGGGATTGCCGACAAGCTGATCAAGGTATTTCGGCCAGAGTCGCTAGGCCGGCTGGCCAGCCGTCGCCAGGGAGCCCAGACCTGCAAGGTCTCTATCTCCTTTCAGCAGGCGCAGCAGGATACTGCCTTTAGCTTCAGTACGCGCTCTCAGACCGAGGTTAAGATCGACCGGTTACCCAGTGTATGGCAAGAGAAGGCGCCGGTCTTTATGCCTACGCGTGAGCTGCTGAGCCAATATCACTGGCTACTGCCGCTCTATGAAAGCCGCCATGTGGATATCGAAGAGCACCATATCGATCTTTGCAAACTGTTGGGTGCTCCCGCCATCAAAGGGCCTCGCGAAAAGGCCGTGGCTGAGCTGGTAGCCCCACTGGAAGAGGCCATGGGTGGCAAGGTAGTGCTAGACAAAAACGGGCGTTTCTACCTGCGTATTCCCGGCCAGGGTAACCTGGAGATGCCGCTAGTGGCCGAAGGACTGCGCAAGTTAGCGATGTTGGCTCGCTTAATCACCACTGGCTCGCTGCTCGACAAGGGCTATCTGTTCTGGGATGAGCCCGAGGCCAATCTCAATCCCAAACTGATCAAACTAGTGGCTCGGGCTGCTTTTGCGCTGAGCCAACAGGGGATTCAGGTGGTGATTGCTACTCACAGCTACTTCTTGCTCAAAGAGCTTGATCTGCTGACTCGTCAGCAAGCGGTTGCGCAGCGCTACTTTGCCCTGGTTCGCGGTGAGGGACTGGTTGAGCGTATCGAGGCCGCCGACCACCTCAGCGGCCTGGAGCATCTAGTCAGCCTAGATGAAGAGTTGGCCCAGTACGATCGCGAGATGGAGCTGGCCGATGCCTGAGGTGCAGGAAGGACGCTTGACGTTCCGTTTTCCCGAGGACTGGCAACTGGCCAAGTATGACGACAGTAACTGGCACCGCCAGCAGATGAAGAGTCGCCCTAAGGGCGTGGATATTCTGGCACACGATGGCGGCCCGACCCACTGGTGGATCGAAGTCAAGGATTGCGAGGGCTACGAGCCAGAAAACCGTCCTCGGTTCTCAGGAACAGAGCCCGCTGAGGTCACCCAGGCAAGAGAGTGGGTTGATCAACAAGGGTTGAAGCCTTCGGTGCAGGTGGCTCGCCGCAAGCCGTTTATCGTCGATGAAGTCGAGGAGAAACTGCGCGATACCCTCGCGGCGATCACCATCGCCCAGCGCAAGGCTGCCCCCGAGCTCGCAGATTTTTACGTTGTACAAGCTCAATCGCCAGCGCTCAGGGTCGTGCTGCTGCTGACATGGAACCATCGTGATTTCAAACGCCTGGCCTCTCGTCTGCAAACACGACTAGAGCGCGCCCTTGCGCCCTACGGAATCCGGGGCTTTGTGGTGAACGAACAGAACCCGGGAGACGCTGGGTTGCATTGCCAGGTGACAAGGGGTGAGGCATGAGCATTGAGCAGGCGATAGAGCAGCTCACGCGCAGCGATATGATTCGCACCATTGAAGCAAGCGGTCAACGTATACCGCCTGGAGAGCGCTACTCATGTCTTTATCAAGGACGCCGCTTGGATCCCAAACGCTTGGTGGCGGAGTCTCTGGCGCAAACCAAGCAGCACAAGGTTGATCCTGAGGCTCTGGAGCAAGAGCTTTACGAGCCCTTTATCGAGGCGCTTAGGGAGCGTGAATTTACGGTGGTTAGCAATCCTCGCCAGATCGGCGATACCGAACTGACGGTGATGGTCTACGAGGTGAAAAAGCCGCCGCTGGTACAAGAGAACTTCAAACGCCTGTTCTCGGCTAACCAGAACCGCTTTTACTGGAACCGTGATAAGTTCGCCAGGTTGAAACGGGGTGCTCCGGTATTCGTGGTCAACAATAGCGCCTCCCGAGTGCTGTTTGGCTACATTCAAGACACCAGGATCGTCGCCGAATTTGATGAGGAGAGCCACGTCAGCCGCTTTACTCATCAGGGTGAGACTTTTGAGGTAAGTGGCCAGTACCCAGAGTTCGTCAGCATTGAGGTTAGATCGCTGCAGCATCCACCGCTTGGTTGGCAGTGGAAAACCTTCGGCAGCGGTGAGCACTCCTATATATCGGGAGCTGAAGTCAGTGCCAACGCAGCCAGAAATAATCTGGAACGGGTCAATTTACTGCTCGAGGTGTTTGCACGTGAGGAAGAAGTCGCCCTGCAACTGCAGACCTGCTACCAGGCTCTGCAAGCCCAAGTCGTCGAGCCTAATGAACTTGAGCAGCATGAACCTCGTGTGTGGTATGTGATGCAGGGCAAAACCTTCACCCCTCAACAGGGCCTGGCCTATCTCTGGGCGCCGCTCGAGGGTAAAGGGGGGCGCTCCTTCAGCCACTGGAAGGCCGTTGGTGATGTCCGGCCCGGTGACATCGTCGTTCATCATGCTGCGAGCGAGGTGCAAGCTGTGTCACGGGCGGATTCGATGCCCTTCGTGACCCCTCAGCCGGATGGCGTTGACAACGAGTGGCGCGGTGAAGGGCAGCGTGTTGACTTAGAGGTTCTGGTCCAGTTGAAGCAACCCATTACCTTGGATGCTATCCGGCAGAGGAGACCTCTGCTACAGAAAGCTCTTGCCGATGTACGTGGTCCCTACAATCGCGATGGCACGGGTAATCAGGGGTATCTGTTTGAGTTTACCTGGGAAGCTCTGGCGATCCTGCTCGAAGGGTGCTCCATCGCATTGCCCGAGGAGATCCTGCGCTGGTTACCTTCGTTTGACGAAATAGTGGAAGAGACCGAGGAAACGGTAATTGACGATACGCTTTCTGAGGTAGCTCAGGAGCGCCGCTTGCCAATCGAGATGACCCAAGCCCCGGCCAAAGAGTGGTTGCCCCAGGTACAAGCCTATATGGCCAGCCAGGGGTTCCATTATTCGCTGGCGGAGGTCGCCAACTTCTACCTTTGTTTACGTACTAAGCCACTGGCGATGTTAGCGGGCATCTCTGGGACCGGTAAGACCCAGCTGGTGCGCCAGTTCGCCAAGGCCATTGGCTACGGTGATTCCGACCACTGCGTATTGATCGCCGTGCGCCCTGATTGGGCCGATAGCTCGGATTTGTTTGGCTACGCCAATATTCAGGGCAAGTTCGAGACCAAGCCACTGCTAGATGTGATGGCACGCGCTATCGAGCATCCTGATGAGCTTTATTTTGTCATCCTGGACGAGATGAACCTGGCCCGGGTCGAGCACTACTTCTCCGAGTTTCTGAGTTTTATTGAGACTCGGGAACGTGACAATGATGACGTCGTTGTTACCGAGGCGCTGATCAGCCGCGCCGATGTGAACGGCGGCCGCCCGGTCTACCTGCCCCAGAATCTGATGGTGGTGGGCACGGTGAATATGGACGAGACCACCCATGCCTTCAGCCGCAAGGTGCTCGATCGTGCCAACGCCATTGAGATGAACGATATCGACTTGACATGGGTGACTCCGGAGCGAGATGTGGCGTCGGTCTCAGGTATTTATGCCGATGCACTAAAGGCTCCGTTTCTTAACTCGGTAGATTTAAGCGATGCCGACAAACGAGCCCTCACGGCCCCAATGAAGTTGTTGATGCGAGTCAATGGAGTATTGGAGCCTGCCGGGCTGCACTTCGGTTACCGCGTGCGTGACGAGGTGGCCTTCTACCTGACGCTGCATCGCGAGGAGGCGCTGGAGAGCCTTAATGGCTTTGACGCTGATGCGGCCATGGACTTTCAGCTGATGCAGAAGGTGCTGCCACGCATCCAGGGCAGCTCGCTCAGCGTGCTCAAGGTGCTGACACGCTTGCTGAGCCTGCTGGCAGAAAAGCCACTAGACGATGAGGCCGAATACCACATCCTCGAGAAGGAGGTTGATCCGCTTGCCACTCGCTATCCACGCAGCGTCAAGAAGCTGCTGTTTATGCTGCAGCGCTTCCATGACGATGGCTTCACCTCCTACTGGCTGTGAGCTGATATGACGTCGCTCTGTTTCGACCATCCTGACGGTACCATCTGCCACCTTTTGGTGAGCGATGTGCGGTTACCTCAGGCGATTTTGGAGCAGCAGCATCATGAGGCCCCACAGGCTCGTTTTACCCCTCACGGGTTGAGTCTGAACCTTCAAGACTCAGAGCTGGAGGGCCCGGTTGAGACTCCATTGTTCTTTGAATGGCAGCGCTTGGAATGGTTGTTTGAGCCGGGTGAAACATGTCAGTTTCAGCCTCCGCTCAGACTGTTCGTCAATGATGCACCTCAGGAGCGGGTAAAGTCCAAGCTATTGCACGGCAAGACTCGACTGATGGGTTCCATCAACCTCGAGAACAGTGTAGGGCTGACACGATTTGATGTGCGCGATGATCATGGCAAAGTGCTATTTGCGCTGGACGCTGAAGTGTTCCCTCAGAAGCTGGATTACAAAGATGATTTTCCGGCTATGTTGGATGAGATCACGGAGATCTTGTATTCCCTAGCGTTCGATGCCTTTACTAAGACTTTCGCTTCTACCAAACCGCGCTCGACATACCGCCAACTGACCTCCGAGTGGCTGAATCTATTCAAGGCGCTCTACCACAGCCTTGAGCAGAGCCTGGATACGTTACTGCACTCACCTAAGTCTGACCTGCGCAAGGAATCTCGCGTGAAGCCGATTCACCGAGTGAAGCGGGTGACATCCAGGGCGATAAAAGCGGCCTCCCAGCGTCCTGACCGCTACTGCCGCGGAGGAGGGCTGCAGGTTGCTGATGGCGTGCAGCTCTCGCATCTGAGCGAGCAACACAAGCGCATCAGCTACGACACCCAGGAAAATCGTTTTGTGGCTTGGGCTATCACGGACATCATGCGTCAGATTCAGCGTGCTATACAGCACTTGAGTGGCAAGAAGGGCCTTGATCAACAGCGTATCCGGTTTGAGGTTGAGGCGCTCGAGCGTAGTAAGTCGCACCTTCGCCGCCGTTTGCGTGGTCCGGTACTCAGCGAGGTGGGTACCTTCAACCATCAGATGTTCTTCTCCACAGCACTGACCATGGCACCGGGATATAAGGAGTTCTACCACCGCTTCTTGTTGTTGCGGAAAGGCTTGGCCATGGCGGAGCATCCGCTGTTCAAGATGGACTATAAGGATATCGCCACCATTTACGAATATTGGTGCTTCCTGAAAACAGTGAGCCTGTTACGGGAGAGCCCCAAGTACGACTTAGCAAGCAACGACATTGTCAAGTTAGAGCACAACCGCTTCAAAGTGAGTCTGAAGAAGGGCAAATGCTCGGGGGTTAACTTTGTTCAGCGTGGTACCGGCGACGATATCTCGATCTACTTCAATCGCTCATTCAAGCGTGATTCCTACACTTATACCTTCGATCAACGCCCGGACCAGTTTATCGAGTTCTCGCGTAACGGCTTTGGTCGGGGGAAGGGCAAGAAGTCATTCAAAGTAGTGATGGATGCTAAGTACCGCTTCGATCGTGAGTCGGTGGGTTACCCTTCATCAACAACTCCCTATGGGCCGCCACTGGATACTATCGCCCAGTTGCATCGCTATCGAGACGCCATCCTCTGGGAGCAGGGGCAGGATGAAACAGTTAAGGTGGCCAACAAGAGTATTGGTGGCGTGATTTTGTTTCCTTACCCCGGGGATGAGCAGAACTTCGTTGAGCACCCATTCTACAAAAGCATCGACAAGGTCAACATTGGAGCCATTCCACTACAGCCAGGCCGAAAGAGAAGGAATACGCTGTTCCGGCAATACCTGGATAGCCTGTTCGAGCAGCCAGGCGAGGTGATCACGGAGTCGCTTTACCACTACGATGACCGGGTCTATCAGCAGCGCCGCCAGTCGAGTAAGGATCTGGTGATGGTAGGGCTGATCCCCACCAAGGAGCGGGCAGCGAGGCTGCAGTACCATTTCGAGCACAAGGTCTTTTATACCCGGCGGCCGGCTTCCTCGCGCTATCCACTGCATGAAGTGAAGGCGGTGGCGCTGTATGACCAGTCTAGCCTCTCGATCATTGGTTGGGCTGAAGTAGAGGATATCGAAGTGCTGGTGGGCAATGAACTCTCACGAACAGGCACGACATGGGCGCCTAGTAAGCCTGACCAACCTTATTATGTTTATCGTCTAGGCCCGATTCAGCGCATCAAGCTGTTATCGAGCCACCAGATGAAGGGCAATCGTACTGGCCGCTACTTCATTTCACGGCTGGGCCTGGAATTGGCGATCGACGAACAAGAGCCTCAGCTGCAGTTCATTGATAGCTGGGAGCAGTACATTAAATGGAAGACGTTGAAGACGCGCTACCGAGTAGTGCGTGTTGAGCGCAAACAAAACACTGATCCGAGCACTGGTAGACCAGTGAACCATCTCGAGTTCATCGCAGAATCAGACGTGGAGCCGTCATCATGTCACTGAAAGCCTGGCGAGACATCGCTACACCGCACAAGGATGTCCTGGAAGGCACCTTCAAACAGTCGGAATTCGCTGCCGATATCACTCAAGTGGCGACTGGAACCGCGCCAGAGGAATACCAGGACGCCGAGAAATTCTTCGCGCGAACCTATATCACAGAAGGTATGCGGCTGTTGTTGATTTCTGTGGCCCAGCGCCTTGCCGGGAAAGGTGGGGATCCTGTCATCCAGCTTCAGACGGCCTTTGGTGGGGGCAAGACCCACACCATGCTGGCGGTCTATCACCTAGCCTCACGTAAGACATCCACCGATAAGCTACATGGCGTTCCGCCGTTGCTGGACGAGGCTGGTGTCAGTGAGCTGCCGAGTGCCCGGGTGGCGGTGATCGACGGCATCAATATGGCGCCGAGCCAGCAGTCGGTGAAGAAGGAAGGCCAGATAGTTTCTACGCTATGGGGGGAGCTCGCCTGGCAGCTATTGGGCGACGAAGGCCTGGCCATGGTCAAGGAGTCTCATCTGCAAGGTACCTCGCCCGGCAAGCAGGTACTGGTGGAGCTACTGAAGAAGGCGGCGCCCTGCGTCATCTTGGTTGATGAGCTATTGGCTTACATCCGTCAGTTTGAGCTGGGCAAGTCTTATCCCGCTGGGACCTATGACAGTAACTTCAGCTTCATCCAAGCGCTCACCGAGGCAATGAAGGCAGTCCCCAACGCTATCCTGCTGGCATCTCTACCCGAGTCGGAGCTTGAGGTGGGGGGGAGCATGGGTCAACAGACTCTCATCGCACTGGAAAAGTATTTCGGTCGTGTGGAGTCGGTGTGGAAGCCAGTAGGCACTGAAGAAGCATTCGAGATCGTGCGACGCCGTTTGTTTGAGAGTGCTGGCGATCGTAGCGAGGTAGAGGGTGTTTGCCGCCAATTCTCGGAGTTCTATCGACAGCATGCTGAGAAGTTTCCCGCTGAGACTCAGTCCAATGAGTACTTTGAGCGTCTCTGCCGCTCCTATCCGATCCATCCTGAGGTGTTCGACCGCCTATATGAAGACTGGTCGACCTTGGAAAAATTTCAGCGCACCCGTGGTGTGTTGCAGTTTATGGCGATCGTGATCCATCAGCTGTGGGTAACAGGAAACCGTGATGCATTGATCATGCCGGGGTCACTGCCGCTGGAAGACAGCAGTGTACGTGACAAGAGTCTTCACTATCTCCCGCAAGGCTGGCAGCCAGTGATTGAACGGGAGGTTGATGGGCCGCGTTCAGGTGCATTGGACCTGGATAAACAAATCGCATTGTTTGGTGGTGTACAGGCCGCCCGGCGAGCTGCACGGACTATCTTCCTGGGCAGTGCTGCTTCCAATAGTGTTCAGGCAGCCCGCGGCATCAAGCAGGAGCGGATCTTGCTGGGAGCTGCTCAGCCGGCCCAGTCGATCGGTGTCTTCGAAGACGTACTTAAGCGTTTACGTGACCGCTTGCACTATCTGTATTCCGAGCAGGACCGCTTCTGGTTTGATACTAAGCCCAATTTGCGCCGTGAGATGGAGAGCCGCAAGCAAAACATTAATGAGCGGGATGCACTGATTCCCTTACTTAAAGAGCGCACTAATCGGCTGATGGGGCGTCAGCATCACTTTGCTGGTATTCATGTCTTCAATACATCGAGCGATGTGCCGGACGAGTACGGTATAGGGCCTCGGTTAGTTGTATTGCCCATGGATGCTGCATATAGCCGCACGGAAGCCAACCAGGCCTACAAGGCTGCCGAAGAGATTCTGCGTATGCGTGGGGAGCAGCCGCGGCAGAAGCAAAACCGACTGATCTTCCTGGCTGCTGACTTTGATGTGGTAAGCCGCTTGAAGGACCAGGCGCGGACCTTTCTAGCTTGGAAATCCATCGTCGAGGACATCAATAATGACATCCTCAATCAGGACCTTGTCCACCTGAGACAAGCTGAACAGAGCAGCAAGGCTGCGGAATCATCGTTGTCTCAGCTCATACGAGAGACCTACAAGTGGCTGATGGCACCGGCAGAGGAGTTCGTGAAGGGAAAACCCACACTCGCGTGGGAAGTGGTACAGATATCCACTACTACCCAAAATCTGGTCGAGACCATCGAAAATAAACTCCGTGAGGAGGAGTGGCTGATCTACGAATGGTCGCCAATCTTTCTGCGCAATATCCTTAAGCAATGGTATCTCAAAGATGGCGTGAACGAGGTCAGTGCCTTAAAGGTTTGGCAGGATAGCTGCCATTATCTCTACTTGCCGAGGTTGGTGAACGATCAAGTGTTCAAGAATGCCATGAATCAAGGCGTTGCCTCGGAAGACTTCTTTGGCTATGCCTCAGGCAAGGAAGGAGATACCTATCTCGGTTTTACCTTCGGCCAAGGCAGTATCGGTGGCTTAGATAGCGAGGCGCTATTCATCGAGCGTGAAGCTGCTAAAGCGTACAGTGACAAGCTGGCAGCGGAGGCTGCTCAACGTGCCAAAGTGCAGGAGGAGCGCAGAGGTGATCAATCCGTACCTGCATCCATTGGAGAGGGTGCCTCGAGCACAACAGGTTCCTCTGGACTCAGCGCACCGGTGGGCGGAGGGCTGGCAGGCGGCTCTGCCGATCAGACAGAGGTTGCTAATGCAATCAAGAAGCACTTCTACGGCAACGTAGACCTGAACCCTCTCAAGGCGAAGATGGACTTCGCTACGTTGGTCGATGAGGTCGTGGAGCAGTTCACCCTACGTAGCGGCGTCGAGGTGAAGATCTCCGTGGAAATCGAGGCCACCAGTGCCGACGGCTTCGATGAGGCGCTGCAGCGGACCATCAAGGAAAACTGCAACGTGCTGAAATTCAGCAGCTCGGAGTTTGAGGGAGAGTAAAGAGAGATACTGTGTTAACCATGGAGCTTGCAATGGCTGCCATGATTCATGGATTAAAGACCATATTGTAAGAAGATGGGCGGCCTGGTGGCCGCCTATGCCGATGCTAGCTGGATAGCGAGCAGTAGGGCAGGCATGCACACTACTATCCAATACAGCAGAACTAGGTGAACCCTACATGTCAGACCCTTTCAAGCAGCTTCACGTCGCCATGAACCAGTTTGCTACCGAGCGGGACTGGGACCAGTTTCACTCGCCCAAGAATCTGGCCATGGCGCTGACGGTGGAAGCAGCGGAGCTGCAGGAGTGCTTTCAGTGGCTGACGGAGGCTCAATCAAAGGACCTGGATGAGGCACAACTGGCTGCTGTGCGTGATGAGATTGCCGATGTTCAGCTTTACCTGATTCGCCTGGCGGGCAAGTTGGGTGTGGATATTGAACAGGCTTGCTGGGAGAAAATGGAGAAGAATGCCAAGAAATATCCCGCGGAGCAGGTGAAGGGAAGTGCGAAAAAGTATACGCATTATCAGAGCGAATGATATGCGCGTGCTTTTCGCTCTCTACAGAGACCTATCAGCCTAGCGGGCATCTAATGATGTATGCAGTACCGGTTATGGGAGATGGTGACAGCCTGAAGTCAGAACAGCGCTTCCAGTTCTTTACGCTGGGCTAGGTACTTTTCCGCATTTTGCTCGATCAGTTTGTTCAGGTTGATCAGTTTCCAACGAACTGCGGGGAGATTGGCAGCTTGCGGGCGCTCAATGGCAGTGGCGATGTGGTCCATCGCTTCATTGATCTCGGCAAGACTTTCAGTACGGTCCTTGACCGGTAGATAGGTCAGGTCGATATCGACTGACAGACGTGGCATGTCGCGGTAGAACAGGTTGGTGGCCGTGCCGCCTTTCAGGGCGAAGACTTCCTCTTCGGCGACATATGGGAGGATTCGAACCAGCAGGGCGACCTGTGCTTCGTAATCTTCACGTGCCATCGCTTGTCTCCATCCTTGTAAATTCTTCCGGCACCATGATGCGGTAGCGCTGGTGTATCCTGCCGCCTTTAACTAGAGCCCGGTCACCGCTTCCGAGGTTGAAATCCTGTGGGTCGAGACGTTTGCGCCATGGGTGGTTGTGGCGGTCGGCAAAGACGAAGAATAGTCGCGTAACCTTGATCTTACTGCAACTATGCAACAACGCTGACAGGGTGCGGGGGCGCAGGGTTGTCAGGCTTTCGAACACCATGTCGAGATTGTGGAAGCTCTCATGTTCGGGCAGTTTGTCCATCACTTCCAGAACCGCTCGTTCGGGCGATGACATCTTTAGTTGCCAGTCCCAAGGTAGTACGGTCGTGTCGGACTCATTCTTCGTCAGGCCGATTGTCGGATCGAGGAACAGGGATGTGTGGCGTGTTTCCAGCGGTGCGTTTAGCGGTAGCCTAGCCAGCCAGTTAGGTATGTCGTCACCATAGACCCAAACTGGAGCGTTCCCGCCCAACGGCAGATAATGGCTGTAGCCCTGCAGTGCAAGCGCTGTCATGCCGCCGATATGGACTTGGTAATTCATCAAGTGCTGTATCGAGAGCAGGCAGGTCTTCCAGTCGAGTGTTTCGTTTTTTCCTGTGCCCGCTGTCGGGCGGCTGAAAACACCGCGGGTCACACGCTCCAGCCACCCGCGATCAACATATTTGCGTGCGAGAAAGCGGCTGATCTCGTGGCGATCCAGCCAGCTAGAATCAACCATGAACCCAGGAGGGATGGCTTCGAGGGTGCTCTTTAGCTTATCTGTTTTATGTGCACTCATAGGGCACATACTATGACTTTATCAAAGAGGTTGCCATTGGATTCTTTGAAAACTGTCTTTTTCGTGCACTAAAAGGACACAAATTAGCTAAAAATTAAAGAGAAGGTTTGCCATCAAAGTCTTACTCGTTTCCTCCCTCAGTACCCTCTACACCTTCTTCCGCTTCACTGCTCGTCTCCTCCTCCACACCATCTCCCACGTCGTCCTCCCCAGCGCGTCGTCCGCTTCCATCCACCCCTGTTCCTGGTAGTAGCGCAGGGCGCCTTCATGCAGTGGTGCGGAAAGTCCATCTTTGATCATGGTTTCGGGGGTGAGGACGGTATAGGCGGGGTGGAAGGTGGTGAAGCGTTCGAAGTTGTCGAATACCGCGGCGACCAATTCATATACCTGGTCGGGGTTGGTAGCGTCATTGGCCAGCAGGGTGGCGCGTACGCCGAAGGTGGTGATCTCGGGTTGGTCGTCATCATCTGTGGGCTGGGCCACACTTGTGCAAGTGAATGCAGAGTTTTAAACTGCATGCATTGAGTGTTGTGGAGTCTTTAAAATGGCAATGTTGACTGTACGCAATCTGCCTGATGAAGTGCATCGCGCCTTGCGTGCCCGTGCTGCGCTACATGGACACAGCATGGAAGCTGAAGTGCGCGAGATCCTGGAGGGGGCAGTAGCTCCTGAAGGTCGGGTAAAGTTGGGCTCTCTTCTGGCCGACATTGGTCGCCAGGCCAAGCTGACCGATGATGAATTCGCTGTCTTTGAGCAAGTCCGTGACAAAACCCCTGCCAAGCCGACGGACTTCGAATGATCCTGCTCGACACCAACGTTATCTCGGAGCCACTGCGTCGGGAGCCAGAACCTCGCGTTATCGAGTGGATTGATGCCCAGGCACTGGAAACCCTCTACCTTTCTTCCATCACGGTGGCGGAGCTGCGCTCTGGTATAGCGCTACTTCCGACTGGAAAGCGTCGGGCTGGATTGCAGGAGAATCTGGAAAAGCGGGTGCTACCCCTGTTCGCTGGTCGCGTCCTCTCGTTTGACCTTCCATGTACGCAAGCCTATGCAGAGCTGATCGCCAAGGCCCAGAAGGCTGGTCTTGCGATTGCCGTTGCTGATGGTTTTATTGCCGCTATTGCGGCTGCCAATGGTTTTTCTGTGGCCACGCGAGATACCGGCCCGTTCGAAGCGGCAGGTGTGCCGGTTATCAATCCGTGGGAAAGCTAAAAGTTGTGATGGCTCATTGCTGTCTTGCGGTCTAGAGACCGCGTACGCATGATCAAGGAATAGGGGATGGACATAGTACCTGCTTTCTCGGACTAAGCGTCATCACCTTTCTTAGCGCTCTCTGTGTTCACTTCCTCCATGGCACCATCCCCCATCTTCCTCCCTAGCCGAGTCGTTAAGGAAATGCTGCGTTCATGCAGTGTTTCCCTTAGGAGCTCGGCCACTGCTGAAGCCATTCTGAAGCCATCAAAAAGGCCGAGCATGCTGACATGCTCGGCCCTGAAGGTTCATCTCAACGAAGGCTCATCTCAAGCCATGGATTACTTGGCGAGAGACTGTGCCGGTTCGTCATCCACTGAGCGGCGCTTCCAGTAACCGGCCAGCAGTGAGCCGGAGACATTGTGCCACACGGAGAACAAGGCGCCGGGCAGCGCTGATGTGGCGGAAAAGAACTGGCTGGCCAGTGAGACGGCCAGGCCGGAGTTCTGCATGCCGACTTCGATGGCGATGGTGCGCGAGGTTCGCTTGTCGAAGCCGAGCAGGCGGCCGATGTTGTATCCTCCGGCCAGGCCGATGGCGTTATGCAGTACCACAGCGAGTGCCACCATCGGGCCCAGCGTGGCCAGGCGTCCGGCATTGAGACCGACCACAATGGCAATGATGATGACGATGGCTACCATCGCCAGGGTCGCCAGAGCAGGCTCGACGCGCTTGATCTGCTGGCCAAGGAAGTGGTGAATGATCACACCGAGCGCAATCGGCGCGATCACCAGTTTGGCAATACTGAGGAACATGCCCCAAACGGGGACTTCGACACTCTGGCCGACCAGGGCCCAGGTCAGCAGTGGCGTGGCTGCCACCGAGACCAGCGTCGAAACCAGGGTCATGGAGACGGACAGCGCCACATTGCCTCCTGCCAGCCAGGTCATGACATTCGATGCGGTGCCTCCGGCAGTGGCGCCCACCAGCACCATGCCGGTGGTCAATTCCGGTGACAGGCCAAGCGCCCAGGACACCAGCAGCGCCGCCAGCGGCATGATCGAGAACTGCAGAATCAGCCCGACCACGATCGGCAAGGGCGCACGAATCACACCGAGAAAATCGTGCCGTGACAGCGTCAGCCCCATGGCGAACATGATGATGGCCAGCAGCAGTTGAATTTGGGCAGCCAGGCCAGTGAACCACTCTGGCTGCCAGGCAGCACAGAGGGCAAAGAGAATGGCCCACAGCGGAAACAGGCGATTGACGCGCTCGAAGATCGACATAAGAAAATCCTGGAATAGTACTTTTTGGATGGCTCTTTTAGATAGCTCGCTACTTTGCGCTATTCACCACGATCAGTGAAGCCCGAAACGTAGGTAAAAGCCGCATAAGGGGAAAAGAAACACAGCAAAAAACCTCTACTGGCTTTGTACGAAAAGTAGGCGAGCGATGATCAGACAAGGCGGAATTGATCGAAAAAGCGGAGTTTACGAGGTGTAAATGAGCATTTTGAGATCCATTCCAACGCAGTATGAGCAAGCGTAGGCACTTTTCGTACAGGTCGATCACTTTTGATCAGCACCAGGAAGCGGCGGCAGCCTTGGCGTCACGGGTGAGGATTGGATGATGGAAGTGTTGGTCATCGCGTAGGGCACGATCAGGTCGATCACGCGCTCCATGTCCGCGATGGAAGCAAAGTGGGCCCGGGCCAGAAAGCAGTCTTCACCTGTCACGCGGTCGCATTGGGTGATGTCGGGAATCCCTTGAATGATCTCTGCCACTCGCTGCATTTCTCCAGGCACCGGGCGTATCCGGAACCAGACAGCGATCGGCAGCCCGATGGCTTCAGGTGAGATCGAGGCGCTGTAGCCGGTGATGATGCCAGCTTCCTCCAGGCGTCTGACGCGCTCGGCCACGCTGGGTGATGATAGCTTCACCTTGCGGGCCAGTTCTGCCGTCGTCGTTCTGCCGTTGTCGACGAGTGTGATCAGAATCATCTCGTCGATCTCGTCCAGATCGCAGTTTTCATATCGAAGGCGTTTCAATATAAATACCTGCTTTTATTAGGTTAAAGGCCATGAATTCTTGGCTTTCGATATATAAAGCACGAAGTCTCCTTTTCATAATGTAGCTGATGAATCAGGGAGCTTTCGTGATGTCGGAAATTGCCAGATCGACCGCCTTGAACCGTGCTGCCGAGGCGGTGCCACCGCATGCGTGGTTCGGTGTCAGCGCGGTCTTCCATTATCTCGGTCCTTCCTTTGCGGTGCTGCTGTTTCCCGTGGTCGGCGTACTGGGCGTGGCCTGGTTTCGGGTGGCGACCGCGGCGCTGGTGTTTGCTCCGATCACCCGACCCTGGCGTACCCTCCGGGAGGCTGATAGCGGGACGCGTTGGCTGTTGATCGGGCTCGGCGTGTGCCTGGCGGTGATGAACACGTCTTTCTATCTTGCGCTGGATAAGCTGCCGATGAGCCTGGTTGCCGCGATGGAATTCGTCGGCACCGTGGCGGTTGCGCTGTATGGGCTGCGTACCCGGCGCAATGTCTTCGCCCTGGTGCTGACCGTTGTCGGTGTGGTGATTCTGATCGACGTGAAGTGGGTATCCAACCCGCTCGGGCTGTTCTGGGCGACCCTGAATGCAGCCTTGTTCGTCGGCTATATCGTGCTTGGCCACAAGGCTTCTGGAGCAGGCGCGAGCCGCGGGGTGGAACGCCTCGGGGCCGCAATGGCCATTGCCTTCGTCATTCTGATGCCGATCGGCTTCCTCGAAGCCGTGCGAGCCTTCGGCATGCCACTGGTAATATTGGCCGGCATGGGGGTTGGCATCTGCTCGTCAGTGATTCCCTATGCCTGCGATCAGCTCGCCATGTCGCGCCTGCCGCGTGCGTCATTTGCCTTGCTGTTGGCACTCCTGCCGGCCTCGGCGACGATCATCGCTGCCATCGTCCTGGCTCAGATTCCCACCCTGCAGGATCTGCTCGGCATCATTCTTGTCATGCTCGGCATTGCCGTGCACAGACCGGCCAGATAATGAAATGCCTGGGTTACAGCCAATAAGCTATAGCCAATAAGCTACAGCCAATGAGCTATAGCAAATTAACGACAGCAAGCGAGTAACCACATCTTTGCCACGACAAATAAAGCCCCGGTGAGTCGATTTTTTATTTCATTGAATCTGGCTTTCCTACCATCGATAGACGCTTCTTATCAATGGTTCAGATATATCGATTGGACTAAAATCATTAACAGGCGTATCATCGTCATCATATGAATCTGTGGGGAAAAAATCCAGTTTCAACAGCAAGTTGTGTGTATATGCTTTACATGGGAAATAAGTTTAATGTTTTATTTCTTAAATAATTCCATGTTTTAAGAAAGTTTTATCAATTTTTATATATTTATCGATTTATGGGGCTGAGGTCTTGGATCATTATGCACTTTAATAAGTGCTTTAATAAGTGCTTTAATAAGTGCTTTAATAAGTGCTTTAATAAGTGCTTTAATAAGTGCTTTAATAAGTACTTGAACAAGTGCTTCATGACGGACTGCTTGAAGTAGTGGGGCAGGATTAAGGTCTCATAAGTTTTCGACTTTTTGTATCTAAGGCAAAAAGTACTTGGAGTCTTCAATGGCCGATAAAGGAAAGATAAAAGAATATGCGGGACCCGCGGCAGGCTGGGGGGCGCTGAAAAGCGTCACGAAAAGCTGGCTGGGAAGTGAGAAGCCGGTCAAGAACCTGCGGGCGATGCTGAAGACCAACCAGAACAGTGGCTTCGATTGCCCTGGCTGCGCCTGGGGCGAATCGCCTGAAAAGGGGCTGGTCAAGTTCTGTGAGAACGGGGCCAAGGCGGTCAACTGGGAATCCACCGGGCGCTATGTCGGTCCGCGTTTCTTTGCCGAGCACAGTGTGTCGCAGCTGGCGCGCCAGAGCGATTATTGGCTGGAATACCAAGGGCGTTTGACTCACCCCATGCGCTACGATGCCAACAGCGATCACTATGTCGAAACCACGTGGGATGAGGCGTTCGCTCTGATCGCCGAGCATCTGCAGCGTCTCGACTCTCCCGATCAGGCCGAGTTCTACACCTCGGGGCGGGCGAGTAACGAAGCTGCTTTCCTCTATCAACTGTTCGTGCGTGCCTTTGGCACCAACAACTTTCCCGATTGCTCCAACATGTGTCACGAGGCCAGCGGTATCGGCATGACCGACACCATCGGGGTAGGCAAGGGCACCGTGGTGTTCGATGACCTGGAAAAGGCGGATGCCATCTTTGTGATTGGCCAGAACCCAGGCACGAACCACCCCCGCATGCTCGAACCCCTGCGTGAAGCGGTCGAACGGGGGGCGCAGGTGGTGTGCTTCAACCCGCTCAAGGAACGTGGCCTGGAACGTTTTCAGCATCCGCAACACCCCTTCGAGATGCTGAGCAATGGCTCCGAGCCGACCAACACGGCCTACTTCCGGCCCGCCCTGGGGGGCGACATGGCCGTGATGCGTGGCATCGCCAAGTTCCTGTTGCAGTGGGAACGTGAAGCGCAACAGGCTGGCCAGCCAGCGGTATTCGACCATGCATTCATCGAAGAACACACGGTTGGGCTGGATGATTACCTGGCGGAAGTGGATGCCACATCGTGGGATCAGATCGTCGAACAGTCCGGCTTGAGCCTGTCCGATATCCAGCTGGCGGCTGACATGTACCGCCGCGCCGAGCGGGTGATCATGTGCTGGGCCATGGGGGTGACGCAGCATCGCCACTCGGTGCCCACGGTGCAGGAGATCGCCAACCTGATGCTGTTGCGCGGCAACGTCGGCAAGCCCGGTGCCGGTCTTTCTCCGGTGCGCGGGCACAGCAATGTGCAGGGCGACCGCACCATGGGCATCGATGAGCAGCCCCCCGCCTGGCTGCTGGATGCCCTGGAACAGCGCTTCACCTTCAAGGTACCGCGCCAACACGGCCACAACACCGTGCGCGCCATTCAGGCGATGGAGGATCAATATGCCAAGGTGTTCATCGGCCTGGGCGGCAATTTCGTTCAGGCGACGCCAGATACGCCGCGGACTCACGAGGCCATGCGCAAGTGTGACCTGACGGTGCATATTTCCACCAAGCTGAACCGTTCCCACCTGGTGACCGGTAAGGAAGCACTGATCCTGCCTTGCCTGGGGCGGACAGAAGTGGACATGCAGGCCGAAGGACCGCAGGGCGTGACGGTCGAAGATACCTTCAGCATGGTGCATATTTCCTATGGCCAGCTTCCGCCGGGCTCTGAACACCTGCGCTCGGAGCCTGCGATCATTGCGGGCATGGCCAAGGCAACTCTGGGCAACCTCCCGATCGACTGGGACGATGTCATTGCTCACTATGACCGCATTCGTGACCTGATTGCCGATACCATTCCCGGCTTCGCCGATTTCAATGCCAAGTTGCAGCACCCAGGCGGATTCCATCTGGGCAATGCAGCCTCTGAACGGCGCTGGCATACCGAAAGCGGCAAGGCGCAGTTCAAGCCCTGTGCGTTGCCCACGCACCTCATCAATGAGGGCGTGACAGCACGGGGAGACAAGCCGGACCTGATCCTGCAGACCATGCGCTCCCACGACCAGTACAACACCACCCTGTATGGCCTGGATGATCGTTATCGTGGCGTGTTTGGGCTGCGTGAAGTCATTTTCGTCAATGAAGAGGAAATCCGCCGGTTGGGGTTCGCGCCAGGCGACAAGGTGGATCTGGTCTCTCTCTGGGATGACGGCCGCGAACGCCGTGTGTCCGGTTTCATGCTGGTAGCCTATGACATACCCGCAGGGCAGGCCGCCGCCTATTATCCAGAAACCAATCCCTTGGTACCGCTGGATAGCTACGGGGAAAGAACCTTTACCCCCACATCGAAGTTCATCGCGATCAAGCTGGAAAAGGCCCAGGAAGACAGCACCATTCCAAGCGCTGCTCTCTAGACAAGAGACGACTAGGCAAGAGACAGCTAGACAAGATAGCTAGATAAGAAGGCTAAACAAGACAGGGAGCCCCTTGAGGCTCCCTTTTTCGTGTTTTATGTCGTGATGGACAGCTTTCGTGATGAACCGCTTTTGCTTCTTGGGAAGCGCAGCCATTTATTTATACCGAGTTTTCCTTGGCGAAGATCTCTTTCGCCAGCTCAAAGCACTTCTCGGCCAGGGCCGAACGTGGCTCCGCCCGCCGCATGAGCAGGCTGATGGGGGCGTTGGTGTTGGCATTGGCAATCGGGATGATGCGCAGCTCATCACTCAGGATATCGGTGCCGTTCTGCAATGGCACGATAGCGCAGCAGATACCGGACTTGACGGCCTGTGCCAACTGATACGTCGAGTCGCTTTCCAGTACCGGGGTCGGGTGTAGCCCCAGGCCGCTCATCTTCAGCATGATCGACTGCCGAAAACGCATGGCTTTCGACAGCATGCCCAAGGGCACTTCGCTGACCGCTTGCCAGCTCAGTGCTTCACCCTCGAAGTGGAAGTAACGAATATCAAACAGCAGGCCCATGCTGGTGACATCCAGTTCGATCGTCTCGAAGTGTTCCGTGCTCTCGTTATCGAGAGTGCTGTTGAGAGAGTTACCGAGATGGTTGTCGAGATAGCAAAGGCCAAGGTCGAGATCATTGCGGCTCAAACCGTCGATGATCTGCTCGGAACTCATGGATGAGAGCTGGAAGGAAAGTTCGGGGTAGCGTTGCGAGAGGGGTTTCAGCAATTGCATGGGGTCGAAGCTGGCCAGCGGCACCATGCCAATCCGCAGGTTTCCGACCAGTTGGCCACGGCAATTGGCGGCTTCGGCCTGAAGGCCATCGTGGGCCGCCAGCAGGGTCCTGGCCCAGGCCAGTATTCTTTCACCGGCCTCGGTGAAGCCTTCGAAACGATGGCCTCGCCTTATCAGCACCAGGTCCAGCTCATCCTCCAGGCCCTTGATGCGCATGGACAGCGTCGGCTGGGTGACATGGCAAAGATCGGCGGCCTTGCCGAAGTGTCGGGTTTGATCAAGGGCAACGAGAAACTTGAGCTGTTTGATATCCATGACATGACCTGAGAGACAATTCGGCGGCTGGGGCCTGAATGTTGATACTAGCTGATCGTCATGCTCAGCTCAGCACCGTTCAGCTCAGCACCGCTCAACTCAGAACCGTTCAGCTCAGAACCGTTCAACTCAGAACATAGTCGATGGGCTCCAGCGGTGGTGGGAGTATGTCATCTCCCAGGGCGCAGAGTATTTCGCGCTCGATGGTACGCACCATGGCATCGATGGGCAGGTCGTTTTCATCACGCCCAAAGGGCTCCTCCAGCTCGTTGCCGATGGCATCCAGGCCGAAAAAGGTATAGCTCACGATGGCGGTGAAGAGAGGCGCGAGCCACCCGAGCGGCTCGGCCATGGCAAAGGGCAGCAGGAGGCAGAAGATAAAGATGGTTCGGTGCAGCAGCAGGGTGTAGGGGAATGGTAGGGGCGTCGTCTTGATGCGCTCACAGTTAGCCTGTGCTTCCGACAGCCCGACCAGGCGTTGCTCCAGGGTGATGTAACGCCATTCGCTGATCTGTTGTTCAGCTGCCAACTGCGAGCACCTTTCTCCCAGCTGTCTCAGGATGGCATCGCTGAGATTGTCGGCATGGCGGTCAGGCATGGGATTGACCCAGGCTTGTGCTGCCTGATGTTCATCTTCGCCACGCAACCTGGCATTCAGGGCATTAGCAAACCCGCAAAGCCGGCGCAGCATCGCCTGTCTTTCCTGCGGATCGGCAATCGCCACGCTTTCGCGGGCGAACGAGCGTATCTCGACAATGATCTTCCCCCACAGCTGGCGGCCTTCCCACCAGCGCGTATAACAGGCGTTGTTGCGAAAGCTCATGAAAATGGAAAGTGACAGGCCCAGCAAGGTGAAAGGGGTGGCACTGACCCGGGTGAACCAGGAGGGGTAGTGCATTTCCATCAGCACAATCAGGCTGGCGAGTGCCGTGACCATGATACAGCGCCAGGCGATACGCTTGGCGATGGACCCTTTTATCGCGGTCAATGTGGAAAACAGATGTTTATCGGTTCTGACAATCACAGGAATAAAACCTGTATGAAAAATATAAGGTTTTGTAGTTTATCAAGGCGCTTTTGTTGGTTGAAATTGATGTTTCTGAACGATTGATAACGATGGTCTATGGTGTCTGGAATGCGGCAGACAAACCGCTGATTGTCGATTCCTGCCTCCCTGAAGCGACTCACAGGAACCGGACTAACCTGGCGACGTTAAGGAGATATCACCATGGGACAAGACGCCACGATGTATCAGCGCGCTGCGTTGACCGTCTATCTTCATCCTTTTTCCTCCTATTGCCAGAAGGCAAAGGTGGCTTTCTATGAAAAGGGCGTGCCATTCGTGGTGAAGCTATTGGATGGCAGTGAACCGGTGGCAAGTGAATTCGCGGCGCTGTGGCCCATCGGCAAGTTTCCGGTAGCGGTCGATGGCGATCAGCTGATCTTCGAGGCAACCGGCATCATCGAATATCTCGAGGCGCTGTATCCGGAGCAGGTCCGGCTCATCCCGCTGGACCCGGTTCTCGCGGCAGAGGTCCGCATGTGGGATCGATTCTTCGACAATTACATCAGCTATCCTCAGCAACAGATGATCTATGTCGCGCTCGGGCGCGAGCCTGACGATGGTGACGACTGCGCGAAATGGAAAACCGCACTGGAGACCGCTTACGCCATTCTCGACCAGCGCATGGCAGGTCGAAAATGGGTCGCGGGAGAGACCTTCAGCTTGGCTGATTGCGCCGCAGCACCCGCGCTCCTGTATGCCGACTGGACGCATGCCATCCCCGAACGCTTCGCCCATGTTCACTCCTACCGCGCACGACTGCTGGCGCGCTCGAGTTATGCACAGGTGCTTGATGAAGCGCGTCCTTATCGGCACCTGTTTCCACTGGGCGCGCCAGAGGGGCGTGATTGAGAGCCCTTAGCGGTTTTGGATAGAAGGCCCTCAGCGGTTTTGGATAGAAGGCCCTCAGCGGTTTTGGATAGAAGGCCCTCCGTGGTGTTGAACGCAAAAGATCACAACCGTATGTCGATCTGCAGCAACCTGACGCGACCATAAGAACGACAATCCATGAATGAGGGACGAAAATGAAATATCTATGCCTGGTCTACAGTGATGAAGAGCTGCTGCATAGCCTGCCGGAAAGCCCGCACGACGAGGAATGCCTGGCGTATGCCGAGAAAGTCCAAGGTAGTGGCCGCATGCTCGCCGCTGAAGCCCTGGAGCCGGTGCTGACTGCCAAGACCGTGCGGGTAAGGGCCGGCAAGACCGTTGTTACCGATGGCCCCTTTGCTGAAACCAAGGAACAGCTTGCGGGGTTCTATCTGGTAGACGCACAGGACGAAACCGAAGCCCTGGAGATCGCCAAGGGTATCCCCGCCGCGCGGGTGGGCAGTGTCGAGGTTCGCCCAGTGCGTGAGCTGGATGTGCCATCGCGGGCCTAGTGCATGTGCTAGCTTCAAGCGCCGGTCACTGTCGCGATCGACATGCCGCCATAGATATTGGCCTGGATGGCAGGGCGTTGCAGGTAGTCATGGGGAAACCCCAGTGACACCTTGCTGACATTGTCGAGCCGGGCCAACTGGTCATCCGTCAGTTGCAGCTCAAGTGCGGCCAGGTTGGCGTCGAGCTGATCGGTTGAGCGAGCCCCGATAAGCGGCGCTGCCATGCCGGGGCGAGTGAGCAGCCAGGCCAATGCCACGGCGGCAGGCGATGCCTCCTGTTCTTGAGCGACCTGCTTCACCTCATCGACGATACGGAAGCTGCGTTCCGGGACAGGGCCGGCTTCCGTCACGATGGCTGCACGACTGCCGCTGGCTACGCTGTCCGGAGAAAGTTCGGCGCGCTGGTACTTCCCGGTCAGCAACCCGCTGGCCAGGGGCGACCAGGGCACGATACCCATGCCCATCTCGCGGGACATCGGCACCAGGTCGCGCTCCACGCTGCGTTCGATCAGGTTGTATTCCAACTGCATGGCGATCAGCGGTGACCAGCCGCGAAGGTCCGCAATGGCCTGCATCCGTGAGGCCTGCCAGGCGGGGATATCGGACAGCCCCAGGTACACGACCTTACCCGCCGCCACCAGGTCATCCATGGCGCGCAGTACCTCTTCCACGGGCGTGGTGAAGTCCCAGGCATGCAGATACAGCAGGTCGATGTAGTCGCTGCCGAGGCGGGCCAGGCTGTCTTCCACCGCACGGACCATGCTGCGTCGGCTGTTGCCACCGGAGTTCGGGTCGTTGGCGCGCATCGGCAGAGTGTATTTCGTGGCAATGACCAAGCGTTCACGCCGCCCTTTGGCAAAGCGGCCGATAAAGGACTCGGAAGAGCCGCCGGTGTAGTAGTTCGCGGTATCGATGAAGTTGCCGCCACGCTCGACATAGCGATCGAAGATTGCGCGGGATGTCGGCTCATCAGCACCGAATCCCCATTCTGTACCGAAGGTCATGGTGCCAAGCGCCATGGGCGATATCTTCAGGCCTGAACGGCCCAGCAAACGGTAATGGTCAAGCTGCATGGGATCTTTCCTCCGCTGTTGGCTTCCTGGGAAGATAGATCTGTTTCAAAATGGACAGAATATGTTGGTATCTTCATGGACCATGAAGTTGAGATAAATAATGGCATTGGGATAAATAACGGTGCCGGGATAAACAGCGGTGCCGGGATACATCATGGAAAGGTAACGATGGAAGGCAGAGATGACAGTCCGTAGGGAAAGATCACAATGAAAGGAAGTGACGTAGCGGAACTGCGTGCCTTTGCCGCAATCATCGAACACGGCAATTTCGCCCGGGCGGCGGAGTGGCTTGGAGTTACGCCTTCAGCGCTCAGCCAGACGATCCGGCGGCTGGAGGTGCGCCTGGGTCAACGCCTGCTGAACAGAACCACGCGTGCCACGCGGGCGACAGAAGCGGGGCAGCAGCTATATGAGCGTATTCGGCCCGCCTTGAAGGAAATCGCCGAGGCGCAAGCCCAGTTGCAGGACCAACAGGGCGAGCTCGGTGGTCGGTTGCGCATCAATGCATCGCGCACCGGGGCTTCCTATGCGCTGGCACCACACCTGACGAGCTTTGCCCAGTCCTATCCCCGAATCGAGGTCGAGATTGTCATCTCCGATCGTCTGGAAGATGTCGTCGCCAGCGAATGCGATGCCGGGTTGCGCCTCGGTGAAAACCTGGAGCAGGACATGGTGGGCGTGCCGGTGAGTGATCCCTTGCGCTGGATCGCCGTGGCATCACCGGCCTATCTGGCGCGGACGGGCACACCAGGGCATCCCACAGATTTGAAGGAACATGCCTGCATCAACATGCGCTGGCCAAGTGGAGGACACTTGTACCAGTGGGAATTCGCGCGTGATGGGCAGTCTGTTCAGGTGGCTGTGGCTGGCCCGCTGTGTACCAACGATGTGGCAACCCGGCTGCGCGCGGTCAAGGATGGCCTTGGTATCGGCTATTTCCTCGAGCCAGAAGCATGTGACCTTCTGGCGACCGGCGATATCGTCGAAGTGCTCGGCCCATGGTGCGCGAGGGAACCAGGTTTCTACCTCTACTATCCCGGCAATCGCCTCGTTACCCCGCAACTGCGAGCTTTCCTCGACCATGTTGCCGCACGCAGGCGAGCAGAAGTGGAAGAGTAGAGGGGAAGAGTAGAGGGGAAGAGAGATAGAGAAGGCAGGGATAACGAGAAGGCAGGCATAGCGATAAGGCTGGGGATAGAAAGCAGAAGAAGCAGGGGATAGAGGCAGGGTTGTAGAAACAGGGTTGTAGAAACAGGGTTATAGAGCCAGGTTCATGAAACAGAGGATAGAAAGCCCCGCCGCAGCGGGGCCGGGAACAAACGCTTATCCCCCCACCATGGACACGGCCTGATCTGCCACCATACCGCAGGCCTTTTCACCTACCGTGTCGCCCAGGGAGGCCAGATTGAACGACTCGCCATCTTCTCCCTGCAGAATGCCACTCAGACCTTGCTGGTAGTCGCTATCTTCCGTGGGCTCGGCGGAAACACCAAGCTGTTCCATCAGTTGATCCTTCGCAACGTCGGCGGTACTGCCGAGATAGCCTTTCTCCTGGCAATAGTTGATGACACCGGTCAGGTTGGTCAGGCTTCCCGAACTGAAGGAGCCGCTGGATAGCGAGCTCAATAATCCGCCTCCCTCTCCGCCGCCTTCTGAAAGCATGCTGCTCGCGCTCTCCTTCACACTGTCGAAAGACAAGGCCTGTGCCTGTCCGATCGACATGAAACCAAGCAATCCAGCAAAGGCGATGGTCTTGAGTCGTGTATCCATTCAGCATTCTCCATGATTGAGGGACCGTCACTGAACGCTTTGAAAGTACATCAGTGACTAATGATGTGACCCATCTATGCCGAGGCAGTTCACCCGAAATGGTTCTGGAGCTATATCCGGCTGGCGAAAAAAGGGGGGAAGTGGAAAGAATGAAAGAGTAGAGGGGCGAAAGCCCCGCTCTGATGCCACGGAGCGCAAGGCACCAGAGCGGGGTTTCTAAGCTTTTTTACTCACTCACTAACTAACTAACTCACGAGCTCACTAACTACTAAAGTCCTCCAGGATATGCGTTGCCGTCTTGAATGCCAGGGCGGCGATGGTCAGGGTGGGGTTCCCCGTGGCCACCGTGGGAAACAGCCCACTTCCTCCCATGTAGAGGTTGGAATGGTCCCAGGATTGCTGGCGATCGTTGACCACAGAGTTCTCCTTCTTGTCGCCCATCCGGTAAGTACCGACGATATGTCCGGCGCCGTAGAAGGTGAAGCGTTGGCCCTGGTATTCGAAGTTGGTGGGCGTTACCTCGGAAGGACTGCCGTAAAGCTTCGGGGGCGGCGGTGTCTTGGTGTACTCGCGGGCTCCTATCGCCTGGAAGATCTCGGTCGACACCTGCTTGGCCGATACGAAGCCGTTGCGTTCGTAGTTGTTCCTTATCCGGTAGGTGATCTTGGGGCGCGGCAGACCCAAGTGGTCGGTGAGGGTTTCTGACAGTTCCACGCGGTTCTCCGGGTCGGGCAACTGCTCGATCAGATAACCCAGGCGGATCTGGCGGGTGTAGATCCCGTTCAAAGTGCTGACGAGCTTGGCGCCGAACAACTGGGCATTGTCCGGCAGGCTTGGATCGAACTTCAGCGGTTGTCCCTGTGCGTTGACCTCATTGCCATTGGTCTGGCTGCCGTCTTGACCAAAGACGAAATCCGCGAGGGTAGTGAATGGGTCGTTCGCTGCCCACTGCCAGCCCTCGTTACCAATCTCGATGCGATAGGCCGAACGCTCACTGCGGAATTTGCCGTCGCGCAGCGATTCGATCCCCGAGGTGGAGAGCGGACCGCGATAGGGGAAAACCGGATCCTTCGCCAGCCCCCAGGCCAGGTACATGATGTGGTCCATCAGGTTGCGCCCTACCTGGTCGCTGGAGTTGGCCACTCCGTTGGGGAAGTTCTTGTTCTTGTTCGACATCAGCAGCAACTTGGGTGTCTCGATGGCGTGGGCGGCGAGGAAGTATTTTTTCCCGACTGCCGTGCCCGAACCGGTCTGGATACCGCTGTGGGTGTCGTAGGTGATGAAGTCGATACCGCTGACCTCGTTGGTGGTGTCATCCAGGCGAATGTTGCTGGCAACGCAGCGGTAGCGGATTTCCACGTTACCGGTCTGCAGTGCTTGCGCCAGGGTGACGGTGGCATCGTATTTGGCCTGGATAGGGCAGATAGGAATGCAGTTCGTGTTACCTGCGCACTGGCGACGCTCGCCCGGACGGGAGTTGCGACCCTGGGGCGTAGGCGTGATGGAAACCGGGATATCATCGACCTTCAGCGACGTCACCGCCGGTATGTTCAGGCTATTGTCGACCAGCGACGGGTCGATGCCGGGCATGGGGTAATCGTACTCCGGCCCATAGTTGCCACTGGAGGAGACCCCGAACTCGCTGTAGATCTGGTCCATCGCCTGCTTGTCGCCTGATACCCCGATATGCCGGGTCGCCTGTTCGTAATAGGGCACCAGCGCATCGTAGAACTTGGCGCCGCCAGGCCAGTCCACGCCCTGCTTGTACTTGGTCTGCATTTCAAAATCGTTGGGGAACAGACGCAAGCAGGTACCTAGCCAGTGCCAGGTGGTGCCACCGCCGATGCGTTCGTAGGAACTGGCAAAGGCGAACTTGGCCTGGAGGCTATCGCCGCTCAGGCCCGGTTCCTGCTCGGTGTAATCGAAGTAGCACTGCTTGGGATTACGCCAGGCGCCTATCTGCAGCACCGTGTAGCGCGGCGTATTTTCCTGCGCAGGGTCGGGCAGGCCCAACGGGTTATCTGCTGTCGAAGCCGAAGGGTCTTGCGTGGTGGGCGGGTAGGGCGACTCGGGTGTCTTGGCGTTGGCCTTGAAGAACGTCTCCATATAGCCGCTACGGTCCGCCGGCACTTCCGGACCGGCTTCGAGTATCAGCACTTTCTTGCCCTGAGATCCCAACTGGTAGGCGACGATCGATCCGGCAACACCTGAGCCGACGATCACCAGATCATAGTCCTGCTCATAGTTCTGCTCATCGTTCTGGGTAGTCATGATGAATTCCTCATCAGTTGCCGGTGTAGTCGCTAAGCGGGATGGGCGCCTTGGCCCAGTAGCCATAATGGAGGTTGGAATCCCCCATTGGATGCGATTGCATTACCTGCCAGGCGAGGCCGCAGGTATAGCTCTTGGCGGAGATGATCTCGCTGACGGTGGTGGCTGGCGCGGTTGATGAGGCCGGGATGATGGTTGGCCAGGCTCCTGAGTACCACATGAAAATCAGCTTGCGGCAGGCGAGAACGAAGTCGGCGCCGTTGGCGGGGTCGAGCATTGCTTCGCCGATCTGCTGATCGCTCAACTTGGGATCTGTCTGGTCATGGAGTTGGGCGAATTTGGCAAAAATGTTTGCCACCAGCTCCGGGTTCTTGGATTCCTCTGCGATTTTTGCGCAAAAAAACGGCAGGTACTCTGACTTGATATTCACCGGATCCAGAAAAGGGTTGAGAATGTTGGCATTGAATCCGGTCAGGACAGCGCTCAGGCCGATGAAATTGGCCATGTCGTCATTGCTGCTCATGAGATAGTCCTCCTCAAGCGTTGCGAACCTTCTCGTTGGGCTCGTCACGCTCTTGCTGGGCTTGTTCTAATCGTTGCTGGGCTCGTTGCAATCGCTACTGGGCTCGCTGCAATAAATAGGTGAAGTCGGAGAAGGCGCCGGCCGTGTCGGTAGCGTTGTTGTGGCAGGCCATGCAACTGCTGGAGGTCTGCTTGACTTCACCCTGGATATAGGTTTCCAGCGTGGTATTGGCGAGGAAGGAGGGCGCTGGCACTCCCGTCGGGTCGGTCGTGCTTTTTGCATTGGTGGGCCACTGAGTGCTCACCAATTCGTAGTTCACCCACACGGAGTCCGGCACTGCGGTGCTCAGGGCTTTGTGGTACAGCTCGTTGAGCGCCTTGGTGTCCGCGGTGATAGGAATCACGCGTTCGATTTGCGAGGGAGGGCTGTGGCTGTTTCCCGGGTTCCAGGGGCGCGGTGGCGGCTCATTGACCGGGCAGTCAGTGCAACTGGCGTCGTAAAAATTGTAGGCGCTCAATTGAGGTTTTTCGTGCTGGGTGGGCACGTTAGCCACGTGCTCGAAAGTGGACCAGACCCACTGGGGTTCTTTTTGGGTCTTATGGGCGATATGAAAGCCCACCAACCCGACCTTTTCCAGGCTACAAGCCGGTTTGACGCCGGGCTGCTCGGCCGGATTGTTGTACACCAGTGCGTAAGACGTGTGGTACTTCGTCTCGTCGTATTTGCCGCCCATGATGATCCAGGCGGCCTTCAGCATGATGGATCCCACCTCCTGCGTCTTGGTGTTGCTCGATGGGAAAGCCACATCGTTGGTTTTGTCGAAGGTCTGCTGGCCCGCTTTCGAATAGAGCTGGTTGTCCAACACGTAGTTGAACATGGTTTCGTTGGTGAGGATCTCGTAGCGCGTATATTGGCCGTTCTGATCGATCAGGGGGCCGGTCTCGAACGGTTCTTCGCTTTCATCCAGCACGTCGGGGGTCTTGCCTACCTGGGTCAGATGGAGGGTACCCGGGGGAATGGAGTCAGGGTCGATACCCTGGCATACCTCGGGCACAGCGCTACCTTGTCCCCAGGCCGGTGGTTGGGCACCACCAGGCAGGAAGATCGAACGGCTCTCTCGCCAGCTTTGCCAGACAACGGGCCCGCCAGGATCCTGGCCGATCACCATATCGTTGTTCGGCTGACCGTCGGCAGTCGCTGGCCAGTTCAGCGCAATGAAGCTCTGCCAGGAAAAGACATCGAAGTCGTGTTGCAATGATTCGAGTGTGACCGGGCTCTTGGTGGAGGTGATTTCAAGCGGGATGGTCGAGTTCAGTGTTGGCAAAGTGTTTGAGGGAGTGCTTGTGAGAGTGTTCGTGGGAGCGGTAGTGGTATTGTCTGCAGATTCCGCCTGACTTGTCTCCTGCGCTGACAAGCTGGTGGAAAGGCTACAGGCCATCAGCCCGATCAGTGTGATACCTGCGTAATATCCATGTTTCAGCAGCGGTTGCGTTTTTGCCTGGCGGTCAGAGGCAACCAACTGCCCACGGTCTTTATATTTACTCCATTGTCCGTGCATGTGACTTTCTCCATTCTCGATGTCGATGAAGCTGTCAGGACATAGGTATGATGCTGTGATTCCGAACTTGTCTGTTATCTCTATCCGAATCGTCATTGAAATTGCGGACACGACAATCGCGCCGTCCGGAGACCACGGAATAGCTCGTTGCTCAACCTGAACTCAAGCCATCAAGCACCGCTGGTCCCTGCATATTGCTGATCTGGGTAACATCCCTGTTGCGGGATCTCCTGGAGCGTCACCGCATGGCGACCATGGCATGACTGAGATCCGTCATTGGTCTGCCAGTGAAGAGACAGGAGGGGTGAGGCCATCCGTGGGAAATGAATACATGCGAAACTAGTTGCATCACACTCGCAGACTAGGTCTGATCTCATAGAAAAGATGTAAGAAATAAATGACTATGAGTGTGAGATATCTGCTACTTAAGTGACCCAGCGGACCAGGGGCGAGAGGCGGATAGATACCATCCTGCCTGTATGGGGAAAGGGGCTGTGCTAGGGGCTTTGAATAAGTCGGCGAGCATGTTCAGCTTGAAGGAAGAGGCATCCAACTCCTTCAAGCTGTATATCGGTAGATCCGTTCCTTTGGGGCGGTAATGACGGATTAGCCCATTTTCCTCTATATCGCTCAGAGGTCTGTTCTTGCAATATTGAGATTGCGGCGAATCTCTCGATCAAGATTAGCCACCCAATTATTATAGTTGCGATGAATCTTGTCACCGCTGTGATTCAGATTGATGGAATTCTTGTAAAGAATGGAATAATCGTGACTTGAATAAGGAATACTCACTGTCGCTTGATGAGTGCGGATATCAAGGACTGCCGTGATTTCATTGTCGTAATCGTCGGTAATCACCCATCCAAGGCTTGTTGCAGCATCAACAATGGCTTGACGCACTTCATCTTGACTTGCTGACGATGTAACGGCCTGTTTCTCAACATCATGAATGGGTTGAGTCGTTGTACACGCTGATAAGCCAGACACTGTGGCAAGTAATAGAACAGTCAGGATGATGCGTTTCATGAAGATTACTCCCTATCAATGGAATCAAGACTCTATCTGAAAAGAGACCGAATGCATACGGCGGATATCAAGACAATCGTCAGCTCCGGGAGAGCAGTCACAGGGGAGATATCCTCTGTGTTGAGAGGATAACTGAAGCATTATTCACCTCGCCAATAGCCATGAATTTGTTTTGTTGACTTGGGGCAAGGTTTTATCTCGAAAGTGTTGAGCCATCCATGAAATCGGTGCAGGCGTCGTGGGTTGGGGGCGTACTGATACCGGTTTTCGCTACCCAACAGGCCGATAGGGTCCTGGGTGGTAAGGCGGCCTATCTCTGGATCATAGTGGGTTTAGGACTATAGCAAGGTCTACAGTGTGTGACCTTGATATTTCTTCATATAGTGAATTTAGTGTTAGTGGTAGGGATTATTTAAAATTGTTCTCTCAGCTCGATGAGTTTCTTGCTAAATTCACGGGTGGCATTTTTATCGCCAGAAAGGCCCATGCTTTCTGTTTCTACGATCCATAGAAATTCAGAGATCTCGTCTTCTGACGCATCTTTCAACAGAAGTTCACATAATTTAGGAATATATCCATCATATTCCCCCATCTCATTTGAGTATGCGCAAACCCCGATCGGGTCCCATTGGTTATGGGTTGCCTCACGTACAGCAGTGTAAAGCTTGGAACTTCTATTATCCATCATCAATTAACTCCAGGAATAACAGTTACAACATTTCCTGTTTCAGAATTAGTAATTACTTTGAGGTTGTTCCCCATATCGGTAGGGAGCAGGGTGTTAGGCTTATTGCCGACAGTGGATGTGCCATTATTGATAGCATTCTCTTCTACCGATGGGGTATACCCTCGCTCCTGCATACGATCAATAGCATGTTCACTATATGGCCTCCCGTTAATTACTTCAGGAGCATTCCTAGGACGCGGAGCGTTGGGATTAGGGAAGGAATTCTGTTGCCCAGATCGTCCCACAGGGGTGCTGGCAGGTTTTCCGTTCAACCACTCAACCCCAGTGGATCCACCCACCCCGTCGGATTCGGTGCGTACTGATACAGATTCTCGCCACCCATCAGGCCGATGGATGGCGAAGAGGACTACCTTTAGCACAGTAATTTCTTCAGATCAGCTGGTCGTCGTTATCGGTAATTCCAGTGAATTACCGAAACGGTTGGCCTGGAAGCATTGCTGCTTCAGGGCTATCCAAATGATACAGGACGATGTGGATTTGTACTCAACCTAGTGTTTTCAATAGCTGAGAACAAGAGTCAAAAGTTATTTCTCCTTGCAGGACAGGGTTTGCTAGAGAATAAATTATGTTCTCAATTTCATCGTTATATGCTTCTTCAAACTCAAGATCTTCTCGCCCTTCAATTAAATTTGCCCAATCTTCTAGATCTTGAGCAGAAAATTCCTTGTTAAGAAACCGGATCAATATCTTTCTGACATATAATGGAGTTATGATAAATGGTTCCCCATCATAGTCCCATTCGTAATTTTTTAAGGTATCTGATAAAACAGATACAGGTTTGTTAAAGCCTATCAGGTCTCTTAAGGCATCAAATCTGTTCATAGCAATAATATCCTAGCTATGAGGAAGAGAAATACCCTTTGCTTCTAACTCAATGTTATCACCTGACTGTATCTCTAAGGAAAAGTAGAGGTTTCCGTTTTCAAGGGGGAAAGGACCTTCGGTATCATTGATTGATACACTAGGGCCCCAGCCTTCTTGGCGAGGTATGATTAATTTTTTTGTGCCCCTTGCAACCACAGAAACTTCTTGAGATTTCGGGTTTCTTAGATTTATTAATGTAACTCCTTTTTCCCATTCAAAGTTTATGCTGAGTAAAGTCCAGTCGTGCATCATGTCGGTGCTCCTCATGGGTAGTTTATAGGCAAATGTGCTTCTGGAGATTCTGGTGCAACTGTATTGCCATTAATATCTAACCGCTGCCTTTGTGAATTATTTACATGCGCATGGGGGCTATCACAATTAGTGTGGCACAAAACCCGCTGAGTACCTGTCTCAGGGTCAACATAGGCTCCTTTTCCTGCTTTAGGATCAGGGCCTTTTGGTATCAGCCCATTCTCTTTAGCATGAGCATCGATTTGATCAGGAGTCTTGTTGGCTACATTCTTTGGGTCTATATGAGGAGATTTACTCCCCTGAGATCCACCACCACAATTACAATTCTTTCCTTTACTCAACCCCAGCGGATCCACCCATCCCGTCGGGTTGGGGGCGTACTGATACAGGTTCTGGCCGATAGGGTCCTAGCTAGAAACAAGTGTGATAACGATGATGCTTCTATGTCAACGAAAATATATTATTTATAATTTACTGGTGATTTTATATATAAGGCTTCTTCATTTCCCCATATAAGATTTTCAGTCCTTTCGGGGCTTGGCTATTGGACTGAGATCTATATCACCTTTCCATTGTATAGAATACCAATTTACTGATATTAAATATCTTGCATTTGAGTCTGAGATAAAATACTCCATGCCGTAACTGTTTGTCATTAACTCAGAAAGCCTTGATGCATTTTTAACTTTTATCACTGTATTCTTATTTATATGGTTCTGTTCAAAAAATATATAAGCAGCATCATTCCCTAGAAGAAAAGAGAACTTGTCCTCATATTCCTCCGTGGATAGAGTATTACTGTCATCCCCTAGCGATAGGTGGCCCTCCTTTTTCCAAGGGGAGAACTTTTCCATCACTTCGATAATATAATGCCTAGCTTCTTCTTGATCTAGTAGCTCAACAGTAATACCAATTTTTCTAGCCACTGATAGCAACTCATATGCGTGATTAAATTTGTGAAGTTCCATTTTTACCTCCTGGTCGCTGGGACATTGTCCACAAATATATGACCTCTTGTTCTTGGTTTTCCAGCTGTTTGGTAACCAATGTGAGGTGCATGAGGACCTTCACCAAGACTTCCTCCTGGTTTTACATTATTCCACTCTGGAATATCCATGTTTACACTTGCTCCTCCTGGCCCTTGCCACTCAACAGGAATGGATTTCCCATTTGCATCTTTTCCCCATTTGGTTACTTCAAACTGATCTCGAGATAGACCTGTTCTATTAAAGGCTTCATCTAATCCATCTCTATATCCTTTCCCCGTACCTCTGAGGTCCACATCTTTCTCTGAGTTAAATGACCAATTCTTCCCAGAAAGGCCTTCTCCACATTTACATTTATTCAACCCCAGCGGATCCACCCACCCAGTCGGGTTAGGCGCGTACTGATACAGGTTCTCGCCACCCATCAGGCCGATGGGGTCCTGGGTGGTGAAGCGGCCTATCTCTGGATCATAGTAGCGGTGGCGGTTGTAGTGCAGTCCGGTTTCTGGGTCGTGGTACTGGCCTTGGAAACGGAAGGGGTTATCCGTTGATGCTTGCTGGTTGTTGCCGTCATTGGCTTTTTCCAGCTTGCCCCAGGCGCGGTAATGGCCGACCCAGGCCAGTTGGCCGTCGCTGTCGGTGACTTCCAGCGGGGTACCGAGGTGGTCGGTCTGGAAGTAGTAGAGCGCGGGTTGCGCCAGTTGATACAGGGTGAAGCCGTAGGCCTGGGTACCGGTGGCCTGGGTGACGGCTTCGTAGCGGGCTTCCAGCTTGGCTGCGGGAATGAAACTGTCCGGTTCGAACAGATACACCACGCGACGCTGCGGGATGATGCCGGGAATCTCGGTCAGCATCTGCTGACGCTGGGCCAGCGGCAACGAGAAGCGGCGCTCTGGATCTTCCGGCTCGAGCTCGGGTAGGGCGAAGGCACGAGATGCCTGCATATTGCCCTGGAAGCGTTCTTCACTCTGCAGCAGGTCGCCGTCCCAGGTGAACACGGTCAGTTCGCAGGGTTGGCCTTGTTGCTCGACATGCTTGTAGATTCGCCGCCCCAGGGCGTCATAGGCGTACTGGGCGCGGATCAGTGGTGTGCTGTCATCACCGGCGGCCGGGGCCTGAGCGAAGCGGCTGACTTCGGTCAGGCGGTGCTCGGCATTGTAGCGGTATTCCCAGGTTTCGCCGTTGGGGGCGATATGGCGCTGCAGATTGCCAAAGTCGTCGTAGTGATAATGGGTGCCTGCGTAGCGCTTGAGCAGGTTGCCCATGGCCGGTGACAACTTGGGCGCATTGGGATAATCCACACGGATATGTTCGTGCGGTTCATGGTCGAAGGCGTCACTCGGGCGCTCCTGACGCCAGCGGGTGGCTGCGGTAGTCCCGTCTTCGCCTGGGTCTAGGGGATCGATCAGATTACCGGCGGGATCGAAGGCAAAGTGCTCTTCGCGAACCGGCGAAATGGCGCTTTTCAGTCGACCCAGGGGGTCGTAGCCATAGCGAGTGGTGCCGCGCAGGTTGTCATCGATGGCCGTGAGCAGACCATTCTCGGCATAGTGCCATTGGCGTTGGATCTTGCGCCCGCCGGCCTGATGCACTTCTTGTCCAATCAGGCGGCCCACTGGGTCATAGCGTAGCTGTGTCTCGCGTCCACGATGATGACGACGCACTTCGCGATGCAGGTCATCACGTTCGAAGCCGATCAGTTCCTGCTGGTCCAGGGCCATGGCATGCACATGGCCGGAGCCATAGCGCAGCCAGCTCAGTGTCTGGCCATCCGGCAGGGTAGTGGTCTCGCGATTACCCAGGGCATCGTAGGTGTGACGGGTGACAGAGCGATATTCGCTGCCATTGGGCAACTGGTGATGCTGTATCTCGGCGATCAGGTTGTCGGCAGCGTCGAAATGGAAACGGGTCTCGCTGTCGAGATTGGCGGCACGCACCAGGCGGCCCTGGGCATCATAGGCAAAGTCTGTCTTCACTGGCGACATGCCGGGGCGCTCAGTGGTGCGTTTGAGCAGCCGGCCGAAACTGTCCCTGCGGAAGCGTGTGACCTGCTCGCCTTCGTGCATTTCCGCCAGGTAGCCAGCCATGTCGTACTGATAGGTCTTGGTGCGGCCATCGAAGCCGCGCTCACTCAGTACGCGACCGCTGCCGTCGTAGCGAAAGCTCCAGATATCACCGTTCTGGTTGATCAGATGAGCCGGGCGATTCAGGCGATCATATTGATAGGCGAGAGACTGTCCCAACGGGTCGCGTCTCTCCAGCAACAGGTTTTCGGCGTTATAACGGTAGCGGGTCTTGTGACCAGCAGGATCAAGGTATTCGATCAGGTTGCCTTCACCATCGTGGGCAAAGGTCTCGGTGCCGCCATCGGCATGCTGGATGCTCAGTAGTAGGCCGCCGGCATCCAGGGCGTAATGTGTGCGGTTGCCTGTTGCATCGATCACCTCGCGGAGATGACCGCGATGGTCGTAATGGTAGCGGGTGGTCTTCTGTGAACAGTCGCTGGCACTGACCAGCAACCCCTGATCGTTCCACTCATAGCGATAGGTATTGCCGGCGGCATCGGTCAGCGCGGTGAGCAGGCCTCGTTCGTCGTGCTCGAAGATGGTCTTGCGGCCACTGGGGGCGACTTCCTGCGTCGGCAAGCCATTGCGGTCAAAACGTGTCTCGTGGACTCGCCCTTCCGGGTCGGTGACACGTACAGGAAGTCCCTGTTCGTTGTACTCGATGCGGGTTGTGAGGCCCGCTGAATCCGTGAACGAGGTGACATGTCCCTGGGCGTCATAGCGGTAGTGGCTTGAGCGGCCTTCGCCATCGGTATGCGCGACCATGCGCCCCTGGCTATCCCATTGCCAATATTCACTACCCAGTTCTGGGTTGAAAGGATGAGAGATCGATTCGATCTCGTTGTGATAGTTGTAGCGATAGATAGTGACGACACCTTGGGCGTCGGTCACTCGCGTATACCAAAGCTCGCGATGGTACTCGAAGCGGGTATCTTCGCTGCCATCTTCCAGGCGGGTACGCACACAGCGTGCTTCACGCGCTTCCGGCAGTGCCCCTGTATCCTTGCCCGGCCACTCCCAGGTCAGCTCGACACCTTGACCATTCAGGTTGGTGTAGTGCGTCAGCAGGTGATGGGTGTAGCGGTACTCGCGGCGATAGTCCCGGGCATCTTGATGGGCAATCAGGTTGCGCTCATCGTCGTAGGCATATAGCGCAAGGACTTCTGGTTCATGTACCGCTTCCGTGCTGCCAGAGCCTTGTGGATAGCGGCGAACCACCCGCTCAAGCAGGCCGTTGTCGTAATAGTGGAAGCCAAGCTCCAGAGCTGCGCCATCGGTGATGCGATCCAGGCGGCCGTTATGGTAGCTCAGGGTCAGAGCGCGGCCATCACGCTCGCGCTGTTCCACCAGGCGGAAATGCATAGCACTGTCATCGGCTGTCTGCAGTCGCTGATAGCGCTCAGTAGTGCCGTTCAGGTAGCTCAGAACGTAATGATCTGCATCGGGATGGCTAAGTGTGAAGCGTTCGCGGGGTTGGATGCGGCTCTCACCAATGGCGAGGGGCTCAATGTCGAGAGCACGGTTCAGGACATCGATGAAGACCAGTTGTTCTCCATGCCGCTCGAAACGCTGGTGGTAGGGCGTACTCCAGCGTGCACCGAGTTCGCTGTCATCAAGCTGGTCGATGCTGGAACGGTAGAAACGCACCCACTCGACATCCATCAAGCCTGCAACGTGGAAATCGGTATGCCACAGGTTTTCGTCCCCCATGGCATAGTCGATGGGGTGATTACTTGTCTGTAGCGGGACTTTCGCTCCGGCAACACCACAGGCACAGTTCGCCGGGGTCTTGCTGGGCTTACGTCCTTCATGTGTTGATTGCTGTCTTCTGGCGTTGAGCTGGTGTCGATTGGGTTGCCCTGTGCTGGCCTGTGCCCGTTTGGTCACATTGGCCTTGCGGGTCTTGTAGGCGACCATGGCTACCGCCAAACCCACCACCACGGGAAGCAGGTTGTCGATGGCTTTGATGACCATGTCCTTGGCAGCCACGCCCAGGTCACTCAAGGCCTGGAGCAGCGCTTGGCGGGCATCTTCACCAAAGGCTTCGATCAGTTTGTCGAAGAGCTCGAATCCATATGTCTTGCCGCGTTCGTAAAAATCCCAGAACCCGGGGTTGCTTTCAATAAGCCCCAACTGCTGCGCGCCATCTACGGGGTTGGCAACCAGCAACTGCAGTTTGGAAACGATATCGGAAATGAACTTCTTCAGTTCAGGTTTTTGCTGCTCCAGCCATTTATGCATTTTGGCGGCAAAGTCCAGCGCTGCGCCGCCAGCCTTGTCCCATAAAATTTCGGCGACGATGGCAATGCCCTCGCCACGAATGAAGGTCAGGATCGCTTCTCGTGCACCTGCTCGAATGGAGCGTGAGGCATTTCCTGCAGCAGGAATAACCCCGACAGCATCGATGACGAGAATGACCCATAGCCAGGTGTTCTGGGTATTCGGCAACCCTTTCTCATCGTCTTCGCACAGCACCATGACATCCTGGGCCACATCCGCCAGTGACATGACATTACCCACCACGGGCAGCATGTAAGCTGCCTCTCGCACGATGCGAAGTGCGGTACTGTTTTCTGGCTCCAGATCAACATCCACATTGGGTGTTTGCGGAGGCGCATCAATCGCCTCCGTGACCACGCGCATGTTGATGCCCAGTTCGCGGAGTTCATCCGGTATGTTGTTATCCGATGTCTGGTCGGTCATGGTGAATTCCCTGTCGTTCTATACCGGACTTAGCTGGCTGATTCATCGTTACTGAGCTTGCTACCACTTGCCAAGGCGGAGAGATCTGGTGGCGCTGCCCGATTACGTGCCCATTCCTGGGGCCTTTGTTCAATGTCATCCGGGTCCTGGAAGTACTCGACTTCGACTCCGCCTGGTGACACGCCGGCCAACGAGGCCTTGCCCAGATCGTCCAGGACTCCTGTTAACACTGAGCCATCGGGCAATGTGGCACGATAGGCTGCTCCTGATACCGGTTCGCCGTTGGCGTACACATGCTCCAGATCCAGGTTGGAAGGCGTGCTATTAGGCAAGCCTTCCAACGCATAACTCATGCTGGTCGGGCCGCCCAGGCGCTGCAAAACGCCTTTGACATCGATCTTGCCCGGGGCGTGGAGGTCGATGTTGCCACCCTTGATGAGCACATAGGCACCACCGCAGACCAGCAGGACTTCCTCGGCCGCGGCAAGGTTGACGCTTTGCTCGGTAGAGGTGACCTTGAGGTCCTTTTCGGCGGTCAGGGCCATCTCGTCACTCTGGGCCTGAACGTCCACCTTGCCCTTGGCGGCGAACAGCTTGATGCCGGCACGCTGCACGAACAGCGAGAGCTTGTTGCCCAGGGCACCGATCAGGCTCTTGCCGGTGGCCAGGTTGATGTCTTCACCGCTGGTCACGCTGAGCGACTTTTCCTGGGCGAAGTGGGTGGAAGAGGGCGTGCTCAGGGCAATACCGGCTGGCGAGCTGAGGTGCAGCCAGGACGCTTCTAGGCGGGCGGCTTCGCCGCGACCTGCCTGGCTGGCACCTTGGGCGGTGGACTGGTCCGTATTGGTGGCAGTCTCCGTGCCGTGTGGTGCATGGCGGCCCTGGCTATCGTCACCGGCCTGTTTGATGTTGTCGCGTGCTTCAAGGGCTTCGGCGTTGTGCTGCGTGGCACTGTCGCTCAGGCTGTCGGCGAGGCGGTGGGCGCTATGCAGTTGCTCGGTGGCAGGCGTGAGGTCGAGTTGTTCGCCTCCCGCATCGATCTGCCCCCAACTGGTCAATAGCAAGCCCTTGTCGGCACGAATGGCGCCGTAGGCGTCGGAGCGCAACTCGAAGCCGGTGCCACGGAAAGCGCCACGAGCATTGCCGTTCTGGTGAATCAGATAGCCCAGGTTGAGCTGACTCTTTTCATTCTCCGAATTGAGCCGTATCCGCTCCTGGTCGGTGGCATCGTCGAACACCAGTTCGTTGTACTTGCCACCGCGATAGGTCTTGGTCTTGAACCCGGACAGAATGCCGTTGCTGTGCCATTCCGGGGTCTGATCGCCGTTGTACACCCGGCCAGTAATCATGGGCCGGTCAGGATCGCTTTCAAGGAAGGAAACGATCATTTCCTGGCCGATACGCGGTACGAACACGCCGCCCCAGCCAGCATCGGCATTGGGTTGGGAAACGCGCAGCCAGCAGCTGGAATGGTCGTTGCGCTGGCCCTGGCGATCCCAATGGAACTGCACTTTCACCCGGTTGAGGTGATCGGTGTGAATCTCCTCGTCTTCCGGCCCGACCACGATCGCGGTCTGCGGCCCTGTCACCTCCGGGCGAGGGTGATCGAGGGTCGAACGGTAAGGCTGGCTGAGACGCTGGGCTTCAAAATCGACCAGGTAATGGCCGGTGCCGGCCTGCTGATAGTCGTCGCGGTGCTGGCTGTCATCCTCGAGCCCATGTGCCTTGCGTGCCTTGGCCAGCGGTTCCTGCAGGCTGCCCGGCAAGGTGCGTAGATGGGCCGAGACGGGCAGGGCATTTTCGGCATGCACGCTCAGGCCAAGCACCAGGAACTGGCGTTCGCTTTCATCACCATGCGAATGACGCGCATGCTGGCTGAGCTCGAACCACTGGCCGACCTGTAGTTGGCGGGTACCACCGGCGCCGTGGAAACGCTTGGCGCGGGATTCCAGCGCCTCCATGCGGTTGACGGTCAGGCGCTCGCCACGTGGATAGTCGTGGTAATAGTACTCGCCAGGGTAATCGTAGACTTCGATATCCGGCAGGTTGCCCTGATCGCGAATGGTCTCCAGGCTGGTGCGTTTTTCCAGCCGCGGTTGCTTGTAATCGAAGGTGGCGAGGCTGACGCGCTTGGCCTGCTGGCGGCGTTGGCCGCTCCACTGGGTGATGGCGTCTTCATGCTCGGTGGCGGCCTGGCGGTGGAAGCGGATGGTCTGTGGTGCCACCGGCATGCAGGTCGCCACATCATCGGTAATGACCAGCCGATGGCCGCTGAAGTCGCCTTCCGAATCAGCGTGTTCCCAGTAATAGAACAGGCCTTCTTGTTCCATCAGCCGGCTGACGAAATGGGCATCGCTCTCGCGGTACTGGACACAAAAGCTGCGCGGCGGATATTCACGCCGCAGGTCGAAACGCCAGCGACCCTGGGCGGTATCGTGCTGTTCGAATACGGCGTCGAGAATCTCGACGACAGTCTTGTCCTGGAAGATGCGGCTGTCACGCCCAAGGTTGAGCATGGCCAGCCACGGCATCAGAACGAGTTGGTAATAATAGACGCCGCCATCTTCTCCGAGCAGGGCAGCCGATTCCACCAGCCCATGCAGTGGGCGATAGCGGCCATCGGACTGACGTACGGTCAGTTGCGCCGGCTGGGCAATCAGGCTCTTGAGTTCGATGTCGCCGCGCTGGGAGATGACATCCAGGGTATAGGTGAAGGGGCGCGAGATACGCTCTTCGCCGACCAGCCGGTGGGGGATCATGTCCGTGCCACCCAACTGCAGTGTCAGCAAACGCTCGTTTTGTGACAGCGGTCCCGACAGAATGCGGGCCAACAGGTCACTGGAATCATCCGTGAACATGATGTCGTCTTCCTCTGCGCCAATATCACCCAATCCTCAGCTGTTGTGCACCTTACAGTAAGCAGGCTGTTCAACACAGCGGGGTTGATAGCTATTTTTGTAAGCGAAAGCTTAATCGCATGTACGAGATCTCATACATATTGTTCGCTTTCCATGTATATAACCGTCAAAGCATGTAACTGTACGTGCATGTATGAGTATACCGTTCACTCACTGTGCCAACAGTGACTTTCCATTTTACCTGACACTCTCCATGTTAACTGACACTCTCCATGTTAACTGCCGCTCTCCAGATTTAACTGTCCTCTATCCATATCTAACTGTCCTCTTCATACCAACAGTCGGTAGAGCGACATATCGTCTTGCATGCCATGGTGATGTGATAATGCGTACTTCTCGGATGGATAGGGAATATCCCGATGCAAGAGATACTGCTGTGGCTGGCGTCAGGGCTTGGCCTGGGGCTTTCCCCCTGGGCACCGGGAACGTTCGGTTCCTTGCTGGGCATTCCATTGGCCTGGTGGTTGCTGCGTTATTCCGCAGTGAAGCGCTGGACGGTGGCGGTCATTCTGATCGTTCTGGCAATACCGTTGTGCCATTGGGGTTCGCTGTGGCTCGGCGGAGGCGATATGCCGCCTATCGTGGCCGATGAGTGGGTGGCCATGCCGCTGGCTGTGTTGGCGTATCCGCATGTGCGACGCCTGCCTCTGTTGATTGCAGGATTCGGGCTGTTTCGCCTATTCGATATTCTCAAGCTGCCGCCCGTAGCCCAGGTGGAATCCCTATATGGTGGCGTGGGTATCGTGGCGGATGATGTGGTGGCCGCGATCTATGCTGCCCTGGTCATCGGCATCACCCTCAAGCTATGGCGTACTTTTCGTGCGTGAAGGCCAGGGGCGCGCATGAAAGGAGGTGCAGCATGGAACGATTCACAGGTGGCTGCCTTTGCGGCAATGTCCGCATGGTGGCGTCGGGGAACCCATATCGGGTGGGTCTTTGCCATTGCCTCGATTGTCGCAAGCATCACGGGGCGCTTTTTTACGCATCCGCCGTGTTCCCTCAGGATGCCGTGACAGTCGAAGGGGAAACTCGTGAATACGCCGGACGGTTTTTCTGTCCGCGCTGCGGATCTTCCGTGTTTGCCCGCAGCGCAGACGAGATTGAAGTACACCTGGGGATTCTGGACGCCCCGAATCAACTGGTGCCCACCTACGAAAGCTGGACGATTCGCCGTGAGTCCTGGCTGCCGCCGTTCGATCACATGACGCAATATGAACGTGACCGTGAGGGCGCGAGCCGTTTTGAACAAGGGAATGTCACGGACGAGCCTTTCGAGATCGAGTTTCTCAAGAGCGGGTCTGGCAAAAGTGGGCCATCCGACGAATAGTCGGCACGAACGGGGTGAGGACACCGTTGTGTTGAGCTTGTTTCATCAAGCGCCGCGCTCGGGAACCGAGCGTTTTTCCGGTCCGCCATACGGCCACAGCCAGCCTTTGGGCATGGGTCCCTTGTTGCGGCCACCCTGGCATTGCTGTTCCCAGGCGTGGGAGAGGATGCCCACTGAACGGGACAGGCAGAACAGGCCGCGTGCCAGAGGGGCAGGGAAGCCCAGTTCTGCGTAGATTACTGCTGTGGCGCCATCGATATTCAGTGGAATCGGCTTGTCTTTCATGGCGATCAGCTGGCGTTCGATTTCACGGGCGATAGCGACGAAGTGGCCGGCCACTTCGCCTCGTGCGGCGGCGTCTTCCACCAGGCCCAGAAGCCTTGGTGCGCGCGGATCCAGGGGATGAAAGCGATGACCGAAACCGGGAATGATCCGGGTGCGTGATTGCTGCCACTCGGCAATGCCGTCGCGCACGGCGGTTTCCAGAGAGCGTCCATCTTTCTTCAATTGCAGAATGCGTTGGTAGAGCTCGACAGCCTGCTCTCCCGCACCGCCATGTACGTCATCGAGCACGTTGACGGCAGATGCCATGGCATTGTTGAGGCTGCCGCCACAAGTCATGGTCATGCGAGCAATGGCAATGCTGGGGGCCTGCGGGCCGTGGTCGACGGCGCTGACCAGCGCAGCTTCCAGCAGGGTCGACTCTGCACGGCTGGGCAACTCTCCCCGGGTCATCAGCCATACCATGTCGACGAAACTGACCTGACCGATAAGTTCTTCGATCGGGTACCCGCGATAACGAATCTCGCCGGGCTTCATATCGATGATGTCGGTATGCCACCACTGCTGGGCATGGCGTGGATCAAGCTGTTGTGCAGTGTCATCATTTGTCAGGGGCATGGCATTCATTCCGGTAGGTTATTCGTCGTTGGCGGCATGAGCGGGCAGCAGCTCGTGATTGTCGGCGCCGAGACGTGGCGGTGGGTTGGCAACACGAGGGGCCCGTCCGTCGATGCGATAGCCTCCGCTGACCACTTCCAGCGGGCGGCCGATAGTGCTGTGCTCGAAGCGCTCGATCAGTCCTCGATCACGAACCTGGGGGTGGGCCAAAGCTTCAGCAACGCTATATACCGGGCCGGCCGGAACACCGGCTTCGACCAGTGCGCGCCACCAGTGCTCGGTAGTGTCGTTTGCCAGGGCGGTTTCGATGCAGCGGGTCAGTTCACTGCGGTGTTCCAGGCGTGCCTGGCGTTCGGCGAAGCGGGGATCAGCGATCCATTCGGGGTGCCCCAGAACCTGGCAGACCGCTTCGAACTGCTCCTGCTTGTTGGCGGCGATATTGATCAGCCCATCTCCCGTGCGGAATGTGCCTGATGGGCTGGCAGTGACATTGTCATTCCCCAGGGGACGCGGTTCCTTGCCTGCGACAAGCAGATTGGAGACCGCCCAGCCCATGGTGGCCAGTACCGATTCCAGCATGGAGATATCGATGAAGTGAGTGCGACGTGGGCGCTCGGCCAGGGCGGCATTGATCGTCATGGCTGCCGTCAAGCCGCCGACCGTATCTGCCAGCGGGTAACCGACGCGGTAGGGGGCATTGTCAGGCGCTCCGGTAATGCTCATGACGCCTGCCATGCCCTGGATGATCTGGTCGTAGGCAGGATAGTTCGCCAATGGGCCATCCTGGCCGAAGCCAGAAATGGCGCAGTAGACCAGTTTCGGATTGGCCTCGCACAAGGTGTCATAGCCCAGTCCAAGGCGCTGCATCACGCCGGGGCGAAAGTTCTCGACCACAACATCCACTTCCTTGACCAGCTCAAGAAAACGACGGCGGTCGTCGGGCTGTTTCAAGTCAAGGGTGATGGAGCGCTTGCCGGCATTCTGCGCCAGGAAGGAAACACCCATGAAATCGCGGTTGAGCTCAGGGTCTGCCCCCAGTTGACGCGCCAGGTCGCCGCCCTGGGGACGCTCGACCTTGATGACCTCGGCCCCCATATGGGCCAGTTGGTGGCAGCAGAACGGTCCTGCCAGGACATTGGTCAGGTCGAGAACGCGATAGCCGGAGAGTAATGCGCTCATATGTTTCCTTAAGTAGAACGTGTTTTCTCTAAGAGAATATGAGCGGCATCGTTTTGTTGCAAGCCAGTTCTGACTATCAGAACATTGGCCTTTAGTTTCATTCAGGAGAAGTTGCATGACTCAGCGACGTGTCGAGGCTGTCGAACGAGCGTTGACCTTGTTGGAGGCGTTCTCTGCCGAACGGCGCGAGTTTTCGCTAACCGAACTGGCGAATGCGACCGGTTTTTACAAGAGCACCATCCTGCGGCTCATGGCGTCTCTGGAGGTCTTCGGCTATGTAGTGCGAGACGAGCGAGGTATCTACCGTCTGGGGCCAGCCTTTGTTCGCATGGCCCCATTGGTGGGAGAGGGGCCGCAGCTTGAGAACCTGGTACGGCCGATTCTGGAGTCGCTGCGTGATGCGAGCGAAGAAACGGCATCGTTCTACATCAGGGATGGCGATGAGCGAATCTGTCGTTTGCGGGAGAACGGCCGACTGGAAGTTCGCCATCACCTTGAAGAAGGGGTGCGCTTGCCTCTGGGGCGAGGGGCCGCCGGGCGTGTCCTGAACTACGATGCACCACGAGGAACGGTGGCGACATCCAGCGGCGAGCGCCAGGTCGGGCTGTCCGCGGCGGCAATCGGTATCTACACCAGTGAAGGGGAACTGATGGGAGCCTTGGCCTTGTCTGGCCCCAGCGAGCGCTTCGACGCTATGGTGCGCGACCGTCATGCACCACTTCTGACCCAGTATGCTGTTCTGCTGGAGCGGCAGTGGCCCAAGGGATTGCGTCCAGCCTGAAATTGCAGCCTGGGTTTGTAACCTGGGTTTGTAGCCTGAGTGTAAAGCCAGGGTCTACCGTCTGAGCATGATTCCCGTGTGGGCATGCTGCCCCTGAGCAGCGAAGCCGACCCAACGCTTTAGCGTTGGGTTTTTTTATGCGCCTTGCTTTCCTTGTTCGTGACTTGGCCTTGTTCATGACTTTGCCTTGCGACTTTAGTCGCTATTTTTCCGTTCTTCGTTGACGGCGTATCTGTACGTTCACTAGTTTCTCTCCTGTAAAACAGGGTGCGGCAGATAAAACAAAGGTTGGTTGACGCTGTCGTCTGTCAAAACCGCCGCCTGGCAAAACCGCAGCCCATCAAACCTGTGTCTCATCAAGGCAGTGGTTCACCAAAGCAGGTGCATCAGAACCGCTTCACCAAAGCGGGTTCACCAAGACCGGTTCATCAAACCGGTCCACCAAAGCTGATTTACCAAAGCGATTCACTAGAACAACGATTTGACCCATCAATGGAGCATACCCATGAACAAGGCTTTACTCGGCGCAGCACTCGTCGCCAGCGCGATGGCCTTCCCCTTGGCTGCCAGTGCCTACGAGCCAGCCGGCAAGGTGGAATGTCTCGCTCCGGCTGATCCAGGTGGTGGCTGGGATTTCACTTGTCGCAGTGTTGGAAAAACCCTGGAGGATCTGGATCTCGTTCCTGGCAATGTGCAGACCATCAACATGCCAGGGGCCAGCGGGGGCGTTGCTTTTGCTCACGTTGTCAGCAAGCGGGCAGGGGATGAGAAAGTGCTCGTGGCTGCCTCGACGGCAACAACGACTCGTCTCGCCCAAGGGCAGTTCCCGGGCATGAATGCCGATATGGTCAACTGGATCGGTGCGTTGGGTGCCGACTACGGCATCATTGCTGTCGCCAAGGATTCTCCGATCAAGAACCTCGATGACCTGCTGCAAGCGCTCAAGGATCAGCCTGGCTCGGTCACATTCGCCGGAGGCAGTTCGAAAGGCGGCTGGGATCATCTCAAGGTGCTGATGCTGGCCAAGAAAGCAGGTGTTGAAGGCCTTGAGCGCATCAAGTACCTGCCTTTCACCGGCGGGGGCGAGGCCATGACCCAGGTGGTCGGCGGCCATATCGGGGCCTTTAGCGGTGATATCAGCGAAGCCCAGGGGTTCATGGAGTCCGGCGACCTGCGTGTGCTGGCGGTTCTTGCCGACGAACGCCTGCCTGGTGAGCTCAGCGATGTACCCACCGCCAAGGAGCAGGGCGTTGATGTGACGGGGGCCAACTGGCGTGGTTTCTACATGCCGGCGGATATCTCCGATGAAGCCAAGCAGTACTGGGTCGATGCTCTGGATCAGCTGTATGCCAGTGACGAATGGCAGAACGTCATGAAACAGAACGGGCTGATCCCCTTCGATGTACAGGGAGACGAGTTCCGCCAGTTCGTGGTTGACCAGATCGCCGATATCGAAACGCTCTCCAAGGAAGTTGGCATCATCCAATGACCCATCTTAATGACCGCATCTTCGGAGTACTGATGCTTGTCCTGGCCGTTGCCTACGGCTGGGGCACCACCCAGTTCCCGGAGCCGTTTGGTGGGGCCGGGACGGTCGGCCCCGATACCTTTCCCAAGGTGATTGCTGTAGTGCTGGCGCTGTCCAGCCTCTACCTGATGGTCAAGCCAGACCCCGATAATGCCTGGCCCATGAGTCGCATTGCCCTGGAGCTGATCATTGCCGTACTGGTACTGGTCGGCTATGCGCTGGTGCTGGAGCCACTGGGATTCATCGTTGCCACCTTGCTGGCGGTGGGCACGCTGTGCTGGCGCATGGGGGCCGTACCGGTGCGGGCGTATATCACCGGAGGAGTGGCCGGCATCGTGGTCTATCTGCTGTTTAGCTACGCTCTCGACCTGAGCTTGCCGCTGGGCGTGCTTGATGTGCTGGAGGGAAGCTGATGGAAACCCTGGGTTATCTGATCGATGGGTTTGGCGTTGCCCTGGCACCGCATAACTTGATGTTCGCGCTGCTGGGGGCCTTCCTCGGCACGCTGATCGGCGCCTTGCCCGGTCTGGGGCCGGCCAATGGGGTGGCGATCCTGATTCCGTTGGCGTTTTCTCTGGGCCTGCGTCCGGAAACGGCCTTGATCATGCTCACCTCGGTGTATGCCGGGGCCATGTACGGCGGGCGTATTTCCTCGATTCTGCTGAATATCCCTGGTGACGAGCCGGCGATGATGACCTGCCTGGATGGCTATCCCATGGCCCAGAAGGGCAAGGCCGCCGAGGCCCTGGCCATCTCCGCCATCGCCTCCTTCATCGGCAGCCTGATCGCCACCATCGGCCTGATCCTGCTGGCACCGGTCCTGGCGGACTTCGCCCTGACCTTCGGTCCGGCGGAATACTTTGCCTTGTTCATGCTGGCCTTTGCCACTCTTGGTGGCATTACCGGCAAGAACCCGATGAAGACCGTGGTCGCGGCCTGCCTGGGCCTGATGATCTCGACCATGGGCATCGACAGCACCGGGGTGCAGCGTTACACCTTCAATATGCTGGAGTTGTATGAAGGGGTCGACTTCATCATCGCCATCGTCGGTCTGTTCGCCATTTCCGAGCTGCTGTTCTTCATCGAAGAGCGGGCCGGCAAGGGCAGGAAGACCATCGCGGTGAGCAAGCTCAAGCTGAGTTGGGCCGATATCCGTCATGTGCTGCCTTCCAGTTTGCGTGGTGGTGTGCTCGGTTTCATTGCCGGCGTGCTGCCGGGAGCCGGGGCGTCGCTGGGCAGCTTCATCAGCTACACCCTGGAGAAGAAGATCGTCGGCAAGAAGGGCCACTTCGGTGACGGGGACCCGCGTGGCGTGGCGGCGCCGGAAGCCGGCAACAATGGGGCTTCCAGTGGGGCGCTGGTGCCCATGCTGACCCTGGGTGTGCCGGGAAGTGGCACCACCGCGGTGCTGCTGGCGCTGCTGATCTCGATGAACATCACGCCCGGGCCGCTGATGTTCACCCAAAACGCGGATATCGTGTGGGGCGTGATTGCTGCGCTGTTGATCGGTAACTTCCTGCTGCTGTTGCTCAACATTCCGCTGGTGGGGATCTTTGTCAGGCTGCTGTCGGTGCCGCCGATGTACCTGTTGCCGGTCGTGACCCTGGTCGCCTTCGTCGGCATCTACTCGATCAGCAACTCGACCTTCGATCTGTACTTCATGGTCGCCTTCGGTGTCGCAGGCTATTTGTTGCGCAAGTTGGAAATCCCGCTGGTGCCGATCATCCTGGGTCTGCTGCTAGGGCCGGAGATGGAGAAGAACCTGCGCCATACGCTGGATATTTCCAATGGCGACTGGTCGGCCCTGTGGGATAGCGGCCTGGCAATGGGCTTGTGGATCGTGGCTCTTGTTGGCCTGGTGCTGCCGTATATCGTCGGACCGATCCTGCGTCGGCGCATGCGGGCCGCAGCAGAAACCGAGGCGAGCGATCGTCAATAGCCACTGGCGGGTATAAGCCTGCTGGCTGGCATAGCGCACTGCTGCAGATGACGGCCAGGCCATCTCATTGAGATCGCCTGGCCGTCTGTTTTTTCTTTTTTCATGACATGCTTTGATCTATCGCGCCATGCTGTGATCTATCGCGGTTAAAGCCTGTCGGCGCTGTTATTGCGTGTCTTGCCATTCCCGAATCAGCTGGTGCATCAACTCGGCAGCGGGAAGCTCGCGCGCCATCGTCGCGCCTTGGCCTGCCCAGTGTGCGGCGAAGTCATGATTGCCGAGTTTGGCTGCTGCTGCGTTCAGTCGCTTGGCCGCATCATAGGCCACGGGGTAGGCCGCAGGCTCAATCCCGCTCTCTGACTCGGCGTGGCGGATGAAGCGATTGAGGATGCCGCGCGCCGGCCGTCCTGAAAGGGCCGAGGTCAGGCGTGTCTCGGCGGCACACTGGCTCTTGAGGTTGGCGCGATAGCTCGCGTTTGCCGCTGATTCGGGGCACAGGATGAAAGCAGTGCCGAGTTGAGCGGCTGCGGCCCCCAGCTCCAGGGCTGAGCGAACCCCCTGGCCATCCATGATGCCGCCGGCCGCGATGATCGGTAGATCGGTCTGCTTGACCAACAGGCGAACGAGCACAGACGTGCTCAGTTGTTCATCCGCAGCGTCGAGATCGAAAATGCCGCGATGTCCGCCGGCTTCGATCCCCTGGGCCACGATGGCATCGATGCCCCGTTCCTGAATCTCCCTTGCCTCCTGGAGACGGGTAGCCGTCGCGAGCGTGTAGATGCCGGCGTCCTGCAGTGCACGGATCCGCTCTGTGGGCGGTAGGCCGAAGTGGAAGCTGACTACCGCAGGCCGGGTTTCGAGAAGCATCTCGAACGCTTCATCGTCTTCGATGAAGCTCTTGTAGATTTCCTCGAGCGAAGTCGGTACATCCATGCCGCATTCTTCGAAAAGCGGTGCCAGGTGTGCCATCCAGGCGGCTTCCTGCGCCGTGTTTCGCACAGCGGGCTGGTGGCAGAAGACATTGACGTTGAAAGGGCGTGTCGTCAGCGCACGTGTCCGTTCGATCATCTCTTGCGCCTGAGAAACGATGCTCGCGCCAATGCCCAGGGAACCGAGACCTCCAGCATTCGATACGGCAGCGGCCAGTTCCGGTGTGGACACGCCAGCCATCGGCGCCTGAATGATGGGGTGGATGCCCAACCGGGCGGCAAGTGGACTAGCGATGCTCATGTCGGAGACCTCCTCTGGCATGACGTCGAAGAATACGGATTTCGAGAACAATGGGTGTTCATTGATCTCATATACAGAATATAATGTCTATATCATTCCTGTTTTGTGAATAAACGGCATGAAGAACATGGACCTGGAAACCCTGAAGATCTTTGAAGTGGTGGCTGCCGAACTGAGTATCACGCGAGCGGCCTCCAGGCTGGGGCGCGCGCCCTCCAACGTCACGACACGCATACAGCAGTTGGAGGCCGAGTTAGGGGCCGAGCTATTCATTCGCATCGGCAAGCGCATCACGCTTTCTACGGCTGGGCAGCGCTTCCTGACATATGCACAACGCATGCTGGCCCTGGCAGACGAGGCCAGACATGCCGTCGGTGGCAGTGGTGGTGGCACCTTGCGCATTGGCAGCATAGAAAGCACGGCGGCGAGTCGGCTGCCTGCGCCGCTGGCGATATACAGCAAGGCCAATCCCGAGACTCGGATCGAAGTCAGCACCGGCCCCTCGGCACAGTTATTGGATCAGGTGCGCAATGGGCAACTGGACTGTGCTTTCGCAGCACTTCCAGCAATGCTTCAGGATGAGTCAGGCCTGGCCGAGATGGGGCTGCAGGGCATTCCGCTCTGGAATGAAGCGCTGTTGCTGCTCCTGCCCACCAGCGATGCCGAAGCAACCAAGCCTGCCCAGATAGGTACCCGTTCATTGGCCGCGTTCAAACCGGGTTGTACCTACAGGGCTGTGGCGGAGGCGTGGCTGGGCATTGAAGCCGGAAGTGAATGGAACATCCAGGAACTGGGTTCCTATCACGCGATGATAGCGGCGGTCGCTGCGGGTTCATGTGTCACCCTGCTACCCCGTAGTGTGCTGGACCTGAGTGGCGTACCAACGGATCTGGCGACATTGGCGCTAGGTTCGACAAGGACTCACCTTGTATGGCGCAGCGGCTACGAGATGCCGGCATTCCAGCAATTCGTCCAGTTGTTCCAGCAGGAGAAAATATGACGTCCCCCGATCCGAACGTCTTCGTACAGATCCATGATGTCCTGTGTCGTTTTTTCCTTTGCTTTGACCAGCGCGACTGGCCATCCATGGTCGAGTGTCTGGCCCCTCAGGTCAGTATCGATTACGCATCCTCCGGGCGAGAGCCGCCTTCGACCATGAGCCGCCGAGACTTCGTCGAGCGCCGGCAGAATGCTGTCGATGACCTGACCAAGCAGCATAGCTTTTCTAACCTGCTCATTACCCAGGAAGCGGGAGAGGGCGTTGTCAGTGCGCGCTGCAACTACCTGATCCTGCGCTTTGATCTGTCTCCGTCTCGGAACCAGGCTCAGACCCAAACTCAGTCCCAGGCTCAAACTCAGTCTCAGGTGCCGGCAATATCAGAAGAGAACTTCTTTCACTCCTGCGGCAACTATGAATTCCAGCTTCGTGACATACAGGGCGAGTGGAAGATATCGAGTATCAAACAGAACGCCCTGCAGAGTTGGGGAAACGCCGCCCTGCATGGAGGTTCGTCCCAGGGCAGGAAGTGAGCAAGTCGACTTCCCTGACCATTGACCACTCGCGAATCGGGAAGAAACACCCGGTTATGAGTGGGGCGAATCCAGGCGTCGCCGCCTCGCCGGGTTTTAAGCACGATATGCAGTGGTCCACTAATCTCGGTCACGGTGTTAAGTTTTTCTTCTGCTGCAGTCGAGGCCATATCAGGGACACCCTTATATGAATAAGAGTTATATAAGAGGGTTGTAAAATAAAAGATCAACAATATAAGAAATCGGTAAAATAAGCGGTTGATAAAACAGGAGCCGCCATAGCAATGAAGACGCAATACTTCACCGCGACGAGCCTCGATGGCTTTCTCGCCACGGAAGATGATTCCCTTGACTGGCTATTTCCCCTCGGCGATTTGAATGACTCGAGCTATCCCGAATTCATTTCCGAAGTGGGGGCCCTGGCAATGGGGTCGGCAACGTATGAATGGATGGTGCGTCATGCCGATAGCGTGGCTGCCGAAACAGGATCTGCATGGCCATATACCCAACCGGCCTGGGTATTCTCGAGTCGCCAGCTACCGATGATCGAGGGGGCGAACATCCAGTTCGTCAATGGGGATGTGCGCAACGTCCATGCCCAGATGCAGGCGGCTGCCGAAGGAAAGAATATCTGGATAGTGGGCGGTGGTGATCTTGCCGGACAGTTCTACGATGCAGGCCTGCTGGACGAACTGATCCTGCAAGTGGGTTCGGCCACATTGGGGCAGGGGAAACCGCTTTTTCCCCGCAGGGTATTAAGCCCGGTTCTACACCTGACTTCTGTTCGGCAGATGGGCAGCGGCATGGTCGAGCTGCGTTATGACGTGCGCAAAGACAACCCGGATAATGCCTGACGTGACACGTCTGACACCGGCCTGAGCAAGCCGGTGTCATTCTGTTATTGTTTTCCTTCCATCCCATAATCCCGCACCACATGCGCAACACGCAGGCGGTAATCGGCAAACAGGGTTTGCTTGCCCTTGATCTGCGCGGCGCGGTGCGCTTCGAAGTTCTTCCATTGGTGCACGGCGTCTTCATCGCGCCAGAACGACAGTGAAAGAATCCTGCCTGGCTGGGTCAGGCTTTCGAAGCGTTCGATGCTGAGGAAACCATCGATGTCTTCCAGGTGGGGTTTCAGCTCTGCCGCGATATCCATATAGGCTTGCTGGCAGCCGGGGTTGGGCTCGACTTCAAAGATTACCGCGATCATTGGGCGAATCCTCCTTGTACGGGTGCGATACCCAGGGTGCCTTCCACCACTTCGACAAAAGAGCGCTCTTCCTTGAGGATGAGTTTCAGCTCCTGGGCCATAATGAAGTTCGCTCGTCCTCCATCGTCTGACTTCAGGCGGGCACGATAGGCTTCATAGGCCGCAAGGCTGTCGAAGGCGACCAGGCCCCAGGCGATGTCATTGCTGCCTTCATGGGGCAGGAAATAGCCGATGAGATGGCCGCCACAACGCGGAATGATGCGTCCCCAGTTCTCGGCGTATGCCTTGAAGGCTTCTTTCTGGAAAGGGTCGATTTCGTAGCGAATCACGCAAGCTATCGTCATGCTAGTGTCTCCGGTGAATAGGGCAGGCAATCAGTGGAATAGGCAATGAATGAGCTAGACAAAGCGTAAGGGAGCACCTGTTCAACTTGATTCGATGGGGATCGAAACATGGCGGAAGGACCGAACATCACACGCATTGCCGCGCTGATCGGCGACAATGCCCGGGCAGAAGTGCTGTCCGCGCTCATGGGGGGTCATGCACTTACCGCCACTGAGCTTGCCGACATGTCGGGTGTTACTCGCCAGACCATCAGTTCGCATCTGGGCAAGCTGCGCGAAGCCGGGTTGATCGAGGTTGCCCAGCAGGGTCGGCATCGCTACTTCCGCCTGGCAGGCGATGAAGTGGCCGAGCTGCTGGAATCGCTGATGGGGCTCGCCGCCAGCTCAGTACCCGTTCCCCCTTTGTTCGGGCCGCGCGAACCGGCGTTGCGCAAGGCGCGTGTGTGCTACGACCATCTTGCCGGAGAGTTGGGTGTCTGGGTTTTCCAGGAAATGCTGCGCCACGGTCTGTTTCAGCGTGACGACGGCGGGCTGGCGCTGACCCAACGCGGACGCGAGTGGTTCGAGCGTATTGGCATCGATACCGAGCAGGCGGTGGCACAGAAGCGTGCGTTGTGTCGCGAATGCCTGGACTGGAGCGAGCGCCGGTATCACCTTGCCGGGGCGCTGGGCGCCGCATTGTTGTGCTGGATGCAGGAACAGGGCTGGGCACAGCGCGAGAAGGGATCTCGCACCATTGTGTTCACGCAGGAAGGGGAAAAATCCCTGCGCGCCCTGTTTTCACTGGAGCGTGTGGAAGAACGCAGAACAGTACAAGAGAGAGCAGTACAGGATAGGGCGGTACAAGAGAGAACAGTACAGGACAGAGCGACACGAGACAGAACAGCGAAGGCCGTGTAATGCCAGAAGGCTGGCTTTGCAGTCGTCACCCAGGGTAGCGATCGAGAGAACGAGTTCATGACATGGTAAAAGTGGCGATATTTGTAGATGTACAAAATGTCTATTACACCGTTCGCGAAGCCTATCGGCGCAATTTTGACTACAACAAGTTCTGGTCAGAAGTCGCTGCGGATAGAGAAGTGGTGAAGGCGTTTGCCTACGCCATCGATAGAGGCGATAAAAAACAGCGTGAATTTCAGAACATCCTTCGGGCGATTGGCTTCGAGGTAAAGCTGAAACCTTTCATTCAAAGGTCGGATGGCTCTGCAAAAGGGGACTGGGATGTCGGCATTACCCTGGATGCCATGGAATACGCCGAACTGGCCGATGTCATCGTGCTGGTATCCGGCGATGGCGACTTTGATCTGCTGGCCGATAAACTGCGTCACGTGCATGGCAAGACCGTGGAGGTGTATGGCGTGCCTCAGCTCACCGCCAATTCATTGATCCATGCGGCCAGTAAGTTTGTCCCGATAGATGAAGCACTTTTGCTGGGTTGAATTTTCCCCCTGTGGAGTGAAATACCCGTGCCTCAAACTCCCGTTCCTACAACTCTCGTTTCCACCAAGCGGCTGAATGATCTGGTGAAGTTGCGCCGGGTGCGTGATCGCATGGACCGAGATTACGCCCAGCCACTGAACGTGGAAGCGCTGGCCCGGGGCGTGAACATGTCAGCGGGGCACCTGAGCCGCCAGTTTCGGATCGAGTACGGTGAATCCCCTTATTCCTACCTGATGACACGCAGAATCGAGCGGGCCATGGCCCTGTTGCGGCGTGGCGATCTCAGTGTCACGGAGGTCTGCTTCGAGGTGGGCTGTACATCGCTGGGTACCTTCAGCACGCGTTTTACCGAACTGGTGGGTGTGCCGCCCACGGTCTACCGACAGCAGTCAGAATATGCCACAGCGGGCATTCCACCTTGCGTGGCCAAGCAAGTGACCAGACCGATCAGGAATCAAGAAGCGGCAGCCGAGAAGCGTGCATAAGCTGATAGCTCCATAACGGCTGAGGCTATCACCATGAACATCACCCTCCATTCCACCTTCCTCCCGCATAACGACCCGGAAGCGGCATTGGCCTTCTACCGCGACACCCTCGGGTTCGAGGTACGCAACGATGTGGCCTACGGGGACATGCGCTGGATCACGGTCGGCGCTGTCGACCAGCCCGGCACCTCGATTGTTCTCGCTCCACCAGGCGCCGCCCCCGGTGTTACCGATGAAGAGCGTCGCGTGATCATGGAAATGATGGCCAAGGGCACCTACGCCATGATGCTGTTTGCCACCAAGGACCTTGATGGCACCTTCGAACGCCTGCAGGCCCGCGACGCCGAGATCGTTCAGGAACCCATGGAACAGCCTTATGGCGTGCGCGATTTCGCGGTGCGTGATCCGGCGGGGAATTTGCTGAGGATTCAGCAGGTACGCTAGGGGTGGCCCGAACTATACTCAGTGGACGGCTCCGACGAGCCATCCACTGTTTATTTATTCTGAGCTTATAAATTCTCCCGCCTATGCCATGCCCGAGGCGCTTGCGATGGCATTACTTGCTCCGCTTCGCGTGGCCAACACGATGGAGGAGTACATGGAAACGCCAGCAAAGAACACGATCTGCCTTTGGTACGATAACGACGCCGAGGAGGCTGCACGCTTCTACGCCGAGACCTTTCCCGATTCAGCCGTTAAAGCGGTGTACCGCGCCCCTGGCGACTATCCGTCCGGCCAGGAAGGGGATGTATTGACGGTCTGGTTCACCGTGATGGGCATTCCATGTCTCGGGCTCAATGGCGGGCCGACGTTCAAGCACAATGAAGCGTTCTCGTTCCAGGTTGCCACCAACGACCAGGAAGAAACGGATCGCTACTGGAACGCCATCGTCAATAACGGCGGTGAAGAAAGCGCATGTGGCTGGTGCAAGGACAAGTGGGGCATCTCCTGGCAGATTACTCCGGTGGTGCTGACCCAAGCAGTCACGAGTTCCGATCCTGCCGCTGCCAAGCGCGCGTTCAACGCCATGATGGAGATGAGAAAGATCGACGTCGCCGCCATCGAGGCAGCACTTCGCGGTTGAGGCTGCGGAGTGAAAACCCTGGGCACTGCACGCATTGGGGGCCAGGAAGATGGATGGAAACGATCAACGCCCAACCGTGGGCGTAGCACACGTGGTACTGAAGACCGACCGCATGGAAGCGTCTGCCCAGTTCATGCAAACCATTGGTATGCGGCCCATCTTTGATGGGCCCAAGGTATCGATCTACGAGATGCGCGGTGGAACGCACCTGATCCTGATACAGACAGACAGCATCACGCCGGGTGACGCACCATTCGACCTCATGGTGGATGACCTGCATGCGACCCATCAGCGATGTGTGTCACTAGGGCTTGATCCATCGCCGATTGAGCCGCGCCCGGAAATCGACCATGAAACCTTTACCCTTCGTGAACCTGCCGGGCATGTCATCACCTTCTTTTCCAGCCATGCCTCCGGCAAGCCGGTATAAAGTTACCAATCGCGTGTTGTTCACAGATACGATAATCACTATCTGGCCATAGGGTCTGTACGAGAAGTGCCTAGAGGAGAAAACAGCAATGCTCAAGGAAGTTGGCGGAGTAGCAATTCAGCCCAAGCATCGGGCGACATGTCATTGTGGCTCAGTAGAACTGGAGCTGGACCTTCCTGACGGTATCGTCAGCCCCAGACGTTGCGATTGCTCCATCTGCAGACGCAAGGGTGCGGTTGTCGCATCCGTGCCCTTGAATGGCATCCGCATTGTCAAAGGCGAGGAACACCTGAAGCTTTATCAGTTCAATACCCATACCGCCAAGCACTACTTCTGCTCCAACTGCGGCATCTATACCCACCACCAACGCCGCTCCAGCCCGAACGAGTACGGATACAACGTCGGCTGCCTTGAAGGCGTCAATCCCTTCGATATTCCCGATGTACCTACCAACGACGGCGTCCATCATCCCGCGGATCGGTAGCATGGGGAGATGCTTGGTCTGACTAGGGTCTGTACGAAAAGTCGACGAATGATGGTCAGGCAAGGCGGAATTGATCGAAAAAGCGGAGTTTACGGGGTGTAAATGAGCATTTTGAGATCAAGTCCAACAAAGCATGAGCAAGTGCAGGCACTTTTCGTACAGAACCTTGCAGGAAATCTGCAAGGCAATCCTGTATCGGCAGTTGAAGGTGGATGTGACGAGTTTCAAGGAACCACGAGATGATTCGTGAATATCAAGAAGCGGATATCGATGAAGTCTTGGATATCTGGTTGTCAGCATCAATTAAGGCGCATTGTTTTGTTGATCCGGGTTTTTGGGAATCCCGGATCAGTGACATGCGCAGTATATACATCCCCGCATCGGAGACTTTTGTGCTTGAGTCCAACGGGAAAATTGCCGGATTCTATAGCCTGTTCGGTAATACGCTGGCGGCGATCTTTGTGTCTCCAGATATGCAAGGCAAAGGCATGGGAACGGCTTTGCTTGACGACGCCAAGGGAAGGAGAGAGCGCTTACAGCTCACTGTCTATAAGGACAATAGCCCGAGTGTCAGGTTCTATGAGAAGCATGGATTTACTTCACATGGCGAGCAAGTTGACATACATACCGGCCATTCCGAACTCATCATGGAATATCACACGTAAAAATTCGCCGTAATTTGCTGTGGGTGCATATCCACTCAGCCATAGGATCTTCCCATTGTGGCTGGCATTCTCGCTGACATAGCGGCCCAGATTGTCCCTGTCCTGCTGGTTCAGCTACCTGATGAGGCTGCCAGCGAGGAGGCAATGGGGCCGCCTTCCTCTATCACACTGCCTCTATATTCCCGCGGCAAAACGTCGCCAGGATGTTGTCCATACCTTCTTGTACGGCAGGCAAGGTATATCAAAAGTCACGATCTAGATAGCTTCAGAAAAGTAGCACTTAGACACTTCTAGGCAGGGAGTGAAAGTGAGTGCTTACACCATGCTTTGTGAAATCATTAACAAGAGGTTGAGATGAATCTTTGTTCTACCATTGGCTAGTATTGATTCATCTGTGTTTCCTTTTGTTTCTTTATGAAATGGTCTAGGTTTTGGAGTAAAGGGTGTTTTGGATGCAGGAACGGGGGACGAGGTCTGCTTGCGACCCAAAGGCGACATGACGGCAGATCCAGCGGGCACCTTGATTCGTGTTATGCAGCAAGCGCGGTGATTGATTAAAGTTCAGGATGAAGTATTGTGCTAGAAACTAGAAAGGTATTTATTGATACACAGTCATTTGTGAAAGCTGGCCTTCATTTTGATGGGGCTGCTTTTAAGTCTTTTAGAAAGTACTGTGAATCCAACGAACTTTTCCACGTATCTACGAGTGTGGTAGAGCGTGAGGTGAAATCTAAAATTCAAGGGGCTGTAAAAGATGCCCTAAACGCCATCCAAACCTTTCGAAGAAAAGCCCGGCTTTTAGCTTCACTTGATGATTATAAGATAAAAGGGCTTTTCGAAGAAGTTCCAGATCAAGACATATACGAAAAATCTGAAGAAGTCTTTGATGAGTTTATGGAGAGATGCTCCACGGCGGTAGTGGAAGCAGACGGTGTGAATGTTGAAAAGTTGTTAGCGCTTTATTTTGATAAAAAGCCACCATTCGGTGATGGAAAGAAAAAATCTGAGTTTCCAGATGCCATTTCTGTTTTGTCGTTAAAATCACATCTAAATGAAGATGAGAAGATCTATGTGGTTTCAGATGATGTCGACTTAAAAGTCTTTTGTGACAGTGACCCACAGTTTGTTTCTGTCGAGTCACTTGATAAATTACTGGATATCTATACCACTCATACAAATGTCAGGCATGAGCAAGTAAAGCAATACTTTGTCATTAATGAAACGGTCATTAAAGCTAAGATTAAAGAGTTTCTTGAAGATTGTGATGTATACAACGCCTCGACCTGGGAAGATGCTGAGGTTGATGACGGACTGACGGTTACGCACATTGGAGATATTGAACCATCTGTACTCTATATAGATGACGAAGAAAGCCAGATTGCTTTTGACGTCGATGTGGAGTTCGAAGTGACGGTAACTGGCCCAGATTTTAATAATGGAATATATGACCGGGAAGATGGGAGAGTTTATACGTTTGATAGCACATCCAGATCAAGTACTATCACGACCACTTTTACTGTTGAGGTGTTTTTACATTATGAGTTTATCGATGGCGAACTTGTAAATGCTGAGGACGATGGTCTTTATATTGCTGAAACAGCAGGTGGCATAGAGGTGGCTGTCGAAGAAAATGAACTAGATTGGAGATAATAATTTAATAAACGCGTCAATTAAGACGCTCGCAAGCTCGCGCCTATTACGTGGGCGTTATGTATAATCGAGGTTCGTTCTATGGCGATTGAAGACACTGTTGTTCGACGTATCGAAGAGCTTCTGGACGAATCATCGCAGCTCCGAAGAGGAAACGAATACGGGCAAGCATCCTCAATTCAGCATGCAGAGAAGTGTAAGGGTTGGATTGCTGCCGCCTCGAACATCGTGGAGCTGCTCGTTCCCGATGCAAATTCGGGGTATAGAAGGGTAGCCGACAGAATTCGTGAGCACGACTACGGGTACGTGATACCGCAGGGCGTCGGTGAGATGTCGGAAGTTCTCACTAACCTGCTAAGGGATGCACAGGCAGGGCTAGTCGCTTCCGTAGCTGATAATGCGCGAGCCGAAATCTTCGACGATTTCCTTGATCATGCGAAGCTGTACCTAAAACAGGGGCGGAAGAATGAAGCGGGCGTCATTGCCGGAGTGGTGTTCGAGGACTCCCTCCGCCGCGTTTGCCGAAAGAGTGGCATCGATGAAAATGGACAGAAGCTCGATGCGCTGATTAGCGAGCTCGCAAAATCCGGATACCTGTCGGCCACAAAAGCAAAACGCGCTCGCGTGTCGGCAGACGTGAGGACGAAAGCAACCCATGCCCAGTGGGATGAGTTTGATGAGTCAGATGTTAGGACTACGATTGAATTCGCTACCGATTTCATCACTAATCACCTTGAGGGGTAGTCAGGTCTCACCCCATGGGCAGCACATAATTTCAAGTTTCAGCCGACTGCATCGCTGCGGATGAGCTTCGCGCTATATCGACATGTTCTGAACGTCAACCTCTGGCCGAGGCTGTGTGAGGAACTTTAGTCAATGCTGATTGGATTGCTTAGGCAGTTGACGACCCAAAGCTGGCTTTCCGGAATATGCTGCAGGCACGGTTATTGGGAATAGGCTGCAGAGGTGCTCTTGATGAATATGAAAACAACAATGCCATAGCGGACTCAGCCTTTGCGCGTTTTTTGACTTGATCCCGTATGCACGTTCATCCAATGTCATAGCGTGTAGCCTAATCACTGTTAGCCTGAGTAGAGATCGAAGTATGGCTGTAAATAATCAATACCAATCATTGCTGAGATCCAAGGTGGTCTCTGCAATCTCTCAAGCAAAGGCTGCGTCTGGATTCAGTCATCAAGGTGTAAAAGGAACGGTTCTGGAAATACTGGTGGGGCAGCTATTTGGTCCATTGCTTCCCGCTGACATTGGTGTGGGTACTGGACAAATAATCGATAGTTATAGTGGAAGGATTTCTGGTCAAATAGACATCTTATTATACAATAGAGCTGTTCTCCCACCCATTTTGATGGATGAAAAGGTTGGTATATTCCCGGTTGAGTCGGTCCTTTATACCATTGAGGTAAAAACAACCCTTAATGCCACAGAGCTGAAGGGGGCGCATGAAAGTGCAAAGAACTTAGCACAAAACTTTGGCTATTTGCCTGGGCTAAAAGATGATGCGGGCAAAGAGAGGCACCACTCCATTGAAAAACTAAGATCTGTCGTTTTTGCTCTAGATTCAGATTTAACTGGCAATCGTCTTAACGAAGCTGAGAGATATAGGAAGTTATATGGAGATGAAGCTGCCCACCTTCGGGCTATTTGTGTGGCTGGTAAAGAATATTGGTATGACAATGGAAACTACTGGGTCGGGTTCAAAGATGGGGAGGATTACGATGAAGTTCTGGCATTTATAGGTGGGGTTACCAACACATACCGCTCTGTATCTGACAGCCGAGGATTGCCATGCCTCGGTCACTATATCGTACCAGAAGCGAAAGCATTTGTTGCTACCAAATCCCGTGATGTAGCCACTGTGCAAGTGAGTTGCGAGGGATGCGGTTTGGTGGGGGAGATAGTTCCTGAGATTGGAAATATAGACCTCACAGTAAATGGCGCCTTAACTGCGAGCGATAAGTGCCCGAACTGTGGTGGAATAATGCAATCGGAAAGTAGCACTTATATTTTTAAGCGGGGAAAGTTTGTTAACGATGATCAGATCTAATAATCGGCTGCACAACGACCGATTTTACACCGCTTTGTGGCTTTTAATCGGCGCGTGAGCCTGGCGTTAAATCAGCAAATTCTGAAAGGCCGCTCTTGGCCGAATGCTTATTTTCAGGCTACTCTAATGGAAGAGGCAACTGGCAACTGGCAACCCTGAGCGGACATGTGGGGAAATGCAGCAGGCATGTGAACTTTGGATATGCAGTCTAATGGAAATTGGTAATTATACCTATCAATGATTTAGCGTAGATTTTGTAGGCTGCATTTGTCGGAGGAGCGTGCCGGCACGTTCCTCCAATCATAATATCAGCAGTTTAATACCTGTTAGGAGGGAGTTGACGTGATCAAGCCACACGATGAAAAGGAAGTGTCTGACGACTGTGTCGTGCATGATCACCCTGTTCCTCCAGAAGAGCTCGCTAGATATAGTGTTGACCGAGATCCTTATTCTGAGGCCGATATTGCAAGCTATGTTGAGGGCCAGGCTCGTGATGAAGAAGTTCAACACGTTGAGCGAATAAAAACAGAGGTTGTGCTAGGTGATACCTACGAAATGTGGGATGTAAGCACCGATAGTGGCCGTTGGTGGGTCATAACGAATCTCACCAACCTTTATTCCCAAAGGCATTTTCCAAGCCTTGACTACACTCTGTCGTTTCATATCGGGCTTATGATGCGCCTGAGAAGCCGGTCGGATAATGTCGACGCAGGAGAGCCAAGTCCATTCGATGAAGTTATTCGCCGCGAAGAGCAGGCTTCCCACAGGCATGAAACTGCTGTTGAGGCTGAAGATTACCAAACCGTCGGGATGTTGCTAAGGGAGGCTCTAATTTCGTTGATTGGTGCATTAAGACGTAGAGCGGAGATATCAGAGGAAATAGAGCGGCCGCAAGATGCCAATTTTATTGGTTGGTCAAACGTTTTGATGAACCAGTTGTGTTCTGGGAGTAGCAATAAGAATCTAAGGCAACATTTGAAGAGTGTCGCGAAAGAATCGTGGCAGTTGGTGAACTGGCTCACGCACTCTAGAAATGCCAATAAGACAGCCTCTTCTATAGCAATTCATTCTTGCCAAACGGTAATTGGTCATTTTATCCAGATTTTGGAAAGGAGCCGGATTGATAAGAACGAGGAGTGCCCGGTTTGTAAGTCACGGAACATTAGAACCCATTTCGATATTTCCATGGGTGACGATGGTGAATACTTCTCGAGTTGTGGGGTGTGTGAATGGACTGACCACCCAGGCGCAGTGGGAGAATGAGCTGCAGAGAGGGGTTTATGTCTAACCAGGCCAGTCACGGCGACGGCTACTGCATTGCGGCTTCGCCTTCATTTCGTAGCCTCGCATGTTGCAGGCATTATATCATCACTAGCTAAAATACCACTTTTGCCCGAGTGCCGATCTTCAGGCTACTCTGATGGAAGAGGCAACTGACGTCCCAAAGCGGCCATGCTGGCAAAGGCAGCATGCTCGTTTATTGGTATTATATAGCCACACCAGAAAAAACGTCGAAAAAATAATGGCTTGATGTGGCGGCATAAAAATGCTGAACACGCACGCTCATTCAAGTCAATAAACGAGCGGGCTATCTAATACCTATTAGCGACAAATAAAAATTGGAGTACAAATGACAACCGACATCCGTGGGGATTTTAAGGAAGTTGAAGGGAAAATTGCCAGGCTGCTAGCCATCGGTGAGGAGTTTCATGGCAAGGACAGGGATTGGGCCCATATGAAAAACAATGAAGATTGGGAGCGCAATCTTCACAAGATCCTCGATGACAGGAAACGGTCTTTCTTCGAAAGAATATATAGTGTTGGACGCGACATGGGGCTTTTCATGTCCGATGCGCTGCTCTCAATCAATTACGACGTAAATACCTATCCAACCCTAACCTGTGTCATCGATAGGTTTAACGGATCTTGGATTGACTCTGATCTGATGCCCGTTATCGAAGAAGCGAAAAAAGTTCATGAAGAGTACGAACTAAACTGCTGGGCATTTAAGCAAATGGTAGTGATGTTCAAGGATCAGATGCGTTTGGCGCAAGTGGTGAGAAGCACTTTAAATTCATTAAAAGAATCAGATCTATACAAACTTGAGAATGGAATTCCCGTGAATAATAAAACTTCCAATATCTCGATAAGCAATGTTTCTGGAAGTAATATTTCAGTAGAATCTTCAAACGTAAATCAGCATATAGAAGGCACAGATGCCATTTTTGCTGATCTGATGACTGCAATCGATGAGGCAGATATTGATCAGAAGGAAGCTCTCAAGATATGCGTTGAAGAAATGAGGAGTGCTCGGGGGGCATCCGGATTCGCTGCTGCATACAAGCAATTTATGACTTCTGCAGCGAATCATATGACGGTCGTTGCTCCTTTCATACCCGCACTGTCGGCATTACTTTGATCACTAACTAGGCCATGCACCAGATGCCAATACCTCTGCTTCGCGCGGTTTTGCCACCGGTGGTGGCGGGCGTTAGCCGCCACCATAGTTCAGCATCGAGTTAAATATGAAAATTGAAAATAGCCAAGATTTTTTTGAGTCAGAACCACCACAAACTGAGTTTTTGTTGTTATTCAAAGTTTCATCATATGAAAGGCTTCTGCAAATGCAGAAAGGTCTTTTGTATATGAATAGCTTGGATTATTTTTCTAACTTAAAAGATGAAGAGTCACTAGCACTAAGAGTCGATGAACTGGAAGAAATATACGGTATCTTACGTGCTGGTCCAAATGAAAAAGGCTTCACTACTCTTTCTCTTAAGATAAATAATGGAGAGGAAATGGACCTAGGTTCTGAAGCAATACTTACAGCGAAGTTTCCGCGACCAAAAAATACTATGCTGTTTTGTATGGGGGCATTGGCTGATGGCCAAGACGGGGTGATTCCAGGTGAAATAGACAATCAGATTATCTTTGATAAGCGATTTCTTGAATTTGGCTCACATATGCTTCTGATAAACAATTCTACAGAATTCTCAAAACGCATCAATACAGCATTGGCTCAAGAGGCTTCCGCGGCTTCCGCTTTTGGCTCTAAGTTTTTCCATGACGGATATGGATTGGTAGGCTACAAAGATTTAGAAAACTATTCGGGGGCGATAGGTTTATACACTAAAGATTCTAAATATTCATGGCAAATGGAATTTAGGATTTCTTTCGGTGTAGAAAGTAGGTATTTGAATAGCAAAGGAGCTTTTGAGTTCAATGTCGGTGATTTAACAGATATTAGTCAAATCATCCCTGTGCAAGCATTAATTGATGAGCCAATGAGGGTCAAAAGAAGGACATTTGTTAAAGTCGGTGATACTTACAAACAAATCAGCGGCTAACAAGTGCTTCAAATGGGACGCCTACGGCGCCCCTTAAGCAAGCGTTATATCAGAGACACCTAAAAGGCAGCTTTTGGCCGAAAAGAGACGTCAGTCTCTACTAGACCCAAAGCTCCCAACAACCCTCAAACCTGCTCAGCAATGGCACTCTTGTCGATGATCGACCACACGGCCTTGATCCTTCCATCATCATCGAATTCATAGAACACATTCTCTTCGAATTGTACGGGCTTACCGTTGACGGGGAGCCCGAACAGCATGCCGATGGGGGGGCAGTTGAACTGCAGGCGGCTGGCGATATGTGGGGGCTGTGAGACCAGCAGGGCGACGTCAAAGTAGAGATTCGCAATGGCCGCAAAATCACCTTCCAGCATGGCACGGTAGCCGCTCAGCCCTAGGGCTTTCCCACTATGGCTGACGTTCTCGCTGACATAGTGTCCCAGGTTGTCCCAGTCCTGTTGGTTCAGGCATTCGATGTAGCCGCGATAGCGGGCCGACAGTTCGTCGCTGTTCATTGCTTTACCTCATTCACTTGCTCCCGCTCAATGTTTCAGGGTGGAGGTATCTTGTAAGTAAGTACTCGCTTGTCAGGTGCGTCAGGAAGCCGTTCTTGAAGGATCGGAGAAGGAAGTCGCAGAAACTTCTAGAGAATCACGAAAGTAAGTGCTTACACCAAGCTCTGTGAAATCAGTAATGAGAAAGTCAGATGAGTCTTTATTCTACAAATGGCTAGCGCTGTTTCATCTGTGTTAACTTTTATTTTTTGCTGAAACGCGCTAAATTTCTGATGTGAAAGATATCTCAAGAGCGAGGAGGGATAGAGGTCAGGAAACGTTGTTTTTAATTAATGTGTATATATAAAAAATAGTGCGCGTAGGGGATGTTATGAAAATTTTTATTGTTGCAATTGCTTTGGTGTTGGTGAGTGGTACAGCATTGGCTCACGGTGGTGGATGCCGGAAAAGCTCTCCTCCTGGGCAGTGCTGCCATATGGATAATAGCGTTGGGAAAGTGCATTGCCATTAGTAGTGTGATTGAGAAAACCTGCTGACACCTTAAAGTGTCAACAACCCTCATACCTGCTCAGCAATAGCACTCTTGTCGATGATCGACCACACGGCCTTGATCCTTCCATCATCATCGAATTCATAGAACACATTCTCTTCGAATTGCACGGGCTTGCCGTTGACGGGGAGCCCGAACAGCATGCCGATGGGGGTGCAATCGAATTTCAGGCGGCTGGCGATATGCGGGGGTTGTGAGACGAGCAGGGCGACGTTGAAGTGAAGGTCCGGAATGGCTGCAAAGTCGCCTTCCAGCATGGCGCGATAGCCACTCAGGCCTAGGGTTTTGCCATTGTGGCTGACGTTCTCGCTGACATAGCGCCCCAGGTTGTCCCAGTCCTGTTGGTTCAGGCATTCGATGTAGCCGCGATAGCGGGCCGACAGTTCGTCGCTGTTCATGGCGTTACCTCCTTGCTTGCACCCCGCTCAATGTAGTCGGGTGAGGTCATCCTGCAAGTCAGTGCCCGCTTTGTGGCTGCGATATATTTCCTGGTGTCACCTTCTCGCCGCAAGCTGGTTTCACCACCCCCTTCGAGCATGGCTCATGGCGTGATGGTCGTGGATGCAGCGGGTGTGTTCTGCCGGTTCTGTTCGAAGACACTAATCGTGCTGTTGAGCATGGCGGTATGAGCGAAAAGGTCATGGGCGGAATCGGAGGATTCCTGTACCAGGTCAGCGTTCTGCAGGGTAATGCGCCCCAGGTCGGCGACTGCCTGGCTGATCTGGGCAATCCCGATGCTTTGCTCCTGTGCATTGGTGGAAATCTCCGATATCAGAGTGTTGGCGTGCTGGACTTCGGCAACGACATCTCCCATCGTCGTGCCGGCTTGAGTGGCAAGCCTTGATCCTTCGGAGGTTTGCTGGACGCTTTTGTCGATCAGAATCTTGATATCAGCCGCTGCGACTGCCGAGCGTTGAGCCAGATTGCGGACCTCTTCTGCAACAACCGCGAAACCGCGTCCTGCCTCTCCTGCACGTGCGGCCTCAACGGCTGCGTTCAATGCCAGGATATTGGTTTGGAATGCGATGCTGTTGATCAGGTTGTTGATTTCACTAATCTCAGCCGACGCGGCAGCGATACCTGACATCGATTGAACAACCTGGTCGACGACTTGCCTGCCATGTTCTGCAGCATGATGTGCGCCGGTCGACAGGTCCCGAGCAGAACGTGCGTTCGTGGCGCTTTGCTCTACAGCCGTCGTGATCTGTTCTGCAGCGGCTGCGGTCTCGTGCAATTTGAGCTGTGTGTCGGTGACGCGCTTGGAAAGGTTCTTGTTTCTGTTGGCAACCTGTCCGCTGGATTGATGAAGGCCACTGGTTTGTGTGGCGACATCGTCGACAAGCGAGCGAAGATTCAGCCCTGCCTGGTTCACCGCACGCATGATCATCCCGATCTCATCGACACGGTTCATGTTGATGTTGGCACCGGGTTGTCCGGCTGCCGCAGCTTTCGCTTGATCAAGCGCTTGGGTCAGGGGTTTCGCTATTTGCTTTTCGAGCCACAGGCTGGCCAGGCATGCGACCACGAAGACAGGTATGGCAGGAATCAGCAGATGCCCCATGTCGCCGATCGTCAAACTGCCTGCGACCGAGGATGCCGCCACGCATCCCAGGGCAATACGGAGCCGCCAGCGAACGGGCATCAACTGCCCCCAACGAGTGAAGCCAAGCAGCCCTCGGCGAACAATGAGCCCCTTATGAAAAGCCTTGCCACGGACCGTGCCTTCTCTAAACCGCTTGTAGAGTGATTCGGTCGCTTCTATCTCCGCGCGATCGGGACGCGTACGTACCGACATGTAGCCTACGGTCTGGCCATCGCGTCGAATGGGGGTAACGTTCGCTCGAACCCAGTAGTAATCGCCGTTGGCCCGGCGGTTCTTGACGAGTGCCGTCCAGGCATCCCCAGACTTGAGAGTCGCCCACATGTCGGCAAATGCTTCCCTGGGCATGTCCGGGTGCCGAACGATGTTGTGGGGTTGGCCAAGAAGCTCTGCGCGGGTGAAACCACTGACACGTAGGAAAGCCTCATTGGCATAGGTCACGTGGCTGCTGGTATCCGTGGTGGACATCAGCGTAACGTTATCGGGGAAATTGAATTCCTGCGGTGTGGTTGAAAAGGCAGCATGCGAGTGAACAGGATGTGGGGCCGGCTCATGCATTGTCGAGGCGGGCCGAGGGTGTTTCATGTCTAAAGTATCTATTTCGATATCCTCTCGAGGCCTACCTGAGGTGGCAACCCACTGGTGAGGCGGTCTTCTGTCCTCAGAGCAGCGTTCCGGCATTTATGCTCCGAGTGTCAATGGCGCGATACTCGCAAGCCCATCCAGTATTCAGATGATGCAATCATCGACTCATACATGGAGTGTCGGCCGAATGAGAAATTACTTTAATGGTGGGGCGCTTCCGATTCGTGAGCTATCCGAATTGGCTGCCTTTCGGTGCGTTGGGCTTCGCTCCGGCGCTGGCGACGATGCTGCCCCATACCACCAGGCCAGCGGATAGCGGCAAGCGCCAGTCCGGCGTTGCCACCCCGGCCAACATCAGGAACAGGGTCGCCAGCACGGGTACGGCATGGGCCAGGTTGCCCAGGCGCTGGGCTTGCGGCGCTTGCAGAGCGCGTCCCCAGGCCAGCATGGCGATGCCATAAGGGCCGAGTCCGAGAACGGCTGTGGCCAGCAGTGCCGTGGGTGAGGGCATGGCACTCATTCCTTCGAGAGCCAGGCTGGCGGCACCGGTGATCAGGCTGGCGATCAGCAGCATGTGCGGTAGGCGCTGGCTGAGGCGATAACCGGGAACCTGGCAGGCCAGAGAATAAAGTGCCCAGCACAGTGCAGCGAGCAGTGCCAGCAGATAGCCATGCCAGTGTCCGGACAGACCACTCGCCAGTGCCTGAGGCGCGACCAGCAGGGCAGCGCCGGAGAACGCCAGCAAGGCCCCGATCAGCGTGGTCAGCGTCAAGCGCTTCGTCGTTAGCCATTGGCTTGCCAGCAGGAAGAACACCGGCCAGGTATAAGTGATCAACGCCGCTTCGGCGGCCGGGACCAGGGAAAAGCTCATGAAGCAGCCGCCCACTGCCAGTGCGATCAGCAACGATACTCCGCCGTAGACAGCCAACTCGCGGCTCAGTGGCCAGGATGCTTCGCCCCGGTGCCGACGGCGTGCCATGGGTAGGGTCGCCAGTGCGCCGGCCAGCAGTGCCAGTGTGGAAAGCCGCAATGGTGGCAGCCCTTCGGCCGAGGCCACCAGCAACGGTATCAGCGCCCACAGCACCACCGCCAACAGGGCGGCACCGGTGCCGTGCCAGGTGGAGGAATAGGGGCGGGGCGTCTGGGCCTGCATGGTCGAAGCTCCTGTTTCCGGGTGGATGACGCCAGCAGCATAATCAGCCATGATTCATCATGAAAACGATCTTTATTGATCTTATTCATCAAGATGGGTGATGTATTGATGCGTGCCCCGACTCTCGATTTGACCCTGCTGCGTACCCTGGTGGCTGTCGCCGATACCGGAGGTGTCACTGCCGCTGCGCGGCGTTTGGCCTATACCCAGTCCACTGTCAGCATGCAGTTGCAGCGCCTGGAAGAAGCGTTGGGCGTGGCGCTGCATGAACGGGAAGGGCGGAAGCTACGCTTCACGGCTGATGGTGAGCGCTTACTGGGGCACGCTCGTCGCCTGCTCGCGCTCAACGATGAAGCGCTGGCTGATATGCGCAGCAGGCGGGTGACGGGGGAGTTGAATCTAGGGATTCCCGAAGACTACGCGATCCTGCTGACGTCGGTGTTCTCCTGGTTTCATCAGCTCTATCCCGAGGTGCGGCTGCAGGTGACTTGTGGCAACAGCGCCTCGTTGGTGGAGCAGGTACGTGCCGATGAGCTGGACATGGCACTGGTCAGTCGCCAGCGCCATGCTCCTGGGGGCGAGGTGATCCGCCGCGAACCTCTGGTCTGGGCCGTAGGGCTGGAGCGGCAGCCCCCGCTGATCGATCCCTTGCCACTGGCGCTGTATGCCCCCGGCGTCGATTGGTGCTACGAAGTGGTCGAACAGGCACTGGCCACGACCGGCCGTGATTGGCGCGTGGCCTATACCAGCCAGTCGATGGCAGGATTGGCGCCGATCGTGCAGGCCGGCCTGGCCATCGTGGTGGTGACCCGCAGCATGCTGACCGCGCAGTTGCGAGTGCTGGACGAGAGTAGTGGCCTGCCACCGCTGCCTGCCGTGGAACTGGCCTTGCACCTGGCTGCGCGGCGTCCCACCGAACCTGCCCGGCGTCTGGCCGAGTTGATTCGCGAAGAACTCTCGCCTAGAGGTGAAGGGGAACGGCGCAAAGAAGAAAGACGCAAAGAAGGGTGAGGAAGTTGGCCGTTTCTCGAAAGGAATCTGGCCATTCGTCGATAGATCCGATAAGCGCTCCAGCTGCTACCCTTTTAAGGCTGCCACTGCCTGGAGGGTGCTCCGATGAGCGACGTCGAACGAGGTCCCGAACGGATTCGCAATATCGCTCTGGCCGGCCAGGCCGGGGTAGGCAAGACGCGATTGGCCGAAGCGTTGCTGGAGGCGGCTGGAGAAAGTGAAACCAGCCAACTGCGCAAGGGCACTCCCCTTGGCGATAGCCAGGCTCAGGAGGCCATGCTCGAACACTCCATCACCGCCACGCCCATGGGGCTCACCTGGGGCGAGGCGCATATCAATCTGATCGATACGCCTGGTTACGCCGACTTTCAGGGCATGGCGCTCTCCATTTTGCCTGCCGTGGAAACGGTGGCCGTGGTCATTGATGCTGAACGTGGTATCGACGTCAGTGCCCGGCGGATGATGCAGTGGCTCGCGGAGCGTGGTCTGTGCCGGCTGATCGTCATCAATCGTATCGATGCCGCTCCCGAGCGCTTGCCGGCATTGCTGGAAAGCCTGCGCGAACAGTTCGGGCCGGAATGCTTGCCTCTCAATCTTCCGGCTCAGGGAGCGAGTCGAGTGGTGGATTGTTTCTTCGCTCCCGATGGCGAGTCGGATTTCGGTTCGGTGGCGGATGTCCACGAGATGCTGGTGGACCAGGTCGTGGAACTGGATGAAGAGCTGATGGCGCTATATCTGGAGCAGGGCGAGGCCCTTGAGCCGGCCCAGCTGCATGATCCTTTCGAGGCCGCCCTGCGCCAGGGCCATCTGGTGCCGATCTGCTTTGTCTCAGCGACCAGCGGCGCCGGGGTCGTGGAACTGCTGAATGTCTTCGAACGCATGATGCCCAATCCGCTGGAGGGCAACCCGCCTCCTTTTTTACGCGCGGAGGTCCAGAAAGAGACAGGGCTCAAGGAAGAGACAGAACTCAAGCAAGAGACCGAGATCAAGCAAGAAACCGAGTTCCTGGCCCAGCCCGATCCCGAGGCCCATGTGCTGGCGCATGTGGTGCGTATCGAACATGACCCTTACCTGGGCAAGGTGGCCTTGTTTCGCGTGCATCAAGGCACTGTTACTCGCGACACTCGGCTATTTGCCGGGGACGCCCGCAAGCCGTTTCGAGTGGGCACGCTATTGCGTTTTCAGGGGCGTCGCCCTCAAGAGGTGGAGCGTTGTGGGCCCGGCGAACTCTGCGCCTTGACCAAGGTGGAGGAAGCTACGCTGGATAGCGTGCTGCATGATTCCCACGATGAAGACCATATCCGCTTGCGCCCGGTGGCTCTGCCGGCTCCAGTATTTGGCCTGGCGATTCAGACCACCCGCCATGGCGATGAGCAGCGCCTCTCCGAAGCTCTGGCCAAACTGGTGGAGGAAGATCCGGGGCTTGAGGTCGCGCGGGATGGCGTGACGCAGGAAACGGTGCTGCGAGGGCTCGGCGAGCTGCACCTGAATACAGCCCTGGAGCGACTTGGCCAGCGTTTCAGGATAGAGGTGACGACCAGCATACCTTCCATTGCTTACCGCGAGACCATCGCCGCGCCTGCAGAAGGACACTGCCGGCACAAGAAGCAGACCGGCGGCGCTGGCCAGTTCGGCGAAGTGTTCCTGAAGGTGGAGCCCCTGTCCCGCGGGGCTGGCTTCGAGTTCAGCGATACCATCCGCGGCGGGGCTATTCCGTCATCGTTGTTGCCGGCGGTGGAGAAAGGCGTGCGTCAGGCCATGGCCAGCGGTGCCCTGGCAGGCTATCCGCTGCAGGACGTACGCGTCACGGTGCTCGATGGCAAGACGCATCCGGTGGACTCCAAGGAAATCGCCTTTGTGATTGCGGGTCGCAAGGCTTTTCTGGATGCCGTGGGCAAGGCCAGCCCTCTGGTGCTGGAGCCTTTGGCAGAACTCGCCGTGGATGCTCCCGGTGGCGCCATGGGCGATCTCACCGCTGATCTCACAACAAGCCGCGGGCGTATTCTCGACACCCGTAGCCTGGGGGACCAGGTCAGCTTCCAGGCTTTGGTACCGCTCGCCGAGGTGCTCGATTATCCGAGCCGCCTCAATGCCATGACCGGCGGAGCCGGCACCTACAGCCTGCGGTTCAGCCACTATGAGCCGGTACCGGAGAGCGTGCAGAAGCGACTGATCAAGGCGTATCGTTCACCTGATGACGAGCAGGATCATTAGATGAGGTATTGCCATGCGCATCACTGTCACGATGGATGACGCCTGATACGAACAGGCGTTGGAAGTGGCCGACCCAGGGCTAGACAATCCGTCGGACCTCTTGCGAGAGGCGTTGAAGACCTATGTGCGTGTACAGGCAGCCCGTCGTCTTGCCGCCCTAGGCGCCGCTGCACCGGACACGCAGGACATACCGCGCCGTCGCGAGTAAGGGGCGTGGGGTTACATAGAGAGGGGCGTGGGGTACATAGAGAGGGACGTGGGGTCATGTAGGGAGGGCTGCCGGGTCAAACAGTAATTCAGAGGTGATCTCCTCAATTCGACACAGGCCGAGTAGACCCAGGTCTCTATGAATTTCCGTTTTCATGATCTGTATGGCGTGTTCGAGAGACGGTTCCCCGCCGATCGTGGAGGCATAGAGAAATGGTCTGCCGATGAAAACGAAATCAGCACCCAGGGCCATGGCCTTGATGACATCTGTCCCTCTCCTTATACCGCCGTCGATCATGACGGGCATATCACCGGCCACCGCTTTTGCCATCGGCAGGGCTCGGATCGCGGAAATGGCGTGATCGAGCTGGCGCCCTCCGTGGTTGGAGAGAATCACACCATCGCAGCCGATATCCCGTGCCAGAGCGACATCTCTGTGTGACAGCAACCCCTTCAGAATGAGCTTGCCTCGCCACTGGCGGCGAATGGTCTGGACATGCTCCCAGTTCAGGTGGTCCTTGCGTCCGAAGTCGCGAGCGACATGCTTCGAGACAATCGGCGCCCCGCGTTGGGCGCTTGAGTTCTCGAAATGCAGCATGCCGCTGTGAAATAGCGTTCTCACGAATGTCGTGAGGACCCAGCGTGGCTTTATGGCGAAGTCCCAGACCATGCGTGGCGTCAGTCTCAAAGGAGTGGAAAATCCAGCACGAAGGTTATTTTCCCGATTGGCAAGAACCGCGGTGTCTGCCGTCAGAACCAGGGTGCGATAACCTGCCTTTTCGACTCGCTCAAGCAATGCATCGATCTTGTCCTCTTCCCCAGGAATGTAGGCTTGAAACCATGCATTCGGGTTGGCTTTTATGATGTCTTCCATCTTGGTGAGAGATGAACCGCTCAAGATATAAGGCATCTTCTCGCGGTAGGCGACCCGGGCCGCAGTATTGTCGCCATCGAAGGCCATCAATGCGCTGATGCCCATCGGTGCAATCCCGAAAGGAACCGACCAGGTTTCATCGAACAGCGGGCTCTCGGTTGTGCGTCCCTCGACACCGCGCAGAACCCTAGGGACAAGCTTCAACTCGCTCAGTGCTGCCTGGTTGTCATGCAAGGATGCCGATGTTTCGGCTGCACCCGCGATGTAGTGAAAGAGTGGACGAGGAAGGCGACGCCGCGCCGCTGATTCGTAGTCATCGAGATTCAATATCATGACATCAATGGCTCCCAGGCTTGCCCCAGCCTGAAGCCATGGGATAGCCGCTTACCGGAAGTTCGGCACGCAGGATCGAGCCTGAGTCCGATTCTGTGATATACAGCGTGCGCCCCTCGGGTCCGCCGAATGCACAGTTCGTCGTGCCTAGTCCCTTGGGTGACTTCACAACGGCGATGGGGATGCCGAGAGCATCGTGCACCCAGACGAGGCCCATGCCGGTTTGACACACGACAACGCCGTTGTCACGCGTCAGGGCCAACCCATCCGGACCTGCACGGCCTCCCGAGAACTGCAGGAACAGCCCGGCTTTGACTACCCGCTGACTTTGCGACAGAGGCAGGCGCCAAACAGCGTTGGCGCGGGTAACGGCGACGTAGAGGGTATGACCGCTGGTATCCAGCACGAGTCCATTGGGGCTGGGAACCTTGTCGATAAGGCATTCCAGGCGGCCGCTGTCAGGCAACCAGCGGTACACGCGGCCGCTGGGGTCATGCAGGCCGGTCTGCCCCTGGTCGGTGAAATAGAGGGCACCGTCGGGACCGAAATGCAGGTCGTTGCATCCCTTGAAGCCTTCGGTGTCCGCGTCTCCCAGAGCCGTTGTCACTTCACCTGTGTCTGGATCGAGCGTCATGATGCCGTTCTGGAAGTCGGCGATGAAAATGCGCCCTTCTGCATCGATCTTCAGACCGTTAGGCTGCCCGTCATACTGGCTGATCAATTCAATATGCCCCTCTGGGGAGGCGCGGAAAATTCTGCCGAAGGGAATGTCGACGAACCAGAGGTTGCCTTCCAGATCGAAAGAGGGGCCTTCGATAAAGCTGTCGACGGTAGCTCCCCGGCGGTTCTTGTCTGCCCAGTATGAAGGCTTGCCTGTGTTGCGCAGGGAATCCGGCAATGCGGTGAAGACCTCTGCCTCGATCAGGATGGGGTCGGGATGAGGAAACGCCATGAATCAACCTCCAGAGGTCAGGTTGGGAAGCCAAAGTGCAATATCAGGAAAAGCGATCAGGAGGACAAGAAAGGTCAGAATGATCGCGAAGAAGGGCAGCACACCCATCACTACGTCTTCGACGCGGGTCCTGGAATCCGAGCTGGCAACGACGAACAGAATAACGCCAAGGGGCGGTGTCAGTTGTCCGAGCTCGACCAGAATGACGACAAAGACACCGAACCAGATGGGATCGATGCCCATGGCCATGAGTGTGGGAAATATGACTGGCACGATGATGGCGATCATGCCCAGTCCTTCCATGAAACATCCCAGGATGGCAAAGACCACTACCAGAATCAGAAGCATGGCGGTCGGCGACAGGCCGGCCTCTGCGACCTGGTCAACCAACGCTTCGCCCACCCCGGAAAGTGCCGATGCGTAAGCGAAGAGCATCGAAATGAATACGATGAACAGCACGTTACCGCTCATCGTCAGAGTGCGGGAAAGCGCGGACTTCAACATGTCGATGTTGAGTCTGCCGTAGAGAGCCGAGATCAGTATTGCTCCAATGACGCCAAGTGCCCCTGCTTCGGTCGGAGTCGCAAGACCGGCATAGATGCTGCCCAGAATGAACACGATCAAGACGGTGAACGGAAAGACATCGAGTGCTGCTCGTAGGTAGTCCCCGAGCTTTCGGTGGCTGGTGTCCTGAGGTGCGAGCCCTGGGTTGGAAAGGGCTCGGGCAATGATGAGGAGACTATAGAAGGCCCCGAGCAGAATGCCTGGTACGAGCCCCGCGGCGAACAGCTTGGCGATGGATGTCTCGGTGAACGTGGCATAGATGATCATGGTGATCGAGGGCGGAATCAGAATGCCCAGCGTGCCACCGGCAGCGAGAGAGCCGGCCACGAAGCGACGGTCATAGCCGCGCGACGTCAGTGACGGCAGAGCAACGGTAGACATCGCTGCTGCCGTTGGTGCGCTGCCGCCAGCGACAGCCGCGAAGACACCACTGCCGACGATATTGGTGTGAAGCAGGCCGCCGGGAAGACGCCGCATGAAAGGGGCGATGCCATTATAGAGACGGCTACTCAAGCCGCTGGCCAGCAGGATTTCCGCCATCAGAATGAACAGCGGGATAGCAGCCAGGGTGAAGCTGTTGGCAGAGCCCCAGCTAACCAGGCCGAGGGCCTTCCAGGCGGAGGTGCCTTCCATCAGCCAGAGGTAGGTCAATGCTGCAGCGCCTACCGCAAACTGGACCCAAAGGCCGCCGATAATCAGGATCAACAAGATGCCGAATGCAATGAGAGCATCCATCAGTCATGCCCTCCGGTGCGCAGTGAGAGGATAGCGCGTTCGATGAGAAAAATGGCGATAAAGCAACTACCAATGGGTAGCACGAGTTGTGGAATCCATAACGGTGTCATCAAGTTGGTCGGTGCGAAATTTCCCCAATTGAACGAGCTGAGGACAAGCTGCAAAGTATTCCAGATAAGTATGCTGCAAACACCCAGGGAAATGATCAGGTAAACGTAGTTCAGATATTTCTGTGCAGCAGAGGGTAGCTTGTTCAATAAAAAGCTAACCTGAAAGAGACGTTTGTCTCGTAATGCCAGGCTGGCCCCGAAAAGGGTCAGAGCCACGACAAGATATCCTGCAATTTCATCCACAACCTTCAATGAATAATTGAAGAAGAATCGAGAGATGATCTCGGCAGATATCAGCGCCACCAGGAGCACCAGGATAAGTCCCGACAAGAAGCGAACACACAGCGCAATGGTATCGAAGATCGATCCGGATGAGCCTGTCTGACTGGCTTTTTTGGAATTGGTCTGACTCATGTGAGGTCTCCCGTTACTTGCCGAGGGTCGTCAAGATATCCTTGAGGGCCTGCTCGTATTCTGGCCCTGCCTCCTTGGCCCACTCATGCCACCAAGGGGCCATCGCCTCTCGGGCTATGCGCATGTCTTCTGGAGAAGCTTCCATGATTTTCATGCCTGCACTGGCTTGGCTCTTTTTCTGTTTTTTTTCATCTGCGATGAAGTCCTGAGTGATCCTCTGGGCTTCCTCGTTGACGATTCGGTCAAGCGCATCGCGGGTGGTATCTGGCAGGTTCTGGTGGGCGGTGTCGTTGGCGATGATGGCACTGAAGGTATAGTTGACGGGGATTCGGTAGTTATAGGGCAGGAACTCGTGCCAGTTCTTGGCGCCGCCCGCACTGGCGGTAATGACCCCATCAATGACGCCTCTTTCCAGAGCGGTTGGAACCTCTGATCCTGACAGCGTGATAGGGGAGCCGCCAAAGGCATCGATAAATGCGCCTTGTTCCGGAGATGTCACGCGAATCTTGTGGTTGGCCAGATCGTCGAGAGAGTTCATCTCGAAGCGGGTAAAGACGACCTGCTGTGGATAGCGGTAGCTGCCGAGATAAGTAATGCCCTGGCGGGAAAATGCACTGTCCAGGTAGGGCTTCATGACGGTATAGGCTTTCTCCCACTCTTCTTCATTGTTGATCAACAGAGGAAGATTGAGGACTCGGGCGATGGGAATATTTCCAGCAAGATAGAGGTCGCCTGCAAAGTCTACGATGCCGTCTCCAACCGCTTGGGTGATATCGGTGGAAGCGATTTGTAGTGTCTTGCCCAGGTGCAGTGTGATGGACAGATCATTGTCCGTCTCTTGCTTGACGCGATCTGCGATCCGCTGCATGCCTTGAACGGCTGCCGTGGTGGAAACGGCCGAGTAGGTATAACCCGTCCAGGTTTCAGCCTGAACCGTGCCTGATATTGCGTTAGTGAAGAGCAGTAAACCTGCAAGCAGGTAGTGCTTGGAGAATTTCACGGCGTGCTCCTGAAAAATGACGATTGGTGTTATGGGTGAATTTCTTTTCTAAATCGCCGTCATTATGTTTGGTTTTTATGTATGACATGTCGCTTGAAAGAGGGCAGATAGTCTTTATTGAAGCCTTGATGGCACGAAAAGTCTGGAGAATCGTGCGATGGATATCGAGATGATGTATCCCTGAACGAGATGTGACGCTGCAATATGTGGCTTGGTTGTACGTGATACCGATGCGACGTGAAACGTGGTCTTGAAGCAACGTCACCATCTCTGAGTGTCTGTTCAGACCATCTCGCATCCTGTGGCCTTGAGTGCTGCATCCACCCAGGTACGATCGTTCTTTCCGGCATGGATCGCAGCCATCTGGTTTTCTTCGGCTGCCTGCTTGGCTTGTGCAGCCTTCAGTACCGTCTCGGCATCGTCGAAGGGAACAGCGAGAACACCGTCGCTATCGCCGAGGATCAGATCTCCCGATTCAATGACCATGCCTCCCAGGTTGATCGGTGTATTGATTTCGCCTGGGCCATTCTTGTAGGGACCCCGGTGTGTCACACCGATCGCGAAGGTAGGAAGGTTCGTTTCACGGAAACCATCCAGATCGCGGAGCGCGCCATTGAGTATGAATCCAGCGATACCTTTCTTGACCGCATACGCCAGCATCAGCTCTCCCATCAGCGCGTTGGTCGTATCGCCACCTGCATCGCAGACAATGACGTCACCGGGCTGTGCCAAGTCGATTGCCTTATGCAGCATCAGGTTGTCGCCAGGGCGACAGCGCACCGTGAGTGCAACGCCGGCAAGGCTGCCATCTCGGTGCATCGGGCGCAGGTTCGGTCCTCCGGCAAAGACACGCGACATGCTGTCGCTGACCACTGCAACAGGCAGTTGAGCGAAGGCGCTGACGAGTTTCTCGTCGACGCGACGTGTGCGTGGAAGGATTCTGTTGCCGACTGTCATGGCTTCACTCCGTAGTTAAGGCTGGTGCTGTAAGTAATGGGGCTGGTATCGCAAAAGGTCTTATTGAGTATTGGGAGCAGAATGGGTCAGGAGGTGGAAAACTCTGTGATGACATTGGCCAATCGAGCCTGTGGCAGGGGCTTTCCGGCAAGGAAGTCCACGATCCCATTCACTGCGAGTACGCCGACGCGGGTTCCGGCTTCTTGGGTAACACCAGCAATGTGTGGAGTGAGAATGACGCGGCTGGATTGCGACAGCGGGTTGATGCCTGAAGGAGGCTCCTGTTCGAAAGTGTCCAGGCCGGCACCGGCAATATGTCCGCTCTCAAGCGCTGCCAAGAGTGCCTTTTCATCGATCAACCCGCCTCGAGACGTATTGATGATATAGCTGCCAGCTGGCATCAGGGCGAGGGTTTCTGCATTGAGCAGATGGGCATTACTTTCGGTCAACGGGCAGTGCAGGCTGAGAATGTCGGACTGGCTCAGCAAGGTTTCGATATCTTCGACATGGCGTGCTCCCAGTGCGCTGATGGCTTCTGACGGGGCATAGGGATCGTAGATCGAGACATCCAGGCCCAAGCCCTGCACCAGTTTCACGACGGATGAGGCGATGGCTCCAGCTCCAATCAGGCCGAGTCGCATGCCGGCGAGTTCGCGACCAAGAAATCCGGCCTTTTCCCAGCGACCTTCCCGCATGCCTGCATCCAGCGGCAGTAGCTGCTTGACCGTTGCAAACATCAGGGCAACGGCATGTTCGGCCACAGAGACGGCATTGCCTCCGGCAGCGCGGATGACCTGAATGCCATGCTGGGTTGCGGCGTTGACGTCGATGTTATCGACACCCGCTCCATGCTTGGAGATGACTTTCAGAGACCGTCCGGCGGCAATGGCTTCAGCACCGAACTGGCCCATGCGGGAGACGATGCCGACCGGATCATGGCGCTCGATATGCTCAATGAGAACGTCTGTCGCAGGGTAGGGGGGGGTGTGACATACGCTGTAGCCTGCCTGTTCGGCAAGCTGGCGGGCTTCATCTGCCAGATAAGGGCCCGTGACAAGTATCGTTGGCTGCTTGCTCAATCCTTGGCTCTCCCTCTTTCTTGCAGCGACATACTGGTAGGTAGGCGCTGGCGTTGATCGTTGTGTTTGTTTAGATTACAGATAATTTTTTTGTATTAAAGCGACTTATACTGTTCTATATGTGAAGAAAAATTTAACGAGGAGAGGGGAGATGGATACACGTCAGTTACGTACTCTGGTCGCGATCTCTGAGTACGGCACTTTTGCCAGAGCCGCTCGCGAGGTGAACCTGACGCCCTCGGCTGTCAGTCAGCAGATCCTGGCATTGGAGCAGGAGTTCGATACGCCGTTGTTCAACCGCGAGACCCGGCCGCCGAGCTTGAATCTTCATGGTCTGCAGCTATTGGAAACGGCCAAGCAGATTCTGAATATGGTCGAGGAGACCCGCCTTTCGTTGAAGGGCAGCAGCATCGCCAGCTCTCTCAGCATCGGCTCGGTGCGCACCAGCACCATCGGTTTGTTGCCGCGAGCCATCGTGGCACTGCGCAAGGAGTATCCCGAGCTGCATGTCGATCTACGTGTCGGGATGTCTTCCGGGCTCCTGAGTGATGTCAACGCAGGGCGCCTGGACCTGGCTATCGTCGCAGAGCATGCCGGGGTTTCCCGCCATCTTTCCTGGGCGCCTTTTCTGCGTGAACCGCTGGTTGTCATCGCACCTCCGGGGACGCCATCAATGCCGACGAGAGAGCTGCTGGAAAGTCTTCCATTCGTCCATTTCGCCTGTGATGTTCCTCTCGCGGCCCTCATCAACAATGAGCTGACCAATCAAGGCATCAAGGTGAAACATATCGCTGAAATAGACACGATTCCTGCCATTGTCGAATGCGTGTCGGCAGGCCTGGGGGCAGCGGTTGTCCCGGATATTGCCGTTCGGGAGAACGGCAGGGATATGTTGAAGCTGCCTTTCGGTAATCCCCAGGTCTTCCGACAGATCGGCACCGTACAGCGCGCCAATTCGGCGAAGACCGAACTGCTGGTGGCGCTGCATAACAAGTTGGCTGAGTTATCCGAAGAGTTTGGCGTATATATTTAAGAAGCATGTACTTTGGCCCACTATTTCCATGCATGACTTTCCCATAATGCTTTCGCAATATCGGATTGCTCTGTGGCTAGTTGCTGGTACTCATCTCCTGTCGTGATGTCGGGCAAGTTACCTTGTTTGGCCAGCTCTTGACGAAAGTCTGGATTCTCCGAGAGTCGCGAGAAAGCCGTCATCAGCTTGGACTTGATGTCCGTGGGAAGATCCGCCGGGGCGACGAATCCTCGGTAGGACCCCATCTCGACGTCGTAGCCTTGTTCCTTGGCTGTAGGAATGTTGCGGGCAAGCGAGGAGCGCTTGTCATCCAGCACGGCGAGAACCCGAAGCTCGTCTTCAAAGCCGATGGTCTGGCTCAATGCCATCGTGCCTGCTGCCACGTGACCACCAAGCAGTGCAGTGCGTGCCATTGAGGCGCCTTCGAATGGAATAAGGTTGAAGTGAACATCTGCGGCGTCTTCCATCAGCAATGCACTGAAGTGATCATTCCCACCCAGTGAAGAGAGCCCGACACTCAGGCCGCTCGAATTTTCCCTTGCAGCCTGCAGCAACTCGTCCAGGGTCTTGTAAGGCGAGTCTTGGCTGACAACGATGGTGTTGGGATCGTGAACGACATTGGCCAGGTAATCGAAGCTTTCCGTGTTGTAGGCAGCATGGCGGTCGTAGGTCAGTGCCAGTGCCGCCGGAAGATTGAAGGTGCCTAGCGTATAGCCATCCGGTTTTGCCGCTGCAACACTGGTGAAACCGATCTGACCACCAGCGCCAGGCTGGTTCTTGATGACGATGCTGGCGTCATCTCCCAGCTCCTGCTGGAGGTGTTTCGCTAGCGTGCGGGCCAGAACATCGGTACCGCCTCCAGCAGAATAACCCACAATGATCTCAATGGGCTTGTCGGGATAATCCGCCATGGCGGAGGTGCTCAATACAGAAAACAGTATGGCGGTGACGGTTCTCTTCAACATGTCATTTCCCTTCTTGATTAACCCTGAAAATCGAGGTCATAGGTTTTGGTAGCGGTTTGCCAGAACAGGTCATCTTTCTCGTCTTGACTGAAACCTTGGGTAAGCCGTTTAAAGGCATTCCACAGCGAGACGTAGGAAAACATGCCCTTGTCGACGGGAAAGTTGCTTTCCAACATGGAACGTTCCGGGCCAAACAGGTCGAGGCAGGTCTCGAAGTAAGGCCGCCAGTCAGCAGCCAGCTTTTGGGAGCTGGGAGGTGTCGGGTTAAGGTGGTAATCGTTGCCAAAGACGGCGAGCCCAAACCCTCCGATCTTGATGCGAGTATTGGGGAGCTGTGCCAGCGGTTTCAGCGCCTCTTGCCATGCCAGGAAATTGGCCCGTGTTCGCTGGCGATATGGCCCGACACCCAGTGGGCCACCGCAATGGTCAATGACAACCACAAGATCAGGGATCGCGCATGCTAGTGCCGCGACCTCGTGCAGCTGTGTCTGATAGGCCCAGATATCGAGAGTCAGGCCCGCCTTCGATACTTCGATGGCACCGCTTTTGAAGGCATCCGAACGGAGCAGGCCATCTGCTGCGGGCCTCGGGTTGGAACGCACGGCGGGATCTGGATGGTAGGCGGTGGTATTGCGAATACCGCGCAGCGTGTCGGGGGCAAGATCGTGGAGCGCATCGAGTATTCCGCGCACGTTCTTCCCCATCATCAAGTCAGCGAAGGCAACAATGCCGATAGGATAGTTCGGTGAATGAGTGCTCCACTGGCTGATGGTCTCTACCTCACCGAGTGGCCGCAGTGGTTCTGGCCCGGAGGTTCTATAGCCGGTTCGGCATTGAACATACAGGCTGGCGCGAACGTCATGTCCCTGGCGGATGTCGGCAAGGAACTCTTCGCTCCCATAACGACTTTCTTCCCGATCCCATAGGTGGTGATGGGCATCCAGAATCATCTGCTCTGGTTCCAGGATCGGCTCTTTGTGGCAAGCCAGCCACGCTTCTCGAATCATGGGATGGGGAGATGCCGGTGACATCGCTTGTGTCCTTGTGGTCGGAATCGACAGTCCTGTTGATGAGGAGCATCAGGCTGGAGAGAGGGTCGTCGGGCTGGCGAGGGGGGTCGGAACGGAAGAAAGAACCATCCCGCTTCCGCGGCGGTGGGTAGCCGCCGCGGAACAGACAGGACTATCCGGCGTCTGGCCGCGCCTTGAGTCGACGTATTCCACGCGAAATCAGAGGCATGAAAACAACGATCAATATCATGGCGATGATGATCTTGGATGCGACACTGGATGCGAGGATGCTCCAGTCCCCTCCACCGATTCGGAGAGCAAGCCTCAGGTTTTGTTCGGCAAAACCGCCAAGGATAAGTCCCAGCACGACAGGCGGCAGCGGGAACTTCAGTTTATCCATGAAGTAGCCGATGAGTCCGAAGCCCATCATCAGATAGACATCGAACATACGCCCGTTGATCGAATAGACGCCGATGAAGATGAGAGCCAGGATGATCGCGCCAAGCAGGGGACGAGGCAGGCGCAGGACCTGGGCAAAGCTGTTCGTGGCCAAGGCTCCGCCCAAGGCAATCAGCAGGATTGCGGCAAACAAGAATTGCCACATGAAGCCAAAGACAATGTCGGGGTTGTCGCGGAACAGCATGGGGCCAGGCTGGAGACCGTGGATGAGCAGCCCTCCGAGCATGACGGCGGCTACCGCGGTTCCTGGAATACCCAAGGTCAGGGCAGGAATGAGTGCCGCGGCAGTGTCTGCGTTATTTGAGGTTTCAGAGGCGGCGACCCCTTCTGGTTCTCCTTTGCCCCAGTCTTGTGGGTTTTTGGAGGCTCGGCGGGCTTCATTGTAGCTGAGGAAGGCGGCCATGGAGCCACCGGCGCCAGGCAGAATGCCCACGAATACGCCGATCACGGAGGAGCGTATCCATGTCTTCCAATATTTCAGCATGCCAGGGATAGCCTGCCAGATGCTGGTGGTGTTCAAGCGACCTGTATTGGCGGTATCCAGGTCGCGAACTTCTTCGAGTAGCGCAACGGCCGGCGGCAGTGCGTAGAGCCCCACCAGCAGTACGACGATGTTGATGCCATCCAGAAGTTCAAGGTGACCGAAGGTGTAGCGGTCATAGCCGGTTATCGTGTCGATACCGATCAGCGAGATAAAGACGCCGAAGGCTGCGCTGATCAATCCTTTGATGACGTCGCCGCCAAGCAGAAAGACAATGGCGGACATGCCGAAGACCGCTACCCAGAAGATTTCCGAAGGGCCGAACAACAGCGTGACCTTGGCCAGGGGAGGTGCCAGTAGCATCAGTACCAGTGCGGAGGCGATACCGCCAAGGGAAGATGACACCACCGCCACTTGAAGCGCGTATCCGCCACGCCCCTGCTGGGCCATGGGGTAGCCATCGAAGCTGGTAGCGACTGCCGCAGGTGTGCCTGGAATGCGCAAGAGTACGGCAGGAATCGACCCTCCATACATGGCGCCGTTATAGATCCCGGCCATCATGCCCAGTGCGACGAGTGGGTCCATGCCGAAAGTGAAGGGGATGAGCACCGAAATCGCCATGGTGGCGCTCAGCCCGGGCAGGGCTCCAACACAGATTCCCGCGATTACGCCAATGACGACAGCGAGTAGATTACCTAGTGATAGCACTGCAGGCAGTGCGTTGATCAGGTTTTCATACATGAAGTATCACCTCTAGCGCAGAAAGAATTCTGTCGGGAGCTCTTGTCCCATCAGCAGAACGAAGATGATGGCGATACTGCCGGTAAAAATGACGTCTGCGAGCAGCAGCCCTCTCACGTTGCGGTAACCGAAGCACCAGGCCACGATGGGGATCATGACCGCGGTCGAGGTGTAGAACCCCAGGTTGGCAACGCAGGCAACATAGACCACGATGGCGGCTGCAATACCCAAGAAGCGGCGGATGTTAGTGAAAACCTGCAGCGGTTCATGAACACCATTGTCACGCTTGAGGCGTACCAGGCAGCGGATGATCAACAGTGCACCCAGCACCATGAGCACCAACAGCATGGTGACCGGTAATAGCGCTGTCATGGGCGGCATGGCGGATGTGCGCAACAAGAGTGCGCCTGCGCCAAGAGTAACGACGGTACCTGCGATCAAGTCTGGATCGAACCTGCGTGAGCGCTTGGCTGGGGCAGTGCTCATCGTTTGAGACCCAGGATTGCTGGTGGCATCCTCAATGGAAGGGCTTGGTTGAGTGTCAGGGATACGTGGTTGGTCGGTCATTGTATTTGTCGGTTTGCTCTTCATGGCCTTCCCCGTCTGAGGGCAGGGGGATGGCGCCCACCCTGCCGATGCGAGTTTTATGGCGATGCGGTTTTCTGGAGTCAGCAAGAGACCTGTCATTTCCAAGGGGTGGTTTCCCAGATTTTCTTGGCCAATACCAATTGCTCGTCATTGAGCGCCTGGAAGTCATCGCCTAGCGTCAGTTCGGTAGGATTGCCCGATTTGCGCATGGCGGCCTGGAAGTCGGGATCTTCGTAAGTCTTCTGGAATGCAGAGAGCAGTTTGGATTTGACGTCCTCAGGGAGGTCGGCCGGTGCGACGAAACCACGCAATGCACCATTGACCAAGTCGTATCCTTGTTCCTTGAAGGTCGGAATATCGTCAGCCATGTCGGAGCGCTCCTGGGAAGCAATGCCCAGAACGTTGAGCTCGTCGCGGAAGTTGACCACTTCGGAAACGTTGATGATTCCCATCGTGACGTGCCCACCCATCAGTGCGCTGCGTGCAGGTGCTGATCCGGAGAAGGGGACGGGGGTATAGTCGGCGCCGGTCACTTCAGATAGCTTCTGCAGGAAGAAGTGGTCGTCTCCGCCGAGGCTCGACATGGCGACCGTCACACCACCGGGTTGATCCTGGGCTGCTTCGACGAGCTGATCCATGGTGGCGATATCGCTGCTTTTCGGGGTGACGATCACATTGGGGTCGTTCACGACATTGGCGAGGTAAGTGAAACTCTCGGTACTGTAATCGGCATTGCGATCGAGCGTTCGTGCCATCGTGCCGGGCAGGTTATAGGTGCCAATGGTATAACCGTCCGGATCGGCATCAGCGACGGCTGTTACGCCGATTTGGCCGCTGGCTCCGGGCATGTTCTTGACGACGATGGAAGTGCCATTCCCTAGATACTTCTCCAGATAGGGAGAAATGGTTCTGGCCATGACATCGGTGCCGCCCCCTGCAGCAAACCCGACGATCATGTCGACTTTCTTTTCCGGGTAGTCTGCCATCGCGCTACCTGTCGTAGCGCATGTCACAATAAGTGCAGCACTGACTGCAATAGATTTGAAGCTCATGTCGTGCCCCTGGTTCTAGGAAAGTTTCACTAGTTAAAGGCACAAAAAAGCTTCACCAAAGCGAATAATTCTGCACTGTTTGGTAAGTTTTATTTCACTAAAGCGATATCCCTGCTGCGGTCATACCTTGGTATAAAAAATGCCGGGCCCTCATATTTTATCTTTGTAAATATGTCAATAAGACCAATGAAAGGGTGAATGCAAGGGCTGAGTTCAACACGGCCGCTGGATCTATCGCAGTCACAGGGTCTCCCCAGCCTCCACTCAGAGGCTGGGGAAGAAATGCTGTTCTTCAGATCGCCAATGCGGCTCTCTTCAAGAAGTAGCCAACGCGGCACTACGCCGAGTGGCGAGGCTGACACCGATATAGCAGGCGGCAGAGGCGAGGCAGCCGTAGAGTGGGCCCTGGACCCAGCCGAGATCCGTGCCCAGCAACAGGTAGGCGCTGACGCCAAAGCCAGCGGCGATGGAGGCGAAGGCGCCGGTGCTGTTGCCCTGCCAGAAGGTCGAACACAGGGTGACGCCGAACAGGGAAGCCATCAGGGTGCCGTTGCCGAGGATGCCCAGCCACAGGATCATCACCGGTGGCAGATAGGCCATGCCGATGAAGGCGCAGATGCCGACAATCAACACCATCAGGCGGTTGAAGGTCATGGTGGTGGTGAAGCCTTCGTGTCGACCCAGGGCGGAACGCAGGTCGTAGGACAGCGCGGTCGATACGGTATGCATCAGCGAGTTGGCCGTCGACTTCATGGCAAACAGGATGAACAGCGTGATCACGCTCGACATCAAGGGGCCGACACCGTGTTCGAGGAAGGTCGGCATGGCCAGGTCGGCTGTGGCCAGGTCGGGGAAATAGGCCTTGGCATACAGCCCCGCCAGGGGTGTGAAGTTGAGCAGCAAACCCAGCACGGTGACCCAGATGCCCACCCGCGCCATGCTCACGTCCTTCTTGATGGCCAGGAAGCGTACCGACATGAAGGGCAGGGCAGCGGCCCACAGGAAGGCATAGGGCAACAGCAGAAACGCGGAGGCCGGGCTGTCGCCATAGGGCGCGCCAGTGGTGGGATTGGCAAATTCAGGATCGATGACGTTGAGCTTGCCGATCAGTTCGCCAAGCCCGATTTCGACGAACACCACATAAGCGATGATGCAGGAGCCCAGCACCATGCCCAGGACCATGACGGCATCGGTCCAGGCCACGGCACGCAGGCCGCCGAACATGGTGTAGCCGATGACCAGCAGCGTGATCAGCAAGGCTCCCATGACCGGTGATACCCCGAGCCATCCCGATACCAGCAGGCCGATGGCCTTGATCTGGGATACCAGAAATACCCCCAGTAGCAACAGAATGATCAGCGCCACGATGCCTTGCAACCAGCGTCCTGCCTGTCCGGAGGAATGCGTCTGGGCGATGTACTCGGGGATCGTCCGGCTGCCCAGCGTAGCGGCCTTGCGGCGCAGGTAGTTGGCGAAGAACAGCGTGGCAATCAGGAAGGCCGGGGTATAGAAGGTGTTCGAGAACAGCTCGAGCGAGCCGTATTCATAGGCCACCCCGGGGGAGCCGATGAACACGAAGCCACTGTAGCCGGTAGCGACCAGGGTGGCTGCCGCGACGAAAGGGCCGAGAGAGTTGTTGGCCACCAGGAAACCGGATTCCTCCTTGTCTCCCGCGGCACGCATGGAATAGAGCGACAGGGCAATCAGCAGCGCGGCTGAAACCCCCAGCAGTAGCCAGTTCAACATCAGAGGGCTCCTTGAAACAGGGTTGTCGTTGTTGTGATGGATGGCTGTGATGAATTGCTGTGATGAATCAACTGCGCCGTTCGAGCAGCAGGGCCGCGACGGCCAGGCCCAGCGTGATGGCGGAAGCGATAGCGAATGCGAGGAAAGTCCAGGATTCCATGTCATCTCCTGTTGGTTGATGGTGGGCATGGGGCACGCCCGTCCCGTACCGCATGGCAGGCACGCAGCGGATAGGGAGCAGCATTATTGAAATGTGTCTGTGATTGGCAGTGCCGAGCAGCGCAAGCCTGAGTGCAGCTTGTGCCTGACAAGAGATGCCTAGTAAAAGAGATAGCTCGTCATGGGGAAGGGTCTCCGTTGTTGTAGGTGTTGTTGTAGGTGCTGCGAGAATTACGATAGCCCCAGGGCCTTGGTTAACTAAAATATTATTATTCGAACAGCATCCTCAGTTTTTTCTATGCAAGGGCGGTGCCAGGCAAGACAGCGCTGCCAGCCCTCCATTAGCTCTCCATCAACCCACCAGCAGTGAGCCGGTCGTCAAGCATTGCCGGGCTTCAGCACTTTCCAGAGCCGTGATAAGGCGCGCCAGAAAGGCGTCGCAACGGGCCAACTGGTCGCGGGTCACGAACTCGTCGGGTTGGTGCCCCTGGGCCATGCTGCCGGGACCGCAGACCAGGGTGGGAATGCCCAGTTCGCGCTGGAAAAGTCCGCCTTCCGTGCCATAGCCGATGCGCTCGCGGGTGCGATCGTCGAGCAGTGCCAGAATGAACGCCACCAGGGCATCATCGTCGGCCATCGACAAGTCGGGATAATCACTGAGCCGCTCCAGGCGGATGCTGGTGTCGGCATGTACCCGGCGCATCTCGCTTTGCCACTCTGCCACCAGGTTCATCAGTTCCTCTAGCATGGCCTCGGGATCATCTTCGGGAACATTGCGAATTTCGAGGTCGAGCTGGCAATCCTGGGGCACGATGTTCAAGGCTGCACCACCTTGGATCGTACCGACTTGAAGCGTGGTGTGGGGAATAGCGAAGCGCTCGTCGAAGGGGCCTAGCCTGGCCTTCTCAGTGGCCTTGTCCTCGACCCAGGCCACCAGCCGGGCGGCAGCATGAATGGCGTTGACCCCTTCCGGTGCCATGCCGGAATGGCAAGCCTTGCCACGTACATGCAGGCGTACCGCCAGCTTGCCCTTGTGCGCGGTGGCCAGGCGCATGGATGTCGGCTCGCCAACCACGCAGGCCACCGGCTGCTGCGGATAGCGGGCCAGGTCGGCGATCAGGCTGCGTACGCCCAGGCAGCCGACTTCCTCGTCGTGGGAAAACGCCAGATGGATGGGCACGGCAAGATCGGCCTTGACCATCGCCGGCACGGCGGCCAGCACGGCAGCGAGAAAGCCCTTCATGTCGGCGGTGCCGCGTCCATACAGGCGCTCGCCCTCGGCGGTCAGCTGAAAGGGCTCGAACTGCCATGCCTGGCCGGTGACCGGCACGGTATCGGTATGCCCGGAAAGCATCACACCAGAGCGATCTACCGGGCCGATGGTGGCATAGAGGTTGGCCTTGCCCCCTGTTGCATTGAGCACGCGACGAGAACTCACTCCATGACGCGTCAGGTAGCTCTCGATGAACGCGATGAGCGGTAGGTTGGAACGATGGCTGGTGGTATCGAATGCCACCAATTCAGCGAGCAAATCGACGGTAGATGCTTGCGACATGAGGAATCCGGCTCTGTTGAAAATGAGTGGGTCTGTCCGTGTGATGTGGGCGCTGATACGCTCGGCGCAGGCACTTTCGCTCAGAACCTAGCGCTGATCGCCCGGCACACCATAGGACGGCGACTGGTCCGGCTGTATTGCCCGGCACACATAGGCGTCGCGCTGGGGCAGATAGTTTTCCCAGATCATGCGCAATTCGCTCAAGGGGGCGATATGCCAGTCGACCCGCAGGTCGACCACTGGCCAACTGGCCTGATCGGTGACCTTCAGCCCTGCCGAGTAGACGGGCCCCATTTCCCCCCCGGCGGCCAGCCCGGCATCCATGGCCGCCAGCAAGCGTTCGGCGAGTTCACCCGTGTGGGCTTCGAAGGCCGCGACCATGGCGCTGATCACCTTGCTGTCTGCCAGCATATTGCCGCCGGCCACGCAGTCGCGACCCTGGCGGGTGGCATGGATACCCAGCGTCTCTGTACCGCTGTGCATGGCACTGCGGCCCTGGCCATCGAGCACCTGCAACTGGCGCCACTCCGGGTACTGTTCGCTTTCGATGAGGCGGGCCAGCACCTGTTCGGCGTCCAGCCCTTCCTGAAGCAGTTGCACGCCAAGCAGGCCCAGCGCTGGATTGGTGACGTTCTGGGTCAGGACGACACCCCTGCCAGGCGCAATGAAGGGGCAACGGCTGGCCACGCAAATGCTCGAAGAGCTGATAGCGGTGCCGAACTGTCCGGTGTCGCGGCAGAAGCCGGCAATGGAAAAGGTCATAGCGCACTCTCCTGGTCGGGGATGACAGCGATCACGTCGATTTCCATCAGCCACTCGGGCTGGGCGAGCCCAGCGACCACCAGTCCTGTGGAGATCGGGAAGACACCCTTGAGCCACTTGCCCACTTCGCGGTAGACCGGCTCGCGAAAGCGCGGGTCGGTGATATAGGTGGTGGTCTTGACGATATGGCTCAGCTCGGAACCGGCTTCTTCGAGCAGTTGCTTGACGTTCTTCATGGCTTGCTCGGCCTGGGCGGCAGGGTCGCCAAGGCCAACTAGACGTCCCTCGAAATCAGTCCCGACCTGGCCGCGTACATAGAGGGTATTGCCCGCGCGAACGGCTTGGCACAAGTCGTTATCCAATGACTGATTCGGATACGTTTCCTTGGTATTGAACATGCGGATACGGGTATGCGTCGGCATCGACTTGGCCTCGATCAGTTGGCAGCTTGAACTTGCGGGTCCTGAGCCTGAGAGGCTCGAACGGGGGAGTCCTGGACGTCTTTTGAATTCTGAGCTTGTGAATTCTGAGCTTGTGAATTCTGAACTCGTGAATGCTGGGCCTGCGCGCTGTCGTGGTAGACGAAGTACTGGCGCTGCGTGGCGATGTGGTCGGCGATGAACTTAGCATCGTGCCACACCCCCCAGATGAAGCTGGAGCCACGCCGCGACAGCCAGGGCAGGCCAACGAAATAGACACCGGGCTCCGTGGACACGCCGCGCTGATGGCGTGGCTTGCCGTTGGCATCGAAGGCATCGACCTGCAGCCAGCTGTAGTCCACGGCAAAGCCGGTGGCCCAGATGATCGCAGTGATGCCGGCTTCGGCCAGGTCGAGCTGCTGCAGCGGATGGGTTACGCATTGCGGGTCCGGCAGGGTGGCACGGGCTTCCGGCTCTTCCGGGAGATCGAGGCCATTGCGGGCAATGTAGTCATCGGCGGCATCCAGCAGCGACAGATAGTTGTCATCACCGCGTGCCAGGTTCTCGGCCAGGTCCTGCTCGAAGGTCACTGTGCCATTGTTGAAAGCCTGCGTGCGCCCGACCAGGGTGATGCCCTGATAGGCAAGGCGGCGGAAGTCGATGGTCTGGCCGCCACGCGCGCCACTGACTGCGATGGTGACGTGCTCCGTGCCTGGCTTCATGGCGGCGGCGTCCCATTCACCAAGCACTCCCAGCCACCAGCAGAAGTCACGGTTGCGGTAGGCACGGGGAGGGCGGTCGTGGGGCCCCACCGACAGATAGACCGACTTGCCGGAACGTTGCAGCTCATCAGCAATCTGCACGCCTGATGAGCCTGCTCCAACCACCAGCACCGCTCCCTCGGGAAGCTGTTGCGGGTTGCGGTATGCGCTGGAATGCAGCTGTGTGATGGACGCGTCGTCCGGTGCGATCGGCGGAATGATCGGACGCTGGAAAGGTCCCGTAGCGGCGACGACACGCTGGGCCTCGATCAACCCTTCGGAAGTCGCAATGGTGAAGCCTGGCCGGCCTTCATTGCGTTCGACCTTGTGGACTTCCACGCCTGTGCGAATGGGCGCATTGATCTTGCGCGCATAGGCTTCGAAGTACTCGGCCACCTGTTCCTTGGTGGCAAAGGCATCGCGGGAAATATCGGCAAATTCCATACCGGGAAAACGGTCGTGCCAGGCCGGGCCGTTGGCCACCAGCGAATCCCAGCGCGCGGTACGCCAGCGCTCGGCGATCCGCTCACGTTCCAGCACGAGATGAGGCACCCCGAGATTGCTCAGGTGTTCGCTCATGGCCACTCCTGCCTGACCGGCACCGACAACGAGCGTATCTATCTGGGTTGTCTTCTCCGTCATATTCCGTCCTCCAGTGGGCTGTTGTTATAAATAAACGTTATAAATAAACGTTATGAACCGTCTTTGTGAATCGACGTTATGAACTGGCGTTGTGCGAGTAGCTTAGGAGGACGCCATGCTTAGTTAAAATATAGTTATTCGTGGCTTTGGATCGGTTTTTTCTATGTAATGGGCTTTCGACATCGAACCCGACATCTTGATGGTGGTACTCATGTTTCACTTCACGCTAAAGCAGTTGCGCTACTTCACGGTGGCCGGTGAACTGTCCAGCGTTACCCTGGCTTCCAGGAAGCTGCATGTGTCACAACCTTCCATCTCTGCGGCCATTCAGCAGATCGAAGAAACCACCGGGCTGCAGCTTTTCGTGCGCCATCATGCCCAGGGTCTGTCGTTGACCCCGAGCGGAAAACAGCTGCTGGTGCGGGCCAAGCAACTACTGCGGGAGGCAGAAGGCCTGGAGCAGTTTGCGGTATCTCTGAGCGAGGACATTGCCGGCGAGCTGCGTCTGGTGGCCTTTCCGACTTTCGCACCGGTGTTCCTGCCCCAGTTGCTGCGGCGCTATGCCGATGCTTACCCGGCGGTCAGCCTGCTGTGTCACGAAGAAACCCAGGTGGATATCGTCAAGGGGCTCAATCAGGGGGAGTTCGAACTGGCATTCACCTATGACCTGCAGATTCCGGTCAATATCGACTTCACGCCGCTGCATTGCTTTCCTGCCTATGCCGTGGTCGCTGAGGACCATCCCCTGAGTGGAAGAGGGCAAGTGAAGCTCGCCGAACTGGTCGAATATCCCATGGTGCTGCTGGATTGGCCGCAGAGCCGCGAGTATTTTCTGTCGATTTTCGAAACCCTTGAGCTGAAGCCCCAGGTGGCTTATCGCGCCAAGTCACTGGACATGATTCGCGGGCTGGTGGCGAATGGCTTTGGGTTTTCCCTGTTCAATACGCCCCTGACGACTGACAAGGCCTTCGATGGCCGACGCCTCACCGCCTTGCAGCTAGAGGATGACGTGCGTCCCTTGTCCATGGGATTAGCTTGCCTGAAAGGGCTGCGCCTGAGCCCCGCCGCCGAAGCGCTGCGTGACCTTGCATTAGGTAGCGACGTGACGGCCGCGGTACTGGGACACAAAGGCAGCAAGAAGCGGTAAGCCATAGAAGCGGTAAGTGGTAGAAGCTGTAAGCCGTAAGCTAAAAGCTAAAAGCTAAAAGCGAAGGAGTCTTTACACGGCTCTGCGAAGTTTTTTGAATCATTGGCTTACGGCTTACGGCTTACGGCTTACGGCTTACGGCTTACGGCTTACGGCTTACGGCTTACGGCTTACGGCTTACGGCTTACGGCTTACGGCTTACGGCTTACGGCTTACGGCTTACGGCTTACGGCTTACGGC
>NZ_JAJUFQ010000039.1 GCF_029263665.1 Halomonas sp.
CGCTTCGTCGGCATTGATCTTGTCATCTTCAGCGATCGGATTGACCACCACCGGCACCATTTCGGTGGCCACGGTGAACTGGTGGCTGACTTCCGCGGTGTTACCCACTTCGTTGACAGCAGTGGCGTCGGCGATCACTTCACCATCGACCAGGGCACTGACGTCAGCGGCCGGCACGTCGAGTGTCCAGCTGCCATCCGCAGCCACCGTGGTGGTGTAGTCCTTGCCTTCCAGGGTGACCTGCACTTCCGTGCCTTCGGTCAGGCCGGTAGAAGCCCCCTTGATGGTCAGGTCCTGCTGATGTTCGGTGGCGTTGACCACGTCATCGCCGGCCACCGGCGTCTCGATGGTCAGGGTCGGAACGTTGTCGCCTGCCGCGGCCACCGTGAAGGTGCGCTCATCACTGCCGGAATAACCGTCGTAATACGTAGCAGAAGCAGTTACGACATACTCACCATCCGCTAATTGTGCTACGTAGGCAGGCGGGATAGTAACCGCCCAGGTGCCATCTTCCGCAACGACGGTGGTGTAAGTCTTGCCATTGACTTCCACCAAGACTTCGTCGCCAGGAGTCACTCCGTGGGTGGTACCAGTGATCTCCAGTGGTTTCAGGTGCTCAGATGCATTAACAACATCATCGCCTGCGATCGTGTTGATGGTGATACCGTCGTCGACATCAGCATCTCCGTCGGCATCAGCATCAGCGTCCGCATCAGCGTCCGCATCAGCATCAGCGTCCGCATCCGCATCCGCATCCGCATCCGCATCCGCATCAGCATCAGCATCCGCATCCGCATCAGCATCCGCATCCGCATCCGCATCCGCATCAGCGTCAGCGTCAGCGTCCGCATCAGCATCAGCATCAGCATCAGCGTCAGCGTCCGCATCATCCAGATCAGGAGCTATGACAGTGCCTGGCTCAGATTCGTTGCCTGAGTCGTCAGTCAGCGTTACGTCCAGGTCTTCACCATCAATCTGAGGCTCGATCAGCTCGACTTCGAAGTCGCCGTTCTCATCAACTGTGCCTTCACCTATCACCTTGCCGTCGGGATCAGTGACGGTCACTGAGGTGCCTGGCTCACCTTTTCCGGTGATAGTCGTGCCATCATCACTCACCACAAGGTCAGTAGGCGCATCAGGGGGAGTCACATCTTTATCGTCATCTTCTCTCCTCAGAGAGCTGTGATGCCCTCCTCCCCCATTAGAAGCTAACGCAGCTGCCAACAAGGCTGCGGCAAAGCCGGCGCCAATCAGAGGCACTAGAGCAACGCCATCTGAGTCCGAATACAGCAGGGGCTCAATCGTCGCCAATTGCTCGACAGTTGCCGACAGAGCAACCGCCTCGCCATTAGCTGGAACCGCAGCGTCATCGAAGATGACATGAGCTGCGCCCTGCTGATCTTCCTGGCCAAAAACCAGCTCGCTGTGATTGCCTTCGGAATCTTTTTCAAAGAAATCGGTACAACGGATGACACGCCCATCTTTCATATAGATGAGAAGATCATCGCCTATGCGTTCATAGCGCGCCACATCATTGACAGAACCTTTAACCAGCACGACACTCGGATCATTTATGTGCAATGCCACGTTCTCGCTCTGCGAGCGAGTTGCTTTGCGGTCATGACTGGCGCGATCAATCAATACAATCATTGTTTCCATGGGATGTCTCATTACCTTAAGTTAAATATCAACCAAATCTTAAGATTTATTATTTTTATCCAAACGACTTTTCAATTATGAATAACAGCTCCGTGCCCTTTACCATTTCCATGCCTTTATTCCCTTTGCATTTCTTTGCCGCAATTAAAATTTAGACTCGCTCGCAAGCATGCTCGCATATGGCAGGAATGATAAAATTAGGAAATTTCCTATAGACAGCGTATTTATGTCCTATAAGGAGGGTAATAATTCAATACATCCTAAAGTCCCAAACAGGCAAAACAAAATAAGAAAACATTTGTTTAATAAAGAAAATAAAATAAAAAAATGACTTGCATCATAGCTTTCCCCTCCACCACAAAAACAAAAAAACCATAAAAATCAAATAGATAAATATGTTAGTGAAATTTTCACACTCCCTTATCATGATCCCGGGTTTATTGAAGGCTTTGATCTCTTGGAATTTTTATGAAGAATATAACTAGTAAGGAGAATTTTATATGCGTGTATCTAGGTTTACTGAGAATCAGATTATTTCCATTATCACTGCAGTAAATTCAGGGAGAACTGTAAAAGATGTCTGCCAAGAAAACGGTATATCTGAGGCGACCTATTACAATTGGAAGAGAAAATATGGAAGGGCAGAACCTACAGATATAAAAAAGATCAAGGACATGGAGGTAGAGATTTCTCGGCTAAGACGTGCACATGAGAAGCTCACCCATGAGAACCTAGCGCTTAAAGAGATCATTGAAAAAAAGCTCTAACGCCAGCAGAGAAACGCAAGATGGTGAACATACTTGTATCCGAGTACGGCCTGAGCGAACGCCGAAGCTGTGCTGCTATTGACTTGAGTCGATCCGTGTATCGGTATCAGTCAGACGCAGCACGTGATGATGCCATCATCGATGCTCTGCTGGCGGCAGTTGCACGCTACCCTGATTATGGCTTCCGAAGACTTTTCGAGCTATTACGTCACGATGGTCACCCGTGGAACCACAAGAGAGTTTACCGAGTTTATTGCCAGCTGGAGTTAAACCTAAGAAAAAGAAAAAAACACCTAAACTCATTCTTTAAAAAAACACAAATTTCACCATTGACTGACCACGAGAAAGTCAATCAGAGCTGGTCCGCATATTTCATGAGTAGTGTCTTGACAGATGGGCTGAGATTCAGAACATTTAATGTGATAGATGACTGCAGTCTCGAAGTCATGGGTATAGAAGTTCAGCTAAGCCTTAATCCTTTACCACAACAATTCATCAAAGCACTGGAACGCTTGGCCAGTAAACGAGGATATCCTAAGTATTTACACCTGAATAACAGTCCAGAATTCGTTGTCGAGACTTTGAATGATTGGGCAAAAGCACATGATGTCGCACTGGAGTTACATCACTTGAGCTATCCCATGCAAAGTTACTCTATCGAGGAATGCACCCAAACCTACTGTGATGAAGTTCTGAATGCTTATGAATTCCATAAAATTTCGGAAGTGATAGAGGTAACGAATCGATGGTTGCAGAAATACAACCAGTAATATCTACAGAAATGATCGGAAAACTGACTCTGAGCTTCGGGTAATGAATATACGGATGACGTTCCAAGTACACATCAGCGCATTGGCCTGATGGACCTCTTGCTGACAAGAGCTTCTTTGCCACCATGAAATGGTGCCATCAGGGCATTTTCCTGTCGTCCACCATTTTCATTCAGAGCGCTACCTGAGCAAGCATCCAGCGACCTAACTGCCTGTACCACTCTTGGACTAGCACTATCATACATCTTCAGCCGTATTTCTCAGGAATAGAGAGAACCTATCATTTGCCTTATCGCGCCAACCTCTCGAGCCACTCGACAGCCTCTCGCCAAAGGGGGGCGTTCCGTGTTGAACTATGGGCCTATATCAGTGTCTCCCCAATTGGATAGGATCAGGAGAAGTCATTCCATGTTTTCACGCTTCGCGTTCCCTCTACGCAAGGTTAGTCTAGTCGCCATGATGGCTCTGGCCCCTACGGCCTTTGCTCAGGACAGCAACGGCCCTGCAGTCAACACCGAAACCTTCCAGAGTTGGGAAGTCAACTGTCCTGTCAACAAATCCGAAGGCTCCTGTTCCATGACGCAGCTGGTCAATGGCTCGGACGGCGAGCCAGTGATGCGAGTGGTAGTAGGCAATCCTCCGCAGATTGATACTCCGGTCATGACCTTCCTGCTGCCGTTGGGAGTGAGCTTGGCTCCGGGGCTGCAAATGAAGGTAGGAACAGGCCAACCAATGGGCATGCCCTATCAAGTGTGTGTTCCACAAGGTTGTCGTGCTGACCTGCCTCTACGCTCGGAAGTTCTGAACCAGCTCAAGGCGGGCAGTAGTGCGACTGTCAGTATGATCGATCCTCGCGGCCAGCGAGTCGACATGAATGTATCCTTGATGGGATTCAGTGCCGCAAAGGATCGTGTCGACCGCAACTAGTCACCCTGTGCTGCAGATCTCGCGTCTTTGAATCTGCCTCTCGAATCAATATTCCTGCACAACTCACTTATATCGTCATGCTGGCAAACCACTTCGCCTGCATGACGATAGCTCCTCCCATATCATGCAGCGGCCTTCTGTCCGCTGCATGATATGAAGATTCAACGTTGTACCCGACCGGTACTGTCTCTTACTACCAGTTTAAACGGCATGACACGCCGAGTTTCTCTCTGTATATCACCACCGTCCATCAGCCCGAGCAATAGTGCGACAGCCTCATGCCCAAAGTCTTCCGCTGGTTGAGAAATCGTCGTCAACGGTGGATCGCAGTAACGTGCAAAGGCAATATCATCGAATCCAGCCACGGAAATGTCATCGGGCACCCGCAGCCCTTGTTCCTTGAGACATTGAATGGCGCCAATGGCCATCTCATCATTTTCACAGAAAATAGCCGTAGGACGCTCTCGAGTCTCTATCAGGACAGAGGCAGCTCGGTATCCAGATTCCAGGGTAAAATCTCCGGGGCATAGCAAGGACTCATCCAGTTCGATATTGGCCGCCGCCAGAGCATCGCGAAACCCTTGCATCCGGTCTCGAGTCAACGGGCTTTGGCGTGGCCCTTTGATCATCCCGATTCGGCGATGCCCAAGCTCCAGAAGATGTTCAGTCATCACCCGAGCTGCCGCTCGGTTATCCAGATACACCCGAGGACAAGGTGCATCATCCATCACTTCACAGGCATTGACCATGATGGGTGAGTCTGCTGCTTCATCAAAAGGGTTGAAAGCGCGCAGCTGAATGACACCATCCGCCTGACGATTGGCCACCATTTCTGCGTAACCACGTTCAGCCTGCTCATCACCCAGAGTATTGCACAGCAGCACAGCATAGCCATGCTGACTGGCGGCTTCCTGAATGCCGCTGATGACCCGAGCGAAAAAGGTATTGGCAATAGTTGGCACCAGGACCACCAGATTACGTGTCTTCTGGGATCGAAACTGTACCGCCATGAGATTCGGCCGATACCCAGCCAGTTCCACGGCAGTTAACACCTTCTCACGGGTACCGGGAGACACGATGTCAGGGGATTTCAGGGTACGCGAGACAGTTGCTACCGAAACCCCTGCCATCTCAGCTACCTTGCGAATATTGGTCATAGATTGCCTAGTCCCGTACTCCACTCTCAAGGCCCCGGGCCACCCCGAGGCTCTTTCATTGTTCTATCATCAAGGATACGTCATTCCTTCCCTCATCCTAAGGGGCAAGAATCTCAAGTCATGTACAAGAAGAGCAGTATCTGACGAACGGGCCACTTCCGCTCATGACCTAAGTCGCATTGCCTGGGCCACCTACCCGCACTACTTTAATGCACAATGTAACCGGTTACATATCTTGTATACCCTCACGGAGACCCCATGAGCAATCCTCCATTTCGACGTATTCGCTATGGCATGATTGGCGGCGGAGAAGGCGCCTTCATAGGACAGGTGCATCGCATGGCAGCAGCACTGGATGGCGAGCTGGAGCTTGTATGCGGTGCGTTCAGTCGTGACATGGACAACAATGCCCGGACCGGTGTTCGTTGTGGCCTCACCGCTGGGCGAACATATGCCTCCTGGGAAGAAATGCTGGCAACGGAAAGTACCTTGCCGGAAAGCCAGCGAGTGGAACTGGTCGCCATCGTTACCCCCAATCACCTCCACGTGCCTATCACTCTTGCAGCGTTGCAGGCCGGTTTCCATGTGTTCTGTGAAAAGCCTGTGGCACGCACGCTAGAAGAAGCCCTGCCGCTACAGCAAGCCATGGCAGAAAATCAGTGTCTGTTTGGACTGGCCCACACCTATCTGGGGTATCCACTGGTGTGGCAAGCACGCGAGATGGTGCGGCAAGGAAAGCTGGGAAAGCTACGCAAGATTCATGTGGAGTATCCCCAGGGTTGGCTGGGCACCAAGCTGGAAGACACCGGCAACCGTCAGGCAGCCTGGCGCACTGATCCCGAACTTTCCGGTGCCAGTGGAGCGATGGGCGATATCGGCACCCATGCCTTTGGCCTCGCAGAATTCGTGTCAGGCCATCACATCAAACAGCTATGCGCAACACTGTCCATTCATGCAGAAGGCCGCGCGCTGGACGATGATGGTGACATTCTGTTCCGTACAGAAGAAGGAGCCAGCGGCACCCTGATTGTCAGCCAGGTTTCTACAGGAGAAGACAACGGACTCAAGATTCGTGTCTATGGCGAGGATGGCGCTCTGGAGTGGGTTCAGCGCAACCCTAACCGTCTTTACTTCACTCCGCAGGGAGACGTCCCGCAGATATTGCGTGCCGGTGTCGACCAGCCTGGACTTTGTGAAGCCGCTATCGATCGCTTGCGTATCCCTGGCGGGCACCCGGAAGGTTATCTGGAAGCCATGGCCAACCTCTATGCCGATATGGCTCAAGCCATCCGCCAGGGACAGCACGGTTCTGCTCCCGGAGTACCGAATCTGGGAGATGGCCTGCGAGGTATGGCCTTCGTGCAGACCGTGCTGGACAGTCATTCCAGCGATGCCAAGTGGACACCTTTCGTGGATATTTCTCAGCTCGGATCAGGAAGTACCCAATGACAACGCAATCTCAGGCTCAGACATACACAGGCATTCAGGGCCCAGCGATCTTTCTCGCCCAGTTTCTCGGTACTCATGCCCCTTTCAACAGCCTTGAAAGCATCACCCAGTGGGCTGCAGAACTGGGTTACCAGGGAGTGCAAGTGCCCACCCTGGATCCTCGCCTGATCGACCTTGAACTCGCGGCTGATAGCCAGGAATACTGCGATGAACTGCAGGGACGCTGTGCCCAGGCAGGTGTTCAGATCAGTGAACTTTCCACTCACCTGCAAGGACAGCTGGTTGCCGTGCACCCGGCCTTCGATGACATGTTCGACGATTTTGCCCCTGCATCATTACGTGGCAAGCCAGTTGAGCGCCAGGCCTGGGCCGTGAAGCAACTCCAGCTCGCTGCCCGCGCCAGCCGTCGCCTCGGACTCAAGGCTCATGCCACCTTCTCTGGTGCCTTGCTGTGGCCCTATGTCTACCCTTGGCCTCAGCGTCCCGCGGGCCTGATCGAGGAAGGGTTCAAGGAGCTCGCCAATCGCTGGCGTCCCATTCTCGATATCTTTGATCAGGAAGGCGTCGATCTATGCTTTGAGATCCACCCGGGCGAGGACCTCCATGATGGTGCCAGCTTTGAGCGTTTCCTGGATGCCGTTGATCACCATCCCCGAGCCAACATCCTGTTCGACCCCAGCCACTTCGTCCTGCAGCAGCTCGACTATCTGGGCTTTATCGATCGCTACCACGAACGCATCCGCATGTTCCATGTCAAGGATGCCGAATTCCTGCCCTCCGCCTCCAGTGGTGTCTATGGTGGCTACCAGGATTGGCGCGAACGCCCTGGACGATTTCGCTCTCTGGGTGACGGGCAAGTCGACTTCAGTGCGATTTTCTCGAAGCTTACCCAATATGAATACGATGGCTGGGCAGTGCTCGAATGGGAATGCTGTCTGAAAGATGCCGCTCAAGGTGCCGCAGAGGGAGCCCCCTTTATTGCTCGCCACATGATCCAGCCTGCAACAACAAGCTTTGACGACTTTGCCGCGGTTACCACAAGCCCCGAACGCAATCGTCGTATCCTTGGCCTGAACCGCTGAACTCAACACAAATATAACCACGATAACTGCGGAGACTATCCCATGATTCGCGTCCGTCTCAGCATCATGATGTTTCTTGAATTCTTTATCTGGGGCGGCTGGTTCGTCACCCTGGGCACTTTCCTGGCGAACAACCTTTCCGCCAGCGGTGGCCAGATCGGCATGGCCTTCGCTACCCAATCCTGGGGGGCTATCATCGCCCCCTTCATCATCGGGTTGATCGCTGATCGCTATTTCCGTGCTGAACGCATTCTGGCGGTGTTACACCTGGTCGGTGCAGCGCTGATGTACGCGTTGTCTCAGGCTGAATCCTTTACCGCTTTCTATCCGTTGGTCCTGGCCTACATGATTCTCTACATGCCCACTCTGGCCCTGGTCAACTCGGTGTCCTTCCGCCAGATGACCGACCCTTCACGAGAGTTCGCTCGTATTCGGGTATGGGGCACCATTGGCTGGATCGTCGCGGGCCTTACCATTAGCTATCTCCTGGCCTGGGACAGCGCCACCGCCATCGCTGCAGGCACGCTGCGCAACACTTTCCTGATGTGTGCCATAGCTTCCCTGATTCTCGGTCTATATAGCTTCTCCCTGCCGGCCACCCCTCCCAAGGCAGGAGACGGCCAAGGAGGTATCCGGGAATGGCTTGGCCTGGATGCTCTAACCCTGCTCAAGGACCGCAATTACGCCATTTTCTTTGTCGCCTCGATTCTGATCTGTATCCCATTGGCCTTCTATTATCAGAATGCCAACCCTTTCCTGGCCGAGATTGGTGTCGCCAACCCCACCGGAAAAATGACGCTGGGGCAGATCTCTGAAGTGCTGTTCATGCTGCTGCTACCTTTGTTCATCCACCGTTTCGGTATCAAGATCACACTGCTGGTGGGCATGCTGGCCTGGGCAGTACGCTACGCGTTGTTTGCCTTTGGTGATGCCGGTTCGGGCGTTGGCCTGCTGCTGCTTGGCATCGCCCTGCACGGGGTCTGTTACGACTTTTTCTTCGTCTCTGGACAGATCTACACCGATGCCCGGGCTGGAGAACGTTTCAAGAGTTCCGCTCAAGGCATGATCACCCTGGCGACCTATGGCGTCGGCATGCTGATCGGCTTCTGGGTTGCGGGAATGATCACCGATTACTACACCACGGCAGAAGGACATGACTGGAACAGCATCTGGCAATTCCCCGCCATCTTTGCTTTGGTTGTACTGGCCCTGTTTGCCTTGAGTTTCCGAGGACAATCGCAACGCTCCAGCGCGCAGGACGCCTGATCACAGCTTCCAACCAGACACAGGCTGTCAGCGCAGACCCAACGCCGTCGTGGCTTCCGCTTCACGACGGCGTTGTCCCCTCTCCGGCACATGCCAGATCAGAGTGTGACGGGGGCGTCCAGAGCAGCCAGTACAGCGCCATCGCGTTGATAGATATCCGGACGAAAACTCACGTCGCCATGCTTCCCGGGTTGCGCGGTCCAGTAATTCAGAATCAGGGGAATATCCTTCGCCAGTGACATATTCCGGGTCCGGTCATTGTCGAGAAGTTGCTGAATCTCCCCTTGTGTTCCTGAATCCTCGAGCAGCATCTGGACCAGTTGCTCGACGCCTTCCACACGAATGCAGCCGGAACTCAGCGCACGCTGGGGACGCTCGAACAATTCCTTGTTGGGCGTGTCGTGGAGATACACGGAATAGTCATTGGGAAAACGAATCACAAGACGCCCCAAGGGATTACGCGGTCCGGCGGCTTGGCGCAGAATAATGCCATCAGGGTATGACCAGTTCACCCACCATGGGTTGAGCACTCTGCCGGAAGGCGTCAGCGCCACCATGTCCCGACTGGCCAGATAACCAGGGTTGCGGCGTACCTGAGGCAGAATGTCTTCTCTGAAGATGGTCGGAGGCACTGTCCAGGTAGGATGCAATGTCAGATGGGTAATTTCCGAGCGCAGTGCTGGCGTCTTGCGATAAGGCTGGCCGACCACAATGCGCGAACGCCATACCTCACCATTGGGGCGGAAATAGCTGATCCGGTAACCGGCGATATCCACCAATACGAAGGACTCCGGCAAACCATGCAACAACCAGCGAGCTCGCTCCATGTTGACGCGAATCTGGTCGATCCTCTGCCCTACCGTCATGTTCAGTTCCCGGCGAGTTGCCGGACCGACGATGCCATCATCCTCCAACAGATGCTGTCTCTGGAAACGGCGTACCGCGTCTACCAAGGCACCGTCATAGACATTGGCCTGGCGCTGGGCCGACAGAGCAACGTCAGAATAATAGCCCTCATCAGCCACCAGTAATTCCAGTTCTCCGAATATCGCCAGGCGCTCACGCAACAGCATGACATCAGCGCTTCTGTCCCCTGGGCGCAATGAGCGGCTGCGCTCTGGAAATTGCGGCCAACCGCCAGCACGTTGTATGTTGCGGTAGCGTTCCAGAGCACTACGTAACTGACGATAAGGTTCGAAATTCGGCCGTGCCATATCCATTACGGCAGCAACATCACCAGCATCCAGAGCCTGCGATACGGCAGCCATGTCAAAGGACGGTGGTGCTATCTCCGCCTTCCACCCCCCTTCTATACGTCGTGGATCGACCTTGCCTCGCTGCAGATGACTCATGGCCATGAAGAGTGTATGGCTAGCCCTGATCTCGAAATCAATCCTGGCCTCACTGTCAGCACTCCTGGAGAGAGCCTCGCGGCCTGATTCGGCCAACTGCTCAGGCTTGTAATCATCGGGATTGAGCCCGTCACGATCCAGGTTGTCGAGGGCTTCCACCAGCGCCTCCACTCGCGACATCTCGGTCCACACCGGGCGCATGTCATGCTGGGCATAGAACTGCTGAACGATCTCGGGGGTGTCCTCCAGCCCTGCTTCCAAGGGACTTGCTGGCTTCTCTTCAGGGGATTTGCCAGCCTCCGAATCCGTCTTTTTCGCGTCCTTCCTTGCATCATCACTGCTGTCCTCGGCAACCACGTCAGCAGTGCTGGCATTCACCGATACGCCGACGCTCATGCGAGGAAGCAGGGCCAGGAAGAGTCCCAGCAACAAGATGAATATGACTCGGCATAATCCCATGTGTCGTAAAATTGAGTTCAACATGGCGATATCTCCCTGAAATTTGACGTCAAAACTGGAGATCTCGAGCCGTACTGTCATAATTGGAGGCAATGTTTTCCGACATCTCCGACAGGATGCCCGCCGATGTCAAGCCGTCCCTGTACACCGCTGAAGGCTTCAAGCTTGTTTATTCTTGGTTTTCTTTCAGTATCGTCGCTTCCAGCGATTCCTGCTTCCTCTGCCTTGGCAGCCGGGAGCAAGGCAACCTCTCAAACTGCCAGGCACTCGCCCGCAACGCCTCTCAGCCCATCCGCGGCAGATGCCAATCATCTGACACGGACCTTGACCCAACTGGCACCTACGGCCAATCCGGAAGTGCTGAAGTTGGCTGCACAGGCCTTGAGCTGTGCCGATCCCAATGCTCAGCGCCTGGCCATCATCGATTTTTCATTGCCTTCCACCGAGCCTCGCCTGTGGGTCTTCGATCTGGCTCAGTCTCGCCTGATCTTCCACGAGCTGGTCTCTCATGGTCGGGGATCAGGAGACACTGTCGCTTCGAATTTCTCCAATACCCCCGATAGTTACCAGTCAAGCCTCGGGCTGTTCCGCACCATGAACAGCTATGAGGGCAGCAACGGCTATTCCCTGCGCCTCGAAGGCCTGGAACCTGGGGTCAACGACAATGCCTTTGAACGTGCCATCGTCATTCATGGCGCAGATTACGTCAGTGAGGACTTCATCGAGCAGACGGGACGCATCGGTCGCAGCCATGGCTGCCCAGCCGTGCGCTCCGAGATTGCCATACCGCTGATAGACAGCATCAAGGACAGCCAGTACCTCTTTACCTACTACCCAGATCCGGCATGGCTGGCGAGTTCCAAGTTCCTGCATTGCACCAGCAACCAGGAATTGGCCATGAAGCGCTGAAGCATTATCTCCGCAATGGACTCCCTATCCGAGAAGCTTTCCTGAGAAGGTTTTCTGAGAAAGTTTTCCTGACGAAGCACCAACTCGGCGCCATACCACCTGAAGATGCACTTCGATGCATCGCACCATTGATCCCATTGTCAGCACATATCACGCTACATGACTGAAAAGCCATATATTTGCCATGTTCTGGCACTCATTCTGCTTATCGCTACTCAAGCATTTTATTACCAAGTGAGTGTTCAGGCGTGGACCAGGCCCTCCAGCAGACCGGGTACGAGTGCGTCGGTACAGACCTTCAACGGCGAAGGACAACAAGACTACGCAATTCGTCCGTCAGCTGATGAGGGCTTACCTTATGAACATCCGGCACAAGGCCAACAGGATCCGCCTGTTCAACTTTTCTACCCCACAGATGCGAGCCTTTCACTTCTCCTGGTTCGCCTTTCACATCTGCTTCTTCGGCTGGTTCGGCATTGCGCCGCTCATGGCCGTGGTGCGAGATGACCTGGGCCTGACCAAGACTCAGGTTGGCAACACGATCATCGCCTCCGTAGCCATCACCGTGCTAGTGCGTTTGATCATCGGTGTATTGTGCGATCGTATCGGTCCTCGCTTGGCCTATAGCTGGCTACTCGTGCTCGGTTCGCTTCCCGTGATGAGCATCGGATTTGCCAACAATTTCGAAACCTTCCTGCTCGCTCGCCTGGCCATTGGCGCTATCGGTGCGTCTTTCGTCATCACTCAGTACCACACATCCATCATGTTCGCGCCCAATGTGGTCGGCACTGCCAACGCGACCTCTGCCGGCTGGGGCAATCTGGGCGGCGGTACCACCCAGATTCTGATGCCATTGATCTTCTCCGGGCTCCTGATGCTTGGTGTCAGCGAAACGTTGGGCTGGCGACTGGCCATGGTGGTACCAGGTATTGTCATGTTCTTCACTGGTATCGGTTACTACCTGTTCACTCAAGATGCTCCCGATGGCAACTTCAAGGAGCTGCGGGCCACAGAACAGCTCGAGGCCAGTAACGAAGATGGCCGCAATACTCCCCGCAACACCTTCGCCATCGCCTGCCGCGATATCCGTGTCTGGGCGCTGTTCGTGGTCTATGCAGCATGCTTTGGCGTCGAATTGACCATCAATAACATCGCCGCCATCTACTACTTCGACTATTTCGACTTGAGTCTTGCCACCGCAGGACTGATCGCAGGGCTGTTTGGCCTGATGAACATCTTTGCCCGTACCATGGGCGGTGTATTCTCCGACCTTTTTGCGCGTAACAATGGCCTCAAGGGGCGCGTACGCTGGCTGTTCATTGCCTTGCTCTGCGAAGGTGTCGCACTGATGTTCTTCTCGCAGATGCATGTTCTGGCCCTGGCCATTGGCATCATGCTGGTGTTCAGCTTGTTTGTGCAGATGGCTGAAGGTGCCACCTTCGGGGTGGTTCCTTTCATCAACAAGCGAGCGCTGGGTGCTGTTGCGGGTATTGTCGGTGCTGGCGGTAACGCTGGAGCAGTCGCTGCTGGTTTCCTGTTTCGTTCAGAATCCCTGACGTATCAACAAGGACTGTTCTATCTCGGTATTGCCGTGGTGATAGCGTCATTGTGTGCTCTGGTCGTTCGCTTCTCTCCCGCCGTCGAGGCCGAGGAAGCCGAAGCCTATCGTGAAGCAGCAATGGGCCAGGATGGCGCTTCGCTCAGCTTGCGCTGATCCCCTTTTCCCTTCTCCTGACCCTCAGGCCCGGCTTCATTCATGCCGGGCTTATCATTTACCATCAAATCCTCATTGCACTGCTCATGCCCAACGGCCATCCTTGAAGCGGCATTTTATTTCCCGGATACCCTCAAGGAGACCACCATGACGATTTCCACTGGCGACCGCCTTCCTGATGTCACCCTGTACACCAACGGCGCCAAGGGCCCGGAGGCTCTCGCAAGCAGTGAGTTCTTCGCAGGCCGCAAGGTGGCACTATTTGCCGTACCCGGCGCATTCACTCCAGGCTGCTCCAACACTCACATGCCCGGTTTCGTGGTCCTGGCTGACAGACTGCTGGAAAAGGTTGATGCCATCGCCTGCCTGGCGGTGAACGATGCCTTCGTCATGGGTGCCTGGCAGAAGGACCAGAATGCCGGCAGCATGACCATGCTGGCAGATGGTAACGGCGACTTCACTAACGCCATCGGCCTGGGGCAGGATCTCAGCGGTGCCGGCTTGGGCCTTCGCAGCCAGCGTTACGCCATGATCGTCAATGACGGTGTCGTGGAATATCTGGGTGTAGATAGTGCAAAAGGCGTCATTGAGGCATCCAGCGCAGAAACCGTGCTTTCCAAGCTATAACGCACTTTCTAAGCTATAACGCGCTTTACAAGCGATGAGAGCCTACTCAAACCCATTGTCCCCAGCACTAGGTCCATACTATCCACTCATGACGCTAAGTACTTGACACAAAGTACTTGACACAAAGTACTTAGCACAAAGTAC
>NZ_JAJUFQ010000021.1 GCF_029263665.1 Halomonas sp.
ATGAAGGGCTGCTGCTCACTCCGGATGAGTGGTACGAACCACCGATCCCTCTGGAGATCCTCGCCAAAAGTTATCGTGCAACGGCGCACCATGGGTCAGCTCTCCAGGTGAAGCGCAATATCCTCCTGCGCACCTTCAAACTTCATCCACTGCTGGGCCGCCAGGCATTCAGTGGTTTGGCGCTGGACTACTTGGTATTCGGTAACGGTTATCTTGAAGAGGTTCGCGGCAGGCTGGGCAAGTTGCTGCCTTTCCGTCACCTGCGTGCCAAGTATATGCGCCGTGGAGGACCGAATGCCGACCGGTGCTGGTGGGTGCCGAACTACATCGACCGCACCGAGCTGCCCAGAGGGAGGGTGGTTCACCTGCTCGAACCCGACATCGACCCGAGCAGCCGCCCAAGGGCAGCTTTTTCTGGCTCGAGCAGGAATATGTACCAGCTGGGATAATTCGAGGAATATTCCAGTGGCCAGGTAAGCGGAAGCATCACATGCTGTTGGTAGCCGGGGCGCTTGCACAAGCGGTCATTCCCAACGCTGCGATGGCGCATGTCGCTCTGACGCAAGGCGAGAGTGTCCTCATTCATGGTGCGTTTGGGGGGCTTGCCGCGGCATTCCCTGGTATCGCCAAGCAACTCGGTGCATCGCGTGTAGTCGGTACAGTGTGCACCAGCAAGCTGGATGTCGCGGCGAAAACGGCAAACTGTCCTATGTCCAGTTCATGGAAGACACCTTCGCCACCGTTCGCAGCTTCCGCGAAAGCGGTGAGTACCACATCAAGGCAAACCCGGATGGGTCGGAAATCGACATCTGAGGCTTGTTCAAGCATCCGTTCCTGCATCCCTCCGAGGAAGAAACGCAGGAAACCAGCCAGATACAGCAGGCGCCTTTATCGCAAGCGTATCGAGAACGCCGCGGCCACCTCAAGAACTGGCGCGGCGTCGCGACCCGCTATGAGCGATGCGATGATATCTTCCTCGACGCCATCATCCTCGCTGGGATCATCATTTTCTGGACCTAGGTGGTGAAGTGAGCCCCTGTTGAGCTGCACAGGCTAAAGCACGGCCATTACGCCCTAAACTCTGGGTCGATACCCACTCAGCGTCACAAAGCGGGGGGGGAGGAGGATAGATCTTGTGCCAGCCCAATGGATTAGGGATTATTAGGACGATCCGAGTGGCGTTTTATGCGAAAGGCTATTGACATATCGGAAAATCTCGATACCATGACGGGCTATGGAACTTATCGACATATTCAAAGCCCTCTCAAACCGTACGCGTCTTGAAATCGTGAAGGGTTTGAAGGATCCAGTAAAGAACTTCCCCCCTCAGGATGAAGGGGACGTACATACTGTGGGCGTTTGCGTCAGTAGCATTCAAGAAGGCGTCGGACTGTCGCAGTCAACGGTGTCTGATTACCTTGCAACTCTGCAGCGAGCGGGACTGGTTGAAGTCAGACGCATCGGGCAGTGGACCTACTACAAGCGCAATGAAGAAACGATAAGTGCTCTAGCCGAGATGATAGCTAAAGAGCTGTAATTTTTTACGCTAACATATCGATAAATACCGATATTCCTTTTTTCCGAAGTGAGGATCTACCATGAAAGCGCTGATACTGAAAACATTTGGCGGCCCGGAGTCGTTCGAGCTCAGCGAGGTACCCAAGCCAGTGCCGCACGCGGGACAAGTTCTGGTGCGGGTACACGCAACTTCCATCAATCCGTTGGATTACCAGGTAAGACGTGGCGATTATTCCGACCTGGTGCCGTTGCCGGCCATTACCGGGCATGACGTATCTGGTGTTGTCGAAGCCGTCGGGCCGGGTGTGACGGGCTTCGTGCCAGGCGATGAAGTCTGGTACACCCCGCAAATTTTTGACGGCCCTGGAAGTTATGCCGAGTACCACGTTGCAGCCGAGAGCATTATCGGGAAGAAGCCGCCCTCGCTGAGTCATCTCGAGGCGGCCAGCCTGACCCTGGTTGGCGGGACGGTGTGGGAAGCACTGGTCGTGCGTGCTGCGCTTAGAGTGGGGGAGAGCATCCTGGTGCACGGCGGTGCGGGAGGCGTCGGCCATGTGGCGATCCAAGTGGCAAAAGCCATGGGCGCCAGGGTGTTCACCACCGTGCGCGAAGCAAACTTTGAGTTCGCACGGAGTCTGGGTGCCGATGTAGTCATCGACTACGAGAAAGAAGATTACGTCGACGCCATCCTGCGGGAAACCGATGGACACGGTGTCGATGTAGTGTTCGACACCATCGGCGGCAACACATTGTCGCGCAGCCCCGACGCGCTCGCCCAACTTGGCCGTGTGGTCACGATTGTGGACATTGCACAGCCACAAAACATCATTGAGGCGTGGGGCAAGAACGCCAGTTATCACTTCGTTTTTACAAGACAGAACCGCGGCAAATTGGATGAGCTGAGCGCATTGATAGCACGCGGTCAGCTGCGGCCACATGTTGGTGCGGTCTACTCGCTTGCTGATATTGGTCTTGCCCACGCGCTGCTGGAGAGCTCCAACAACGGTATTCGAGGAAAAATCGCGATTGCCGTCGAGCCATCGCTCATCTCGTAGGTGCGAATGTTATACCGTTGAAATCAATCTGAGGGAATGTCCCATGGTTTATGAAATCGCTCTACTGCCCGTTCGCAAAGAGCACATTGAACAGTTCAGACGTGCATTCACCGAAGTTGCTCCTCTGCTCAGCCGCGCCAAGGGTTACGGTGGTCACATGCTCGCGCAAGGCATCGAAGCGCCCGAGTTATTCAACCTGATCGTGCGATGGCAATCCCTTGAGGATCACACGCCGGGCTTCGAGGCGAGTGAAGACCATCGGGTGTTCATGATGGGCTTGGAGGAATATTTTTCGGAAGAACCGAAGGTCTACCATATTGAGGGGGCAGCGTTTTCTGCTGGAGGGCCTGATGATCAGAACAGCATCTTTGACCCGGTCATGCCCGGGTCTTAGGAGGCTGTGGGCGTTAAGCAATTGGCCATTGGACATATCGCTGTTTTTGGCCATGCAAGTGCACGGCAACATAGCCGAATCCTTCCCCGATGATTGTCTTGATGCGAGGACCGCCACATGAAAGCTATTGCCTATACCCAGCACGGCTTACCCATCGACGACCCGCTCGCTCTGGTCGAACTCGACTTTCCCGAACCGATGCCTGGGCCACATGACATACTGGTCGAGGTGCGTGCCGTCTCGGTCAACCCGGTCGATACCAAGGTGCGCAGGGGAACCCAGGTAAGCGAGCCGCGCGTGCTTGGCTGGGATGCAGCGGGTATCGTCCGCGCCGTGGGCAGCGAGGTGAGCCTGTTCCAACCCGGTGACGATGTCTTCTATGCCGGCGATATCACTCGCCCGGGCAGCTACAGCCAGCTCCACCTGGTCGACGAACGCATCGTTGGACACAAACCTGTCTCGCTCGGCTTTGCGCAGGCCGCGGCCTTGCCGCTGACCTCGATCACCGCTTGGGAATTGTTGTTCGACCGCCTGGGCGTAGCCGAGGGTGGCGGTCAGGGCGAGACGCTGTTGATCGTCGGCGCGGCGGGTGGGGTCGGTTCGATGTTGACCCAGCTAGCCCGCAAGCTGACCGGGATGACGGTGATTGGCACCGCCTCGCGCCCGGAAACCCAGCACTGGGTCCGCGAGCTGGGCGCGCACCACGTCATCGACCATGGCCGGCCGCTCACCGAGGAACTGCAGCGCATCGGCGTGAATCAGGTCGAAATGGTTGCCAGCCTTACCCATACCGACAGGCACTATGCGTACTTGGTCGAAGCGCTGAAACCTCAAGGTCGCCTGGCACTCATCGACGACCCCGAGCGGCTCGACGCGCTGCCCTTGAAGCGCAAGAGCCTGTCGTTGCACTGGGAGCTGATGTTCACCCGCGCCATGTTCCAGACCACGGACATGATCCGCCAGCACAAACTGCTGGAGCGAGTTGCCGCCCTGATCGACGAAGGCGTACTGAGGACCACCATGGCCGAGCATTTCGGGTCCATCGACGTCGACAACATACGCCGTGCCCACGCTCTGATCGAGAGCGGCCGCTCACGTGGCAAGGTCGTGCTGGAAGGCTTTTAGGACAAGCCCCGAACACCACCGTCCCCCCGCCTCGCCGGGCGGTACCTGCCCGGCGCTGGCCGCTCTCCTGTCTCGAAGCATCTCTAGGAATCGAGCATCCCGCCACGGGGCAACGCCATGAAGAGTTGCCTCGCCGAGGGTGGACAGGGTTTCGAACACGAACTGCAAGTAGTCATAAGGCGAGCGGCCGTTGGCCTGGACTATCTCGATCAGTCTGTAGATTGCTGCGCTGGCGTGTGCGCAACTCGGCGTACGGCTGAACAGCCAGTTTTTGCGGCCGACCAGGAAAGGGCGGATGACGTTCTCTGCCTGGTTGTTGTTGAGAGCGGGATCAGCTCATCATCAAGAAAGCGTTTCAGGCGCCTCCACTGGCCATCCAGGTGGTGCAGCCTTGCCTACCTCCTGGAGCAAAGCCCGAAGATCAAAGTTCTGCAGGAGAACTGTGGAGTGCTGCCGTGATCTACGGTGCCCGTGATGCACGATGTGGAGAAGGCTGCCAGGGTCTTCGTGGCCAATGAGCTCGAACCGTTGCAGGCTGCTCTCCAGGAGGTGAATGAGCTCGTGGGCGAGGAAATCATCAGGTTTCAACCGTACACTCTAGGCGACCCAGAGCTCATGCCACTCGATCCAACCAGGTAACCTTGCCTCGACCAGACGAGCCGCCCTAGGGGCGGCTTCTTTGTACCTCCACCACCCTGGCTGCAGGCCGCTGAGCGCAATCGTCACCCCGCCCCGCCCGCGCTCTAAATAGGTCGGTTTTTATGCACTCATGCGATATGGGATGAAGCCGCACCGTTACTGGGGGGCGGGAAGGTTATAAGGGGTAATGGACTTATGCGTTTTCATGCGCATTTCTGCGCTTTTATGCATAGAAAACGTATCTCGGGCATGAGGTCGATGGTTGCTTAGGATTTTGTGCATTGAGCATCCCTTTGATAGCATCAAAGCTACTTAAAATGTCATGGCATGTGAAAGAGTTGAAAATGCCATATGGAAAATTTCATTCTTATATTAAACAAAATACTTAATACATTGTTGAGTAAGTACGCAGGAAAACTAAATGAAAATCATAAGCAAAATAGAAATAAATTATTTTAGGTCAACATATTCGGTAGATTTGAAGAAAATAAATGATTTGAACGTTTTAATAGGTGGCAATGATAGTGGGAAATCAAATGTATTAAAAGCTTTGAATTTGTTTTTTAACAACGAAACAGAGCTTGGTCAGGGTTTCTTTTTCATGGATGATTTGACCAGAAAGCGCTCTGAAGAAGCTCGCGCTACAAAAGGGCGCGCAACAATATGGATAAAAGTACATTTTACAAATTTCTTAAACTGGAGATCTTTGCCGAAAGAATTTTCTATTAAAAAAGTTTGGAATAGATATTCTGACCAGCCGGAAGTAACTTATCCAAAGGGGCTGACATCTACATCAGTGGCAAGATTTTTGAATAAAATCTCATTCCATTATATTCCTGCAGTAAGAGGTCGGGATATTTTCTCTCATTTTTTGTCCCTCCTTCATGATGCCCTTCTAGATGATGAAAAGGCAGGTTTATTGCGTTCAACAGAAGAGTTGATGAATACTCTTAATGAAAGTACATCTGAAATGAGTATCAAAATTCGAGATGGTGTTGGTGTCGAAAGTAATGTTCAACCTCCTACAAATCTCCGAGTATTATTTAATGCACTTGATTTTGCTACAGGGTATGATGATCATAGTATCCCTTTGCAGAAAAGAGGTGATGGTGTTCAAAGTCGCCATATCCCATTTATTTTGGACTTTATTGCAAGACATACACAAACGCATCATATATGGGCTTATGAAGAGCCAGAGACATCCCTTGAACTTGGTCCTGCATTTGAATTGGCCAAGCAATTTAAAGACGAGTTTTGTGAGGAGAATCAAATATTTATAACAACACATTCTCCTGCATTTTATGATCTTAAAGGTGATAATGTATCAAAGTGGCTGGTACACCAAAAGTCACTCGATTCTGGAAGAGAGACTAAAGTTGAGAAAATCACATCAGAAGAATTAATTGATGGGAAACTTGGTGTTGCTGCTTTAATTGCTGACAGAGCAAAACAAGCATATGAGAATATCGAGAGGTTAAAAGAATCTGTAAAGCGTCTTGATGCTGAGCTATCCGAACATAATACTCCTCATATTATAGTGGAAGGAATTACTGATAAAATCATAATGGAAGCTGCATATCGTAAGCTTTACCCAAATAGAGATCCTAATTTTCATATTGTTCACGCTGAAGGAGCGAATAATATTCCTCCATATATTAAATCAGCTAGAATCTTATCTAAAAAGCTATCGCATGCTGTAATTGGACTATTTGATAGAGACCAAGAAGGAAGAAAACAAATTCGGGAATTTTCCGATCATGTGACTATAGAGGATACCAGTTTTCTAGAAGTATGCTCTGAAAGACATTTATATGTAGGATTACTTCCTCTTCCGCAGAATTTGGTTGATGTGGAGAGAGTGATCAATGAGAGAATGGGTGGTGAAATAAGCCTACCAATTCCAATTGAGTTCATGTTTCCAGATCAAGTCATCAATGATGCATTAGATCAAAATATTCTGGTTCTAGAAGACCGGATATCTAAAGCTAATGATCCAGAGCTTCCCACACAGATTAATCTTACAGAATTATACTCAAACCATTTGCCAGGAGAATTTGTTTACTTGGCAAAAAAAGTAAGAAAGAATACTAAAAGGGAGTTTGCAAACTGGGTTATAGATCAGGATGATGAGTTTTTTAATAATTTTCATAATTTGTTTGAACAATTAGAAAGGGTAATTGAAAAAGATAGGGAGAATTAATATATATTTTTAAGTCTACAGTGTTGAGAGGGTCGCAGCCGGTGGGATCCCGGCTCTTTCTTTGGTTTAATTAGGAAGTAATCTTCCATGATGTATTTTGGTATTGACACTTGTTTATGCAATATGGGAGCAATGTTTACATCCAATCTATCATGGAGTATTGAACGTAGGTGAGATATTTAACCAGTTGATTTTTAAATTAACTTTACTTGTAATCAGTATCCGCAGCGTCGTGAAATCTTTGGAGTGTGGCAACGCTGTATTAGAGGCCATCCCAAGCCCGTACCTTTGTAGCTACGGGCTATGTCATTTCATCATCATGGAATAGCCAGAGTTTTCTGTTACTAAGCTCAGCTTCTGCCATGTGGAACCTAGAACCTTGAGCAACGAAAAACGGCCACCGCGATTGTTCGCTAGTTGGCCGTTTTTACTGGTTTTTTGGCGCGTCCTATAGGATTCGAACCTATGGCCCTTTCCTCCGGAAGGGGAGGGCTTATGCGCTTTTATCTACAGGTGGTCTACGCAGGGAGAAGTCACACGGGGAAGCCATGGTGGGTGCCGTCTGGTAGTTCGACATCCAGACGGACCTTCCCGCCAATGGCCTCAACGTAACGCTTGATAGAGCTCAAACGCAGATCCTGCCCGCCCCTCTCCATGCCAGCAATAGTTGGTTGTTTGACACCCAAAGCATCGGCCATCTGCGCCTGGGTCATCTCCACCAAGCGGCGAATTTCTGAGAGCCGAAGCTCCAGTAACATCGCATCAGCTTTCTCCTGGGCACGATTCACGATCTCAGGGTTTTCATTGGCGATGAGTTGGTCCAGTGTGCGAGCCATAGCTTTCACCTCACTTCAGTGAATCCAGGTGGGCAGTGTATTCCTGATCTGCCACAGGGATCATGTCATCATAGAAACGTTTGTTGCCGGTCTTATCGCCAGCGCAGAGCAGAATGCCTGTTCGCCGTGGATCGAATGCGAAGAAGACTCTCAAGGGCTTACCTTGGCTCTGAACCCTCAGCTCTTTCATGTTGCGATACTGCGAGCCCCTCAAGGTATCGGCATGTGGGCGCGGCAATGTTGGGCCTCTGTCCCGGAGCATAAAGATTGCCGCAAGCACGTTCTCCCGGTCAGTCTCGTCCAGAGAGAAGTACCACTCTTCAAAAGTCTCGGTCTGCTCTATCGACCACATCTGATCATCCTTTACCTTATAGGGTGAAGCCTATATAGGGAATGGCCTATTGTCAAACCTTATTATGCCACCATGAAGAGGCCGGCAGCCCTTCGGCTTGCCGGCCTCTCTGCAATACTGCAAGTACCAAGCACCTTGAACCGCCTATTATTTCGGGCTTTGTTGTCCCATCCATCATCGAATAGATGGGAGTACCACTACCGAGTAAGAATAAATGAGGAGAGGGCGGTTTTAACCTCCCGAAAGCTGCGTAGCTACGCGCCATAACTGATTGATTTTAGTGAGAGATGCATGTGATTTTATGTAGCTGAAATTTCTATAACCATGTGATTTTATGGAATAACATACTTTACTTGTAATCAGTAGGTCCCGGGTTCGGCTCCTGGTGTCGGCACCATATTGAAGACACACTAGAATCAAGCACTTGCTAAGCATGAAAAACCGCCTTCGAGGGCGGTTTTTTGTGTGTGCGTAGATTTCCTACGTAGATCATCGCGCTATTCTTCGCTGACCCTCACGATGGGCTGGCTCCGGTCATCGTCGCGGGTAGTTCACCTGCTCGAACCCGACACCGACCCGACTAGCCGCCCAAAGGCAGCTTTTTCTGGCTCGAGCAGGAATATGTACCACTTGGGATAATTCGAGGAATATTCCGGTGGTCAGGTAAGCGGAAGCATCACATGCTGTTGGTAGCCAGGACGCTTGCACAAGCGTTCATACCAAGCTGACAGATGCGGTAGCTCTGGACGTTCAATATCCATGCCGAACCAAGCATAGACGTAGCATCCCAGAGGAATATCAGCCAAGCCAAAAGACTCACCTGACAGCCAAGCGTGTTCGGCAAGCACACCATCGACCAAGGTCAAGTGACGGGAGAGATCTTTCTGGCCTTGCTCCATGGCTGCCTCGTCACGGTTGCTATCGGTAGCCCGCACCTTGTTCCAGTACAGGTCACGGAAGGGGGCGGTCAGCGTTGACAGTACCCAATCCATCCACATGTCGCAGCGGGCTCGGCTGGCGGGGCTCTCACTGGAAAGACGTCCCTCGCCATACTCTGCGACGAGATAGCGAACGATAGTATTGGATTCCCAAAGGATCAGCTCGCCATCCTCCAAACAGGGAATCAGCCCATTGGGGTTCTTCTCCCGGAAGTCGGGGCTATCCAGGCCGCCGAAGGGCCCGCCCATGTCTATGCGCTCAAGTGGCAGGCCAAGTTCGGCCGCACACCACATGACCTTTTTGACATTGGTCGAATTGCTGCGTCCCAGCAGTCGCATTGATGGTGTTCCTTTCATTGAGCGCCCAGAATAGTTGTCGTGCTAACGAAACCATAATGCATCTAGTATGAGCCTGAAGCAAAGCACTCAACCAATGCTGCGTGCCGCGATCGACAAGAGGGGCCAGCACTCGGTGGTGCTGGCCCCTCATACCTCTGGCGAAATGAGAGCTAGCCCATCAGCTTGGCTCCAGCATGAAACTGGAAAAGAACTCGGTGAGTTCATCGAAACCATCGAGCGGAAGTACAAGGGAAACGTATTGGTCCGGTCGGACCACCACCAGCGCGCCGGCGCCACGGTCGATGCCTCTCAGATCGAAGATGTCCTGATCGGTACCCAGTACCGGAGCATGGGCCTTCTGGTAGTCCCGAAGTCCAAGTAGGCCCTTGCACGGCTTGACGACGTCGTGCATGTCAGCCCAGTCGACCTCAAGATGGGACTGCTGGATGATGGCGTGGACGTCGAAGATTGCGTCCGGATCGGCCCCATTGGGGGTGAAGCGACGGATCGGCGATGCCTCACTGGCGAGAAAATCCATCAGCTTGTTCAGTCGAGAGCCCTGGTTTCGCGGGTCGACCATATCCGCGAAGGCGTAGAGCCGCCAGCGGCCGTCGGCGCGATGGACGTGTCCAAGGTGGACCTGCTTGGCATCGCCGAGTCGGATCACCTCGGCTGAGTGGAACCGTCGCCCAGGCGGAAAGCCAGTGGCCAGATTCAGGTAAGTGTCATCACCGGTGAGCAGGTCCGGCGCGTAGTGGGTGGCGCAGCCCGCGGTGAACTCACTGTTGATGACGAACTGCCGTTGCACCTCTGCCAGGCCTTTCATCGCCGCTTGCGGGTCGTCGGAATCCTGAGCGGCGCCGATTGCTCGAGACCATCGGGTATCCATCTCGATCAAGTTTTCTGCAATGACGTGGCGCTCGGTGTTGTAAGTGTGCAGCAGGCTGGCCGGGCTACGGCCTTCCAGCACGGAGATCAGCTTCCAACCCAAGTTGAAGGTGTCCTGCATCGACACATTCATTCCCTGACCAGCCTTGGCGGTATGTGTATGGCAGGCATCGCCGGCAATGAAAACGCGAGGCGTGCGGCTCTCCATCTGATCGTCTTCGACATCATCGAATTTGTCGGTGACCCGGTGACCAACACGGTAGACGGAAAACCAGGCGGTCTCCTTCACCTCGAACGTGTAAGGCGCCAGTACCGCCTGGGCTTTTTCCAGCACCTGTTCCTTGGTCAGCCAGGCGTCCGGGGCGATGTTGCCCATATCGACATACAGCCGGACCATGTAGCTGCCCTCACGGGGGATCAGCAGAATGTTGCCCGCGTCGGCGGACTGGATCGTGCATTTGAAGCGGATGTCCGGGAAGTCGGTCACTGCCAGAACATCCATGACACCCCACGCCTTGTCTCCGCCGTGGCCCTGTGGCACCCGTCCGATGGACTGGCGCACAATGCTATGCGCGCCATCACATCCGACCACGTACTTGGCGCGGACGGTCTTCTTGCCGTCCGGTGTATTGAGGGTCACGTTGACCCGCTCGTCGGCAGCCTCGGGCACATCAACCTTGAGCGCCTCGTGGCTATAGTCGACCTGCAGGCGGCTGGAGGAGTTGAGCATGTACTCGAGCAGGAAATCGAGCAACCGAGCTTGGTTGACGATCACGTGCGGGAACTCGGACAGCCCATCGCGCACATCCTGCACCCGTCCGAGCCGGGCAATCCGAGCCTTGTCGTCGGGGGCCGGCCCCCAGAAGTGGGTCTCGTTGATCCAGTAGGCCTCGGCGGTCATCCTCTCGGCCAGGCCGAAGGCTTCGAACATCTCGACCGTGCGGCAGGCGATACCATCGGCACGTCCCACTTCGAGTGGCCCATCGGCCTTCTCCACGACGCGAGTGACTATCTCCGGGAAGGTCGACAACTGGGCTGCTAACAGCAGACCGGCCGGGCCGGTACCGACGATCAGGACATCCACCTCGTCTGGCAGCGGCCCCTGTTCGGTGCTGCGGCCCTTGGCCAGGGGTTGAATCCGCGGGTCTCCACTGCGGTAACCGTCGAGGAAGTACTGCATCTGCTAGCCCATCCCGTGCTCTACGGGTAGTCGTTGTCGAGAGGAAACCAAGGGTTCCGCTTGGCGGTTATTTGTCACTATTGTGATAATCAGTATTGTGATCGATATATCAACGAGCAATTAGACTTTTATCCAAGAAGCCTTTGTGCTGGCGGCCTGCCTGGTGATTATGGCGATCATTTTCAACCCATGGCCGGTCAGCGTCTTCCGCTAGCCCGTACCATGCCCGGGATCGCCAGCGGATGCCCGGACCCGTACACTCTGCGAAGTGAGTTCACCATGCCGGGTCGACTGCCTGCCCGGCCTGCTACCCTCCTTGGAGATGACGAGACGATGACCGGAATTCCGCTTACCCAGGCCAGTGTGTTGCCCGGCAACCTGCTGCGGCGCTGCCACCAGATCAGCGTCGCGATTTTCCTGCGCAAGTGCGAGGCCTACAACTTGACTCAGCTGCAGTACATTCTCCTCTGCGCGCTTGAGGAACATGGGCCGATCGATCAGATCACTCTGGGCGGCCATACGGCGTTGGACCGCAATACCGTGGCCGTGGTGGTGCGCAAGCTGGAGGAGCGTGGCCTGGTGACCCGACGCCGTAATCCCGAGGATCGCCGTTCCATGCTGGTCACCCTGACCGAGGAAGGTGAGTGCCTTCGTCATGACGCCGAGCCGCAGGTGGCGGAGGTACAGGACGAGATTCTCGCGCCCTTGAGCGAGAGCGAGCGGGAGGTACTCTGCCGACTGCTGGCGCGAATCGCCGACGAGAACAATCATCTGAGCCGCGTGCCAGTTCGCCAGGCAGGATGACCCCTGGGAGAATCCATCAGGTGGGTCCGAGGAGGCGACAGCTGGGTTATAGCGCGCGGTACGGCAGACCGATGGTGCGATTAACCTACCACCGGGCCTCGTTGTACAGCGTAGAGGGCTCATCATTCTGTTTCAGGATGGGGGCCCAACTTGTCGGGGGGCGGTCGGCCAGAAGTCGATGATCTTCCTGATTTGATGAAATTCATCATCAAATAGCCGTCATGTCGATGAAAAATGTCATCAAAAAAGAGCTTCTGTTGAACTGCTGACCAAAAAACACCTGAAAAACAAATAATTACGAAAATAAAAAACTGGCACGACCCTTGCTATCAGTTAATCCGGAACGAGGCCCATGAATGGCGCCTCCTCTCATGATAACAAGCACAGGTCCTGCCCATGACAGTCAGCAATTTCAAGAGCGCTCATCGCCTGATCACTGGTTACCGGGCTTCGAAAGAGCTTTGGCCTCAGGTTCAACGCCTTGGTATGCAAAGGCCACTGGTCATCACTGACCGTGGCGTACTGCAATCGGGCACTCTAAAGCTCATCACCGATCAACTCGATGCTGCCGACTACGCCATTTATGACGGTGTGACACCGGAACCCGAAGTCGCCATCGTCGAGGCGTGCACAGACACTTTCCGTAGCGGGGAACACGATGGGCTAATCGCCGTAGGTGGCGGTAGTGCCATGGACATCGCCAAATGTGTGGCCGTCTATGCGCAACACGATGGCCCCCTGCACGAACTGTTCGGTGAAGGTCGGGTGCGCCAGCGCAACATTCCCCTGATCGCCATCCCTACTACTGCGGGAACCGGTTCGGAAGTCACCAACATCAGCATCCTGTCTGATGCCGAACAGCAGATGAAGAAAGGCATTGTCAGCGATCATCTGCTGCCGGATGTTGCCATTGTGGCGCCGGAAATGTCGCAGAGCTGCCCTCGCTCGGTGACTGCGGCCAGCGGCGTCGATGCTCTCGTTCATGCCATCGAAGCTTATCTGTCGAACTTTGCCACCCCGATCACTGACGCCCTGGCCCTCAAGGCAATGGAACTGATCGTTCGGGCACTACCCAAGGCTTTTGCCAATCCCGACAACATCCAGGCTCGCGAGGACATGGCGACCGGCAGCCTGATGGCTGGCCTCGCTTTCGGCAATGCCGGTGTCGGAGCCGTCCATGCTCTGGCCTATCCACTGGGCGGCCGTTATCACCTGGCTCATGGGGTTTCCAACGCTTTGCTGCTCCCCCATGTCATGGAATGGAACAAGCTCGCCTGCGTCGAGCGCTTCCGCGATATCGCGGTGGCCTTCGGTGAGCCGATCGACAATCTCACTGACGACGAGGCCGCCGAACGAGTCATCCGACGCCTGCACCGTTTATGCGCCGATGTCGAGATTCCTGTAAACCTCCGCTCCTTCGACATCCCGGAATCGGCACTGCCCGAACTGGCGGCCGAGGCCATCAAGGTTGATCGGCTCCTGCGCAACAACCCGCGGAAGTTGGTGCTGGCTGATATTGAAGCTATCTACCGAGCCGCTTACTAAGGCTTTGTACGAAAAGTGCCTGCGCTTGCTCATGCTGTGTTGGAACTGATCTCAAAATGCTCATTTACACCCTGTAAACTCCGCTTTTTCGATCAATTCCTCCTTGCCTGATCATCGCTCGCCGACTTTTCACACAAAGCCTAGGTCACCCAGCGCACCACAAGAAGCCCCAAAACAATACAACAACATCAAATAGCCTGGAGACACGCCATGAGCACCTGGAAACACCGCATCGACGGGGAGGAGTCCCCCTATATTCCCCTGGGGCCTTTCAAGCTGCGCCTGCCTTTCCTGCATTATCGCTTCGAGCTGCCCGACTACCTGCAGGGTTTGCTCATGTGTGCGGTGGATCTCGCCGCGATTCCCCTGATGATGCAGCTACTGGGCATGCCCTTCGAAGCCGCCCTGGCCATCGTCATGCTCAACGGCCTGCTATACCTGCTGCACCACCTGCTCGGAGACCCCGTGATCCCCGGCTGGATCACCCCGGCCATTCCTCTGCTCATGGCCTATGTCGGCACTTTCCCGGAAGGCGTGGACAGAGTACATGCACTGATAACGTTCCAGATGATGCTCGGGATCCTGGCGATTGTCCTCGGCCAGACCGGCATGGCCAGCAAGGTGGTCCGTTTGATTCCCTCCGCCATCAAGGCCGGAGTGATCATGGGAGCGGGCCTTGCTGCCATTGTCGTGGTATTTGATGAAGGCGGTCGTTTTGACCAGTACCCCCTCACCATTACCATTGCCATCGGCCTGGCCTTCTATCTTCTCTTCTCACACCACTTCAGCCAGTTGAAAACGCGGGGGGGATTCTGGGGCGCCATTGGCAAGCTCGGCATCTTCCCGATTATCGTGCTCGCCATCATCATCGCACCATTGTTCGGTGAGGCTCCCTGGCCGAATGTAGAGTGGGGATTCAGTCAACCTGATTTTGCCCTGATGTTTCGCGAATACACCGTCTTCGGTGTTGGCTTGCCTCCGCTGATGATGTTCATCACTGCGATACCCACCGTGCTGGCTGCCTACATCGTGTTATTCGGTGATGTATTGCAGAGCAAGGCGCTACTGGACGAGGCAGATGAAAAGCGTCGTGACGAAAAGATCGACTACAGCCCTAACCGGGCGCACATGATCTTCGGTGCTCGCAACTTCAGCATGAGCATTCTCGGCCCCGATGTCGTGATGTGCGGCCCGCTATGGTCAGCCATGCAGGTAGTGACGGTAGAGCGCTACAAGCAGGGCAGGGCGGCCATGAACTCGATCTTCGGTGGTTCAGGATCCTTCCGTTGGGGCACCAATACCGGGCTGCTGTTGCTGCCGATCGTCAGTCTGGTGCAGCCAATTCTGGGTATCGCTCTGGCATTGACCCTGCTGATCCAAGGCTATGTCAGTGTGCGTATCGGAATCCTGGAAGCACGCAGCCAACGCGACCTGGGCATCGCGGGAATCATCGCTGCTGTTCTTGTGATCAAGGGAGCCACCTGGGCTTTCGCTGTCGGAGTACTGCTCTGTGTCCTGATCTATGGCAAGCGCTTCTTTTCTGGTGAGAACGACGGCACTTTCGCCAAGGATCTGGAGCCTCATTCATTGCCAGCGACTGACAGCGGCCCCGTCCCGGTCAAGAAAGAACGGGATTCAAGTCCACGAGTTGGCATAAATTGACTGACCTGACCACCGCCTGTCGGCAACCTCGGCAGGCCTTCTGGAAAGAGGTCCAGTCAATGCAGCGGATCGAAGAAAACCTGACAATAGAAGAGGCCTACCCTCTGTTCCGGGAGCAGGGGGCCGACGCAGTAGAGGTATTCGATGATGCAGGCCAAACCATCGGGGTGCTGACCCAGACGGATATCGAGATGGCCATGCGTGAGGCTGACCTTGGTCGCCTTGTCAGGGAGTGCATACGCTACCGGGTGACAGGCACTCCTCCCACTTCAAGCCAGGCCAATATCTCGCAGAATGGTTTCAACACGGAACCACTGCGTTCAGTGCTGAATGCGCTCCACGATGGTGTCTATATTACCGATGCGCAAGGCGTCACCGTAACCATCAATAAGGCCTATGAACGCATCACCGGGATCCGTCGGGAAGATGTGGTGGGCTTCCATATGGCTGATCTCGTCAAGGCAGGTTACATCTCGAAGTCCGTCTCGCTCGAAGTCATTCGCGAACGCCGCCCACTCACCCTGGTGCAGACCATTCGCGACAGTCGCAAGATCGTGGTCAGCGGCATGCCAATGTTCGACCACGATGGCGAATTGCAGTATGTGGTCACAAATGTCCGTGATGTGACCGAACTCCTGCGTGCCAAGCACGCTCAGGACCAGCTGGAACAACTTCAGCGCATACGCAAGACATACGGGGTAGTGACGGGCGATGAAGGGGCACAGTGCCTGATTACCAGTCACCAGACGATAGCCTGCTACGACTTGGCGCAACGCATTGCCCCAACACAGGTAAAGGTGCTGATTCAGGGAGAAACCGGGACCGGAAAAACCCAACTGGCCCGCTATATCCACCGCCACAGCCAACGTGTCGATGGTCCCTTTCTGGAACTCAACTGCACTGCCTTTCCAGAGAGTCTGCTGGAGGCGGAGCTGTTTGGGTATGCCCCCGGTGCCTTTACCGGAGCTTCCTCACGAGGCAAGCAGGGTCTGCTGGAAGTTGCACATGGCGGAACCCTTTTCCTCGACGAAATTGGTGATCTCCCTGTATCCCTGCAGGTCAAGCTGCTCAAGGTCGTCGAGGAAGGGCGATTTCTTCCCGTTGGCGGCACCGAGTTTCGCCATACCGATGTCCGCTTGATCACTGCGACTCACCAGGATCTTCAGCAGCGTGTGGCCGAAGGCGGTTTCCGCGAGGATCTTTACTATCGTATCGGAGTCGTGCCGCTGACACTGCCGCCACTGCGTGAACGCCGCGAGGAGATCATTCCGCTACTCCATCATTATCTCGACTATTTCAACCAGCAATATTCTCGCCATATCCAGTGGCACCCTGAGGCTCTGGAGCTACTGGCGGCCCTTGATTGGCCTGGTAACATTCGGGAATTGATCAACCTGACCGAACGACTCGTGGTCACCACCACCGAGGACGTGATCTCTCCGGGCAACCTTCCTGTAGACAGCCGATCTGCACCGGTGTCAGAAGTGCCTCCCCCGGGCAGGACACTACGAGAGCAGGTCACTGCCCTTGAGAAGCAACTGATAGGATCCGCTCTTGCTGCCCATGGCAATACTCGTGCAGCCGCTGCAGCGTTAGGCATCGACCAATCCACATTGGTCAAGAAGGTTCAGCGATGGCGAGCGACTTCACCTCCGGCAACACCCGAATGAAGTGCCCCTTGGTTACCGCATGCTCAAGCTCGTTTCATTTAGCAGGGTGTATAGCTAAATCTTTTGTTATCAGTTTTTGTTATTTCTTTTTGATCTAGAGAAACGGTAGCATGCTCTCTATTCATTTGTCAGAGAAGCTATAGGGACCATGGGACCGAACGCCAATACTCAGAGTATCGTCGCTCCAGAACGCACCTTCCATCATGGCGCTGACCTCGAGGCGCTCAACGACCGTTTCAAGGGTGCACTGCCGAGCGAGATCATGCGCTATACGCTCGAGAGAGCAGAGAACCCAGTCGTCTTCACCAACTTCCGTCCACTGGCGGTGGCCTTTCTGCATCTCGTTACCCGTATCAAGCCGGACATTCCGGTGGTCTGGGTGGACCACGGTTACAACACGCCAGAAACCTACCGCCATATTGATCGAGTGATCAAAGAGCTTGATCTCAACCTGGTGACTTACGCACCGAAAATGTCGGCTGCGCACTACGACGCTGTCTACAACGGTATTCCTGCGTTTGACACACCAGAGCACGACTTCTTTTCGCGCACGGTGAAACTGGAGCCGTTCAATCGCGCCATGCAGGAACTGAAGCCCGATGTCTGGTTGAATGGTATTCGCCACGACCAGAACACGCATCGCGGAAACCTGGATGTATTCACCCAGGGCAGTCATGGCACTGTGCGGGTGGCGCCAATGTTCCACCTGAGGAAAGTCGATGTCGAGAAATATGTCCATGAGAATGGCCTGCCGGACAACGACATCTACTTCGACCCAACCAAGGGCGAAGAGCATCGGGAATGCGGGATATTCCTGCACAAGAAATAGTTCTCTCGTGTCCTGAATGGGAGAAGCCTGACCTCTTCCGCGTTGCACTTTGTCGATAAGCCATGTGCTGCGCCGAAGCTGCGGCAACCCGGGTCAGGCTGAATGGGTGCGGTGAAGAGAGTGGAAACGGCATGAGATGAACTTCCAGTATGTCGTGGATGTGTTCATGCCAATGCCGTCTCCCTAACGACTTGAGCGCCTGGAAAACAAGTTGCTCGCCCTTGTCGTGAATTAACTTGGATTGCCTGCCAGCACCCGTTGGACGGTGGCTGTGTCCAAGTCACTGTGGCAGAGCTCCAGGAAGTGGTAGGCAAAACTGTGCAGAAAACGTCCCCTACGCAGTGCCAGATAAGTGATATTGCGGGGTAGTAGATCGCTGGCATCAAGCAACTTGAGCCCTCGGTCGCGCTCTTCATGATAGGCCATCGAAGCGACCACGCCGACACCAAGCCCCAGTTCTACATAGGATTTGATGACATCAGCATCCAGTGCCGTCAGCACGATATCCGGCATTAACTCTACTGAGGCGAAGGCCTGATCGATACGGGAGCGTCCTTTGACGCCTTCGTGGTAGGTGACGATGGGGTGTGCAGCGATACGGGCCAGGGTCAGTGGCTTTCCATCGTCCAGGGGGTGGCCTTCGGGCACGACGACGCCGTGATACCAGTGGTAGAAAGGAAAACAGGCAAATAGCTGTTCCTCCTTGTGAAGTGCCTCGGTGCCGATACCGATGTCCACCTTGCCGGCTTTCAGTAACGACACGATCTCATCGGGCCCGCACTGGTGAAGTTCCAGATGAACCTTGGGAAAGGCCTGTTTGAAGCGGGCAATGATTGGCGGCAACGCATAGCGGGCTGGGGTATGGGTGGTGGCAATGGCCAGGATACCCTGATCTTCATGGGTCAACTGATGGGCCGAGCGCTTGAGATTCTCTGCGTCCAGCAAGATGCGCTCGATGATCTCCAGTAACCTGGTGCCGGCTTGCGTCAGTCCCAGAATACGCTTTCCTCTACGTTCGAAGAGCTCGACACCAAGCTCCTCTTCCAGGTCACGAATATGCTTGCTGGCCCCCGACTGGGAGGTGAAGAGCGCGTTGGACGCATCGGTGAGGTTGAAATTGTGGCGTACGGTTTCTCTCACAATGCGCAGCTGTTGAAAGTTCATATAGAACAAATCTGTCAGAAGTGTCTTTGGAATATAAATGACTTTTTTTATTCTTAGAAGACATTTGCGGAGACGTTTACGGAGTAAAGTGGATATCAGCTCTCAATCGGGGATAGCGTACCTCGATCAGTCTCTATTGCACTCGTTCCATTCCATTTTGAGTCATCGACCGGCTACGGAAAGGCCATCTATATAGCGGTGACTCAGTCGCGAATCGCTCGCTCGTAGTGGCGTGGATCGAAACGCATACCGATGAACACCATCAGCAGGCTGGTGACGGCCAGTCCGGCCCAAGCCCAGGCGAAGCTGCCGAACTGGTCGCGTACGGCACCGGCCAGCCAGGGTGACAGGGCGCCGATGCTGTAGCCGGCACCTTGGGCAATGGCCGTAATGGAACCGGCACGATGAGGGTCGGCGTGGTGGTCCAGGCTGATGATAAGACTCAGCGGGAACAGACCGCCGAGGCCGATGCCCAGCAGAGTAGCGATGGCCAGGGGGCAACTGTCGGGGCTTGCCACAACCACAGGAAGCCGGCCAGGGCACAGCCCAGCGGGAGCATCAGTACTGGGCGTCGGTCCAAGCGGCGCTGGGCCAGAGAGGGCAGGATCAGGCCCGCGACGACCTCGATGGCGGTGAGATAGCCGAGCAACAGGCCGGCGGCGGACTCCGCCCAGCCGAGCGCAATGTAGTAGGGTGGCAACCAGGCCAGTACACAGGCATAGCCCGCGGCACTGAGCCCGAAGAATACCGCCAGGGTCCAGACACGTGGCTGGCGATATAATGAAGTCCTAAGATCTGGCCCTTTGGTCTTGCTGTCGATGGCAGGCAGGAGCTGTCCACGGTTGTTCCAGACCAGCAGGGCAGCCAGTGCCACCAGCGCCCATGACGACAGAGCGGCCTGCCAGCTTCCGGTCAGTTCAGCCATCGTCGGGGCTGAAGTGGCGGCGAGTGCCGCACCCCCCATGATGGAAGCAATGTACCAGCCCATGACCAGCGGTGTGCGTTGCTCTGCCTGATGTTTGATCAGTGTTGGCAGCAGGGCCTGGATACAGGCAATGCCAATGCCGGCGACCAGGGCTGTGATCAACAGTATTGCGCTGCCATGCCCGACCAGGCGCAGGCCGTCGGCCAAGGCGATGAGCAGCAGGGAACCCCCGATCAGACGATTCTGTCCCAGATGACGGGCCAGTGTCATGGCAAGGAAGCAGCCCGCTCCCATCGCCAGCACAGGAAGAGTGGTGAGTAGAGCGAGTTGAGAATAACTGATGGGAATATCGGCCTGGATGCGCTCGACCAGCGGGCCGATGGCTGCCATCGAAGGTCGAAGATTCAGCCCTATCAACATGGCCAGCAGGATGACGCGGCGCAGGGGGAATCCTTGCTGCCGCGAAGAGGAGGATGTCAGGGTGGTATGCACGGGTTCCTTCCTTGAAAGCATTTGATGATCTGGCCCTTATGTTGGACCATGGGTCGAGGCAGCCTAATTCCTCAACTCAGGTTGAGGTCAAGGAAGGGAAATGGGCATGCGAGACATGCAGGCAGGAGCCTCGCCCTGATCAATTGGACTTCCCCAGCTGGTGGCTGCCCACTGAAACTAATCACGGATACACAGGAGGTGATTGGATGTCAGTGACATCTTCCAACCATTCGTTGACTGGAACTTCCTCTGCAGTGGTCGCTGATGTAGAAGAGCCTCAGTGTTCTGCACATCATTGGCCCAACACCAAGAGCGATCCCTATCCCACTCGGTTGCATCGGCCTCTGGACATGCCTTGGCTGCATCGTCATGAGAAGGTCGTGAAGGGAAGCGCTGAAGATGGTCCTCTGACCCAGGCACAGCTTGATACTTTCGCCAGCAAAGGCTTTCTGTTTGAACCGGGCTTCATTGTCGGGGAGGAGCTTGATGAGCTGTGTAATGAGCTGGCAGCTTTGCTGCAGAGCGATGAATATCGAGGACGTGATTTCAGTATTACCGAGCCTGACAGTGACGAGATTCGTTCGCTTTTTGCCGTCCACCTGCTGTCACAGCGCTTCCAGCAGTTGGCTCATGATTCACGCCTGCTGGGGCGAGTTGAACAGATCCTCGGAGGCAAGGCCTATGTGCACCAGTCGCGCATCAACTATAAGCCAGCATTCGAGGGCAAGGGGTTCTATTGGCACTCTGATTTCGAGACTTGGCATGCTGAGGACGGCATGCCGGCCATGCATGCGGTGAGTGCCTCCATCGTGCTCACGAACAACCATGCCTTCAATGGCCCACTGATGCTGATACCAGGTTCACACCGGGTCTTCATTCCCTGTCTGGGAAAAACTCCGGAAGAGAACCACAAGCGCTCTCTCAAGGTTCAGGAGATTGGCGTTCCCAGCCGAGATGTGATCTCTCGACTGGTGGCACGTCATGGAATAGAAGCCCCTACAGGGGCAGCAGGAGGATTGCTGCTGTTCGACTGCAACACGTTGCACGGATCGAATGCCAACATGTCGCCTGATCCACGCAGCAATGTATTTTTCGTTTATAACCGCTGGGACAATCGTTGTTTAGCCCCCTATGCAGCGACTCGCCCACGGCCAGGTTTCCTGGCTCACTCCCCAGGTGAGAGCGGTCCTTGGCATTGGTGACATGATGATCAATAACGAAATGCTTGCCAGGTACAAAAAAAACCGCCTTCCGGGCGGTTTTTATACCAAGAACCTTGCATCAAACAAGCACGAAAGCCGCTGGTGAACGTGCCATATCAAGCCCTGCGTGCTGCCAGGGCTTGATCCTTCTGCGTGGCACATAGATGGCGTGTTTTCAGGCACGTATACGCCGCAGTTCGCCATTCAGCGCCTTGATGATGGAGTAACACATCAACAGCATCACGATGGAGAAAGGAATCGCGGTTGCCGTTACGCCTGCCTGAAGTGCCGACAGGCCTCCGCCGAGAAGCAGCACGATGGCGATCAATCCTTCCACTGTCGCCCAGAACATTCGCTGAGGTCTGGGGGCATCGATCTTGCCGCCTGCAGTGATGGTATCGATGACCAGGGAGCCGGAGTCCGAAGAGGTAACAAAGAAGATCAGCGCCAGGATGATGCCAAGAGTGGACATCAGGCCTGTCATCGGCAGCCTGTCCAGCATTCCGAAAAGCGCCAATTCGGGGCTGTAGTTATCGATAACGTATTCCTTTACCAGGCTGCCGGCGGGGTCTGCATAGAGTTGATCCAGCGCGATGCCACCGAAGACGCCCATCCATACAAAAATGAACAGGCTGGGAACCAGCAATACACAGATCACGAACTCGCGAATGGTGCGGCCGCGTGACACCCTGGCAATGAACATGCCGACAAACGGTGCCCAACTGACCCACCAGGCCCAATAGAAGATGGTCCACGCCTGGCGATAGCTTGCGTCATCGCGGCCGAAGGGGGCAGATAGCGGGATGAAGTCCTTCACGTAGGTTTCCAGGCCTGTCCAGAACCCACTCAATCCCACCAGGGTCGGGCCGGCGAAAAGAACGAAGAAGAAGAACAGCACAGCGAGGACCATGTTGATCTCGGAGAGCTTTTTCACACCGCCTTCAAGTCCCCGCCAGACTGACACCAGGGCCACTGCCGTCACCAGCATAATCACGATGACCTGGGTGGTGGTGGTGACGTCCAGACCAAAGATGAAGTTCATTCCCGCATTGGCCTGCTTGGCGCCGAGACCGAGTGCCGTGGCTAGTCCGAACAGGGTGGAAAACACAGCGAGGATGTCGATCACATGTCCCCACCAGCCCCAGACACGCTCTCCGAGAATCGGGAAGAAGGCTGAGCGGATGGAGAAGGGAAGTCCCTTGTTATAGGAGAAAATGGCCAGAGCCAATGCCATGACCACATAGACGGCCCAACCATGTATGCCCCAATGGAGAAACGTGCCGGCAAGACCCAGGGCGCTGGCCTCGGGAATGGCCTCCGGGTTCAAGCTTCCATCTGCTCCAAAGGGAGACGTAACGCCCAGCGGCAGGGACACGTTGGCGTGATATACCGGTTCCAGTACGCTGAAGAACAGTAGCCCGATACCGATGCCGGCAGTGAATAGCATGGCGAACCAGGACAGGTAGCTGTGTTCTGGTCGAGCGTCAGGTCCTCCCAACCTGATCGATCCATAGGGAAGGACGACAAGCGCAACACAGAACAGGATGAAGAAGTCCACGAGCCCCATGAAGTACCAGTCCAGCGTTCCTGTCGCGAAGCTGACAATGGACTGGAAGATGCTGCCTGCCTGTTCCGGGAACAGCAGGGTTAGCACGATGAAAACGAGTGAAGCAAGTGCTGATATAACGAAGACGCGATTGTGGATATCGAAACCGACGGGGCCTAGTTGCCCCACGATGTTGTCCTGGCCGACAGTGTAATCCGTATGCATGTCACTGGTGATGGGAGGCGACTTGGGGTCGCTAGAGGTAGCCATGGGATGCTTCCTGTTTTTATAAAAAACTGAATTTGCAGAGCTTCTCTATGGAAAGTCTAAAGGCTTGATGCCGGCCAAGTACAATCTGCCACTTTTACCCAGCATAAACATCTGCATATTCCATGGATGATTTATTTCATCTGCACTTCAGGCGCTGTACGCTCGGCTCCTTTAATGCACAAGCCAGATCATGCACTACCATGGTGGAGACACTGTGTATGGCGGGCAGGGTGGCCTGCCTTGAGCTGTCGGAGGCTCTGGCAATGCATTGGGGCTTCAAAGATGACACAGTGCCCAATGTCACACGGACCATGCAAACAGGAGCTTTACCATGATCGACTGGACCTCTCGAACGGGCGGCTGCCGCTGTGGACGGCTGCGCTTTCGCATCACAACCCCTCCGATCATGACGATGGCTTGTCATTGCAAAGGATGTCAGCGCATGACGGCCAGTGCCTTTTCGCTCAGCCTTACCGTCGCGAACGACGGCTTCAGCATTGAGCAAGGCCAGCCTGTGCGTGGAGGGGCTCAGGAGGTGGAAGGGCTCGAACATTCCTTCTGCGATGACTGTAAAAGCTGGGTCTTCACACGCTTCCCCGAGGTGATGGGGGACTTCGTCAACGTCCGCAGCACCATGTTGGATGAGACGGCCGGTATCGAGCCCTTCATCGAAACCTGCACCGCCGAAGCACTCCCCTGGGCCAAGGTGCCAGCCACTCACAGTTTCGAAGGCTTCCCGCCGGCCGATGCCTTTGTGTCACTAATGAGAGAATATGCAGCACGCTGATACATGTGCTGCTTTTACTTTTCTGCTCGATAAGTGATGCATCGTGCGCTTCTCGGCATACACTTACTCTTGCCCTGCGCAGTCCTGCCTAGCGGTGCTGCGAAAACGCATCAAGTCCAAGGAGAGCATCATGTCGATTGAACAAGTGCTGTATAGAGCCGAGGCCACTGCCGTTGGAGGCCGTGAGGGAAATGCCGAATCCTCTGATGGTGTCTTGAAGGTTCAGCTATCCACACCGAAGGAGTTGGGTGGTGCGGGAGGACCGGGTACCAATCCCGAGCAACTGTTTGCCGCTGGCTATTCCGCTTGTTTCCTCGGCGCGCTGAAATTTGTCGCGGCCAACGAAAAGGTAACGTTGCCAAACGATACCAGCATTACAGGCAAGGTCGGGATCGGTGCCATTCCCACTGGTTTCGGCATCGAGGTCGATCTACACATCAGCCTGCCAGGGCTGCCTCCTGAGCAGGCACAGGCGTTGATCGACAAGGCTCATATCGTCTGCCCGTATTCCAATGCCACGCGCAACAACATCGACGTGCGTCTGCATCTCGCCTGAATGTCTGCCCTGTTGCACGATGGGGCTTTCCTATCATAGGTAGAAAGCGAGAATGATCGCGGCAGTGCTTGTCGCGATCATTTCAGGCTTGGCACCGCCAGAACTCGCGGAACGTTATGACACCTCCTCCTGGCCTTTGGCTTTTTCCAACCAAAGGGCGATGTCCTCGTCGCTGAACATATCGTCTCTGGTGCTTTCTCCGTAGCGCATGGTGTCCAGCAAGTCCATGAAGCGTGGATGATCGAGCATGAACTGAGCCGCTTCCTGCTCTTGAGGACTCCAGTTACCTTCCTCACCCTTGGCGATCTTTTTCAGGTCATCAATACTGACGATCATATCTCCGCCAAATTGCTGTCCCCACGCTGTCCAGCTTCCATCAATGACATCGATGATATCGCGATTTTCTTCATAGAAAGATGCTCCAAATACACTAAGGGCATTGTTATGAAGCGCTTCATTGAGGCGGTTGCTCGATGAACCATTTTCCGATGGCGTCGAGATAAAATTTTCCCACTCGCTTTGCTGGTATTTGAAAATGCTCTCGTCCATAGGTGCATCGCGACCACCATAGTGATGAAAGGAGTAGCGTGCATATTCGACCTTGTCACCCCAGTCTGACTGCAGCAGGCCAATATTGGCCAGATCCTTGAACCACTGGCCTTCCTTGTCAGTGGCCTGCTGTTTTTTATCATGCTCGACAAAGAAGCTGATGATGCTGCCAATCACCCCCAATACGGCAGTAAGGAGAAACAGCGGACCTGTAAGCGCGGCCCCGAGCGTACTCCCCATGAAGCCTGCTACACCGCTTGCACCTGCAATGAGACCGATGCCACCGGTAGCCACATCTATACCGCCCTGGGCCTTGGTGAGCTCGTGCCCCGACTGAATGCCATTGTTGATGGTAAAGGCCCCGAGGACGATGCCGGCGATGCCCCCTGCAATATCGGTAGCAGGTCCAATAACCTTCAGGGCAGAAGCGGCCAGCTTGGACGCAATGCCTGGTGCCACCTTGGCGCCGCCCTTGGTTTCAATGGATTCAGATATCAGGCTTTCGAGCTTATCCCCATTGGGGAAGTCCGAGTACACGGCTTCCTTCATGGAAGAATAATTAGTTGAAAGCTTTTCATAGATGGCTTTTTTAATATCTTCTGATATCGGTGTTCCTGCAGCATTTTTAAACTTTCCAAGATCGATGCTCTTGTCCTTTCCCCATATTTCAGGAACGGATTTATCCAGACCAAGGAAATCTATCAGATTACCTTTTCCAAGGGTTTCTGCTACGGCACTACCGAGTTTGACGAAGTGTTCTGAACCACCGGCAAAGCTGAGAAAATCTCTTGCAATTCCGAGGCGCTCCAAGGGCTCGTCACCAAGCTGCCCACCCTTGCCAACCAACTGATAAATACCTGAGAAAAGGGAGACACCACTGCTGAGTGAGCCAAGAAGTCCCTTCTGGTTGAGAAAATCAAGAATCTTACCGATATTTCCACGCTCAGCCACAGAGAGATATGTCCCGGAGGCGAGAGCCGTATTGATATCCGCCTGACTGATCTTGCCGTGCCACTCAAACTTTTCTCCCAGCTCCTTGAGCGCCTTATCCACATCCCCTGCGGTCTTGTTGTTTCCAAGCGTCTCGTTGATGAATTTTTCATAGGTGGATTGAAGTCGGCGGGGCATATCAATCCCACCCTTGATCAATCCCTTGATGAGCAAGAAAAGGTCCTTGGTGGCTAGGGCCTGATTCTCTTCTGTCACCTTGCTTGCGTCACCCATGATGGCATTAAGGTCGACGATCAATGCATCACGCTGGATCTTTTGTGCTGCACGAGTTGCGGCATCTTCATCGAATACCGCGAGGGAGCTGAGCACGTTGTTCAAGTCTTGCATTGCTGCTTCATCAAGCCCCTGGTTTTTCAGGGACTCAAGGTATTTTATATACTCTGGATTTTCGACGAGATCTCTCAGCTGGCTTTCAATCTGTTCCTTGTTATCAAGCTTGGTCAGGGCGCTGTTGATCTTTTTCTTGTAATCACTATGAATGGTTTCATTGCTGAACAAGGATGTCAGCTCTTCTACAAGCTTGGGGCCGTCAATGATGTCGTGCATATCGGCGGCAGTCAGTTGGGTGGGGTCATCGTCGAATTTTCTGGTTGTTCCAACGACAAGGTCGCCAAATATCTTGTCAACCTTTTCTTCATAGCCGGTGATGGAGTGGCCATTCTGGTAGGCCGCTTGTGCTTCTATCGCAATGACCAATTTAGCGCGTGGATCATCCTTGTTGATCTTTCCGTCTTCAAGAAGCTGACGATAGTCGTCGAGCAAGGACTTTGTGGCTAACTCACCAACGCTCATGGTGGGAGAGCCATTGTCGTTTTCATCGACATGGACGCCAGTGTCCATATTCATGACATCTATGTCGCTTGGCTTGGGAAGGCCAAAGGCCTCACGGCCCGTGTCACGAGTGCTATCTATATTGAACCAACTATTCGACGTTTCGCTGACCTTGTCATAGAGCTGTGGGCTGATTTCTTTGGAAACAATGAATTTTCCTTCGCTTGTTTCATAGCGGATCAAGCCATTACCCAGTTCTTCTACACTGCCAACAACCGTAATATCACCCTGCTCAAGGTAGTCATTGGGACCAGAAAGCTGGTAGCCATCCTGTATGCTGTCACTGATGATGTCGTGAGTTTCTTTGGCTTGCTCCACCTTGCCGAATAGTTCAGGCGTCAGGTCCTTTGACACAACTACCTTGTCACCACTCTCGGTCTGATAGGTGATTATGTCGGCGCCGATTTCGAGCTGCTTGTACTGAGTAGGTCCTGGTGCCGTGTCATTGTGACCAGCAAGCGTTGCCCCATTTCTCTCGGCCTGCTCAATTGCACCACGCTTGTCAGGGTTGGTGAGTATTTCATGCATGCCGCTGAGGTAGGTGTATAGGTCGGGGTTGCTGTCATACGACACGATCACCTTGTCATCGCCATTCTGGTAGCGTATCAGACCCGGTCCCATTTCCCCCTCGGGTCCCACAGTAGTACCTGCGACAGGAGGCCAGGAGGTTTCTTGGCCACCCAGCCGATAGCCTTGCTCTTCGCTTTTATTGATTCCCTTCAACTGCGCGTAGTCATGACTGACTTTGGCATACAGCTCAGGGGTGTCGCGATCGCTGATAACGAACTTCTCACCTTTCTGATTTTCGTAGCGGATCAGTCCTGGCGCGACTTCATCAGGTGGACCGATGTACAAGTAATCGATTGGTGTCTGTTCACCTTCAGCATCGGTTTCTGCATGCTGATAGCCTTCGTTTTCGCTTTTTGAAATACCCTCGCGCAGCGTTTCATCGCTACCTGCCTCCTTCTCATGCGAGGCAGGATCAGGATCTTTCGCCGTCTTGTTTTTCAGACTCAAGTCATCAAGCGTCTTTTTCCATAGCGTTTGGTTGTCCGTATTATGCGAACCTACTGGTGAATGACTTGAGACTGAATGATTTGGTGTTGTCATGGTGCATTCCTGCCAGGCTGAGGGAGGACAAGCAAGTACCGGGTATTGTGCTTTTATATATGCTATTTAGACTATCCATTTCAGCCAGGTTCAGAGTATATCCTCAATGGAGAATATTCTGTGGTTAGAAGGAAAGTATTGATATGAGAAGGAAACTTTACTGGTGTTATGGGGATTTCCGCCAACCATCCAGATGGTGGCGGAAATCACAGGCTAGGGGTATGGCCACTACCCACCAGATATTGATGGCATCAGTTATTGGGCCGAGATGACCTTGCAGTATCAACCTCTGTATTGCCTTCAGTCTTGGCCTTGCTCACTTCCATGGATTTTTTTGCAGCTTCTTCGAATACCTGCTTTAGCTGGTTGACATCGATGCCTCCGCCACTACCAGCCCCTTCTACGGCAGCTTCTTTTCTTGACTTCAATTCGAAAAATGACATGGGAGCCTCCATTGCTTTTATTCAAATTTTATCTTGTTCAATAGGCAGTAAAGATATGAATATCTTTTGAATAAGAGGTATAGATATACGATCATCATTTACCGCTCATCATAAAGACTAGAAGAAGGGATTGTTTCTCACCATGACAAAACCACGGTTTTTTTAAAAGCAATAGATAATGTTAGCTAATTGATTTTTATAGAAAACTTGTTCCTGTGCGGTATCAATTTAACAAAATCACCGATGGAACCCAGGAAATAACACCGTAATGGTAGAACTCCCGAAGCGCCGTTAACCGGCGCCTACGATGAGCCTTTCAGAGGTTTCTCTAAGGGGAGCAAGCTGGCGGCAGATCAGGGCCAGCTGTATCTGCAGCAGGCGCTTGGCATCTTCTGGTGCCTCTTCTGCAAGCGTGTCCTGTGCATTGGCTTCAACTTCCCATTGGGTGTCATCCAGTTCAATGGGGTGGCGCTGCGTCAATTGTGTAGCCAAGGTCTCCAGTGCAACGGCAACGCTTTCCACGCATTCCAGCCACTGCTTGTCCTGTGTCTGGTCCAGGCGAGTCTCCCCACGATGGGCGCCCAGTGCCGAAAGGTAATTCAGCAGCGTATGGGAATGCACCAGGAAGCGCAGCCCGATATCGGCATCGCGCCGGAAATGCCCCGGCTCCTGCTGGATATTGCCTAGCAGGGTTGCGAGCGCAGCATCCGCATTATGTGCATTGCGTCGTGCCAGACGGTACGCCAGGTCATCGCGCTTCCCCTGTGCATATTGAGCAACAATTTCCCGCAGGTAAGCAGCGCTGTTCGTTAATGTGAAAGCCGCCTGTTGATGCAGGCTACGCCCCTGCCAGTCGGGTAGCACCAGCATCACGGCCAGACCCGCAATCGCGGCGCCAATCAGCGTATCGAACAGGCGAGGCCAGATCAGGCCAAAGCCGTCGCCGACTTGGTTGAAACAGCACAATACCATCAGGGTGATGAAGGCTGTTGCCAGCGTGTAGCGGCGTGCTCGGGTGGCGAAGAAGGCAACACCAGCAACAACGGCAATCAGTGCCTGCATGGACTCCGCCGGAAATAGCGTAATCAGTGCCCAGCCAGCGACCAGCCCCAGGATGGTCCCTTGAATGCGCTGGCGCAGAAAGCGTTGTGTCGCACCAAAGCTGGGGCGGCACACAAACACACTGGTCAGCAGTATCCAGTAGCCTTGTGTCGGGTGAATCCAGTGCAGCACACCGTATCCCACTGTCAGCGTCACACTGAGCCGCAATGCATGGCGAAAGATGGGTGAAGACGGTGTCAGGTGGTGGTGGATTCTCTCTGCGACATCCCGCCAGCCGTTGGGGGAACGGTCGTAAAGACTGTTGTCTTCGTCTTCCGCCAGTGCGTCCGGGTTATAGGCACTGGCCAGACGCGCTTCCAGCGTCGCCAGATTATCGGCCAATGCGTTGAGCGATCGTAACAACCCAAGCCACTCACTGCGCTGCTGTGCTCGCAGATGATCCAACGAAGCGTATAGATCCTCCAGCGCTTGGGCGCTCTGGCTATGATCAAAAGGGCGGTTCAGCAACAGTGCCTTGCTTAATGCCTGGCAAGCCTGTCCCTGTTGATTCAGGAGACGCTGGACACGAAACAGGATGTCATGGTGAAAGAAGGCTCCTGCCAGTTCGCCATAGGGGGTATGGGACGAACTGGCGCGCTCATGAATGTCCTGGGCAATGAAGTAGAGGCGCAGGTAACGGTTCAGCTTGGATCTGCCGTTCTGGTGTTCCAGGCGTCGAAAGATCATCTCCTTGGCCTGGTTGAGCGCCTCGACCACGCGCCGATTCTGCTGTGCCAGCGCCAAGCGCTGGCCTTCTACATCCATGTCTCGCAATGGTTCGAACAGCGTTGCCTTCAGCTGCAGGTAAACGCCTAGTTCGCGAAATACTTTTGCAATGCTCAGCTTGATAGGGTGGCGAGAAAAAAACGCACACCAGATCACGGAAATGATGCCATACCAGGCGGCTCCGAGTACCAGCAGCAGCGGCTCGTGCCAGAGTTCTCCCATGGAGACACCGCCCCGCTGCTCTATGCTGATCATGGTGTAGATCGCCAGGATCAGGGTCGCTGTGGCGATAGTGGCATAGCGCTGGTTCACCGCGCCCAGCATGGTCATACCAAAGGTAGAGACGGCCAGCCCCACGACAAACCACCAAGGATGGGAAAAGGTCAGCTCCACGGCCAGTGCGGCCACAGTGAAGCAGACCAGGGTGACCAGTAATGCCTGCAGTCGTCCCTTCCAGCTATCGTCAGTTTCTGCCAGCGCACTGGCGATGATGCCAAGAAACAACGGCGTCAATTTGCTCATGTCGCCTAGCTGCCAGCACAGCGCCATCACGCTGCCCAGCGCAAGGAAGACGCGCAGACTGTAGGTAAAGGAAGAGAGCGTCCATAAGCGACGCAGGGTTTGATCAAGAGAAGGGAACAGTCGCGCAGAGGTCATTGGGCATTATTATAGGTACGGGATTTAGACCAAAGTATAACGAATGTGGCTCTGTTGCTGAATAGTGCCATTTGCCCATTCATGAGGTCCATCGACGACTCAAGCGAAGGTATCCGACGCTCGAGTCGGAACCCCTGCCTCAGTTGAGATTGATCGTTTCTCCATCCTCGTCGATATCGATGCGAGTAGCGGCCGGTGATGTGCTGAGCCCGGGCATGGTGCGTATATCACCGGCAAGTGCATAGACGAAACCGGCTCCGGCAGAAAGGCGCACTTCGCGCACCGGCAGGCGCCATCCTGTGGGGGCGCCGAGTTGCTTTGGATCGGCGGAGAGCGACTGGTGCGTCTTGGCGATGCATACCGGCAGGTTGCCATGCCCTTGGCGTTGCCAAGTATCGAGTCGCTCACGGGCCTGGGGAGCGAAGTCGACACCATTGGCACCATAGAGGCGAGTCGCGATACGCCCGATCTTGTCGGCCAACGGCAACTCGGCAGGGTAGAGGAAGTGAAAGTCGCTTTTGCTCTCGGCGGCTTCCGCTATCGCTTCGGCCAGGGCCAGGGCTCCCTCTCCGCCATCACGTACATGAGTGGAGACCTCTGCACGTACGCCTACCGAGGCGGTCAGTTCACGGATTGCTGCGTGCTCGCTGGGGTGATCGCTGGGAAAGGCGTTGATGGCCACCACTGGAGTGAGGCCGTGGGCGCGTACATTATCGATTTGCTTGAGCAGGTTGGCGCCGCCTTCGAGCACTTCATCCGGATGCTCCGCCAACAGCGAGGCAGGCAAGGGCTGACCAGCGACCACCTGATGGCGACCGCTGTGATACTTGAGGGCACGCACCGTGACCACCAGCACGGCAGCATCGGGTGTCAGGCCGGAGGTGCGGCACTTGATATTGAAAAAGCGCTCCGCGCCCATGTCGGCACCAAAGCCTGCCTCGGTGACCAGGAAGTCACTGGTGTGCAGGCCGATGTGGTCGGCGATGATCGAGGAGTTGCCGTGGGCGATATTGCCGAAGGGGCCTGCGTGGATCAGTGCTGGAGCGTGTTCCAGTGTCTGCAGCAGGTTGGGCTTGAGTGCCTCCTTGAGCAATACCGTCATGGCACCGGCAGCGCCGATATGTTCGGCAGTGACTGCCTGCCCTTCACGGTCCAGTCCCACTATCAGACGACCCAGCCGTCGGCGCAGGTCGGCAAGCGAATCCGCCAGGGCCAGTACGGCCATGACCTCGGAAGCCGCGGTGATCTCGAAGCCTCCCTGGCGGGGCATGCCATTTCCACGGCCTCCCAGGCCCAGCACGATGTTCCTCAGCGCGCGGTCGTTGAGGTCGATGACTCTCTGCCAATGGATCTCGCGAGGGTCCAGCTCGGGCGCCAGGCGATGATGCAGGTGGTTGTCCACCATGGCTGCCAGCAGGTTGTGGGCTGCTGCCACGGCATGCAGGTCGCCTGTCAGGTGCAGGTTGATGCGCTCCATGGGCAGCACCTGGCTGTAGCCACCACCGGTCGCCCCGCCCTTGAGCCCGAGGGTGGGGCCCATGGAGGGCTGGCGCAAGGCCACGGTGGCGGTGTATCCCAGGCGTTGTAGTCCTTGCACCAAGCCGATGGCGGTCGTCGTCTTTCCCTCGCCGGGTGGGGTCGGGGTCATCGAAGTCACTACCACGTAACGTCCCCGCGGACGCTGGCTCAGGACTGACATGGCTAGCAGGTCGATCTTGGCGATGCCTCGTCCGTAAGGTTCCACTGCCTCGCCTGGCAGATCCAGATGGTGGGCAATCTCCTCGATTGGCCAGAGCCTGGCAGCCCGGGCAATGCTCAAATTGTCGCTCGCCCCTGCCGGGACCTGTTCGCTTGCCTGGATGGCCATCGGCATGCCTCCCCCAGCTCTGTATGCAACCTTTCGCTCTGTCGTACAACTCCAGTTCTTTAGTACAGCCTTCAGCTCAGTATCGCGCGCCATTCGGCATGAGGTTGCCTGGTGGCGTCAATGGCCTTGGGCACAGCGACATATGCGGTGAACAATGAGCGTGGCGTTGGTCAAAGGAATAGGCTATGCCTAGTGGGATGGTTTGCGGAGATGGTTCTGTGGAGAGGGTTCTGTCGCCGTCTGCACCCGAGAGTGGAAGGAGGTGTGATGTCAACCTCCATACCGGCCAAGGGACACTATGATATCGGCTTCCTGCTGCTGCCGGGCTTTTCCCAGCTTGCCTTTACCTCGGCGCTGGAGCCGCTGCGCATGGCCAATCATCTGGCCGACCGCATTCTCTACACTTGGCACCTCGTGAGTCGCGATGGGGCGGCCGTGACGGCCAGCAATAATGTGGCCACCGCGGTGGATCAAGCGCTGGAACCCATGCCGGCACTGGATCTGTTGCTGGTATGTGGTGGTCTCGAGGTCCAGCGTTACGATGATCGTGCGACCCTGTCATGGCTCCGGCGACTGGCTGAACGGCGCATTCCCCTGGGCGCGGTGTGTACCGGTGGCTACGTGCTGGCTCGAGCGGGGCTGCTGGATGGCTATCGCTGTACCCTGCATTGGGAACACATATCCAGCCTTCATGAGGCACAACGTTTCCCCAACGTGACCTTCACCTCTCAGCTGTTCGTCATGGACCGCGATCGCTATACCTGCTCGGGAGGCATCGCTCCCCTGGACATGATGCTCAACCTGATTGGTCGCCAGCAGGGACTGGCGCTGGCCGAGTCGATTGCCGAGGAGTTCATTCACGAACGTATTCGCGGGGTGACCGATCGCCAGCGTATGCCGCTGAGGCTTCGGCTGGGCCACAGCCATCCCAAGCTGGAGGAGGTGGCCAATCTGATGGATGCCAATCTCCAGGAACTGCTGGGGCTCGATGAACTGGCCAGTTATGCCGGGCTATCGCGGCGTCAACTGGAGCGATTGTTTCAACGCTATGTGGGCTGTCCACCGCTCAGGTTCTACCTGGAATTACGGCTGGCTCGAGCCCGCCTGCTGTTGTTGCAGACCCATATGCCGATTACCGAGGTGGCCCTGGCCTGCGGCTTCGTTTCGCCGACGCACTTCACCAAGTGCTATCACGACCATTTCGGTCACTCTCCGAGCAGTGAGCGCAAGCGCCGCCACGAGCGCCAGGCCGATCTTATCGAGCCGTCCGAGGTCAAGGCGCTGTCGGAAAATGACAGCCAGCCACCGCTGGATGGCGCAGGGGAAAGCGAAGACGTGCTCTCCTAGGTTCGCATGCCTGGCCTAGGTTCATGCATGCCTGGCCTAGGTGTTTGCATGCCTGGGGCTCAGCTGCGTGGGCGAATATTCTCCGCATCATACAGCGCGCGGTAACCCACCGCTGCTACTCGCATCGGGTAATGTTCGCCGAAGTATTCCAGCAGCAGGGCGCGGCCTTCCTTGGCATGACTTGCTGGCAGGTAGCCCAGGGCGATGTTGCAGCCTATCGAAGGACCGTAAGCCATGCTGGTGGTATAGGAGCGTCGACCCAGGGCATCCACCGGGACTTCGCCATTATCCGGATCGAGCAATGGCGACTGGCCGACCGGATAGCGTGCCTGGCCCGCACCATCAAGGTGTGACTCCATCACCAGCGTACACAGGTAGGCCGGCTGGCGATCACGCTCGCGCTGCGCCAGATGGGCGGCCTTGCCATGGAAGTCCAGGTTCTTGACCTTGGGTCGGGCCAGGCCGGCTTCCAGCAGGTTGTAGTCGGTGAGCAGGTCGACATTCTGCAGGCGCAGGCTCTTCTCCAGGCGGCGGCTGTTGGCGTAGGTCTCGATGCCCACCGGCGGCACTCCGGCCTCGAACAGCAGGTCCCATAGGGCCAGGCCATAGCTGAAGGGGACGTAGAGTTCCCAGCCCTGCTCGCCGACATAGGAAATGTGGAAAGCCCACACCGGAAGGCCACGCACCCGGATTTCCCGCGCACTGGCGAAGGGGAAACACTCGCTGGTCAGTTCTTCGGGGCTGTCGGCCAGCGTCTGCAGGATACGCCGGGCATTGGGCCCCCACAGGCCCAGTGTGGCCAGGCTGTCGCTGCGATCTTCCAGGTGCCAGCGCGTCAGCCCCGCATCCTCGGCTCGCCGGATGATCCACATCAGGTCGCGATGGCCGGTATCACCGCCGCAGATCACCCGGAAGCTGTCCCTGGCCAGGCGGACGATGGTCAGATCAGAGTGGACGCCGCCACGGGCATCGAGGAAGTGGGTGTAGACGCCCTTGCCGAGGGGCGTGTCGCCGCCGACCTTGGCCACAGAGAGATATTCCAGCAGGGCTTCGGCATCGCGACCGGAGATGTCGTAGATGGCGAAGTGGGAAAGGTTGATCATGCCCACATTCTCGCTGAGCGCCAGGTGCTCGGCGTTGGAGACTCGCCAGAAGTGGCGGGCATCCCATTCCACCGGACGTTCGGGCACCTCATCGAGATAGTGCGCCAGGCGTGTCTCATTGGCGGCGTAGCCGTGGGCGCGTTCCCAGCCTGCTGTTTCCATGAAGTAACCACCGAGTTCACATTCCCGCGGCCAGAAGGGGCTGCGCCTCAGGTTGCGCCCACTCTCGAAAGGCTCGCGGGGGTGTACTGCGGGATCGTAGATCTTGCGAGCGATTTCCTCGCAGCGGCCGTACACGTGATGTGGTGTCTTCTGCACAGGATAGAAGCGGGCAATATCGATGCCGCAAGGGTCAATCGAGGGATGCCCGTCGGTGATCCAGTCAGCGAGGATCTTGCCCATCCCGGGGCCGTCCTTGACCCATACGGCTTCGCAGCACCATAGGCCACGGGTTTCCGGCGCTTCACCTATTAGAGAACCTCCATCCGAGGTGACCGACAGCAGGCCATTGAAGGAGTGCTTCTCGTCCCAGCCGAGTTCGCCAAGTAGCGGCGTGAGCTCCACGGCTCGCTCGAACGGATCGGCAATCTGTTCAGCTTCCAGGTCATGCATGGAAGGAGATAGCCGGGCCTGTTCCCGGGAAAGAATATCGCGCGGCTGAACCAGGCGGGGGTGAGTGGTTTCGTAATAGCCCCACTCCAGCATTCCTCCTTCCGTGGAGCTGGGATCACCGGTGTCACGCATATAGGCGGAGTTGCCCTGATCACGCATCAGCGGATAGCCGATTTCCTTGCTGGTGCCGGCGAAGGTATCGAAGGGACCGAAGAACATCAGAGGATGCTCCACCGGCATCAATGGCAGTGCCACCCCCGCCATGGCTGCCGGCAGCGGACCCCAGATACCGCAGGCGAGAATGACCACGGGGGTGGCGATATAGCCTTTGGCTGTCTGGACACCGCATACCCGGCCGTCCTGGACATCGATGTCCTGTGCCGCTGTGTCGGCAAAGGCGCGCAGGTGACCACTTTCCACGGCACGCTCGACCAGTTCGCCGGCCACGCGTTGTGAGCGCGGTACCACCAGGCCGGCATCGGGGTCCCACATGCCGCCCAGCACCAGCTCGCGCTTGATCAGGGGAAAACGTTCCACCACCTCATCGGCGTCGATCATGCGGACGTTGGTGCCGAAGGCCTTGCCCGAGGCAACCTTGCGCTGCAATTCGGCCAGACGCGCTTCGTCGCCGACCCGAGCGATCTCGATGCCGCCAACCCGGTGGTAGTGTCCCATCGCTTCATAGAACTGGCGGCTGTAAGTGGTGGTGTAACACGCCATGCGGTCGTGGGAAGTCATGAAGCAGAAGTCGGAAGCGTGTGCGGTGGAACCGACATCGGTGGGAATGGCAGAGGTATCGATGCCCACCAGATGGGTCCAACCCCGTTCGATCAGGTGGTGGGACACCGAGGCGCCGACAATGCCGCCCAGGCCGATGATCACCGCGTCCGCTTGCGAGGGTAGGGTCGCCATGGCTTCCTCCGGGGAACGGTCTTCTTTCCGCAGCATACTTTCCGCAGCATAGGGCAGGGGTATGGCACCTCGCTATCCCGTGGCGACGCCTCCCTTGTTCGCGGCGACAAGTGGTTAGAGGGGCTGTCGCCAATGCCAAAGAGCTGGACGTCGGTAGCAAGATATTCTGCTGTCACCAGGTCTAGCTTGGAACAAAAGTGTCGAGTTCAAGAAGGCATCGAACCCTGGGGCTGACCGAGACCGCTCCTTGGTGTCGAGACAGATCTTCGTAACGGGGCCTCGAGATCGTGATGTCGTGATGAGAGCTCTGAGACAGCGCTTCGAGTTCGAGACATGGCCTTGGGGCGAGGATGTCGAGAAAGAACAACGAGGGTGTCGAGAAAGAACAGGAGGCGGTCATGAATCCAGCCATCGAGAGCATCCAGGACATTCAGGCAGCACCGGAAATCCTGCTTTACCCACGCATTCGCAAGTCACAGTTCTTCTATGCTTCGCGGCGTCATGGAGTGCGCAAGTACAGCGTCTACAACCACCACTATCACCCGCGTCTCTACACGGATCCGGTCGATGAGTACTGGGCCCTGGTTCAGGGTGTCACCCTGTGGGATGTGGGGGTGGAGCGCCAGATCGAGATCAGTGGTCCTGATGCCTTCACTTTCACTCAACGCCTGGTGCCTCGCGATATGCGTCAGTGCCAGGTAGGGCAGTGCAAGTATGTCTTCGTGACAGCTCCCGATGGCGGCATTCTCAATGACCCGGTGCTGCTGCGCATCGAGGAGAACCGTTTCTGGCTGTCGCTGGCCGATAGCGACATTGTGCTGTGGTGCCGTGGCCTGGCTTATCACTCTGGACTCGATGTCACCATCCAGGAAGTCGATGTGGCCCCTGTCCAGGTGCAGGGCCCCAGGGCCAAGGCAGTGATGGTCGACCTGTTCGGTGAAGAGGTACTGGCGATGCCTTACTACCACCTGATGGAGGCTGAGCTGGATGGCATGTCGGTGGTGATTTCCCGTACCGGGTATTCCGGCGAGATCGGCTACGAGATCTATCTGCGCGATGCCAGCCGCCATGGCGAGGCGCTCTGGCAGCGGGTCTTCGAGGCGGGAGCCCCCCATGACATGCAGGTCATCGGTCCGTGCCACATTCGTCGCATCGAGGGCGGCATCCTCGCCTTCGGCTGTGACATCTGGTACGACACCAACCCCTTCGAGGTGGGCATGGGCTATGACTGGATGGTCGACTTGCGCGGCGACGACGATTTCATCGGCCGCGCTGCCCTGGAGCGGATCAAGGCTGAAGGGGTATCGCGCAAGCTGGTGGGGGTGGAGATCGATGGCCCCAGCGTCGGCTACTTCACCGATGGTTCGATGATCGATGTCTTCCCGGTGCTGACACCCGGTGGCGAGCGTATCGGCCAGGTCACCTCGGCCACGCACTCGCCGCGCCAGGAGCGCAATATCGGTTACGCCATGGTGCCGCTGGCTTATACAGAGCTGGGCACGCCGCTGCGCATCGAGGCGAATACCGGCCTTCAGGACGCGGTAGTCGTGGCCAAGCCTTTCCACGATCCCAGCAAGGATATTCCCAAGGCCTGAGCTGAGGAGGCATCATGAATGATGTCAATCGTGCTGCCCTGACGGCGGCTTTTGTGCCCCCTGCCCGGACGGCGGTCCGCTTCGAGCTGTTGCCGATCGCAGGCATGCAGGATGCGGCCCGGGCTCTGCCCGAAGGCGCCGTGGTGACGGTGACCTGCTCGCCGCGCCACGGACTTGAGCGCACCCTGGAGGCAGCAGAGTGGCTTGTCGAAGCAGGGTTTCAGGTAGTTCCGCATCTTGCTGCACGGTTAGTGCGTGATCGTGCTCATCTGGAGTGTCTGCTCCAGCGTTTGGAGGTTGTGGGCATCGATGATGTATTCGTAGTAGGGGGAGATACCCAACGTCCGGTGGGCATCTTTCTTCATGGTCTGGCGCTGCTGGAGGCCATGAACGACTCGTCCTTGCGTCCCGTGTGCGTCGGGGTGCCAGCCTATCCCGAAGGCCACCACCACATTGACGCGTCACGCTTGCAGCAGGATCTGGAGGCCAAGGTGGCATTGGCTGATTATGCCGTCACTCAGCTGTGCTTTGAGGCACGACCGCTGTTGAGCTGGCGGGAATGGCAGAGGCAGCTTGGCTTCGAACTGCCAGTGCATGCCGGCATACCTGGGGTGATCGAGCGCAAGCGCCTGCTGAGCATCGCCCTGCGCCTGGGCATTGGCCCTTCCGTGAGATCGCTGCGGCGCCAGTCGCGGCGGATGAGCCGATGGCTGGGCGGATCCACCTATCACCCCGACACCTTGATGGAAGCCCTGGCGCCATCACTGGGAGATTCCGACAGTGGCTTTGCGGGCCTGCATGTCTACACCTTCAATCATGTCACCCCGACCCTGGTCTGGCTGGAGTCATTGAAGGAGCCTGGGCTGGCTCGATATGAAGGTGGCCAGGAAGAAGGGAGGAATCGCTTTGTGGAGGACGAATAATAGAGGCAGAGACGAATAACGGGAGTCTCGCTATCCTGATCGTCCTGGGATGACCACAAATGGAGATCAGATCGTCATGATGGCGGCGTTGATGAAAACCTCTCGCACACTACTTGCATGTGTACCTCTTTCTCGTGAGCCACTTTCTTGTGAACCAGTTTCTTGTGAACCAGTGTTGCGCGCCTCTTTGCGTGGGGCATTGTTTACCTGCCTCATGCTGGTGGCGCTGCTGTTCAACATCAGCCAAGCCGATGCCGAAACGCCTTCGAAAGATGCCAGGCAGACAGTGGATCAGTTGTTGACGCTGATTGATGAGCGACTGGCGATTGCGCCAGAGGTGGCAAAGGCCAAGTGGAATTCAGGTGCACCGATCAATGCACCGGAGAGAGAAGCGCAGATACTGGAACGCGTGGTAGCAGAAGCGGCAAGCGCCGGTGTCGATGAAGCCTTGGCCCAGACATTTTTCCAGCACCAGTTTGAAGCCAGCAAACAGGTTCAGCAGCGCCTTCATGAACAATGGCAGCAAGCGCAGCACCCACCCTTCGATGACGCCCCGGACCTGGCCAATGACATACGCCCCAAGTTAGATGAACTGACACCACAGCTGATCGGTGCGCTGCACGACTTCCAGGAAGTGGCCAAGACCCCCGGTATCGGAGCGTATCTCGAAGCACAGTCCACATTGCTTGTACAGGATGATGCTGCAGGCGCAGCTCAGGATGAGGCCTTGTCTCCCTTGTTCGAAGTGGCAGCTCCATAGGGAAACACTGCATAAACGCCTGCGCGGTGCTCACCATCCTCACCTATACCCCATAGGCTCCGGTGGTTGTGCTCCGTGCGCCTTGTGCGACCCACATGGATGTGGGAAGTGCGATGGTTCGTCAGGAACGAACATAGCCTTCATCCCGCTCGGCTGATTTATTCAGTGATTCCATAGGTTTCGAATAATGGTAACGGAGGGCAACGTGTTTCCCTTGGTGGGCCAGCTTTCCTGTCTTGTCCAATCGCCAGGTGACGTCATAAGCTAGACGGCTGGGCCGAATAAATACAAGGGGGCTGCAATGGCTGGCGGTTGGTCGAAAGACGGTGATGTCCAGGAACAGATCGACAACACGGTCGAGGATGCCGTGCATCGCTCGCGCAGTCGGTTGCCGCATGGTGAGAGCCTGCATCATTGTGAAGAATGTGACGAACCCATTCCCCAGGCACGCCGGGAAGCGCTGCCCGGAGTGCGTCTTTGCATCAACTGCCAGGCTGAGCGTGACAAGCACGAGAAAGCCTTCAGCGGTTATAACCGACGTGGCAGCAAGGATAGCCAGTTACGTTGAGTGGCCGACAGGTCTTCCGCCCTGCTCAGGGGTAGTAGGTCACCGAACGCATTGTCTTGCCGCTGACAAGCGGGTCTTGTCGTGAGCATGCCATGAAATCTGTCGCATTTGTTCAATCTTTCTGCGGGGTGGTGGCTATTAATGAAGGGTCCTTCCGGAGGTATTGGCATACCCCGGGGGAGTTGCGACAAAAATAACCACAAGGAGACCATCCATGGTCCAATCTCCTGCCACCCGGCCGGGGTTGCTACTGGCGTTGCTGCCCATCGTGCTGACGTTCGCTGTACTGGGCGTGCAGCTATTCATCTTCGATGACTTCACTCCGCATGTGCCCTTGATCATCGGTATTGCCATCACTGCGCTGGTAGGCCGCTATCTCGGCTTGAGCTGGGAGGAGATGGAAAAGGGCATGCTGCATGTGGTGAGCGTTGGCCTGCCGGCCGTAGGCATTCTCATGCTGGTGGGCATGATCACAGGCCTGTGGATCGCCAGTGGCACCGTACCGACATTGATCTACTACGGTCTGGAGCTATTGAGCCCGCAGATCTTCCTGGCTGCGGCCACTCTGCTATGTGCTCTGGTTTCCGTGTCTCTCGGAACTTCCTGGGGCACTGTCGGCACGGTGGGCCTGGCTTTGATGGGCATCGGGGCGGGGTTCGGCATTCCACCCTACTGGACGGCTGGCGCAGTAGTGTCAGGCGCCTTCTTCGGTGACAAGGTGTCCCCGCTTTCCGATACCACCAACCTGGCGCCAGCCGTCACGGGCGTGAACCTGTTCGATCACATCCGCAATTTGATGCCGACGACGCTACCATCGATGGCGATTGCTCTGGTCATATACCTGATGGTTGGGCAAGGCATGGTCGGCGACCAGGCAGCTTCCTTCGAGCGCATCTCCTCCATTACCGAAGGGCTGTCACAGCATTTCGATATTACTGCGACATCACTGTTGCCGGCGTTGGTGGTCATCGCCTTGGCGGTGTTGCGCTTCCCGGCACTGCCGGTGCTGTTCGTCGGTGTGCTGCTGGGGGGTGTCATGGCATTCCTGCAGCAGGGAGAAAGCATCAGTACGTTGTTCACCTTTGCTTTCTCGGGATATTCGATTGAAACCGGCGTGGCCGAGATCGATGGGCTGCTCAACCGTGGCGGCCTGCAATCGATGACCTGGGTGATCACCTTGCTGCTGATCGCCCTGTCGTTTGGCGGCATCCTCGAGCGGACGGGCTGCATGCATGCGATCATCTCGGCCATCGTGCGCCGAGTAAGAAGCTTTGGCGGGCTGCAGACCTCAGCCATCGCCAGTTCCATCAGCACCAACCTGGTGGCAGGTGACCCCTACCTTTCCATCACGCTGACTGGGCGCATGTTCGGTCCTGTCTATCGCGGTAAAGGGTATTCACTGCTCAATCTATCGCGGGCCACGGAAGAAGGCGGTACCTTGATTTCCCCCTTGATTCCATGGAACGCGGGCGGAGCAGTGGTCATCACTGCATTGGGTCTGAACAGCGGGGCTGGTGGCCTGGAAAGTCTGATGTACATTCCCCTGGCCTTTGCCTGCTGGATCTCTCCTCTGATCGGAGTGACGTATGCCTGGCTGGGCTGGTTCTCACCGCGTGCCAGCGAAAGTGAAGTGGCGCAGTGGCATGCCAATGGCGAGGAAATCATGGATTTCAATGTCTCCAGCCAATCTGACGCTGCTGTCAGAGGCGCCGATGTCGCCACTCGAATGCCCTGAAGCTGACATCGTGTGATGTGAAGAGTGCGCCCAGCCTGTCGAGCTGGGCGCCTTTGTTTTCGTCTTGCCGCTCTTTCTGGATTGCTCAAGCCAACCAGGCCAGCGCCAGACCTATCAGCAAGGAAAATACCATGGGTACTGCAACGCGGCTTTTCAGTCGGGGGGTACCGATGACGACGGCGACCCCAGCCTTGAACACATTATTGACGGTTGCAGCAATGACAATACCGAGAACAGCGGTAGAAGCATCAATTCTATCCGGCACCATACGCGCCAGCGAGAGGGTGATGGCGTCCAGGTCGGCGATACCGGATGAGGCTGCCAGGAGATAGATACCGGCATTACCCAGCCAATCTTGTAGCCATGTGCCTAGTACCATGATCATGGCCAGCAAGGTGCCAAGCAGCAGTGCGGTACGCAGTTCCAGAGGGTTCTTGCTCAGTTGGATTCGGTCGACCTTGAGCGTCCGATGTTGGGTGCGCCAGATATACAGTGCCGCAACGTAGAGCCCGACTCCCATAGTGGTTACCGGCAACCATAGTTGCGGCAGCAGGGTCGGGTTGATAACCGCGGCATACAGCAGGATGCGAGGAAACATGGTACCGCAGGCCACCAGGATTCCCGCTGCCAGCATGGGCCCCAATTCAGGGTGGCGGCGCGACTGACGGGAATAGTGCAGTGTCAGCGCAGTGGATGAACTGAGACCGGCGAACAGCCCAGTGAAGAGAATGCCTTTTTCAGCACCACCGACGCGGATAGCAAAGTAACCAACAAAGGAAATCGAGGCGATCAACACCACCAGCCACCAGATTTCGTAGGGATTGAGTACTTTGCCTGGTCCCATACCCTGATCGGGGAGTAGTGGCAACATCACGGCGCTGATCACCAGCAGCTTTAGGGCAGCATCGAGCTCATGGGATTGCAGCTTGTTCAGCAGACCGTGGATTTCATCCTTGTTGTCGAGAATCACCGCGGTAATGACCGCGATGGCCGTCGCAAGTGCCGGGTCAACGGAGACGGCGATGGCGCCAAAACAGAAGGTCAGCAATAGCCCAATCAAGCCGGTGATGCTGTAGTCGTGACTTTCAGCGACACGTTCCCTCCAGGCAACCAGGCTTATCGCAGCCACGGCCAGGAAAATCAGTGGAAATGCCCAGGAGGTGACCGCTTTCGACAGTAGCGCAGCGACTCCGCCAAGCAGCCCCACCAATGCATGAGTGCGAATACCCGCCACTCGCTCACCGGACTTCCGCTCTCGTGCCACCCAGCCTCGTTCGATACCGATCAAGGCACCCAACAGCAGGGCTATCCCGAGGCGAAAGGCGGTCTCATTGGCAGTAAGGAATTGGCTGGTGACATTATCCATGAGCAATGCTGATACCTTGCCAGGCTCTCTTGAATTGCTGCCATTACTTGCATGGCAGCGGCACTGACAGTGCGAGAGGGCGCAGAATGAAAGAATTTCCCTATCTATCCAATACGATAGGCGCGCTGATGAGAACCTGCCACTGAAGCGGTTCTCTTTCTGGATCAGCATCATGGTATTCAGAGCGTCTGGGTAGACGAATTGCCATTAAGTGCTCATTGCTCATTAAGTTCTTATTTCTTGTTGATTACTTTCTTCTTGTTGTTTTTCTACCTTCCTTCGTAAAGTGGTTTGTTACTTATTCTTTCTTTTTTGTCTTCTTTTTTTATTCATTGATTATATATAAAAATAAAGAAAATTAAGAGTTAATTTTCTTTTAATCGTCGTGTCATGTTTTTGTCATGATCTTTGGCTTCATTTGCGACAGTATATTAAAGGTTTTTGATAAAAAGATGATTTTTTCTTTACCTTCATAGAAAAAGGCGAGGAATGAATTGTTGGCGGCTTTCCTTGCAGGATCAGGAAGGCTAGAGAGGTAATGTTTCAATGCAGAGAAAATTATCTCCGCGGGTTTCAGGTCGTCCTTCTTTAGCGTGTTACCCACGAAATCCCTGGTGTTCTTACCGAACCATAAGTTCCATCGTGCTCATGGGGTGTGGTGGGCTTGGCATTCTTTATGGGCTCGATGGAATGCCCATGGCGGGTCGATGGACTCTGATAGTGTTCTGCGCTGCGTTGATCGCCTGGGTAAAGCTCGATGTCTCGGACACCGCAGTTGCCCTGTTGGCTGCACTGGCACTGGTTGTGCCTGGCGTCGTCGATGAGAATCTTCTGTTCCAGAGCCTTGGTAATGACATTATCTGGTTGCTGATTGCCGCCTTCGTCATTGCCTCGGTGCTGAGCAGAAGTGGTATCGCAGAGCGGCTGGCATCACGATGCGTCGCTCGCTGCGGCAGGGTGTCGAGTGTCTTCTGGACCATCACCCTGGTCACCGCATCGACTGCCTTCCTGATTCCATCGACATCGGCGCGTGCCGCTATCATGCTGCCGCTGTTCATGGCACTGGCGGAAGTCATAGGCAGGCCCCGTGTGACACGGGCGCTTTCCTTGCTGTTTCCAAGCGTGATCCTGCTGTCCGCCGGGGCTTCCTTGACCGGAGCCGGCGCTCACCTCGTTGCCATGGACTTCATGGCGAAATTCTCCCACGAGGAGATAGGGTTCGTGCGCTGGGCCATGCTTGCGGGTCCTTTTGCGCTACTCACCAGCCTGATTTCCTGTGCCCTGATCCAGTGGTTGTTCCTTTCGCGTGAAGACCGCAGCGCACCGCTGGGTGAACTCGCGATTCCCGGGCCCGCAGCATCTGCCAGCACACCTGCAGTGATCGCCATCATGGTGCTGACCATTGGTCTGTGGATCACCAGCCCGTTGCATGGTCAGAGCATGGCCATTATTGCGCTGGTCAGTGCTCTGGCGCTGTCGACCCCGGCGGTATCCGGCGTGTCTCTCAAGACGGCGCTCAAGGATGTGGAATGGGGGCTGTTGCTGTTCATGGCATCGACCTTGATGCTTGGCCAGGCCCTGATGACTTCCGGCGCCATCACTTATATCACCGAGCATGTCCTTGCGCGGATGCTGACGGGGCCACAAGGGCCAGCAGCCTGGCTGGTGATTACGCTCACGGCCTTGATTGCCAGCCTGGCTCACCTGCTGATTACATCGCGTACGGCTCGGGCCAGTGTGCTCATTCCTGCAGTAGCGTTTCCGCTTGCCGCGACGGGAGTCAACCCGGTGACGCTGATGCTGGTCATCACACTCGGAACCGGCTTCTGCCAGACATTACCGGTATCCGCCAAACCCGTTGCTCTGTTCAGTTCAGCGGTAGAAGGAGGGTTCGAAAAGCCTGACCTGCTACGGCTGGCGACCATCCTGCTGCCCATCTTCATGGGGTTGTTGATTGTCTTGGCCATCTTCATCTGGCCTCTCCTCGGACTACCTGTCGATAGCGACTGGATGGGGCCTGTCTCCATGGAAAACCGATAACTCAAGGATAAGAGGTCCGTCATGTCGATAACGGTTCTGGTTGCGCCTTCCGGGTTCAAGGAAAGTCTGTCAGCCGCCCAGGTGGCCGACTGCATTGCCACAGGGTTGCTGCGTGCCATGCCTGAAGCGCACATTCTCAAGGCACCAATGGCCGATGGGGGAGAGGGCTTTGTCGAGACCCTGGTGTCTGCTGTGGGAGGAACACTGCACCCTGCTGTGGTCACTGGCCCGATAGGAAAGCCCGTGGATGCCTTTTTTGGTCTCCTCGAAGGCCAGGATATGCCCACGGCTGTCATTGAGATGGCCGCGGCCGCAGGGCTTCGGCTGGTACCCCGCGATCGCCGTAATCCATGTCTCACGACCAGCCATGGCGTCGGAGAACTGATCTGCGCAGCGCTGGATGCTGGCGCGAAGCGTATTCTGCTGGGGTGTGGTGACAGTGGTATCAATGATGCCGGTGCCGGTATGGCGGAGGCTCTGGGGATACGGTTTCTCGACAGGCAAGGGCGTCCCCTGGCGCGGGGAGGAGCCGCGCTATGCCATCTTGCCCGAATCGACATGTCGGGGCTTGATCCGCGCCTGAGCAGCGTGCGTCTGGATGCCGCCGTCAACTGGCATAACCATCTGCTTGGGCCCAGGGGCGTGGCGAGAGTCTTTGGCCCCCAGAAGGGGGCAACACCGGAGCAAGTCGTCGTTCTGGAACAGGCGATGGAGAATTACGTTCGGGTCATTGCACAGACAACAGGGATCGAGGTCGGGCAGGCACCGGGAGCCGGGGCATCAGGTGGACTGGGGGCAGGCTTCATGGGGCTTCTCAAGGGGCGGCTGTACCCGCGTTACGATATCGTGATGCAGTATCTCGACCTCGATCGGCTGATGGCTCAGGCGGACCTGGTCATTACCGCCGAAGGCAGCCTGGATGGCCAGACCCCTTTCGGCAAGGTGCCTGCCGAGGTGGCACGGCGAGCCAAACAGCGGAAACTACCGGTCATTGCCCTGGCGGGCACCATCGGTAAAGGTGTGGCGCTGAACTTTGAACATGGCATTGATGCCTTTTCCTGCATTCTAAAACGTCCTTGTACGCTGGATGAGGCGATCGACAATGCTGCCAAACTGCTGACCAGAGCCACGGAAGACGCCGTAAGGCTGGTCGATGTCGGCATGCGCCTGGCAGGCCCTGCCAGCTTGGGATGTCCGCTATACCCGGTCAGCGTCTCCCTATCGCGAGACATGGACAGCCCGCCGGCAGGTTTGCAGCGCGCTCCGCTCTGCTTGAGCAGCCGTCGACAGTGAAAGGGACTGGCGCGTTGCCATAGACGTTTTCCATCAGAGCGATATCTCGATCGATCCTTGACCTCAAGTTAACTTGAGGAAATATCGTGCGTGAACACATGGCTCAATGTTGGAGAGCGTCGATATGTTCCGTTTTTTCGAGAATCTGGTGAATCCTTACCCCGAGGGAGAGCCGCAGGTTCCACCACGAGGTCTGCTGCCCTTCATCATTCACTTCTCCCGACCGGTAGCCGGGCTGCTGGTGGCGATGTCCCTGGCCACGGCGCTGGTCTCGGCGGCGGAAGTGGCGTTCTTCCATTACATGGGCGAGTTGGTCGACTGGCTTGCCAATGCCGAGCGTGAAGACTTCATCGCCGAGCATGGCGTGCGCCTGGTGGGAATGGGATTGCTGGTGGTGCTGGGGCTGCCGTTGCTGGTACTGCTGCAATCGTTACTGACGCATCAGGGCATCTTCGGCAACTATCCGATGCTGGGTCGCTGGTTATCACACCAGCATATGCTGCGTCAGAGCATGTCCTTCTTTCAGGATGAGTTCGCTGGTCGTGTGTCCCAGAAGGTCATGCAGACGGCGCTGGCTGTCCGCGAGACGGTCATGAAACTGATGGACCTGCTGGTCTATGTAGCCGTCTATTTCACGGGTGCCATGCTGTTGCTGGGTAGTGCCGAGCCATGGTTGATGGCCCCGCTGGTGCTGTGGCTGGTGGGCTATGTCGGCATCATGAAGGTCTTTGTACCGCGTCTGCGAGACGTTTCAATGGCCCAGGCCGATGCCCGGGCGCGGATGACTGGCCGTATCGTGGACAGCTACAGCAATATCCAGACCATCAAGCTGTTCGCCGATACCCGCCGCGAGCAGGCGTATGCCCGAGATGCCATGGAGGCCTTCATGATCACGGTACATCGTCAGATGCGTCTGGCGACCCAGCTGTCGGTGAGCCTGACACTACTCAACTCATTATTGCTGGTTGGTATCGCTGCCATGGCGGTAGGCGCCTGGTATCTGGAAGCGGTATCCCTGGGTGTGATTGCAGTGGCCATTGGCCTGGTGATGCGTATTCGCTTCATGTCCGACTGGATTCTGTGGGAAGTGGCCAGCCTGTTCGAGAATATCGGCACCGTACAGGATGGCATCAACACCATTGCCCGCACGCCAGTGGTGCTGGATGCCCCGGAAGCTGATGAACTGGTCGTGAGACAGGGCGAGATTCGTTTCGAGGCCCTGCGTTTTGGCTATGACCTTCCGAGCGGTCAGGCCAGGCCGGTCTTCGATGGACTGAGTCTGACCATCGCGCCGGGGGAGAAGGTAGGTATCATCGGCCGCTCTGGTGCCGGCAAGTCGACGCTGGCCAATCTGCTGCTGCGCTTTCATGATCTGGAGGGCGGCAGCATTCGTATCGATGGCCAGGATATTGCCGCTGTCACCCAGGAGTCATTGCGGCATTGCATCGGCATGGTCACCCAGGATACCTCTCTGCTGCATCGTTCGGTGCGCGACAACATTCGTTATGGCAGCCCCGAGGCGAGCGAAGAAGCCATCTGGTGGGCGGTGCGTCAGGCGCACGCTGACAGCTTCCTGGAGGAACTGGTCGACCCTCGCGGGCGGCGTGGCCTGGATGCCCATGTCGGTGAACGTGGCGTCAAGTTGTCCGGTGGCCAACGGCAACGCATTGCCATTGCTCGTGTGCTGCTCAAGAATGCGCCGATTCTGGTGCTCGATGAGGCGACCTCAGCGCTGGATTCGGAAGTGGAAGCTGCTATCCAGGAACAGCTCTATACCCTGATGGAAGGCAAGACCGTCATTGCCATTGCCCATCGCTTATCCACCATTGCCATGCTCGATCGTCTGGTCGTGATTGATGAAGGGCGCATTATCGAGAGTGGCAGCCATGAGCAGTTATTGGCTCAGAATGGCCTGTATGCTGCCCTGTGGCAGCGGCAGTCTGGTGGCTTCCTCGGTATCGAGGCAGAGGATGATTCGGATGAGACATCTTCCCGCGAGGCGGTGGTGGCATCGTGAGCCGGTGGCTTGGCCACGTTGCCTGTCATGCCACGTTGCCTGTCATGTCACCTGGCGCTGGTTGGGGGGAACCAGCCCATGGCGGCGCATGCGCCGGTAGATGGTGGGGCGGGAGACGCCCAGCTGGCGGGCAACATGACTGACATTCCATGCCGAGCGCTGCAGGAGTTCCAGAAGGTCACGGCCATCCGTCTGGGCCTTTGCCTGGCCCATGGTAGACGCGAAAAGAGCGGTGCTGGTGGAAGCTCTTGTTGCTAGCGTGACAGGCAGACGGTTGCACTGACACTCTTCCGGCAAGTCATGCAAGGTGATTTCCTCGCCTTCTGCGGTGGCCAACGCGAAGGACAAGGCATTCTTGAGTTGCCGGATGTTGCCAGGCCAGTCATAGCTCAACAGCGCGCTCATGGCATCGGCGCGTAGATGAATGTTTTGATCACGTTCTTCCAGCAAGGCGTTGTAGACACCACGAATCACATAATGGCGATCGACCCGTTCGCGTAGTGCCGGCAGCTTCAATTGGGCGCCGTTGAGCCGGTAGTAGAGATCTTCGCGAAAGTGGCCTGAGCTGATCAGCTTGCTCATGTCCCGATGCGTCGCGGTAATGACTCGGATGTCGACCTTCACTGGGGTGTCGGCGCCCAGTGGCATCACTTCCCGTTCGGCCAGTACTCGCAACAGGCGAGTCTGCAGTGAGAGCGGCATATCACCGATTTCATCAAGAAATAGCGTGCCTCCGTGGGCTTGCTGGATCAGGCCTCGCATTCCCTTGCGCTGTCCACCGGTAAAGGCGCCTGGCAGATAACCGAAAAGTTCGCTCTCGATCAGGGATTCCGGAATGGCGGCACAATTCACCGCCACAAAGGGGCCATTGGCGCGCTTGCCGCTGTCGTGCAGCGCTCGGGCCAGTACCTCCTTGCCTGTGCCTGTCTCCCCGGTGATCAGGACACTCACGTCTTCGTTACGCAGGCGGCGCGATAGCTTCAGTACACGGCGCATCATCGGGTCATCCGAGGCCAGGCGGTCCAGGGCTGGTACGGGATCGGAAGACGCCTTCAGCTTATGCAAAGCCAACTGGCGACCACGTGGCTCGACCAGGGTGACAAAGCAGGTTATCTCGTTGGCCCGCACGCGGAAGGCCCGGATCTGGTCTTCGCGGGAAGTCAGGATACTCAGCAGGTCCCCGATCTCGGCGTCGAACAGCTGAGTGGCCTTGAGGCTGCTGTCGTCAGACCAGGATGGCCAGCGCAGCAGGTGTTTCTCGATCAGGGCTCGGCCATTGCCATTGGCGGCGATGATGCGTCCATCTTCTTCCATGGCGATCAATCCGCGGCCATTGAAATGCACCAGCTCCCGTGTCGTGTCGAAACGCAGAATCAGGCAGTTGCGATAGCGGTGCAGGAAATAGGCATCCTCGATCATCCGTGAATAGAGATTCACCAGCGCCAGAGCAAAGGTCTGGCTGTCCTGGGAGCGAGGCGATTGCAGGGCGGAAATATCCAGCACGGCCATCATCTGTCCCTGAGGGTCGGTGATCGGTGCTGCCGTGCAGGTCAGGCTGATATGCGTCGCATCGAAGTGTTCATCATGGTGGCAGGTAATGGCTTGCCCATCATGCAGGCAAGTCCCTACCGCACAAGTACCGGCGTAACGTTCGTTCCAGTCGGAGCCCAGATAGAGGCCAGCCTGGCGTAGCGCCTGATCATATTGTCCCCGGTAATCCACCGTGATGCCGCGCGGGTCAGTCAACAGCAGCACATAGCCCAACTGAGCGATCTGGCCATAGAGCTGGTCAACACCGGCCCGGGCCACGTGCAACAGCTCATCTATGGGTTCCTGGTGATCACGTAGGGCCTGCTGGGTCAGCACTCGAACCGGGCGTGGACAGCCAGGATCCAGTTGGTACTCGCCGACACAGCGTTGCCAGGAGCGATGAATCACCTCGCGGTAGGTGCCAAGGCCGATGTCGTGGCCTTCACTAAGACGGATCAGGTTACTGATATGCTGGCGTTGCTCGATGCGCAGGGCCATGTCTGCCTCCGCTTGGCCTGCTTCGCTCTTCACGAACGGCGGCCTGTTTGTTATCTGGCGACAAGTTTCATCCTAAGTTGCCGTCAGTGGGAGTCAATGACGTGGGTGTTCACCCTTGGTCGGGGGTTACAGGTGTAACGCTGGCTGTCACGGAGTACAGGTGACAGCTGTTACATCGATTCGGCCCTGCTGCTTTGTGCCAGGTTGCATCTGACGTAAAAATTACATTGGTATTTCAGTGGTTTGACAGCATTTGTCCTGCCAGGTGAATGATTGGCATGAATTCTGCGTTGGCTACGTTGCATCACCACGAACAACAAGTGGAGAACAACGATGATGGCACGCACGCTCAATCAAGACGTACTCAATCAAGACGTACGACAGTGGCTGGAACGTTTCGAATCATCCCTGGCACAGCGCGATATTTTACAGGTCATGTCTCTGTTCGGTGAGGAATGCTATTGGCGGGACCTCGTGGCCTTTACCTGGAACCTCAAGACCATGGAGGGCAAGGACGAGATTCAGTCCATGCTCAATGCCACCTTGCCGGAGACCTGCCCCTGCAACTGGCAACTTGACGGCGATGCCAGTGAGGTAAATGGCGTCATCGAGGCATGGATCACCTTCGACACGGCGGTGGCCAGGGGGCGGGGGATGTTGCGCCTGAAAGATGGTCAGTGCTGGACGCTGCTGACCACCATGCAGGAGCTGAAGGATTATCCCGAGTCACTTGGCCTGCATCGCCCCATGGGGGCCAGGCATGGGGCCAACAAGCAACGCGAGACCTGGCTAGAGGCGCGTCAGCGTGAAGAGGCTGAGCTGGGTTATAGCCGTCAGCCCTATTGCGTCATCATTGGCGGCGGCCAGGGCGGTATCGGGTTGGCGGCCCGGCTGAAGCAACTGGATGTGCCGACCATCGTGATCGAGAAGAATCCTCGCGCTGGCGACTCCTGGCGCAACCGATACAAGTCGTTGTGCCTGCATGATCCGGTATGGTACGACCATCTGCCCTATATTCCTTTCCCCGAGAACTGGCCGATATTCGCGCCGAAGGACAAGCTCGGCGACTGGCTGGAAATGTACACCAAGGTGATGGAACTCAATTACTGGAGTTCCACGGAATGTGAAGGTGCCCGCTTTGACGAGGCCAGCGGCGAGTGGATCGTCAAGGTCAACCGCAATGGCGAGCACATCACTCTGCGTCCACAACAGTTGGTATTGGCCACTGGCATGTCCGGCATGCCCAATGTCCCGAGCTTTCCCGGAGCGGAAACCTTTGAGGGCGAGCAGCATCATTCCAGCCGTCACCCCGGGCCGGATGCCTATCGCGGCAAGCGGTGCATTGTCGTGGGAGGCAACAACTCCGCCCATGACATCTGTGCAGCGCTGTGGGAACACGATGCTGATGTGACCATGCTGCAGCGGTCCTCCACGCATGTCGTGAAATCCGATTCGCTCATGGAGGAGGCGCTCGGGCCGCTTTATTCCGAAGAGGCCGTGCGCAATGGCATCAGCCATGACAAGGCCGACCTCATCTTTGCCTCGATTCCCTACAAGGTGCTGCCCGACTTCCAGCGACCGGCGTTCGATGCGATTCGCGAACGCGATGCCGAGTTCTACCGCAAGCTGGAGAAAGCTGGCTTCCTGCTGGACTTTGGCGCAGACGATTCCGGTCTGTTCCTCAAGTACCTGAGGCGCGGATCCGGCTACTACATCGATGTAGGCGCCTGCGACCTGGTGGCCAATGGTGACATCAAGTTGCGCAGCGGTGTCAGCATCGAGCGTATCAATCCACGCTCCGTGACCCTGACGGATGGCTCGGAGCTGCCTGCGGACTTGATCGTCTATGCCACCGGATACGGCTCCATGAACGGCTGGGCGGCCCGTATCATCTCCCAGGAAGTGGCCGACAAGGTGGGCAAGTGCTGGGGGCTGGGCTCCGACACGCCCAAGGACCCCGGGCCCTGGGAAGGCGAGTTACGCAACATGTGGAAACCGACCCAGCAGCAAGCCTTGTGGTTCCATGGCGGCAACCTGCATCAGTCACGTCACTACTCCAAGTACCTGGCGCTGCAGCTCAAGGCCCGGATGGAAGATATTCCGACGCCTGTCTATGGGCTGCAGGAAGTTCATCACCTGTCCTGATCGGTACACGTGTGCGCGCCAGAGGTGACACCTGGCGTGGCAAGTGTATAGGCCGGTACCGTTTCGTGGACTCTCCATCATGTACAGGCCCCGGCAACATGCCGGGGCCTTCGTCATTCAGGCCTGTCGTTCCGGGCAGGTCATTCAGAACAGGTCGCGTTGGCTATCCATTCTGGCGAATGAGTGAACTTCCACGGACAGACAGAGTCGGCTGTGTGCTGGGCGCAATAAGGATTTCATCAGAATGCCGCGTCCATGAGACGACCCTGACAATGCGGCCATTGCCTGGCCAACAACAAGAGACTCGTTACATGCTAAAAGCGAAGCTGTTCCTGCTGTTTACCCTGCTCGCAATGGGTACCATGATGTTGAATGGCTGCTCTCCCATTCCCGATCTTCCCGGCCCCATCGGCATTCCAGGGCTGTAGGTCTGTTTGAATGCCGAAGTACCAGGTCCTTGCAGGCCGTTTCAGCTGTCGGCAGGCCGTCTTGGGCGTTTGCGGACACACCTTATTACTCAACATGCATAATGAGCTGTCTGATTTTCCGATATGGTGATTACCAGACAGCTTGAACGAGTTGTCTAGTAGTGCTTTGCCCAGTAAAGGAATGACAACCATCATGTCATTCCTTTCTTGTTCAATGTCCTGAAGGATCCTGGCTCCGATCCATGATCCAAGAGATCCGTTATCCACGGGAGGACAGGTAGCATGTCGATCAGGCCTATCTATGGTGAAGGAGGCGTTCGTTCGCGGGACTCGCATACCGAGTTCATGCACAGGTCGTCCTGGGTCGATGCTTCCATTACCCTCGACCGCCGGCGCTGGGTGTGTGATGAAACGGAGCTGCACTGGACCGCTCCACAGCACGTGATCATCCTGACCGAACAGGGCAGAACCTCGCGCACGCGAATCCAGGCCGGGGGCTCATTGGTATACGACGGCGAAGACCGTCCTGGGGCGGTTTCCTTCGTGCCTGCGGGGGTGGAGCGGGAAGGCATGTATCAAAATGCCGATCTGACATACAGCGCGCTGTGGATCGACCCGGATTGCCAGGTTCCTGGATGCGAGAAGCTGGCGCACTTGCCTACCATGGTGAACGGCAGCGATACGGTGATCGAGACACTGCTGCGTTGCCTGTTCACGGAACTGGCGGCGGGACATCAGCCTGATTCCGCGTATATCGAACATCTGGCCGTACTCGCTGCGCTGCGCGTGTCGTCTTCACTGGCAAGTGCGCAGAACGTACCGCTGTCGCCGGTATTGCGGCATGCACCGTTGCATCGTCGTACCCTGGCGCGAGTGGATGACTTCATCGAGGCGCATATGGATGGCGATATCTCTCTGTCCGATCTTGCCGCCCTTGCCGACATGCCCGTGGATACCTTCGCTCGACGCTTTCGATCTGCGACGGGACAGGCACCCTACGCTTATGTGATAGAACGGCGCATCGCTCGAGCCAGGCAGCTGTTGGCCACGACCAATACACCCATCGGTCAGCTGGCGCTGTCACTGGGGTTCTCCAGCCAGAGCCACTTCACTACCACGTTTCGGCGTCTGAATGGCATGACACCGAGAACCTTCCGCGCGCAGTTCCTTCCCGGCGGGTGAGTTCATTCATGAGTCTTGCCTGGTTCGTCCCCCGAGCCTTGCTCAAGTTTGTTCCTGAATATTGCCGGAATTTATTCCTGAATACTGATAGTTCCTCCGCTTTCCTGAAAGAACCCAAAGGGATTCCTGCCTAGGCTGCCAAAGGGTGGGCTTCGTGCTCTGCCCACGAGTTCTTGTGGATACATGACGGGGCCCGCGTATCACCGCTGGACCAATCACCACTAGCCCAGGATGATCCGATGACCGACCAAGATGACAATGCCGGGCCGACGCGTCGCAGTGTGCTCAAGGCGGGGATCGCCGCCAGTTTCCTGTGCGCAACGGGGCTGCGGCCGGGTGAACAACAGGCGCAGGCAGAAGCTGCTCGCACCGCGGGAACCGCTAGCGGCAACGCCGCCGCGATCACGCCTGTGTCGACGCACCTGCGTATCAATGCGTGTGAAGTGACGCTCGATCTTGACCCCCGCACGACACTGCTCGATGCCTTGCGTCATCAACTGGCGCTGACCGGCTCGAAGAAAGGCTGTGACCATGGCCAGTGCGGCGCGTGCACGGTGCTGATCAATGGCCGCCGCATCAATGCCTGCCTGACACTGGCGGTCATGCATGATGGCGATGAGATCACCACGATCGAGGGGCTGGCCGAACCCGGTGTCCTGCATCCCATGCAGGCGGCTTTCGTTGCCCGGGATGGTTTCCAGTGTGGTTATTGCACACCGGGGCAGATCTGCTCTGCCGTGGGCATGCTGGATGAAGCCGAAGCCGGCTGGCCGAGCCATGTGAGCCAGGACGTCACCGCCACGACGGTGGAACTGAGTGATGCCGAGATCCGTGAGCGCATGAGCGGCAACCTTTGTCGCTGTGCCGCCTATCCGAACATTGTCGCGGCGATCCGCGACGTGGCCGAGGAGGCATGAGTCATGCAGCCATTCTCCTATGAACGTGCCGAGGACGAGCAGCAAGCGGTGGCCATGGCATCCTCTCATCCAGAAGCCAGGTTCATCAGCGGTGGAACCAACCTGCTCGACCTGATGAAGCTGGGGGTCGAGCGGCCAACGCATCTGATCGACATCAGCCGTCTGCCGCTGGCCAGGATCGAGACGACCGAGAACAACGGCCTGCGTATCGGGGCACAGGTGCGTAACAGTGACCTGGCCGCGCATCCCCAGGTGCGCTCGCGTTACCCGCTGTTGGCACAAGCACTGCTGGCGGGTGCCTCAGGGCAGATCCGCAACAAGGCATCCACGGCTGGCAACCTGCTGCAACGTACACGCTGCTACTACTTCTACGACCGCAACATGCCTTGCAACAAGCGCGAGCCGGGGTCCGGCTGTGCGGCACTCGAAGGCTTCAATCGCATGCATGCCGTGCTGGGGGGCAGCGAAGCCTGCATTGCCGTTCACCCCTCCGACATGGCGGTGGCCATGGCCGCGCTGGATGCCAGCGTCGAAACGCTGAGTGCCGATGGCAATGAGCGGCGCATACCGCTTGCCGAGCTGCACCAATTGCCGGGTGAAGATCCTCACGTGGAAACATCGCTGGCCCATGGCGAAATGATCACGGCAGTGACATTGCCGCCGCCACCGGCTGGCCGCCAGCTCTATCGCAAGGTGCGCGATCGTGCTTCCTATGCCTTTGCTCTGGTGTCGGTCGCCATCATCGCCAACGCGAGTGGTGGCCGTATCGAGCATGCACGCATCGCCATGGGAGGCGTTGCCGCGAAGCCGTGGCGCACGCGGGACATCGAGCAGGCATTGTCGGCTGCACCCGCCAGCGCGCGGACCTGCAGTGAAGCTGCCGAGGCCGCGCTTGAAGGGGCCCAGGGATATGGCGGTAACGACTTCAAGATTCCATTGGCCAAGCGGACGTTGCGACACACGTTGGCAACGGCCATCGAACCGGTGTGAGGTGTGGCATGACGGACAGCATGAATGAAGCACAGCAAGGCGCCATCGGTCAGCCTGTTGAGCGTGTCGATGGCCCCCTGAAAGTCACGGGCCGCGCCACCTATGCCTATGAACATATCGATGGCAGGGCACCTGCCCATGGCTACATGCTGGGTGCGGCCATTGCCAAGGGGCGCATTGCTGGCATCGATACCACAGCCGCAGAGCAGGCGCCGGGGGTGTTGCATGTCATGACCCACCGCAATGCGCCTGCTCAGGCCGAGTTCGGGCCTCCTGTCAGTGCTGAAGTCTTCACCCGGGCGCGCCCTGTGCTGGCCAGTGATCGCATTCGCTATTACGACGAGCCCGTGGCACTGGTGGTGGCGGAAAGCTTCGAAGCGGCGCGTGCGGCGGCGGCATTGATCGAAGTACGTTACGAGAAAGAGGCGGGTGTCTTCGATCAGGAGGCGCATCTTGACGATACCTATGCGCCTGAGATGGCCAATGCCGGTAACGAGACGGACAGCGCCGTGGGCAATTTCGATGAAGCCTTCTCTACTGCTGAAGTCCAGATCGATGTCACTTACCGCACGCCCTATGAGCATCACAATCCCATGGAGCCCCATGCGACGCTGGCTATCTGGCATGGAGACGAGGTGACCATCCACACGTCGGCCCAGACGCTGGCCAACTATCAGGTTGGGCTGGCCAATACCCTGGGTATTCCGGCTGAGCGGGTACGGGTGATCAGCCCTTTCATTGGCGGTGGCTTCGGCACCAAGCTGATCGTGCATGCGGATACGGTGCTGGCGGCACTTGCTGCGCGAGTGCTGAAGCGTCCGGTGAAGATGGCACTGACACGTCAGCAGATGTTCGCCAATACCGGCTATCGGGCCCAGATGATCCAGCGTGTGCGTTTCGGCGCGCAGGCGGATGGGCGTCTCACCGCCATCGGACATGATGTCAATTCCGCGACCTCGAACTTCGAGGAATTCTGCGAGCAGACGGCAGCGTTCACTCGCTCATTGTACGCGGCGCCGAATCGCCTCACCCGTCACCGCCTGGTGGGGGTCGACCTCAACCGTGGCGAGTGGATGCGCTCTCCCGGCGAAGCGCCCGGCATGCTGGCCTTCGAATGTGCCATGGATGAACTTGCCGAGCGTCTTGAGCTCGATCCCATCGCCTTGCGCATACGCAATGAACCTGACGAGGACCCGGAGCGCGGCGTGCCTTTTTCGACCCGTAATCTTGTCGCCTGCATGGAAGAAGGTGCGCGCCGTTTCGGCTGGGAGAAGCGGCGCGCAACGCCGGGTCAGCTTCGCGAGGGCCGCAAGCTGATCGGCTATGGCATGGCGGCAGCGATTCGACCGAACTACATCGGTGCCGCCACCGCCAAGGTCGAGATCAATGCCAAGGGGCGGGTAACGGCGCGTCTCGACATGACCGACATCGGCACGGGCACCTACACCATCCTGACCCAGGTGGCGGCCGAGACCCTGGGCGTGCCGTTGTCCGCGGTCAAGGTCGAACTCGGTGACAGTCGCTTTCCGCTTACTGCCGGTTCTGGCGGATCATGGGGGGCGGCAAGCTCCGGGACAGCGTTGTACCGGGCCTGTCTCGCCATCAAGGAGCAGATTCTCGAACTCGCCAGTACCCATGCAGAATCCCCGCTGCGTGGCATAGACCTGGCGCAGGCAAGCTTTATCGAAGGCAGGCTCGAGGTGGGAGAGCGCCACGAGCGCCTGGGCGCGCTGATGCGCAGAATTGCCCCACAAGGACTTGAAGCCGAAGGCTCGGTGGCGTCCTTCCGGGACAGCGAGTCCTACCAGAACTATTCCCAGCATGCCTATGGTGCTCACTTTGCCGAAGTCGAGGTCGATGGCGACACGGGGGAAATTCGTCTGCGTCGCATGCTGTCAGCGATCGGGGCCGGGCGCATTCTCAATCCTCAGACAGCCCGCTCGCAGATTCTTGGTGGCATGACCTGGGGCATCGGGGCGGCACTGATGGAAGAGAGTCACCTGGATCCGCGCCATGGCTGTTTCATCAATCATGATCTGGCGGAATATCACGTTCCGGTCAATGCCGATATCCGGGACCTGGAGGTGGTCTTTCTTGAAGAGCGCGATGAAAGGGCCAATCCATTCGGTTCCAAGGGGTTGGGGGAACTGGGTGTCTGCGGCGTCGGAGCAGCGGTTGCCAATGCCATCTACAACGCCTCCGGGGTAAGGGTGCGGGAGTTTCCGATTACGCTGGACAAGCTGTTGCCCGGCCTGCCGGCGATGGAAGCATGACAACACTTGACTACTCGCTGGCTGGTGCTGGTTGCCGGCCGGGGGTGAAAGAGGTGAAGGATGGGGTGAAAGCGGGGCAAGAGAGACGATGAGAAGGAAAGGTGGGAGAGAAAAGACAGGAAAGGAGAGATAGAAAAGAATATTTTCCCTGACATCAGGAATTCATGGCACATCCCGTGGTCCGATTTCGATGCATTGAATATTGGACAAGGCGTTGGTTGTTGAGCATGACGTCGACTGTTGAGAACGCGTCGAGTGCTGAGCAGAACGTTTAGTGTTGAACAAGCACGACGGGTCACGGGAACCCATGAAACAAATCGAAGAAATCTACTGGCTGCGCTTCTACGGCTGTCTGGCGGTTTTTGCCTTTCACCTGATCGATCGTATCGAGCGCAATTATCTTGATCACCTGGCGCTGGATATCGCACGCATTCCCACCGTGCTGGGCACGCCGATCTTCATCTTCATCTCGATCTTCCTGCTGGCGATCCGCTATGGCAACGACACGCCGCGCGATTTCCTGGCCAAGCGCTGCAAGTACGTGATGGTGCCTTACCTCGTCTACGGTACGGTCTACTCCAGCGCTGAATACGTGCGGCTACTGGCTTCCGGCGAACATGTCAGCATCATGGCACACATGAGGGAATATCTGGTCTTTGCCGGTTGGCATGGCTATTTCCTGGTCATTGCCATGCAATTCTATGTGCTGTTCTGGCTGTACCAGCGTTTCCAGTTACATCGTTGGCTGTGCTCCGGCCCCGGGCTACTGGTCGGTGCTGCGATCAGCATGGGATGGTGGGCCCTGTTCCGCTGGCAGGAGATAGAGACGCCGGGCTACCTGCACTGGATTGCCCCATTCGGCTGGCTGTATCTGTTCTGCCTCGCCATCCTGCTGGCCCGGTATTACCCTGACCTGCGTTCGCAACCCTGGCTGCGCCGCTTTGCCCATCCCGGTTGGCTGCTGGCGCTGCTGGCCGCAATCCTGTTCTTCGCCGCGCGCGGTGATCTGATGTTTTCGTCCAAGGAAACCTGGGTCGTCCCCTTGTTCATCGTCTTCATGCTCTGGGCCTTGCCATGGCTTGCCGGGAAGGTGACTACCTCCCTGGTCATGGCGATCAATGCCTCGTCTTTCGGCATCTACCTGGCCCACCCGCTGTTCTTTTCCGTGGTGGATTTCGTGCGCTGGCAGGTCTCCATGCCACTGTGGCTCTACGTGATTGCCCTGGCGGTTGTGGGCATGGCTGGCTCGATCCTGCTTAATCGACTTGCCAACCGGGCCGACTGGAGCGCCATGCTATTGGGCCGACAGCTAGCGACAGCCAGGCCCGAGCAGGCCGGGCGAGCGTATGTGTTGGCTGCGTCGTAGCGGGATTGGTTTATCCGACGGAATGAAGTAAAGAAACCGCCCATAGGGCGGTTTCTTGTTGCTCGAAATACTGATGAATACCGGGCTGTCGAACTCAGGCATAGGCCTCGGGGGATTCGATATCGAGCTGGGGCAGAATGTGATCCAGTTCGAATGCGGATCTTGGGGACAGGACTCCTGCACGTGATTCACCCAGCGAAGGAGAGAAATTCTCGAATCCATCGGCGTGCTCGTCGAACTGATTGACATTGCCGTCGGCGAGATGGTCGTCGAGGGTGTTGAGCAGGTTGTCGCGCAGGGCGCCGAGCATGACATCACCGTTTTCGCCCTCGGGAATTGAATTGATCCAGTCCACGGTCTGTTCCGGTGTCAGGCCATGAAGCTCGCCGTAGCGCATCAGCAAGGGCAAGGCGTTGTAGCCATCCTCGCTGCGCTTGATCAGGATATCGGCAGCCTCTTCGCTAAGCCCGGCATGAGCCAGGAAGTCGGCGGTGGTCTGGGTCTGGTAGGGAGGCTCTTCCATGGATTCCTTGATGAGAAGGCCCACGGAGGCCGCCGTGGCGATACCGAAACCGACTGGTCCTCCCCAGCTTGTCGAGCCCCATATGACCGCGATGCCAACACCAGTGGCCGCTGCTGCATTGAGCCCTGCGCCCCAGTAGTCTCCCTCCTGAAAGCGCATGATGGCGTCGGCGCCGGCCAGGGCCGCGCCCATGATATGCACGAACTTGCCGGCAGTCTTGAGGTTATGCACCGTGCCTGTGTCGGTGATGTTGCGGTAGGCCGCTACCAGTTGTGCGCTGTCGACACCAACCCGTGACATGGCCACGCCAAGCTCGGCGGCGGTACGCGGGTCAGGATTCTCGATGAAATTATGCCCCGCATTGATCAGCCCTGAGCCGACAATGGTGAATGCCGTGGTGCGGAATACGGTGTTGAAGGGGGTACTGCGCAGGAGGACCTTTTCGTCGATCTTGTCGAGGGTGTTGTTGAGGTTGCGCAGAATGCCGTTGACTCTACCGAAGTCGTCGCCGTCAGGTAGCGGCTCGCTGGGAATGACACCGCTGAGCAGCGTGGCCACCTCATTGAGGTCACTGGTGGATACTCCCAGCAGCTGTGCCAGCTCGGGCTTGTTACTTAAGGCGCCTTCGATGGCGCTGCGGGCATCGGCCATGGCATCAGCATCGGTGAAGTCCAGATCCTGTGTCGAGCCCAGTACATTCTCGTTCAGGTAGGCGCCTACCAGAGTGACAGCGAGAGGATCATCTCCCTTGATACCGAGTTCATTGAAGGTCTCGACCAGCTTGTCACCCGCTTCACCGCGCACCAGCTCAGGGTTTTCCTGCAGGGCGGTGGAGACGGCCAGTTGGGCGTTGGGATCATCGATCAGGCCATCGATGCGGTCCTGGTACTCCGAACGCACCTCGTCAGGGAGACTCTGCAGTTGCTGAATATGCTCCAGCAGTGTGGCGCCACTGTCGGCGAGGTCTTCGCGCAGACCTTCCAGGTCCTCGCTCCAGCCATCACCCTTGGAGTCGATATAGTCCTCGATGGCGGCCTCGAGCTGTTCCTGAGTCATGGCCGAACCACCGGAACTGATCAGATAACCCAGCTCCTCCAGGTGGCCGTAATAGGCTTCGGACTGATCGCCGATGGTCTGGTCACGGAACTGCTCGGCAGCAGAGATGACTTCCTCACGGAAGCTGCCCACACCATCCAGGGAGGCGATGGCGATGGCCAGAGAGGGTAGTCGGTTGCCCTCGGAAGCTGCCTGTTGCAGAGCACTGCGCACGCCGTTCATGTCGAACAGGCCCATTTCGGCGACCTGATTGGCGATATCGCCACCGCTCTCGGTATCTGCGATGCGGTCGAGAATGTCGTTGAGTGTCAGGGTGCCATCGATGCCAATTTCGATACCGGCATATCCCTCATCCCGGAAATGCTGCTGGGCCTGTTCGAGCTGGGGAAGCATGGCATCCATGAGCCTGGCAGCGGTTTCGGGATCCAGGTCGTTGGTCAGGGCATCCAGGCGATCCATGGTCTGCAGCGTCTTGGCCGCGGGCATGTCGGCGCCATCGAGATCTTCCATCATGGGCTCGGCGGCCCATTCGGCAGCCTCGTCGAAGAGTGCCTGGGCATCGCTGGAGTCATCAAGCGCCTGTTGCACGCGCTCGGAGGCGTTGTTGTAGCCTTCTTCGTAGATGCGCAGGGCTTCACCGGGGTCATCAGCAGCCTGGGCTTCACTCATGAAATCGGAGGCGGCATTCTCGGCAATTTCCCGGGCATCACTGGAGCGGTCAATGGCACTCTGCACGGCTGGTGAAGCGTCATCGTAGCCTTCTTCCAGCACACGTAACGCTTCCTCGGGGTCGCTTTCGCCCTTGGCTCGGTCGATGATCTCCCGAGCCTGTCCTTCCACCTCGGGGCCAGCATGGCTGGTTTCACCGAGCTCGAGATTGAGATCCTCTGCGGCTTGCTCGATCGCCATCTGTGCCGGGCCAGCGTCGACCCAGTCGTTATCGTACAGGCGCTGCAGCGCGTCCTGACGTTCCGATGGCGGCAGGGCATTGAGGTAGGACTGGACATCGGTGGACAGCTGGCCAACTTCGGCATCGTAGTCGATGGTGGATGGATCGTCGGCGTATTCGAGATCGTTGCCTTGTTCATAAAGGCTGTTGACGAAATCCTGCTCGCCTTCGGGAACACCTTGTTCATTGCGTGGAGAAGCGGCGGCTTCTTCAGGGGATGTCTGCGGCACGAACACCACGTCGCCGCTATCGATCTTGTCGAGGTTCGGCATGTCTTCGCGCTGGTTGAGTTCGACCAGTTCATTGAAGTCGACGTTGAGCTCATCGGCGAGCTTCGCCAGGCTGTCGCCTTCTTCAATGACAAAGATGCGCTCTTCGCCGGCATCCAGTTCGCCGGAACCTCCTGCGCTGGAGCGTCCTTCCAGGGCGTCTTCGACGGCGTTCTCGAAACGTTGTTGTTGTGCCTGGGTCAGCGCCGTCGACGTCACGCCGTCGGTGCTATATCGACGCAGGGCTTCGATATCGATCCGGTATGACATGTGCCCGCTCTCACATGGAAGAAAGGCATACAGGCTAGGAGCCGGGCGGGTCTTTAGGGTGAAGCTACAGTGAAGTTTTAATGAAATCTTGCTGATATAAGGATGACAGTCACGTTACTCGGCAGCCGTCAGATCAGCATGGGACGGAGTGGAAAGCGCCAAGGGCTGGCGAAGGGTGCCGGGGGATTGTCCGGTCACACGCTTGTAGGCTCGGCTGAATGCGGCCAATGAGCCATAGCCCAGGCGATGTGCCACGCTCTCGATGGATTGCCGGTCCTTGCTGATCCACTGCGTTGCCAGTCGCATGCGTAACTCGGTGACATAGCGGTGGGGTGTCATACCTGTCACGTTCTGGAAGCGTTCGGCAAATACCGAACGCGAACTGCCCATGACCGCCGCAAGTTCGGTCACCGTCCAGCTGTGACCAGGATCGCGATGCACGGCAGCGATGACACGGCCCAGGCGCGGGTCGCGCAACGCTTCGATCCAGCCGGCCGCATCACCACACCCACATTCCACCCAACCGCGCACGATAAAGGCCGAGACGACATCGGCAAGCCGCGCCAGGATGCCAGCAAAACCTGCTCGCTCCGTTCGCGCTTCACGCTCCATTGCCTCCAGCATCGGCAGGATCTCGGGGTGCCGCTCCAGCAGGGTGCCGACGTGCATCACTTCCGGCATCAGTGTCACCAGAGGGTGCATGCCGCCGAGGTCGAATTCCATGCAGCCGCTGAAGACTATTGCAGCCTGTTCAGGACAACAGCCTTGTGGACAGGCACGTACTGAACTTACGGATTCACACAGCGTGGCCGTTTCGAAAGCGGTGATATCGCGACCGGCCTGGTCCGGTGCAGAAAGCAGGTCATGGCGGCCGCCCCGGGGCAGCAGCAGTGCGTCACCCGTATCAAGGGCATGCACGACCCCTGCAGGGCTGCGCAGGAAGACTGGTCCACGGGCGATGAAATGAAACTGGGCCCATCCCTCTGACGTGCCGTAGGTGATGCCGAAAGGGGAGGCAAGCTGAGTACGGCGATAGCGCACGCCACTGAGGCGCATGCCGAGGAGCAATTCGCTGACCAGGTCGCTTGGTGGGGAAGTGTGCGTCAGAGAAGACGCCGTCGATGGCGATGCGCTCAATGAAGATGCGCTTGATAAAGACGCATTGTGCATGACGGTACCGTTTCGGACGAATGATCAACTATTCGAGCGTTTTTAGCATAGACCGTCCGATTGCGTCCAACCTATTCTGCTGTGCAGCAATCACTCGCAATCATCTCTTGGAGATAAGGAAGAAACCAATGAGCGAACTGACGCAACGGGTCGAGCCGGCCTGGGGAGCGGTCTTTTCGATGACGCTCGGTGTACTGGGGCTGGTAACAGCAGAGTTTCTGCCTGCCAGCCTGTTGACGCCGATGGCGGCAGATCTGGGGGTGACCGAAGGCATGACAGGGCAGGCGGTGACCGTCACGGCGGCTATTGCGCTGGTGACCAGCCTGTTGATTTCCTCGGTCACCCGCAACATCGACCGCCGCTATGTGCTGCTAGGGTTCTCGACTCTGCTGATCGCCTCGAATCTGATGGTCGCCTTTGCTTCCAACATGACGGAGCTGCTGCTGGCGCGTGTGCTGCTCGGCCTGGCCCTGGGGGGCTTCTGGACCATGTCGATCGCCACGATGATGCGTCTCGTGCCTGACGACCTGGTGCCTCGCGCCTTGTCGATCATGTTCAGTGGCGTTTCCGTGGCCACCATCGCTGCCGCTCCGCTGGGCAGCTACCTTGGTGACATCGTCGGCTGGCGCAGTGTGTTCCAGATGGCGGCAGGGCTGGGGCTGATCGCATTGGTAGTGCAGTTCATGACCTTGCCACGCATGGCACCGAGTGGCCAGACACGCTTGCGCACCCTGTATGACGTATTGATGCGGCCACGGGTGGGGCTGGGCATGTTGGCGGCAGCCCTGGTGTTTACAGGGCATTTTGCCTTCTTCACCTATATTCGCCCCTTCCTCGAAATCGTGACAGGCGTCGGGGTGAATGGTGTTGCTGGCATTCTTTTCGGCTTTGGCTTTGCCAACTTCCTGGGCAATTACCTCGGTGGCTGGATGATCGAGCGCAACCTGCGCATGACCATGATCGCAATGCCGCTGGTGATGGGTGTTCTTGGCCTGAGTCTCGTGAGTACAGGGAGTGCTCCTGTGCTGGATGCGCTGATGGTGGCGCTATGGGGAATGGCCTTCGGCGCTATTCCTGTGGCCTGGTCCACCTGGTTGACCCGTACGGTTCCCGATGAAGCCGAAAGTGCCAGCGGGTTGTTGGTGGCGGCCATCAATACGGCGATTGCCTCTGGCGCGGCCATGGGCGGTGCCATCTTCGATATCAGCGGTGTCGGCAATGTGTTCCTGGCAAGCGGGGGTATTCTGTTGCTGGCGGCCTTGCTGATCCTGAAAGGCGTCAGGGATGCCGAGGCCCCGGGTCATTCTTCGCCTCAAGGGCTGTAGCGGAATCCATAAGCAGGAAACCCGTCCATTCATGGCGACGTATTCGACGCCATGAATGGACACCTGCTGGAACGTTCTTTGTGCATAAAATGTGCAATTTACATACTCCTGTTTAAACTTCCTGAAGTTTGTGCTGTCCTACTTGCAACCTTGGCGCTAGCGGGAAGACCTGCCTGTCATTGCCCTTTCTTTCCTGCGCCATTTCTTTCCTACGCATGGACTTTCCTTCACACGGACACTCCCTCACACGTACTTCTCTCGCATTCGTTTCCTTTTTGCTGCAGGCCGAATGGTACTTCTGTCACATGGGGAACGAAGCTGATGTACAAGCGGAAACCGTCATCGCAGGATGCCATCCTGAAACCAGCCATGAAACGAAATGACTCCTGAAGATAGCGAAGGGCTGAAAGACACCAATGTCTTTCTGACAGATATTACTCGCATATCACTTTTGGTGATTTTCATTCGAGTAATTCTGACTAAGAAACAGTGCTTCAGTGCGCTAGGGTAAACATACAGCCTTCAAGACAGCTGGAGGCAAAGAAAAGGACACCATAGCCAGTAGGGCTATCACCTTTATATCGATTTTGTGTTTCCCCGGAAAATGGAGAAGTAAAACTCCTGCTGAGAATCATGACGGGGTAGGCACTTTTCTGGAGAGTAGAATATGAATCGCTACGAACTGCACGACCAAGCCACCATTCTGGCAGAAGACGAGAGCCGCTATGCACTGGCGCGTAGAGTGCTGAAGCTGGAAGAAAAGTGCGCTGCTTTAGCTGCGCGCGCCCAGAAACGCAACAGACCTGGCGAGCGCCCCGCAGCACCTGCCCATGGCAAGCGACCTTCGCCCAAGGCAGGGAAAGCCGGTTTCCAGAAAGGCAAGAAACATCATCAAGGCCCGCTTGCCATGACGGAGTAACACCATCAACATCAGGAACGCATCTGGCTTTCTCCATCCCGCGTCAATCGGTTTTGCACATGATGGCGAAGTCCTGGATAAGAGTACTGGAGCAAGAATGCTGCCTTTCATATGTATGACGTTATCTTTCATGTGAGTGGTATTTTTTTATTTAGATAATGTTCCTTCCTGTACGCTGAATAGTTGTGTTTTGCATTTCTTAAGTAAACCTGTTTTCTTCTGACTTCCTGGGTCGAGATAATCTCGGCCCAGGTGTGGGAAAGTGTTGTTTTATTTGGTCTGTATATTCATGATGCTCTTATGATGATCTTTGGTTTTAAAATGAAAAATGCAGATTAAGACTCTGTGTCATTTGGCTTTAAAATGATTCTTGGATCAGTCATGACGGAGCAACCGATGAGATGAGGCTCTGGATAAGAAGGAGCTATTGGCAAGGAGAATCTATCGGTAAGAAAGCGCCATCGGTAGATAGTGACTCCATCAATGGCCACATGGAATCGGATCATGGAGGAAAAGGATATGCCGCTGACCCAAGTTGTCGACTATTTCAACACGCATCTCGAAACCCTCAATCCCCGAGCCAGCCTGCAGCGTCATGCGTATTTTCATTACCGGGCTGGGCGGATATCAGCCGAGCTGGGAGGAATATCGCTTCAGCCTTTCCAGCAGCCCATCCTGGACCTGACGACTCAGGCAATGGCTGGCTGGGAAAGCAATATCCGAGTCGTGGGACAGCGTCATCGCCGGTATAGCGTCGAAGATCTGTATTTCCTGGCCTGGGACAAGGAAGATGTCGTCTTCCTCGACCGTTTCCTGCGAGTGTTGCATGCATTGCATCACCTGTCGCGGCACACAGTGGAGGTTCCTCCCTTGGTGGTGGATGTGCACTGGCGCCATATACAGGCGGTGGAAGCATCGCATGGCCTGGTGTTCGAGACCTTGCTGGCCCGCCTGGGCATCAATCCTGGACAGATGGTGCTGCGTCTAAGAGGGGATCTGCTATTGGCGGAGGCTCACGTTCAGCAAGCCGCCCATGGTTTCCATCAGCGAGGGTACACCCTGCTGGCCTACGATCTACCCAGTGTCGTGGGAGAGTCCGAATGGCAGAAACTGCAGGAATGTGGTGTGCACTGGGTGACCCCGGAAAGCCAGGCACTTGGCGACAAGCGCTGGCATCAGCAAGCATTGGCTAGTGGGATGAAGGTCTGGTGGCGCGGGGTCGAGCAACCTGCCGAGCTTGAGCTTGCCCAGCATACAGGAACCGTGCTGATCAGCGGCAATCTGGTGGAAGCATTCTATATGCAAGTTCCGACTTCGGCTGCTCTTTGATAGCGGTGTTGTCGTTTAAGTGCTGTTGTTTAAGTGTTGTTGCTGCTGGCATGTCACTACCGGCCGATGCCTGTTGCATGCTCTCTTCATTCGGCTCATTACTGCAAAGCTGCAGGAATTGATATGCGTAACTGCCCAGGAAAATGCCTGAGCGGTGCTCAGGCAACGAGTCCTTCCATGGCTTTGATATCGCGGCTTTCAGGGAAGACCCGGCTATCCAGGGCATCTGCATCGATGTGCATATGATCGCGCAGGATGCCCTTCAAGACGCCGCGCATGTCCTGGGCCGAGATCAAGTCACGGTCTTCCTGCAGCTTCGACAGTCCCGGCCAGTCGCCATGTACCTTGCCCCCCTTGATGGCGCCTCCGGCCAGCAGGATACTGCTGGCGGTACCGTGGTCGGTCCCTTTGGTCCCGTTGATGCGAACGGTACGGCCAAATTCGGTGACAACGACAACAGCGGTGTGTTGCCAGTGATCTCCCAATGACTCGTGCAACTGCTTCATGCCGGTGTCGAGTTCGACCAGCTTGCGCTCGAGTGCGGCATTCTGTTGTGCATGGGTATCCCAACCCGTGTCCTGAACCATGACGACCCGGGGGGCATTTTCTTCCGCCATGAACTGTCCGGCAGATTGCATGGCTCCCGCCAACTGTCCGCCTTGAGCGAGGGAGTCGGGTACGATCTGCTGGGAAGACAGAGCCTGGGCAAAGGCCTCGGAAAGGTTGGCATCCTCGGCGTAAAGATCGGCGAGGTGGTTGGCAAGCACGGTGGGGCCGCCATTCTTGCCTGGAGTGGGCGACCAGGTGACGAAAGGCGCATCACCTCGCACCATCAGTGGTTGCGCAGAGGCGATGCTGAGCCCTTTTGCACCCTGCATCTCGGCCACTGCGCGATTGAGCCAGCCGGTGTTGCTGCCATCGGGCGAGGCGCTTCCGTTTTCCAGGCAGTCCTGGGCATCGAAGTGCGAACGCCCGGTATACGGCAGCCCGCAGGAATGCACGATACCAAACTCTTGGCGCTCGAAGAGTCGATGGCAATATGCCATGGAAGGGTGCAGGGCGAAGGTGTCGTCCAGCTTGAGAATGGCATTCTTGCCTGAGTCAGGCAAAGCCAATGGCCCACGTAGTTCTGCAAAACGTGGGTCACCATAGCTGGGTACTGCCCCCAACCCATCCATGGCGCCACGCAGCAGTACCACGAGCAAGCGTTGCGGGTGCTCGGAAGCATCGGCCGCAAGGGTCGTCAATCCCGGCCAGATCAACAGGCTGCAGCCACCGGCCAGACGGGCAAGAAACTGGCGTCGAGTTAACATAAGAGTTCTCTCCTGAACACTGAATAGACGCCATCAGCGCCACTGAAATTCCGGACTGGCCAGCAGTATCGCTGTACCCTGGCGAGGATTGGTCTGGCTGATGGCGACAGCGGTTGCTTCTTTCAACTGCGGACCCAGGCTGTCTTGTGCCAGCTCCATCGGGTTGCGTTGTGGGTCCAGCTTGGCTGCATGGCGCTGGGCAATGAGCAAGCGTTTCCACAGGGCATCGGCGCCGATCCAGTCTCTAGCGGTATCTCCCCAGCCGGCGGGCGCACGCGGTGCAAATGGCGTCTGTCCCAGCAAGTTAAGCTCGCGGCCCCAGTGGTTGTCATCGCCCCCTGGAAGCTCGTCCAGGGCACGATACATGGCAATCAGGTATTCGTCCGGGCGGCGGAACTTGCGAGTCTCGGTCTGCCAGGCCAGGTCATGCGTGAACAGAGCCCGGTAGACAGGCATCAGTTCACCCTTGTTCTGCTGATAAGTCTTTACCAGGTGCTCAACCAGTTCCTCAGGAGGTTCGTCGGCAACGTAATGCCGGGCCAGCTTGGTGGCAATGAACCTGGCGGTATCCTCCTGGCTGGCGAGAAAGCGCAACATGGAGCGACCTTGGGCCAGACCTTCCTGGTCGAAGGTCTGGCCCAGAAGCTCACGGTTGCCTGGCTCATGGGCATCATGTTGATAGACACTGCCGAAAGGGCTTAATTCACGCGTACTTCTGGCATTCGGTGCCTGCATGGGTGTTCGCCACCCCGTCAGGCCTCTTGCCAGTTCAATCACATCCTGCTGGGTATAGTCGCCATCGACACTGAGGGTGTGCAGCTCCATGATCTCGCGGGCAAGATTCTCATTGATCCCGGAAGGCAGGTCAGCCTTGCGTTGAGTCCGCCTCTGACCCACCGCTGAATCAGGGCCGATGGAAACCTCGTTATTCAAGTACAGCAACATGGCCGGGTGTTGTTCTACACCGAGCAGGAGAGAGGCAAAGTCGTTGCATACATTGGGGCGAATGGCTTCGCGCTCAAAGGAGCCTGCGACTACGTGCACATCCTGGCTTTCGGCGGATACCGTGAAGTGGTTGCTCCAGAACATGACCAGACGCTCGTGCACGGGCGAGTCGGTGGCACATTGCTGGCGGGCGCGAAGCTGAATCTCGGCACGAAAGTCGCGACCGAAACGTTTGGTGAATACCGGGACGTCGGCATTCTTGTTCTGCGCCGCTTGCTGGCGTGCAGCACGAAACTCCTTGCGGAATTCGGTATAGCGATTCAGGTAGGTTGGACTATCGTCCAGCTCCTGCAGGGCTTTGAGTGGTGGTGCAGGGTTTTCCAACTGTGACAGCACCCATTCCTTGGGGTCATGAGCGATCTCCTGTAGATCACCGGGTCTGGCACCTAGCCCGAAACGGTTGGCTGCCAGCACAGCATCGTGAAGGCTCTTGTCCATATGATGTCCTCTAAAAACCTGATGTGTTAGGTCGGGCCTCCCGGCAATAGTTCGTTACGGAGAGTGATTTTTTGTGCTGACTCGGTCAGCGTGATGACAAGCCTGGGCGTCGCGACTTCTCTGGTCTTCAGCATCACCAGGAGGAACAGGAAAATCGAAGGTGAAATAGGGAGGATAATGAGGCGGAAGGCGCACAGAAGAGACTGGCGAAGGAAGGCGGCATCATGACCGGCAGATAGGCCGGAAGGCATGCGGGAAAAGCAGGAAGGGCCAGCAGAGAGAAGGGAGGGATAGAAATATGGCCTCTGCAAGGTGGCCTCAGCCACCCCGATAGACGGGGCGGCTGAGGGTCGGTCTCACATCTTACAGGCAGCTCTTCACAAGCTGGCTGACCAGTTCCTGCTGGGTGTACTCGGTGGTCTTGAGCACCACTTCCGCGTCCTTGGGTACTTCATAGGGGCTGTTGATGCCGGTGAAGTCGCCGATCTTGCCTTCGCGGGCCTTCTGGTACAGTCCCTTGGGATCGCGCTGCTCGCACACGTCCAGCGGCGTGGCCACATAGGCTTCGATGAAGCTGCCTTCGGCGAACAGTTCCCGGGCGGTATCGCGGTCGCTGCGGAACGGCGAGATGAAGGCGGTGATCACGATCACCCCGGCCTCGGCGAACAGGCGCGCCACTTCACCCACACGGCGGATGTTCTCGGCCCGGTCGGCTTCGCTCATGCCGAGGTCCTTGCACAGGCCATGGCGGATGTTGTCGCCATCCAGCAGCATGGTGTGATAGCCGCGGCGGTTGAGTTCGACTTCCAGGGCA
>NZ_JAJUFQ010000043.1 GCF_029263665.1 Halomonas sp.
GCGTCATCAAGATCAACCGCAAGACCGTCATCGTGCAGTCGGAAGATCACCGGCAGTGGAAGGTCGCGGTGGCCCTGATCCAGCCACTACGCGACGTATAAGGCAAGCGGAAACCGGCACGCCTTGGAATGACCGGTTACTCACGAACTGAGCCGCGATCAGCTTGACCTGATAGCCACGGGCCTGAAGTTCACGCGCCCAGTAGTGAGAGGTGGCGCAGGCTTCCATGCCGATTTCGGCACCCACCGGGACACGCTTGACGATGGCATGTAACCACTTGGCCCGTGTGTATTTCCCACACCACTGAGCCTGGTCATGACGGTCTACGCCATACACGTGAAAGACAGTTTTTGCGATATCGACTCCGACCCGGGTAATGTTCATGGGATGCGCTCCTCAGCCTTGGAAAGGGCGATAGCCCCGGCACCTGTCAGTGTGGCGCAATAGCCACAAGGTGGGTGGGTCGGACTCCATCCCATTGGTGAGCCGAGAAGGGTACCGGCGCTGGCCCTCCTGCCTCCACCGTGGTGTCCAAAGTGCTGCGGTTATTCTATGAATCCAGGATCAAAGCTTCCTGGCAAAGCTACCGAGAGCCACCTCGTAGGAGCGTTTAATGTGATCATCCATAAGCGCCCTCGCCGCCTTGACGTCCCTGGCTAGGGCCAGATCCACCAGCTCGCCATGCTGAGCATCCAGCACACGCCTAACCTCGGGGTCTCCGGGCGCCAGACGCCGGTAGCGATCAAACTGGTCATGCAGCTGTTCGATGAAGCGCAGAAGCCATGGCGAACCGCAGGGGCTGACCAGAGTTCGATGAAATTGAGTATGCAGGCGCTCCCAGGCTTCCGCCATCTCTGGTGCCTCATCAGCACGCTTCAAACGATGTGCCGCGGCGAGTAGCTCTGACTCCCACTCCGCATCACCACGCTGGATCGCCCGTTCCAGTGCCATGCCTTCAAGGGCACACCGCATGTCAGCAATATCATCAAGCTCGTCACGCGCGAGCCGTGGGACGCGAAACCCACGCTGATTCTCCTGAATGAGGAGACCATAAGCCGAAAGACGATTCAGCGCCTCTCGCAAGGGGCTCAACCCTACTCCGTACTGCTGCTTCAAGGCGCTGATAGCCAGCTTTTCGCCCGCGGTGAACCGTCCATTGACCAAGTCCTGCCGCAGGGTGTCGTAGATCCAGCTAGTCGCGGTCACCCCCTCCTTGCGTTCGAAGATACCCATTCTGCCTCCGTGTGGCGTCCTCACATTAAGGTTGACGCCGCTTTCTGACACAATCTATATTCTAGTCCAAATAATCGATTTTTTATAGAAAAGGCGATTACGGTGCCAAAATCAATTTCGGACAGCATCTCTCACTTCACCGCGAGGCTGGCATGACCGCACAGTCGCAAGCCTCGCTAAGCAAGATATTCCTGGCCTTCGCGCGTATCGGCCTGCTCGGCTTCGGTGGCGGACCCGCGATGATTCCCCTCGTCCGCGATGAAGTCGTGACTCGTCATCAATGGATGGACGACGATGCCTTCGCCGATGTGCTCGCCATCGCCAATACCCTACCCGGCCCCATCGCCACCAAGATGCCTGGCTACATTGGCTATCGCATTGGCGGCTTTAGCGGGTGTGCTGTGGCCGTCGCCGCCGTGATCGTGCCAATGGTGCTCGCCATGATCTTGCTGCTCGGCCTTTTCAGCCGCTATCGAGAGGTCGAGTGGATCCAGGGGATGGGCTTTGCCGTCATCCCAGTGGTCATGATCATGATGGGGCAACTGACGCTGGACTTCTGGAACAAGTCGCGCCTTGCCCTTGGACCTTGGACAAGCCTGGTGCTTGGTGCAGGGTCTGGCGTGCTCATATACCTACTTGGCATCCACCCTGGGTGGATCATCGGCGCCTTGCTGGCCACTGCGATGCTCGCTCCTGAGCCGCGGCGCAAGGAGGTTGACCAATGATCTACTGGGAGCTTTTTCTTGCATTTTTTATTCCCAACATCATTGGCTACGGGGGTGGCCCCGCGATCATTCCTCTTATCGAGGCAGAGGTGGTTGGCCGCTACGGCTGGATGAGCGCTCAAGAATTTGCTGAGACGCTGGCATTAGGTAACGCGCTCCCAAGCCCCATCGCCACCAAGATGGCCGGACAGATTGGCTTTGACGTAGCCGGGGCAGGCGGCGCACTGGTAGCCGTGCTCGCTACGGTGGTGCCATCCCTCTTATTGATGCTGGGCGCCCTTGGACTTCTCTATCGCTACCGTGACTCCCCGCGCGTCAAGCGCATGAGTCAGTGGGTACGTCCCGTCATCGCCATGATGATGGCGTGGCTCACCTGGGGCTTTTTCAGCGAAGGGCTGGAAACCTCTGGACTGATCCATACCCTCGTGATCGGTAGTGTCGCCGCGCTGGCATTGCTGCGGCTACGGATTCATCCCGCATTCGTCGTGTTGGCCGCTCTAGCGTACGGGGGACTGCTGCTTGGATAGCACAGCCAGGAACGGCAAGAGTGACCGTCATCCGCTACGGCACTGACAACGCATGTGACGCATAACGTTCACGTTTCAGCGATGTAGGCCCTAGATGGCCATCACGCACCGCATCACACCGACAAAGGAATCTCAGTATGCAATACGATGCGCGTTATTACCCTAGCCCTTCGCGGCGCATGGCCACGTTTGGCCGTCGCGGCATGGTCGCCACCTCCCAGGCGCTTGGCGCTGAAGCCGGGATGCAGATCCTGCGTCAAGGCGGTAACGCTGTCGATGCAGCGATCGCTACGGCTGCGGCTCTAACAGTGGTAGAGCCCACCTCGAACGGGCTGGGGAGTGACGCGTTCGCGATTGTATGGATGAATGGTGAACTGCATGGACTTAACGCCAGTGGCCCTGCCCCTCAGTCAGCGACCATTGAAGCCGTTAAGGCGCTGGGCCATGACGCCATGCCGGAGCACGGCCTGATTCCTGTGACCGTTCCTGGGGCCACGGCGGCTTGGGCTACGCTGTCAGAGCGCTTTGGACGTCTGCCCTTTGCCGACTTGCTGGCACCCGCCATTACCCTGGCGGAAGAAGGCTTCCCAGTATCACCTCTGGTCAATCAGCTCTGGGAGAATGCCCATCAGTCATTTAGTCAGTATGACGATGCCGCCTTCACGCCCTGGTTTGACACCTTCGCGCCCAAAGGTCATGCGCCACGCCCCGGCGAGATGTGGTCGTCACCTGATCATGCGCATAGCCTGCGCTTGATCGCGCAGACCCATGCACGCGCGTTCTATGAAGGGGAACTCGCCGACCGTATCGACGCCTTCTTCCGTGAGCACGGGGGGCTACTTCGCAAAGAGGATCTCGCCGCCTTCTCGCCGGAGTGGGTGACACCCATCAGCACTCGCTATCGTGACCACGACATTTGGGAAATCCCGCCCAACGGCTGTGGCATGATCGCTCTGCAAGCGCTCGGCATGCTGGAGCACCTTGGCGATGCGGTAAGAGACCCTGTCGAAACCCTGCACCGGCGCATCGAGGCCACCAAGCTAGCCTATGTCGACGGGTTGCATCACATCACTGAGGCCGAGGCGATGAAGCCGAGTGTCAGTCAGATGCTGAATGCTGACTATCTGAAGCACCGCGCCGACAGCATTGGTGAAAAGGCCTTGGACCCGGTGCATGGCAACCCGATCACCGGCGGTACGGTCTACCTCGCTACAGCGGATGCCGAAGGCAACATGGTGTCCTTCATCCAGAGCAACTTCAAAGGCTTTGGCTCAGGCATCGTGATTCCGGGCACAGGCATCAGCTTGCAGAACCGTGGCTGGTCATTCAAGTTGGATGAGGGTCATGCTAACGCTCTGGTTCCCGGCAAACGCACGTACCACACCATCATCCCCGGCTTTATCACTCGTAATGGCAATGCCGTCGGGCCCTTCGGTGTCATGGGTGGCTTCATGCAGCCCCAAGGCCATGTCCAGGTGATCACTAGCATGCTGGATGACGCCCTGAACCCCCAGGCCGCCCTGGACATGCCTCGCTGGCAGTGGACCGAAGGCCGCACGGTGGAAGTCGAGCCCCACTTCCCTGACCACCTGGCGCAAGCACTCGCCCGCCGGGGGCATCATATCGTAAAGAAAGCAGATTCTGTGAGTTTCGGTCGCGGGCAGATCATTCTGCGCGACGCGGAAACCGGGGTGCTTTGCGGCGGCACTGAGCCCCGCACTGACGCCGCGGTACTGCCCTGGTAACCGCCTGGGCGTAATGCCAGAGAGAACGACGTTCAGCCTGGCAATGCAACCACAACGACAAGGAGATGCACCATGCAATTTGGACACTCTAACACCAACGAGACGGCCTCTCCCTGGACTCGCCGCGTTCTCACCGCCGTGGCCGGTTCCGTTCTTGCCATTGGGTGTGCCTCCGCGAGTGCACAGGAAGCCAGCTATCCGGAAGACCCCGTTGAGTTCATTGTGCCTTGGGGTCCCGGTGGTGGTAGCGACATCCTGATGCGCCTGGTATCCAACCACATCAAAGATTACCTGGGCCAACCACTGCCAGTGATCAACATGCCTGGCGTCAGTGGCACTGTGGGCCTGGCCGATCTGGCAGAGCGTCCCGCCGATGGCTACACGGTGGGCCAGGTCCATGACGGCTTCCTGGTGTCTCACCATACCGGGCTGACGCCACTTAACTGGGACGATTTTGAGCCAGTTGGCTCCATCACTGCCTCACCGCAGTACCTAACCGTCAATCCGGACAAAGGCTGGGAGACAATGGAGGACTTTGTCGACTATGCCAAAGAGAACCCGGGTGAAGTGCGTTTCGGCGTAACCCTGGGCGGGGTTCCGCACCTTCACGCGGCAATGATTGCCGAAGCGGAAGGCCTGGAGTTCCGTTACGTTGGCTTTGAAGGCACTGGCGAGCGTATCCGCGCTCTGGTCGGGGGCCATATCGATGCTGCCATGGGTGACATCGCCTCCAGTAGCCAGTTTGTGGAAAATGGTGATCTGTCCTTCCTGGCCGTGGGCCATACCGATCGCATGGCTCAGACGCCCGATGTGCCGACCATGATGGAGCTGGGGTACGACGACCTGCAGCTGTCGATCATCAGGGGCCTGATTGCACCCAAAGGTACCCCGGAAGAGCGCATTGACGTTCTGGCAGACGCACTCGAAGCCACCTCTAACGATGAGGATTTCGTCCGCAGCATCAACAATTCGGGCGCCGAGGTCCAGTACATGGGGCCTGATGAGTACCGCGCTCACCTGGAACGCCTGAATGCTACTGTTGAACGCCTCGCAGGGCAGCTGCAGCAATGAGTGATGCAACTCGCAACGCCCGGTCATTGGATGACCGGGCTCACCTTGACGCGAAGCGAGCCAAGGCATGGGGGCATATCATCTTCAATGCCCTCCTCGCCTTGCTGTTCGCCTTTATGTTTGTACGTGCAGGCGACCTCCCCTCGTCGATGTGGGAGCCCATGGGGGCTGGGACCTTCCCGCGGATCGTGCTGGCACTGCTGGTCGTTTTTAACCTGATGATCATTATCAAGGAGCTGCCCGACATCAAGCAGACGTCTGCACTGTCACAGGGAGCCGTCGGTGACTGGTTGAAACAGCATCGACTCGCCTTTGGCGTGCTGATCCTGTTTGGTCTGATGACAGCAGCTGTTCCGATAGTGGGCTTTCGCTGGGCCAGCCTTCCTTTTCTGATCGGCTGTCAGTATCTGTTGGGGGCTCGCAGTGCCAAAGCGCTAATCATTGCGGTGGTCATTGCAGTGGCATTGTCGTTTGGCCTGGAAAGCCTGTTCCGCCATGTATTCACTATCTCACTGCCACGTGGCATGTGGGGCTAAGCAACACGATCGGGACACCGTTACAAGGAGCCTCTCATGCTAGAAGCCATATTATCCGGAGCTGATCAGCTTTTTACTTTCACTACCCTGCTCACCATGCTGGTGGGGGTAACGGTGGGCGTCATCGCAGCCGCGATACCCGGCTTCACCATCACCATGGCCATTGTCCTGACCTTGCCATTGACCTTCACCATGCCACCGCTACAAGGCGTGGCGACCATGTTGGCCGTTTACATAGGCGGTTACACAGGTGGCATGATCAGTGCGGCGCTTCTAGGGATTCCTGGCACGCCCTCGGCCGTGGCCACAACGTTTGATGCCTTCCCCATGGCACGCAATGGTGAGCCAGGACGTGCGCTGGCCATCGGTATATGGGCCTCTTTCTTCGGGACGCTCATCAGTACCTTGGTACTCATTGCCGCAGCGCCTCCGTTGGCCCTGATTGCGGTGAAGCTAGGAGCATGGGAATACTTTTCACTCGTCATCTTCGCCTTGACCATTGTGGCAAGCCTGGTTGGGCGTTCGATGGTTCGTGGTCTGATGGCCGGTATGCTGGGCTTGTTGATCGCTACCGTCGGCGCTGATCCGCTGATGGGTGTTACCCGCTTTACCTTTGATCTGAAGGTGTTGTCGGCAGGCATCCCCTTCCTGGTGGTACTGATCGGTATCTATGCCGTCAGCCAACTTCTCAAGGAAGTGGAAAACCCAGACCAGGTCCAAAAGGGACGGGAACTGATCACAGGTCGTATTGAATTCCATCCCTTCGCGGCACTGCGCGAAGTTTTGATGAACCCCATCAACCTGCTGCGCTCCTCTATGGTCGGGGTATTCATCGGTGCAGTGCCGGGGGCAGGTGGCAGTATTGCCAACTTGCTCGCTTATGATCAGGCCAAGCGCGGCTCACGTCACCCGGAAGAGTTCGGCAAGGGCAGCAGTGAAGGTGTCATCGCATCTGAGTCAGGTAACTCTGCCACATCTGGTGGTGGCTTGATCCCTATGATCGCGCTCGGAATTCCAGGCAGTGCCGTTGACGCTGTGCTGATGGCCGCACTGATGGTGCATGGCATCGGGGTTGGCCCGCGCCTGATCATGGATCACGCCGATACGGTCTATGGCATGTTCATGGCCATGTTCGTCGCCGGTGCCATGATGCTGGTCGTCTGCCTACTCAGCATGCGTTTGTTCCTCAAGGTGACCAGCATCCCTAAATCCGTGATCGTGCCGGTGGTACTGACGTGTTGCCTGGTTGGCGCGTTTACCCTTAACAACCGCGTCACTGATATCTACCTGCTGCTGGGGATTGGTATCGTTGGCTACATCATGACCAAGCTGGACTATCCGCTGGCACCGCTGGTTCTTGGTGTTATTCTAGGGCCGATTGCCGAGACTAACCTGCGTCGCGCGTTGATGACCAATGAGGACTGGACACTCTTCTTCACTCGGCCCATTTCTGCAGTCCTGCTCGGGCTTGCGGTGATTTCTATCGTGCTCGCAATTCGTTATCACCTACGACAGAACCGTCTTCAATCTGGTGAAGGCTAGGTTTTGTACGAAAAGTGGATTCTGCTAACGTTGCCCATGCAAAGGCAGCATAGGTGAGCTATGACAGGACGTTACGAGCTTTCCCATCACCGCTGGTCGCTGATCGAGGACATCGTCTCGCCGCCCAGGTCATGGGGCGTCCGCGACGAGACGACCGTCAGGTATTGAACGGTATCTTCTGGATCCTGTGCTCAGGCGCCAAATGGCGCGATCTGCCGGAACGCTATGGTCCTTGGACGACGGTGTATGACCGCTTCCGCCAGTGGCGTGATGATGGCACCTTCGACGCCGTGCTGGCGCGCCTTCAGCTCAGGTTGCGCGAGGATGGCCTGATGGATCTGGATACCTGGATGATCGACTCCACGGCTGTTCGCGCCACGCGCGCCGCTTCGGGAGGCGGCAAAAAAGGGGGGGCCTGAAGAACCGGTAGATCATGCGCTGGGCCGCAGTCGAGGCGGCTTGTCGACCAAGATCCACCTGGCATGCGATGCCCATGGCTTGCCTCTGACGTTCACGTTGTCCCCCGGGCAGGCGTCGGATGCGCGCCACTTCATCCCGACCCTGGAGCAGGTGCATCTCCCTGGCCCGATGGGCCGGCCTCGCAAGCGCTGTCGGTACGTGGTCGCGGACAAGGGCTACGACAGTGACGAATTGCGTCATTACTGCGACCGCCATCGAATGAACTGGTCTAATTGGAGCGGACACCCCGGTAAGCCTCATACTGGAGGCATTGGAGGTGTTCATGACCAAGAAAACGCGACGTCGGTACTCCGACGAATTCAAGGCTGAGGCAGTCAACATGGTTCGAGGAGAGGGTTATGCCATCTCCGAGGCTGCCAGGCGGCTGGATATCGATCGCAGCCTGCTGGATCGCTGGTGTCGCCAGCAACGTGACCGGGAGGATGGTGTGACTGACGACCAGGCAGATGAGCGGGATGCCGAGATCAAGAAACTTCGCGAAGAAGTTCGTAAGTTGCTGATTGAAAAGGAGGCCTTAAAAAAGGCCACGGCCTTCTTCGCGAGAGAGTCGAGCTGAGATACCAGTTCATCGAGTCGGAGAAGGCCTCCTTCCCAGTGGCGGTGCTGTGCCGTGTCATGGACGTCAGCCGCAGTGGCTTCTATGCCTGGCGTCAGCGTGAACCCGATGAGCAGCGCCAGTGCCTGCACCGGGAGGTCAAGGACATCCACGATCAGAAACGTGGTAGCTATGGGAGCCGGCGAATGGCTAAGGAACTCCGTCGCAGAGGTCATACGGTCGGTCGTTATCAGGCGCGTAGCCTGATGCAGGAAGCCGGTGTCGCCTGCCGACAGCGTCGCCGCTACCGGCATACGACGGACAGCGACCACGGGCTGCCAGTGGCTCCCAACCTGCTCAAGCGGCAGTTCACGGTGCCTGAGCCCAATCAGGCGTGGGTGGCCGACATCACTGCCATTTGGACCTTGGAAGGCTGGTTGTACCTGGCGGCCGTGCTGGACCTCTACGACCGACAGGTCATCGGCTGGGCCATGGCCGACCATATGAAGACGTCACTCACCCTGGACGCCCTGGAGATGGCAATTGGCCGCCGACAGCCTCCCCGAGGCGTGCTTCACCACTCGGATCGCGGCAGCCAGTACGCCTCTCGTGCGTATCGCGAACGACTGGCAAAGCACGGGTTCCAGGCCTCCATGAGCCGCAAGGGGAACTGTTGGGACAATGCGGTCATGGAGCGCTTCTTCGGCTCTCTGAAGAGCGAATGGCTGGAGGGACAGCGGTATTGGACCCGCCAGTCAGCGAGGCGCGACGTCGTGACCTATATCGAGATGGAGTACAACAGCTGCCGGCTCCACTCGACCCTTGGCTACCACGCGCCGAGGGAGATCGAGAAAATCGCGGAAGCAGCTTAATAAAAGTGTCCGCTACGACTTGA
>NZ_JAJUFQ010000041.1 GCF_029263665.1 Halomonas sp.
CACCGTCGCCAGCACCTTGTCCGCCGTCCCCACCGGCACAGTGGACTTGTCGACCACGACCTTGTCTTCCTGCATGTACTCGCCAATGGTCTCCGCAACCGCCAGCACATACTTGAGGTCCGCACTGCCGTCCTCATCCGGTGGCGTGCCCACCGCGATAAACTGCAGCTCACCAAAGCCCACCGCCTCTTCGGGATCCGTGGTGAAGCGCAACCGTCCTGCCGCCACATTGGTCTTGACCATGGACTCCAGCCCAGGCTCATAAATCGGGATCTCTCCCTCCTTGAGGCGGGCAATCTTGTCGGTATCCACATCCATGCACATGACGTCGTGGCCAACGTCGGCCAGACAGGTGCCCGTCACCAGCCCCACATAACCTGTGCCAAAAATAGTGATTTTCATTTCCTGTCACTCACTGCTGAAAACTGAAATCAGGCGAGAATGGCTGCCCATTTATTCATAATGATGTTATATTTAAAACTTCATCTTTCTCTGTGCAATATTTTTACACAGCACACATAGTTTTGTATGCACTTTTCGTCTCAATATATTTATAAAAAACATTGCATGAAGGCCGCATAACTATAAAGCTTTTCTCGCCTTAGCATCTGCTATACCAGTGGATACGCCGGTACAGAATCTTTGATTCAACATAGACCTAAATGGGGATTCTATAAACTTATAAGTTAAACAAGATATCAATATAGTAAGCAAGAAGCCTGCTGCCCAATAGGCTATTTTATCACTTGTTTCCCAACCAGTGTATACAACAAGAGCATTCAGGACAAACATATGTGTCAGATAAATAGAATATGATATCTTTCCAAGAAAAATTGAGATTTTATATTCAAAAAAAAGACGTAGATGCTTAGAAAAAACAACACATATTAAGATAGCACCGCATGAAATTACAGCTGCAGTATTTTTCCAAACATAAATACCATGGCCAAATATAGACTTTGAAACCTCTTGAAGATTTATTCCTAAAGCAAATAAAGAAATAATTAGTAAAACATCAAAGACGACCATTCTTTCTTTCATAGCCAAAAAGATTGGATACACTGCCATTCCAATCAAGAACATGTGCCCACGCGGAATGATTCTTAAAAATGCTGTCTCTAAGTCCCCCCACCGAAGGGCGCCATAAACTGTCTGCTGAGCTATAAATACAGATACTACTAATATATAGAAATATATCCATCCTTTATCTTTGGCCAACCAAAAAACTGGAAATATAATATAAAAAATTATTTCAATAGAAATTGTCCATAACACGACATTTCCATCAATAAGAATAAGATGGTGAAAAACTGAAGAGATGTCTTCAATTCTATAGATAGAAAGAAAGTGGTCTTTTGCTGGTATGAAGCTAGTAAGAAAAGCAAGCAGCACCACAAAAAAATATAATGGATAAACTCGGGAGAGTCTCTTTACCATAAAATCATGAACATAAGTTCTGCATTGTTTTCCTTGAGTGACATGCATCATCAGAAAACCTGATAGAGCAAAGAACAACATTACTCCAATTTGACCAAGTCCTGATATCCGTAAAAAATCCTGTAGATCAGTCCGAATTGACATATGGGCAATTACCACCACAAGAGCTGCAATGCCTCTTAACCCATCCAGAGCATGATAGTGTATCGCGTCATCCTTGGTCATTATTGACTCTCATCCCAAGCCACCTTTAAGAACGCACTCATTTCGAAATACCAAACAAGCTGTAGTAAAGAAGAACAGTATAACCACTGATGCATTGACATAAATTTCACAGAGATCCATTCTTCTTAAATTTTTAGATGAATTATGCGTTTTTAGCCACTATCATTTAATAAAATCCCATACAGAATACCCAAAAGCCGCAAGACAATAGTTTGCATTAACTTTCAAAACCATTGGGGTTCTGCGACTGCCAGCACCAGGTATCAGCAATCATCTCATCCAGGCTGAACTCTGCTGTCCAACCAAGTTCTTCATGCGCTTTGGTTGCATCAGCCCAGAATGCAGGCAGGTCCCCATCACGACGGGGGGCAAACTGATAAGGAATGGCTACGCCAGTGACACGCTGGAAGCTCTCGACCATCTCCAACACGGAAAAGCCGGTACCAGTGCCCAGGTTGTAGATATGCACGCCTGGCTGTTCAAGCTTGTCCAGGGACTTGAGGTGGCCCTTGGCCAGATCCACTACGTGCAGGTAATCACGTACACAGGTACCGTCTTCAGTCGGGTAGTCATCACCGAAGATGGACAACTCCTTCAGGCGTCCCACTGCCACCTGAGCGATAAATGGCATCAGATTGTTGGGGATGCCTCGCGGGTCCTCACCAATCTGTCCTGAAGGGTGTGCGCCAATCGGGTTGAAATAGCGCAGCAAGGCCACCGACCAACGATCATCGGCAAGGCATAGATCTTCCAGCACTTTCTCGACCATGGCCTTGGATGTGCCATAGGGGTTGGAAGTCGACCCACGGGACATGCTCTCGAGATACGGCACTGGCGCTTCTGCCCCGTATACCGTCGCCGAGGAACTGAACACCAGGCGAAATACACCTGCAGCCGCCATGGCCTGGCATAGCGTCAGGGTGCCGTAGACATTATTCTCGTAGTATGCCAACGGCTTGCCGACACTCTCGCCGACGGCCTTCAGCCCGGCGAAATGAATGACCGACCCAATCTCATGGTCCGCAAACACTTTGTCCAGGCCGCTGCGATCTCGAATATCGCCTTCTACAAAATCGACCTTCTTGCCCGTGATCGCTTCAACTCGCTCCAGAGACTTGGCACTACCGTTGCAGAGGTTATCCAGCACCACCACATCATGACCTGACTCAAGCAGCTCGACCACCGTGTGGGAGCCAATGTATCCGGCACCGCCGGTCACCAGTACTTTCATGATCAACACCTAAAATTCAACGGGCATGCGGGTGAAAGAAACCATGCCACAACGTCATCACGATGATCTTCAGATCCAGCCATAACGACCAGTTCTCGATATACCAAAGATCGCATTCAATACGTTTGGAAAGATCCGTATCACCTCTCCAGCCCTGCACTTGGGCCCAACCCGTAATACCAGCATTCATCATATGCTTCTGCATATAGCCGGGAATCTTTTCCTTGAATTCGTCGACAAAAACCGTGCGCTCGGGGCGTGGGCCGACAATCGACATTTCCCCTTTCAAGACATTGATGAGCTGGGGAAGTTCATCCAGGCTGGAGCGTCTCAGCCAGCCACCAATCAAGGTTGTCTGCTTATTGGACGCCTGTCCCCATTCCACACCTTTTGCCTCTACATTCGTGGGCATCGTGCGGAACTTGAGCATCTTGAACGACTTGCCATTCCAACCCATGCGTTCCTGGCGATAGAACACCGGGCCACGGGATGTCAGCTTTACGGCAAGGGCGACCAGCAACATGATGGGAGATAATGCCAACAGAATCAGTGCTGAAAGCACCCTGTCTTCCACTGCCTTCAGCCAACGGGAAGTCCCGCTCATCGGGCTGCAACTCATATCCAGCAGATAAAGCCCAGCGACACTGGAAAGATCATGATTCAAGAGTCTCAGCCCCTGAACATCCGGCATGTATCGAATATCCTTGGTGCAATGCTTCAGCGTTTCCAGAATTTTTTCGACCACGGATCCCCTGGAAATCGGCAAGCATATCCAGACTTCATCTGCATCAGGCTGGCCATCTCTCTCTGTATCGAATGCCTGACAATCAGCGATATCCAGGGCATCGCATCCCGAGGCATCCATCAGGCGGGCACCTATGATATCGAAGCCAGTAGAAGGCTGTTCTTTCACCTTCTGGACGGCGAAGGCACAAGATTCCAGGTCACCAATCATCATGACCGTCTTGCGGTTGTGCCCTTGGCTACGAATACGGTTAAGAACAGGATAGGCAACCGCACGGATACCAACGCTGATGACAAAGGCATTTGTCAGCCATATTCCCAGCCATGCTCGGGAAAAGCGGACACCCGTCTTGGTGAAATACAGGTAGGTAAAGATGGCAGCCCCAAGAATAGCGAAGCAACGCGCTATACGGACCACCAGCTCGACACGCACGGCTCCACGCCATGACCGATAGACACCACTGTTGCGAAAGATGATCATGCCCAACAAAGCCCCGGACAACATCATCCAGTGGTAACGTTCAATCATGTTATCCAGCGTACCGAAGCGCATGAAATAGGCTAGATATCCACCTGCAATCAGTGCCACCACATCGGTGACACGGGCCGCCATATGTGAATAAGGGATAAACCCTGAAATTGTTTTGATACGCGCCATGGATCAGGAAAACCGACGGATGATTTCATCATGTGAACGGGAAAAATTACGCTTCACCGCATCTCGTATCGCGAGATAACAAAGAGACAGATATCGTCGCTTGTCATCATAGTGCCTGGCAGCAAGCAACCAGCTGGCTACCTTGACGGGAGCCACCAGTGGGAACCACCAACCAGCGGCGATACGATACATCTCCAGGCCATTGCGATAAGTGTAGTAGGCTTTCCATAAGGGAGAAATTGCCTTTGGTGCATGCAACTGAACCCCACAGTCATGCTGAAAGCGGACATTAGGTAAGAATACGTGTCGGCTACCACTCTTTCGTAGGCTTAACGTGTATATGACATCATCTCCATAGATGAATAATTCCCCACGAGGTAATCCTACCCTATTCACAGCATCAGAGCGTACGAAACAGCCAACAAAAGAAGATGAATCAATATTCATAGGCGGGGCCATTCCATAATGCTCGTCAGAAACATGAAAGCCCTGGCGAGAGCGTCCCGACAACATGCCCAGAACCGTTCGCCATAACAATTCAGGATGCCAGAAAGGATTCCAGCTAGGCCGATTCATCTCACAGATACGACCATCCGGGTAATACACCGCGGCTGCCGCACTATCAACGCCACTGAGGTCCTGCTGAAGGAATGTCGCAAAAGCCCCTTCTTCCGGGCGTGCATCATCATCGAAACACACAAGCCAATCCGGTGAGAAGGCATCCAATGCCTCACGAAAACCTATCTCAAAGCCTCCAGCGCCCCCAAGATTGCGTTCGGGCGTCAGCACGCGTATGCGAGGATCCTTCAGATCGCTCAACCACTCACGGCTGCCATCGGTAGAACCGTTGTCTACCACGACAACACCGATCACAGGTCCAGCCAATACAGAAGCGATACCCTTCTTTAGCTGTTCAAGGCGATTAAAGGAAACAATGACAGCCACCAAGCTCGGCTGAGCCCGTGGCTGCTCTACACTAATGCTATCAGTGCTTAGCGGATCAGTCATTTAAACCCATTTGTCAGGCTTATACTTCGACAAAGAACGCCGGAGCCGGCTTATTCTCTTCCAGGCACTTGAGGAAACCTCGAGCGGTATCCAGCGCTTCGCGGATGGTGACATCCATATCCAGGTAGCGATAGGTACCCAGGCGCCCTACGAAAGTGACCTTGTCCGTCTGCTTGGCCTTTTCGACATAGTCGGCCAACATGGCCTTTTCCTTGACCAGACGAATGGGATAGTAAGGAATATCTTCCTCGCCACACTCGCGACTGTATTCACGGTAGCAGACACTACCATCATGCTCTTCCCAGGGCGAGAAATGCTTATGCTCGGTGATACGAGTATAGGGAACCTCTTCTTCCCCGTAGTTCATCACCGCGCAGCCTTGATAATCACCCTGATAGGTAAAACGTTCGAAGTCCAGGGTACGATAGCCGAGGCGACCGAGCTCGTAGTCGAAGAAGCCATCCAACGGGCCGGAGAAGAATACATGGTCATACTCATCGAGCATCGAACGTTCGAAACGAGTGTTCAGCTTCACGATAATGTTGGGGTGCTCAAGAATACCTTCCACCAGTTGGGTATAACCGTGCTCCGGCATGCCTTGAAAACGATGAAAAAAGTAGTTGTCGTTATAATTGAAGCGGACCGGCAGACGCTTGAGGATGCTGGCCGGCAGCTCGCTCGGGTGGCAACCCCACTGTTTCTGGGTGTAGCCCTTGAAAAAGGCTTCATACAGATCCTTGCCCACGAAGCGCATGGCTTGCTCTTCGAAAGTCTGTGGGTCTTCAATGGAAGTATCCGCCTGTTCTTCGATAAAGGTACGCGCCTCGTCCGGGCGCATGGTCTTGCCGAAGAACTGGTTGATCGTGTGCAGGTTGATCGGCAGAGAGAACACCTGCCCCTTGGCGGTAGTCTTGACCCGGTTCACATAGGGTTTGAATGTAGAAAAACGGTTGACATACTCCCATACTTCCTGATCATCGGTATGGAAGATATGCGGACCATAGACATGGGTCATTACACTAGTTTCAGCATCACGCTCAGTGTGACAATTCCCAGCAATATGGCTTCGTTGATCAATGACAGTTAACTCATGACCACAGTCAGCTAACTCACGGGATATAACAGCATTTGAGAATCCTGCTCCTACCAGCAAAATTTTCATAGAAGCTCCTTATTAAAAATCATATGAAAAATATCAATCAATGAGAATCTACTTTAATTATTGATCAGTCATGATAAATGCAGCACTATAACACCATAACCTATAGTGAAGACTTTATTCTTTCCACATCAGCTTGATATTTTTCTCTCATCTGCTGTTTTAGCTGTCCTTTAATTGGGGTAAACTTTCCATAGTTCAAAGTAGGGAAAAGAGATGAAAGTTTATTAAACACCTTGGGCGTAACTGTAACACCAATCTCATCCGAAAGGAACGTTGACATCATAACAGCCTCATTTGAAATACCATCATTGAGATATTTGTCAAGTCCCTTCAAAGAAGAGTAAGGAACACCAAAAATCATATCATCATAATAATTTTCAGGTTTCTTCAGTATAGATTTAAAATCCTCAACAATTAACCTCTCACAATTTATTCCATTTTTTATTCTCTCAACGACATCATACCAATCCAGCTTATCAAGAGATGTGCGACCCATGAATGAATCAAAGCTTTTGAAATTAAGAGCTCTATTCATTTGCACATAAATGGATGGCAAAAACTCATCATAACTTCTAGTAGTGAAGTATACAGCTTCAACATTTACATCAGAAAAAAACTTATTTATTCTTTTGAACCTACTCTCAATGTTTTTATAGAACCCTTTAGAAGTCAAAACCTCTTGAACAAGGGCAATAAGATTTTCTTCTGAGACAATGACTTTAGTTTCACCCTGATAATCATTTTGCTCTTTCAGAACATCAATAAAAGTTTTATCAATAGTGCTTGGCAGCATTTTTGGATAAAAATGAGGCCTAGAAACCAAGTCGCGAAACTTCTCTCTAGGAAAATAATAAATCCCTTTTTCCGAGAGATATTTCTTATTCATACGAAGCACTTCTTGAAGTGAAGTGGTCGCCGTTTTATGAGCTCCGAGATGGAGATGGACTTTTATCATAAGAATCCCATTCATGATATACATGATGGCATGCAATACAAGTTATGCATTACATGCATCACAGTTAAAAACAACAAATAAAATATAAATGAAAGTTATGGGACCCTACGTTCTTCATCTTCCAAAAGCCGGATCAGCTCAGAAAACTCCAGTCGCTGACGAACTTCTTTTATATCTCTCTCAATACCAGTCAGATTTCCTCCACCTTTATTTTTTCTTGGGGAGAAAAATTTCGATTTGACAGGACTTCTGGCATATAGATATTGACGAATCTTTCTTGCAGTCTCTTTTGCGCCATATTGTTCGTAGTAGACCTTAGTCTCTTTCGCAAGAAGCAATATTTTCCTAACACGACTGGAAGAAGTGTATTTTACGCTATCACTTATATATACACCATCTTCACTCTGGTCAAAAGATGTCAAAGCACGATTGGCCAGATCTCTTCCTTTATTTCCCATGTTTTGGGAGTTAATCACACGCTGAACAAATGAGCTGTCATGCTTATGCAAAGCACCCGACAAACATAGCAAGACTTCATTTTTTAAATCACTTTCTATTGCATCATATATCCAACAGGTATTGTTGATCACCCAAAGCACCAACTCGTTCTTATATGTATCATACTCGCCAGTGGCTTTTAACCAAGAGAGAATGGTATCGTGGTGATCATAGAAAGCCAAAAGTCTCTCATCACCCGTAGACATTGTCTGTCCTACACGGTTCATACGGTGATAGCAGAGAACTTTTTCCAATAAGGAAATTGAATTAGCTTTAGAGATGCAGAACCAGTGGAAAGGATTATCCTCATAAAAATAATCGCCTTCCGGATAACGAATATCATTATCATGAATGAGCTTGGATGAATAAAGCTTACGCCAAGGAACAGGGTTAAATTTCAGTAAACGTTTCTTATCGCCGACGGATGATAAAGGAGAGCCTTTTTCAATATCGCTCAGCCAATGCTTACGGTCACTAGGATCATAATAGGTATCGTCTATTTGATTATAGTTTCGAAAGTCTCCAATGACCAAATCAGAGCCAGTATCTTTACCCAACTGAATGAGAGAGGAGAACATATCTGGCTCGCACCAGTCATCTCCATCAACAAACCCAATCCACTCCCCTGTGGCCTTACTGATCCCAACATTCGCGCCTGTTGCTACTCCCCCGGGAGTGTTTTCTTCCAATAGAATAGGAACGATCCTAGAATCACGCTCCGCAAACTCTCGGATAATAGAAGGGGTTGAATCTGAAGATCCGTCATCAACAACGATAATTTCCAAATTCTCGTAATCTTGATCAACGACACTTTTCAAACATTGACCAACATATTCTTCTATATTATATGTAGTGACAACTACTGAAATCTTATCCATTTTTCCTCCGAGAAATCAGTTCAAATCAAGACGATACTTTAGTGCTTCAATAGCAACGTTTGGCATTTTTTCAAAAATCAGATAATAATCTTTCTTCGTCATTGACTTGAATGTCAGGCGAAACTGCTCTAGGAACTCCTCTTCATGCTCATCATCAATTCTTGCATGTCCCCAACGGAACAATTTTATCTTGAATGAAATAAAAAAATGATAGAAACGTTTTTTCAGAAATGAATTCTCGGAGAAATATGTATGCAACTCATCAAATACTGAAAGCATCGACATACGGCGAGAATCAGAGATGTTCGTAATCTGATCAGCGCCTATGGCCACACGATGTCCACAGAATTTTTCATCAATGAATGAAATATTTTCTGCGTTCATCATGATTTGCCAATGCGCAAACACATCGTTATGGACAGGAGTTTCAGAGAACCTTAGTGATATTTCACGAGCATAATCCGTACGTACCAGTTTATTCCATGGATAGTTAACAAGTTCCAATGCATACCCAACAGACCTAACATTGACAGGCTGCTCTAACCCTACAACCTTCAGCCGGTCAAAAATCCTCTGATCGTGGGCATTCATGCCTAATTTGGTATCACTTGGCCCATGAACCCTGTCGTACGCCATGACAGTTACCTGGCTGCCATTCCTTTCTGCTACAGCGACAACATAATCCAGCTTACTTGGGTAGGCATAGTCATCTGCGTCAAAGAAAAGCACATAGTCTTCTTTGACCTTTTCAAACCCTTGGTTACGACACCGACCCGCTCCGGATGGCTCACTATTGCAGATCACTTCCCCATCAATTGACTTTTCCAAAAATAGTTTTTTGACGTTTTCAACAGTCGAGTCTGATGAATTGTCATCTACAACATAAAATTTTGTCTTGACATTATTATGCAGGGCAATTGATTCAATTGCCTCTAAAATACGATTTTCTTCGTCTTTTACAGGGATTACTATAGCTACACTGCTCACGCATCACCTCTACTATAATTCAATGACTTTATTGCATAATTTTTTAATTTGGCCTTCAGAATGACTAACCAGCACTATAGTCTGGTCAGAGTGAAATTTTTTTACCATTTCACTCTCTGCCTTTTTTCTGAATTCCTTATCCCCAACACTTAGAATTTCATCAAGCAGTAGTACGCCTGGTGTCATGAACATAGAGACAGCGAACCCCAGACGTGAACGCATCCCTGAGGAATACGTCTTGACAGGTTGATATATAAAGTCTCCAAGCTCAGAGAATTCAGTGATGTCACTCATCCTCGACTCAACCTGCCTTCTCGTATACCCCATCAACATTCCACTAATAATAGCGTTATCTGTTCCTGGGAGCTCTGGATCAAATCCCGCCTGCAATGCAAGCAACGATACTGTAACACCAAAGTTAACAACCTCACCGGAGTCAGGCTGGATGATACCTGCAATGGTGCGCAACAATGTTGACTTTCCGGCACCATTTCGCCCTACGATTCCCAGTGTATCCCCCCGACAGATATCAAAGCTGACATTTTCCAGTGCCTGAAAATATTCAGGCTTGCGGAAAAGTCCCCCACGCCGCTTGTAACGTACCCCAACATCTTTCAGGGAAATGATAACCTCTCCATGGGCCGGTATCTGTTGCTGGCTTGCCATCATTCAATTACCACCCTGGGGAAAATGGGTTCAAGGCGACGGTATAGTGCCAACACGATAACCAAACCGATCATGCAACCAAGGAAGACCCAGCCCAAGCCACTCCAGTCCGGCCACTGGTTTTCCACCAGTACCAAGCGGTACTGATGCAGAATATTGGCCATGGGGTTGGAAAAGAACAGCGTATGCCATTCAGAGGGAATACGGTCCACGGTATAGAAAATACCGCTGGTAAACAGCAGAAACTGAATGCCTGTCGGGATCAGGTTGGAAATATCCCGCACAAAGGGAACCAGCATGGCCAAAAAGCAGCTGATAACCACCATCAACAATAGCTGTACCGCAATAACCGGTACTACGGCCAGCCAATGCACGGTTGGCGGCAAACCATAGAAGACCAGGAACAAACCCAGCATCAGAAATACCAGTGTCTGTTTCCCAGTATTCTGGACAATACCAACCAAGGGGAAAAACAGTGGCGAAATGCGCACTTTATGCATCAAGCCCTTGCCACCCACAATCGAACCAGAGGTCTGCTGAACTGTCTTGGCAAACCATTGAAATGGGACAAGACCTGTCAACAAGTAAGCGATAAAACCAGGGCCACCTCTTTCCATCAATACACCGAAGACAATGTAGAAGACTGCCATATACAACAGCGGGTCAAGAATCCACCAGAAGTATCGCAGATGGTTCTGGTTTGCCTCGCTCTTTAGATTAAGACGAGCCTTCGTCCACACAAGATCAACAAACGTCTTCCAGTTGCGCCGCTGCGGAGGGCTAATGTTATGAACCGACTCACCCTCGCCTTCTTCTTGCAAACTGATCAACCAGGCATTGCCATACTCCTGGGCCAGTTTCAACTGCCGAGATAGCGGCTCATTGCCAAGCTTTTCTGCTGCCTCAGCTGCTCGCGCAAAGCCCGAAGCATGCTTAGGGAATCTTTCTCGCACCTGTTGCCAACGTTCTAGTGCTGTCTGCCAATCTTTTTGCTGCATGGCTATTTCAGCATATTGCACTGCCAACCTAGCATTCTCTGGAAAAACCTCTTGCCCAAGCAAATTTTCCTGCTCGGCACGACTACACTGATCTGCCTTTTTATGAACGTTTGCGATACTCCAGATAACATCTGGGTCATCGGAAAACTTTTCCCTAGCCTGTTCTACCAGCTCAAGTGCTCTATCGAATTTTCCTCGCTCTATCTCAAGCTCGGCATATTGGCGCAATGTGTTAGAGTTTTGAGGGAAGCGTTCTACTGCTTCAGATATCAACGCCTCAGCCAGGTCATATTCTTCAAGCTTGCGATGGGCAATGCTGGCCTGGATCCAGCTTGCGGATTCGTCAGGATAGAACTCTCTCACTAAAGCCCAACGTTGCGCAGCAAGGCGCCACTCTTGACCATGAGTGGCCTGCCAAGCCCATTCTTGCAGGTCCTTACTATCGGGAAGGCCGGCTTGCGCCGGCCCCTGGTTTCCCTGCGTCATTTCTTGCTCGCTCACAGGCAGCTCTTCACCAGTTGGTTGACCAATTCCTGCTGGGTGTACTCGGTGGTCTTGAGCACCACTTCCGCGTCCTTGGGTACTTCATAGGGGCTGTTGATGCCGGTGAAGTCGCCAATCTTGCCTTCGCGGGCCTTCTGGTACAGTCCCTTGGGATCGCGCTGCTCGCACACGTCCAGCGGTGTGGCCACATAGGCTTCGATGAAGCTGCCTTCGGCGAACAGTTCCCGGGCGGTATCGCGGTCGCTGCGGAACGGCGAGATGAAGGCGGTGATCACGATCACCCCAGCCTCGGCGAACAGGCGTGCCACTTCACCCACACGGCGGATGTTCTCGGCCCGGTCGGCTTCGCTCATGCCGAGGTCCTTGCACAGGCCATGGCGGATGTTGTCGCCATCCAGCAGCATGGTGTGATAGCCGCGGCGGTTGAGTTCGACTTCCAGGGCA
>NZ_JAJUFQ010000010.1 GCF_029263665.1 Halomonas sp.
CGACTATGATGCCGAGCTACTGGGAGCCGTGGAAGCGGTCAACAACCGCCAGAAGCAGACGCTGTTCACCAAGTTGTCGAATGCTTTCGATGGCAATCTGAAAGGGCGCACCATCGCCGTCTGGGGATTGTCATTCAAGCCTAATACCGATGATATGCGTGATGCCCCGAGCCGCACTCTGATGGAAGCCTTGTGGCAAGCGGGCGCGAAGGTTCAGGCCTATGACCCGGAAGCGATGCGCGAGTGCCGTCGTATCTACGGCGAGCGTGATGATCTTGTACTGGCCGGAGATCGTGTCCAGGCTGTCAAAGGCGCGGATGCCCTGGTGATCTGTACTGAGTGGAAGGAGTTCCGTTCCGTCGATTTCCATTGGCTCAAGGAGCAATTGGCCATGCCGGTGATCGTGGATGGACGCAACCTCTATGATACGGAAGTTGTCCATGATGCAGGACTAATGTATTTTGGGGTGGGAAGAGGGGACTCTTTAGGCGGTAGTAGTCGTTAGTTCTCTATATCCGGAAGAGCCTATTAACTAGTTTCTTCACACATTTCAGTATTGGGTGTGAAGAAACTAGAAAAAATTCATATTAATTATTACCCTTCGTTTGATATATTTATTATTTTCTCGGTATGAAATAATCTTGATGATCTCCGAAAATTCATATGCTTTATGAGATAAAAAGAATGAGTTTTTTACTTGATTTTTAAGTGTAGAATAATTAAAAATATGTGATACAGCTCGCTGATATATAGATAAGAATTTTTATAATTAATTACGTGCTGTTTAGAATTCGCAGGGTAGGCTATGGAATTCGTTTATTTTGACTCAGAAAATCCTCCGACTGCATCATTTTTCTCTGGGTATGGATTTATAGATAACAAGTTTATTATATCAAATAAGTTGTCAGAAATGGAAGTGTCAAGCGGTAATGATGGCGCATATGTTACATGTAGAGTTGATAAAGACTCCATATGCTTTGGTGTCGATTGGATGGGAGCAGGTCGCTGGTTTTATTACAAAGACAATGAAGATTTAAATTTTTGGGCGGTAAGCAATAGCTTATGGATGCTAATAGAGAGGCTTTCACAGAGCGGGAAAAAGCTGACTCCTGATGGAGCCATGATAAAGCTGTGGGGGTACAGGGGAGCATTTGTTGAGCAAATGCAATCAAATGATACCATTATATCAGAGATAAAGCTTGCATCTAGATGGGAAGATATAAATATTATCGAAGGAAATAACTTTTCAGATAAAATCAGTCTTGTAGAGAGAAGAAAAATAAATGATATGCCTATTTCTTACAAAGATGCACTTAAGGCTTATCTGTGTGAGACAGAGAAGCGCTTGCGCTCACTAGCATTATCAAAGACTCTTTTGAAATTCGATCTTTCTGGTGGCCTAGATTCAAGGACTACTTTTGCATTTGCAAGCTATATGGTAAAGGCTGACAGTTCTCTGAAAAATAATATTTCTATATTTTCAAATCCAGGTGAACGGCATGCAGTCGATTTCATGATTGCAAATAAGATTGCGTCTGAACGAGGGATGAAACTTACCAAGTCACGGAAAAGTCCTGCAAAAATTTCTTCAGGTGTAACACCTCTTAGAAACTGGGAGTTAAACCGGTTAGGCCAATATACGCTTACTCGAATGATCCCCGCAGCAGGCATTGATGTAGGACAAGCTAAGATATCGGGAGCAGGGGGAGAAAGTTATCGCCAATTTTGGGAAAAATGGGGAGCTGATTTCTATGAACTTCTTCATAATCGTCGCAGCTTTCTGTTTAGACCGATCAAAGATACTGATGCTGTTGCTAAGAGAGTAAGTCGCTCGGTAGACAGGATGAGGTCATATTATCCAAAATTTCTCAATGAATTAAACTCTCACTATCGTGAATTTAGATCTAGAATGCATATGGGTATTCCTGCAACTGAAGACCTTCTGCTTCATCCACTTTCTGGTAGCAAAATGGATGCTCTTGCAGATGCCTCCCCTGAGTCTTATTTCAACAATCGTCAAGTATATTTTGATATAATCGCAAATCTGGATTATAATCTTTTGGAGACCGAGTTTGATGATCCCAATAAGGGGCCATCTGAGGATAATATTAAAAATATCACCTATGTTGACTTTTCACCTTCTTTAGAGCTGTATGAAAAGATGGTAATAAATACATTAGATGAAGACATAGTAAAGCCTGAGCAAAAAAAAGAAGCAATTAAGGAGCTATGTGATACTGTTTTATATGCTAGAGCATCACTTCCTTGCGATTATAGTGTAAAAGGTAGCTATGTTGATGAAATGCTGAGTAAACTGATAGAGTTAGGAGAACTTGAAAAACAGTCAGAAATGCAGCCTCTTCAATATGTTTACTTAGTCGACAAACTTAGTGCACTTGTCGATTTAAGAAGTGAGTATCACGATACCAATAGGTTTAAAAATAGATTTGAGAATGTTTTTTTAGCATTGAAATATAAATTTAAAAAACATATGAATAGATTTTTTTAAATTTTCATTGACACGATTTATAGAAATATTGTTATCATATCATAGTATTTTACGAATGTGTGATAAGTGATCAGTTTACTTTGTTTTATTCTTTTATTCTCTATTACAGAGTTTATTTGGATTTAAGTCTGGGAAGGCGTTACTTCTTCACCGGGCTATTTTTATGTGTGTGGCTGTCTGCTCAGCCACCTTTGGTGGGCCCTCACTTTGTTTCTGACAACCTAAGGTCGGTAGCCTTTCATGCAGATGTCGTTCAAGCACGTTGTCTTTCCAGATACTTTGCCATTCAGCTATCCCCCCTTGTGGTTGCGGGGCTTGGGGATGTTGTCGCTGGTGCTTTTCGCTGCACTGCAGTTTGCGCTGCGTGATGTAGGGGGAAAGGCGGAGTCGCTGATGGCATTGCTGGGGCTTGGTGCGTTGCTCTGGTACGGCAAGGGAATACGGGGTTCGGGGGCATTGTGGCTGCTGTTGGCGGTAATCCTGGTGCAGTGTCTGTCATGGGGGCTTGGCTATTTGCACCATCCTGAATGGGTGGCGGATAACCCGCAGGTAGACCGCCTGGCCAAGCTATTCATCTTTGTTGCCATTGCCTGGTGGCTTGCGGGTAGTACACGCCTGACATTCTGGATATGGGGACTGGCCGTAGTAGGGTTCGTGCTTTCCACCTTTACCCATGATGGTGCCTTGCAGGAATGGTGGGCAGGTTTTCATGGGCAGCGTGCCGGCTTCGGGGTGCGCAACGAGCAGCATGGGGCGATGTTGTTTGGTGTGGTGTTGCTTGGCCTGGTGGTATTTGCTCCCCGCTGTTTGCGCTATCGATCCGCATGGAGCTGGCTAAGCCGTGTTGGCTGGGGGCTGTTGGTTGTCATTGCATTGTGCGGTGTGCTCATCGGCCAGACACGTGCTGTCTGGCTGGGATTGATACTCTCTCTTGGTATTGTGCTGGTGCTATGGCTGGTGTACCTGGCCCGCCAGCAGTCAGGCAAGGTTGCTATCAGGGCGTTGAGCCTGAGTCTGCTGGTTGTCGGAGTCCTTGCACTTGCGGGTATATGGTTGGCACAGGACCTGCTGGTGGAGCGAGTTGCCAAGGAAGCGGATGTGATTGCCCAGTTGGCCGCTGGCGAAATTCATGACGTACCTTACAGCAGCATCGGTATTCGTATTCATACCTGGATTGCAGCAACGGAATGGATTGCTGAACGCCCATTTGTCGGCTGGGGTGGGGAAGGACGTGGCCTAGTGATTGAACATACCCCCTGGTTGCCGGATTTCGTCAAGCAGCATTATGGTCATCTGCACAATTATTTTCTCGAAATCTGGGTCGCCTACGGTCTGATCGGTGTGCTGGTCATTGCCACCTTGGCCGGTTGGATCGGCTGGGCTACCTGGAAAGCCTGGCGGGCGGGCGTCATGCCAACGGATATGGCACTATTCGGTGCCGCTTTCTTTGTCTACTGGATGGTGCTGAACCAGTTCGAATCCTATGATTCCTTCTGGACGGGAGTTTTCGTTCATAACATTATCGTGGGTGGCCTGGTAACGCACTATTGGCGCTTGATTGCTGGGCAGCAAAAAACTTGATCCGCCCACGAGATTAAAAAAAGGCCAGCCCCAAGCTGGCCTTTTTTGTAATGGTATTAGTGATACGTTGATCCTTACTTAAATTCCGGCGACTGTTTCTATGCTTGCTGGTTCAGGTGGCTCATGAATGTTTCTGCTGTCACCTCGGTAAAATTCTCCTGAGCCTTCAGGTGGGTTCTGAAGTAATCGTGCTCACCGAAGCTTGCCCGGGTGGATTTCGGGAGGCCGCTCAGACGCCATGCCAACCATTGTTTGAGGGCCTTGTCGAGGCGAGTGCGTGCGCGGAGGTCATGCATGCTATCCATGGCAACGGCCTTTTCGCGGATAGCTTCCGTATCAAGTGGTTCGCTGAATATCCGTGAGGAGAGTAGGCCTTGCCTATTGGCGGCAACTGGCCATAAGCCGGCAGCGGCAAATACAGGACCGCGCGGGAACCCTCGAACGCCCTTCAGATGGTTGGCATACAGCAATACACGTTGTGGCTGATGCTGGCTCTGGGCCATGGCCTGTGCCAGCCAGCTGGCCGCGGCCTGGTGATCCTTGTGTGGATCGATATCCGGATGAGTGACGACCAGAGTGGTAGGGCGAATGTCATCGAGCAAGGCGGTCAGGTCGGCCAATAGGTGATTGCCACAGTTGATAGCGGGTGACTGATCGCTGGCAAGTGGCTTGTGGTTCCAGCGTCGGAAATCACTGACGGATATGCCGGAAGCCCCATGTGAGGGAATCTCCTTGTCCGGCTCGGCCAGCATGGCACTCAAGGTATCATTGAAATACCCCAGCATGACGAGTTGCTCAGCAGGTACCCCTGCCAGTAGAGGAGTGGTGGCGCTGTTCCAGGTACGGATATGACCTTTGCGGCGACAGGCGACGCCCAGGTCGTCATCCAGTTGGGGAAGGTACTGTTTGTCCAGGCGCTTGAGGGTTTCACCTGCGGTCAGGGTCACAATCCAGGTGTTCTTTGCGTAATGCTGATACAGGCCGAAGGCTGCCAGTTCAGCATCGTCTGGATGAGGCGCGATGATCATCAATGGCCCATCTTCCAGCGGTGGGCGTTTGAAGCCCAGCAGGCGCATCTCTCGGTCGAGTGTGCAGTGCACCTTGCGTAGTTTGATGGCATCGAAGGAGTGAATGCCGGTCAGATTGAGCAAGCGCTTGCCAGTCTCATTGCACTCAAAGTATTGCGTGAAGCGAATCTGGCCGTTTTCTGCTGTGGTGACACCAGGTAGCTTCCATCGTCCTCCTGCATGATATGTCACTTCCAGCAGCCAGGTGGCTGTCCCCATGGAGGTAACATCACCCTGCTTGTCGTCAATGCTCAATCGGCCTTGGTGATCAATCCTGGCGGGAAAGACAACATCAGGGGTGAGGGGCAGAGAATGATCACGCCGGATGGGCATGTGGTGCCTCCATGGCAAGGGAAGTGAGTGCCAATAATTGTCGGATGATGATGGCTTCGGTGAAAGGGGCAACCCAGGCTTCCTGGACCGGCATCGGGTGTGAGACGGCCTCCAACATTTTTTCCGCCAGCGCTTGCTCATCGGGAGCTGCCAACAGGCGATGCTGATCCCCTCTCAGTACTTCACGAATGCCTCCAGGAACGTCGCAGGCAACACAGGGGGTGCCCAAGGCAAGCGCCTCGATCAGGACAAGGCCCAAGCCTTCGAAATTGGAACTCAGCACAAAGGCATCCGCCTGCTTGACCCATGGGTAGGGATTGGATTGGCTACCCAGGAAGTGCACCTTGTGGCTCAGCCCGAGTGCTTCACTCAACACTTCTAGTGCAGCGCGCTCCGAACCATCACCGATGATTACGAGGTCATGCTTCAGGCCATGCTCGACTGCGATCTGGTAAGCATGCAGCAGGCGGCGCTGGTTCTTGACGGGTACCAGTCGACCAACATGCACGAGATAGGGGGGCTCGAAGGAAGGAGTGGTTGGCTGCAAAGCCTGCTGCTGAATGTGCTCCACGGGCACTGCATTGTAGAGTACCTCGCTTCTGGTCAAAGTAACATTCTGGCAGCGAAGGTATTCAAGGAGTTGCTGCTGCACGCCCTGGGAAACACACAGGACTTGCTTGTCCTGATATAGCGCACGTGTCAGCCAGCGTCCTCTACGGTTGTGCGGGAAGCGTCCGGTGACGGATTCCACCACGCGCCAGGCGCGAGGATCGTTGAATTCCCCGAGGCTTTCGAAGGCACCCTGGCCACGGATGAGTATCAGGTCCAGATGTCCATACTGCTGTTCCAGGGCGTGGACGAAGCGAGCAAAGGCCATGCTGCAGCGTTTGCTTCGCCAGACGAATCCAGACCCTTTGACAAGAGGGCTGAGCACGAGGCGCTCGGCCGCATGCATGACCAAGCCCCAGCCGCGTCGGCTGATGCGGTCGACATCAAGACAATGCACTGTCACTTGTGCGGGCATTTCCTGCTGCATGCCACCCTTCAGCACGAGGAGATGAACATCGTGGCCAGCCTTGGCCAATGCGCAGGCAAGTGTGCGAGTCGCTTGTTCAATACCTCCGGTGCCCATGCGGCGTAAGGCCAATAGGAAACGCTTTCGGTCCGTCATAGCCCTGTTCTCAGGCTGTGTTTTATTATGCATGTCATATGGGTGTTCCCTGCGCTTATACCTCAAATGAAGTATACCAAGAGGCGAGGAGGTGTAGTGGTGCTGGTAGGGGTATCATGTGGCAGCGTAGGAAAGGAGAACGGAAAGTTTGAGAACACTGGTTGTTGTGCGTTCCTTGACCATGGGCGGAATGCAACGCGTTGCTGTCAATCTGGCGGATGCGTTTGCTGCATCCGGCCATGACAGCCATCTTGTCTGCTTCCGCCAGAAAGATCAGGCACTAAAGCCGAATCGGGAAGATGTGCATGTCCACTTTCTGCCACTGATGAAGCGGGCACGCATGACCGGGGTCGGCTATCTACTGGAACTGGCTGCTCGCCTGGTACTCAACCCAATATTGGGGCGAGCCCTGTTTCTGGGGACCGGTATCATGGGGGGAGTGGTCTTCCGCCGTTGGCTCAGGCGCTTTGAGCGTGAGCATGGACGAGTGGACCGTATTGTATTTCGGGGGACAGGGACGTTTGAACTGACCTGGACCTTCCGCGATTCGCGTGCGCGCTATGTGCTGGAGAATATCTTTCATCTTCGTCACACATCTCGGCGGCGCCGACTCTTTGCCCGCTTGCTCTATCATCGACGTCATCTGGTGGCGGTATCCGAAGGGGTCGCTCAGAGTGCTAGAGATGCCATGGCACTTTGGCACTTCCAGCCCAGTGGGTTGGAAGTGATTCCCAACCCATGTCCCATGGATGTCATTCGACGCCAGATGCAGGAAGTACCTCCCGACCTTCCCCAACAACCTTATATCGTCAACGTTGCCAGGCTGGTGCCAGCCAAGGACCAGGCATTATTGCTTGATGCCTATGCTCGCAGCGGGCTGACATTGCCCTTGGTGCTAGTGGGAGATGGCCAGGAGAGGGACGCACTACAGGCACGGGCCTCGGAACTTGGCATTGCTTCTCGCGTCATTTTTGCGGGCAATCAGCCGAATCCTTACCCTTGGATGCGACATGCGCGGCTGTTTGTGCTGAGCTCGCGCTTTGAGGGCATGGGTATTGTGCTGTTTGAGGCTTTGACTTGTGGCACACCGGTGCTGTCAGTTGACTGCCCCGGGGGAGTACGCCAGGTGCTCAAAGGGGAGCTGGAATCCTGTATTGTGCCTCGCGATGAAACTGCCCTGGCGGAGGCGATGCAGAGCGCATCGATAGGTGAAAAACCGCCGATTCGTGATGAATGGCTTGAGGACTTCCGTCCTGAGCGCGTTGCCGCAGCCTTTCTGGCATCATAGCGTTCTGAGATTCGATCTGGAGAAGGGATATCCATGCCGTCCCGTGTTGCTACATCATCTGCGCGAAATGTTGCTGCGAACGTGCTGTTCGTTGTTGATCACCTGGATACCGGTGGGGCGCCTGTCGTTGTCAGGGACCTTATCCTGGGGATGCAGCAGGCAGGAGCGGCTGTGACGCTGGTGATTCTGAGTGACCGACAGCGCTATACCTTCACGGACGTCGATGTGGTGCAATTGCCTTTCAAGGCCGAAGGGACTCATGAACGCTGGCAGCGTTACGCGCTGCATGCCCGGCGTCTGGATCAGTGGCTGGAAGGACAGGGGATGCGTTTCGATCTGGTGCTGGCACACCTTCATCACGCCCATCAGGTCGTGTCGCGCACCCGGCTGGCAGGCGATGCATGGTATTGCCTGCATGCGGATCCTGTGACGGGATTTCTTGGCAACAAGCGAGGCGTGGGGCGCTGGTTGAAGCAGCGCAAGGTCAAGTCGCTGTATGAAGGGCGGAAGGTTGTGACCGTATCGCGCGGTATGTTGGAGCGTCTATGTTTCTACTTCGGTATTCGTCCCCAACCGGGAGTCGCAATACACAACCCATTGGATATTGACCGTATCAGGGAGCTGGGCCAGGCACCTGTCAATGATGTTCCGGCGGAGTATCTGCTGTATGTCGGACGCATGGATATACGCCAGAAGCGCTTTGATCGGCTGTTCGATGCCTACCAGGCGAGTGGCGTTTCCCTGCCGCTGATTCTCGTGGGTGGTGGTAACGGACAGGCCGAGGTGGAGGCCATGGCCAAGGAAAGAGGGCTGACGAGCCAGGTACAGTTTCTGGGACATCGCGATAATCCTTACGCCTACATGCGGCGGGCAACAGCACAGTTGCTGAGTTCGGATTATGAAGGTTTTCCGTTGGTATTGCCTGAAGCATTAGCGTTGGGCACACCAGTGGTAAGTGTCGATTGTCCCTGCGGGCCTGCCGAGATTCTGCAAGACTTTCCCGAGTACCTTGTGCCGTTGAATGATACGCAAGCTTTTGCCAGGTCCATTCGTAATGTGGTGGAACGGCCGCCGGTCATTCCTGAAGATGTGTGTGATCACCTGCGTATCAGGAGCGTGGTGGAGCGCTATCTGGAATTGGCAAATCCCGCTAATGCCTGATCATCACGCTCGCAAGCGTTGGCATGTTGCCTCTATGGAGCCGCTATATGCGGCTCCATTGCTTTTTAAGCCGTGTTTCCACTCTTTGACGATACGGTTCGCCATAAAGCTTGGTTGGCGACAGGGTAGCAAGCAGGGCGGGCCATTGCCTGGATGGGTTGTTGGGCATTCTGCGCAGATGGGCATCGACCCAGATCAGTTCGTTGTCTGGTGTCACCAGAAGATTGTTGAGATGAAGATCTCGATGCAGGTAGCCGGCCTTGGCCAACATCAGGACCTCATCGGCGACCCGATCCAGTAGTTGCTCGCGGCAGGGCTCGTCCATTTCCCTGAACCGGTCGCCCCCCATCTGGGCATGTTCAATACGCTCCATCAGCAATAGCGATGCATTGCGGTTGACGGGATTAAGACTCAAGCCCCAGCCGTGAAAGCGAGGCGTCCTGAGGCCCGTACGGTGCAGGATGCGCATGCTCAGGTACTCCTTGCGTGCATCTGACTGAGCGAACCAGCGCTTCTCAAGATAATCTCGGGTCAGCCATTGCAAGGGATGTTGGCGTTTGGAGAACTTGTCCGGCACGACCTTGGCCAGAATCTTGCCGTCCTGGGAGGTGTAGAAACGGCTTGAGCCTACTGCTTCGAAGGCTTGCGTCGTGGTGGTGCTGGCCAGGGCCAGGCGCTCCGGCAGATTCCTGGGATGGAACACCAGATAACGCCGGCGACGGTCGTTGAAGGGGATATCAAGCAATTTCATGGTGCGCCTCTACTGCAATGTCCCGAAATACGATGCTTATAAATTCAAAGCCTCGAAATGCGGTAGAACGTTCTCACGCAGAAACTGCTGGTAGTGACGAGGTTCGATGGTGACGGGATTGGCCTCCATGCGCGCCAGTGCTGCTGCCAACCCAGTCTCGTCATCCGGTTCGAGCAGGAAGTCTTCCAGTTCCTGGGTGAGAATTTCCTTGGGGCCACTGGGGCAGTCCACGCTGATTACCGGGGTATGCAGCAGCAGTGCTTCAATCAATACACGCGGCAGGCCTTCCGCCTCGGAGGTCAACACCATGGCAGTGGCTGCGCGAATGTAGGGATAAGGGTTATGGTGATAACCCAGCAAGTGCACCCGGTCTTCCAGGTCGAGCTCCTTTACCAGACTGGCCACCTTGGCTTCGTTCTCTGCCTTGCCTTTGCCCATGATCAGTAAAGGAAAGGAGAGGCCATGCTTATCCACTGCACGACGGTAGGCACGTAGCAGGCGATCCTGGCGCTTGCGTGGTTCCAGTGCTGCGACACTCAGGAAGTAACGGCCTTCCTCAACCCCATCAGGCAGGCTCAGTGGCTCTGCTGCCATGGCCTCAAAAGGTTCTCTCTCGTAGGGGTTGTAAATAGGGATGATGGTTTCGGCCTTGAGGCCGACCACTTTCTCGAGATTTTCCTTGACCCCTTGTGATACGGCAATCACCTTGCGGCCGGTATAGAAACGCCTCACCTTGGCAAAGGCCTTTTCCCGTTGGGCAGGATCGCTGAACTTGGCCGACACATCGGATTTGATCCAGAAATACAGGTTGGGTAGGTCCAGATGACGGGTGATCTTGTCGCAGGAGCAGGAAATCACCACTTCAGGTTGCCAGGCATCCAGTGCCTTCTTGATCTTGCGTGCCTGCCACTTTTCGGTCAGCACGGTGGTAGTGGCCTTGGTGAATGGGGTCACTACCGCGAGATTCTCGATTTCCAAGCCTTCCGGCAGGCGATGCTCGACCCGGTCACGTAGCGTGAATACCTTGACGGCATGGCCGCGCTGGCGGAGCTGGTCGGCAGTGTAGAGGAGCGACTTCTGGGCGCCGCCGCCGTACAGGTCTTCGATGACGAAGGCGATACGCTGATGGTTCACGAGCAGCTCCTTGCTATAGGGTATTAATGTGACCGCGCAAGCCTATCATAGCTAGTGAAACACTGTATAAATGGCTGCGCTACTCAATCACTGCGTTGCGCGGTGCGCGGAATCCTCACATATACCCCATATGCTCCGGTTCCTGTGCTCCGGGCGCCTTGTGCTTGAGCATGCTCGCCGATTTCTTCAGCGCTTCCCTAGGCTGTGGGCAGGGAAGGAAAGACTAGGGCTGGAAATTGAACACCAAGCCGCTATTCGATAATGACTTTTGAACTGGCAATCAAGCCGAAAGCAGGTAGTGGGGGATAACGAATTGATCGTGGTGATGCGCTTAGAGTTGATGAGGCTGGCGCGCTACAATGGACCATCGTTGGCAAGGGCCATGTCCTGCAAGGATTTTGTATGAAACTGTTGATCACCGGTATGGCGGGTTTTATTGGCCATGCTGTGGCACGCCGCCTGTCTGGGCAGGGGCATGAGATCGTAGGCATCGACAACCTGAACGACTACTACGATGTGTCTCTCAAGCAGGCACGACTGGAGAATCTGTCAGATTGCCCGGATGTCCGCTTCGAACGCCTGGACCTGGCGGATCGTGATGCCATGGCGGCACTTTTCGAGCGGGAATCCTTTGACCGGGTCATTCATCTGGCAGCTCAGGCTGGGGTGCGCTATTCGCTGGAGAACCCCAACGCCTATGTGGATGCGAACCTTGTTGGCCATATGAATGTGCTGGAAGGCTGTCGCCATTCAAAAGTGGAGCACCTGGTCTACGCGTCTTCGAGCTCTGTCTATGGGGCCAACGAGAAGGTACCTTTCTCCACCGACGACAATGTCGATCATCCCATCAGTCTGTATGCGGCGACCAAGAAAGCCAATGAGCTGATGGCGCATACCTATTCGCACCTATATGACTTGCCGACGACGGGACTGCGCTTCTTTACTGTGTATGGGCCTTGGGGCAGGCCGGACATGGCACTGTTCAAGTTCACCCGGGCAGTGTTCGAAGGCAAGCCGCTGGATGTGTATAACCATGGCGACATGTCACGGGACTTCACCTATATCGATGATATCGTCGAGGGTGTTGTCAGAGTGCTGGATGTGGTGCCCAAGCCGCGTGGCACGGACGAAGTCACCACCGATACTCGCACCGCGCCTTATGCATTGTTCAATATCGGCCATGGCAGCCCGGTGTCATTGATGGACTTCATTCGAGCCATCGAGAAAGCGACAGGGCGCGAGGCTATCTGTGATTTCAAGCCGATGCAGGCTGGCGATGTTCCGCGCACCTGGGCGGATACCGAGGCGTTGTTCGCAGCCACTGGCTACCGTCCCGAAGTGACGGTGGAAGACGGCGTGCAACGCTTCGTCGATTGGTATCGCATCTTCTATTCGGTGTGACACCGCTTGAGAAGAAACCTGAGAAGTAAGCGTTTGAGAAATACAGCAAAGAGCCCTCGCAGACTGCCTGCAGAATGCGAGGGCTCTTTGGTTGGTGAGCGCTTCTGCCTGCTAATTCAGGAGCGGCTGACGGTTCTCAATTTCCCGCTCCCACCTCCGCCACAAAAGAACTGGCCGTTGCCGTCGGACTCAAGCCCCGACACTCCCGTACCACTCGGCATCTCGATGGTTTCCAGAACTTCTCCTGTATCCGGGTTGATATGGCGCAGCTCACTCTCGTCATTTTCCCAGGTGCCGTGCCACAGCTCTGTACCATTCCAGGTCACGCCAGTGACACAGCGATTGGATTCCAGGGTACGCAGCACTTCACCCGTCTCAGGATCGACCTGATGGATCTTGCGATTCCGGTACTGGCCAACCCAGAGTGAGCCTTCTCCCCATGCAAGGCCTGAGTTTTCGGTGCTGGGTGCCGGGATGGTCGCAATGACACTGCCATCATGCGGGTCGACTTTCTGGATGCAATCTCCGCTGATCTGGTACAGATATTGGCCATCAAAGGCGGTGCCGGCGTCGGCGACGACATCGAGCGATCTCACGGATTGCCCATTTCCCGGATCCAGCGCATGCAATTGCTGTCCAATCCCGAACCAGATGCGTTGACCATCGTAGGTAACGCCATGTATGGCTTCCACATTCGGGAATGGGCCGTATTCGCGGATGATGTTGGCCACTGATCGTTTCATGGGGTAATCCTCTTTGGCGATGAACGATGTCTGTAGGCTAGTCGCCAGGAAGTGGAGCTGGGAGTAACAAGGTTGTCGTGAATGCCGGAATGGAAGGTAGCAACCAGCGACATGTCCGGCCATGTCCAAAAGATTGCACTTTACCTGCTGCTGCCAAGGTGTCGAGCGCTCTCTGTACAGTGCGCTGGCTGGCCCCAAGCGCTGCTGCCAAGGTAGAGCTTGACCATGCCTGCCCATCCGCCAGCAGGGCAAGTAATGAGCCATGCCTTTCCTCGACAGGCCTGGCCAGTACGGCGACCTCTTGGTCCTGGCCTGGTACCAGCACAAACCCCCGTGATGTGGCCTCTATGTCCAGCAGCTCTTTCAACAGCTTGCGCAGACGCCCGATTTCGACGCGCAGGCGCACGCGATGTGTATCATCGGCGTACTTTGTCCGGAAGGTTTGCTCGATCAACACGTCTCGAGAGATATCATTGGGCCAGGCTTCACTCAGGATTCGAATGAGAGTGAACAGCAGTGGGCGTTGGGCGAGTGAAATGGTGGTGTCTCCAAGGCGCACGTCATACCGGCAGGCATCGACGACGAGAGACCTGGAGGCCAGCAGTGCTTCAACCTCTTCGAGCAGTATTAGCCGCTCTCTGCCGGAAGTGATCAAGCGTGCTGCCGGCGTATTCAGAACAAGAGCAGTATCTTCGGTCTCGGCCATCAGGCCAGGAATACCAGACTGGCGAGCGTACCTGGCTGCACGAACGAGCGCCTGACGGGCAGACTGTGTCTGCAGGCGGCGCATCCTGACGCCGGCAATCACCAACTCATGAGAGGCTTTCAGTGCGGGTGGATAAGGCGTGGTGTCGATTTCGGAGAGAGCCTGTTCAACATGGTCGAGTTGCCCGAGCAAGAGTTGGCGCCTCAGTTCGATATGCCGGGCAAGCGCGGCATTGGCATGATCATGATGGGTATCCAGTGTTTTCCGTGCAGCATCGAGCCGCTTGGTTGACCAGCCTAGATCGCGTGTGGCGAGAGCGATTTCTGTTTCTGCCACGACGCACCTGGCTTGTGCCACCCTGTCTTGAGGACCAAAGGCTCGCACGGCCTCGCGCAGGAGTGACTTTGCTCGCACCAGGTCACCGATCTGGGCCATCGCAATGCCACGCAAGGCAAGTGCTGGCGCATCGTCACGCAAGGCGACCAGGTTCATGGCATCAAAAGGATTACCGGCGGCAAGTGCTTGAGATGCTGAGGCAATGGTTGAATCCATCCGAATCTCTTCGTACATGAAATACACTGATGAATTCAGTATATGTCGTTGCCTGTCATCGGTTGGCCTCTGATATGAAAAGCTGACATGAAGCACTGGGGCGAAGAGCGGGCACGAAGAGCTGATACGAAGAAAATTCGAGAGTGATCCCGGAAAACAGGTCTAAGAATTCGAAGGAAAGAGGGTTGAAGCTCAGGGAGTATCGGAGGGAGTCAGAAAGAGATCAAAAGCCAGAAGAAACTGATGATGGAAAAGGCTGGGATAGGGCTTGAGTGGGCCTGGTATTCAGCCCACTCGATACAGATCTACAGTTGGAGCATCAAGTAGATACCGAGAAGTGCGCAAATAAAACCCAGAATGCGTAGCACAATACGGCCATGAGCCAGTTTGAGTAGCAACAGAGCGACAACGGCACCCAGCACATGCAGGCTGGCAGTCGTGGCCAGGAAACCGGTTGTATAGGCGACTTTGTTGTCCATGACCGGCATTTCATAGCCATGCGCATAACCATGGAAAATGCCGAAGATGCCGACGCCAGCGGCGGCAAGTGCGACCGGGAAGGTTCTTTCCAGGCCAATGGCCAGGCCGAGCAATATCACCGATAGTGCTATGCCTATTTCCACGCCTGGCAGTTCAATCAGCTCGAAGCCCAGCAGACCGCCCAACAACATGCAGACAACAAAAGCACTGGGAACGATCCATATTGCCCGGCCCCCCATCTGACTGCTCCAGGCACCAACGGCGATCATCGCCAATAGGTGATCCATTCCTGTGAGTGGATGTAGCCAACCTTGTGAACCTCCCGTATGAGCTTCAGCTGCTGTGCTGGTGAACACACCGAGAAGAACAATGAGGAACATGGCAAGTGGCCATTGCCACGCAGGTTGGTGAAATGGAGTCCGGTGCATGTTTGTTACCCTTAGGTTGAGATAATGAATGCCAGTCCTTGGCGGACATGAAAGGTTTAAGTTGTTGTGTTCTGTCGTAGTGTTCTGTTGTTATGTTTTAAGGAGCAGTGGTGCCTTGCGCCTGTGGGAGCGGGAGTTCCATGGTCAAAGAGGCCCAGAGGCTTTCCCAGTCCCTGTCACTATCCAGCTCGGCACTCGGCTCCATATGCACGGCGTTGAACAGCCACAATCCCGCTTCTGGCAAGAGAAAACTAACGAAGCCTTGGTGGTCGGAGACAGCCGTCATTTCGATGACCGGGTCGGTCTTGAGCTGTGCCTTGATCAGCGCCCCGGACAAGGGTTGGTCGTTGAACAGCAGTTGGAGCTTGAAAGGGCTTCCTGCAGGGAGACTCATGGGGTCACTGCGCGGGATGAGCTCCAGAGGCAGGTTCATTTGCTGATCAAAGCCCTGGCTTTGTCCATCGACGAAGACGATGCTTTTGGCACAGCGTGAGAAGCTTTCCCGGCTGGGTGCCTCCATCAGGCCAAATTTACGACGAAGCTCCAGGACATTGGTCAGGCCTTCCTCCTGCAGATACTGATTGAACTCCGATGCGGGCAGATCGATAGAGGCACTATTAGTACGCATGGCTACTACGGTGGCTCCTGGTTCCCGGGCGTTCAGATGTCCTACGACAAGTGATCCTTCCCGGCCAGGAACTTCCCTTGTTCCCGATGCGTCCTGGGCCTTGAACCAGCGAACCAGGCCTGCTTGTCGTGGTACTTGAACTCCAGGCCAGGTGGGGCCAATACGTAGTTCGAAGGCAACTTTCTCGCCTTTTGTGGTAATCCCGTCATGTGGTACCAGCCAGAACTCATGGGCCTGTACCATTGGCGTGAACAGTAGCAGGAGTAGACTGCCTGCCAGTTGTCTCGATCGAGAAGAGCGAGTCAATAGGCGGCCTGGATAGCGTAACAAGGTACGCAGTGACTTACGGGGAATCAGTGACGAGTCCAAGACTGCACCCCTTGGAAGAAAGGTAAAATATCAAACAAGCAGTGGTGGGCAAGAATGCCCACCACCATGGCGTTACATGAACGTGTTTTCAGAGGTTATTCCGCGTTCAGCAATGTCGAGCTATCCCTGAAATATCCGTTCATCGATACCTGTTCCGTAATATCAGTTCAGCGTAGTGGGAATGACATACGGGAAAGTATCTGTATGCAGCTTGGGATTAGGAATCTTCTGATCCGTCTCTGTGCCGAGCAGCATGGTCAACACCACGCTCATGGCATCATCATCCAACGGGCGGCCATTGCGCTCCGTGGCGGTAAAGGTTGCCTCGGTGCCAGGCTTGTAGGTGAGGACATCAGGGATCAACTGATCAGCAATCTCGTTGCCATACTTGATGGGATCATCTTGAGATTTAGCCAGTGTCGCTGCACGAGAGATGCGAGCTGCTGCAATCGGCTTGTAGTCATCCTGCATGTCCGGACGAGTACGGTTATATGCTTCTTTCAGTGCTTCATTCTCAAACAGCATGATGTGTGAGAACAGCGGGTTGGCGGAGAACTGAATTTGCTGCCAGGAATCGTCATCCTGCTTGACATCCGTGGTCATGAAAGTACGTATCGTTGAGCTCAGCATGGAGTTCGGCACGTCCAACACAATGGCGGCTGACTTGCGACCAACGAAGATGCTCTTGCCGCCAGACTGAGACCAGATGTCTGGATCATAGGGTTGGCCGCTGTTCAACTCGGTGCGCAACAGGTGCAGGCTAGGTGAATTGCCATAGAAGGGATCTTTTGCAACGCCAGCCCATACTTGAATGCCATCGGACAGTTCGGCTGTCTTTCCTACGACGCCTTCACCGATCTTGGTACCCATTTCACCGACAGGTCCATTCGGCTTATCCGACGAATACAGCGTGTACTTGTCACCATCAAACTGAAGGCTGAAAGTGTGCCCTGTCTCGAACTTGTCATCATTGGATACATGGATATTGTACAGCGCTTCAGAGGAGAAAATGCCATCATCGCCTTCCTTTGGCGTCGAACTGACATTCATGATGAAGGCAGTGTGATCAGGACGCTCAGAAGCAAAGACGTAGTTGTCCAACTGGTTAAGAGCAGGTTTCTGTTGTACGAGGGTGGTTTCAAAGTGGTGACTGGCCAATGCCTGGGTGCCACCTAGTGCAATACTGCCCAGGATGGCAGCAGTGACTGCCACGGTTTTTTTCATTGTCATCAGCTTCATTGACTTCTCCAGTTGTATGCGAAGGTCATACAGGGTTGAGTACCACAGCACATATGGGATATGCAGTGGCAAGTCCAGCGAGTTCATCAGAGGGACAGTGTTGAATGCTTACGCTGATATTCTTCGCTGCTATTCTTTGCTGCTATTTGCAGACCAAAAATGACAGATAATGATTTATTGAAGTCCCAGGTGCAGGCCACTGAAGACGTAGTCTGTATCTGCTACATGGGAAATATGACAACCTGCGCAATTCTCAACGGGACGCAATGCTGCAGTTTCGGGATAAGATGCGCCTTTTTCCTTGGCAGGTCCGAATCCGAAGTAACCCCAGTTGCCGGCAGCATCGGGGAAGCGCTCGGCGTCTTTCACCATATAGGCAATGCCAAGGTAATAGTTTTCAAAGATGCCTACACCGTGCTCCGTTGAGCAGAGGCCTGTTTTTTTGTCGCAGCTGCCATCATCAAGACTTGAAACAGCAAACTCCTTGACGAACTGGGTACCATCGGGCCATTTCCCGGATGCCTTGTATGCCGCGAGGGCGGAGGGCTCGACATAGGTATGGGCAAACGAAGCACCTTCGATAGTGCTGCCGTCAAGAATGCTCTTGGAACCGGGCTCCTTGAGGAAGGTGCCCACATGGACCCAGCTACGATACCCTTCTGGCAATTTCGCTGTCGTGTCATCTACGAACTGTGCTTTAGCCGTTTCCTCTACACTCATGCTGTTCGTAGTATTCACATTGTCCGCTGCTATCGCTGCACTAGCGGATGTCAGGCTAAGGCTAGCCAGGAGCAAGGCAAGTCCATTATTGATAGATTTAATGTTGTTCACCATTGTCCGGTCCTTGATTCAGTTTTCTGAAATCACCATCTTGATGTGGTGTGTATCGAGGTGAAGATTATTGTTTGTGGATAATAAGCAAGAATTTAAGCCAGTTGTTTTCCTGTCTTTTATTCTAGTGTTGGTGCTTTTCTCATGGGTGGAATTTTTTTGACGGGTAGAACTTTTCATGGATAAAAAATTTCTCAATTAGATCTGTTCTCAATGATATCTGTCATCAATTAGAAGATTCTCCAATTGGAAATCTTCCTGGACCAGAGTTTACTCAAGTAAGACTTTATCCAAGATCAAGTAAAGATCTTCCCAGTAATATTAATATTCCTGCAGGGTGATGTTTTTCATTTGCTTCCCATTAATTGGAAAGCACTTTGACAAATGAATTGATCGGCATCAATGGAAAATCTCTTTATGCGGGGTGGGAATCTTCTGACAAGGTTGTGGTCTTTTTCCTGCCTGGTGTTGAGCGATAAAAATATGTGGCATTTAGGGTTGTGCGGGCGTTATCAAGACGCGATGGCGGCCTTTCTTGATCGCGTTCGGGATGAGCTTAAATCACCCGCTGAGGCAAGGTGCACACTGTTGGGTGTGTGGGCTATCCAGGTATGGAATGGTGTGTCAGTGAAGTGTCCAACCGGAGGGGAGTAATGTCATCGTTTGCCCTGACTGAGCCATCGAAATGCGCGTTGCAAGAACATACCGGTATGTGAAGTGACTATCTCGCCATGCGCCATTATCAGACGCTCGGGTTGCCAGTCCAGCATTCGCTGCAGGTGCTCTCGAGCTTCACTCTTGTGAAACATGAAGCTGAGTCGCCAGTCCAGCGGCATGCTGCCATTGGGGGCAACAACTCCCGCCTTTCTGGCCAGGAAGCGTTTCACCGGTGTCAGGCTTTGCGGAGAGAAGTTTTCGATCAGGTCTGTGACGATGAGCGAATGCGATTGGCGGTGGAAGAATATGGCCTCGGTCATTAACGGGGAGCCAGTGAACAGCAATTGGTCAATGTCGCGTTCCCAATCGGGATCTGGTTCTGGACCGAGTGTGCCTCCGAAATGGAGGTCGTGTCGTTTGCGAATCACCTGTTCAGTGCCGAGGCAGCGGGCGTGAGGATAGACTTCAAGCCACTGGTCGAGAAAAAGATGATGGAGGTGATTGGGAGCGATCAACCAAGTGACCTTTCCCAATGCATCAAGCTGCTGCTGAAGAGGTTTACTGAGTTCAATAGGGCTATGCAGCCATAGCCGGTTACCACTCAGGCGTATCACTACCATGCGGGTGGGAAACGGCAAACCATAAAAGGGGACGGTGCCACCGTCGGCAACCCATAGTTCAGGCCCAGGTGAATAAAGGGTAGAAGGGGAGGTATCGTGGCCATCATGTCGCGTTGTGTTCATCGTGGCGATCCTTGATCGTGGGTTTTCCTTCTTTCCCTATCTTACCCTTGCTCTTTTGGGTTGATCTTTCCCGTCATGTTGTCTGATGCATCACTAGATGGCACTGGTTCGGGCGTGAGAGGCCAGGCCATGAAAAGTAAAAAGCCCCTGATGGTGATGCATCAAGGGCTTTTGGGTATGAACGCTTGGGTTCAGGCTTTGCGCTTAGACGTTGAAGCGGAAGTGGATGACGTCGCCATCCTTGACGATGTATTCCTTGCCCTCCAGGCGCCACTTACCGGCATCCTTGGCGCCTTGCTCGCCATTGTAGGCAATGAAATCGTCATAGGAGATGACTTCTGCACGGATGAAGCCTTTCTGGAAATCGGTGTGGATGACGCCGGCGGCCTCGGGGGCGGTGGCGCCAACCTTGACGGTCCAGGCACGAACTTCCTTCACACCCGCAGTAAAGTAGGTCTGCAGGCCAAGCAGGGCATAGCCGGCGCGGATGACACGATCCAGGCCGGGTTCTTCCATGCCCATTTCGCCGAGGAACATCGCGCGTTCCTCATCGTCGAGTTCGGCGATTTCGGCTTCAAGCTGGTTGCACACAGGTACGACGACTGCGCCTTCCGCCTCAGCGATCTCGCGTACGATATCGAGGTACGGGTTGTTGTCGAAGCCGTCTTCATTGACATTGGCAATGTACATGGTCGGCTTTAGTGTCAGAAAGCCAAAGCTCTTGACCTGTAGTTGCTCTTCCGGAGACAGGCCGAAGCTGCGCAGGGGCTGGCCTTCGGCGAGGTGTGGCTGGATACGATCGAGGATCGCCTTTGTGGCAATCGCTTCCTTGTCGCCCCCCTTGACGACGCGAACCAGGCGCTGAATGGCGCGGTCCACGGTGTCGAGGTCCGCCAGGGCCAGTTCCAGGTTAATGGTCTCGATATCTGCACGGGGATCGACCTGGTTGGCGACATGGATAACGTTATCGTTATCGAAGCAACGTACCACGTGAGCGATGGCCTGAGTTTCCCGGATATTGGCCAGGAACTGGTTGCCAAGGCCTTCACCTTTGGAAGCACCTGCCACGAGGCCAGCGATATCGACGAATTCCATGGTGGTGGGCAATACCCGTTCTGGCTTGACGATTTCCGCCAGTTTGTCGAGACGTGGATCGGGCATGGGCACGATGCCGACGTTGGGCTCGATGGTGCAGAAAGGGAAGTTCGCGGCGTCGATGCCGGACTTGGTCAGGGCGTTGAACAGGGTGGACTTGCCGACGTTGGGCAAACCCACAATGCCGCAATTGAATCCCATGGATATGTATCCTGAAAATGATGAATAAGTCTGGGGCGTGATTCTACCTGCCGGCTGTCAGACCGAGAAGAGGTTTAAGCCGAGAGAAGACCTATGCCGAAAAACTGTGAAGACGGTTCATGGCCTTGGCCCAGTCGCCTGCCAACGCTTGGGGCAGGGTGGCAAGGCATTCTTCGAGGGCTTGGTCGATGGTATCCCGTTCGTTCTTGCCAGGGCGGCCCAGTACGTAGTTGACCACCATGCCGGCATGGCCAGGATGGCCAATGCCAATGCGCGCGCGATGAAAGGACTTGTCGTTGCCCAAGGCGCTGATGATGTCGCGCAGGCCGTTGTGTCCGCCATGGCCGCCTCCTTGCTTATAGCGGGCAGTGCCCGGGGGCAGGTCGAGTTCATCATGGGCGACAAGCATTTCATTCGGGGCAATCTTGTAGAACTTGGCCAGGGCTGCTACCGCACCGCCAGAGCGGTTCATGTAGGTGGTGGGGATGAGCAGGTGCAGGTCCTGTCCGTCGATGACCGCCTTGGCATACAGGCCGAGAAACTTTTTCTCCGGGCGAAGGCTGACGCCGGCCTGACGAGCGACTTCCTCTATCAGCCAGGCTCCCGCATTGTGGCGGGTTGCTGCGTACTCTTCTCCTGGGTTGGCCAAGCCAATCAGGGCCTTGATCCTGGTCATCGAGACATCTCCCATCAATGAAAATGAGCACTTTGCCCAGAACCCAGGATACTGTGCGGGTAGTGCCTGCGTTCGACTGTCCGCTGGCCCCTCGAACAGGTCCTTGGAAATGCTGGGCAAAGGACTCTATCGGCTCAAGAAAGCATCACTCCAACGCATCATTGCACAAAGCGCCATTGCACAAAGCGCCATTGCAAAGCAAAGGGGCCACCGTGGTGGCCCCTCCAGGAAAAAGACGGCGCGATTACTCGGCGCTTTCTTCACCTTTGCCTTCTTCGCTGCTGGCTTCGCCAGCTTCACCGTCTTCAGCTTCGCCAGCGACCTTGGCCTTGGTGACGTTGGCGATGGCCTGGTCATGGTCTTCACCATGGGTCAGCTCAACGATGGTCACACCAGCCGGTACCTTGATGTCGGACAGGTGCAGGGCAGCGCCCAGCTCCAGGCCGGAGATATCAGCTTCGAGGTAATCGGGCAGGTCCTTCGGCAGACAGCTGATCTCGACTTCGGTGGCCAACTGGTGGAGTTCGCCGTCCTGTTCCTTGATCGCCTTGGAATCATCCTGGCCCACGATGTGCAGCGGGACGCGCATGGTGATTTCGTGAGTGGCGTCGACGCGCAGGAAGTCAGCGTGGGTTACCAACGGCTTGTAGGGGTGACGCTGCAGGTCGCGAAGCACGACTTGCTGAGTCTTGCCTTCTACGCTCAGGGTAATGACGGAGGAGAAGAACGCCTCGTCTTCCAGAGCCTTGTAGAAAGCGGACTTGTCCACAGCGATGGACTGGGGAGCCTCGGTACCACCGTAGATGATGGCCGGGACTTGCTGGTTCGCACGACGCAGGCGGCGGCTCGCACCTTTCCCCAGGTCGTTACGAACGCTGGCTGTGAGGTTGTAATCGGACATGAAATTGCCTCTTGGCTAACAAAAGCACGGCAAAATGCCGGTGCTTTCAAGTCAGGAAGTCACCAGGGCCCGCGACCAGACATCTGGTGGTTCCATATAACCCCAGGCGGACCTGGGGTGCTTACCGGCGCAATGTAACGTTTTTCCCGAAGAGCTGTGCTCCTCTGGGATCAGTGGAACATCGCGCTGACGGATTCTTCGTTGCTGACACGACGGATCGCTTCGGCGATCAGGCCAGACACGCTGAGCTGGCGGATACGCCCACTGCGGCGAGCTTCGTCAGACAGCGGAATAGTGTCAGTGACGACCACTTCGTCCAGTACGGAGTTGGTGATGTTGTCCACCGCCGGACCAGACAGAATCGGGTGAGTGGCGTAGGCCACCACACGCTTGGCGCCGTGCTCCTTGAGCGCTTCGCCAGCCTTGCACAGGGTGCCGGCAGTATCGATCATGTCGTCTACCACCACGCAGGTGCGGTCCTGGATATCGCCGATGATATGCATCACCTGGGCCTGGTTGGCCTGGGGGCGACGCTTATCGATGATGGCGAGATCCACGTTGAGTTGCTTGGCAATGGCTCGGGCACGAACCACGCCGCCAACGTCTGGTGATACCACGACCAGATCGTCGTAATTCTGACGCTCGATGTCATCAAGCAGGATCGGTGAGCCATAGACGTTATCTACCGGCACATCGAAGAAACCCTGGATCTGATCAGCATGCAGGTCCATGGTCATGACGCGATCGACACCTGCCTTGACCATCATGTCGGCAACGATCTTGGCGGAAATCGGTACGCGAGCAGAGCGTACACGACGGTCCTGGCGAGCGTAACCGAAGTAGGGAACCACCGCTGTGATGCGGGTCGCAGAAGCGCGACGCAGGGCATCAACCATCAGGATCAGTTCCAGCAGGTTGTCATTGGTCGGTGCACAGGTGGACTGCAGGACGAAGACGTCCTTGCCGCGCACGTTCTCGTTGATCTCTACCGCGATTTCGCCGTCGCTGAATTGACCGACCGTAGCGTTGCCCAGTCTGCTATCCAGGCTCTCGGCGACCTTTCGGGCGAGTTCGGGGTTGGCATTCCCGGCGAAAACCATCAATTTTGACACGCGCAGCCACCTTTGCTGTGTTGATCTTCGGAGTGGGCTAAAGGGCCCAGAAGAAAGTTGGCTGGGGTAGGAGGATTCGAACCTCCGAATGCCGATACCAAAAACCGGTGCCTTACCACTTGGCGATACCCCAGCAATGACGCCGTTGCGCTAGTTTTCATCCATATGGAGCAAGCCTCTATGATAGACAATGCATATATGGACAGTACTAGGCATTCAGGGCGTCCAAGAGAGGAGAACGATTAAGACCCTGCGCGATGAAAGCATGCCAGCCGGGATGGGCTGCTTCGAGCTCGCTCATCAAGCGTCGGGCTCCAGTCTCACTGCCTAGAGTGGCAAAAACACAAGCACCGGTACCCGTCAACATGGACGGCGCCCGGGCATTCAGCCACTCCAGAGCATGGGCCACTTCAGGATAACGCTGCCTGACAGTTGGCTCGCAATCATTGCGCCAGTTCGACGCTCCCCCCTTGAGTGCGCGCGCCATGGTAATAGGGGGGCTGTCTCGTGTCAATTCTGGAGCATTGAATACTTCAGGTGTCGAGACAGATATTCCGGGGTGAACAACCACGAACCAAGGGGAGTCCAGTTCCACTGGGGTCAGGTGTTCACCAATGCCTTCAGCCCAGGCTGCATGTCCGTGGACGAACACGGGAACATCGGCGCCCAGCACCAGCCCCAGCTCGGCCAGCTTTTCATTGGAAAGTCCCAGGTGCCAAAGGGCATTGAGCCCTGCCAGGGTAGAGGCGGCATCGCTGCTGCCTCCGCCGAGGCCGCCTCCCATGGGAAGCCGCTTGTCCACACGGATCGTCACTCCCTGGCGCGAGCCGGAGACCCTCTGCAGCAGGGCGGCAGCGCGATAGACAAGGTTGTCTTGCGGCTCGACGCCCTCGAGGTCTCCGTGCAGCACGATGCTGTCATCGTTACGCAGGCAGAAATGCAGCCTGTCACCATGGTCGAGGAACTGAAACAGGGTCTGCAACTCATGATAGCCGTCGTCCCGGCGCCCGATGATATGCAGCATCCTGTTCAGCTTTGCTGGGGCTGGCAGGGTGAAGCCATCGACATCGGGCTGGCCAGGCAATATAGCGTCTGACTCATCCTTTCCTGGTGCGGTGGCATGTACAGGCGTGGACATGGACTTACTCGCCGCCTTCGCCTGCTTGCCATTGATTGACCACCAGGGTGGCTCGAATGTCACCGTAGGTCATGACCATGCGATTAGGCAGCCAGACGCCATCCACATTCATCCAGCCACGGTAATCGATCTTCCATCCATCCTGAGACAGCGTGGCGGGGAAGCCAAGGTTGTCCTCGGTGGAAGTATGAGGCTGTCCTTCCACGGGCAGGCCACGAACCCATGTTGTCAGTTGGGATACCGGCAATGACCAGCCAAGTCGCTGTTCCATCAAGGCTTCCGGCGTTTCGGCCTCGAAACGGCCTTCGCTGTTGGTCAATGAGAAGCGACCCTCGCGTCCTTCCAGAGTGCTGCGACCGGCACCAAGCGGGCCCGTGACGAGCAAACGGTAATAATAAGGTGTCTGCAGCCAGTCGAGGTTGGCGCTATTGGTTTCTTCGGGCGTTCGCAGACCCACCTTTCCGGTCAAGGTCCAGGAGTCGAAAGCCTTGACCTCCGTCATTTGCTGTTCCCACTGGCCGGCAGTGCGTTCAGTGGCAGCCTTGTCGGTCGCGGCTGGTGCGGCACAGCCTGCGAGCACGGAGATACACAGGGCAGCAGCAGAAAGTCGTAGCGTCTTGATCATGTCACAATCCTTGTCAGTCAGGCCGAGCAGCTATTAATAGCGGCTGTTGCATGCAGAGCAGCTATATATCAGGAATGATGGTCGCTCAAGGGATGATTTCGGGGCGCCGTTCCAGCAATTCATCTATATAAGGATGGTTCAGGAACTGCTCGCGTGCCGCGCCGAGAATTTCTTGGGCGCGTTCGTGTTGTCCCAGGTCCCACAAGACTTCAATCAGATGGGCAGCCACTTCCTGATCAGGAAGGGTGTTCCAGGCCTGCTCGATCCAGCGTAGAGCGTTGCTCAGGTCGCCTCGACGGTAGGCAACCCAGCCGAGGCTATCCTGGATAGCGGCGTTCTGAGGGTCCAGCTTGTAGGCTCTCTGGATCAAGGCTTCTGCCTCATCAAGCTCATCTGGCGAGCCTGAATCGGCAAGGGTATAGCCGAGCGCGTTGAGGGCAGTGGCATTGTCCGGTTGCTGTTCGACCAGTCGGCGCAGTTCGCGCTCTGAAGTATCCTGATCGCCATTCTGCCAGGCTCGCATGGCATAGAAGTAGCGCAGGTCGCTGTCCTCGGGGGTGCGTGCCAGCTCACGCTCGAGCAGCGTGTCAGCGTCTTCGCCAAGCCCCTCGTCGTCGAGCAGTTGAGCCTCGATAATCACCAGCCCGGTATAGGATTCATCATGGTGCTGGCGTTCCGAGCGCAGGAAGTCTCGGGCGTCCTGCAGGCGTCCGTCGGCGGTCAGCATGAGCGAAGCTGCCTGACGGGAAAGCAGGTAGTTCGGGCCTTCGGGTACTTGACGGTAATAGAGGAGGGCGTTGTCGATATCACCTTCTTCTTCAGCAATGGACGCCAGCAACAGATAGGTCGCACTGGGAGCATCAGGGTTGCCGACCAGTGGCAGCAGTAAGTGTTTTACCGGGGCGGTGTGTCCCTCGCTGATATAAAGGCGGGCCAGGCCAACCCTGAGTTCGGGCGAATCACCTCGCTCGGCGAGCAGGGCATCGGTGCTTTTTTCAGCGGCTGCCAGGTTGCCCATGCGGATATCGGCTTGTGCCATCAACAACAGAAAGAGGGCGTCTTGCGGCGCCAGGTCGAGACCACGCTTCGCTGCCTGACGTGCTGCCTGGGGGTTGCCTTGCTCCAGGTTCAGGCGCGAGGTGGCCAGCCAGCGCTGGGGCATGTCGTCAGCGGTCTTGCCCAGGCGAGCCAGGCGCTGTTGGGCGTTCTTCAACTGACCTTGGGCTGCTTCAGTCAGGGATAGCGCCAGTTCGAGATCGAGGCGTACAGGCTCGCTGGCGGGAGGTGTTACCAGCGCTTCGCGCAGAATGCTGTCCATAGCGCTCGGGTCTGCGCCAGAGGCGAGAGCGGTATCGACAAAGCGAGTGATATCGCTGCGCTCGCGCGTATCTGATGCAATGATCTTCTGCTGCAAGGCTTCGGTCCAGTCACCACGAATCGATGCCAGGGAGCCCAACAGCTCTGCCGCTGCCGTGGTTTCAGGGGCCAGGCTTTGCCAGCGGCGTGCTGCCCGCTCAAGCAACTCGGGGTCATCGGTGAAGCGGGCGGCGAATGTGGCACGCTTTACCAATGCCGGAGAGTGGTAGCGCTCTGCAGCTTTTAGATAGCCTTCTGTCGCTCGTCGGAAGTCGCCACGCTGTCCAGCCATTTCTGCCGTCAACAGGAGCGAAAGGCCTTCGGCATCCAATCCCCTGGTGATAGGTGGTGCATTCACCATTGGATCCTTGGGTTGAGCATCGGCGGAGGAGATGGATAAGCCCTGGCAGCCGCAGAGCAAGGCAGCTAGCGTCAGGGAAGTCAGGGGGCCCGTCAGCTGTCGAATGCGCGTGTTACTGGGCATGCAGGCCTCATCATGTCAGTCAGAGCGATCAGCGTGATGTAGAATGTAGCGATCGAGACGCTATGGCATTCTGTGATCGGCATTACATTGGAAATAGCCGTCAGCATAGCGGCTTGAGCGGGTGCAGCAAAGTTGAAAGCGATATGCAGAGATACCGCATGATGATGCAAAGAGCATCAAGGCTCAGGTGTTCAGCAATTCATATGCTAGAATATGTCGCCTTTGCGGAGTGGAGCCTGCTCAAGAAAAGGTACCATCCCAGCCATTATCTGGTGAAGACGTCTAACGCATGACCCTGCTTGCCCTTGGCATCAACCATCGTACCGCTGCCGTCGAGGTGCGCGAGAAAGTGGCCTTTGGTCCTTCGCAGCTCGATATTGCGCTGAAAGAGCTCCGTGCCTTGCCTAGAGTGCGAGAGGCAGCCGTGCTGTCTACCTGCAATCGCACCGAACTGTATTGTGTCACTGATGAAACTGGTGAACGCGATGTTCTGGATTGGCTGGGGCGCTTTCATGCCTTGCCGCCGGAAGAACTGCTCTCTTGCGCCTATCACTATGTCGATGGGGAAGCCGCAAGACACCTGATGCGTGTAGCGGTGGGGCTGGACTCCATGGTGCTCGGTGAGCCTCAGATTCTGGGCCAGATCAAGGATGCCTACCAGGCGGCTCGTACGGCCAAAGGGCTCGGCGGTGAACTGGAGCGCCTGTTTCAACATACTTTTGCAGTGGCCAAGCAGGTACGTACCGAGACGAGCATTGGCAAGAACCCTGTCTCGGTAGCTTATGCTGCGGTCAGCCTGGCTAGCCGCATCTTTGATGATTTCTCCAAGGCCCGTGCCTTGTTGATCGGTGCTGGAGAAACGATCGAACTGGTTGCTCGCCACCTTCATGAGGCCGGCGTCAAGGCCATCACTGTTGCCAACCGCACCAAGGAACGAGCCAGCCAACTGGCGGAAGAGTTCAACGGTCAGGCCATTTCCCTGGATGGCATTCCGGCGGCGCTGGAAGAGGCCGATATTGTCATTTCTTCTACAGCGGCACCTCTGCCCATCCTCGGCAAGGGGATGGTCGAGCGCGCGCTCAAGCGTCGTCGACACCGCCCGGTGTTCATGGTTGATATTGCCGTGCCACGGGATATCGAACCTGAGGTCAGCGAATTGGGTGATGTATTTCTGTATACCGTTGATGACCTGCAAGAGGTCATCGAAGAGAACCGACGTCACCGTCAGGTCGCAGCCAACCAGGCCGAGGCACTGATCGACAGTGGCGTCGCTCACTGGTTTCAAGAGCGTCGCATTCGTAGTGCCGGCGATGTCATTCGGGAAGTGCGGGCGAAGGGTGATGTCCTGCGCAACGAGGCCGAACAGCAGGCTCTGGCGCGCCTGGCCAATGGCGAGGCACCAGAGAAGGTCATTCAGCGCCTGGCTCACCAGTTGACCAATCGCTTACTCCACCAGCCCACCCTGTCCTTGCGTAGTGCTGCTGCGCAGGAGCGTCAGGAGCTGCTTGATGCAGCCGCTGAGCTATTGCTTGGCGACGACGAGCGCGAACATTAGGGAAACTCATTTCCTTAGGTAAGCTGCTTTGTCATGAACCTGCTTTGCCACGAATCTGCTTTGCCACGAACCTGTGTTGCGTCGCCTTTCTAACCCGAATTCAAGGACATACCGATGAAAGCTTCCCTGCGTCAGCGTCTTGATGCCTTCGTCGATCGTTTCGAAGAACTTGCTGCACTGCTATCAGATCCTGATGTCATTTCTGACCAGACACGGTTTCGTGATTATTCTCGCGAGTATTCCGAGCTCGAGGCGCTGGTCGAGGCGTGGCGCCAATATCGGAATGTCGAAGAAGACATCGCGACGGCAGAGCTGATGGCAGAGGACGCGGATGCAGAAATGCGCGAACTCGCCCAACTGGAACGTGAAGAGGGCAAGGAGCGTCTGGATGCCCTGGATAGCGAGCTCAAGCGCCTGCTGGTACCCAAGGATCCTGATGATGGGCGTAATGTCTTCCTCGAGGTGCGTGCCGGAACGGGAGGCGATGAGGCTGCACTGTTTGCCGGTGATCTGTTCCGCATGTATTCCCGTTATGCGGAAAATCAGGGGTGGAAGGTCGAGGTGGTCAGTGCCAGTCACGGTGAGCAAGGCGGCTACAAGGAAATCATTTCCCGGGTAAAGGGCGATGGAGCCTATGCCAGACTCAAGTTCGAGTCTGGAGCTCATCGAGTTCAGCGGGTACCGGCGACTGAGTCCCAGGGGCGTATCCATACGTCTGCCTGTACGGTGGCGGTGATGCCGGAAGCCGATGAAGTCACCGACGTGGATATCAACCCTTCCGACCTGCGCGTGGATACCTTCCGTTCCAGTGGGGCAGGCGGCCAGCACGTCAACACGACCGATTCGGCGATTCGTATTACCCACCTGCCTACCGGCGTCGTGGTGGAGTGTCAGGAAGAGCGCAGTCAGCACAAGAACCGGGCCAAGGCCATGTCGCTGTTGGCCGCTCGTCTCAAGCAGGCGGCTCAGGACAGCCAGCGCCAGGAGCAGGCCGATGCGCGCCGTTCTCTGGTTGGCTCAGGTGATCGCAGCGAGCGTATTCGTACCTACAATTTTCCCCAGGGTCGGGTGACAGATCACCGCATCAACCTGACGCTGTACAAGCTCTCCGAAGTCATCACCGGCGATGGCCTGGATGAAGTCATCGAACCGTTGATCCATGAGTTCCAGGCCGAACAGTTGGCAGCATTGCAGCAGGAGGTCTGATGCGCATCGATGTGCTGTTGTCCCGGGCAGCTGCACGTCTGCAGCAAGCTGGTTCGGGGACGTCCCGGCTTGATGCGGAAGTCATTGCGACCCATGTGCTGAAGGTCGATCGAACCTGGCTCTACACCTGGGGAGATCGCACGATGGATGTGTTGGCCAGGGCGCGTTTCGAAGCCCTGGTGGGGGCCCGTGCCGAAGGCCAGCCTGTTGCCTACCTGACGGGTGAGCGGGAATTCTGGGGACTCGCGCTGGAGACCTCCCGTGCCACCCTGATTCCGCGCCCGGATACGGAGACACTTGTTGAGGCGGCCCTGACTCGCGCAGAGACGGCTACTGGAGCCTTGCTGGACCTCGGTACCGGCACTGGCGCCATCGCTCTGGCGTTTGCCAGTGAGCGCCCGGGCTGGCGCGTGAAAGGGCTGGACCTTTCACCCGAAGCCGTGGCCTTGGCAACCCGCAATGCCAAACGCCATGGACTGCAGGCGGTGTTTCGCGTCAGCGACTGGTTTGCAGCACTTGACGATGCCGAGAACTTCGAGCTGATTGTCTCCAATCCCCCCTATATTGATGCAGAGGATCCTCATCTCAATCAGGGTGATGTACGCTTCGAGCCATCTTCTGCCTTGATAGCCGCCGATGGCGGACTTGCTGACCTGCGCCGTATCGCGCAAGGTGCGCAACGTCATCTGGTGCCGAATGGATGGCTGCTGGTGGAGCATGGCTATCAACAGGGACCTGTCGTACGTGAACTGCTGGCAGCCAGTGGTTATGCGGATGTCAAAAGCCTGCCGGATCTGGCGGGAAATGAAAGAGTGACGGTTGGAAGGCATCAGGTACCTGACCTGCCCTGATGGAAAGTCTGGAATATCCAGCGTTGATGGATGTGAATGGATCAGAAGGATACGGAGGGATACAGTAAAAACCTTCGTCGAGATTGGTTTTAACGTGCGAGAATATGGAAAAAGTGCCCGCTTGCAGGGTATTTTGGTCGATATCTCTGAGTCGTTATGGTGACAAGACCGTCGTCAAGAGGTTGTTGCTATAGGCCAGCTTCACATTCCTGATTATCGAGTCATAACCACAATGAAAAGCAAAAGTCGCTCACTCGATCGTATTGATCTCAAGATTCTGCGCTGCCTGCAGGACAATGCTCGTATCTCCTATGTTGATCTCGCTACCCAAGTAGGGCTTTCCACCACTCCTTGTCTGGAGCGCGTCAAGCGCCTGGAGCGTGCGGGCGTGATTCGTGGTTACAAGGCCATTCTGGATCCGCGCAAGCTCAAGGCCAACTTACTGGTGTTCGTCGAGATCAGCCTCGAGACGCAGTCACCGGCGGTATTCGATGAGTTTCGCCGGGCGGTTTCCAAGCTGCCGCAGATACAGGAATGTCATCTGGTATCCGGCCAGTTCGATTACATCCTCAAGTGTCGCATTCCTGAGATGTCGGCTTATCGTCAGTTGCTGGGAGATGTCGTCCTGACATTGCCGGGTGTCAAGGAGTCCAAGAGTTATGTGGTGATGGAAGAGGTCAAGGAGGACTTTGCCCTGCATGTGCCCGACATCGAGGAGTTCGAGGGTAAATGAGTCAGCCAATGAATGACCGGCAACTGCTGCGTTACAGCCGCCAGATCATGCTGCCCCAGGTGGATATCGAAGGGCAGGAGCGCTTGCTCGATGGGCATGCTTTGATTGTCGGGGCTGGTGGGCTGGGCTCACCGGTAGCGCTGTATCTGGCTGCAGCGGGGGTCGGGCAGTTGACGATTGCTGATGCGGATGAAGTGGAAATCTCCAACCTCCAGCGCCAGATCGCTCACCATGAGGCGGATCTGGGCGTCAACAAGGCCGAATCTGCGGCCAATTCGGCCCGGGCATTGAACAGCGATTGTCGGATCCATGTGGTGAAACGCTTCCTCAATGACGCAGAACTGCTCGAGGCAGCCCGGCAGGCTGATGTGGTGCTGGATTGCACCGATCGTTTTTCCAGCCGCTATGCCATCAATGCCGCCTGCATGGAGGCAGGAGTGCCTCTGGTATCTGGCGCAGCGATCCGCTTTTCCGGGCAGATCGCGGTATTCGATCCACGTGACGCACAAAGCCCTTGCTATGCCTGCCTGTATCCCCCGAATGACCAGGGCGACGAGGCTCTGTCCTGTGCCGAGAGTGGTGTCATCGCACCGCTGGTCGGCATGATCGGCAGTTTTCAGGCGCTTGAAGCCATCAAGCTGCTCGCCAAGTCTGGTTCTTCACATGGTGGATTATCCACCTTCGATGGCTTGAGCGGTGAATGGCGTCACTTCCGCTTGGCCAAGGACCCCGCCTGCCCTGTGTGCAACAGCCGTCCATCATGAAACCCCAGCGTCCATCTCCGTCTCCGGTCACCGATTTTGATATCCGCTTGCTGCGAGTGTTCAGGACGGTAGCGGAGTGTGGCGGATTTTCCGCAGCGGAAGGGGAGCTTGGTATCAGCCGCTCCGCGATCAGCTTGCATATGGGCGATCTGGAAAAACGCCTGGGGCTCAAGCTGTGCAAGAGAGGGCGAGGCGGTTTTGCCCTGACCGAGGAAGGGCGAGAGGTGCTGCAAGGGGCTCGTCGGCTGCTGGCCGGGCTCGAAGCCTTCCGTACCGAGGTCAATGCCCTGCATCACAATTTGCGCGGCGAGCTCAACATCGGCATCACCGACACTCTGGTCAGCTATCCGCAAATGCGCATTACTCATTCCCTGGCTCGGCTCAAGGCAGAAGGACCCGGGGTGCGCATCAATATCCATATGGACCCACCAGGGGAGATCGCCAGAGCCGTGCTCGATGGGCGTCTGCATGTCGGGGTGGTGCCGGAAGTCAACCTGCCTACCAGTGTGGAGACACTGGCGCTCTATGGCGAGCATTCGAGTCTCTATTGCGGCTGTGAGCACCCTCTGTTCCATGCCGCAGAACCTGAACTGGCCGAGCTGGCGCAATGGGATGCGGTAGTGCCGTCATATCCGCTTCCGGAGTCCGGGCGTGAAGCGCTTGCCTGGCTGACAGGTACCGCGACGGCCTCCGACAGGGAAGGGGCCGCGTTTCTGATTCTGACCGGAGCTTACCTGGGATACTTGCCTGATCATCAAGCGGCTTCCTGGGTGGCAGAAGGGCGCCTGCGCCTGCTATGCGCTGGCAAGGCAGGCTATTCGACGCCATTTGTTGCCATCACTCGCCGCGATCGTAGCCCTCATCGGGTGCTGGAAGCTTTTTTGCAGGTATTGACGGAAGAACCCTCTCGATAGCGCAGGCATCCATGTGGCTGGGGCGTGCCAGTGTGTCATAAGAACATGTCATAAGAGCATGGCATAAGTGTTCATCAATATGGTCGAAATGCCATGAGGCTGGTGCGCTGGGCGTGATGCCTGGAAGGCGCATGGTTGTGGGGGTGGTGTGGTGAGTTATGGAATGACTGACCTTTAGGTGAATGATTTGTTGTTATCGAATACTTGACATTTCCCCTTGTGCTGATGTCACACTGAAGAGGTGCCGCTGACCTTGGGTCGGCATCATCACAACGAGTTTCGATAGACAACAATAAGCGCAAAGCGCAACCAATACGGACTCTTTATGACTGCTGTATCGTCGTTCGCGACTCCTGCCTCCTGGTACCGTGATTCCGTTGCGGTCGACCTGGCTCCCTGTATTCCTCTGAAAGGTGATGTTCGAGCCGATGTCTGTGTGATCGGTGCCGGCATCACGGGTTGTTCTGCCGCCTTGCACCTGGCCGAACGAGGCTATCGTGTCGTTATCCTTGAGGCCCATGACGTGGGGCACGGTGCTTCTGGCCGCAGTGGTGGTCAGATCCTGCCTGGTCTGGGAACGGATATCGCCACTGTTGAGCAGGCGCTGGGCCATTCGGCCGCCAAGGATATCTGGGAAATGAGCCGGGAGGCAGTACGCCTCACCGCAGAACTGGTCGAGCGCCATCAGATTCCTTGCGATCTTTCCTGGGGCTATCTGCATGCTGCGGTCAAGCCTCGCCATGTCACGGAGTTGCGCGAGTACCAACAGCGCATGGCGCATGATTATGACTACCAGGCTCTGGAATGGCGTGAAGGGGACGCCTTGCGTGAGCATGTGGTCACGGACGCCTATCCGGCTGCGTTGTGGGAGAGCGAGGCAGGACACCTGCATCCCCTCAACTACACGCTGGGATTGGCTCGCGCGGCTCAACAGGCTGGGGTGGTCATTCATGCTGAAAGCCCTGTCATCGACATCAAGCAAGGGCATCCTGCCTCAGTGGCGACGCGCCAGGGTCGAGTGACGGCCGATCAGGTCATCGTTGCCACCAATGCTTATGGCAACGGACTGGTGCCGCAGCTTAGTGGGCGCATCATGCGTTGTGCCAACTACATGATTGCAACGGCTCCCATGACACCGGAACAGGCTGCCTTGGTGCTACCGAAGAATGATGCCCTTTCGGATGCCAACTTCGTTCTCGACTATTACCGCCTGTCGGCTGATCGTCGCCTGATCTATGGCGGGGAAGTGAGCTATGACGGCCGCCCGCCAAAAGGCCTGGATGCACGCATCGATAACAAGATCCGTCACCTGTTCCCTGTGCTCGACAATATCGCCATCGAGTATCGCTGGGGAGGCGACATCGCCATCACGTTGAACCGCGCACCGGATTTCGGTCGCCTGGACGACAACCTCTATTACGCCCAGGGCTACTCTGGTCATGGCATGGCGATGGCCGGGCTGGCCGGAAAGCTGCTGGCTGAAACCATTGCCGGACAAAGTGAGCGGTTTGATATCTTCGCCGCCATGCCCCATCGCCACTTCCCCGGTGGGCGCTGGCTGCGCACTCCGCTACTGGTACTTGCCACCAATTTCTACAAGCTGCGCGACCGCCTGTGAATGGCCGCCCGACATACGAGGACGATTCCATGACCGAGATGACGACGAGTGCCCACAGCGGGGTTGAGAACAGTCTCCACAGCGGGGCTGGGAGCGGTTCCCTTGGTAACGAGGCCGGCAGCAAGGCCTTGGACGCTGCCCATGAAGCGTCCAGAGAGAATGCTTCGCGTCGACAGGCATCGTCGATCCAGATGCGAGGCCTGCACAAGCGCTTTGGCAAGGATACCGTTGCCCTGAATGGTGTCGATCTGGACATAGAGGCGGGTGAATTCTTCACCTTGCTGGGACCGTCGGGCTGCGGCAAGACCACGATGCTGCGTATTCTCGCTGGCCTCGAGGAGGCCGATGATGGTCGCCTGACCATCGGTGGCAAGGATGTAACGGAAGTCCCGCCGCATCATCGTAGTGTCAACACGGTCTTCCAGTCCTATGCTCTGTTTCCTCATCTGTCGGTACGCGAGAACCTGGCTTTTGGTCTCAAGATGCGGGGCATGCCCCAGGCACAGCGTGAACAGAAGGTGGCGGAAATTGCCGGGTTCATTCACTTGGGCGACCTGATTGATCGCCGCATCGACCAGCTTTCTGGAGGTCAGAAGCAACGTATTGCCCTGGCCAGGGCATTGGTCTGTGAACCAGATGTCCTGCTGCTGGACGAACCACTGTCGGCACTGGATGCCGGCCTGCGCAGCCAACTGCAGGTAGAGCTACTGAGGGTACAGAAACGCCTGGGTATGACCTTTGTCTTCGTGACCCATGATCAGGATGAGGCCATGGTCATGTCCGATCGTATTGCCGTGCTCAATGGCGGCAATATCCAGCAAGTCGGCGCCCCGCGTGATGTCTATGAGCGTCCGGCCAATGCCTTCGTTGCCCGCTTCATGGGGCATGACAATCTGTACCGGATCACGGCTCGCCAAGGGGGTCGGTTGACGACCGAAATCGGGGAGCTGGAAGTCGAAGAGCAGGAAATCGAAGAGGGTAATCAACACGCAACCCAGGGAGAACTGGTGCTGATTCGCCCGGAGACGCTTGACCTCAAGCCGGGTCGAGTAGAGGGCGTCAACCATCTGCCGGGTCGGATCACCGAGCGGCTCTATCGTGGCAGCCATGCGGAATTCCGCATCGAAATCGGTTCGGTCGTGCTGCAGGCGACAGTCAACAATCGTGGTCGTCACCTGCCTGAGGTGGGTGATGAAGTGACGGTCGTCGTTGCTGCTGAAGACCTTGTGACACTGAGCGAGTGAGGTGAGTCATGTCGACAAGCGATACGCGCATTCTCTCTCGTCAGCGTGCCGTGGCCAATGCGGGTGGTGCAGCGATCAGTACCCGTAGCCGTGCCATGGTGATGGAGGCTCGTCACCTGCTGTTTACGGTAAGTCCTGGCGCGGCCTGGATCATCGTCTTTCTGGTGCTGCCTAGTGTCTATCTGATGGCAGTGGCCTTCATGAGCAATGGTCCTTACGGCCTGCCGCAGATGCCGTTGTCCGTGGATTCCTTCAAGCAGTTGAGCGGTTTTGGTTTTCTTGGCTGGAGCCCGGGTAACCTCTACACCTTGCTACGCTCTCTGTGGCAGACCTTCCTGTCCACGGTGCTGGTCGTCATCGTGGCCTACCCGATTGCCTATTACATCACCACCTGTCGAGAGAAGTGGCGCCCGATCATGCTGTTGGCCGTGGTGGTGCCTTCCTGGACCAATCAGGTGATTCGTACCTTCGGCTGGATGAACCTGCTGGCTCCGGATACGCCGCTTTCTGACCTGGCCAGCGCGCTTGGACTGATTTCACCCAACATGGGGCTATATCCTTCCAATTTCGCCGTGACGCTGGGTTTGGTCTACAACTTCCTGCCTTTCATGGTGTTACCGCTGTATGCCGCTTTTGAAAAGCTTGATACCGCTCAGGTGGAAGCCGCCCAGGACCTTTACGCTTCTCCACTGAAGGCATTTTGGCACGCAGTTTTCCCGCAGACGCTTCCCGGGTTGTTGGCGGGGGTGGTGCTGGTCGCCATCCCGGCCTTCGGCATGTATGTCATTCCCGAACTGCTCGGGGGTGGCAAGGGGATGATGCTGGGCAACCTGGTGGCCACGCAGTTCGCAGGAGGCTCCAACTGGCCTCTTGGTGCTGCTGGCGCCATCCTGATGCTGATTGCCACCTTTATTGGTCTGTTCGCCATGCGTCGTATCGGCAAGCGACTGGGCGGTGGCGAGGAGGTTGTGATATGAACAAGCGCAACTTCAAGCGTGGGCTCAAGGGATTCTGGTGGCTGACCATTGTCTTCCTGTATTTGCCATTGGCCGTGGTGATGTTGTTCTCGTTCAATGCCGCCAACAGTGCAGCACACTTCACTGGCTTTTCATTGCGCTGGTACATCAAGCTGTTCGGCAATCAGGAAATCATCAGTGCCATTGGCAATACCCTGGTGCTGGCCATCGTGTCTTCGGTGATTGCTCTGGTCATTGGCTGCTTGATTGGCTACGGAATGTATCGTCATCGCCATCGTAAACTGGGCTGGCTGATCATTCTGATCTATCTGCCCATTGTGTTGCCGGATATCGTCTTCGGTATTTCCGAAATGGCGTTCTTTGTCCAGATCCACCAGCTCACCGGCTTCCTGAAACCTGGGCTGGGGACCATGATCATTGCCCATGTGACCTTCGAGATTCCGTTCGTGGCACTGATTGTCTATTCCCGTTTCGTTGGCCTTGATCCAAGCCTGTTCGAAGCTGCCAAGGATCTTTATGCCACGCCATTCAAGCGGGTCATGCACTTCATGCTACCGACCATCAAGCCGGCATTGATCTCGGCGTTCTTCCTGTCCTTTACCCTGTCGGTGGATGACTTTGTCATCAGCTTCTTCACTTCGGGGCCGGAAAGTGCGACGTTGCCGATCTATATCTGGAGTGCGATCAAGAAGGGTATCTCCCCGGAGATCAATGCGATTGCCACCTTGATGATAGGGGGCGTGGCTCTGGCTGCTGTCATGAGCTTGCTGTTGAACCGTCGCCGAGCCACTTGAGCCCGGCCGTAGCATGCAATACCACTATATGCACCAACCTTGCGCTATTCATACCAATAAGAAGGAGTGCTTGATCATGATCCATCGCAAGACGCGTACCGCCCTGGCGGTCACCCTGGGGAGCCTGATGCTGGCTGGCGCTGTCCAGGCTGCGGAGGACAAGCTGTATCTGTTCAACTGGACAGAATACATGGACCCCGAGATCATCAAGGCCTTCGAGCAGAAGTACGATGTCGAAGTGGTGCAGAACTACTTCAATGATCTGTCGGAGATGTTTGCCAAGCTCAACTCCGGCGGTGTGTCTCAATATGACATCATTGTGCCGTCCAACTACTTCGTTCCGCGTTTGATCGAGTCGGGGCTAGTGCAGAAGCTCGATCGTTCGAAGATACCCAATTTCGACAACGTCATGGATCAGTTCCTGGACCCGAGCTATGACCCGGGTGCCGAATACACGGCCCCTTATCAGTGGGGAACGACCGGACTGATCTACAATACCGAGACATTCCCGGATGCTGAACCAAGCTGGTCCCTGATGTTCGATCCGGAGGTCAATGGTGACTATCCCTTTGCCTTGATCGGCGATGGCCAGGTAGCGACAGGCGCAGCCTGCGCTTATCTTGGCAAGGATTACGATTGCACCGACCCGGAAGACTGGAAGGAAGCTGCCAGGCTGATCATCGAGACCAAGCATCGCGACAACTTCTCAGGGTTCACCGACGGTACGCCGGCCTTGCAGCAATTGTCCCGTGGAGTGGCTCATGTTGGCATGACCTTCAATGGCGACTACCTGCTGTTTTCCGATGAGGACCCGGAAGCCTTCAAGAACCTCAAGTTCGTGATTCCGAAAGAAGGGGCCGAGATGTGGGTGGACTCGATGATGATTCCGTCCCAAGCGCCCAATCCCGATCTGGCCCACAAGTTCATCGACTTCATTCTGGATGCTGAAGTTGGTGCTCAGCTGTCCAACTTCAATTACTACGCCAGCCCTAACAAGGCGGCTCAGCCGTATCTTGACGAGGTGCTGACTCAACCGCCCAGCATGCCCACGGATGAGGAAATGGAGCGCTTGCATTTTACACCCAGTCTGGAAGGGCAGCAGTTGCAGATGTTCCAGCAACTGTGGTCTGAGGTGAAAGCGCGGTAAGGATACCGAGGCGGCTGGCAGCCATGATGGTCTTGCATCGTGGAACTGCCGGTTGCCTCGATGAACCCCGGCAGTGCCGGGGTTCATCCCACGATAAACAACACTCGGAAAACTCATATGAGTAACCGCCAGGAAACACCAGAACTCAACGACTGGTTCAAGCAGCACGGTATTACCGAGGTGGAATGCCTCGTGACGGACCTCACCGGTATTCTCAAGGGCAAGATCATTCCTGCCGGAAAGTACCTCAATGGTGGTCGGCCACGCTTGCCGGATTCCATCTTTATCCAGACCGTTACCGGGGGATACCCCGATGATGAGGACATTCGCTTCTGGAATCCCGCCGAGCGGGACATGGAGCTGGTGGCCGATCCCAATGCCGTTTTCCTGGTTCCTTGGGCGGATGACCCCACTGCCCAGATCATTCATGACTGCTATTACCTCACCGGTGAGCCGGTGGAGCTGTCGCCGCGCTATGTATTGAAGCGGGTGTTGGATCTTTACCATGCCCGGGGCTGGCGTCCTGTCGTGGCCCCGGAAGCTGAATTCTACCTGGTCAAGACCAATACGGATTCCGACTATCCACTTGAGCCTCCGATTGGCCGCAGTGGTCGTCAGGAAAGCAGCCGCCAGTCCTTTTCCATCGATGCGGTCAACGAGTTCGACCCATTGTTCGAAGAGATGTACGACTACTGCGATGCCATGGATCTGGACCTGGATACCCTTATCCATGAAGAAGGGGCAGGGCAGATGGAAGTCAATTTCCAGCATGGTGATCCGTTGGCGCTGGCCGACCAGGTGGTGCTGTTCAAGCGCGTGTTGCGGGAAACGGCATTGCGTCATGGCATGTATGCCACCTTCATGGCCAAGCCGATGGCCAACCAGCCCGGCAGCTCCATGCATATCCATCAAAGCCTGGTGGATGCCCAGGATGGCCATAATGTCTTCGTGGGTGAAGACGGTCAGCCCAGTCGCCTGTTCCACTACTTCATCGGCGGTCTTCAGCGTTACCTGCCATCGGCAATGCCGTTGCTGGCACCCAACGTCAACTCCTATCGGCGCTTGATGCGTACCGAGAGCAGCGGCTCGGCACCGATCAATGTGGAATGGGGCATGGACAATCGCACAGTCGGCTTGCGCGTTCCCGTTTCAGGGCCCGAAGCGACGCGTGTCGAGAATCGCCTGGCAGGCGCCGATGCGAATCCCTATCTGGTGATGGCCGCGTCCTTGGCATGCGGCTACCTAGGGATGGTCGGCCAGCTCGAGCCACGCCCGCCGATGGTCGGGTCGGCCTGGTCCGGTGGCAACAAGCTGCCTGATGATATTGGCCCAGCGCTGGACTTGCTGGGGGAATGCTCGGCGCTGGCCGATATTCTTGGTGAGCGTTTCCTCAACAGCTATCTGGCGGTAAAGCGTGCTGAGCACCGAGAGTACTTCCAGATCATCAGTTCCTGGGAGAGAGAGCACCTGCTGCTTCGAGTATAAGTCCGGAGCCACATTGGGTATTTCGCTTGTATCGGGCGATGGTTGACGACCATCGCCCGTTTTTATGCGTGGAAGACCACTCTGTAATGGTGATTATTTAATGCCTAAAACGTTGGATTTATCGTTGATGGGCCTTAGAATGGCGAAAAGTGTCAAATAAAATAACCATTCTTGGAGTCTGCCATGTCTGCGACCTCAACGGTGAACCGCACCGCATCAACCTCTCACGGTGTTGCTCCAGCCACGCAACACGCAGCTTCCTGGTATGCCGCTTCGGCCAATCCGTCCCCCGAGCGACCTGCCTTGAGTGGCGAAGTGCGTTGTGATGTGTGTGTCGTAGGGGCTGGGTTCAGTGGCATTTCCTCGGCCCTGCATCTGGCAGAGAAAGGGCTGAACGTCGTTGTCCTGGAAGCAGCCAGGGTGGGTTATGGCGCCTCCGGGCGCAACGGCGGCCAGATCGTCAACAGCTACAGCCGTGATATGGATGTCATCGAGCAAAAGTATGGCGAAACCGCAGCTCGTGCTCTGGGTGACATGGCCTTCGAAGGTAACAGCATCATCCGTGAACGCATTGCCAAATACGCTATCCAGTGTGATTTGCGAGAAGGCAACCTGTTCGCCGCTTGCAACAGCAAGCAGTTGCAAGGGCTCAAGGAACACAAGGCGCTGTGGGAGCGTTATGGCAACCGCCAGCTGGAACTGCTGGAAGGCGATGCCTACAAGCGCGAAGTGGGCAGCGATCGCTATAGTGGAGCGTTGATTGACCACTCCGGCGGCCATATTCATCCGCTCAACCTGGTGCTCGGTGAAGCGGCAGCCTTCGAGTCCCTGGGGGGAGTGATCTATGAACAGAGCCCGGTGATCAAGCTGGAACATGGTCAACCTGTGACGATCAGAACCGTGCAAGGTGTCGTCAAGGCAGAACGTGTGGTGATGGCTGGAAACGCCTACATGAGTGGCGTGATGCCCGAGCTGGAAGCCAAGTCGATGCCGTGCGGTACCCAGATCATCACTACCGAGCCCCTCAGCGAAGAGCTGGCCAAGCGCCTGTTGCCCAACAACATTGCTGTCGAAGACTGCAACTACCTGCTGGACTACTATCGTCTGACACGCGACAACCGCCTGATCTATGGTGGTGGCGTCAATTATGGTGGTGAGGATCCCGCCGATATCGAGGCAGTGATTCGCCCCAAGATGCTCAAGACATTCCCGGAACTGTCCTCGGTCAAGGTGGACTACGCCTGGAGTGGCACCTTCCTGATGACCCTGAACCGTCTGCCGCAGTTTGGCGTGATCAACGACAACGTCTACTACGTGCAAGGCTATTCCGGCCACGGCGTTACCTGTACTCATCTGGCGGGCCGCTTGATCGCAGAAGTGATGACCGGGCGTGACGAACGCTTCGACGCCTTTGCCGGGTTGCCACACCTGCCGTTCCCTGGTGGCCGTATGTTACGGGTGCCGCTGTCGGCAATGGGAGCCTGGTACTATGAAACGCGCGACAAGCTGGGTATCTGAGTCGAAAGGCGGCTGAGCCCGTCAATCTGGCGGACAGTCTCCCGTCTGAACAGAAAACCGCTGCTACGATGGCTCCATCCTGTCGGGATACATTCCGTGTCTCCTGGCAGAGTGGAGCCATTCATGTTGTTGGAATCATTCACCAGCTTCAGCTGCCCGTCCTTGGAGTCCCTGTTATAGGCGACAGTTCTGTCGGTACCCGGAGACAGCTTGGTAAATATCGCGCAAATTCGTTCCGAGTATGTGAGAGCACTGTTCGATAACGATACTATCTTGTCATTGGATAAATGACTTTCCGCAAGACCAGGCAATATCGTGCAGCATGTGTGTATGGATAGAGTGTTGCTGGATAGGGTATTGCGTTGTCTGGCGGGAAGGGGAGAACCGGTATGAACAAATCAATCGTCATTGGCTCTTCTCTGGCTGTATTCGGTCTGGGAGGCCTGGCATTCGGCGCTTGGCAGACACAGCAGGTGCAGCAGCTTCAGGAAGCACAGGCACAGTTGTCGGAACAGATAGCGGGAGAAGTTGATGTCCAGCCGGTAGTGGACGAAGACGCCATTGCTGCCGCCAAGCAAGTGGTGGCTGCATCAATGGACCTGCAGGCGGCGCAGGAAGCGCAACTGACGGGCAGAACCCGGGAAGAACAGGACGCGGCAGCCGAGCAAGTGGCCAAGGCTGATGCTGTCGAGGAAGCTCGTGAGCCGGCCAGGGCCAGCCAGCCGGAGGCTCAGGCCCAACCAGTATCACAGCCGACGTATTCTCAGAGCCCTGCCTATGCCGACATCACGGCGGTCACCCCGGTGACACAAAATGTGCAGACGCCACGTGAAGTCTGCGAGCAGGTTCCTGTGACCCGTCAAGCTCAATCCCAGGACCCTTATGCCATTCTCGGTACTGCTGCCGGTGCGGTGATCGGCGGGGTGATCGGTCACCAGATTGGTGGTGGCAGCGGCAAGAAGATCGCCACGGCTGCTGGCGTGATCGGTGGTGGACTGGCAGGTCGTGAAGTGCAGCGTCGCGTAGAGGCCGGCCAAGCCGGTACCACGATGGAGACGCAGTGTCATACGGTGACAGACTCCCAACCGCAGACGGTAGGGTACGATGTGTCCTGGAACTACAACGGCCTGACTCAGACCTCGCGTCTCGACTACGCGCCCAAGGGTGACCTGGTCAAGATGGAGGGCGGGCAGCCGCAGTGGGGCGAAGTCGTTTATCGGTGATCCCGCAAGCGAATCATCTGCTTTCCTCAGCCAACGCCCCGGTGAATTCGATTCACCGGGACGTTGTCGTTTTTGGGGTCTGGCCATGGAGGGTGAACTACATTGAGATGATCCCCCGTAGCATGGCTATGTTGCTGGTTCGACAGGGAAGGCCCCGACATGAAGCGATATCTTCTGGTGGTTCTGTGCTGGCTTGTTACCACGGCTCCGGGCCTGGCTCAGCAGTCGGAGCAGGGGCCGCTACCGGAACGGCGCATTGAATACCAACGCGATATCGACTTCGCTGGCCATGACATTCGTTCGATCTTTGAGACGGATCTGGGCTACTGCGCCAATGCCTGCCGGGAAGATGAGGACTGCCAGGCGTTCACTTTCAACCTCCGTGCCGGTGCCTGTTTTCTGAAGTCGGATGTCACGGAAACACCTGCTTTCAAGGGCGCCCTGTCCGGGACGCTGGAAGAGACGCCGTCCGAGTTGCTGGATAATGCTCGTCAGCAGCGTGAAGTGGCCTTCATCCGAGACGACGAATGGCAAAGGGCGGGCCGGCTCTATCGTCATCTGGAACGCCATGTGCGTCTTTCATCGCGGCCAGATCTGCGCCAGGCCATTCTGGGAAATGATGTCGATGCCTGGTTGTCGTTGCAGCACTTTGCCGCGGATGGCGGCTCTTCACGTCCTGACTTTTTGCGCTCCTGGGCCTATGACGAGATGGCCTTCCTGGCCAATGCCTGGGTGCGTGCCGTGAATAGTGAAGACAAGGTGACAGCGCTCGAAGCCATTACCACCGAGCTGGAGAAGTCGCCCGAGCGAGGGCCGGCCATTCTGGCCGCTCATCGTCTGCTGGCGGAATTCAGCGGTGACGAACAACGCCTGCATCAGGCACAGATCACCTATGGTCCCCGGGTTCTCGAAAGTCAGGCGGAAGCCGATAGCGTTTCGCCGCGTTTTTGCGCCGAATACTCCGAACCACTGCGTGAAGATGGCTTTCTTTATGGCGATTATGTCCGGGTCAAGGACGTCACGGTGGATGTGACCGCCGAAGGCCAGCGACTGTGCATTGCCGGGCTGGAGCATGGTCGCGACTATCACATCACCTTGCGCAAGGGCCTGCCAGCAGCGTCTGGCGAGAGGACGGCGCGCACCGAGACATTCGATATCCTCATGCCGGACCGTCCGCCGAGTGTGCGTTTCAGTGGGCGAGGCTATGTGCTGCCGTTCTCTCAGGCCAAGTCCATCCCGATCACCGCGGTCAACGTGGACAAGGTCGAACTGCGTATTTTCCACCTGCCTCAGCGAGGCCTGACGACATACCTCGATCAAGAGCATTTCCTGACGTCACTGGATCGCTACCAGGCCTCCCAGCTGCGTGAGGAAGATGGTACCGAGGTATGGCGCGGGGATGCCGATGTTGCCAGTGAACTGAACCAGGAAACTGTCTCGCGGCTGGATATCGATCATGCCCTGGAACAGCTCGAAACAGGCCTCTATGCCATGACGGCACGCCCTCAGGGGCAAGATGAGTATCGCCCGGCGACCCAATGGTTCCTGGTCTCGAACATGGCCATGACGACCTTCAACGGCCCTGATGGCTTGCACGTGTTCATCGAACGGCTCAGCGACGGTGAGGCGATGGGTGGGGCTGGCGTAGAGCTGGTGGGCCGGGACAACACGGTGCTCAAGCAGGCGACGGTTGGTGATGATGGCTATGTCCATATAGCACCTGAATGGCTAGCAGGACGAGGCGGCAACCGTCCGGCGCTACTGACGGCAAGTAGTACCGATGGTACGGATTTCAACTTCGTCAACCTGCGTGAGGCAGGCTTTGATCTGAGTGACCGTGGTGTGGCGGGCACACCAGCGCCGGATACCGTCAATCTCTTTGCCACAACCGAGCGAGGCATCTACCGACCCGGTGACAGTGTGTATATCACTGCCTTGATGCGGGACCTGGAAAGTCGTGCCATGGAAAAGCTGCCGCTGACCGTGATCGTCCAGCGCCCCGACGGCAAGGAAGCGTCACGCCATACTCTGGAGGATCAGGGCGCCGGCGGCCGGGTGTTGTCTCTTCCGCTTCCAACCGATGCCATGCGTGGTCTGTGGAAGTTGCGTTTCCATGTGGATCCACAAGCGGACATGCTGGGCGAGGTCGGCTTTCTGGTCGAAGATTTTGTGCCCGAGAGAATCGATTTCACCCTGAAAAGCGATGAGGCACTGGTCGCCAGCAAGGTGCCGCCACGGGTTGCTGTGGCGGCCCACTATCTATACGGCGCTGTAGGTGCCAATCTGCCGATTTCCGGCACAGTCGTGCGTCGGCCGGCGACAGGACTGGCGCAATATCCCGGCTTCCATTTCGGTATGCCGGCGACAGAAGATCAGGCGACTTCCGCAGTATTGCCAGGAGGCTTGACCACCGATGAAGCGGGCAAGGCCATGGTCAGTCTGCCGCTACCCCCTTCGGCAAGTGTTGGACAACCTGAAGAGCTGGCCCTGGCGATGCGCTTGCGTGAAGGATCGGGCAGGCCGGTAGAACGTCGCCTGACCTTGCCCATGGCGCTGGAGAGTCCCGTGATTGGCCTCAAGCCTCTCTTCGAACGCATGGCTGCCGAGAATAGTGATGCTCACTTTGACGTCATTGCCCTGGATAACGACCGACAGCGCATGAAACTGGGGCCGGTGGAATGGACGCTGTCGAGAATCGAGCACGACTACCAGTGGTACCGCGTCAACGGCGAATGGGGATATTCCCCGGTCGAGCGCCGCACAAGAGCGGCCACGGGTACCCTGGAGGTAGCGGCCGATGCCAAGACAACTCTGTCCACTCCCGTGAAGTGGGGGCAGTACGAACTGGAACTGCGTACCACCGGTGATAATGCTCTGGTGCTTACCCGACACACCTTCTGGGCCGGTTATTACGGCGGAGCAGGGAGCCCTGACACACCTGAACGGCTGGATACCGGTGTCGATCAGGCCAGCTATCGTAGTGGCGATGAGCTGAAGCTGCGCTTCGACGCGCGCATGTCAGGAACCGCCTCCGTGCGCGTATTCAACGGGCGGCTGGTCGAACGGCAGCGTTTCAAGGTGGCGCCAGGTACCAATGAGCTGACCATGAGGGTTAGCGAGAAGTGGGGCACGGGGGCCTATCTGGTCACTTCCCTGGTGACTCCCTCGAACGAGGCCGATGGGCGTAACCCCCGCCGTGCCATTGGTGTCAACTGGGTCAGTGTTGATACTGCCCAGCGCACCCTGGATCTGTCCTTGCAGCCGCAGGCGCCTTTGCGGCCTCGCCAGAATGGCACCTTGCGGTTGAGCGTGGATGCTGCCCCGGCAGGCGAAACAGTCTACGCCACGGTGGCGATGGTGGATCTCGGTATTCTCAACCTGACCGGATACAAGGCCCCGCAGCCCGAGCAGCATTTCTTTGGCCAGCGACGCTTTGCCTTCGACATGCGTGATCTCTATGGCCGCTTGATCGATGATATTCCCGGCGCGCTGGCGACGCTGCGTGAAGGGGGGGACAGCAATGCTCCTGCTCAGGCGCCTGGGCCGAAACGCGAGGAATACGTGACGCTATTTTCCGGCCTGGTGATGCTGGACGAGAATGGCGAAGCTGATATTGATCTTCCGCTGCCGGCCTTCAATGGCACGGTGCGTGCCATGGCGCAGGCTTGGTCGCAAAGTGCCTTGGGCAGTCACAGCGAAGACCTGATCGTACGCGACCCCATCGTGGCCACCGGGCATGCTCCGAGTTTCATGGCGCCCGGGGACAGCACGCAGCTGCGGTTGGAACTGGCCCATGCCGAAGGCCCTGTGGGCACGGTCGGCGTTGAGATTGCCGCCAAGGGGCCTCTGGCATTTGCCGGGGCCAATACGGCGGAAGTCGAGCTGGATGAGCAGGAAAGAACCACCCTGACGTTTGACGTTCAGGCCAGTGAATCCGGGATCGATAGCGGTCAGCAAGGCGAGTTGGACATTCAGATAACCACGCCTGCAGGGCAACAGCTTTCCCAGCAACTGCCGATTGCAGTAAAGCGCAATGACCTACCGATCCAGCGGCGCCATATCGGACAGCTTGGCAAGGGGGAAGTCCTGCAACTACCGGATAGCCTGACCTCGGGAATGGCGGCCGATGCAACACTCAGCATCAGCTTCGGTCCCCTGGCCCACTTCAATCTGGCAGGGCTTGCGTATGCATTGGAAACGGAACCTCGCAGCTGCACCGAACAGATCGTTTCGTCGGTCGAGCCACTATTGTCGGCACGCTCCTGGCTGAGCAGTGAAAGTCAGGCAGTGGCCGATGACCGGCTGGCACAGAGCGTGGAGCGTGTGCTGTCGCGTCAGGCTGCCAGCGGCGCCTTTGGCCTGTGGGCACCGGGCAGTCGAAATTTCTGGCTCGATGCCTATGCAACGGAGTTCCTGCTGCGTGCCAGTGAAGCCGGTGAGAAGGTGCCCGAACATGCGTTTTCCAGCGCGTTGCGCAATCTGCAGAACAAGATCAACGGCGCCAGTGGATCGCAGGAAAGCCTCAGTGCTGCGGCCTACGCCCTTTATGTCCTGTCCCAGGCGGGTGAGGTGCGTGCCAGCGATGTGCGCTATTTTGCCGATGTCTACTCCCGTTCGGATGTCGCCCGTGGAGATCGAGGGCTCGATGCTGCTTATCTCGGAGCAGCGCTTCATGCCGTGGGTGATCCACAGCGTGCGAACCGGCTGTTTCGCACAGCCTTCGACGAGCTCTCGCTGGGCCATGATTATCATGCCTATTCCCGTAGCGGTGATATCTATGCCAGCCGCGGGCGAGACCTGATGACAGCCTATCGGTTGGCCCTGGCATCCGGTTTTGATGTGGATGATGTGGCGGGTGTGGACATGGACAGTGTGGATACCGCCATGTCATCGGCGGGCGATGGTAACACCCAGGAACGCGCCAGTGCATTGCGTCTTGCGGCAACGCTGCTGGAAGGAGAGGCAACACCCGCATACACAGAGCAGATGAGCCTGGCGCAATATCTGGCATCGCCACCACACAACCCGTTCGACAAGGTGACGCCGGTAGCCGTGACCCTGAATGGCGTGCCCACCGGCAAGGTGGAGCGGCAGAGTTCAGGTGTCGAGATAAGCCGTCACTATTACAGCTTCGAAGGGGAACCGGTGGATGTGGCGGATGTCACGCTCAATGACAAGCTGGTCGTGGTATTGAAGGTCACGCCACTGGGCATGTCACAGGGCCAGTTGGCCATCGAGGATCCGCTACCGGCGGGCTTCCAGATTGATAATCCCAGTGTCCTGGCATCGGGAGATACCCGAGCGCTGGAGTGGTTCCCCGGCGGGATGGATCCAACCTATGCAGAATTCGGCAGTGAGCGCTTTTTTGCTGCCGTGACGCTGGACGAGCGCAGGCCTTTCCAATTGGCCTATGTGGTGCGTGCCATCCAGCCTGGCAGCTTCCATCATCCCGCTGCACATGTTCAGGACATGTATGTACCACGCTTCCATGCCAATACCGCTGATGGGCGCGTCGTGATCAGCGGCAGCCACTCTGAACGATCGGAGGGTACCGGAACTGGGAATGTCGGTACTGAAGGGGAAGGGGCCGGTACTGCGGAAGATGGCCCTGAGGATGGCCCTGAAGATAGCACTGAGGGTGCCGAGGGTGATCGCTAGGTACCGTCGCAAGGGCCTCAAGCGCATCAAGGCTATCAAGCGTATCAGCGGCCGATGTGTTGCGCTGGTGTCGCTTGCCTTGCTGGTCGTTCTGGCCGGGCTATGGCTGGCGTTCGAGCGTTGGGTCGAGACAGCGCCGGACCCGTTGACGACCTGGGAATACTCGCCCGTGGTGCGGGATCGCCATGGCCAGCCGTTGAGCCTGTTTCTGTCAGCGGATGGCTATTGGCGTCAGCAGACTCGTCTGAGCGATGTCGACCCTACTTACCTGGCCATGTTGCTGGCCTATGAAGACAAGCGTTTCTATTCCCATCACGGGGTGGACTGGCTGGCGCTGGTTCGGGCAACTGGGCAGGCCTTGTGGCATAGGGATATCGTGTCCGGCGGATCGACCTTGACCATGCAGGTCGTGCGACTGCTTCAGCGAGAGCCAACGCAAACCATGAAAGCCAAGCTCGCGCAGATCCGAGCGGCCCTGGCTCTGGAGCGCAGGCTGGACAAGAAGGCGATTCTCGAGCTTTATCTCAACCTGGCGCCGATGGGCGGTAATCTCGAAGGCGTGGCGACCGCCAGCCGCGGCTATTTCGGCAAAGGGCCTGGATTCTTGTCAGCCGCTGAAGCTGCCTTGCTGGTCGCGATTCCCCAGTCTCCCGTGGCGCGTCAGCCTCATCGGCATCCGGAGCAGGCCCGCGCAGCCCGGGAAAGGGTGCTGGAGCGTAGCCTGTCCGATGGTCTGCTCTCGGCAGAAGTGGTGGAGGAGGCCAAGGCTGAGCCGATACCGCAACGGCTAGTGCCCATGCCTCATCTATCCTGGCACCTGGCGCAAGCACTCGTGGCCGAGGCCCGGCATTCTGCCGCTCGATCGCTCGTCATCGACACCACGCTGGATGCCGGACTTCAACGGCGCCTGGAGCTGGCGCTGCGTCGCTGGCTCGGACAGCAGGTGGCCGATGTCGGAGTGGCGATGATGGTGGTCGATTACCACACGGGTGAAGTACGCGCGCGTATCGGCGCGCCTGATCCTTTCGATGAACAGCACGTGGGTTTTGTCGACATGGCTGCGGCCAAGCGTTCTCCCGGGTCGACGCTCAAGCCGCTGATCTACGCCCTGGGGTTCGATGAAGGGCTGATACATCCCGAGACACTGATCAATGATGCGCCGCAGGACTTTGATGGCTGGTCACCCTCCAATTTCGATGGTCGTTTTCGTGGGCCAGTAAGCGTACGCCGTGCCTTGCAGGAGTCGTTGAACTTGCCTGCCGTGGCGGTACTGGATGCCATCAGCCCAGCTCGGTTGCTGGGCAGCATGCGGCGTAGTGGTGCCCAGCCCATGCTGCCGGGTGGCCATGCGGCAGGCTTGGCCATTGGTCTGGGTGGCCTGGGGGTAACGCTGCAGGACATGGCGATGGTGTATGCGATGATTGCCAACGACGGTCAGGTCGTGCCCTTGACGGTATTGCCCGATTCGGACGCTGTACCGCAACGGGTGATCAGCGCCCGAGCCAGCTGGTACCTGGCCGATATCCTGCGTCAGACGCCGCGCGGCGGCCTGGGAGCCAGTGACAAGGTGGCCTTCAAAACCGGGACTTCCTACGGCTATCGTGACGCCTGGGCCATCGGTTTTGATGGCCAGCATGTCATCGCCGTGCTGGTCGGGCGGCCCGACAACGGCAGCATGCCGGGGGCACTGGGAGCGTATAGTGCTGCGCCATTGCTGTTTGCCGGTTTTGATATCGTCGGTGTGGTTCCGCCACGGCGAACGCCGCCGAAGGATGCCCTGATTGCCTCCAGCGGGGACCTGCCGAAGGCATTGAGGACATTTGCTGCGGGCACAGGCGGTGAAATGACGCCGCCCATACGCATTCTCGCCCCCCGCGATGGCGCGGAAGTCTTTGGTGTCGCAGACAGCAGCATGCCTTTGTTCGTGCACCTTCAGGGCGGAACGCCACCTTTTCGCTGGCTGATCAACAACCGGCCAATGGACGCAGATCCGCTGCGTCGAGAAGCCGCCTTCGACACCATGGGTGGCGGCTTTCACCGCATTACGGTACTGGATGCGGCAGGGCACTCGGCCAACGCCACCGTGCGCCTGATGCCGTGATCATGCTCTTGAATTCCTGCTTGCTCTCACTCCAGCTTGTTCACTCTCCGCCCATGGCAGTGGGGTCCATCCAGACAGCTTCCCAGATATGGCCATCGGGATCTGTCAGGCTGCGGTTGTACATGAAGCCGAGATCCTGAATGGCATTGATGTCTGCCGTGCCTCCAAGACGTGCGGCAGTCTCGATCATGGCATCGACGGCATCGCGATCGTCACAGGTCAGGGCCAGCATCACTTCGCTGGAAGTGGCAGGCGGAATGGGGCGGTTGGTAAAGCTGCGCCATTTATCGTGGGTCAGCAACATGACGTAGATGGTGTCGCTGCATACCATGCAGGCAGCGGTGTCATCAGTGAACTGCGGATTGTTCTCGAAGCCTAGTTCGCTATAGAACGCTTTCGAAGCATCAAGATTGGTGACGGGCAGGTTGACGAAAATCATGCGGGACATACGGTGACTCCACATACGCAAGGGGGAAACCCCAGTATGGTTCCTGCGTGCGGATTGCGTAGATGCTGGAGACAAAAAATCCCTCCGCACGACGTGCAGAGGGAGAAAGGGAGATGCAGGGATAATACGAAAGGCGCTGGAAAGGCGGCGCTATGGTGTGTGGATCCTAGGTGGACGGGCCAGAGTTGTGTGCTTCAGACCAGCCAGTAACCAAGGCCAACGAAGCCCAGCGTGGTCACCAGTGCACCGATCAGGGTGTAGGGCAACTGGGTCAGGGCATGCTGCATGGGAAGTACGCCGCTGCCCTGGGATGACAGCACCGAAGAATCGGAGAAGAAGCAGGCGTGGCTACCAAAGCTTGAGGCAGACAGCAGCGCGCCGACGACCAGGGGCATGGGAGCGCCCATGTGGATGGCCATTGGCACCACGATCGGAATCGAGATCACGAACACGCCCCAGGAAGAGCCGGTGGCAAAGACCACGATGGCCATGCTGACGAAAATGATCGCCGGCAGCAGGGCAGGAGTGATGTAGGGAGCCAGGGCATCGATCATGAATTGGGTCATGCCGAGCTGGTCGTTGACCTCACGCAGGACGAACCCCACGGCGACAATGGCCAGCGGCAGCATCATGGTGCGGAAACCGTCCATGATGGCGTCCATCAACGTGGCAAAGGTGGCCAGGCGCTGAATCAGGTACAGCACGATGGTGAACAGCGTTGCCGTGATGACACCCTTGAGCAGATCGATCTCGAAGTAGGCACTGGCACCGATCAGTATGGCCATGGGGGCGACGAAGTTGAGTACGCCAATCCAGGGGCTGCCACGCTGGGGCTGGTCATCGGCATCGGCCATGGCGGCATCCGGTGCGCCATCGGGAATCGGTTGGCCAGCGCGAGCACGGGCTTCGGCGGCTTTCATCGGGCCCAGGTCCGGCATCATGCCCACGGCGACCAGGAAGACCAGGCCCATGGCGACCCAGCCATAAAGCATGAACGGAATCGACTGGATGTACAGCGCCATGCCGGAGCCATCCGTTGCGCCGTTGGTTTCCAGCAGTTCGGCGAAATACACCGCCCAGGTGGAAAGCGGAACCAGCACGCAGATTGGAGCAGCGGTGGAATCGACGATGTAGGCCAGCTTTTCCCGCGATACGCCGAAACGGTCGGTGAGACGTTTCATGGCGGCCGAGGTGGCCAGGGCGTTGAGGTAGTCATCGATAAAGATCAATACACCGAGAACCGCGGTGCTGAGCAGCGACTGACGACGCGTTTTCACCATACGGGCCATGAAGTGACTGAAGCTCAAGGTGCAGCCGGATTTCTCCAGCATGGCAATGAACCCTCCCATCAGGCCGCAGACCAGAATCAGCCAGGCGATGGTCTCATCCATCATCACCGTCATGGAAATATCGGCCAGTTCACCGATGTAGTCGCTGGGCTGGAGCAGAATCAAGCCCGCCAGGGAGCCGATGGCCAAGGCTTCCAGAGTGCGGTGAGTGGCAATCGCCACCACCAGCACGATCAGCGACGGCACCAGGCTGATCCAGCCAAATTCAGTGCCGGCATCGTGGTACAGCGTCAAGCCGATGACAATGGCGGCCAGGGAGAAGACCAGTGCCATGGTGCGCCCCGTACCGCGCCGCTCCGGGAGAGAGGGCGCGAAAGGATGTGGCGTGGACGTGGCATTCGGGGATGTTGTGTTTGTCATGATATGTCCCGCACTTATTCAGTGTTGATCAAGGAAATGCTGAATAATCAACAATGTATTGTTCAGCATGGAAGTGCTGAATAAATCGGCTGGGCGAGATGAAGGCTATGTTCGTTCCTGACGAACAATCGCACTTCCCACATCCATGTGGGTCGCACAAGGCGCACGGAGCGCAACAACCGGAGCCTATGGGGTATAGGTGAGGATGGTGAGCACCGCGCAACGCAGTGATTCGCACGCACAGACATTTATGCAGTGCTTCCTTTAGACGTGGCGCAGATACCAGTCATACTCCAACCGACTCACCTCCCGCATGGCCTGACTACGCTCGGCATGGCGGTTAGCAAGGAAGACCTTGAGGAAATCCCTTCCAAGCGCTTCACCCAAGGGCTCGCTGGCTTCCAGCAGGTTCAGGGCCTGGGACCAGCTATTGGTCAGCGTGGCGTCGAACTGGGTGTAAGCGTTGCCGGTGACCGGCTCACCCGGGTCTCGTTGCTGGCGAATGCCGTATTCCACTGAAGCCAGCAGTGTGGCAAGCAACAGGTAAGGGTTGGCATCGGCTCCTGCAACACGGTGCTCCACACGGCGGGCTGCATTGGGACCCGACGGGATACGCAGTGCTACCGAGCGGTTGTCATAGCCCCAGGTCGGTGTCATGGGGACATAAAGGCCGGGCTGAAAACGGCGGAAGGAGTTCATGTTGGGCGCGAACAGGGCCATGGAATCTGCCATCAGCGCTTTCAGACCGCCGATGGCGTGACGCAGGGTAGCGGTGCCCAGCGGATTCTCGTCGTCGGCGGCAAACACATTGTTCCCTTCACCATCGAGCAGGCTCATGTGCACGTGCATGCCATTGCCGGCTTCGCTGCCATAAGGCTTGGCCATGAAGGTCGCTTCGAAGCCATGGCGCAGCGCGACACCCTTGATCAAGCGCTTGAGCATGGTCGCGCTGTCACACGCCTTGAGCACATCATCGCCATGCAGCAGGTTGATCTCGAACTGACCCGGTGCGCACTCCTTGAGCGCGGTATCCAGCGGCAGCTGCTGAATGGCAGCGCAGGCCTGGATCTCTTCCAGGAAATCCGCGTATTCGTCCAGTTCGGAGATGGAGTAAAGCTGGCTTTCGGTGGCGCGTTCGCCAGTGGCTGGAGAGCGCGGCGGCAAGGGCAGACCGCATTCATCACGCTGGCGGTCGACCAGATAGAATTCGAGTTCAAGGGCGACCATGGCGGTGAGCCCCATGTCGGCAAGACGCTGTACCTGACGGGCCAGGACATTGCGCGGGTCGGCAAAGAAAGGGCCGTCCTGTTCATCGCGCATGCTCATCATCAGCTGGGCCTGGCGACCATTGCGCAACCAGGGCGTCTGCATCAGCGTGCCGGGAATCGGACGGCAGACCTGGTCACGGTCGCCGCAATCCAGGCCTAACCCGGTTTCTTCTATGGTGTTGCCGGTAATGTCCAGGGCGAACACGGACCCAGGCAGGTTGATACCGTTGACGTAGGCCTTTTCAAGGTTTTCACGAGGGATACGTTTGCCGCGCAGAACGCCATTGAGGTCGCTGACCAGCAGGTCGATACTGTCGATATCAGGATGGCGTGCCAGGAAGTCACGAGCCTCGTCGACGGGTAAGGAGGACATGGTGTCACCTGTGATGATTTTATTAGGTTGTCACTAGTGTTTCGTTTTCCGGCTTTTGTTGTCAAATTATTTACACTATGACGAAAGTTGAATCATTGGATGCTTTTTATATTTTTTCTATATTTATCAGTCACTAAAAGCGTTGTTTGGCGAGTTTTTCACGCCTGACGAGATGGCAGGTTGGCAAGAAAACACAACCAAGGTATGTTGAGAAAACCATAACGCGATATCATCGTCGTCATATTCGCTCCCGTTCTGCGTTTTCTCCGTTCTGATGTGCATTATCCAAGGAGGCATCATGCAAATTCGTCCTCTGGTCGGCGTCATCGCTTGCCGTCGTGAGGTGGAAGGTCACCCTGCCCATATGGTCACCGACAAATATCTCAGTGCCCTGCGTGAGTACGGCCTGGAACCTGTCATTCTGCCGGTGTGGTCGGATGTGGACCCGCAGGCGGCTGGTGCGCTGCTTGACCGGCTGGATGGGCTGGTGCTGACCGGCAGCTATACCAATGTGCTGCCGAGCCGCTATGGCGCCGAGCGTGCTCCGGAAAACACCCGTGATGATGTGCATCGCGATGAAGCAGCCATGGTCTGGGTGCCGCTGGCACTGGAACGCTCCTTGCCCTTGTTGGGCATCTGCCGTGGCTTCCAGGAGCTGAACGTGGCCTTCGGCGGCTCGCTGCATCAGGCCGTGCAAAAGGTGCCTGGCATGCTCGATCACCGCGAGCCAGAAGGCACCAAGGAAGAGCAGTATGCCCCAGTGCATGATCTTGAGATTCAGCCCGGTGGACGCCTGGCTGAGCTTTACGGAGAAAACCAGGCGCGGGTCAATTCCCTGCACCAGCAGGGTGTCGACCGGCTGGGCGAGGGCCTGCGTATCGAAGCGCTGGCGCCGGATGGGCTGGTCGAAGCCTTCTCCGTCGCCAATGCACCCAGTTTTACCCTGGCTGTGCAATGGCACCCCGAGTGGATGCCGAAACAGCACCCGCTGTACGACGCCATCTTCAAGGGATTTGCCGAGGCGTGTAGCAAGGCCTGATAGTTCGACACTTCAGTAGCCCTGCATCCCGGCATTTCACCTCCCAACATTTCACCTCCCAACATTTCACTGCCGAGCATGAGAAAAGCAGGCGGCATCAGCCCCTGCTTTTTCTATCATCCCTGTGTTTCCCGACGACCTCAGTTGGCTTCCAACAAGGCCTTCAGTGTCCTGAAATCCTCTTCGATAGCCTGCCTGTCTTCGGCGAACTTCTCGTCGCTCATGTCATCCTGACGGAACAGGGTGAACACGATCTCACTGCCGTCATCGTTGGGAATGACCCGCATGGGATTGTGGAACGTGGTGCCGTCTTCCAGGGCAACATCGTGATCCATGACACCGAAGGCATTGTCATCGGCGAAGCGGATTCTGACGCGGCCGAAGGGCGCTTCCACGATCCAGGCGTCGCCATCCTGCTTGACCTCGGAACGTGCCAGGCCAGCGGCCCACTGCGGCAGATTGGCGGGGTTGGAAGCAAAGGCATACACATCGGCTGGCGAGCAGGCGATGAACTGGCTGACATGCTGCACTTGTTTCATGGGGGCTCACATCGGTTACGGGTTGAGAGAAGTGGCTCTGTCATTGTAGGTGCTACTGACAAGCCCGATTTCAAGTGTCGTTTACATCCCTGCATACCCCAATGACATTCACGCCGGGTCGATCGTCATCAATAGCCGTTTCTGGCCACTATCGAGTGCTGGGCTGCGGTGCACCAGACCGCGATGTTCATTTCCCATCCATCCGCTGCCCTTGAGCAGACCAAGGTCCCCCACCTGAAGCTGCTGGATAGCCGTGCTATCAGCAACGATTTCCGGCTTGTCGGGCTTCGGGATGCCTAGCCCTGCGCGATTCACCGCCGCTTCGGGGAGCCATTCGCTGCCGGGACCGTGATAGGTGGTGACCAGTCGCACCGGCAGGTTGTCGCAATGAAAGCGTGGGCACATGGCGCTATCCAGCAAGCGCAGGCGAATGCCCACCATTTCGGCATCAAACAGATAAGCCATGGCCTCCGCCAGCGTCTGGATATCATCGACGAGCGACTGGGCTGATGCTGGCGCGGGCAGGCGACGCAGCAAGTCGGCCTGCATGTTGATACTGGGGTTGCCGAGCCAGGACCACTGCCAGGCACGATCGACATGGCATTGCGCGGCGACGCTGGCCAGCAATGGCGCATCAAGCTCCCGGCGCATGATGGCGATATTGGTGTGATCCTCGAAGATGCGTGGCAGCACTTCAATGTCATTGCCGATGGCCCAATGTTCAGCGTGCCATGCGGTTGTATCACCAGCGTTGGGCTGTGAGAGCGCGGGAACTGACATTCATCGTCTCCATGGGTTGATTTATAGAAATGTTATAACGTATCTTTTTGGCCGTTGAAAGCACAGTCGTTCCAGCGGTCTGGTCGTCAGTTGTATCTGGCAAGTACCGAGCAACGAGCCAAGCCGAGGCGGCGTGCACCTGAGGACATCAGGAATCAGGACATAAGGCGGAGGAGAAGATGTGATGGCTCGCACACAGGAGGCATTGCCGGTCACGGTGTTGTCCGGTTTTCTGGGCGCAGGAAAAACGACGCTGCTTAACCATATTCTGGCCAACCGGGAAGGCCGTCGAGTGGCTGTGATCGTCAATGACATGAGTGAAGTCAATATCGATGCGGCCCTGGTGCGCGGTACGTCCGACAAGCAGACGGCAGCGAGGGGAGAGATCGCCCTGCAGCGCACCGAAGAGCGCCTGGTGGAGATGAGCAACGGCTGCATCTGCTGCACCCTGCGTGAGGATCTGCTGGTCGAAGTGAGCCGACTGGCGGAAGAAGGTCGCTTCGATTACCTGGTCATCGAAGCGACCGGGATTTCCGAGCCGTTGCCGGTAGCCGAAACGTTCACCTTTGCTGATGAGGACGGACAGAGCCTTTCCCAGGTCGCACGGTTGGATACCCTGGTGACGGTGGTCGATGGTGTTCACTTTCTGCGCCAGTATCGCGAGGCCCAGACGCTTGCCGAGGCGGGGGAAGTCGTCGACGAGCAGGATGAACGCAACGTTGCCGATTTGCTGGTCGACCAGGTCGAGTTCTGCGATGTGCTGCTGATCAGCAAGACGGATCTGCTCGATGCACCGCAACTGGATGAGCTGATGGCCGTGCTGCGTTCGCTCAATCCTGATGCCGAGATGATTCCCATCCGCCATGGCCAGGTACCGCTGGACAAGGTACTGGGCACCGAACGTTTCAGCTTTTCCCGCGCCCAGCAGGCCCCGGGATGGTTGAAGGAAATGCGTGGCGAGCATGTGCCGGAAACCGAGGAATACGGTATCTCGAGCTTTGCCTACCACGCCCGGCGCCCGTTCCAGCCGCAGAAGTTCTTCGAACTGCTGCATGGCGACTGGTATGGCGGCAAATTGTTGCGCTCCAAAGGCTTCTTCTGGCTAGCGACACGCCCACAGTTTGCCGGCCAATGGAGCCAGGCCGGCGGCATCGCCCATTACGGCTTTGCCGGCATGTTCTGGAAAGCCGTGCCCGAATCCAGTTGGCCCCAGGACCCCGAATACCGCGACGCCATCATGCACAAATGGCAGGAACCCTTCGGCGACATGCGCCAGGAACTGGTCTTCATCGGCCAGAATCTCGACGAAGGCAAGATCCGCCAGGCACTCGACGACTGCCTGCTCAGCGAAGAGCAGATGCTCGCCGGCAAGAAACACTGGCAGACATTGCCCGATCCGTTTCCGGCTTGGGAGTAGGGGGGTAGAGAGTATAGAAAGGCCACCGAGCCCGAGGGAGGGCTCGGTGGTTTTAATGGCTGGATACGGCCAAGAGCGGTCTTTTAGGTGGCACTGATGTAGCACTTTAACGCTTTCAGCATGCGCGCCCATGGAATGGAGCCGAAGGCGCAATGTAATGGGCGTCGCCGTGCCTGCACTGGTTAGGAAAAGGCATGCTTAATAACCGTGTATAGGTTTTGAAGCACAACAACTGCGATTGCAATGAAAGCAAGAGTATTGAACATATGGGCGCAATGCCGCCAAGCACGCCCTTCTTTCTCAGATAGTTTAAAGAATTCCCAAAACTGATCTTGTAACGCTCCTCCAGGGGAGCCCGTAGTTGCAACTTCCCACGCCTTATCATAATCATCTTTATCAATCTTTATTTGCCTTACATAGTCTTGCAAATGCTCTTCACCTTTACCATGCTCCGCAAAACTCCTCCAACTATCATGGTCTTGAATTAATTGAGGGAACCGTAGTTGGTAGATGACATTCGAAAGCACGAAAAGAAAAGCGCTGAAATAGAAGATCCAGAATGAAAATGGCAAGGTTGTATAAACCGGAAACGTCTCGCCAAATACGTGTAAAGTCAACTTATCGTTGATCTCGGAAAGCGACTTAACCAAAATCGGCACGACAAACAATCAAATGTACATTGAGCGGACAACTCGCAACTGCTGTACTCTCTTAATCCTGCTCCATCTGACGTCGAGCCAACCATTTTTTAACATTGAAATTCATACACTCCATTTGTGATCCGGCATGCCTAACGCTTGCCATCACGCGCTTGGCGCGTGCATGGCCTTGTTATCTCTATTCACCACTCTCGGTCTTTATTACGCCATTTTTGAAGATTGACGTCTTGGCGCCTCGCTGCAGATACTCAATAACCCCGACCAGTTCTTTTGAGAGGTCAATTTTTATCGGCTGAACATGAGGCTGTCCTATTTCATACACGAGCCTGAAAGATTTCATCTTCAGCCTCAGTCCGTTATACAGGAGGTATGCTTCCTCAAATTCGGCCTGTTCTTCAAATTCGCCATGTTCAGAATCGCCCTTAGGTCCAAGACGACTTTCTAGTTCGTAGAGCGAGTATTTCTTATCACGCGCGACGTCATCGATGATAATTTCATCGGTACGGCCGTTCATATTGAGCCCTTGGGATACATCTATGCTGGTATTCTTCCTAACCCACTCCCCGTCTATGGCCGGGGCAAACTCCTTTGTTCTTGCGGCAGAACATACATGCATATTTATGCAAACAGTCTTGATAAGGGGTGTTCCATCCAGGCTTGTCCAGTCGGAATCGTTCTGCTCCCTTACAACCAGAAGGTCTATCCTATTTTGCTTGGCTTTCTTAATGGCTCCTGATTGGTAACCCCGCTTTGTTGCAAATAGAGCTCTGAGATCGGGAAGATCTCTAATCTTGCCTATCAGAGCATCAATCTTTTCAACGCTAACGGTCGACTGGTAGTCCTTGCACTCGATGACTGTTTTATAAATCACGCCAGCCAGCTCGTACTCCCAGTACAAGTCAAACTCGCGTGCAACGCCGCAGTTGTCTACCAGTTTCTTGTTTCGCTCGATCTGTATATTTTTCTGGGCTGTGATGCCTTCAGCATTCAGGAGAGCCTCATGAATCTGACCGACAAACTCTTCGTATGCTTTACCGTCTTTCATCACAGCATCCAGATCATAAAATTTGATGATAACGTCAGCCATCAGCCGCGAGAGTTACGAGCGTCGGCTGCTTGGCCTTGTTGTGTATCAAGGGGATCCGCACGCTCCAGTACACGTTTAGTGAATGCCTCGAGGTTCATCTGGTCATCGATATAATATTCCTCCGGCCACAAGTCTAGATTTCCGTATGCGTTGCGGAAATCTTCCCAGTCGAGCGGACCTGAGTCGAAAGAAGCCATGCTCCGGGCATACGGGAAGAGCTTGTTGACCATCGCCTGAAGCTCACCAAGTCGGTACAGGTACGAGATTAGATTATGTTTGTCGGGGCTCACCCATGTGTCGTCTCCTTGCTGCTCGATATACGCCTCAAGTCGAGCTGAATGAACTTGGAGGCGGACCAGCATCCTAGCAAGGAAGTCACCGACTTCGGGCTCGGCGTAACGGATACACTCCCGAAACACGTCTCTGTAGCCCGGCGGCGGATTCGGAGCGGTCACTTGAACTTCCTCACCGCGTGCGGCCTCCCATCCTGCCTTGAAAACCGTAGCGCTGGAAGCAAGGTAAGACGACAATTCGCTTAGCGCATCAGGCAGAAAGGCCTTCGATGCTCGAAATTCGCGCTCGCGCTGCTTCTCCGCATTGTACCGGGAGATACTAAACGCCGTGAGACTTGATGCAAACGCAAGCATGCCGACATTCAAACCTTGCCAACGATCCCATACGTTCTGCACTTGGTGCCAATCCCATCCGACAGCGACCCAAGGGTAAACAAACATGCTCAGCGCGTAGATTAATATAACCGGCATTCCGAGAACATTAAGAATAGTTACAAGTGTTTCCGGCTTAACGATACCTATGTGTTTCATACATCAATATCCGAGGCGTCTACTTGAGACACAACGCCGCCAACACAGGCCGAGCGGTAGCGAGGTCCAGCCAGCGCGCATTTTGCGCTGGCGACTGTGCTTGGCCTTGTCAGCCTTTTTCTGTGGAAATGATTGTGTAATTGATTCCACGATTAACAAACTCTTCCTGAATCCACTGGGTTAGCTTTAGCATTAATATGACAAAAATAAGCACGAATTTTACCCGATTGTCGCTACTCTCCCACGTATAAGTAATTTCTTTGGGATTGCCCTCTTGATCTTTGCCACCAACAAATACATGGAAGGTTTCGCATTTTTGGACTTTTGCAGAAGGAACGATTTCGTTAACTCGTATTTTAAGAGATTCAATGACAGAATCCTCAAGCTCGTAACCCTTTCTATGGGAGAAACAATTTCTCACTTTGTTAATTTTGTCCAGAACTCTAAACAGCTCCTCTGAGAGCCCAAGATTTTTTGATACTACAAGCTTGGTTTTGAACGGCACAAATGCACCCGCATAGAGGTCGTCCGTTTGAGTTAGCTTGCTAGACCATAAATTCAAGACTTCTTCCAAGATGAGATGGCCACGCAGAATACATGTCGCTTCATCGGGAATACTAATCATTGCCAGATAATCTTTATGATCGAATATCTGACTGAAGTCGCCACCTACGGGCACGTGCGTCTGATTCATGTTCATTCTCTATTGAAAGCTAACAGCGTATTAGACGGCGCGTTCTATGATTGAATAAACGTGCTGGCAGTTTTTCTGACAAATTTAGCCTGCCAGATTCTCTTAAGCCAATGATTTTTTGGAATATTAATTCCAATTGGGCCGTATAGCCAAATTCGCGCGCTTGCTTCATTTCCCTGCACGGCCGCTTTGGGTCGTAACCAGCCATTCCTCACTTGCCCCTCAATTTCCACAAAGCCATCCGACCCCCCATCACCCTTCATGCACTCTTCTTGTCTCTTTTAGCAGACAAGTATGGTTTTGCCTATCTTTCCCTGGCGTTTTTCCTATAGACCTATGGCGAATGGACCTGCGGTGGAATGGGGCTTGGGAGTAGGGGAAGGCGAAATTCGCATGCTGCCATGTGCAGCAATGGACGCTACAAGGTGAGCGGTCACTTGGGAGTGAGAGTGGAGGAAGGTGGTGGATGAAATGGAGTCGACGGTGTATCCCGCGACTGAAAATGAAAACCCTCCTTGATCGCGGACTGCCTGCTCAGCGAAGAACAGATGCTCGCCGACAAGGAGCATTGGAAGACGCTGCCCGACCCGTTTCCGGCCAGGGAGTAGAGGGCAGGTTAGGAGGTGAGAGTAGCCATCGAGCCCGGGAGGGCTGGTTTGGTCATGAATTCTTGACTTCTATGAACCACTTGGGGCTCATTTCATCAAAGTCCGTTCGTGTATTGGATGGCAAATAACTTGCTGAATCCAATACAACTTCCTTTCCATTAACACGTTTAAAAACAACCCAGTGCCAGAAATTTTTCCCACCTTCCTGGTGGTGTTTTATGGATAGCAACGCCTGGTCGGGTAACGCACTCCAGGACTCAAAGGGTATTTCATCAGTGGATACCTCAACGCCAGCAGTGGTTAACAGCCTTCGCACATATTGGGTGTCTGACCAAAGGGACTCATCTTCAGCAAAGATGCCCATGGCATTAGCAATAGCCTTCATTTCTGGATAGGTTTTTCCCAGGATGTTGGCAACTGAAGCAATTCCGCATCCGCTAGTTTCTTCCTGTATGACTGATTTCATTACAGCTTTTCCTTGATGGGTAGCGGTGATTAGGGCAGGCACTGCCAGATCTTGGGGGTAAGGGTTGGAGAGCGAGCAGTGAAGGCCATCGAGTGTAGGAGGCGTCTACGGAGTGCGAAGATATCCTTTCGGCATCCATATCCAAATTGCAAGGGCGATGATGACGTAGAGCAGCCATACGGGCAGCATCAAAAGAGCCTTGGCAATTAAGGCTGCAAGATCGCCCTTATAGGCCATCTTGATTGCTCGACTTGTAAGTTTGATAAACTTGATAGCACCCGTTTTATCGAGAATTTTTAGACCAGTTTGTCCGAAGGTGGCAGCGAGTAGAATGGTTTCTTTCCCTAATGTTCCGGCTCGCTGAGCAATGTCGATGGCGGTGTTGCCGCCAATGCGGTAGAGCGTGGCACTGTGCCTGCCAAAGGTCTCTGTAAACCTCGCTGCTCGGAGTAGGTCATTGGCATTATTGGTATTCTTGAGGAGATTCAGGCCGCCTCGTGTTTTGGCAAGGCTGTTGATATTTCCCAGCATACAGCCAAGCTGGCTAAGGTTTTTCGATTGCTGAGCATTACCTGCAGCTTTGATGATTGCCTCGCCTAGCCAGGAAGGTAGCTTCCCGAGTCTGCGGGCGGCCTTAAGGGTTAATATGCTGCTCTTGGCGATTGTAGTTCCTGCGAGTGCAGGGGCACCAGCACCTGCGGTCGCAGCGGTTCCCAATCCACTCATAAATTGTGCAGACGAGGCTATAATGCCTAGTGAGGCCAGAGCCACCATGATCTCATCCACATTTTCGCCTTGTGCGTAGTTAATACCTTGATTGGCTAGGTCGCGAACGTCTCCAATGATTATGAAGTCGGATGCTACGCTGGCGGCTTGTCCGATGGTTTCGTCACTGGTGCCTTGAAAGACCCCTTCACTCAATTTGCTCAACTGGTAGCGCCAGTGCCCGCGATAGTCGTTGATCTCCTGGTGAAGTAACTGAGCATCCGGGTTCTCGCTTACGTAGTCATACTGCATAAAAAAACCCAGATAGTCGGCAGCTTCCGCATAACGCTCTTCCGTGATCATATTATGAGTTTCTGGCAGCGGGTCTATTCGTTGGAGTGCGATAAGAGAAAGTTGAGTCTGTTGCCAGATGATGCTTGCCGATACCAGGGCAAGTAGAAGCAATGTAAGTTTTAACGGGAGTCGTACCATGAAGCTTATACCTTCGATCCGCGTAGCACTTTTGAAACCTCTTTACTGTGAAAACAACGTCATTTTGTAGCATGTGGTTGGCGGGAGGGTCGCTTTGCCTCGTAACCAGCCATTCCCTCACAAAGCCAACCACATCCCTGTCACCCTTCATGCATGTCTTATGTCTCTTTTAGCGGACAAGTATGATTTTGCCTATCCTTCCATGCCACTTTTTCTATAGACCTATGGCTAGTGGACCCACGGTGGAATGGGGCTTGGGAGTAGGGCGGAGGAGAGATACGTCTGATGCCATGCATAGTGTTGGGCGCTACAAGGTGAGCGGTTACTTGTGTATTGGGAGTGGAGGGGCGATGCAGTGGAAGGGTTCAGGCGGTGCTCCCTGTTGCTGCAAGTTTACCCAGGCCAGAAGTGGGCACTCAGAGCGTATTGGTGTCAGCCCCCAAATGAGCAAGCAGGCTCTGCATGGGGGCAGACAGTGTTTTCCAGTCCCTGAAACACAAGCACAGCTGTCGGCGTGCCCAGCCATCGGTCAGCAACAGGGTTCGATAGGCGTAGCGTCGACGGTAACGTCTGGCAATGTCCTGGGGCAGAATGCCGATGCCTATCCCGTGGTCGACCATCTCACATACGCCTTTGTAGGTTTTCATGCGAATTCGGTAATCGAGAAGGCTTCCAGCTGCGCGTGCCTGATCGTCGATGTGATCCTGCAGGGCGCTACCCTGGGACAGGCCGACGAAGGGGTGATCCAGCACTTCAGAGAGATGGACTCTATCGCGTTGGGCTAGGGGATGGTTGCGAGGCACGATCAACACCAGGTGATCCTTAGCGACGGGGTGCAGCTCCAGGCCTTCTGCGTTGATGGCATCGGACACAATACCGGCCTCTGCCAATCCGGAATGAATGGCTCGAACGATATCGGCACTGGTACGTTCCTTGAGCGCAATGCGCAAGCGAGGGCGATCCGCTAACCAAGGTGCAAGCCTGCTTGGGAGAAATTCCGTCAGCGCTGCGGTATTGGTGTAGAGGTGGATGGTGCCGCGAGCACCGACCGCGAAGTCCTGTAGTTCGCTGTTCAGAATGTCCTGCTGGCGAAGTATCAGGCGTGCGTGGTGTGCCAACGCCTCTCCGGCTTCGGTTGTGACACTTCCCCTTGAACGCCTTTCCAGCAAGGCTACCCCGGCGACACTTTCCATATTGCGCATCCGCTCGCTGGCCGACGCCAAGGCCAGGTTGGCACGCGCTGCGCCTGCGGTGATGCTGCCGCTATCCACGATGCACAGGAACAGATGAAGGTCTGCCAGGTCGAGCCGCATGGAAAGTCCTCGCACAAGCCTTCGGATTATCCGAAGGGTGGGCTGATGACTCCGCATTGTGCGAGGTGCCGCCTCAAGTTTCAATTTGGCTCTCAGCCGTTCCTCAGTGAGAGCCTGCCATGCACGATGCCATCTCGTACCTTCTGTTCCTTGTCGGCACCTTTCTGGCTGCTGGTGTGGTGAAGGGCGTCACCGGAATGGGGCTGCCAACAGTTGCCATGGGCTTGCTTGGCACGGTGATGCCACCGGCCAGTGCTGCCGCCATTCTCGTCATCCCGTCTTTCGTGACCAATGTCTGGCAGCTGTTTTACGGCCCATCGATAGTGCAGCTGATACGCCGATTCTGGCCAATGATGCTTGGCATCATCCTGGGTACTGTCGGTGGTGCCGCGCTATTGGTGCGAGTGGATCCGGTCTGGTCCGGGTGTTGGCTTGGCGTCGCGCTGATGGTCTATGCCGGGTATGCGCTTATCGCCCCAGCCTTTTCTGTTCCCGCGGCCCTGGAAAGGCGGCTGTCGCCGCTTGTTGGGTTGATCACCGGTCTCGTGACTGGCGCCACAGGTGTCTTCGTGATGCCTGCAGTACCGTACCTGGGGTCGCTGAACATGAACCGGGAAGAGTTGATACAGGCCCTGGGTTTATCTTTCACCACTTCCACGATAGCGCTGGCAGCAGGGCTGTTCGCCCATGGGGCTTTCCAGGTCTCGCAATTAGGCACATCGGCGATGGCCATCGTGCCAGCACTGATTGGCATGTGGGCTGGCCAATATGTACGCATGCGGATCAGCCCCAAGCGATTTCGTCAGTGCTTCCTGTTCTTCTTGATCGCGCTGGGGCTTGAGTTGGCCTCTCGGCCGTTCTTGTGAGCGCTGGAGGAGGGGGCCATTTGGGAGAGAGCTGCTCTTGGCACTTAGCCTCCCAAATGGCCTGGGCTGGTGATTTGTCGTCAGGTGATTGCAAGTTGTCCTGAAGCCGAGCCTTGATGGGGTTCAGGTGTTCCTTGATGCCATAGATGACGATCACGATACCTCCTGTATTCGTTGGTTCTGACATGTGTGGCAGGGATTCAGACTAATGAATTTTTCTACGTGCCTCCATGGGAAAAGGCGCAAGGGGCGTCGTTGTCCATCGGCCCGTGGCGTAAAGCATTTTGACCAGGGCGAACGTAGCTGCCTATCGGTGACGTGAAGCGTCAATAAATACCCATCCGAGGGTATGGTCGGGGCGTGCGATAAGCAGGACCCTAGGCGCTGGACTCAGGTAGGAAGGGTGAAAGGCCGTCAATGAAAGTTGGCCATTATTTGTCAAGGCGTCGAGATATTTTGTCGATATTTTTTAATAATGACTATGTTCTACGATAGTTGTAGTCATTAAAATCAATGTGTTATGTGGATGTCACGCAAGGATCTGGAAAAAAGGTTGGAATCGCGCAACAGGATCTATATGTTGAATAAAAAATAACACTCGATTTGACGTGCTTTCCTGGAGGATGGTGTCATGGCAATGCTCAGCAGTGAACGACTCAAGGCGCTGGATACCGCGCATCACCTGCATCCGTTCACGGACTACAAGGCCCTTGGTGAAGAAGGCAGCCGGATCATTACCGAGGCGGATGGCATCTATATACAGGATGCTGAAGGCAATCGCATGCTCGATGCCATGGCGGGGCTGTGGTGCGTGAATCTGGGTTACGGGCGCCAGGAGCTGGTCGATGCTGCGACGGCTCAGCTGCAGCAATTGCCGTACTACAACAACTTCTTCAAGACGACACATCCGCCTGCGGTGGAGCTGGCCGACACACTATGTCGGCTGGCTCCCAAGCATATGAACCGGGTGTTCTTCACCGGGTCTGGCTCCGAAGCCAATGACACGGTAGTGCGCATGGTGAGGCATTACTGGGCGCTCAAGGGCAAGCCCGAAAAGCAATGGATCGTTGCTCGCGAGAATGCCTACCACGGTTCCACCTTGGCGGGCATGAGCCTGGGCGGCATGGCCGCGATGCATGGCCAGGGCGGTCCTGCGGTGCCGGCGATTACCCACGTGCGTCAGCCTTACTGGTTCACTGAAGGCCGGGACATGAGTCCGGATGCATTCGGGCAGGCCTGTGCCGACGCCATAGAGGAACGCATTCTCGAACTGGGCGAAGACAAGGTGGCGGCTTTCATTGCGGAACCCGTGCAGGGCGCGGGAGGTGCCATCATTCCGCCACAAAGCTACTGGCCTGCGGTCAAGAAGGTGCTGGCCAAGTACGACATTCTGCTGGTGGCCGATGAGGTGATCTGTGGCTTTGGTCGTCTCGGGGAGTGGTTCGGCAGTGACCATTACGGCCTGGAGCCCGACCTGATGCCGATCGCCAAAGGGCTGTCTTCAGGCTATCTGCCGATTGGTGGTGTTCTAGTCGGTGATCGTGTGGCGCAAACGCTGATTGAAGATGGCGGTGAATTCTTCCATGGTTTTACCTATTCCGGGCATCCCACCTGTGCTGCAGTAGCGCTGAAGAACTTGCAGCTGATGGAAGCGGAAGGCGTCGTTGAACGTGTGCGCGATGAAGTCGGTCCTTATCTGGCACAACGCTGGAAAGCGCTCGAACAGCATCCGTTAGTGGGAGAGGCACGCTCGCTGGGGTTGATTGGTGCACTGGAAATCGTGGCCGACAAGGCGACGGGCAAGCGTTTCGACAAGGCGCTGGGTGTCGGTAACCTGTGCCGTGATATTTGCTTCGAAACAGGGCTGGTCATGCGTTCGGTGGGTGACACCATGGTCATCTCGCCCCCCTTGGTCATCACCAAGGCGCAGATTGATGAGCTGGTAGGGCTTGCCGAAGCGGCGCTGGATGAAACCGCACGCCGCCTGCAGGCGCAGGGTGTGGCATATGCTACCCAGGACAGTTTGGTTCAAGCCTAAACGGCTCAAGAATGATGAGTTGGCTCTAGCACGCTGAGCCTGATCGAGATCGAGGGAAGCGCAGATATTGATGCTGCGTTTCCCTCTCTCTGAAGAAGACACTGCTGAAAAAGACACTGGACCACAGGAGGTGATGGCATGAGCCATCCCAAGACATACGCCGAATGGCAAGCCATGGCGGAAAGCGTGAAAGCGAACCTGGAAACTCGCGCTTTCATCGATGATACGTTTGTCGACGCGGTGAGTGGCGACAGCTTCGAAACCATCAACCCGGCGACGGGGGAAGTGCTGGCCAAGGTTGCCAGTTGCGATGCTGCGGATGTGGACAAGGCCGTGGCGGTGGCGCGTCGTGCCTTCAACAGTGGCGAGTGGTCGCGCATGGCGCCGGGCGCGCGTAAGAAGGTCCTGCTCAAACTGGCGGATTTGATGCAGCAACACCGTGATGAGCTGGCGCTGCTCGATACCCTGGACATGGGCAAGCCGATTGGCAGTTCACTGGGGGATATGGCGGGGGCAATCGGTACCATTCGTCATCAGGCGGAATCCATCGACAAGGTCTACGGCGAAGTGGCGCCCACCGGCGAGGAAGCCTTGGCGCTGGTGCTGCGTGAACCGCTGGGTGTCGTGGCTTCCATCGTGCCGTGGAACTTCCCGCTGATGATGACGGCGTGGAAGATCGCGCCGGCGCTGGCGGCGGGTAACAGTGTCATTCTCAAGCCGTCCGAGAAGTCGCCGCTGTCGGCGTTGCGCTTGGCCCAGCTGGCCAAGGAAGCCGGAATCCCTTCTGGGGTATTCCAGGTATTGCCAGGTTTCGGTCATACCGTCGGCAAGGCACTGGCCCTGTCCATGGATGTCAATTGCCTGGCCTTTACCGGTTCCACCGGGGTTGGCAAGCAGCTGATGCAGTATGCCGGGCAATCCAATCTCAAACGTGTCTATCTTGAGTGTGGCGGCAAGAGCCCGAATATCGTCTTTGCCGACTGCAAGAACCTGGACAAGGTGGCCCAGCATGCCGCCGAAGCCATCTTCCATAACCAGGGGGAAGTGTGTATCGCAGGTTCTCGCCTGCTGGTGGAGAACAGCGTGCGAGAGGCCTTCGTCGACAAGGTGCTGGCCGCGGCCGAAAACATGCAGCCGGGCGATCCGCTGGATCCGAACAGCTTCATGGGGGCCATCGTCGATCGCACGCAGTACGAACGTATCCTCGACTACATCCGCAAGGGTGTTGAAGAGGGGGCCCAACTGCGTACCGGTGGCAAGTCGCTGGAAGGCCCTGGCCTGTTCATCTGCCCGACCGTGTTCGATGGTGTGAATGACAAGATGGCCATTGGCCGTGAAGAGATCTTCGGTCCGGTGCTGTCGGTGTTCGGTTTCGATCGCGAAGAAGAGGCCATCGCCCTGGCCAACGACAGTGACTACGGCCTTGCGGCTGGCCTGTGGAGTCAGGATATCGACCGCATCATGCGCGTCACTCGTCGCCTCGAATCCGGCCAGGTGTTCGTCAACAACTGGGCCGGTGGTGATCAGACCGTGCCTTTTGGCGGGGTCAAGCAATCCGGTAACGGGCGTGATAAATCTCACCACTCTCTGGAGGAGTATTCTGAACTGAAGAGTGTGTGGATTTCACTAGGCGATTGAGGCCAGCCTCAGTCTCTGAAACCCATCTTGGTCTTCAAGACAAGCCCTGGGTGACGACAGTGCTGGTGCCGAAATACTCGGCATAACGCGCTTCAGCCTGATCACCGAACAGGATCTCGCAGGCTTCGTGAAGCCCGGGGGAGTGGCGTAGCTGCTCCTGGCTCACGACCAGCGAGATCCTGTCTCTTCTGCGCAGCAGGTCCTCCAGGCGCGTGACCATCTCCTGTTCTCGGGCCAACTGAAGCTCGCAGCGCAGGTATTCGCTGCCTTCTATCAGCGGCTCGGCCTGGCGCGGATCGCGGACAATGCTTTCCAGCAGGCCATGGGCATCATTGGCGTAGCGCCGCCACAGGCGTTGGCTCAGAGGCTCGCTGGCATCTTCCGGGGTGAGGCCGTCCAGCCCGATCTCCATGGCATGACGCAGGAATTCCTGCTTTTCCTGTTCGCCCGGCTCTCCATACCAGCGGGACTCCGGGTGTGGCACGTCGATACCCAGCTTCTGGACTTCCGCGAGGATCTCTTCACCGACATTGATGCAATCCGTGAGCTTGCCACCAAAAATGCTGATATGAGCATGCTTTCTGTTGGTGTCGATGGCGTGCTTGCGCGATAGCTGCAGGAAGTCACGCTCTTTTCCATTGCTGCTCGAAACTGCCAGGGGGCGCACGCCACAGCGCGTTGCGATGATGTCATCCCGATTCAGGGGGCGTGCCAATGTCAGGCGCTTGTTGATGTTGTCGAGCACGAAGTTGATGTCACCGGCATCAATATCGACATGCGGATGTTCAACCCGGGTGTCGGTTGTGCCAATGCAGGTACGATTGCCCATCGGGATGACAAAGAACAGGCGTCCATCGTCGGCGAAGAAGGCGAGTACGTGGGGGTCGTCGGTGAGCTTGGGAACGATCAAGTGAATGCCTTTGGAAAAGGCGTGGTGATGTTCTGTCGTTTCGCCTGACAGTCGGTTGTGCTCATCGACCCAGGGTCCCGCCGCATTGATCAACACCTTGGCCTGGATCGTGAAGGGCCTGTCATGGATGACATCGCGCACGCGGACTTCCCAGCCCTCGTCGTGATGCTCGGCACCCAGCGATTCCACGTAATTGGCGACGCGTGCGTTGGCGTGCATGGCGCGGTGCACGAACTGGAAGACGAAGCGAGCATCGTTGTCGTACAGGTAGGCGTCGGAGTACTCGACGCCTCCATGCGCTTCCCGAGTATCGACAATGGAGGCACGCTTGTGGATGTCGCTGATGCGCAGGAAGTGCGGCATGCGCGTCTGGCCGTTGCCCATCAGCCAGTAGAGCCATGAACCGGCCCAGAGCATGCCAGGGTGGTGGCGAAATCCCTTGCTCACCGTCGTCAGAAAACGAATCTCCTTGACCGAGGAGGGGAAGCTCTTGACCAAGTGATTGCGGCTCTTGCACAGCTTGCGCACCAGGGAAAAATCGAAACTTTCCATGTACTTGATGCCACCCCATGCCAGGTTGGACGACTGCTGGCTGGTAGCACTGGCAAAGTCGCTGCGGTCGATCAATGCCACGCTGACGCCCTTGCTGGCCAGGGCCGCCGCCGCACAGGCACCGTTGATGCCCGCACCAACGATAAGGACATCGAAGCGATCATTCGCCAAGTGCTGGAGATGAGTATCGCGCAGCGTACTGACATGTGCTGTGCTGGTAGGCTGCGGACTGGTCAGTGACTCGTTTTCGCATCGTTGCACAACAGGACTCCTGTCTAGGGATATGCGCTGCGCAGGACATGGCAGGCCAGTATTACTCTGCGTCTTCGCGTTCCCAGTTCATGGTGCGTCGTACGGCTTTCTTCCAGCCCTTGTAGCGCTGCTCGCGGTCCTTGCTGCTCATCACCGGGCTGAAGGTGCGCTCGATTTCCCCTTTGGTGGCGAGTTCTGCCTGGGTCCACATGCCCACGGCGATGCCCGCCAGATAGGCTGCACCCAGTGCTGTGCTTTCCGTGATGATCGGGCGATCGACCTCGACACCGAGCATGTCGGCCTGGAACTGCATCATGACGTTGTTGGCGACGGCACCACCGTCAACACGCAGGGACTTCAGGGTGATGCCGGAATCTGCCTGCATGGCATCGATGATGTCGCGGGTCTGGTAGGCCAGGGCGTCCAGTGTCGCGCGTGTGATGTGTTCCTTGCTGGAGCCGCGGGTCAGGCCAAAGATGGCGCCGCGTGCGTACATGTCCCAGTAGGGCGCGCCAAGCCCGGCAAAGGCGGGGACCACGTAGACGCCGCCGGAGTCCTTCACCTTGCCGGCGTAGTACTCGGAATCCTCGGCGGAATCGATCAGCTTCAATTCATCGCGCAGCCATTGAATGGCAGCTCCGGCAATGAAAATGGAGCCTTCCAAGGCATAAGTGATCTTGCCGCCGAGTCCCCAGGCGATGGTGGTCAGCAGGCCGGAACGGGAAGGCACAGGCTGCTCACCAGTGTTCATCAGCAGGAAGCAACCGGTGCCGTAGGTATTCTTGACCATGCCTTGCTCGAAGCAGGCCTGGCCGAACAACGCGGCTTGCTGATCGCCGGCGATCCCCGCAATCGGTATCTGGGCACCCCCAAACATCTCCGCCCCGGTAGTGCCATAGATCTCGCTGGAAGGGCGCACTTCCGGCAACATGCAGCGCGGAATGTTCAGGGCATCGAGCAGGCGCTGATCCCAATCCAGCTGGTGGATATCGAACAGCATGGTACGGGAGGCGTTGGTCACGTCGGTGACGTGGCGTTGGCCGCGAGTCAGGTTCCACACCAGCCAGGAATCCATGGTGCCGAACAGCAGCTCGCCACGCTCGGCGCGCTGCTGCGCGCCTTCGACCTGATCCAGAATCCAGCGGATCTTGGTGGCCGAAAAATACGCATCGACGATAAGCCCTGTGGTGGCGCGGATATGGTCTTCCAGCCCTTGGTTCTTGAGCTCGTCGCATAGCGGCGCGGTGCGACGATCCTGCCAGACAATGGCGTGATGAATGGGCTTGCCACTGTGGCGATCCCAAATCACGGTGGTCTCGCGCTGATTGGTGATGCCGATGGCGGCCACTTCCGAGGGTTTGATGCCGTGCGTCTCGAGAACCTCTCGCGCCACCCCCATCTGGCTACCCCATATTTCCATGGCGTCATGTTCTACATGACCTGGCTGGGGAAAGTGCTGGGTGAATTCCTTCTGCGCGATACCGACAATCTGCGCGTCGCTGTCGAACAGGATGGCACGGCAGCTGGTGGTGCCCTGGTCAAAGGAAAGGATGTACTTGTCACTCATGTGGCGCGTCCTTTTGTTTTCGATATTTCGCTATCTATCGGCTTTATTTGTTCTTTTTTGTCGGAAAGAAGAGCGAAATGTTCGAATTAGAAAATAAGGCTAGTCACAGGATGTCTTGCGAGCAACTACGGCGAAAGCGTGTCGTGTCGTGCTTTAGTCGCATGCGGCTTGCTCCAACAAGTCGTGCTTGTCGGTGAATCTATAGACACTCATGAGTCCGGTGACGTTGAACATTGCTGGCAGGTAGCTGTGGATTGTCAGGTAGCTGTGGATTGACAGATACCAGCGGACGATCAGGCAATATGCAGGGCGACATCATTATCGAGCAGCAGACGCCTGATGGAAGAAGGGGGTTCCCTGTCGGTGAACAGGGCATCCAGCTGGGAGACGTTTCCTTGGCGAACCACAGGATTGCGGTGGAATTTTGAATGATCGGCCACCAGGAATACCTGACGGGAGTTGTGGATGATAGCCTGGGCGACACGTACTTCCTGGTAATCGAATTCGAGCAGGGAGCCATCTTCATCAATACCGCTGATGCCGATCAGGCCAATGTCGACCTTGAACTGGTTGATGAAGTCGATGGTGGCTTCGCCAATGATGCCTCCATCGCGTGAACGCACCTGGCCACCGGCGACGATGACGTTGAAGTCGTCCTTGTGATGCAGAATGGCGGCCACATTGAGATTGTTGGTGATGACCTCCAGGCCCTGGTGTTCGAGCAGGGCTTCTGCCACGAGCTCATTGCTGGTGCCGATATTGATGAACAGCGATGAATGATGCGGCACATGCGCGGCGACATGCGCCGCGATACGCCGCTTGGCATCGATGTTCAGGGTCTTGCGCGTGGCGTAGGCCGTGTTCACCGTGCTGGATTCGAGACCTGCGCCACCATGCACCCGGCGAATCCTGCCTTCACTGGCCAGTGCGTTGAGGTCGCGGCGAATGGTCTGGGGGGTGACCGCGAAATGTTCAGTCAGTTGCTCGATGCTGGCATATCCTTGGCGACTGACCAGTTCGATGATGGCATCCTGACGTTGTTGTTGGTTCATGTGATACTCCACTGACACTGGCGGAACCCGGGCTTTGGTAGGCCCTGATTCTGAAGAAATCCTGACTCTGGCGGAATCCTGACTTGGAGAAATGATTGCTGCAGGCATGACATGATCGTAATCGAACATGGCGGCTGTGGCGAAGGGGCAAATTCCAAAATCATTCGGAGACATCAAAGGCTTGCATTTGCGGGAGGGATGCGTAGAATACGCATCCGTTGCCGAGGGTAGTGTCCTTCATTGGCCTCCTTCAACAGGCACTCAAGTACGTACCGACGAGTACACGGCAGTCGATTCGAGACGGAATCGGGTTGCTGCAGAACTTGTTGAACAGGACCATAGCTCAGTTGGTTAGAGCGCTACCTTGACATGGTAGAGGTCGGCGGTTCGAATCCGCCTGGTCCTACCACTTGAGTCTCTTGCAACATCTGTCTGGCAGCAGGACCATAGCTCAGTTGGTTAGAGCGCCACCTTGACATGGTGGAGGTCGGCGGTTCGAATCCGCCTGGTCCTACCACTCACGTGGAACCATGCTGCAGTTGATTGGCAGAAAAGCCCTATACAGGACCATAGCTCAGTTGGTTAGAGCGCTACCTTGACATGGTAGAGGTCGGCGGTTCGAATCCGCCTGGTCCTACCAGATTCCAAAAGCCCAGCGTATCAACGCTGGGCTTTTTCGTTTTGCTTTCCAGAAGCCCTTTCCTGAGCCCTTGTCTGAAGTTCTCTCTTGAGGTTCTCTCCAGAAATTCTCTGCTGAGGCAGGCTGCTCAATCGAGATCGGAAGCCTGGCAGAAAATCTCGACCAGGGCCTCGATACCTGCCTGATCGGTCTCGCTGAAGCGTGCTTTCCTAGGACTGTCCAGATCCAGAACACCCCACAGAGTGCCGTCGGTATCGAGAATGGGCACCACCAGTTCGGATTCGGATGCGCTGTCACAGGCGATATGGTCGGCTACGGCATGCACGTCATCAATGCGCTGCGTTTGCCTGGTGCGTGCCGATGCACCGCATACTCCCTTGCTGAAGGGGATCGGGTTGCAGGCAGGCTTGCCCTGGAAAGGGCCAAGCGTCAGCTGCTCGGGGCTGCGTTGCAGATAGAAGCCTGCCCAGTTCAAATCAGGGATTTCCTGCATCAGAAAGGCGCTGGTCTGTGCGCTGTTGGTCAGCCAGTCGCGGGTATCCAGCAGGGCCTTCAGTTGGCGGGCGAGCAGGGCATAGTCGGGCATGGTGCTTCCTTACAAGACAAAAGGGCTTCTAACGAGCCAAAAGTGCATTCTTTCAAGACAAAAGTACCTTCTAACAAACGAAAAGTACTTTCTAGCAAACGAAAAGTGCTTTCTTGCAAACCAAAAGGAGAAGGCCAGCGCTGGGCTGGCCTCTCTGACGTGAACTTGGGCGTGAATCCGGCCGTCGTGGGGCGGGATTATTCCCAGCCAGGAACGGCTGAGCCCTTGAACAGTTCATCGGCCTTGGCGGCAACTTCGTCGGACTGGTAGGCCTCGACCAGTTGCTTGATCTCTTCGCGGTCTTCGTCGCCTGCACGCACGGCGATGATATTGACGTAAGGAGACTCGGGGCCTTCCTTAATCAGTGCGTCATCCAGGCTCAGGCCTGCCGGCTGGGCAAAGGTGTTGTTGATGAAGGCCATGTCCACGTCGGGCAGCACGCGGGGCAACTGCGCGGCTTCGATCTCGCGGAACTCGTAGTCGTGCTCGTTCTCGCTCACGTTCAGCGGTGTGGCTTCCAGGTTTTCTGGATCATCCAGCTGAATGAGGCCCAGGTTGTGCATCAGGATCAGTGAGCGGCCTTCGTTGGAAGGATCGTTGGGCAGGGCGATGGTGGCGCCATCCGGCAGTTCATCGATGCTGTCGTACTTTTCGGAATAAGCACCGATCGGATAGACGAAGGTGCGGCCAGCAATGGCGAAGTCATAGCCACGGTCGCGCACCATGGCGTTCATGTACGGCTCGTGCTGGTAGGCATTGGCGTCCAGGCTGCCATCGGCCAGGGCGGCATTGGGCGTGACGTAGTCAGTAAACTCGACGATTTCCACATCCAGGTCGAACTTTTCCTTGGCGATATCGGCGGCGACCTGCATGACGTCAGTCTCTGGGCCTGCGACGGTGCCAACCTTGATTTCGGCAGCATTGGCCTGAGCAATGGCGAGAGACAGAGTGGAGATCGCTAGGGCACCAATCAGAGTCTTGCGCATGTCGAAGTCTTCCTTATCAGTGGTTCGTACGTGCTGAATGCGTTATTCCAGAAGATGTTACTGGAATAACAAGCGTCGGTGTAATTCTTTTTAGCTATTAGTGAGGCATGAAATACATCGGGATTCACTTATGGTCACTCTTGCGCACCAGGTAGTCGCCCAGGCTCTGGAAGCCCTGCACCATGACCACCAGAATGGCGACGGTGATCAGCATGACAGTGGAATCATAGCGCATGTAGCCGTAGCGGATGCCCAAGTCGCCGAGGCCGCCGCCGCCTACCGCACCGGCCATGGCGGAATAGCTCACCAGCGTGACCACCGTGATGGTCAGCGTAGTGAAGATGCCGCCGCGTGCTTCTGGCAGCAGAACTTTGGTAATGATCTGCCAGGGAGTTGCGCCCATGGATTGAGCGGCTTCGATCAGGCCGGGGGATACTTCATTGAGAGACCCTTCTACCAGGCGGGCAACGAAAGGAATGGCTGCAATGGTCAAAGGCACGGCGGCGGCATTGGTGCCGATCGAGGTGCCGACCAGTATGCGAATGAAGGGAATCAACGCCACCATCAGAATGATGAAGGGGATCGAACGGCCGATATTGGTGATGATTCCCAGTACTGAGTTCAGTGTTGCATTGGGCAGAATCTGCCCGGGGCGTGTCACATACAGCAGCACACCAAGAGGAATGCCGACCAGGGCGGAAAGCACGCCAGACACGAAGACCATGTAGAGGGTCTCGGCGGTGGCTGAAAGAATCAGATTAAGCAGTGCGCTGGACATGGCCGAGCACCTCCACGGTCAGGTCATGGGATTCCAGATAGGCAATGGCGCGTTGGGTATCGGCTTCGTCGCCCATCAGCTCGGCGATCATCAGGCCGAGGGTGCGGTCCTGGATCGACTCGACCTTGGCTTGCAGGATGCTGACATCCACGCCGCATTCACGTGCCAGGCGAGAGATCAGCGGGGTAGAAACCGCATCCCCCGAGAAGCCCAGGCGTACAACAGGGTGGCTGTTCTCGCATGGGCTGCCCTGTAGACGTTCGATCAAGCCCCGAGGAGGTTCCAGCTCAAGGAAGTCGTTGAGGAAGTGGCGGCCCAGTTGAGTGCGTGGTGCGGTGAAAAAATCGCCGACTTCGGCTTCTTCGACCAGTTCACCGTCAGAAATCAGGCTGACGCGGTGACAGATGGTCTTGACCACTTCCATCTCATGCGTGATCAGCAGGATGGTCAGGCCGAGCTTCTGGTTGATGTCCTGCAGCAGTTCAAGGATAGAGGTGGTGGTGTGCGGGTCGAGGGCTGAGGTGGCTTCGTCGCACAGCAGCACCTGGGGGCGGCTGGCGAGGGCGCGGGCGATGGCTACGCGCTGTTTTTGACCGCCGGACAGCTGCGATGGGTACTGCTTGGCCTTGTCGCTCAGGCCAACGAGATCGAGCAGCGGTGTGACACGGTTGGCGATCTCGCTCTTGGACAGCTTCATGAATTCCAGCGGTAGCGCCACATTGTCGAACACAGTGCGCGATGTCAGCAGATTGAAGTGCTGGAAGATCATGCCGATACGGTGGCGTGCCTGGCGCAGTGCCACTTCCGACAGAGCGGTCAGTTCCTTGTCATCGACGAACACACTGCCTGTTGTGGGGCGCTCGAGCAGATTGACGCAGCGAATCAGGGTCGACTTGCCGGCACCGGAAAGGCCGATGACGCCATGAATCTGGCCTTTGGGAACATGGAGGTCAATGTTCTTCAATGCCGTGACCGCTCGAGGGCCGGCGCCGAAGGTCTTGGAAACGTTATGCAGTCGTATCATGTTGGCTACCGCAGTGGCGACGATGGGACGGCGGAGGCGGGCAACAGAGCAAGAAGAAGAGCAGGAAGAGAAAGTAGGGTAGGCAAAAAAAAGGCCACCCTGACGGGTGGCCATCAACGCTGGACACACCCTTTTAGCTGCACTTCATGGGGAGATGCCTTGTGAGCTTCTCCACACGGGCGCCCGCAATCCGGGTACAAATCGGCGCCTGAAAATGTAGCGCGCAAGAATAGGGGGCGCAGGCGAGGCTGTCAATCAATTTCGGAACAAGTGTTTGATTTTTCCCTTCTCGCCTTGCCGCACGCTGCTTTCACCCACCGACGTTGGTCATTGTGCCAAGCTGTGAATCAGAGCGGAATACGAGATGGCATGGACCCACAGCCTGTTGCCGCCTAGACTATGCGCCTCTTTCAGCAACCCGTTCAGTCACCCGTTTGTCATGCACCATCTTGCGCTCATGCATGCTGACTGCATGTGATCAGGCGTTTATACCGTGCAGGGTTGACAGTTTTATGACATTGATCGACATCAGGAGCCGAGATGTTTACCGGAATAATTCAGGGCACTGCTGAGGTAGTGGCCATCCATGAGGCCGAAGCTTTTCGTACCCATGTCGTGGCCATGTCCGACGAGCTGCGTGAAGGCCTGGAAATCGGTGCATCCGTGGCGCACAACGGTGCTTGCCTTACCGTGACGTCCATTGAAGGGGAGCGTGTCAGCTTCGACCTGATGCGCGAGACCTTGAGAGTGACCAATCTGGGGGCCGTCAAGGTGGGCGATCGGGTCAACCTGGAACGGGCTGCGCGCTTTGGCGATGAGATCGGTGGCCATGCGATGTCTGGGCATGTGATGGGCATGGCCGAGCTGGTCGAGATCGACGAAGCTCCCAACAATCGCCGGCTGTGGTTCCGCTTGCCCGAAGGATTGGATCGGTTCGTGTTTGCCAAGGGCTATATCGGTGTCGATGGAGCAAGCTTGACCATTGGTGCTGTACGCAATGCGACAGGCAAGGAGCCGGGCAGGACCGACTTCTGTGTCGATCTGATTCCGGAAACGCTCGCGCGTACAACACTGGCCGAGCGTCGTCCGGGGGATCAGGTGAATATCGAGATCGACCCCCAGACCCAGGCCATCGTGGAAACCGTGGAACGCGTGCTGGCCAATCGCTGAATCCATAAATAGCGCTACGCTATAAACTTGTAATGTTTATTCAGGCTCTGGGCAATGAGCTGCCCAGAGCCGACACATCATGACCTTCTGCAGGATATTGCGCATGTCCACACCCGACAACAGCCTGAGTCGCCCACGGGGCGCGCTTGACCGATATTTCAAGCTCGGTGAGCACAACACTGACGTCAAGACGGAAATCATCGCCGGTATCACCACCTTCCTGACCATGGCGTACATCATTTTCGTCAACCCCAGCATCCTGTCTGAAGCAGGCATGGATTATGGGGCTGTGTTCGTCGCCACCTGTCTGGCTGCTGCGATTGGCTGCCTGGTGATGGGATTGTGGGCCAACTATCCCGTCGCCCTGGCGCCGGGAATGGGGCTCAATGCCTTCTTCACCTATGGTGTGGTCCTTGGCATGGGGCATACCTGGCAGGTTGCCCTGGGCGGTGTCTTTCTATCGGGGGTGACCTTTTTCCTGCTGAGCATCTTTCGTATTCGGGAATGGATCATCAATGCCATTCCCATGACCTTGCGCTTGGGCATTGCCGCGGGGATCGGTCTGTTCCTCGGCATGATTGCCTTGAAGAATGCCGGCATTGTTGTCGATAACCCGGCCACTCTGGTGGGCGTGGGGGACTTGTCCCAACCTGCACCGTTGTATGCCCTGGGCGGCTTTTTCCTGATCACGGCACTGGCTCACTTGCGTGTGACGGGAGCGGTGATGATCGGCATCCTCGGCGTCACCATCCTGGCCATGTTGCTGGGACATAACGAGTTCGCCGGTGTGGTTTCCATGCCTCCTTCCATCGCACCGACGATCCTGCAACTGGATATCAGCGGTGCTCTGGACGTCGGCATGATCAGCGTGGTGTTTGCTTTCCTGTTCGTCGACCTGTTCGACACGTCCGGCACCCTGGTCGGTGTGGCTCACCGTGGTGGCCTGCTCGACAAGGATGGCAAGCTGCCGCGCCTGGGGCGTGCCCTGATGGCTGACTCCACGGCGACCATGGCGGGGGCCGCATTGGGCACCTCGACCACGACCAGCTATGTGGAAAGCACCGCGGGTATCGCTGCTGGCGGGCGTACCGGCCTGACCGCTGTCGTGGTAGCGGTGCTGTTCCTGTGTGGGTTGTTCTTCTCTCCTCTGGCGGGCTCCATTCCTCCCTATGCCACGGCGGGCGCCTTGCTGTATGTGGCCGCGCTGATGACCGGCAGCCTGGCCCATGTGGACTGGGACGATGCGACGGAAGCGGCCCCGGTGATGATCGCCGCCCTGGCCATGCCGCTGACGTTCTCCATCGCGGAGGGCATTGCCCTGGGGTTCGTGAGTTATGTGGCGATCAAGGCGCTATCCGGCCGTTTCCGCGATCTCAACTCCGCTGTGGTGATCCTTGGTATATTGTTTGCCTTCAAGCTGCTTTTCATCGATTGATGGTTTTTCGCTCGGTAGCCTGCGCCGTGTGCCCTGGCTACCGTTTTCTCGACTGACGCTTCATTGACCAACCTGTATTGACGAATCCTATGACTGAGACTGCCATGAGCATTTACGGCGACTATATCAAGTCTGTCATTCGCACTGTTCCCGATTGGCCCCAGGAGGGGGTCAATTTCCGTGACATCACGCCATTGCTGCAGAACAGTGCGGCTTTCCGCAAGCTGATTGACAGCTTTGTGCACCGCTATCAGGAGATGCAGCTGGATGCCATCGCCGCCATCGATGCCCGTGGCTTTATCATTGGTGCTCCTGTGGCCTACGAGCTGGGCTGCAGCTTTGTGCCGGTGCGCAAGAAAGGCAAGCTGCCGTTCCAGACGATCAGCCAGACCTACACGCTGGAATATGGTCAGGCCGAGGTGGAAATGCATGCCGACGCCTTTCGTGATGGCGACCGCATCCTGATCATGGATGACCTCATTGCCACCGGAGGCACCATGCTGGCGGCGGCCGAACTGATCAAGCGCAGTCACGGCCAGGTGGTCGAGACGGCGGCTATCGTTGATTTGCCGGACCTGGGCGGTAGCCAGAAAGTGCGTGATGCTGGTTACAGTGTCTTCGCGGTATGCAGTTTTACTGAGGACGAAGCATGAGCGGTCGTTACCACAAGCATTTCACCGTTTCCTGGGACCAACTGCATCGCGATGTGCGTGAGTTGTGCCATCGGCTGATGGAGAAGGACTTCAAGGGGATCGTCGCCATCACCCGTGGAGGTTTGATTCCGGCTGCCCTGATTGCCCGCGAACTGAATATCCGCCTGATTGATACTGTCTGTATCAAGAGTTATGACCACATGGATCAGGACAGCCTGCATGTGCTCAAGGGTGTTGATCATGATGGCGAAGGCTGGTTGCTGGTCGATGATCTGGTCGATACGGGCAAGACCGCCAAGGCGGTGCGCGAAATGCTGCCCAAGGCGCAATTCGTGACCATCTATGCCAAGCCCGAGGGGCGCCCGCTGGTGGACCAGTATCTCACCGAAGTGGCCCAGGATTGCTGGATTCAGTTTCCGTGGGACATGGGCGTGGCCTACGTGGAACCGCTGGTGGATCAACGTCGTTCCGATCTGCAAAACTCTGCTGCCGGGGAGTGAACAGGATGGCGCAGGTGCTCCCTGACAGTTGGCAGCAGTGGCTTGGTGGCGAGTTCGAGCAGCCCTACATGGGGGCGCTGCGTGAATTCCTGGCGGCGGAGAAGGCGAACAGGAAGATCATCTATCCGCACTCTGCGGACTGGTTCCGAGCCTTCGAGTTGACGCCTCTGGATCAGGTCAAGGTGGTGATCCTTGGTCAGGATCCTTATCACGGGCCGGGGCAGGCGCATGGTCTATGCTTCTCGGTACGCCCTGGTGTGAAAACGCCACCGTCATTGATCAACATCTACAAGGAGTTGCAGGAGGACCTTGGTGTCACTCCGGTCAACCATGGTCATCTGGAACCCTGGGCGCGTCAGGGGGTATTGCTGCTCAACACGTCTCTGACGGTGGAGCAGGGTATTGCGGCGTCGCATCGTGGCAGAGGCTGGGAAACGTTCACCGATCGTGCCATTCAGGCGGTCAGTGCCCATGCGTCACCTTCGGTGTTTCTGTTGTGGGGTAGCCATGCACGGCAGAAGAAGGCCCTGATCGATCGCCATCGGCACCTGATACTGGAATCGCCGCACCCATCTCCCTTGTCAGCGCACCGCGGCTTCTTCGGTAACCACCATTTTTCCCAGGCCAACGCCTTTCTGCAGGCGAATGGCCGTACACCGGTGGACTGGCAGTTGCCGGCGACCCCAGACTGCGTTGACGCTTAACCGAACAGCAAGATGCAGGTAGAATGCGCCCGGTTTTTTATTGCGACCCGAAGCCGTCGCACGAGCGTTATTGCGACCCTGTCGCACTCATTAATGCGACCCATGAACGTCGCATTCGAAAATCTGCCGCAACCTAAAAAGAGGTCTGCTCATGAGCGTCCATGCCATCAATCATCCTCTCGTCCAGCACAAGCTGGGGCTGATGCGTCAAGCAGGGCTCAGTACCAAGAGTTTCCGTGAGCTGGCCGGCGAAGTCGCCAAGCTGCTCACCTATGAAGCTACCCAGGATCTGGAACTGGAAACCACCGATATCGAAGGGTGGAGCGGCGATACCATTCAGGCCAAGCAGCTCAAGGGCAAGAAGGTCACGGTCGTACCGATCCTGCGTGCTGGCCTGGGAATGCTGGAAGGGGTCACCGACCTGATTCCCAGTGCCCGTGTCAGTGTGGTGGGCCTGTATCGCGATGAAGAAACCCTGCAGCCTGTGCCGTATTTTTCCAAGTTTGCCAATGATCTTGAAGAGCGCATGGCCATTGTCATCGACCCGATGCTGGCCACTGGCGGTTCCATGGTCGCGACCCTGGACATGCTGCGCGAGCGTGGTTGCCCGCAGATGAAAGTCATCGTGCTGGTGGCGGCACCGGAAGGTATCCAGAAAGTGCAGGAAGCCTATCCGGATGTCGAGATCTATACGGCAGCCGTGGACGAGCGTCTCGATGAGAATGGCTATATTGTTCCAGGGCTGGGGGATGCGGGGGATAAGATCTTCGGTACTCGCTAGGCTTTGTAGGAAAAGTGTCTGCGCTCGGTGATGCTGCGTTGGAAGCGATCTCAAAATGCTCATTTACACTTCGTAAACTCCGCTTTTTTGATCGCTTCCGCCTTGCCTGACCATCGCTCGCCGACTTTTCTGACAAAACCAAGGCATTACGAGAGTGTCTGCGCTCGGTGATGCTGCGAGCTGGAGCGCAGCGAAGACGGCAAATCAAGGCTGACTTTTCCGCACGGCCCGGTCCGTGGCGGGCTTGAATGTGAAAGATGGATGTTCGATTGCGAACATCCATCTTTTTTTATGCAGGAAGGTCGTGCAGACACTCGATTTTGGTCGTTTAGACAAAAGTTTGAACTTCCTGCAAATAGAATAGGAATCAATCGATTGTCGCTGATTGACTGCAATGGTCACAGGCGTTGAAAGACTTTCGTTTGTAAACATCCGTGAGGCTAAAGCGAATCTCTACTACCGTTTATCTGGACCCTCGAAGCGGGAACGGATGACGGACGAGATCGCCTATGTCATTGACCTTGGAAGGGGTCACCCGAGTGGTGGCCAACGAAACACATCTCGACGAGGTGTCGATGATCCTGGAGCCAGGGTCCTTCAATGTACTGCTTGGTCGCACGCTGGCTGGAAAGACATCCCTGATGCGGGTCATGGCAGGCCTCGATCAGGTAACAAGTGGTCGTGTGTTGATGAACGGAGAAGATGTCACGGGGTTGGGTGTTCGGCAGCGCAATGTGGCGATGGTCTACCAGCAGTTCATCAACTATCCCCACCAGACGGTCTACGACAATATTGCCTCGCCACTGAAGCTTGCCAAGGTGCCGCGCAAGGAGATCGATGTGCGGGTGCGGGAGGTGGCCAGTCTGCTGCATATCGATCATCTGCTGTCACGCAAGCCGCTGGAGCTGTCCGGGGGCCAGCAACAACGCACGGCCATGGCTCGTGCGCTGGTCAAGGATGCCAGCCTGGTGCTGTTTGACGAACCTCTGGTCAATCTGGATTACAAGTTACGCGAGGAATTTCGTGAGGAGCTGGGGGCGTTATTCGCTGCCCGGGACTGCATTGTCGTGTATGCCACCACGGAGCCCAGCGAAGCCCTGGCTCTTGGCGGCCATACTGCTGTGCTTCATGAAGGGCGGTTGATGCAGTATGGCCCGACAGCGGATGTGTTTCGGCGACCGAATACGCTCACCTCGGCGGAAATGTTCTCTGAGCCACCAATGAATGTCATTGGCGGGCATATTCATGCCAATGAAGTCACCTTTGGCGATGACATGCACTTTGCTCTGGACCAGGGGCTGCGAGGGTTGGGGGAAGGGCACTTCCGCTTTGGCGTGCGCCCGGCTCATTTATCGCTGTCTCCTCAGGCCAATGATGATCTGGCGTTGGATGTCGTTGTCGACCTGGCAGAGATCAGCGGTTCGGAAACGTTTCTCCATGTGCATCACTCCAGGGGGACGATGGTAGCGCATCTGCCGGGCGTGCATACCTTTGATGTCAATCAGAAAGTCAGGCTCTATTTCCCCATTCACCGGCTCTATGCCTTCGCGGATGACGGCTCCACGCTGTACATACCTGGCGCCCCTCAGCGCACTGACGATGTTGATGGGGAGGTACATTGAATGGTCGATATCACGCTTTCCGGATTGGCGCACAGTTATCAGTCGTCCCCGTCCAAGGACGAAGATTACGCCATTCGGCATATGGATCATGTGTGGGAACAGGGTGGCGCCTACGCACTGCTCGGCCCTTCCGGTTGTGGCAAGTCGACGCTGCTCAATATCATGTCAGGGTTGCTGGCACCGTCTCAGGGCGATGTGCTTTTTGATGACAAGAGAGTCAACCAGTTACCGCCTCAAGAGCGCAACATTGCCCAGGTTTTCCAGTTTCCCGTGGTCTACGACACCATGACGGTGTTCGACAATCTGGCGTTTCCGCTACGCAATACAGGCGTGCCTGAGGCACAGATTCGGGAGCGGGTGCACGAAGTGGCGGATGCGCTGGAACTGACCAGTCACCTGAAGCGCAAGGCCCGCAATCTCACTGCTGATGAGAAGCAGAAGGTTTCCATGGGACGGGGGCTGGTGCGCAGCGATGTGGCGGCCATTCTGTTCGATGAACCTCTGACGGTGATTGATCCACAGCTCAAGTTCAAGCTGCGCCGCAAGCTCAAGGAAATCCATCAGCGTTTCGCGGTGACCATGATCTATGTCACCCATGATCAACTGGAAGCTTCCACCTTCGCCGACAAGATTGCCGTGATGTACGAAGGCCAGATCGTGCAATTTGGTACGCCACGCGAGTTGTTCGAGCGCCCAGCCCATACCTTCGTCGGCTACTTCATTGGCAGCCCGGGAATGAACTTCCTCGAAGTGGATATGGCCGATGGGCAGGTGGTGTGTCAAGGCAGCCCTCTTGCCGTGGATGAGTCCGTACAAATGGCGATCGAAAAGGCATTGTCAGGTACCGCAACGGTGAAACTGGGGATTCGCCCTGAGTTCGTGCAAGTGTCCGCGGAACCCGGCGAGGGTTTCATCGAAGTGAGTATGGACCAGTGTCAGGACCTTGGCACCTTCTCCATTCTCAGCGTGCGTCTTGGTCAGGTCGTGCTCAAGGCGCGGGTGGAGGAAGGGCGCACATTACCGGCACAAAGGGCATACATACGCTTTCCGCCGGAACATCTGGGCCTGTATGTGGATGAGTATCGTGTAGAGATAGGTGGAATTCATAACAAAGAGAATGGGCCCCATGGAGAAGGGAACGGGTTGCATGGGGAGGAGGAGGCATGAACAAGGTGCGCAACAACAGTGCCTGGTGGCTGGTGCTGCCGATGTTGGCGCTGGTGACCTTTTCCGCCATCGTGCCGCTGATGACGGTGGTCAATTACTCGGTCCAGGACGTTCTTGATCCACATACCCGATATTTCGTGGGTGTCGAATGGTTCGTCGATACACTCAATAACCCAGGATTGCAGGCTGCCCTGGCTCGTCAGTTTGCTTTCTCGCTGACCATTCTGGCCATCGAAGTGCCGCTGGGGATCGGAGTTGCGCTGCTGATGCCCAAGCGAGGATGGCAGGCCTCCCTGGTGCTGATACTGGTGACCCTGCCGTTGCTGATTCCGTGGAATGTGGTGGGCAGCATCTGGCAGATCTTCACGCGCGGCGACATCGGCCTGATGGGCTGGAGTCTGAGGCAGCTGGGCTATCCCTACAACATCACGTCAAGCTCCATTGATGCCTGGGCCACCATCATCTTGATGGATGTGTGGCACTGGACGTCACTGATTGCACTGCTCTGTTACAGCGGCCTGCAGGCGATTCCCGAAGCCTACTACCAGGCGGCGCGCATCGATCGTGCCTCGCGCTGGGCGGTATTCCGCTATATCCAATTACCCAAGCTGACTAATGTGCTGGTCATCGGGGTGCTGTTGCGCTTCATGCACTCATTCATGATCTATGCAGAACCCTTCGTGCTGACCGGGGGAGGTCCGGGCAGCTCGACCACTTTCCTCAGTCAGTCCCTGGCCATCATGGCGACGGCACAGTTCGACGTAGGGCCATCTGCGGCATTCTCGCTGATCTATTTCCTTATCATTCTGCTGGTGTGCTGGGTGTTCTACACCGCCATCATGAACCTGCAGAAAGACCGCCGCGGGGAGGGCCCCGATGCTTAAACGAGCCGTGCTGCTGGGTGCCTATGTGCTGTTTGTGCTGTTGCCGATCTATTGGCTGGTCAACATGTCGCTGCAGACCAATCGAGAGATCCTCGGAGCGCTGACACTGTGGCCAGAGAATCTTACCTTCGCCAATTACATCAAGATCTTCACTTCTTCCAGCTGGTACATGGGCTATGTCAATTCCATCATCTATGTGCTGATGAACATGGCCATCAGCATGTCGGTGGCATTGCCTGCGGCCTATGCCTTCAGCCGTTACCAGTTCATTGGCGACAAACACCTGTTCTTCTGGCTGTTGACCAACATGATGGCGCCACCGGCAGTCTTTCTGCTGCCGTATTTCCAGCTGTATTACACCATCGGATTGTTCGACACGCATATTGCCGTGGCATTGGCGCATTGCCTGTTCAACATCCCCCTGGCGGTATGGATTCTCGAGGGGTTCATGAGCAGTGTGCCCAAGGAAATCGACGAAACGGCTTTCATTGATGGCTACAGCTTTCCACGCTTTTTCCTGCGCGTCTTCATGCCGCTGATCCGCTCCGGTATCGGCGTGACGCTGTTCTTCCTGTTCATGTTCTCCTGGGTGGAGCTGCTGCTTGCCCGCACCCTGACCTCCACACAGGCACAGCCTATCGCTTCAGTGATGACGCGTACTTCCACGGCATCGGGTATTGACTGGGGGACGCTGGCGGCTGCCGGAGTACTGACCATCGTGCCGGGCATCGTGGTGGTGTTCTTCGTTAGACGTCATATCGCCAAGGGCTTTGCCCTGGGCCGTACCTGAGGAGGGCTGCGCATGTCCTGGATGGTCTGGACCGTTCCCACTGCAATCTTCTTTGCCATTGTCGCTTTGATGCTGGTCGGCATGACGTTGTGGGAACTGGCATCTCCGACGGTGGAGCGACGTGGTTTTCTACCGATTGCCACCACCCGTGGCGATCGTTTTTTCATCGGCATGCTGTCGGCAGCCTATATCCACCTTGCGGTGGTGGGCTTCACATCATTGAGCCTTTGGCTGGCGTTGGGGGTGTCGGTGGTCTGGATGCTGATCCTGCTGCGCTGGGGATGAGCAGGGCAACTCGCCTGATAACGCACCATAACGATCCATCATAACGATCCATCATAACAACGCGAGGTGATCATGAAAGCGACATTGAAGCGAAGTGCCTGGATGACGGCGGCGGTCATGCTGGCGTCCACCTCCGTGGAGGCGCAGGAGGATAAACAGGCCCTCATTGAGCGCTTGGCCGATGAAGTGTTCCAGAACTCCACATTGACCCGGGAAGAAAAGATTGCCGAGCTGGAATGGTTTGCCAAGGCGGCTGAACCATTCCGTGGCATGCAGATAAATACCGTGGCGGAGGGACTGACAACCCATACATGGGAACGGGATGTGCTGGTGCCGGCGTTCAATGAACTCACCGGAATCGAAGTCACCCATAACATCATTGGCGAAGGTGATGTGGTCCAGAACATGCAGACGCAGATGCAGTCTGGACGCAATATCTACGATGCCTATGTCAATGATTCGGACTCCATCGGTACGCATATTCGCTATGGCACGACCATCAATCTCACCGAGGCCATGGAAAATGAATGGAAGGACCTGACACTGCCGACGCTGGACCTGGAAGACTTCATCGGCATCCAGTATACCACCGGGCCGGATGGCAATCTCTATCAACTGCCGGACCAGCAGTTCGCCAATCTCTACTGGTTCCGCTATGACTGGTTCCAGCGCGAAGACCTGCAGAAGCAGTTCCGTGATATCTACGGTTACGACCTGGGCGTACCAACCAACTGGACGGCCTATCAGGACATCGCGGAGTTCTTCACCAAGCATGTTGGCGAGATCGACGGCCAGAAGGTCTATGGGCATATGGACTATGGCCGTCGCGATCCATCCCTGGGCTGGCGCTTCCATGATTCCTGGCTATCCATGGCGGGGATGGGCAGTCCCGGTGTGCCATTCGGTAATCCGGTGGATGACTGGGGGATTCGCGTCGATGAAGAGAGTCATCCGGTTGGTGCCAGTGTCAGCCGAGGTGGCGCGACCAACTCTCCTGCCTCCGTGTTCGCGGTGACCAAGATGGTGGAATGGCTACGTGATTTTGCACCACCGGAAGCACAAGGCATGACCTTTGGTGAAGCGGGCCCTGTGCCGGCGCAGGGCAATATCGCCCAGCAGATCTTCTGGTATACCGCCTTTACCGCGGACATGGTCAGCCCGGATGTAGCGGTGACGGATGATGAGGGCAACCCCAAGTGGCGGATGGCTCCGTCGCCGGTAGGGCCTTATTGGGAAGAGGGCATGAAGGTGGGTTACCAGGACGTGGGAGCCTGGACCTTCTTTGACTCCACGCCCGAGGAGCGTCGCAGTGCGGCCTGGCTGTTTGCCCAGTTCACGGTGTCCAAGACGGTGTCTCTCGAGAAACTGATGGCCGGCCTGACACCGATTCGGCGCTCCGATATCTTCTCAGACCAGATGACCGACATGGCACCGAAATTGGGTGGTTTTGTCGAGTTTTATCGTAGCCCCAACGAGTCGAAGTGGACGCCCACGGGGACCAATGTACCGGATTATCCGCGTATGGCACCGCTGTGGTGGGAGAACCTGGCTCCGGCAGTGAGCGGCGACATCAGCGCCCAGGAGGCGCTGGATAACCTGGCAGGTGATCTGGACAACATCATGGCGCGCTTGGCTCGTGCCAAGATCTTCAGCACCTATGAACCTGTGCTCAATGAAGAGGTGGATCCCGAAGAGTGGCTGTCCAAGCCTGGGGCGCCAAAAGCCAAGCTGGATGATGAAATGCCGCAGGGCACAACGGTGCCTTACGATGAGATGATGGAGGAGTGGATGTCGGCTGGCACCAAGGAGTGAAGCCGGTGCGAGAGCGAAGCCGAGAGTGGCCAAGAAGCGTGAGAGAAGAATAGAAAGAGTAGGAGAAGTGCAAGAGAAGGCAATGCCCCCTGATGAGTTTTTCTCATCGGGGGGCTTTGTTTGTGATCGCGTGAGCTTGAATGCAGGATCAGTAATAAGTCAACGGACGAAGTTGGTAACATGGCGACCATTTTCAGCCAATGCCACCCCGGAGCCCCTGATGACCGACCCCTCCTTGTCTCCCTCGAACTCAGAAGAGCGCATGGTGACGACGTCACTACCTCGCACCATGATCACTGGAGCCCAGATGCTGTTCGTGGCTTTCGGGGCCCTGGTGCTGGTGCCGCTGCTGACAGGACTCGATCCTAATGTGGCACTGTTCACGGCGGGCATCGGTACCTTGGTATTCCATGCCACCACGCGTATGTCGGTACCGGTCTTTCTTGCTTCATCCTTCGCCTTTATTGCTCCAATCCAGGGGTCGATAGCCAGCTTCGGAGTATCGGCGACACTTGGTGGCATGATCGCGGCTGGCCTGGTCTATGTGGCGATCTCACAAGCCGTGCGTCTCAAGGGGACGGGTTGGCTGCATCGTCTGCTGCCCCCGGTCGTGGTAGGTCCGGTGATCATGGTGATCGGCCTCGCGCTGGCGCCGGTAGCCGTGAGCATGGCCAGTGGAGAAACCAGCGATGGCATTGGCTACGGTCAAGCCATGGTGCTTTCCATGTCCAGCCTGCTGGTCACGTTGATTCTTGCAGTATTTGGTCGTGGGCTATTGCGCCTGGTGCCGATCCTTGGCGGGATTGTGACGGGATATGTACTGGCTCTGATGATGGGGGTCGTCGATTTCACCTTGGTGCGTGAGGCCTCCTGGTTATCCATGCCGTCCTTCACGGCTCCCAGTTTTCACTGGGCTGCCATCCTGTTCATGATCCCTGTGGCCATTGCTCCAGCAGTGGAGCACATTGGGGACATGGTGGCGATTGGTTCCGTGACGGGGAAAAACTATCTGGAAAAGCCTGGCCTGCACCGCACCTTGCTGGGAGATGGGCTGGCCACCATGACCGCCGGGTTGTTCGGCGGACCTCCCAATACGACCTATTCGGAAGTGACGGGCGCCGTTACCCTGACCCGAGCCTTTGATCCACGCATCATGATAGCGGCGGCATTCACGGCCATTATCCTGGCCTTTGTCGGCAAGCTGGGTGCGATTCTGCAGACCATTCCCGGCCCCGTGATGGGGGGCATCATGACCCTGCTGTTTGGCTCCATTGCCGTGGTTGGCATGAACACTTTGGTACGTGCGGGAAAACCGCTGACGGCTCCGCGCAACTTGGTGATTGTGTCTCTGGTGCTGGTATTCGGTATCGGCGGCATGCAATTCGGTGGTGGGCAGTTCACTCTGCAAGGCGTCAGCCTGGCGGCATTGGTCGGTATTGTCCTGAATCTGGTGCTGCCGAAGGTAGAGCAGTCCTGACGTTCGTATCGAAGTGTCCTGTGACCTGAATGAGATCCAGGACTCCCGTTATATGAAAACGCCCTCGTACTCACCAAGGAGTCGAGGGCGTTTTACTGGAGACTGCTGACAAACTACTGCGCTCGGCCATGCGGCGTTAAAACCCGTCTCAAAATGCTCATTTACACCTTGTAAACTGCGCTTTTTCGGCGGATTTTGCCTTGCCTGACCATCGCTCGTGACCTTTGTCAGCAGCCTCTTCGGTTGTTTGATGACACAGATCAAGCGTGATGCAATTCCTGCCCGCCATCCGAGAACGTCGGTGGCGTGTTGGCGCTAATCAGGATGCACTCTTCGTCGCCGATATTGCGAAACCGATGAGGCAGGCGAGAGTCGAAATAATAGGCGTCTCCTGGCCCCAGCAGGGAAACTTCTCCATTGACGGTGATTTCGATCTGGCCTGTGACAACGACACCGCCTTCTTCTCCATCGTGTTCGAGCATGTCTTCGCCGGTATCGGAGCCTGGGGGATAGCGTTCATGCAGGATGGACATGCGGCGATCCGGCCGCCGTGCAGCGACGAGCTTCCAGATCAACTGGCCGTCGCCGATGTCGGTGAGCTCTGCAGCGCGATAGAAAGGGCTGGGATGATTGGGCTCATCGCCAGCGAAGAAAGCGCTGATGGAGATAGGCAGAGCGTCAAGAATCTTTTTCAGAGAGCTGACGGATGGGCTGACGTTATTCAGCTCGATCAGAGAGATGGTGCTGTTGGTGACTCCTGCCCGTTTGGCGAGTTCGCGTTGAGAAAGCTGTCGTTCCTGGCGGAGTTGGCGCAGGCGAGCGCCGACATCAAAGCCGTCTTCCATAGGATTGTCCACCACGGCCTAGCCGTACTGTATTCAGATAAATTCTGTAGCGTTGTGCAATATGGTGCACAAATGATACTCCCTTGTGGCTTGGTGCGACACTACCAGCATGGCGAGTGGCGTCCCTGTAAGGCATGATGACAGGTATGAAACAGCACACTTCGGTTTGAGGTAACTTCAGTTTGATGTAACGGGTAACTTGAGTGTGGGGTAGCAGGCAACTTGTTTTGAGGTAATGACAGTGGCAGAAATCGCGCTGCACGCTTTGACCGGCGTGGTCCTGGCTGGAGGGCAGGGCCGGCGCATGGGGGGCATTGACAAGGGGCTGGTGGACTTCGCTGGCGCCCCGTTGGTCACCCATGCGGTAGGCTGTTTGAGGCCTCATGTGTCGGAAGTATTGATCAATGCCAACCGGCACCTCGAACGCTACGCACAACTGTCGGATCGCGTGGTGGCAGACCGGATGCTGGAAGATGGCCAGGAAAGTTATCAAGGGCCGTTGATGGGGATCTACAGTGGCTTGTGTGCGGCAACCACCGAGTGGGTCGTGTTCGTTCCCTGTGATAGCCCGGCATTGCCGAAGGATCTGGTGCCGCGCATGGTTGCCGGGCTTGCACAGAAGACGATGGATGGTGACAAGGTCGATATCGCATACGCCTTTGATGGTGAAAGAATGCATCCCGTGGTGGCGATCGTGCGGCGTGAGTTGCGTCATGACCTGCGCCGGGCACTGGAGCAGGGCGATCGCAAGATTCTGCGCTGGTATGAACAGCATGCCTGGTGTCAGGTTGATATGTCCGACTGTCCTGCTGCCTTTGCCAACCTGAATACGGAAGAAGAGCGCTTGGCACTGGAGGCCGCTGTCACAGGAGGCCAACCATGACCGCGGTGCAATCCCATGAGCTGGAATTTTGTCCTGAGGTCGCCATTCTGGGCATTGCAGCATGGAGTGGTACGGGCAAGACCACGCTACTGGAAAGCCTGCTGCCAAGGCTCAAGGCATCCGGGTTGCGGGTTGCCGTGATCAAGCATGCCCACCACCGCTTCGATGTCGATCAACCAGGCAAGGACAGCCATCGGCTGCGTCAGGCCGGCGCCATGCCGATGCTGGTCGCTTCCTCACGACGTTATGCGTTGATGATGGAAACGCCAGAGGCCGAGGAAGCCGACCTGGCCATGTTGATCCGCATGGTCATGCCGACTGCACCGGACCTGATTCTGGTGGAAGGGTTCAAGGATTGGCCGTTGCCCAAGCTTGAACTTTATCGTCCCGCCCTTGGCCAGCCGCTGCTTGCCTCGCGGGATTCCTGGGTCAGGGCAATTGCCAGTGATGTCACCATTTCCGAACCGGATGGTGTGGCGGAACTGGATCTCAATGATCACGACACCATTGCGGCCTGGATTCGTCACTGGGTCATGACCTGGCCTGATACATGCTCCACATTGACGAGCCATTGCCGTATCGCTGGTCAGGAGCCTTCAGCCCGGAAAGCGCTCTCAGCAGGGCAAAGAGAGCTTTCAGCAGACAAAGAAGATCCTTCAGCTGGTCAGGAAGAGCTTTCAGCCGGTCAGGAAGAGCCTTCAGCTGGCCAGGAGGAACCTTCATGACCACGTTGTCCTGCTTTGAGCTTGGCGAAAGGATGCTCAGTGTCAGTGAAGCACGGGCATCATTGCTCACATTGGTATCCGGGCCATTGGCGACAGAGAAGGTTGCCTTGGTGCACGCCCATGGACGAGTGTTGGCAGAAGCAGTGGTGGCTGCTTTCGATGTTCCCGGCCATACCAACGCGGCGATGGACGGCATCGCTCTGAACTGGCCCTGTGCCGAGGAAGGCGTAGGAGGCCCTCTTGCAGGAGAATCTCCTGCTGAATGGCGATTGGTGGGCCAGGCCCTGGCCGGCCAGCCATGGCAAGGGCGCCTGGGGCCGGGCGAATGTATCTCGATCACCACGGGAGCGCCGCTGCCTGAAGGCGCCAATACTGTCATCATGCAAGAACAGGTCACCATCAGCGGTGACCAAGTGAATATCGATTCGGCAGATCGAGTGAAAGGTGGCCAGCATGTGCGCATGGCGGGAGAGGATATCACCAGAGGGCAGGTGGCTCTGGAAGCTGGCTCGCGTATTGATGCTGCGGCATTGGGGTTTCTTGCTTCACTGGGACAAGCGGATGTCACTGTGCGGTGTCGTCCGAGGGTCGCGGTGTTTTCTACCGGCGACGAGGTCACTGCACCAGGCGATGGCCGAGACGCAGCAGCCATCTATGATGCCAACCGTTATTCATTGATCGGCTTGCTACAGGAGCACGGTGCCGAGGTAATGGATCTCGGCATTGTCCGCGATGATGACAATGCCCTTGTCGCACGGCTGACCGAGGCTGCGGAGGTCGCGGATCTGGTGATTTCCAGTGGTGGGGTATCGGTTGGGCAGGCTGACTATACCAAGGCTGCAGTGGAATCCATGGGGCGCCTGACGCTATGGCGTATTGCCTTGCGCCCAGGACGTCCGATGGCGTGTGGTACCCTGGGGGAGCAGCAAGTGCCATTTCTCGGTCTGCCGGGCAATCCGGTGGCCTGTATGGTGACTTTCCTGTGCTTTGTAGCCCCTTTGTTGAGAGTGATGCTGGGCATCTCCCAGGCCCCACTACGCCAACGGGCGGTAGCGGATGGCCGCTTCAACAGCCGTCTTGGCCGCACCGATTTCTGTCGTGGCAGGCTGAGCTGCGATGAAGATGGACGCTTGCATGTCATGCCTACTGGAGCACAAGGGTCCGGCATCCTGTCATCCATGGTGGCAGCCGACTGCCTGGTTGAGGTAGGTGATGACATGGAGAACGCGAACCCTGGCGACACTGTCACTATCCACCCGTTGTTTCGTTTTCCTTGAATCTCGTTTTTCTTGAATTTATTAGTGAGAGCCGTGACATGCTGACTCATCTGAATGAACGTGGCGAGGCCCATATGGTTGATGTGGGCGACAAGGCTGAAACGCGCCGCGAGGCCACGGCGAGTGGAGCTATCTTCATGGCGCCTGCAACCCTGGGCCTGTTGGTGGAGGGACGTCTGCCAAAGGGTGATGTGCTGGCGACTGCTCGTATTGCTGGCATTCAGGCTGCCAAGCGGACTCATGAACTGATCCCCCTGTGTCATGCCTTGTCCTTGAGTAAAGTGACGATCGATTTTGATATCGATCGTGAGTCTGGCTGTGTAAGAGTCCGCGCATTGTGCCGTCTGAATGGTCGCACCGGCGTCGAGATGGAAGCCCTGACGGCTGTATCGGTGGCCTGCTTGACGCTATATGACATGTGCAAGGCGGTCGACAAGGACATGGAAATAGGTGCCGTGCACCTGGAGACCAAGACCGGGGGCAAGTCGGGTGACTATTGCCGCAATACCGCGCTGGGCCACTCGGCGGATCAGAATCACGTAGCTGACCAGGGAAGCGTGACAGCGGCAGAAGCGTCAATACCAGAGAATAGACCGAATATGGCCGACAGTGTGGTAAGTACAGCCGAGGGTGTGGCGAATACGAAGAGTGCTGTCGTGCATGTGCGCTGCCTGGCTGAGCTGCGTGAGCGACTTGGTGTCGAGGAAACGTCCGTCACTTTCGCCAGCCTTCCCAGTGCGGACGTGGCCGGATTGAAGGCACAGCTTGGCAGGATGGATAAGCGTTTTCAGTATCTGAATGATGCACAGGTGTTGTGCGCAGTAAATCATGTCATGGCGGGGGATTCTTCGGCTATCACGGAAGGTGACGAAGTGGCTTTTTTCCCGCCTGTGACAGGGGGATAAGCCAATGCTGGCGAACAACAATAAATCCATGCTGCGCAGTCAGGTCCGTGTTCAGGAGGAAGCTTTTGATCCGGGGGTTGAACAGCAGGCATTGCTGGCGGGACGCAGTGATATTGGGGCGGTGGTCTCCTTCACAGGGCTGGTACGGGATTTCAATGAGCGTCCTGAAGTAACGGCACTGACTCTGGAGCATTATCCCGGCATGACAGAGGCGGCTCTGGCGCAGATCATCGATGAAGCACGGGAACGCTGGCCGATCGATGCAGTGAGCATCATTCATCGAGTTGGACGCCTGACCCCTGGAGATCCTATCGTATTGGTAGTGGTTGCCTGTGCGCATCGCCGAGCGGCATTCGAAGCCTGCGAATTTCTGATGGATTATCTCAAGACCCGTGCCCCACTGTGGAAGAAGGAACACACCGCCAGTGGAGATTACTGGGTATCGGAGCGCGAGCAGGATCATCATGATGCTCAGCGCTGGGAGAAAGAGTCACCATGACACAAACGTTGATCGATGACTTTGGCCGTAGGGTGTCTTATGTCCGCCTTTCGGTGACCGACCGCTGTGACTTCCGCTGTGTCTATTGCATGAGCGAGGAGATGACGTTTCTGCCCCGTGCCCTGGTGTTGACGCTGGAAGAAATTTCCCTGGTTGCGGAGGCCTTCACCGAGCTTGGCGTGGAAAAGATCCGCTTGACTGGTGGTGAACCCCTGGTGAGGCGCAACATTGATAATCTGGTGTCGACCATTGGGGCATTACCGGGCTTGAAGGACTTTGCCATGACCACCAATGGAGCGGGACTGCGTCGTCATGCCGAATCGTTGCGTCAAGGAGGTCTCAAGCGTCTCAATGTGAGTCTGGACTCCCTTGATCCCGAGCGCTTTCGTCGCCTGACTCGTACGGGGGACTTGAGCAAGGTGATTGATGGTATTCATGCAGCTCAGGATGCTGGCTTCGAGCGCATCAAGCTCAATGCCGTGATTCTCAAAGGGCGCAATGATGATGAAGTGTTGGACCTGGTGGAATTTTCCCGTCAGCAAGGTCTCGATATCAGTTTTATCGAGGAAATGCCTCTGGGTGATGTGTCAGATCATTCTCGTGCCGAGACCTATTGTTCAAGCGATGATGTCATGGCGTTGATCGAGAAGCGCCATGTATTGACTCCCACGGCGGAAACCACCCCAGGACCATCACGCTACTACCGCATGGCGGATAGCGATATCAGAGTAGGGTTCATTTCTCCTCATAGCCATAACTTCTGCTCCAGCTGTAACCGTGTCAGGGTCACTGTGGAAGGGCGTCTGTTGCTATGCCTGGGGAATGAACACTCGGTTGACTTGAGGGCAGTGTTGCGCCGTTATCCGGGAGACAAGGAGCGCCTCAAGCAGTCCATCATTGAGGCAATGCACCTTAAACCGGAAAAACACCATTTCACTACTGATGGCGATATTCAGGTCGTGCGCTTCATGAATATGACGGGAGGATAGCGTGGTTGCTTGGGCGAGAGCATGCAGCAAATAACGTAGTTGATGACCGTTGAAGATATGGTGGTACATTGGACAGACTGCTACTTTGCAAATAAAGAGGGTGCCAGCGTGGCACCTTTTTTATATGTCTTTTGTGGACAAAATTACTAGAATTTCTTGCCAAGACTTGGGTAGAGCATATACTTTTCACAGGTGCTTAAAGGTGTCAGCCTTTATTTTCCAAGGCATGGAGGAATATATGTCCAGCGAATCTCTCGAGCGCATTGCTCGGAACAAGAATGTTGCTCGCGCTGCTGCTCGTCAGCTGAGCATGGAACAGCTGCAGAAACTTCTTGAAGTTATCGAAGAAGTTATCGAATCGAAGAAAGATGAAGAGCGTGTACGCCAGGAAGAAGAAGTGCAAAAGGCGCGCAAGCTGGCCGAGATTCGTGAGCAGATCAGTGAAGCGGGTCTGTCACTTGAGGATCTGGTTGCCGAGCAGCCCAAGCGCAAGCGTGGTCGTCCACCGAAGAATCCCAAGTAATCATTACTCAAGTAAGCGTTATTAGTATCGAGTAAGCGTTACTGGTGTAAGGACAGGGCTCGATTGCCTGTAGACCTTCCGCCAAAATATGCCGGCCTGGGCTTCATGCCTGAGGTCGGCATATTTTTTAGCATGAAAACCATACTGGCATGGAGGGCTTGTCTATTCAGGACAAGCTGTCGGCAAGTGTTTCGGCTTCAGTGGCCATCAGTTGCAAGTGTACTTCGGGCAAGCGGTGAAGGTGTGTATGCAGCCATTGTTGCAGGCGTGGATATAACGCCTGGCGCAAAGTCAGAAGCGTATCGCAGGATATGCTGCACAGTTGTTCATCCAGCCAGTCGCTGAAACTGTCCTCGTCCATGGCACTGCATTGACTGTTGTCGATCATCAGGCGCCCTATGCGAGTCCAGCCCGTATCACTGGCAATCAGGGTGATGGCCAGGCTGAGGGTTCCATGGCGGGCCTGGCTGGGCTTGTGGGCAGGCGACAGCTGGTTTTGAGTGACGATGCGCGCTGACTGTGAATGCTGTGACACCCGTTGAAGGCCGTTGTGATCAAAGCGGACCAAGTCGCCGTTGATGGGCCGCAAGGGGGACTTGATCCCGAGACGTTCAGCCAATGCCATATGTGCTTGCTGATGAGGTTGTTCGCCGTGTACAGGCAGCAGATATTGGGGCTTCAGCCAAGCGTAGAGCTGCTCCAGTTCTTCTTGTGCTGGGTGGCCCGATGCATGCAACTGGGGATGACTGAACTCATCCAGGATGGCGACCTGATAGCGCCCCAGTGCACGCTTGAGGCGTTCAATCAGGTGTTCATTACCAGGAATGGCCTTGGCCGAGAAGATGACGCTGTCACCTGCGGTCAGTTCGAAATGCGGATGCCGTCCTTGAGATAGTCGGGCCAGGGCTGCACGCGGTTCTCCCTGGCTGCCGGTCGCAATGACCAGTACTTCCTCTGCAGGGAGATAACCCAGGTCTGATACCGGTACCAGAGAGGGGAAATCATCCAGATAGCCCAGTCGGCGGGCATGTCCCACCAAACGTTCCATGGAACGCCCGAGCAGGCTGACGCGACGTCCGCAACGGGCCGCTGCACGCCCGATGGAGAGCACGCGTGCCAGGTTGCTGGCGAAACAGCTGACGACCACACGCCCAGTGCATTCGGCAATAGTACTTTGCAGCGCGCGGGCGACTTCGCCTTCGCTGCGGGAATGTCCAGGAAGGTGGGCATTGGTGGAATCAGCGACGACCAGGTGCAATGGAGATAGTGCCTTGAACAGCTCGGTATCGATGGGTCTCCCGATGATGGGATCGGGATCCAGTTTCCAGTCACCGGTGTGCAATATCCGATAATCTCCTGCCTGGATCAGCAGGGCGCAGCTCTCAGGAATCGAGTGGGGAAGCGGCAGATACCGCAGCGACAGGTTGCCAATATCACGAGCATCGCCTGGATCGATGACCTCGATAGCCTGGCCTGTCAGACCGCGTTCAGCGAATTTATCGCGCAGCATGGCAGCAACAAGCGGTGTTGCCAGTACAGGACATCTCCATTGTGGCCATAGCCAGGCGACAGCGCCAATATGGTCCTCATGACCATGAGTGATGACGATGGCCTGGGGTTGGATGCCAAGCTCGTTCGGTGTTGCCAGGTCGGGTATCTGGAGAGGACTGCCTGGAAGATCCTGGCGAATCATCATGCCGCAATCGACAGCGATCCATGTGTCCTGGTAGCCGTAAAGACTCAGATTCATGCCAATTTCACCACAGCCTCCTAGGGGCAGGAACTGCACGGGAGGGCGGCGGCGAGGGCGGATCTGAACGAGTGGTGTTGGCATTGGAACGGCTGACTGGTCGGAATGACCTTCACTATACGGGAAGGCTTGATGTTGACTCAATGCTGGACATCACTCCCTCATGCTTATGTTGTGATGATTGTTGTGTTTGACAGACAACGCCAGAAGGATGTCATGGGCAGTGCGCTGTGCCCTTCAGTGCTTCAGGAAAACGGCAGATGGCCTTTAGTGCGCCTATCCGTATTGCAGGCTGCCAACACGAAAGTGATCCACGTGCCGAGAGCGATGTAGTCCGCTACAATGCGCAACTCCTTGGCTATTTGCCCAGAAATTTTGTCCTGATTTGTGAGAATGTCGTGATGTCCCATTTTTACCGCCTGGTGGTGTCCTGTCCCGATCGTTTAGGCATCGTTGCCCGCGTATCGAACTTCATCGCCGGCCACGGGGGCTCAATCACTGAAGCCAGCCAGCATTCTGACCTGGGGGCAGGGCGCTTCTTCATGCGCTATGAAATCCTGGCTGATTCCATCGGCATGTCCCTGGAAGAATTGCGTGATGCGTTTGCTCCAGTCGCGAGAGAGTTCGACATGCAATGGGCATTGCGTGATACCCGTGACAAGCGACGCGTGGTGCTGATGGTGTCCCGGGAGTCACATTGCCTGGTAGATCTGCTGTATCGCTGGACAGCGGGTGAGCTGGATTGTGATATTGCCGCGGTGATCTCCAACCATGATGACATGCGCGGTATGGTCGAATGGCACGGTATTCCTTATCACCACGTCCCCGTCACGGCAGACAACAAGCCAGAGGCTTTTGCCCGTGTCGAGCAGTTGGTCGAAGAGTTGAATGCCGACAGTATCGTGCTGGCCCGCTACATGCAGATTCTGCCGCCTAATCTGTGCCAACGTTATGCAGGCAGGGTAATCAATATCCACCATAGCTTTCTGCCGTCCTTTGCTGGGGCCAAGCCGTACCATCAGGCGCATGACAGAGGCGTGAAGCTGATTGGTGCAACCTGCCACTATGTGACGGAAGAGCTGGATGCGGGACCGATCATCGAGCAGGACATTCACCGTGTCAGCCACTGTCATACACCTTCGGATCTGGTGCGCTTCGGCCGCGATGTAGAGAAGACAGTGCTGGCACGAGGGTTGCGCTGGCATCTGGAGGACAGAGTGCTGATTCATGGCAACAAGACGGTTGTCTTTGCTTGAAGCGTGGTGCTTGATGTGAAAAGCGGCAGGGCATTGTTGCCCCGCCGTTTTTTTATGGTGCTTTTTTATGATGCCTGTGGGCATGCGCCTGACGGTTTCAGCGATGCTGCACGGAAGGCCGGGGGTCGGGGTCTGCATGCACCGGGCAATCAGGATTGAAGTGCAAGCCCCGGGATTCCCGACGTGCACGTGCACTGGCCACGGTCAAGCGTGCCAGGCGTAAAGCGTGTTGGTAGCTCAGGAGCTCTGCATCTGCTGCAGCCGTTGGCAGGATGGTATTCATTTCCGCTTCTAGCTGGGCAAGTGCCTGATCGGCCTTGGCCAGTCCTTCATCACTGCGCACGATGGCAACCCAGGCGCTCATTTCATTACGCATGGTGTCGCGCCAGTGCCGGATGCGCTGTTGGTCGACCGGCTCGCTGCCCCAGCGGGGAGCCATGATGGGGGCATGACTTGTCTGTGATGGCTGTTCGCGCAAGTGTTGGGCAGCGGAACGGGCATAGACCAGGCACTCCAGCAATGAGTTACTGGCCATGCGATTGGCGCCATGAAGGCCTGTATAAGCGACTTCGCCAATGGCATACAGAGCGGGAACTGCGGTAGCGCCATGATGATCAGTGGCAATACCGCCACAGCTGTAATGGGCTGCCGGTACGACGGGAATAGGTTGCTGGGCGATATCTAGGCCACGACTCATGCAGTGGGCATGAATGGTCGGGAAATGGTGCAGGACAGCATCCTGTCCCAGGTGGCGTACATCCAGCAGTACATGGTCAGAATGGGTGCGCTGCATCTCGGCATCGATGGCACGGGCCACCACGTCTCGGGGAGCCAGTTCAGCGCGCTCATCAATGGCCGGCATGAAACGCTCGCCTTGTACATTGAGCAGCAGACCGCCTTCTCCGCGCACGGCTTCACTGATCAGGAAGGGGGGGCCATCCGGGTCGTACAGGCAGGTTGGGTGGAATTGCTGGAACTCAAGATTCTTCAATTCTGCGCCGATGGCGTAAGCCATGGCCATGCCTTCACCGCTGGCCGGGCTGGGGCTGGTGGTATGGCGAAACAGACCGCTGGCCCCCCCCGTGGCAAGCACCGTATCCTGTGCCAGCAGCTCCACCAACTGGTTGTCAGTATCGAGGCAGTACGCGCCACGACAAGCGCCATCCTGATCCGTGATCAGTTCTACGGCGGTGAGGTCATCACGCAGGCTGATACCGGGGTGTGTCTTGACGCGTTCGAGCAGTGTGTCGATGACAGCGCGGCCAGTGGCATCATCCGCATGGATGATACGACGGGTGTTGTGTCCGCCTTCCCGAGTCAAGTGATAAGGATATCCTGCGTCCGGGTCTGGATCCGGCGTAAAGGGGACCCCCAGTTCCAGCAGCCAGTTGATGGCATCAGGACCATTTTCCACAGTGAAACGCACCGCGTCGGGATCGCATAACCCATCACCTGCTACCAGGGTGTCCTGGATGTGGGCTTCGATATCGTCCTGGGGAGACAGTACGGCAGCAATTCCCCCTTGGGCCCAACGGCTGGCACCGAGAGATTGGTCTCCCGGGCGGAGCAGCATGACGGAGCGTTGATCGGCGATTTCCAGGGCCATGGACAGGCCGGCGACACCACCACCGATAATCAGGACGTCAATGGGGGGAGTTGCCATCTTGGTTTCCTTCCTTATTGTCATAGGGCGTTGTCCGCAGCAAACCACGTCGTTGAGCACGATTGTGCAGGCGTTTGCTGGGCAGCCGCTCCAGGCGTCCCAGACGCTCGGCAGTTGCGATGGCCAAGCGTGCCAGCTCGCGGTTGAGCCATAGATATCCGCTGGGACTGAACAGCACTCTCTCATCTTTACCACGGGCACTCATGGCCAGTTCGGCAAAGGGTTGCAGGACAAAAGGCGTGATGCTGAAGTCAATGGACTGACCGGTGCGCACCTTCAATGCCAGCGTGCCAAGGCCTCGGGCCAGGGTATGCTGCTGTTCGCGAAGTCCCTTCATGGCATTGATGCAGCTGTGCCCTTCTCTAGTCGTCCAGTGGGTTTCCAGCAGCAGCTCGATAGTGGACAGCATGCGTCGTTGATAGGAAATCAATTCATCCACGTCTGTGCGATTCAGGCGTCCTTCGCGATGAATGGCATCACTCAGCCCACGTTGCTTGACCAGCAGACGGCTGGTGGACTTGAGCAGATTGCGAGTATCAAGATCGGGGGCTGAAGTTGCTGAGGTATGGGCATGATATAGCTGAGCCATGCCATCCAGACAATCGGCCAGCATGAAACGCATCAGGTCTGTGGCTTTTTGCGGCAGGAACAATACCGTGGCGGCAATGCCGACCAGTGTGCCAAGCAGGACATCGGTAGCCCGCCAGAGCGCAACGCTGAAAGCCTGGTTACCGTCCCCGATTACCAACAGCAAACTGACGGAGAACATCAGTCCACTATAAGCCTGACGCCCAGGGAACACGACCCAGGTGCAGGTGGCAATGCCCAGCAATGCACCGAGGTAGATGCCCCAAGGAGGGAGGTGCAGCATGATCAATGCCAGGCCAAGAGTGGCCCCCAGGATAGTACCGGCCAGGCGCTGGCGGCCCTTGTCCAGCACGCCGCCGATATGCGGCAGGTTGCCCATTACCATGGCGGTGCTGACGAGTGCCCAGCCACTGTGCTCGAAAGGAAGAACCTGGATGATGGCAAAGGTTATTGCAAGTGCCAAAGACACTCGCAGGACATGAAACAGGCGTCGGTGGCGATGGTTGATGAAGGGGTCTCGCAGGCGGCCGAGCAGCATGGCGGGGGCACGGGCTCCTAAGTTGTTAAAATCTGGTTGTTAAAACCTGGTTGTGATACCCGGTTGTTTAAAACCAGATCGTATAGACCAGATTGTCCAGGATCGGATTGTCCAGATCTGGGCCGTCCAGTGCTGGGGTTTTAACGCTAGGTTTGCCTGGCAGGAATGGACCGGCACGTTGTTGCCACCTTGAGGAGGCGATTCAATATGATGCAGCGGGAGTTGCCGATGAAACGGCTGCACTGGATCAATGAGTTGGCATCAACGAACCGGAATCTCGAACCAAAGGCATGAAAAGCGCCAAGGGCACACCTATGCCCGATCAGCGCGCGACCATTCTATGTCGGCGGCGGTGGATTCGCCAGCCTGTCTCCTGGCTCTTTGAAGTGCTTTGTTCCCCGTCAATATGTTTCTTCTGTCTGTGCTCCGTCTCGACAAAGACAAAAAAGCCCCCATTAGGGGGCATGAAGCGGGGTCGCCTTGTTCAACTGATGCTTGAGGGCTCTATTCCAGCTGAGGGTTCTATTCCAGCTGAGGGCTCTATTCCAGCCGACGGCTCTTCTCAACTGGTCGCTTCGCGAGCAAGCTGCAGTTGATTAGCTGTTCCAGCGACATTGCTTTCATGGGCCTGCTGTGTGGCGTTAAGTTTGGCGCGAGCGGCAGACATGGCGGCGCTGCTGCCTTGTTCCACCAGGGTGCTGGCGCTGTCCAGGGGCGCGGTGGCCTGTGACTGCACTGTGGAGAGAGGCTCACTCAGTTGCATGGAGCGGTCGGTTGCCTGGCCAGCTTGGGCAATGGCAGGGAGAGTGGCGATCAAGAGTGCGGGAATGATCAATTTGATTTTCATGACGATACTCCTGTCAGGGGAAGTAATCTTGCGTTCCTAGTAATAAGCACTCTAATAAACTAAATAGATAAATAAAAGAGACTCTTTTTCCCTGATTCATTCGTTAAAATCGAATGGTTGAAGGTGGGAGCATTGTCCGATCAAGGCGCCGGACCTGTCTACTGAGAGTTACCTTGACTGGCAATGGCGGCCATGGCCGACAAGGCTGGCAACCGCAAACAGGATGGCGGCCAGGCTGACAATCGTTGGACCAGTAGGGGTGTCGAGCCAATAAGCTGCTTGTAATCCACCTGTAGTGGAAATCGCTCCTATGGCTGCAGCGAGCAGAGCCATGGTTTCTGGTGTGCGACTGAATGGGCGGGCAGCTGCAGCAGGAATGATCAGCAGCGCAACGATCAGTAATACCCCGACGACTTTCAATGCCACGGCAACGACCATGGCGAGTGACAGCGTCAGTATGAGCTGTTCGCGTCGTGGATCGATGCCACAGGCATGGGCGAGATCGCTATTGAGTGTCGCGATCAGGAGATTCGACCATCGCCAACTTATCAATCCCAGGACCAGGATGGCACCTCCCCAGATGATGGCGAGATCGTTCAGCCCAACGGCAAGGATGTCGCCAAAGAGGTAGGCCATCAGATCAATGCGCACGCCCGACACAAAGGACACCGCCACCAGGCCGAAGGCAAGAGCGGAATGAGCCATGACGCCCAGCAAGGTATCCATGGCGTAGCCCTTGTTGCTCAGGAGAGAGACGAGAGTGGCCATGGTCAGGGCAATGACCAGCACTCCAGCAAAGATTGAGGTTGAAAGTACCAGCGACAAGGCGACTCCGAGAATGGCGGCGTGGGCAGTGGCATCGCCGAAGTAAGCCATGCGACGCCATACCACGAAGCAACCCAGTGGTGCTGCAGCAAGAGCAACGCCGATTCCGGCCAGGAAAGCACGAATCAGAAAGTCGTCGAGTATCACGAGGGGAGTTCCATTGGGCTTGGGGAGTGATGGTGTTGATACAGGGCGAGAGTGTCGTGAGTGTGATGGCCAAACATGGCCAGGTATGCCGGTGAGCTGGATACTCGCTCGGGTGTTCCCTCACAGCAGATGGTGCGATTCAGGCAGATGACACGATCTGAAGTTCGCATCACGACGTGCAACTCATGGCTGACCATCAGTACGCCACAACCCAGCTCGCAGCGAACAGCTTCGAGCTGGCGATAGAAAGCGGCGATGCCTGACTGGTCGAGCCCTTGGGTTGCTTCGTCGAGGATCAACAGGTCGGGTGATTCCAGCAGGGCGCGTGCCAGCAGAATACGTTGTAGCTGCCCCCCTGAAAGCTCATTCATCTGCTGCTTGCCAAGTCCTGCAACTCCAGCCTGATTGAGTGCCTTCTCGATCTGCAAGCGGCTCCGCTGGAAGGGCAGCCTCATGAAGCGCGACACGGTCATTGGAAGCGTGGCATCGAGGTGTAGATGCTGGGGAACGTAGCCAATGCTCAGCCCTGAAGCTTTGGTGATATGGCCTCGGGTCGGTTGCAGAGAACCAATAATGCTCTTCAGCAAAGTGGTCTTGCCTGAACCATTAGGGCCAACGATGGTGACGATTTCACCTCGTTCGAGTATCAGTTGGATGTCTTCCAGGATGTGTTGGCCACCGAGGAAGACTTCCAGGTGTTCAATCTTCAGCAATGTCATGACGTTTTCCGGAGAAGTCAGTAGGGAATCGATGCTGAGTGCAGGATGTCTTGTGCTTGACATAAGTAGAAATGTTATAACATAACTATATTGGCTTCAATTCACTCATAAATGATCAGGAGCAATCATGATATTACGTGCCCGCCATGCAGCGATGGGGCTATTGGCAGCACCTGTTGTTGCTGCTGCCGAGGTGCCATCCGTGGCAGTGGACATCCCCCCGGTCTATTCACTTGTCGATACCGTCATGGGAGAACTGGGGACGCCCGATCTGCTGGTTCAGCCCGGGGCTTCGCCGCACGCGTACTCCATGCGGCCATCAGAGGCAGAGGCACTTGATCGTGCTGATGTGGTCTTCTGGATTGGTGAAGACCTGACGCCTTGGCTGGCGCATTCTCTGGAAAATCTGGCTGGAGATGCCGATAAAGTGGAGTTGATGGACGTGCCAGGCACACAGAAACTGGAGTTTCGTCAGGGAGCCACGTTTGAGGCTCATGGTCATGACGACCACGACCACGACCACGACCACGACCACGACCACGACCACGACCACGAGGCGGCTCATGGGCACGACCATCATGGTCAAGACCCTCATGGCTGGCTTGATCCAGTGAACGCTCAGGTGTGGCTCGATGCGATTGCGGAATCACTGTCTGAGGCTGACCCGGAAAATGCCACTACCTACCGGGAAAACGCTAACCTAGGGAAAGCAGAGCTAAACACGTTGACAGAGGAATTGGAGGAGCGCTTTGCCAACCGGATTGCCCCTCGCTTCATTGTCTTCCATGACGCCTATCAATATTTCGAGAACCGCTTTGGTATCTCGGCAGCCGGTGCGATTTCCCTGGGCGATGCCTCGCAACCTAGTCCGGCGCGGATAGATGAGCTACGCAAGCGCGTCGACGAGCTGAACGTCGACTGCGTATTCAGCGAACCGCAGTTCAATCCCAAGCTTGTCGAGAGCGTATTCGGAGGTACAGGAGTCGAGACTTCCAGTGTCATTGATCCGCTGGGAACGGGGATACCTCTTGATAGTGACCTCTATTCGACGCTGTTACGTCAGTTGGCTGATGAGATAGCCAGCTGTGGAGAGGCGCATTGAAGCAGCAAGGAATGTTGCACTCGCAGAAGTGCATGCATTGGCGTTGCGCTCTGAATAGGTGTGCAGGGTAAATATATAGAGCGGGAATATATCGTGCGGATAGGGTGTTACGGGAAGGTGCGCCATCCTTGGCCCACGAACAACACCCGAACGTGACGCGACAGCCATCCTGGCATGAATACCCATCCTGGGTTGTACGTCGCATCACGCAGCTATGATAAACAAATGCAGGTAGCAGGGATGTAGGAAATCACCGATTTGGCATGTAGGACAATGCAGGTAGACGAGTGTCTGCCATCTGTTGCGTGAGGGCTGGATAGGGTCAGGAGCAAGGTCTCACTCCAATGGCTCACCTGACATGTATTACAGGCTGCCATTTGGCAGCCTTTTTTATAGCGTACCCTGTGATCAAGACTCTTCTCCAGCATGAGAGAGGCACTGATATGGCAGCGCTATCGTGCATCGCCCTGACGCCTGATGTTCTATCTCCGCAGAAGGAGGTCGAGGGAGAAAAAGCTGAGGACTGAACCTGAGAGCAGGCGTTGGGTGCGTATAGCCGATGGCCGCCTGGCAAGTAGCTCGCTGATGGATGATGCTGCCAAGACGATCATGCCGTTGATCGTGACCGCTATAGCAATCTGAACAAGACCGAGCTGGATGAACTGCGTCAGCGTCGAACCTGCGGTGACATCAATGAACTGTGGAATCAGTGCCGAGTACATCAAGGCGATCTTCGGATTCAGCAGGTTGGTCACCAACCCCATCGCGAATAGACGCTGTGATGAGTGGGGAGCAAGCTTTCTTGCCTCGAACAGGGAGTGTCCGTTGGGGCGTATCATGTTCCAGGCCATATATCCCAGATAGATTGCTCCTGCGATTCGTATGACATCATAAGCGATTGGTACTGCCTCAAATAATGCGGCAAGGCCAAGTGCAGAGGCAAACATGTAGCAGAGGAAGCCGAGAGCGACTCCTGTCAACGAGATCAGTCCTGCAAGTCGACCTTGCGATAGGGTTCGTGATGTCAGATACACCATGTTGGGGCCAGGAGTCAGGACCATCCCTAGAGAGATCAATGCCACTCCGAGCAGACTTTCGACGCTTATCATGGCCAGGGGCCTCCCGATTAATGGAGCGAGTCCCAGGCAATGCGAGCTGCATTGCCTGTTTTTATCGTAAAGTCGGTCATGATGACCTGCATCAGGATGGGTTACTTGTCAGTCCCGATGGTCAGTCGTAATGCTTGAAGGCCCCCCAGTTCGAGTTGCACATCGTCGGAGAAAACGGGATGGCCCTGGACACGGATATCGAGTGTGGCTTCGGCACCATGGTAAATGACATCGGCCGAGACATTGGCATGGGTGCTCAGGGGGGCTTGCAAGCTGTAGTCGACACCTTTGACCTCTAACGCGCCAAGCCCAAGGTCGTCGACCTGCTCTTCGATCAGCTGATGGATACTTGCTCCATAGTAAAAGTACAGTCCGCTGTAGGCGAGTCCAGCGATTACGATGAGGGATAAGAGTTTGCCCACGATACTACTCCTTGTCTGAAAGGCACCTTATACCATGATGCGAGCACCGACTCGTGTTCATGATAGAACTCACGCTGGAAAATCGACTGCTCAAGCAAAACAGCAGCGCGGTGCGCTGCTGTTTTGCCGACTCAGGGCTCGGTTGCTGTTCAAGGTGTGGTCGAGGGTATCAAGAGTGATCTGTCTTGCTGCCGATGACATGGGTCTTGAGCAGGCTGGCAACAGTCGTGATGACCAGTGTTCCGATGATGATCGTCAGAGACAGCCAGATGGGGATTTCAGGTCCCCAATGGATAGGCTGCCCATCATTGATGAAGGGAATGTTGTTGGTGTGCAGGGCTTCGAGCACGAGCTTGGTGCCGATGAAGCCGAGAATCAAGGAAAGTCCTACTCCCAGGTAAACAAGGCGGTCCAGCAATCCACCCAGCAGGAAATACAGTTGCAACAGGCCAAGCAGGGCAAAGGCATTGGTGGTGAAGACGATATAAGGCTCTTTGGTCAAGCCATAGATGGCGGGAATGGAGTCCAGGGCAAAGAGCAGATCAGTGAAGCCGAGAGCGACAACAACGAAGAACAGTGGCGTCGCCAGCTTCTTGCCGTCTATGCGAGTGAACAGACGATTACCATGATATTCACTGGTGGCCGGAATCACGCGCCGTGCATAGCGCTCGATCCAACTGGGGTGTTGGCCCTCATCGTCGTCCTTTGTTTCGCTGAAGTGTGCTCTCGCAAGGTGCACGGCGGTATAGATCAGGAAAGCGCCGAACAGGTAGAAGACCCAGCTGAAACGCGCGATGGCAGCAGCTCCAAGAGCGATGAACAGAGCGCGCATGATCAGCGCGATGGCGATACCCAGCAGTAGAACCTTCTGTTGGTAGATTCTCGGTACTGCAAAGCGGGCCATGATGATCACGAAGACGAACAGGTTGTCGACCGACAGACTTTTCTCGGTGACGAAGCCCGCAAAGTACTCGGCGCCATGCTGAGGCCCCCAGAAGATCCAGATGCCTGCGCCAAAGATCATCGCCAGGCTGATGAAGAAAATGGACCAGCCTACCGATTCCTTGAAGGTCGGTTCATGGGGTTTGCGCGCATGGAAAGCGAAGTCGAAGAGAAACAGGGCAATGATGCCAGCAATTGTAGCCAGCCACAGCCATGCAGGAACGGCCATAGAGAATCCTCCGGTAAACGGTGTAGTTACCGAAAGTCTCTTCTCCATCGGTTAGGCCGATGCTGTTGCCACCGGGACCATTGGGTCCGTGTTGACGACGACGACACTGGGAGAGGGCTCCCAGAGAATACTCCCTTTCTTCCGCGCATTCTGCATGCTTGCATCAGGCAGCGCAATATGAAATGTCGAGATGTGATTGAAGCGGCAGAGGTGATGCACGGAATGCGGTAGTGGGCTGTGGGGGCTTGCTCTTGCTACTGGCCATTCTCAAAAGTGGATCACCTGTCCGAGCACCGGGCAGGCGCGCTATGCTTGGGAATATGGAATCTAACCCGCCACGCCAGGAGGCACGGCATCCGATCGTTCGGCCCCAGTGGCCGAGGGAGGCAACGTCATGGCCATGCCGATGACGATTCGGGAATACCTCCGTGCTTGCGATATCGACTATGAAGAGGTGTCCCACCCACGAGCTGTATCGACCAGCCGCATCGCTGAGGTGTCACATGTCAGCGGCAGCCAGCTGGCAAAGGCTATCATGCTACACGGTGATACCGGTTATCGTGTTGCTGTGGTACCCAGCACCTGTGACGCGGACCTGAATGAGCTGTCGCAGCTATTTCATGAGGAGCTAGAACTCGCTACTGAGGACGAAGTATGTCGGGAGTTTGATGACTGCGATCCAGGGGCGGCTATCGTCGTGGGTCAAGCATATGGCCTGCAGGTCTACCTGGACGACCAGCTAAGTCATCAGCCGGACATCTACTTCGAGGCTGGCGATCACGAGACCCTGGTACATATGAGTGGTAATGACTTCGATCGCCTGATGGTTGATAGCCATCACGGCTCCTTTAGTAGGCCCCACTAACGAAGTGTGTTTGTTACGCGCCGGTTGGATGATGCGCCAACCGGCGCTTTTAGTTCTGATACCACCTTGCAGCAAACCATATCCTCGAAGCAATAATTCAGCGCCTCTCTAATAGTAGCTTCTCTCGATATAATTTCATCCATTCTGCAATATCTATTGAAGTTAATTCATGTTTCCATTTTTTATGATGTTTAGTACCTAGTTTATCGGATAGCCACCTTTTAGGAATCTTTCCTATGCTTAGAAGACCTTCCTCGGATTTTATGGAAAGTTTTGTGTTGGAAATAGTCTGCTCAAGACTAGAGCCAAGACGCCTTTCCATCCACTTAGTTGAACTACGATTATCTCTAAGAATAGGCCTTAACAGGCTGGAGTGAAACTTTATCTTCGGGCCATCTAAATCAGAAAGTGCATTTATAAGGACGTGCTCCTCTGCTGTAGAAAGCCTTTTTGCATTGACTTCAGAAGAAAATTTACGGAATGTATATAGTAGTTTTATGGCTGGAAGTGATAAACTTTCATTAACTTTTATGATGCTATTTTGGTTTATTTCTATGCCTAGGCGTGAGCAGAAATCAGTCACTACACATCCTGAAGGAAAGCTCTTAGTGTCAAAATTCCAATAGCTAACATTTTCTTGTCCGAAGACACTTTCTATTCTAGAGAAATTTCTTCGATAACGGGGATATAGCCTGCGTAAGTTAAAGTCTGATGCTCCGCCCTTAACTACTTGTTGGAAAGCGCTTTCAATGAAAGATGCTGGTGGTCTAATGTATCCAACCAGTTGTATGTCATCAAAATACTTGGATAGGGTCCCTCTAAAATCAACTAGTGACTCCTGCGGCATTATTGAAATCGACTCTCCTGAGATTATCGTAACTCGATTGCCTGCCTTTTCTAGCTCATTTTCAATTATAGAGCGTAAATGATTTCCACGGCGTATAGCTTCTATCTGGTCCGTTTTATTATGGTCAGAAACGATGTTTTTAGTCTTATTGGAAAAAGCATTCTGTATTGGCTTGCTATGATTTCCACTGCTATTGATATCTAGATAATAGAAGTTGCTGTCCTGCAAGTTTCTCTGAAGAGTCTTTTGAATTGAAGACGACCCTGTCTTGTGCATGCCATAATGTATAATGCATTTTCTCATCATGATTTATTTTAACCTTGTATTGATTTTTGTTGCATTTTGATTAAATTGCTATTGGCTGGTTATATTTTTTGATCTTGACGTGCCCAGCAGAAACACCATAGCTTAATGCAATAAACATGGGTGTAAGAGATTGACGATGTAGTTTATAGGAAATTGGCTTTGTTTGATGTAGTAGATATGGTGTGAAGAGGCTTATGGAAAAAGGTGAATCAGTGTCCATCCCCACTTGCCTGATTTAGGGAATGAGTCCGAGACCAGGGGGTGGGAAATGAATGGCTTTATGTGGTGCTTGATTATTGTTTTGTCGACCAAATTGGGATGGCTGCGAGGCAGGGATGAAAAAGCCTCGGCGGAATGCCGAGACATGGATGGGAAGCAGATTATGTAGTTGCGCCAGATTTTCCTGGGCGGTGGAGGCGATGACGGACTGTCTGTTGGGTATGAAATGGCCTGCTCGATAGGCTGGCTGCAATCAGGTGTCACGTGGGTCAGGGGTAGTCGGGGTAAAGAACTGAAGTAAACGGGAGTCTTGGGATAAACATCCCATCTTCGCCACTGGAAATCCTAAGGGTGTCATTGCGTGCTAACAGGGTAGAACTTGCCAAGGTGGAAGTAACTCTCGGCACCCAGGTGGGAGCCCTCGACGCTATAGTGTCGATCTCCGGGGCGGAGGCCAGTGAGCGTCATCTCGTGGCCTTTGCTGTGTCGAACGGCAGCCTTTACCGGCGTTGACTACATGACAGCTGCGATACCACATATCTCGCGTAATCCGGATGTGGTGAGCTGGAACTGGCAAGAATACGTGCAAGGAATACTGATGCCTGGAGTCGGGGTTGAGTCGACACGCTGTTACCATGGAAAGAGTTCAAGTTCGTGCCCACGGCAGTCTCGGTGAGTACGGGTCGCTTGTCGCAAGGCGATCCACTGACGTCTCTCTTTTGACAGCATAGTAAAACCTGATCTGACTTCTCTGTTATCGGACTTGTGGAGAATGGCGATGATAAAGACCCTAGGCATCCTGCTGCCAGACGATGGGCCGGATGATTACGAATGGTATGCGCTGAGTGGTGAAACTGTGCCTGGTGATGGTACGTTGCCGCAGATCTCGGTGGGCAAGGTCGAGAGTGATGGCCATCACGAACCCGCGGCCCTGACTGCCTTAGGGGCGGTGGCACGGTTAGCGCCAGTGGGGGAGAGGCTGGTACGTGGACACGGAGTTCAGGTACTTGTATGGGCGTGCACCAGCGGGAGCTTCATTGGTGGGCTCAATTGGGCACGTGACCAGACGGCAGGTCTTGAAGCTGCTCTGGGTGTGCCGGTAACCAGCACTGCGCTAGCCTTCCAACAGGCACTGGTTGCTCTTGGTGAGAGCAAGGTGGACCTGCTCAGTCCATATCCTGAGGAAGTCACCGAGCGGCTGGTGCGATTCCTGGAGGAAGGCGGTGTGACAGTAGTACATTGCAAGGCGCTGGACTGCCCTTATGCGGCAGATTCGAATCAACTTGATATTGTCGCTGCAGTAGAGGCATTCGGTCGAGAACATCCGAGTAGCACCAATACGCTATTGGTACCGGATACCGCAGTGAATACTTTATCCCGACTAGACGCGATGGCAGGCCAGGCAGGTCGCCCGGTGCTAACGGCCAACCAGGTAAGCCTTTGGGCAGGGCTTGGGCTGCTTGATGGTGCCGAGGTGCCGGTTCGCTATCTAAGGCAGTTGGCAAGCCGGCGCAGACAGTGTTAGCAGGCACCGAGTGGGACGGGCGTGTCCGACACAACTTTCAGCGCATCGTATTGGAAGAGTGTTTGAGATGGCCAGGGGAGTGATGCTTGGTCACTCATCGCTTGTTGTCACAAGTCGATAGCCAAGGCGGTGCTGGATAGGTGGGATGAGATAGCAGGCAAACTACCACGACTGCGCAGAAAAGAAATGACAGGAGAAACCGGAATTCGCCGTAAGGCATTGAAAATACTGGTGCCCGGAGCCGGGCTCGAACCGGCACGGTGTTACCACCGAGAGATTTTAAGTCTCTTGCGTCTACCAATTTCGCCATCCGGGCAGGAGAGGTTCGAGCAGTCTATCCAATGTGGGCACATCAGAAAGGAAAAATGGAGGCTGGAGTCGGAATCGAACCGGCGTACACGGAGTTGCAGTCCGCTGCATGACCACTCTGCCATCCAGCCTCATTGAGTCATCATCTTTCGAAGATGGAGCGGGAAACGAGATTCGAACTCGCGACCCCAACCTTGGCAAGGTTGTGCTCTACCACTGAGCTATTCCCGCCTGACTCGAGGACGCATTATACGGATAAGCCCGTGACTGTCAAACGCTTTTTGCCATTGGCTTACATGGAACGACTGAGATGCGGCCAAGCTGCGCGCAGGTACTGGGCCATGGACCAGAGGGTCAGAATAGCGGCTGCATAAAGGGTGGCGACTCCCAGGTCTGCGATGGGGGTACCAGGATGAGAAGCGAGCAAGAGCAGCAAGGCAACCATCTGTAGCGTCGTCTTGATCTTGCCGATCCAGGATACCGCCACGCTGCTGCGCTTGCCCATTTCTGCCATCCACTCGCGCAGTGCGGAAATGACAATTTCGCGACCGATGATCACCAGCGCAGGAAGGGTCAACCACATGGCGTCATAACGCTCGATCAATAAGGCCAGGGCCACCGCCACCATCAGCTTGTCGGCAACGGGGTCGAGAAAGGCGCCAAAAGGGGTGGACTGGTCCCAACGCCGTGCCAGATAACCGTCCAGCCAGTCTGTCACTGAGGCCAGGGCGAAGAGTGCAGCGGCCACCAGCATGCTCCATTTGAAAGGCAGGTAGAACAGCACTACCAGCAAGGGAATGAAAACGATGCGTGCCAGGGTCAACAGATTGGGGATGTTCATGGGTAACCGCTGTCCTTGCTTGGAAGGTGCTAATTGTTCAGATTGTGGCTCGCGCGGCGTCAGGGCCCCGCAAAAAAGCCTATTCTATCCATGATTGCCATTGTCATCCATGCAGTGCGCGATGAATCGTTTCGGCCATGGTCGTGCTGATCCCTGGTACTCGGGAAAGTTCGTTCACGGTTGCCTGACGAATGCCCTGTAGTCCACCAAAGAAACGCAGTAGCTCTCGTCGGCGTTTCGGTCCGATCCCCGGGATGTCCTGCAGGGTAGAGGTGCGCCGTGCCTTGTCGCGTCTCGCACGGTGGCCCGTGATGGCAAATCGGTGTGATTCATCACGAATGTGCTGGATGAGATGCAGGCCCGGTGATGTCGGGGGGAGCTCCAGGCTGTGGTCTGGTGTCTCGATGAACAGGGTTTCGAGTCCGGCCTTGCGTGTGGTGCCCTTGGCAACACCGAGCAGCATGACATCGATGATGCCCAGTTCCTGAAGCACGTCTCTGGCCATGTTGAGCTGTCCTTTGCCGCCATCGACGATCAAGATGTCCGGAATCGGGGCTTCGCCTTCCTTGAGTCGCTTGAAGCGTCGGGTCAGTGCCTGCTGCATGGCGGCATAATCGTCACCACCTTCTATGCCCGAGATATTGAAGCGCCGGTAATCGCTCTTGCGTGGGCCGTCCTGATCGAAGACCACGCAGGAAGCAACGGTGGCTTCGCCGTGGCTGTGGCTGATATCAAAGCATTCCAGCCGTTGCGGCGTGTCTTCCAGATCGAGTGCATCGCGCAGAGACTCGAAGCGTTTGGCCAGTTGGGTCTGGTTGGCGAGTTGTGCGGCCAGTTGCTGCTGTGCATTGGTACGTGCCAGTTCCCGCCATTGCGCCCGATGACCACGCACTTTCTCGGTGACACGTACACGTCTTCCGGCATGTTCGCCAAGTGCACGAGCGATCAGTTCGGCATCCGGTATCGCGTGGCTGGTCAGCACCTCGCTGGGAATCTCCCGGGCCTGACCCAGGTAATACTGGCTGATGAACTCGCCGAGAAGCTCAGCTTCGCCCAGATCGAGACCATTGCTGGGGCTGTAATGACGAGCTCCCAACAGGCGTCCCTGACGAATGGACAGGACCGATATACAGAGTGCTCCCGGCTGCAAGGCCAGAGCAAAGACATCAGCATCTCCGCCATCGGTATCCACCACCTGACGCTGTTGCAAGCGGCGAAGGTCCTGCAATTGGTCGCGCAGGCGAGCAGCCTCCTCGAAGTTCAGGGCCTGGCTGGCAGCTTCCATTTCGCGACTCAGTTCCTGGCTGACAGATTCGCTGCGACCTTCAAGACATTGAATGGCATGCTCGAGGTCACGGCGATAGTCCTCTTCGCTGATCCGTCCGACACAGGGTGCACTGCAGCGCTGGATCTGGTGTTGCAGGCAAGGGCGTGTGCGATGAGCGAAGACACTGTCTTCACAGTTGCGAATACGAAACACCTTCTGCATCAGGGAGAGCGTCTCGCGGACAGCGCCACTGCTTGGATACGGCCCGAAATAGCGCCCATCATCGCGTCGCGTACGTGCCCGCTTGTGTTCGAGGGCAGGAAATGGATGGCGGTCACTGGCGAACACATAAGGGTAGGACTTATCGTCGCGCAGCAGAATGTTATAGGGAGGACGCAGTTCCTTGATCAGTGTCTGTTCAAGGAGCAGGGCCTCGGTTTCGCTATAGGTGACCGTGACTTGAATGTCGTGGATACGGTTCACCAAGGCTTGGGTCTTGGTGTTGAGGGCGCTGCGGAAATAGCTGGCCAACCTGGCTTTCAGGCGACGAGCCTTGCCGATGTACAGGGTGTTTCCCTGTTCATCGAACATGCGATATACGCCAGGCGATTCGCTGACGGTTTCAAGAAAGCGGCGAGCATCGAAGGTCATGGCGGGAAGGTTACTCCTCCCGGAAGCCTTCCACCAGCCCATGTCGTAGTCCGAGATGGGTCAGGGCAACATCGGAATTGACACCAAGCTTTTCGAAGATGCGATAACGATAGGTGTTGACGGTCTTGGGGCTCAAGAACATGCGGTCGGCAATATCCGGAACTCGGTGGGCGTTGACGATCATCATGGCGACCTGCAGCTCGCGTTGGGAAAGCTGGTCGAAAGGGTTTTCCTCATGTTCGATGCGAGAGATCACCAGGCGCTGGGCGATTTCCGGGCTGACGAAGCGCTGGCCAGCAAAGACGCTGCGAATTGCCTCGACCATTTCCTCGTGATGTGAACCTTTGCCGATGAATCCGTGGGCTCCGGCTTCAAGAAGCCGCTGGGCGAAGGCTTCCTCGATGAACGCAGTGACTACCAGTATGCGTGTGTCCAAGGACAGGCGACGGATCTTGCGTGTCGCTTCGAGCCCACCAATGCCGGGCATACGAATATCCATCATGACCACATCAGGCGCCAGTTGGCGAGTCTGGGCTATCGCTTCTTCGCCATCGGCGGCCTCGCCGATGACCTCGATATCCTTTTCTGCATTGAGCAAGTGCACGATGCTGGTGCGAACCAGATGGTGATCGTCGGCGATGAGAACCTTGATCAAGGATGCTGCTCCTAAGCGAAGATGATGAGATTCATGAGTCCATGGTCGGTATATAAACCAAGCAAGGGGAATAGACTGTCATAGAATATGCCTAAGTGGAATTGGCTGACAGTAGGAGCAGGGCGTTTTCAGCATATCCGGGTTGACGTTTGGGAAAGGATGTTCATATGATCATTTCCTTTTAAGCAGTTGTGTTATAAATCGTTACTTGTTGTTTTTATTGAGTAATTTTTTTTGGGAGATTGGTTCTTGTTAATAGGTTAATGATTGCTATTAATAGTTGGTTGTTATTAGCAGGTGATCATTATCGGCAGCCAATTGATGGCTGACAGGGGCCTTGGCTCAGTTGGGAGAGCGCAACACTGGCAGTGTTGAGGCCAGCGGTTCGATCCCGCTAGGCTCTATCAGTGTTCGTGATTCCTGGATCCGCGAAAAGCTGCTCGCTGCATCATGGCATCGAGCGGCTTTTCTTTACATGTCTTCAAGTCTGTTCTGCTTGGCAAGTCCTGGCCTTATTCATTCTTTTTTCCTACCCCACATAGGCTGTTTGGCGCCGAAACCAGAGCTTGATGCAGGTCACTGGTAAGGCGTGCATGAACGGCATCCCCCAGCGGTATTAATTGCCACTTTCCTAGACCAAAGTCGTCATGTCCTTGCCTTGCGAGGGCCCTGTCTGACGACTAGATTCAGCATGATGGTATGACACGTATACAGTCGACCATGGGTAAAGAACCATAGGTAAAGAACTGAACTGGGTTAAGTACTGTATCTAGCGAAGGTCGAATCTCGACCTACTGAACGTCCCCCAATGTGGAGAACAACAAATATGAGCTGCTCCAAGCCATTGTCCCGGACACGCCGTTTAGCCATGTGCCTTGCCCCCCGCATGCTGGTTGCTGCTATTGCCACTGTTGGTGTCACGGCAATGGCCGAGGCAGAGACCCTGACCTTCGCTCATGTCTACGAGACTTCAGAACCCTATCACCAGTGGGCCTTGTGGGCTGCGGACGAAATCGAGAAGCGTACGGATGGGCGCTATTCCATCGAAGTGCACCCAGCATCGTCCCTGGGAAAGGAAGCTGATATCAATGAAGGTCTGAGCCTGGGCACTGTGGACCTGATCTATACCGGCAGCCAGTTCGCTGGACGTTCATATGGCCCCATCGGTATTGCTGGGGCACCGTATATGTTCCGTGATTTCGAGCACTGGAAGGCCTATGCCCATAGTGATCTATTCAAGGAAATCGCCCAGGGCTATGAAGAGGCCACCGGCAATGTCCCTCTGGCCATGAATTACTACGGCGCACGCCATGTGACATCCAACAAGCCAATTTTGACCCCGGAAGACATGAAGGGGCTGAAGATTCGCGTGCCCAATGCTCCCTTGTACATGATGTTTCCCAAGGCGGTAGGAGCGAACCCCACGCCACTGGCTTTCTCTGAGGTGTATCTGGCCTTGCAGCAGGGAGTGGTGGATGCCCAGGAAAACCCTCTACCGACCATCAAGGCAAAGGCTTTCTACGAGGTTCAGAGCGACATCGACCTGACAGGTCATACCATCGACTCCCTGATCACCATTGCCAGTGGTTCGCTATGGGGCCGCCTGTCCGATGAAGACAAGGATATCTTCCGTGATGTCTATGAAGAGGCGGGTGAACGTATTACCGACGATATCCGCCAGCAAGAGCAGGAGCTGGTGTCCTGGTTCGAAGAGCAGGGCGTTAAGGTCAACGAAGTGGACACCGGTCCTTTCCGGGAAGCGGTATTACCGGCGCATAACGGTCCTGATGCCACTTGGGATCAGGAAACCTATGACCGTTTGCAGGCCATCGGTCAGTAACCTGGCGCAGGGATGTCATGTCTGACCGGCCGGTGTTCGCCATAGAGCACCGGCCGACCCGGGAGGGGGAAATGAAAGACAACGAGATGATGGAGAAAACTCCGGAGTTCGACATTCTGGAAGACGATGACACCATCCAGCGTGGTGACTACGCGCCGGAGGACTTCATTACTCTGGTGGCATTCTGGGTGTTGGCCGGAGTCGTGTTCCTGCAGTTTTTCAGCCGCTATGTGCTGGGTGACTCGATTGCCTGGACCGAAGAGATTGCGCGTTATCTGCTGGTGGCGGTGGGATTCCTGGGAGGCGCCATGGCTGCGCGCAAAGGTGGCCATATTGCGGTGGAGTTCTTCTACCGCTATCTCACTCGAGGTACCGCCCAGGTGATGTCGAGGCTGGTGGATCTGGTCAATATTGTTTTCCTCTCTGCCATGGTGTGGATCTCCTGGAAACTGGCCCAGCGTACTCACGCCATGATGGTCTCGGTGGATGTTCCCAAGAGCCTTCTCTACTACGTGGTAATGGCTGGCTTCGTCCTTATGCTGATACGTGCCATTCAAGCGGCATTCCGCCACTGGCGCAGTGGCCGCAGTGAACTGATGCAAGACACCTGATCCACGTCCATGGAGTCGCAGCTATGAATGAAGCCATGTTAACGGCGCGTCGTGGGTCTCGTGTCGCTCCCGTCATTGTTGTTCTGGCCGTGCTGGGCTGTGTAGCCCTGGCACTGACTGGCCAGTACCTGATGATGCTGTTTGCCGTACTGTTCACTCTTCTGGTATGCGGCGTTCCCATTGCTATCAGTCTGGCCGGTTCATGCCTGATCTATGTGCTGCTGACCGGACGAGTCCCCGATGTGGTGGTCGTTCACCGCATGGTCAATGGCATCGACAGCTTCCCTCTGCTGGCCATTCCGTTTTTCATCCTGGCCGGTAACCTGATGAACAATGGGGGCATCACCGCACGTATCTTTGACTTTGCCAAGGCCCTGATGGGCTGGATGCGGGGAGGCCTGGGACATGTCAATGTCGGTGCCAGTATCGTGTTCTCCGGCATGTCTGGTGCTGCGGTGGCCGATGCAGGAGGGCTCGGGACCATCGAGATCAAGGCCATGCGTGATGCTGGCTACGATGATGAATTTTCCGTTGGCATCACGGCGGCATCTTCGACTATCGGTCCCATCATTCCGCCTAGTTTGCCTATGGTCATCTATGGCGTCATGGCATCGGTATCAGTGGGACAGCTGTTCGCTGCCGGGCTGATTCCGGGGCTACTGATGGGAGTGGCCTTGATGGTGATGATTGTCTGGATGTCCCGTCGCCGCGGCTATCAACGTGATGCGCGTTTCTCGGTAAGCGTACTGGGGCGCAGCTTCTCACGCGCTTTCCTGTCATTGCTCACCCCGGTCATCATCGTCGGTGGTATTGTCAGCGGTGCCTTCACGCCTACCGAGGCGGCAATCGCCGCCGTCGTATACGCCTTGCTGCTGGGAGGTGTGATATATCGCACCTTGACCTGGCGCCGGTTGCTCAAGGTCAGCATGGAGACGATCGAGACGACCGCGGTGATCCTGCTGATTGTGGCCGGGGCCTCGATCTTCGCCTGGATTCTGACCAGCAATAACGTCACCGCTCATGTCATGGAACTGCTGGGGCCTTTCCAGGACAACCCCATTGCCGTGCTGCTGATTGCCAACCTGGTCTTGATCGTTGTCGGCTGTTTCATGGAGACCATTGCCGCCATCACCATTCTGGTACCTGTGCTGCTGCCGGTTGCCGTGGGAGCGGGCGTCGACCCAGTGCACTTCGGGGTGATCATGGTGCTTAACCTGATGATCGGATTGTTGACACCGCCAGTGGGCATGGTGCTCTACGTACTGTCCCGGGTTTCACATATTTCCTTCGAGAAATGCATGCGAGGTACCTTGCCTTTCCTTGTACCGCTGGTGGCTGCGCTACTGTTGGTGACCTTTGTGCCGCAGATTTCGCTATGGCTGCCGACGCTTTTCTACCGCTGAGTCTCATCGCTGAAACCCTATTGATCCAGGCGCTCACGGTCGCTTCATGTACGGACTGTCTTTCATGCAAGGACTGTCGTTTCATGCAAGGACTGTAGCGCCATTCACGGACGTTGCTCACGAAAGGATGCTTCATGATGGCTGAGGAACAAGCATTTGCCTGTCATGTCGACGCAGAGGAACTGCGCTGTTTCATTGAGCAGGCCCTGGCAATACGCGGGGCTGATGAACCTTCCCGGCAGGCTGTTGCCCAGGCCTTGGTAATAGCATCTCTGATGGGGACTGATAGCCACGGGGTGCGCCTGTTGCCGCATTATCTCCAGGCCTTGTCAGGAGGGCGTATCAACGGGGCTCCTCAACTGATGCTCAACCGGCGTCTACCCGCGACAGCGGTGCTGAATGCCGACAATGCCTTTGGCCATCTGGCGGGGTATCGCGCCATCCAGCATGCCTGTGACATGGCGCGAGAGGTGGGCATCGGTGCTGTAGCCGTCAGCCATTCCTCGCATTTTGGCGCAGCTGGGTGTTATGCCCTGGCAGCGGCCGAACAAGGCATGGTTGGAATGGCAATGTGCAATTCCGACCCATTCGTGCTGCTGCATGGCAGCAGGAGACCCTTTCATGGCACCAATCCTATTGCCTTTGCAGCACCGGTCGAGGGAGATAATCCTTTATTGCTGGATATGGCCACCAGTGCCATTCCCTGGAACCGTGTCCAGCAATATGCAGCCATTGGCCGAGACCTGCCGCCGGATATTGCCGCTACCACGACGGGAGAAACGACGACGGATGCTTCCCAGGCAGAAGCGTTGTTGCCGTTGGGTGGGGCGGGATTTGGTTTCAAGGGGGCCGGGTTGGCCTGCATGGTCGAAGTTCTTAGCTCGATGCTGGCCAACATGTTGAATGGCTTTCGCTTGTTACCTATGGCAGGGCCAGACATGACCACACCAAGAGGGGTTGGGCATTTCTTTCTGGTAATGAATCCGGAAGCATTTACAGAGAGGGCGCATTTTCAGGCACGGATGCAGGAATACCTTGCTGATCTGCGCAGCATGGAGCCAGTGCAAGGCAGGCAAGTGCTGGCGCCGGGAGATAGAGAGTGGAACCAGCGCGAGCAGCGGCGTCGGCAGGGCATTCCGCTGGACTGGGCCCAGCGCGATGCTTACCGTGATATCGCCTTGCAACTGGGGCTGGAAAGGTTGAACGAACGCCCTTGAGTGCTTGGACCGTTGGCGTCTGCGCAAGCACGCTATGCCCAGGTTGCAGTAACATAGCTCCACTAGCCCGGCAAATGATTGGTTCCGGGGCTGAATTTCCTAGGAGTCCTGTATCGATGAGCAAATATCGGGTGGAGCGCAAGACGCTTTCCGAACAGGTGGCGGAACAGCTTGAGGCTGAAATTATAGAAGGGCGCTTGAGCGAGAACGATCAGTTGCCGTCTGAGCGCGAGCTCATGGAACAGTTCGGTGTTGGCCGCCCGGCGGTGCGCGAGGCACTATTCTATCTCCAGCAGTTAGGTCTGGTGGCGATCAACAGCGGTACACGGGCGCGGGTCATCCGGCCTACTGCCGAAGCGGTGATGGCGCGCTTGTCTGGTGTGACACGCAAGCTGCTCAGCCAGCCCGAAGGTCAGCAGCATTTTCAGGAAGCCAGAGCCATGTTTGAAATAGCACTGGTGCGGCATGCTGCCATCCATGCCAGTGACGAGGAAATCGAAGCATTGCACCAGGCTCTGCAGCACCAGCGCGAGATTCTGGATAGAGGAGACGAGGCCGCGTTCAAGCGAGCGGATGTCGATTTTCATGCTGCACTGGCCGCTATTGGTCACAACCCCATCTATGACGCCATTCATCAAGCGTTGGCGGAATGGCTTGATGACCGCAGGGCCCAGGTCGCCCAGCAACCTGGACAGAATGATGCGGCCTACCAGGCACACGTCGAGATCGTGGATGCCATTGCAGCGCATGATGCGGCGGCGGCAGAAGATTCCATGCGTCGCCACCTTGATCATCACTATGCCACTTATCGTCAACTCAAGGATCGACTGAAGTCCGAGTCATCCTGACAGTCTTTCATGACGGCCCTTCATGACAGTCCGGCCGGCCATGAAGGGCTGCTTTCAAGTTGCTATGTCATCATGGCCTGTTCCACCAGGGGTGGTGGCGTCAGGCACGAGCCGCCTTTCATAGCGAAACTCCGCGCTTCCATGGGATGAAATCGTGTTGGGCCAGACTCACTGCTCTGGTGGCGTAATGGCCGGAAGCGCTTGCGATACAGAGCTTCAGCAGTTCATCAGCGAGTTCGTCGATCGTGGCTTCGCCACGGATGATGGCGCCAGTATCGAAGTCAATGATATCCGCCATGCGCTGAGCCAGTTCAGAGTTGCTGGCCACCTTCACCACTGGCGCGATGGGATTGCCGGTCGGGGTGCCGAGTCCCGTGGTGAAGATCACCAGGTTGGCGCCAGAGCCGACCAGGGCCGTAGTGGACTCGACATCGTTGCCCGGTGTGCACAGCAGGCTCAGGCCGGAACGTGTCGCGGGTTCGGTGTAATCGAGAACATCGACGACTGGACTATCGCCACCTTTCTTTGCAGCACCGGCGGATTTCATTGCGTCGGTGATCAGGCCATCGCGAATATTGCCCGGTGAAGGATTCATGGAGAAAGCCGCCCCCACGGATGCGGCATGTCGCTGATAGGCTTCCATCAATTCGGTAAAGCGTTTTGCAATACTGTCGTCGGTACAGCGAGCCAGCAATTCGTGCTCTACGCCGCACAGTTCAGGAAATTCACTGAGAATGCCGCTGCCGCCCAGGGCCACCAGCCGGTCAATGGTTGCGCCGACCACCGGGTTGGCGGAGAGACCGGAAAAACCATCCGACCCGCCGCATTCCACGCCGATGCGCAGCTTGGAAAGTGGGGCGGGGGCACGTGTCAATCGGTTGGCTTCCTTGAGTCCATCGAAGATGGTGCTCAATGCCTCGCGAATCAGGGCATCCTCACTGGCCGTTGCCTGCTGCTCCAGATAATGGGTCGGACGCAGGCCCTGAGGGTCACGTTTGGCCACAGCCTGCTTGAGCATGGCAATCTGGGCTTTCTGGCACCCGAGACTGAGTACGGTGGCACCTGCCACATTCGGGTGGGTGATGTAGCCTGCCAGCAGTTGGCACAAGGCCTGGGCATCATCATCGGTGCCGCCGCAACCCAGGGTATGCGTGAGGAAGCGAACGCCATCCACATTGGGGAAAGGTGAGGCCTGATCGGAACTGGCGGCGGTACCTTTATCCTGTGGTGCCTCGCCATTGAGCATGGCCCGAGCCATGCGCTTGTAGTCCTGATAGGGATCATCGCCCAGGGCATCGGCAACGCATTGGCGCAGGACTTCGATGTTGCGGTTTTCACAGAACACCAGTGGCACGACCAGCCAGATATTGGCAGTCCCGACCTGTCCATCCGGACGGTGGTAGCCGTCGAAGGTGAGGCCCTGGAAGGCACTGACGTCAGGTGCCTGCCAAGCCTGCTGGCGCTGTACTGCGGCACTGTTGTCGGTGGAATGTTCCAGATTGTCCGTGCGAATCATTTCTCCAGCACGGATCGGACGTGAAGCGCGACCGACGGTCACGCCATACATGATCACCGTGTCGCCTTCTTCCAGATCGACCAGAGCAAACTTGTGCTTGTGGCGCACCGCTTCGACAAGCTGCAGGACGCGGCCGTTGTCCTCGATGGTGCTGCCCGCCGGCAGGTCCTTGAGTGCGACTCGGACATTATCTCTGGTGTGTACGCGCAGCGTAGCCTGCGGGATGCCATCACTGGCGATCCTGCCGGTGGTCGTCGTTGTCGTAGATGACGGGGAATGGGAACGGGTGGCCATGAAGGGCGTCTCCAACAAAGGCTGGGTCGTAAAAGCTAGGTTGTAAAAAGCTAGGTCGTAAAGAAATGCCATGCCGCGGACAGCCCGCAGGCGTTGCGTGATCATCACTCGTCGAGATGAATCATGGCTTTGATCACTCCACTTCCTGGCTGGCACCACTTGGGCATCAGTTCTGGCAACTCGCCGAAGTGGCCCTGGTGGGTGATCATCGAGGAAACCTGAATGTCGCCTTGCTCGAGCAATTCAGTGACGCGCTCGAAGTCCTGAAGAGTGGCATTGCGACTGGCCAGCAGGGTCAATTCGCGGCCATGAAAGTCCGGGTCGTGAAAGCGGATATCTACTTTCACAATGCTGACCAGCACATAGCGTCCGGCGTGACCGGCCAAGGCAAAACCTGCCTCCATGGCCTGGGGGTTGCCAGTGGCATCGAACACTACATCGGCTAGAGCGCCGTTGTTGAGTTCACTGATCTGCGTTTCGAGATCATCCTTGCCAACCTGAAGGCAATGTGTGAAACCCAGGGTGTCGCGGCAGAAGTCAAGGCGCTTGCTATTGGTATCGACCACTACCACCCGAGCACCACTGGCACGCGCAATCTGTGCCACACCAATGCCGATAGGCCCCGTACCCACGACAACGGCAAGATCGTCCTTGAGGAGGGCGCTGCGACGCACAGCATGAGCGCCAATGGCCTGGCACTCGATCAAGGCCAGTTCGTCGGCAGAAAGGTGTTGCGAGGTAACCAGGTGGGCAACGGGGACGCTCAGCCATTCGGCCATGCCGCCATCACGATGCACGCCAATGACCTGCATATGCTGGCAACAGTTGGTGTGGCCACGTTGGCAGGCCCGGCATTCACCGCAGTGCAGGTAGGGAATCACGTAGGCATTGCTACCCACCAGTGATGCATCTAGATCATCAGCGACCGCCACGATTTCTCCCGCGAGTTCATGGCCCAGAACGCGAGGGTAAGAGAAGTAAGGCTGGTTACCGCCAAAGGCATGGATATCCGTACCACAGACGCCAATGCGGCGGACACGCAGCAAGGCTTCACCAGCAGCAGGGACAGGACGTGGACGTTGCTCCATGACCAAGCTGCCGGGTTCAAGACAACACGCGACCTGCATGGTGTGGGCAGTGTTCATGCATCATTCTCCGCAGCACTTTCAGCAACGACCTTCTGGGTCTGTTCCCCAAGCCCTTCGATGCCCAGGTGCATGGTCTGTCCGGGGCGCAGATAGACGGGTGGGTTCTGGCCCAGGCCGACCCCGGGGGGAGTGCCGGTGGAAATGACATCACCGGGTTGCAGGCTCATGAAGCGGCTGAGATAGCTGATCAGAAACGGCACCTTGTAGACCATGGTGCGCGTGGAGCCATCCTGGTAACGCTTGCCATCCACTTCCAGCCACATGGACAAGTCGTGTGGATCGCGGATTTCATCCGTTGTGACCAGCCAGGGGCCGAGGGGACCAAAGGTGTCGCAGCCCTTTCCCTTGTCCCATGTCCCGCTGCGTTCCAGCTGGTATTCCCGCTCGGAGACATCATTGACCACGCAGTAGCCGGCAACATGTTCCAGCGCGGTGCTTTCATCGATGTAGCGTCCAGCCTTGCCAATGACGACGCCAAGCTCCACCTCCCAATCGGTCTTGGTGGACCCGCGGGGAATAATGACATTGTCATTGGGGCCGCAGATGGCGCTGGTCCACTTGTTGAAGACCACCGGTTCCGGCGGAACCTCCACACCGCTTTCAGCCGCATGATCGGCATAGTTGAGGCCGATGCAGATGAACTTCCCAACTTGGCCGACGCAAGGGCCCAGGCGGGTATCAGGATCCACTGATGGCAACCGGGAAAGGTCCTGCTCAGCCAGGCGTGCCAGGGCATCTTGTGATAACTGAGTACCGGCAATGTCATCGATGACGCCGGACAGGTCACGGATCGTACCGAAGCTGTCCAGAATAGCGGGAGATTCCTGGCCTGGCGTGCCGAAACGAAGCAGTTTCATGAGTGGTCCTCTATGTCGAAAATTCTTATGTGCAAGCACTAGCGCGAAAACTTTATGCAAGATCGAGAAGCATGGTCTCTGCGCTGGAGAATAGGTGATTCAAGCCAACCAGCCACCGTCGATCACCTGGGTGGTTCCTGTGGTATAGGCAGACTCATCTGAAGCGAGATAAGTCGCCAGGGCGGCAATCTCTTCAGGGGTACCCAGCCGTTCCATCGGTTGACGGGCAAGGAAGGCGGCGCGTACGGCCTCCACGCTGCTGCCACTTTCCCTGGCCTGGGCCTGGATGCGTTCAGCGAGGGAAGGGGATTCCACTGTTCCTGGGCAGATGGCATTGCAGCGAATGCCTTGGGTCACGTAGTCGGTGGCCACAGACCGAGTCAAACCAATGACGGCAGCTTTGCTGGTGCCATAAGCGAAGCGTCCGGGTACTCCCTTCAAGCTGGAAGCCACTGATGCCATGTTGATGATGCTGCCACCTCCCGCTTCGAGCATGCCTGGCAGGAAAGTGGATATGGTATGGAACATGGCTGTGACATTGATGGCCATGGAACGCTCGAAGGCCTCCTGGTCGCATTCCAGCAGAGTGCCGTTATGGACGTAGCCTGCGCAGTTGAATAGTACATCGAGGGTTGGCAGGCGCTGCCCCAGAGCCATGATGGCCTGACGGTCGGTCACATCGAGTGTATGGCATTCGATATTGGCGATTCCGTCGAGCGATGCGAGCTTGTCCTCGGCTACATCCGTGGCGATGACCTTGGCACCTTCGGCAGCGAAACGCAGTGCAGTGGCCCGGCCAATGCCTTGGCCGGCAGCAGTGATCAAGGCCTTCTTGTGGGTGAGACGCATGGCATCCTCGCTATGATTTTCTGGTGATGTCTTCTCTGCCTGTGTTCTTGCTGATGATGACGTTCTCGACACGACGATCATGATGTCGTTGTACACGTCCATTAATGCCAAAGCTCTGCCGGTACTTATGTCTGGTTGTATGACAGCATGACTTGTATATCGAGTATGGCGCAGACCTGATAACTTGCCAATCACACTTCTGTCCCGACTTTGGTGGTACGTGAGACCTCGTCGGATTGGAGGCTCAGTGGGTCAAGTGGCTCCAGCAAATCCTCTGGCAGCAGGCCAAGGGCCTGCTGCCAGAGGGAAAGTACATGGCTGCGTTCAACGAGGAGATGGCGGGAAAAAGCAGGTAAGGGAAGCCCTAGCGGCGCTGATGAGCGAGGAAGGCACGAATGCCATAGGTCCAGGGGGGGAGCTGGTCGCTGCGTCCTACAGGGTTGATCAGGGCGCCGAGCTTGGGCGTGGCAATGGTGACACGGTCGCCCAGGTGATGGGTGAAACCTTCCCCGGCGCCGTCACGGTCCTTGATGGGAGAGAACATGGTGCCAAGAAACAGCATGAAACCATCGGGGTACTGGTGATGGGGTCCCCTGGTCTGCTGGACCAGGTCCAGCGGGTCGCGACTGATTTCACGCATGTCACTGGAGTCTTCCAGCACGAAGCCATCGTCCTGACCTTCGATGCGCAGGCTGACTTGGGCATTGCGTACATCATCGAGCGTGAACTGGTCATCGAACAGGCGAATGAAAGGGCCAATGGCACAGGATGCGTTGTTGTCCTTGGCCTTGCCCAGCAGCAAGGCGCTGCGGCCTTCGATATCGCGCAGGTTGACATCGTTGCCCAGCGTCGCGCCCCTGACTTGGCCTTGGGCATCAACAGCGAGAACGATTTCCGGCTCCGGGTTGTTCCAGTGGGAGGCAGGATGCAGACCGACGCTGGCACCGAATCCCACGGATGAAAAAGGCTGTGCCTTGGTGAAGACTTCCGCATCCGCGCCAATGCCGACTTCCATGTACTGCGACCAGGCACCGCGAGCCTGGAGTTCTTCCTTGAGTGCGTTGGCGGCGTCGCTGCCAGGCGCGATGCGCGACAGGTCAGTGCCGATCACGCGCTTGAGTTCTTCACGTAGCTCGCTTGCCCGGCTGGCGTCTCCCCCCGCCTGTTCCTCAATCACCCTTTCCAGCAGGCTGACGGCAAAGGTGACACCGCAGGCCTTGATGGCTTGAACATCGCAAGGGGCGAGCAGGTACGGCGCTCGGGGCGGGTTCTGCTGTGAGTTGTCCAGCAGGGTATCGATATCACACAGCACCTCGCCGTCGGCATTGGCGATCAGGTCCAGGGCATCGTCCCGCTCGAGCAGGTCGGCCATGACATTGCAGTGAGTGGAAATGTCGATGACCTGGCCATCACGCACGCTGACCAGGACCGGGCCACGTGTGTCATCACGCCATACGCGTCCTGCCAGCCGGGCATGCAAGTGATCGGTGGGAAGAATGCCTGTTGTCATTGTCAGTGCTCCAGTAGAGATAAGTATTTAAAATAAGTGTTTAAAGGGGCGTGCGGGGCAGGATGCGTCCCGCACCCAATTGACCGCGAGGATCGAGCAAGCGCTTGATGCCACGCATGATGTCCAGCTCTGGTGCCGACAGGCTTTCGAGAAAGCGGGCCTGTTTCAGCCGGCCGATGCCATGTTCCGCGCTGATGCTGCCATCGAAGGCATCGACAATGTCGAACAGCTGTTCCTCCAGGGTATGCAACAGCAGGGCAGTTTCATCGCCTGGCAGGTCAGGAGGCGGCAGTACATTGAAGTGAAGGTTGCCATCGCCAACGTGACCATAGGCGATGACACTGGCGTCTGGAGCGAACTTGCGAACCATGGCCTCAGCCTGGTCGTGGAAGTCACTGAGCTGCGAAATGGGCACGGAAATATCGCTGCGCAAGTGTTCGCCGCGGCGCTGCTGGCCTTCCAGCATCGCTTCGCGAATGCGCCATAGCTGGGAAGCCTGGGTGTCACTGGATGCCAGCACACCATCGAGCAGCAGGCCTTGTTCGAGCCCGCGTTCAAACAGCGCTTCGAGCATGTCGTCCAGATTGGCTGGTCCGCTCGCCGATACTTCCAGCAGTACATAGACGGGGTGTCGGATATCCATTGGATCCGGCAGGCTCGCGTCCGCTTCCAATGCCAGATCGATGCAGGCTCGCGGAATCAGCTCGAAAGCCGACAGCAGATCGCAGCAGCAGCGCCGGGCCAAGGTATACAAGCGCATCACTGCGCTGACATCGGAACATGCGAGCATGGCACTGCGTGTCACCTCAGGAGCGGGCGACAGCTTGAGCACCGCGCCTGTCACAATACCCAGGGTGCCTTCAGCACCGATGAACAGCTGCTTGAGGTCATAGCCGGTATTGTTCTTGTGCAGTGCCTTCATGCCATGCCAGATGCGTCCATCGGCCAGGACCACTTCCAGGCCGAGCACCTGCTGGCGCATCATGCCGTAGCGCAGCACATTGAGGCCACCTGCATTGGTCGAGATATTGCCGCCGATCTGGCAACTGCCCTGGGCACCAAGGGAGAGCGGAAAGAAGCATCCTTCGGCAGCGGCGGCATCCTTGACATTCTGCAGGACGCAGCCCGCATCCACACTGATGGTATAGCCGATGGGATCGATCTCCCGGATACGATTGAGGCGCTCCAGGCTGATGACCAGCTCTGGCTGAACGCTATCCGGCAGGGCGCCTTCCACCAGACCACTGCCACCGCCTTGAGGAACTATCGGGATATCATGGCGATGACAGTAGCCGACCACTTCGGCGACCTCTTCGACACTGGCGGGGCGAGCGACGGCCAATGGCAACGCTCCCTGGCTTCCCGCCCAATCGACGCGATAGCGTTCCATGTCGGCAGGCTGCCAGAGCACCCCCGAGTTCCCTAGCATCCTCTGCAGATCTGCGACGAGTTCATCGTGATCGGACATGTGTGGGCCTCCTTTCACTATATGAGTCATGCCGTTCTTGAGTCATGAAGCCTCCCTGGCTACTTGAACCACAGCACCAGTCCGGGGAACGCGATAAACAAGGCCAGCAGAACCAGCAAGGTGCAGTAGAAGGGCAGCAGGCTCTTGACCAGCTGTTCCATGCCGACCTTGCCCACGCCACAGCCGACGTACAGCACGGTACCGACAGGTGGAGTGATCAGCCCGATGCCGAGAATGAAGGACATCAGGACACCGAAATAGACCGGGTCGATGCCCAGCTTGACCACGACCGGCGTCATCAATGGGGCCAGAATGACCATGGCTGGCGTCAGGTCCATGAAGAAGCCCACCACCAGCAGGAAGGCGGACAGTAGCAACAGGAGCAACAGCTTGTTATCGGTAATCGCTGACAGACTGACGACCAGTTGCTGGGGGATCATGTTGGCCGTCAGCAGCCAGGCCAGAACGCTGGCGAACGCAAGCAGCAGCATGACCACGCCGGTCAGGCGTCCAGTGGTAATGCACAGTTCGAAGAAGCGTTTCAGTGTCAGGCTGCGATAGACGAAGGTGGACACACAGAAGGCATAGATCAAGGCAATGGCGGCGCTTTCCGTGGGCGTGAAGACGCCGCTGAGAATACCGCCAACGATGATCACTGGGAGCAGCAGGGCCAGGAAGGCGTCCTTCAAGGCGGTGATGAGTTCCGGTAGAGCAAAGGGCTGCCCGGGGCCATTCTTGCGCGATTGCACATAGGTGGTAGCCGCCAGAGCCACAGTGATCAGGATGCCCGGCAGAATGCCAGCGAGGAAGAGCTGTGAAATCGAGGTGTTGGTGACCACGCCGAACAGGATCATGGGAATCGATGGAGGAATGATGATGCCAACCACCGACGCCGCGACCACGATAGCTGTCGCCAGGGGGCCAGAGTAACGGTGCCGCTTCATGGGTTCGATCATCATGCTGCCGACAGCGGAAGCATCCGCTACCGCTGAGCCACTGATGCCTCCGAAGAACATCGACGTCATGACGGCCACCTGACCGAGTCCTCCGGCGACAAACCCCACCATCGCGCTGGCCAGGCGAACCAGGCGAGCCGCGATGCCCCCGGCGCTCATCACCTCGCCGACCAGAATGAACAGTGGAATAGCCAATAGAGGAAAAGAGTCGAGTCCATTGACGGCCTGGGAAACGATGGTGGACAGCGAGTAGTCCGAGTAGAAGAAGATGAACAGGCTGATGGCGCCTAGGCCGAAGGAGATCGGCATGCCGATGACGATGCAGATGGCCAGGCCGATCAATATGCTCCACAGGATCATGGGGTGTTCCTCCTGCGTGAGTGATTGCTGCGAAAGAGCGCGACGAGGGCCAGGGTATTGGCCAGTAGCGTCAGCACCGCCATCACCGGCATGGCGCTATAGAGCCAGGTCTTGGAAATGCCCAACATGGGGGTTGCGCTGGTGAATCCCGCAGTAAGTTCCTTGAAACCGGCAAGGATACACAGGCAAACGAGATAGATAAGGGCAATGACCAGCAGTGCCAGGACCTTGCGCAGCCTGGGCGTTGCGAGGTTTCTGAAGTAGGTGACGGCCACGTGCTCCTTTTCCAGGCTGCCTAGTCCCGCTCCCAGCAGAACCAGCCAGATGAACAGCACGCGAGACATTTCCTCGGCCCAGGCATAGGAAGTATTGAGGACGAAACGGCCAAAGACATTGGCCGAGACGCAGAACACGACGCCAAGCACCAGCAGGCCGGTGACGATACGCAGAGACACAATGAGCCATCTCACCCAGCCCTGAGCTTGAAGGGAGTCATGAGCGTCTGGCTGTGAAGTCGCTGGCGTCGAGAGTTGAGAGTCGTTGCTGGACATGCTCTCCTCCGAAGATGGACGATGAAATACGCACCGCCAGTTGACGGTGCGCTCCAGATCATGGCTGGCTGATGGCTCGGATATCGTCGATCAGTCCACCGCCTATCTTGTCGCGCCAGTCGTCGTAGACCGGTGCCAGCGTGTCCTGGAAAGCCGCGACCTGCTCAGCGGAGAGCTCGGTGATCTGCATGCCTTCATCTTTCAACTGCTGCTTGATGGCGTCATTGAGCGTGCGACTGACTTCGCGCTCATAACGTCCCATCTCCCCAGCGGCTTCCACCAGCAACTCCTGGTAACTTTCCGGTAGCTTGTTCCAGAAACGTTCGGACACCAGAGTAACGAAGGGGGTGTAGACGTGATTGGTTTCTGTGGCGTAAGGCTGTACTTCATTGAATCTGGATGACTGAATGGTGATCCAGGGGTTTTCCTGGCCATCGACAACACCTTGCTCCAGTGCGGTAAATAGCTCAGCAAATGACATGGGGGTAGGGTTGGCGCCCAAGGTGCGCCAGATATCCAGGTGGATAGGGTTCTGCATGGTACGGATCTTGAGGCCCTTGAGGTCCTCGGGAGTAGACACGGCTGCCTTGCTGTCGGTCAGCTGGCGATAGCCATTTTCCGCCCAGCCGATGGCGACTAGCCCGTTGGTGCTGGCCTCTTCGAGCATGCGCTGGCCAATTTCACCGTCCAGGACCTTGTCGGCGACTTCCGGTGACGGGAACAGGAAGGGCAGGTCGAAGACCGCGAATTGAGGGAACATGTTGACCAGCGGAGAAGTGGACGGCGCGGTCATCTCCAGAGTGCCTGCCTGCAGTGCACTCACGGCCTGCAGGTCGTCACCCAGTTGTGCACTATGGAAAAGTTGCACCTTGATGTGACCATCGCTGCGTGTCTCGACGATATCCTTGAAATACTCCAGTCCACGGTACTGGGCACCGGACTGCGTGGTACCGATGCTGAACTTCAGGGTGTAGTCATTGCCGTCACCTTCAACCACTGGCCCATCGACTTCGGGGAGTGGCGGCATTTCCGTGGCGGCCAGTGACAGGCTGGCGCTGGAGATGGCAAGGGTGGCGACGATACCGGTGATAGCGTGTTTGGCGAGGTGGTGAGCATGCATCAGGGTATTTGTGATTGTCTTCATGAGTACTCCCCTCTGGAGATGGCGTGTTGGCTGCGGAGAACCGCAGCCTTGGTGCCGGTGGGAACTGACTGTCGAAATGCACCGTTACCGGCGGAACGGAAACGCTTTCAGAAGCGCCTGCTTTCGGAAACCTCTAGCCTTCTTTCCAGGCAGCGCCGTCTGGATAGGCAAATGTTTCCAGTGTCTCTGGCTTCATGGTGATGCTGTAGCCGGGGGCTTCTGGGATCAGATAATGGCCCTTGCGGGTGCGTACCGGATCAATGAAGTGTTCATGCAGGTGGTCGACGTACTCCAGCAGACGACCCTCAAGAGAACCGGAGACAGCGATGTAGTCGAACATCGAGATATGCTGGGTGTATTCGCAGAGCCCCACACCACCACCATGCGGGCAGATAGGGACATCGAACTTGGCGGAAAGCAGGACCACCATGATGACCTCATTGAGGCCGCCCAGCCTGCAGGAGTCGAGCTGACAGAAATCAATGGCGCCAGCCTGAAGGAGCTGCTTGAACATCACGCGGTTGTGGCAGTGCTCTCCCGTCGCCACACCGATGCCGGAATCCGCCAGCCGATGGCGGATTTCCGCGTGCCCCAGAATGTCATCGGGGCTGGTTGGCTCTTCGATCCAGTGTGGATTGAATTCCGCCAGGCTGCGCATGTTGGCAATGGTCTCATCCACATCCCAGACCTGGTTGGCGTCCATCATCAGGGTGCGGTGCTCACCGATTTCCTCACGAATGATGGCAGCGCGTCGACGGTCTTCCTCGAGATTGCCGCCGACCTTCTGCTTGAAGTGCTCCCAGCCCTCTGCCAGTGCTTCGCGGCACAGTCGACGTACCTTGTCTTCCGGATAGCCGAGCCAGCCCGCCGAAGTGGTGTAGGCGGGATAGCCCTGGTCACGCATCTGTGCTTCACGTTCGGCCTTGCCGTCAGCCTTGCGCTTGAGCATGGCGATGGCTTCCTGAGGGGTCAGTACGTCGCTGACAAAGCGGAAATCCAGGCAGTTGACCAATTGTTCCGGGGTCATGTCGACAAGCAGCTTCCAGACCGGCTTGCCTTCACGTTTGGCCCACAGATCCCACAGGGCATTGACCATGGCTGCCGAAGCCAGGTGCATCACGCCCTTTTCCGGGCCAAGCCAGCGTAATTGACTATCACCGCTGGTCAGGTCGCGCCAGAAAGCGCCCATGTTGGCGGTGATGTCTTCAAGATTGCGGCCTTCCAGACGCGACGCCATGGCATTGATGGCAGCAACGCAGATATCGTTGCCGCGGCCGATGGTGAATGTCAGGCCATGTCCAGTGATTCCATCGTCCTGATCGGTATGCAGAATGACATAGGCGGCGGAATAGTCAGGTGCCTCGTTCATGGCATCCGAGCCATCCAGCTCGCGGGATGTGGGAAAGCGAATGTCGCGTGCTTCGACTCTTGTGATGATGGTCATATTGGTATGTTTTTCCTGGTGTTCAGCGAGATTTTTGACGATTTCATTGGCATTGATGGAGCGAGTTGAAAGTTTATTTCCTCGCATGAAATGTCGGCCAATGGTATTTTTTGTTGTGCTGATAACGCCAGGTTATCGCTAGGTATGACGCACTTCTGGAGACGAGAATGGCAGGTGATATTGGATTGCATGTAAAGAGCTGGATGCGCCTGAAACATCTGGCTTTTTTGGTTGCCTTGGACGAAAGTCGAAATATGCATACTGCCTCCAGACAGTTGAATATCAGCCAGCCTGCTGGCAGCAAGATGCTCAAGGACATCGAAACCTTTCTCGGCATGCTGCTGTTTACACGGGATCCGGGAGGCATGGAACCCACGGAAGCCGGACAGTGTGTGTTGCGTTATGCACGGCGCCTGCTCAATGACACCGACCGCCTGGTGGAAGAACTGGCTTCCATGCAGGAAGGAGGGCAAGGTGCCTTGGCGCTGGGGTCAGTGCCAGGGGCTGCGCCGGTCATGCTGCCCAAGGCGGTTACGGCACTGAAGGTGCATCGCCCACGCCTGGCTGTCAGTCTGTTCGAAAATTCCAGCGACCGTCTTCTGGTGGACCTGGAATACAAGCTTCTTGATGTAGTAATAGGGCGATTTACGGAATATGGGCAGCGCCACTTGTTTGATTTTCGCCCTCTTGGAGAAGAGCCTGTTGCTGTTGTCGTGCGCCAGAATCATCCGTTATGTCATGCAGATGTTTCCCTGCAGGAAGTGGTGAAATGGCCATGGGTTCTTCATCCTATGACCAGTCCGATGCGAGGACTTTTCGAGGAAGCATTGGCCGAGGCACAGGTGCCATCTCCCAGAAATGTCATCGAGACGACATCAACACAATCCTCTCTTCAGTTGGTCGCTTCGTCTGATGCACTGTCCGTACAGCCATGCTCCGTCATGGAGACTTCCTTCTCCCAGGGAACTTTTGTCTCTCTACCATTAAAGATTGGTAAACCTCTTGGTTACTATGGCGTGATGACCCGAAAGGGCGAGCCTCTGTCAGATATCGTTGAAGAGTTTATCGATATTCTGATGTCACAGAGCTTCTAAAGAGGACATACCTGCGATATTCGCCGGTATGTCCATCATCACATGCTCGGTTTTCCAGGTCCGGCGTTCTGGGCCGAGTTTTTCAGGCCCGGTTTGCCAGATCTCCTCTCTCCAACTGTGCTCAGCCTTCGCGCTTGCCATCGACCAGACGGCTAACGCCTTGCGGGTTGCCATCTCGTAGCGCCTCGGGCAGCAACGCCTGGGGCAGGTTCTGGTAGCACACCGGGCGCAGGAAGCGATAGATGGCCGCGCTGCCGACGGAGGTGGTGCGGGCATCGGAAGTCGCCGGATACGGGCCGCCATGCACCATGGCATGACATACCTCCACGCCGGTGGGCCAGCCATTGACCATCACCCGCCCGGCACGTCGTTCCAGGGTCGGCAGCAAGCGACGCGCGGCGTCGATGTCGCCATCGTCCATCTGCAGGGTGGCAGTGAGCTGGCCTTCCAGGTGCTCGGCGACCTGCTGCATGTCAGCGAGGCTGGAACAGGCCACGACCAGAGAGGTTGAACCAAACACCTCGGCTTGCAGGGCCTCGTCGGCCAGGAAGTCCTGAGCCTCGGCGACGAACAGGCCAGCCTGACACTGGTTGGGCCCCGTGCCTTGCTGGCCACGGGCGACTTCCTTGGCCTTGTCGCTGGCCGCCAGCCCTGCCACACCGCTCTGGTAGGCA
>NZ_JAJUFQ010000019.1 GCF_029263665.1 Halomonas sp.
AAGCTGGATGGCGTAAGCAAGGTGCGCGTGGCCGACAATGCCGTGTATGCGCATCAACTGGCCGAACCCCTGGCGGATCTGCTTACAGCGCTGGCCGATGACTACAGCCATGTACTGGCGGCGGCTTCCACCACCGGCAAGGACGTGCTGCCGCGCCTGGCCGCCTTGAAGGACGTGGCGCAGATTTCCGAGATCATTGCGGTCGTAAGCGCCGATACCTTCCAGCGTCCGATCTACGCCGGCAATGCTATTGCCACGGTGCAGAGCAGCGATGCGCTCAAGGTCATTACCGTGCGCCCCACGGCCTTCGATGCCGTGGGCCAGGGCGGTGGCGCGAACGTCGAAGCTGTAGACAGCTCGATCAATAACACCAGGGTCGACAACACCCAGTCCCGCTTCGTTGGTGAAGCACTGGCGCAGAGCGACCGTCCAGAGCTGGGCGCCGCCAAGGTGGTCATCTCTGGTGGTCGCGGCATGGGTAGCGGTGACAACTTCAAGCTGCTCGACGGGATGGCCGACAAGCTGGGTGCTGCCATCGGCGCCTCGCGTGCGGCGGTGGATGCCGGCTTCGTGCCCAACGACATGCAGGTCGGTCAGACCGGCAAGATCGTGGCGCCGGAGCTGTACATTGCCGTGGGTATCAGCGGTGCCATCCAGCACCTGGCCGGGATGAAGGATTCCAAGGTCATCGTGGCGATCAACAAGGATGAAGAGGCACCGATCTTCTCGGTAGCGGACTACGGCCTGGTCGCAGATCTGGTCGAGGCACTGCCCGAGTTGGAAAGCAAGCTGTAATAGCTACGAGCTACAAGTTACGAGTTACGAAGACCGGACCGGGACTCCTTCGCCGAGACATGCGCTCGGCGAGGTTCTTTGTTTCATAGATTCTTGAGTTCATGGGCGCTTTGATTCATGGAACCGCTGCGCCCAATTCAAAGCTCGATCTTCAAGGTGTGCTTGACCTTCTGCATCGGGATATCCGTCTTGATGCTGTGCACCCCCGGGATGTTCGACAGGTGCTTGACCTGAAACTGGCGGTAGGCTTCCAGGTCAGCCACGGCAATACGCAACTGGAAGTCGCAATCCCCTGCCATCAGATGACACTCCATCACCTCAGGCATGCCCTGCACTGCCGCAATGAAGCGATTGACGGTGCCCTCGTCCTGGGCCCCCAGCCACACCCGGGCAAATACCGTCAGGCCAGCGCCTACCTGGGCCGCATCCAACAGTGCCACATAGCCTTCTATGACACCCGCCTCCTCCAACCGCCGCACTCGCCGCAGGCAAGGTGAAGGAGAAAGGCCGACCCTCTTGGCCAGCTCCACATTCTGCAGCCGCCCATCTTCCTGAAGCGCATTCAGGATACGCCGATCGATACGATCCAGCTTGATTGGCACGAACAATCTCCTCAAGAAGGATATTTGGCATTCAATGCCAATATTTTTCTCAAATGGAAAATAAAAGCAACCACATACCACATCAAAAGACGTATATTAGCCGCTCTTTATACTTTGGTTGGAGCTGCTCATGTCTTCCGATGCGATGCACGCACAAACGATTGATTCTGAAACGTCTTCATTCGACGCTTCATCCAGAGAGAGCAAAGATGTCAGGCGTGGCCTCATGGACGCCCTGCCCGTGATGATCGGCTTCATTCCCTTCGCGCTGGTACTGGGTGCACAAGCATCGCAGAAAGGCCTGAGTATCGTGGAAGTGCCACTGATGACCGGGCTGAACTTCGCTGGTGGTTCGGAATTTGCTGCCATCGGGCTATGGACGTCGCCACCGCATCTGGCCCTGATCCTGGCAATTACCTTCCTGGTCAACAGCCGTCACCTGCTGATGGGCGCAACACTCGCTCCCCTGCTGCGCCACTTACCCAAGCGCAAGGCATTCGCAACACTGTTCTTCATGTGCGATGAAAGCTGGGCCATGGGCTTGTCTCATGCACGCAAGCGTGCCGAGGCCGGCCACATGATTCCCTTCAGCCTGCCTTATTATCTCAGCCTGTCTGCTGGTCTTTATCTTACCTGGGTCGTGTTCACGGCACTGGGCGCTTGGCTTGGGCCAATGATTGGCGACATCGAGTCGCTGGGTTTCGATATGGCCTTTCCTGCTGTATTCCTGGTCTTGCTGCGCGGAATGTGGAAGGGCTTTCGCCAGGCACGCCCCTGGTTAGTCAGCCTGGTTGTCGCTGCCCTGACCTATCTGCTGGTACCAGGTGGATGGTATGTGGCTGCTGGAGCGCTATCCGGTATTGTCGCAGCGTATCTGTGGGTGGAAGAGAAAACAGTGGAAGAGAAACCGGTGCAAGAGAAACAGATGGAAGAGAAACAGGTAAAAGAGAAATAACTGGCCGAGGCTAACATGACCGAGACTGACCTGATCGAGACTAATCTGATTGATACCACGGTTCTGCTCACCATCGTGCTGATGGCCTGCGTGACCTATTTCACTCGCATTGCAGGGTATCTGGTAATCCGCCGTGTTTCCCTCAGCCAAAGAGCCATCACCGTACTGGAGGCCGCGCCAGGGTGCGTGCTGGTTTCCGTCATTGCTCCCTACTTCGTCTCCGAGCATCCAGCGGATCTGGCAGCATTGGTCATTACCCTGCTTGCCGCAACTCGCTTTTCCCTCCTGCCAACGGTGATCATCGGTATCGCTTCGGCTGGCGTGCTGCGTCACCTGCTGGCATGACGCAGCACGCCAACATGAAGCTGGCCACCTATAGGCCATACTCCCGTTCGACCTTGCAGATACGGACACGAAAGGTGCTGTACCAGCGCTCACGCCCGAGCTTCTGGGCTTCACGGTGTTCGAGATTGGCCTTCCAGGCAGCAATAGCTTCCAGGCTCTGCCAGTAGGATACCGTGATACCCACGCCCTCCCGGGCAGACTCCACACCAAGGAAGCCTGGCTGCTGGCTGGCCAACGCAACCATGCGCTCGGCCATCTCGCCATAGCCATCATCGCCTTCAGTGCGCAATGAAGTGAAGATCACCGCATAATACGGCGGCTTGGGGGTATTGGCTGGAACAGTGCCCATGGGGGCAGTCGCATTGCTGTCGGCCATGAAAACCCTCTTGTCGGCGGGGAATCATCATGCGCAAAAGGTCTCTGAACCCTGGTCAAGAGGCGCGGGGATGCTGAACAGGTAACCCTGAAAGCAATGGCAGCCATTTTCCAGCAACCAGGCACGTTGAGCTTCGTTCTCCACACCTTCTGCAATCACATCGAGTTCGAGAGTATGGGCCAGCGCAATGGTGCTTGCCACAATGGCTGAACTGGTACTGTTGTCCAGCACGTCGCGAACGAAGGACTGGTCGATCTTGAGCTGGTCCAGAGGCAAACGCTTGAGATAGGAAAGCGACGAATAGCCGGTACCGAAATCGTCGAGGGCGAAGGTCACCCCCAGGGACTTGAGCGCTATCATCCGTTGACGGATATCCTCATGGTCATCCATGAACAATGATTCCGTCACTTCGAGCTTGAGCTTGTTCGCAGGGGCTTCCGTTCTCTGCAGGATTTCATCGACCCGCTGCACGAAATCAGGCGCATGGAACTGCTTCGGGCTGACATTGACCGACAGGGAGAGGGTCGCCCGCGCTTCGCTCTGCGACCAGGCCACCAGCGTTCGGCAGGCCGTTTCTATCACCCATAGGCCAATCTGGTGGATCACCTGCTGTTGTTCGGCGATGGGAATGAACTCCGAGGGAGGTACCAGGCCGCGCAGAGGATGACGCCAGCGTAGCAAGGCTTCAGCACCGATGGTCTTGCCGAATTCATCCACCTGGTATTGATAGACCAGGAAGAGTTCCTCATTGCCCAGTGCCTGGCCCAGATCCTTCTCCAATTGAGTCTGCTGCCGGATGCGTTCCTGCATCTCCTGATCAAAGAAGCAGGCCATGTTGCGCCCCAGGGACTTGGCCTGGAATAACGCCATATCAGCCTGACGCAACAACTCATCTGCCGTTGCATCATGGCGAAACAGGGTAATGCCGATACTGGCAGTGACGGTCAATGTATGGCCCGCCAGGGCAATGGGTTGTTCCAGAACATCCAGCAATGTCCGGGCAACGCATTCTGCCGCTCGACACTCCACCGGCGTACTCGTTTCCAGCTCACCGATCAGCACGACAAATTCATCGCCGCCAAAACGCGCCAGGCTGTCACCTTCCTGCAGAACCGATTCCAGGCGCTGTGCAATGCATTTCAGCAATGCATCACCACCTTGGTAGCCCAGTACCTCATTGACCTGCTTGAAGTCATCCAGATTGAGGAACATCAGGGCACCAAATCCCTCTTTGCGACAATGACTGACCAGGGCCCTATCGATACGCTCCAGCATCAGGCGTCGGTTGGGCAACCCCGTCAATGTATCGAAGAAGGCCAGTTGATGAATCTCCCGCTCAGCCGCCTTGCTCTCGCTGATATCGCTCAGGGTTCCTACAAAATGCGTGCACTGTCCGCACTCATCCTGTACCGCACTGATGGTCAGCCACTGGGGGTAGGCTTCACCATTCTTGCGCTGACTCCAGACTTCTCCCTGCCAACTGCCATATTTCAGCACTTCTTCCCACAGCCGCTGGTGAACGCCCTCTTCGTGCAATTCGGAGTTGAGCATGCACGAGGTCCTGCCCACGACTTCACTTTCCATGTACCCAGTGATCCTGGTAAAGGTATGGTTGACCTTGAGGATATTTCCTCGAACATCAGTGATCATCATTCCGAGGTGGGGTTCAAAAGCTAGCGCAGCGATACGCAACTGCACCTGCTGGGCCTGCTCCTCGGTTACATCCCGCACCACGGCCAGAATACCGCGCAGCTCACCATGCTCCTCGTATACAAGAGGGCTCAACAGGGCACTGAAAAAGCGCCGCTCGCCTCCCAGCTCAAGGTGATAATCGACAAGTTGGGGGGCCCGGGTTGACTCGATATCGGAAAGGGCTGCATCAATCTGTGCAGAAACATCCGATGGCAATACATCGAGAATGTTCATGCCAAGCAGCTCTGATTTCGGTCTCAGAAGAACATCTTCATCTCCGGCATGGACATAGATGAAATGCCCCTTGGTATCGAACACGAAGAGCATATCCTGCATCGAGCCGATCAGTGCTCGCAGACGAGCCTCTCGACTCATGGCATCTTCCTGGGCCTTTTGTCGCTCCATCACTTCATGCTGCAAGGCTTCCTTGGCCTGCCACAGGGCCAGGATGTGTCGCAACAGCCAACCTCCCAGCAACGCCAGCAGCAGTCCAGCAAAGACCAATGCCCATAGACGCTGGGTCCAGCCAGCAAGGAGCTCATCGGTTCCCTGTCCCGCTATCACCAACAAGGGAACAAAGTCCGTACGATGCGCAACATAGAGGCGGTGCTTGCCATCCACACGCGATGCTCTGGAATACTCCCAGGGGCTTTCCCCTTCCTGGAAGCTGTCTGTCGTGCTGGCTGCCGTGATCACATCACCAAGTCCCACTTTTGCGGCTGGGTGACGCATCAACAAGCGTCCATTGGAGTCGATGATGGCAATGCTTTCCCCAGGCTGCAGGTCGATCTCGCGCAGCATTCCATCAAGCTTCATCGGTACGATACGCGCCACCGCCAGGGCGCGGACCTCGCCACTGGCATCACGCAGGCGCAATGCCATCAGGATACGATAGCTCTTCGCCTGCTCCGACCAATACAGGGGGGTGATCAACACATCGCTGTGTGTTGATGACTGGAATCGAGGGGGAGACTGCTCCTGCCACAACTCAGGGGGAACGCTGGCCCCGGCGCCAGAGCTGGCGATGGTCTTGCCAGCAGTATCCATGACAAACAATTCATCGATGAAATCTAGACCCGCGCCGCGCTTGCGCAGGAAAGCGCTGACCTCATCGGAGTGCTTCATGACCACCGGCTGCCCTGCGGTATCAAACAGATCGGACAGCCCTATCAGCACTTGCTCCGCTGTAGAAAAGGAGCGCTCTACCAGTTCTACGACCAGGTCACCTTTGGCGTGAAGGCGTCCCCGCGCACCTTGAATCTCCGCAACATATTGCTCGCGTAGCAACCAGACAATGCTGTAGAGCATCACCAGCAGGAAAGCAACGTACAGCACGACAGGCCGCCAGTGCCGCCCAAGGGGCCGTCTTGAGGAGGAAAGCCCGAATGAAATACTGACTGGCATTGCAATGCCTCATAGGTAAAACGAAATGCATCACCTGCACCTGCTGGCCTTTCTCCCCGAGCAATGAATCCATTCGGCAAAAAGCCTTGGTTTTCCAGCTTGCTCAGGTCGATGCATTCTACGCTTACCTTAAGTGGCATCTTCTGCCTTCGGTCAAGCCTCCTCCGGAACCTCCACATCAATTCCCAGGAAGCCGCCGGACTGGCGCCGCCACAAGGAGGCATAGAGCCCACCCGCCGCCAGAAGACTGGTGTGATCGCCCATTTCTACGATGCGCCCTGCATCAATCACCACCAGGCGGTCCAGCATGGCAATGGTCGAAAGGCGATGCGCAATGGCAATCACTGTCTTGCCTTCCATCAAGGTATACAGTTGCTCCTGGATGGCCGCTTCAACCTCGGAATCCAATGCAGAAGTGGCTTCATCCAGTACCAGAATCGGCGCATTCTTGAGCAGCACGCGGGCAATGGCGATACGCTGCCGTTGCCCGCCTGACAGCGTGACACCGCGCTCGCCTACCAGCGCATCCAGGCCTCGGCGACCATGAGGATCCACCAGTGATTCAATGAAGTCGCAGGCATGAGCCTGGCTCACTGCCCTCCAGATATCCTCGTCGGTGGCGTTCTCGCACCCGTAGCGCAGATTGTCCCGCAATGATCGGTGCAACAAGGAGGTATCCTGGGTAACCATGCCAATCTGGTGACGCAGCGATGTCTGGGTGACTCGGGAGATATCCTGGCCATCGATCGTGATACGCCCTTTCTCCAGGTCATGAAAACGCAGCAGCAATGACGCCAACGTCGACTTGCCTGCCCCGGAACGTCCGATGATGCCAACTTTTTCGCCGGGTGCGATGTCGAGATCAAAACCATCGAAGACACGTACCCCCTGGCGACGGCCACGGGAATAACCAAAATGCAGGCTCTCGAAATGGATCGCGCCATGATTGACACTGAGTTGCGTGGCGTCCGGAGCATCCACCACTTCAGGGGGACGGGACAGGGTATTGATACCGTCCTGAACGGTACCGATGTTCTCGAACAGACCAGCAACTTCCCACAAGATCCAGTCGGACATGGCACGTACCCGCATGACAAGAGCAATGGCAACGGCCGTCACTCCTGGAGACACCCATTGCTGGTGCCAGGCAAGCACCGCCAGTCCCGCCATGCTGACGAGCAGCATCGTATTGAGCACCGTCAAGGTGACGGTCAGCCCCGTGGCCAGACGCATCTGTCGATGCACGGTACTCATGAAGACGTCCATGGACTCCCGGGCATAGTTCTGCTCCAGCGTCTCGTCTGCAAACAGTTTGATGGTCTGGATGTTGCTGTAGCTATCTACCACGCGGCCCGTCATCACTGCCCGGGCATCAGCCTGCTCCATCGACACCCGGCGCAGGCGTGGAATGAAGTGGCGCATCAGCCCCACATAGCCCACCAGCCAGATCAACAATGGCGCCATCAGCCAGGGCTCGGCGCTACCCAGCAGCAGCAGTGCGCCGGTGAAATAGACCAGCACATAGACCAGCATATCGAGGAGCTTGGTGACGGTTTCGCGCAACGCCAACGCGGTCTGCATCACCTTCTGGGAAACGCGACCAGCAAACTCGTCATGGAAGAAGGCCAGGCTCTGACGCAGCATCAGACGGTGCGACAGCCACCGCCCCAGCATCGGGTAGTTGCCGAAGACACCTTGATGCGTCAGCAAAGAACGCATCAACACCAGCACCGGCACCCCGATCAGAACCAGGACACTCAGGACCACCAGCTTGAGAGCATGCTGCTCGACAAAGGTGTCACGATCCGCCGTGGACAACCAATCGACCAACGTCCCCATGTAGTGAAAAAACAGTACTTCGGCTGCCGATACAAGAGCCGTCGCGATCGACATGGCCAACAGCAGGCCAAGGAATGGCCGTGAATAGTACAGCACAAAGGGCCACAGCCCCTTCGGCGGGGTCCGTGGCTCTTCCTCAGGATAAGGGTTGACCAGATTCTCGAAGAAACGAAGCATGCATCGGGCCTCCATGCCGAAACAGGAACCCGACAGTGTAGCTCAGCCTTTTCTGTTAGCGGGATTTTTCTGTTAGCAGGATGCCATCTTTCTATGGGTTCTGTGGATGGCGCTCGGAGGGGTCACGTCATCGAATCACCAATTGTCCATCGTGGCGGGTGATCGGTACGGCCCCCCGTTCGGTGACACGTACCGTATGACTCAGGCCTATCCCCCAGCGCCCAGGAGAACGCAGGCACAACGGTAGATGGAAGACCATGTCCTTGGCCAGGTGCCGTTGCTGACCGGAAGCGATAAAGCCCGTGCCTTCTACCCAGCTGGGCGGAAACTGAGCTCCGACCGCATAGCCGAACACGCCCGAGTGGAACAGGGTGTCCCGCCATGGCACCAGCTCTTCCGCTGCCATCCGGGCAACCTCTTCAAAGCTGGCGTCAGGCTGCATGGCATCGCACAATCGCTGTTGAAGCCGACGACATAGCTCGGCTGCCCGACTCATCTCATCATCAGGCTGTCCGATAATCGCTGTTCGCATGCAAGGAGCCGTATAGCGCTGCCATACTGCGCCAAATTCCAGAAACACGACGTCGCCCCGGGCAATGACATGGCGTTTGTGATTGACATGGATGAGGCCACTACGCGCCCCCGTGGTGACAATGGGTCCAAGGCTGAAGAACTCACTGCCGGCAGCCAGCATCGTCCGTGCGCCCTCCGCCGCCACTTCATTGTCATGCACGCCTTCCGCGACCATATCGAGAGCAGAGGTCAGGCCCGCGTCGGTCATTCGAGCGCTGCGCTCCAGGCAAGCCAGTTCCCGCGAACTCTTGACCAGGCGCAGCTCAGCCATCACTGCGGCGGTTCGGTCAACAAAGCGTTCACTTCCCAGGCGTGCCTGCAAGCGCTGTAACACACCAGCACGCAGGCCACTTCCCAGCCCATCGAAGCCAACCTGGCGACAGCCACTGAGCGCATCAGCTAGCGGCCCGATCACCTCTTCCGGCGCTTCCCAGCGATAGCTCACCAGTTCGTCGACCTTGGCCGTCACTACGGCTGCGCCCGTCTCGATGGATGCCACCTGCAGCAAGGTATGTGTATCCGTCACCACCAGCGCGGCATGCACCGAGACCTCGAAAGTGTGGTACCCACACAGATAGAAGATGTCAGCAGCGGAAGACACCAGCAGGGCATCCAGTCCTTCACGCTGCATGACTTCTCGCACGCGGGCAACACGCATGTCGAATTCTTCCTCCGGAAAGGGAAGTTCGCTGCGCGCATGGCAAGCCAAGAGCATTTTCCGATAATCAAGATGATCCATGGCAAACTTCGCAGACCTCGGTCACCATTGTTCACTCACGAAAGTTCCCCCACGAAGTGTAGACATCACCCTCATGGTTCGACCAATGCCTTTCGACTGAACACGCCCCGGGAGAATTTAGGGCTGTTCGCCCAGGGCAGCGTTTCGTAAAATCCCATCTTGTGTTTCACATTACAGGACAACGCAATGGGCAGGGCCTTCCAAAACCGCAAGGAATCCATGGCCAAGACGGCTGCGGCCAAGACCAAGGTCTACAGCAAGTATGGGCGTGAAATTTACGTATGCGCCAAGTCCGGGGGTACCGACCCCAACGGCAACCTGGCACTGCGCGGCCTGATCGATCGTGCCAAGAAGGACCAGGTGCCCTCCCACGTCATCGATAAAGCCCTGGACAAGGCTTCCGGTGTCGGTGGAGAGGATTATTCACCGGCTCGTTACGAAGGCTTCGGTCCGGGCAATATCATGGTCATCGTCGAATGCCTGACCGATAACCCCAACCGTACCTTCGGCGACGTGCGCGCCTGCTTTACCAAGACCAAGAGCAAGATCGGCACTCCCGGCAGTGTCAGCCACATGTTCGACCATCTGGCGATCCTGGCCTTCCCTGGCGACGATGAAGAAGCCGCCCTGGAAGCGTTGATGGAAGCGGAAGTCGATGTCACGGATATCGAAAACGAGAATGGTCTGATCACCGTCTTCGCTCCACCGACCGATTACGCCAAGACCCGTGAGGCTCTGCGCGCTGCTTTCGGTGACGTGGAGTTCGAGGTCGATGAGATTCAGTTCCTGCCTCAGGCCGCCACACCGCTGGCAGACGATGACATCCCGATGTTCGAGAAACTGCTGGACATGCTCAACGAACTCGACGATGTGCAGAACGTCTACCACAGCGCTGAGCTGCCTCAGTAATTTCTCTGATCAGTGTATGGCTGGTCCATATCGTTCCGGCACCCACTTCGTCTCATACGGTTTAGTAGCAGTGGGCCGGAACACTTGCCTTATTCTTTTTTCTTTCTTCCTCCCTACACTGACTGATTCAGCTCTCTGCTAAAGTACTATACACTTGTCCCTGCACAGCACGGTGCCTGAATCACGCTTTATGCCCCCATTTTCGGTTCCTGAACTCAACGTTGTCCTCGCCCAGGAATATCGCAAATCAGTGCTTGTTCAGTGGACGGCTGTCCTTGGCGCACTGGCGCATCTTTCCTTCATCCCCCTGTTCTGGGTCTATGGGCATCCTTATCTTGCGCTGCTCAATGTGCTGAGCGTCAGCATGTGGTGTGCTTCCCTGGTTGCCAACTACAAGGGAGCCCATCGACTTGCCATCTATCTGATTGCCACTGAGGCATATGGCCATGCTGCCATTGTCACAATAGTGCTGGGCAACATGTCCGGGTTTCATTATTACCTGTTACCTCTGGCTTGCCTGGCAGCACTCAGCCCAGCCATTACCCGCTGGAAGTCGGCATTACTGGGCATGCTGGGCATGCTGCTGTTCATTCTGCTGGAGCGCCTGCCCGCCGGATTCACCCCGCTTGAAGTCGCTCCGGGCCTCCCCTCTGCCATGGCTACCGTCAATCTCACTGCGGCCCTGGCCGGGATGGTGTGCTTCGTCATCATCATCAGCTATCTGATTGAAAAGCAGGAAAGAAGCCTGACCAAGATCGCCACCCGCGATGCGCTTACGGGGCTGTTCAATCGTCGTTTTGCCACTGACTATCTGCGCCAGCTCATGGAACAGCAACGCCGATCGCCATCACCTTGCTGTCTCGCACTGGTCGATGTCGATCACTTCAAGCTGATCAATGATGAATATGGACATCGGGTCGGTGACAAGTGCCTGGTACAGATGGCGGACATGTTGACGACTCACTTTCGCCGCTCCGACACCCTGTGTCGCTGGGGAGGCGAAGAGTTTCTGTTGATCTTCCCCGGCGCAGGACAACGTGAAATGTTGCCCGTCATAGAGAGTTTCCGCGAGCGTCTCAGAACCCAGCCCCTGCAGCACCAGGGCAAGCAGATCATCGTCACGATCAGTGTGGGACTGACCAATGTCACGCCCGGTACGGCCCCTGACGCTCTGGTCAACCAGGCCGATAGCTTGCTTTACCAGGCCAAGGCAGAAGGCCGGGATCGTATTGTCAGTGGCAGCGTCAAAGATGAACCACCTCAAAACGTGCGACCACGCTCCCCCGGGAATCTCGAAAGTTCAAGCGATCAGCCAAAACCCGCCAACTAACGCTCTGTTGCAGTACATCGATAAATGCCTGCTGCTGTACCGATGTCTGAGCAGGGCAGTCTGAGGTTTCTGGCTTGCCCAGTTCCGGGGATATATCAATGGTCCGGGCAGAACGCTGATAGCTGCCTGACAACCATTGACACCCTCCTGACCCTGTCAGGCTCATGTCAGTGGAACGTAGCACCAGATAGGGTTCTCTCTGGCCTGCCGATACCGAGACTGCCTTGCCCTGAATTTCGATCAGACGCCAGTATCGATTCTCCAGCGGCTCACCGACATACTCTGGTAGACGAGTAAGCCTGGCACTGGGCTCAGGATCACCGTCCTCCGTTTTCATCAGGGTCAAGTCACCATTCGGTTCGATCTGCCATCGCACCTTCTGACCATCGACATCCAGGACCAGAAGCCCATCCGGCTCCACCGTCCATTGTCCCTGGTCATGAAAACGCCGAAGCTCCCCCGGGCCCAGATAGACCCGCTTGAGAGCGTAGTCGAGGAGGTGAGAATCGCCACCATCATCGAACAGGGACAGTTCGTAGCGAATCGCCTTGCAGTCATCGCAGGGCAATTGCCCCAGGTAGCTGGCCGGCAGCGCCCCCAGTGGCGAGGGCGCTGTTGCTTGGGTCTGATCTGTGCAGGCCACGCAGAAAAGTGCCATACCCAGCAGGGCAGCAAATATTGAAATCCTTTTCATCCTTACCTTCCTGCATTGCCTGTACTCACCGCTGCGACTATATCACTCCACCTGGATGGTGATGACATCCGATGCGACGGGCGGATCGAAGCTGACATGGCGATAGTCATTGAACAGCAACTGCAGAGTATGCTCTCCCGGCTCCAGCTCCAGCGTGGTTTCTGTCTGACCACCACCGAAGTGAACGGTATTGTCAGTAGCTGGCAGAGGAGCATCCAGATCCAGCGATTCAAGAGGTGTGTCGATCAACACGTGATGATGGCCAGTATCTTCCATTTCGACACCGGAAGGTGCCACCCCCATACCTTCCAGCCCCATGCGTACAGTGACCGGACTGGAAACGGTATCGCCATCCGCAGGTGAAATGAAATACACCTTGGCATCTTCTGGCGCTGCCAGTCGTTCCATCGAATCCTGTGCCATCGCCGATGAGGCCAGCCCACCACTTGCCAAGGCCAGCGCCAACATGGCCATGACACCACGATGCTTGTAGCTATTGCTGTGCATGATTCCCTCCTGTTCTTCCTTTTCCTGAATCTCTCCGGATAGAGAGACTTTCCACTTTACCTGCATTCTCCAGGCAAGGTCGGCTGCTTCCTGCTCCAATATGCAAGAATGCGCATCCAGTCTAGCAGCCTGAAACCGACAAGGACGCGACATCGTTTGAAACAACGCGCCCACCATGTTGTCCGACATCATGATGCCCAGCACAACATAGACCACCCTGATGCGCCAATACGTCAGGCTACGGCGACATCAAGCGACGTTGCGTCTCTTGTTTCCCATCCCCCAGCGAGGACTCACTAACGTCTTGCTCCGCATCAGTGAAGACATGGAGATTCGCGCTGGTAGAACAACAAACAGCGTGGCAACCTGTCCAAGGACACTTATGCTGTAACCAATACCTGCACTACCTCATCCCCCACGAAGGAGCAGACAACCGACACGCGCTAAATCATCCCTACAGCCAGCAAGGAGGTTCGCTATGAAGGTGTACAAGGCAGAGTGGCAATGCACCCTGAACGTCACCGAAGGTGTGGACGCATCAGCCGGCTGGAGATACCGATTGGCTTGGTATCTACGCAATATTGCGGAACGTATTGATGGGACGCAGCGCACCCTGACGCTTGATCTCAATGTCTGCCCTGAGATCGAACGTGAAGAGGTTGATACCTGCCTGGGCAAGGGCTTTGCTGTCTCTCAGCAATTGATCATGGAACTTGCCCAGCATGCTGCCTGCGAAAGTGCCATGCGCGATACCAAGGCGGAACTTTTCGATGGCGATGAATGATAGACATGCCTCTTGTCATCCGGGTTTCCCATCCACGCTTCGATAATGAATGACGACTCCACCAGCAAGCACTTACTTGCAAGGTGCTAACTTGCAAAGTGCTTGCTGGAGGAGTGCAGGTGGATCAACCGATCACGAGCATGACCAGCAGAACCAGAACCAGCAGCAACACATAGATCTTCGCGTGGGCATGATCCGGGATACGGCCAATCCAGGTTGAGGCAAGCTGAATGCCAAGCCATGATCCCAATGCCAGCATCATGAAGGCCCTCAGATCGACATACCCTGCATGCCAGGGTCCCAGAGAGACATCATGCCTGGCCAGCAACACATAGGTGGCCGTCGCCGTGATGGCCATCGGTAAGGATAACGGATTGGCCATGGCCGTCGCCGCCGTCATGCTTGCTCCCCTTCTGCGCATGAGCGGAACCGTCATCACACTGCCGCCCACCCCCAGGAAGGCAGCAATGACACCGATGGCCGTACCTGCCACAGCCGTGAACGAACGCCCCATCGGACGCATGAGCGACGTCTCTGTCTGCATGAACCCGGGTCGCAGGATACTGTCCATGATCGTGACGACCAGATAGACAACGAAGGCCCAGCGGACCCAGGACCCACTCACTGCCTGCGCTGCAGCCGCTCCACCAACAGCACCGATGGCAATGTAGCCGATCAGCGGCTTCACTTGATGCCATGATAGTGTTCCCGCCCGCTGGTGCCGCCAGGTCGATAACAGAGCAGCAAAGATCATCACCGCCGTGGAAGTGGCCACGGCAATATGCATCGCAGATTGGCCGACTACACTGTCTACGCCATTGCTCATGACCAGCATGGCATACATCAGCGGAACAACGACGAAGCCTCCGCCGAACCCGAACAGCACCGTGGTGACACCCGCCATGCCTCCACATAACAACAGCACGCTATACACTCGAAGCCCCCATCCGATGATGTGTGCCATCGACGATAGCTTGTGCCGCACTGGCTGACTCTCGAGGGTTAGACAATAATCATCTTGTTTCAGCCAAGAGAAGACGATGCTCAACATCCCTTTGCACAGCGTGGATCACATCGCACGCCCTATCGTGGCCATCGGCACCGACTACGCTAGCGGCACATTGCTCGATACTCATGACCACCGTCGCGCTCAGTTCCTGTACGGTATGACAGGCTTGATGGAAGTCGAAACCGATGATGGGAGCTGGGTAGTACCACCCTATAACGGCGTCTGGATTCCTGCGCGAAAGCGCCATCAGGTACGCATGCACGGCGTCAGCACGCGTAGCCTGTACATAGAACCAGAAGCTGCACCACGCCCTTCCAGCTATTGCGAAGTCCTGGTCGTTTCCCCCTTGCTGCATCAGTTGCTGCTGGCATCTGCCAGCATGCCTGCTCGGTATGAAGAAGACGGACGCGATGGCGCCCTGGCACAACTGCTGCTGCATGAGCTGCGCCTGGCACAGACATTGCCACTGTTTGCCCCACTGCCCCGGGAGCAGCACCTTGCCAGGCTGTGCAAGCATTTCCTGCAGCAACCCCATATCGGTACCCGTCCTGAGGACTGGGCCCGACAACTGAACAAGAGCCAGCGTACCTTCAGCCGGCTGTTCCGCCAGCAGACAGGCATGTCGTTCGCCACATGGCGGCAACAGGCCTGCCTGATGGCCGCACTCCCCAGACTGTTGTCCGGTACGCCGGTCACCCAGGTGGCGCTGGATCTCGGTTATGACAGTCCCAGTGCCTTCTCCAGCATGTTCCGCAGAGTCCTGGGAAAGTCACCTACGTCATTCGTGCACACATCCGCGTGATACGCGCGCGTCACGCGAAGATGAGCTTGCGGTGTGCCGATATTCCCGCTTGGGCACCATCCCCCAGAGCAAAGGTCACGCTGCCTGCCATACGCGCGGCATCACCACACGCGAACACACCAGGCACTGAGGTTTCCTTGGTATCATCGGTGACGATATATGGCCCCATGGGACCCTCTTCCATGGCACAGCCCAACTGTTCTGCGATCGGGCTCGCCATGCGCGTGCGGCTGGCGATAAAGATGCCATTGAGTGCGACCTGCCGATCATCCAGCAACTCGATCGTTGCTGTATCGACAATACGCTTGATGCCTTGCGCTTCGATGGTCACGCCTCTGTCAATCAATGCCTGACGCTCGCCGGGGTCGAGCTCCCATGCTTGATTGGTGAACAGGGTGACATCCCCCCAGTCCGGCAGCATCATGGCATGGTGCAATGACATGGGGCCCACGGCGATCACACCGATACGCCCTTGCTCCAACTCGTATCCGTGGCAATATGGACAGTGGAATACGCTTTTCCCCCAGCGTGGTTCCAGCCCTTCAATATCGGGCATTTCATCGACCACTCCTGTTGCAATGACCAGCGTGGCAGCCCGAAAGCATTTACCCGACGCACTTTCCACTTCAAACCCCTGGTTCCCATGACGCGCCTGCAGTGCCGAATCTTCCAACCACTCGACATTGGGGTATGCCTCCACCTGACGTCGCCCATCCAAGGCAATGGCATCAGGCGAGCGCCCATCCTGGCCGACCACGCCATGGGACGATGCAGCAAAGCGATTGCGGCGTATCCCGGCATCCATGACCACCACACGCCTACGTGCCCTGGCCAATTGCATGGCCGCCGACTGACCGGCATAACTGCCGCCAATCACGATGACATCTGCATCTCTTGCATGTCGCTCAATGGTCATGATGGTGACTCCTCGGGGGTTGGAAATAGCGTGGGAAATAGCGTTTGGAACAGGCCTGAAAAGAAGGTTGGGGCAGGCTGAAGCAAGCGTTGAGATTGCGGTCGTGACGGAGGGCTGGCACTAGGCTTGAGACTGGATACGAAAGCGCCGATTGAAATCGTCCGACAGGTCAGCCAGCGTGACATCGCTCAAGCGTTCGATCAGCAACGCTTCAGCATCACGGAAAGCCTCATCGAGCGCCTGGTTGACTGCCTGCTCCACCAGGCATTGTGGGTCCTCGACTCGGTGCCCCATGGCAAATACCGATGGTGTGCCCACGGCATCATAGATATCGCGCAACGTGACCTGCTTCAGGTCACAGGTGATGGACCAACCACCGCCGTGCCCTTTTACCGAATCGACATAACCCAGCTCACGCAGTCCGGCGAGCATACGCCGCACCACCACGGCATTGGTGTGCAAGAAAGCGGCCAACTGCTCGGAAGTGAGCGGCTGACCGCTATGCGCCATGTGCAGCAGCACATGAAGGACGGAGGAAAGTTTGCTGTCTTTTTTCATGTAACAAACAATAGTACATGAAATCCGATCAAGCAAGCGCACCAGACAAAAGCACCAATAGAAAAAAGCACCAATAGGAAAAAGCACCTCTAGACAAAAACACCTGGAAGCAGCAGCGACCGCATTCTCAGTCAGTCAGGCACTCCTGGTCTCTGTGCTGAACACCTTCAAGCGGCTTGTCACCGAGCTTGGCCACCAGCTCATCAACGGCTGCCTCCCCTTGCCGGATCGAAGCTGCCAGACGGTGGTCAGCAAACTCGTCGTACTCGATGGCCGCTTCATGCACATCGGTCACGCCGATGTACGCAAACGCCGTGCGTACCGATGACTCCACATGATTGCGATGAGCGATACGCCCACCAAGCTGATAGCCGTAGTCGCCACGCGATGAAAGAATCACCAGGCGTTTCCCTGCTTCCGCCAGCAATGGCCAGTAAGGTTCGCCCTGTCGACTTCTATCAAAACCGAATGTACGTCCCACACGTACGATATTGTCGATATATGCCTTGAACTGCGCGGGAGGGCCGAAGTTGTACATCGGCACACCCGCCACGATGATGTCGGCCTTGAGCAATTCATCAATCAGCACATCACTGGCACGCAGCTCCTCATGCATCCAGTCTTCGCGAGCATGTTCGGGAGTGAAGGCAGCATGTATCCATTTTCCCGTGATGGGAGATGGTGACTCCTGGCCGACATCTCGATAGATCACTCGTGTTTCCGGGTGCAGGGTTGTCCATTGCCTGACAAAGCGAGAAGTCAGTCGGCGCGAATGTGAACCATGGGCAACCGTGTCAGAACTTCCCGAGCGAGCGCTGGCATCGATGTGCAATAGCGTGGTCATGTGCATCAAACTCCTTTCAGGTGATATATATTCATCAACTGCAAGTCTTGATGAAGCCAATGCAACAAACAAACGACATGTTCTCAGCACATAGATGATATGAGATCACCCATATATGAGCATGCGACTTCCCTCGCTGACATCTCTTCGCGCGTTTGAGGCGGCAGCACGTTTGCGCAGTTTCAAGAAAGCGGCCGAAGAACTCGCCGTCACACCGATGGCCATCAGCCACCGCATCCGGGATCTGGAGGAATACTTCGAAAAGCCCCTGTTCCTGCGCAAGGTGCGGGCAATCGAACTGACTGCCAATGGCCAGACGCTATTCACGGCCGTGCGCAACGGCCTGGAGAGTATTGCCGCGGGCGTCGAGCAAGTGCGCAATGCGGGCCGCGCATCGGTCACGCTATCCACGACACCGGCATTCGCGAGCAAGTGGCTGGTGCCAAGGCTGGCATCCTTTCAGGCAGAACATCCCGATATTGACCTGCATGTTCATGCTTCCAACACGCCGGTCAACCTGAATGCCGCAACGGCAGATCTGGCCATCCGCTATGGCCATGGCCCTTTTGAGGGCCTGATATCGACCTTATTGATGGAGGATCATTTTGCCCCGGTTGCCTGTCCCTCGCTGCTGACGACACTCGGTCAGGATGCTACGCAGTGGCCCTTGATCCACTTCGACTGGGATCGCCCCCTGATGGTAGATCTGACCTGGGATGCCTGGGCGCAGGCTGCGGGATATGCCTCGGCAAGCCTGGAACATGGCATCTGTTATTCCGAGGAAAGCCACGCCATTCAAGCCACCGTTGCGGGCCACGGGGTGGCGCTATTGAGCCTGCTGCTGGTGGAAGAAGAACTCGAGCAAGGGCTGCTGCAAGTCGTCTCTGAGCCGGTTCTCAAGGGAATGTCCTATCACATCCTCAAGTCCCGCAACCGCCCGACATCAGAAGCCGTTGCCACCGTGGAAGCATGGCTGACGCGCATGTCTCGATACGCGCCAGAAACTTCATGACATCATGCCAGTTCCAGTGCTTCGAGAAGTGTTGCCAGCTTCTGTCTGCTCGGGCCTTCCAGCGCCTTGAGCGGCAGAGGCAGGCATGGCGACTCGACCAGTCCCTGAAGCTCGGCGGCAGCGGCCATCACACGCAGACTTCCACCATACTGGCCAAACAGCTCCCACAAGGGTTGCAAGCGCTCGGACAGGCGCATGGCCTGGTGAGCATCGCCCTTCTGTGCAGCACGCGTGATCGCCAGCGCTGTCTTGGGGAATAACCCGCCGATGACCGAATACCATGCATCACAACCTGCGTTCAGGCCCGTTGCTGCCAGGACATCACCGCTGACGCCAATGGTCACATGCGCTGGAATCAGGGCCCGCAGGCGGTCGACTCGTGCCTTGGCTGCTTCGGGATCTGCCGGAACGCCGGGAATCTTGATCGAGCCTACGTTCGCTAGCTGAGCAATACGACCATGCAGTTCGTCGCTGAATGTAAAGTGCGTGGTCGTCGGGTTATCGTACACACATAACGGCACGGAGAGGTGACGCGTCACATTTTCAAAGAGGCCGAAAACCTCATCTTCAGACAACTTCTGATACGACATTGGCGCCAGCAATACACCGCTTGCCCCGGCTTTTTGTGCATCCTCAGCCGCATCCAGCACATCACGGGTACGCAGAGCGCCGATACCGACGATCACCGGTACCTTGCCGGCCTGTGCTACTGCAAGCTGTGTCACTTGTTCCCGCTCAGCGCGATTGAGATAGGCATAGCTGCCCGTCGATCCAAGCGCTCCGATGGAGTCGACCCCAGCAGCAACCAGGCGATCGATCAGCCGGGCAAACGCCGCCTCGTCAATGCCGCTCTCATTCATCGGTGTCAAAGGAAAAGCACTGAGTCCGGAAAACATCGAGAAAGCTCCCTATTTTTGTGGTCGATATCGAATAGCTGTCGGAATCGAAAGGCACAAGTACCACATCGGCTTCACCACTCAAGTGCAACGCTCATCCTTGGCAGGTTGCACCGAGCCATGACATTGTTCCACTGATACTATCACTCCGAGCTTTCATGCCGAGTTAGATAAGCCCGAGGAGAAAACCCTGTCATCTTGCGGAAGAAAGCGATGAAGGCGCTGTCGCTGGTGAAGCCAAGCACACTGGCCACTCCCGTCGTGCGCTCTCCTCTTGCCAGTAACTCAATCGCCTTGATCAAGCGCCATTGTTGACGCCATTGTTGATAACCAAATCCTGTTTCGCGGCGAAATATCCTACCAATAGTCCTTTCACTGGCTCCCACCTGAGTGGCAAATATCGCCAGAGGAGGTGGTAATTCGTGCAACGACATTCTGGCAAGACGACTATCCATCGGTAACGGCAAAAGCGTAGGCTCCCGACGTGCTGCATGAATTTCATCCAGGCATACCGCTAAAAGATGGGCAGCGGGCCCTCCTTGCCAGTCGGTATCGAAGCGCGATAGAGCAATACGCTCCAGAATAGCCCTCAACAACGGCGTCACCTCGAGCACCTGGACACTTTCCGGCAATCCCCTAACCTGTTTGGTATCGAGGTAAATGGACCGATAATCCACCGTCTCCATCATCTCAGCCCGATGGGGTGCCAAGGGAGGAATCCAGGCAACACGCGTCGGCGGCAGCATGCATAATTGGTTCGTCAGGGTAATGCGAATACAGCCCCGCTGGGCAAACAGTAGTTGCCCCATGTGGTGCTGATGGACACCTGAGTCATGATGCCTCAGGTCGGCTGCGATACCCACCACAGGTTGTCCCAACACATCCGGTGAAAAAACGTCATCAGCCTGCAACCATGCCATAGCTGTCCGATCTCAAACATTTATTGTCACAATTGTTGTAACAGGTCATTTAATGCATGTCTAAGATCCATCGCCTCATATTCACTTACAGGCGATGAAAGATCATGCAACGCCCCTCTCCTCCCGGGCTTCCATTGGCCACAGCGCTGATGATGTTCCCACAGGTCGTCGAGACCATCTATAGTCCAGCATTACCCGATATTGCCCGAGGTTTCTCCGTCACTGCGGAGCATGCGGGACAAACGCTATCGCTGTACTTTCTCGCCTTTGCACTCGGGGTGGTGACATGGGGGCGCACATGCGATCAATGGGGGCGGCGTCCCACCATGCTGGCAGGGCTGTCACTCTACGGCGTAGCCTCTTTGGTTGCCTTGTTGAGTTCCAGTTTTGAATGCCTGCTGATAGCAAGAATGTTGGCGGCATTTGGTGCAGCCGTAGGCTCAGTGGGTACGCAAACCATGCTTCGCGACAGCTATCATGGCGAAAAACTGGCCCGCATTTTTGCGTTGATGGGGGTGGCACTGGCTGCCAGCCCAGCTCTCGGCATGATCAGTGGCGCCGTACTGACAGATTATTCCGGTTATCAGGGTGTGTTTACTTGCCTGGCCATGCTCGCCGCAGTGTTGCTCGGCTGGTCCACTATCATGCTGCCAGAAACTCGTCCCCCGCGTATTGCCAGCGTATCGCTTACCCAGACGTTGATGATGATGCTCAAGGACCAGGATATCTGGAGAACAGCCCTTCTCGTGGCGTTATTCAATGTATGCCTCTTTGCCTACTATCAATTAGCTCCCTTCGACTTCAAGAGAATGGGGCTTTCGAATGAAATGTTTGGCTATAGTGGCATGGCCATGGCCTGTGGCGTTGGCCTGGGAGCACTGTTGAACCATTATCTGCTCAAGGCAGGGTGGTCATCGAGCTTCCTGGTGTTGCTGGCAGCATTGCTGGTCTTGATAGGCGCGATGGGAGTAACTATTGCATCGACATGGAGATTCATCATGCCGATGGTTCTGGTCGTGATGGCCTATGGCATTGCCATCCCCAATATCCTGGCAACAGCACTAGCGAATTATGCAGACCGCAAAGGAACAGCAGGCGCTGTGCTTGGCCTTCTCTATTATTTGATGCTAGGTATCGGACTGATGATGACTTCCGAGATACAGCGCCTTGGAGAAGTACTTTTCTGCTGCGGTATTGGTGCGTTGCTCTGCGCAACTCATGCGCATTTTGCAACACTCAGAAAAGCGACAAGCTGACATCCGAGCTTATTTTTTCAACACCCATGCTGCAAGATATTGACCAGCTTGCCGAAAGGATCACGAACGTAGAACCGCCGTACTCCCCATGGTTCGTTTACTGGCCCGTATTCAATAGCTACACCCGCACGGTGGAATCTGGCCAACGCAGCATCCAGGTCATCGACTTCGATCGACAGGTCAGGTACTGGCGTCCCTGAGCCGCCCTCGGTTCCAAAGCTTACTTGAACTGTCATCGTCGCGCCCGAGCCATATGTCTGGAACCAGCCATGATCCATGATCAGCTCAAGACCCAGTATGTCACCGTAAAAGGCCTTCGCTTTCTTAAGATCTGATGTCGCGACATTGGACATGATACGTTTGACTTTCATGCACCGCCCCATCCATATATTCCGTTTTAAAAGAATTATTTTTAAAGATTTTTGTAAGAACCAGCACCAAAGTCAGCTTCATTAAGCTTGCTTTCACATCGCATGATCGAACCATTTATTCCTGGCCGATTCCATGTTCTATTTCATATAAAAACGTCTCCAGAACCTTACGGCTTTGCGCGAGCTCTTGCGCCTTCTGGTCGGCCAGGCGAATTTGCTCATGCAAGGTATTGCGCAGCTCGTCACATGGTTCGAAGATGGGTCCGTCGCCTCTCACACAGGGCAGGAACTGACGAATCGTCGCCAGCGTCATGCCTGCAGAGCCCAGCAGTCTGATCCGCTCGACCGTGCGAACCTCTGCGGGGTCATAGTCACGATAACCGCTGGCGGTACGGTGCGGCTTGAGCAGCCCTTCGGCCTCGTAATAACGCAGCATGCGAACACTTACACCAGTGCGCTTCGATAGTTCGCCTATCTTCATCTCTGCATTTCACTCCCTTGACTCTGACAGCACTGTCAGGGTTTATGGTAGCGGCTCTTTGATGTGCATCCACACGGGAGCAAACGACATGTCCAATGAAGCCAGCCTCTACCAAGCTCAGCTCAATGGCCGTCCAGCCACACAGGAAGAACTGGTTCCCCTGGCCTTTTCAGGCTTCGCCCACTTTACGGCGATGCAGGTGCGAAACGGCAAAGTCAAAGGGCTGGACCTGCACCTGGAGCGCCTGCGCAACGCCTCCATCGAGTTCTTTGGCAAGGCGCTACCCGACGAACCGTTGCAGTCCCATATCAAGACAGCCATCGACAAGAGCCCAGAAGACCTGTCATTGATCGTGACCGTCTTTTCTCGCCATGGCGAGTTCACCGCAGACAGCATGGATGTGGAACCCTCGGTTTTGGTTCGTACCAGTGCCCCATCCAATGGCCCTGAAGGGCCGCTAAGACTGGGCATCGTGGAACACGAAAGGCCGCTGGCTGCCATCAAGCATGTTGGCGAGGCCGGCAAGACCTATTACCTGCACCAGGCCATTCGCCAGGGCTTTGACGATGCCGCGTTTACCGATCGCCATGGTCGCTTGAGTGAGGCGACCATATGGAACCTGGCCTTCTGGGACGGTGAAAGCGTCATCTGGCCAAAGGCGGACATGTTGCGTGGCACCATGATGAGCATCGTTCAACGGCAACTGGAACGGCTTGGCATCCCCCAACGTCATGAAGACATCAGCGTCGCGCGCCTTGCCAATTTATCCGGCGCAGCGGTGATGAATTCATGGACACCAGGTATTGCCGTCACCGCCATAGGGATGCATGACATTGCCGAAGCCACCCCATTCATTCGCTTGCTGCATGAAGCCTACGAAGCAGAGCCTGAAAGCGCCTTCTGAGGTCCTCTGAATTGCCTGTACCTCTATCTGCATGACACGGCATCGGTCATTGCGACCATTGCATTCTGCCAGTCAATCAGCGTTATCCTGGCTTGCCGATGTGGCAATCTGGTCACCTTCGGCAAGCCAGGCGATGACCTGCTGATCACTCACCTGCTGAAAGTCGTCATAGTAGGGGCTGATGGAATAGAAAAGCTCAGGACTTTCGATGCAGACAATCTCGTCGACTTCGCTTCGCAACTGCTGCAGCGTATCCTTGGGAGCCACGGGAACCGCCAGCACAAGCCTGTCCGGCTCGGCCAGACGCAATGCCTTGAGTGCAGCACGCACCGTGGCGCCAGTGGCGATCCCATCGTCGATGACGATGGCCGTCATGCCCTTCACACTGACGCGCTTGCGCCCTTTCAGGTAACTCGACCGGCGACGCTCGATTTCCCTCAGCTCATGGGCCTTGAGCACCTCGAACTCTTCGTCGCTGACGTTCGCGTGCTGCTTGATATCCTCATTGACCACCACCTGAGGCGTATCACCATCGACCACTGCCCCCAGTGCCAGTTCGGGCTGGTAAGGTACTCCTATCTTGCGCACGAGCAGCAGATCCAGGGGCGCCTGGAGCACTTTGGCAATTTCCAACGCGACAGGCACGCCACCACGCGGCAACGCCAAGGCGACCGGTTTCGCGTAATGCCTTTCCTTGAGACGTTCTGCCAGAAGCTGCCCCGCTTCCGTACGGCTGGCAAAGTGGCTGCCCATGATGACTTCCTGACGACATGTGCGCTGAACGACACTCGCCGTTTATCTATCAAATCTCACCGATGACCAAGCAAGTCTGCCATTCACCTACCAAGTCTAGTCCAGGGGAAACAGGGCATAACGAAGATTCGCCTGGCATTTCAGTCGACCGCCTCGTCCACTTTTCCCGTCTGCAGGATGGCTTGCCGACACGCTGGCACAAACTGCCCTTCCCAATCCCGGTCCACGGCGACCTGGGCCTGAACCCGGCTCTCTTCGAGCGCGTCAAAGTCAAGGTCGGCCACCGCCCACACCTGGTCACCCTCGGTGATGGCAAGAATGCCGTCGTCGGGAAAGCCATGGTCCATTGGCGCATAGAGCGCGGCTTCTCCGGTATTCGTATCCAGCGCCGGGCTCCACTCGGCATCCCCCGCGGTGACGGCATGTGCCACGAACATGCGGTTTTCCAGTGCCCGCGCCATGCAACCCACGCGTACCCGCGTGGCACCGGCAGCCAGGTCGGTGCAGCTCGGTACAAGCAACAGGCGGGCGCCTGCCTCTTGCTGAGCCCGCACTGGTAGAGGGAATTCCGAGTCGTAGCACACGGCAATACCGGTACGGATGCCGTTCATGTCGAACACGTTCAGGACATCGCCGCCATCGATCACTTCGGCAGCCTTTTCAAAGCCGGTCAATTGAAGCTTGTCCTGATATCCCTGTCGTCCGTCTGGAGCGAACCACCAGGCGCGATTGCGATAACGCCCATCACCCACTGCGGTAAGGAAGGTGCCAGCCTGGATGATCAGGCCCAACTCCCGGGAGAGATCTGCATACAGCGTTATCCAGTCCTGCTGGAAACGTTGCAGTGCCACCAGCGACTTATGCATGTCTCCCCGGATATCGTCCGCAAACATTCCTGCCAGTTCGAGTGAAAGGTACTCGGGCAATACTGCCAGTTCCGCTCCCGCCTGCCGGGCTTCCGACAGCAACTGACGCTGCCGGGCAGCGAACTGCGTAAAATCTTCCGGTGCCTGTACCGGATACTTGGCTACGGCGACTCTCATGGTGTCTTGCTCACAGATGTCTTTTCCGGGGATATCTTTCTCGCGAATCTCTTGCTCAATGTACCTTCTCCAAGGGACGCAGCCAGAAGGTCAGGGCTTGCTCTGTTTCTCGCTCGTCCCCGATCTGTTTCCAGGCCAGCTGCATCTGCATGTCGGGATGCCGAACGTATCCACGGCGGGTCCAGAATGGATCATTGGCACGATAACCGGCAGGACGCCGTGGATCATCCTCGCTGCGATCGACCGCAGCGAAAGCTGTCCACTTGAAGGTGCCGAGCGCACGGGCATGCGCCTCGCGCTCGTCGAAGAAGCGATGGCCCAGCCCTTGGCCGCGATATTCGGGCAGCAAGATGGATTCGCCGAAGTAGAAGACATCGTCCATGTCCATGCCACGCTCGAGGAATGGTGCCTGGAAATCCGTTTCCGCCTCAGCCAGCGGCAGGCCAGTGGATGCACCGACGACTCGCTCGCCATCCAGCGCAAGGACGAGCAGTGCATCTGATGCACGGGTGTAGGTCTGCAGATAATTGGCTTCGTAATCCACATCGCCATCATAGAGATAGGGATAGTCGCGAAACACGTCGATGCGCAGCTGTGCCACCTCTGATAGCCACTCAGCGATGTCACCTCCGCGACACACGATCACCTGCAGGCCAGCACTCACCTCAGGCATCTCCAGCGACCTGCGCCATCCAGTCACCCAGGTTGTAGTAGTTGGTGACTCGCGTGATCTGGCCATCTCGAATATCAAAGAACGCCCCACCCGGCAGCACATAACGCTGACCGTTCGCCTCGGGCAGCCCCTCGTCGGTGACCCGATAGATGCCATGCACGACATACTCGGCCCCCGCCCGTGAACCATCGGCACTTGGCATCACCACGATGTCATGCAGCTGCTCGCTGTAACTGCGATCCATGCGCTCGAGGAAGGTACGGAAAGCGTCGCGTCCGATTTCGCGCTCGCCCTGGTTGAGATCGTGCACGACATCATCTGACAGCAGCGCGAGCATGGCCTCGCGATCGCCACGATTGAACGCGGCGTAGTAGGCATTGATCAGGTCCAGCGTGTTCATTCAGGTCTCCACATTGTTCGATCCGCTCTGCGAGCCATTCAATGGCCGGGCAGCAGTATGAAAAGGCATGCGCATCGCTGTATATGGAATCATGTCGATTTCATAATTCCAGTTTGTGGAACAAAAGTCGTGGCATAGAATGACCCAGAATGGGGCCAGGTCGGAGCGTCACGATGCAGAACGAACTCGAATTGCTGCGGATCTTCCGGGCAGCCGCGGAATCACCGAGCTTTCGTGAAACGGCGGTTCGGCTCAGCCTGTCACCCCAGGGCGTCACGCGTGCCATCCAGCAATTGGAAGCGCATTACGGCGAGTTGCTGTTTCATCGCAATACGCGACAGGTGCGGATCACCGCCTTCGGCGAAACGCTACTCGCCCGCTCTCGCCCCGTGCTTGAGCAGTTCGAGGACCTGTGGCGCCCTCCCGGCACGAAAGAGGATGTAGCCCTCAGCGGTCTGGTCCGCGTCACCGCACCACATAGCCTCGGTGCACGAGCCGTATTGCCCGCCATGCAGCATGTCGCCGCCCATCACCCCGGTATTGTGCTTGATCTGCGCCTGTCAGACCGTATCAGTGATGCCGTCGATGAAGGCATCGATGTCGGCCTGCGGGTCGGCTTCATGCGTGATAGCCGATTTGTCGCCCGCCAGGCAGGTCAGATGCAGCTGCATACGGTGGCCAGCCCAGCACTTATCGAGCGTGTCGGAACACCACATGATATCGACGCCCTGGCCCACCTGCCTGTCACGGCGGCACTCGATATCAACACCGGCCGCCCCTGGCCCTGGTACTTCAAGGGCGGACGGCAATGGGTGCCGCCATCACCTGCCGTGATCGCCGACGACGCAGACATGGAGATGGGCGCCGTGCTGGCCGGTATTGCCTTCGCCCAACTCGCTGACTACATGGCCCACCCCTACATCGCCAGCGGTAAACTGGTGAAAGTCCTTGAGGATCAGGCACCTCCCGCATGGGGCTTGTACGTCTACCGGCCTCAACGTGGGCCTGTTCCCGGGCGCGTGCGAGTCATGTTCGATGCCTTGTCCAACGCCGTCAGCGAACTGGCTGACTTTTCAGGCCAATGCTAGGTTGTTGACCCCACTCCACGGCCGAACCACCATCGAACAGGCCATCCGTCAGAACCCCTCTTCCTCAAGGTAATCTGCCAGAGATTCCAATATCTCCAGCCCCTGTACATCGGTGGGCAGCCAAGGAAGTCGTGGCCGCGGCAAATGGCCAAGCTCGGTGTCGATACGCTCGAGATAGCGAGCTTCCTGTTCGCGACGGGCACTCAGGAAATCACCATCGGCCTGCACAGGAATCACACGGTTGACCAGCGTACCGGCCACCGGAATATGTACCTCTTCCAGTGCTGCCACTGCGCGCACGGTTTCGAGAATAGGCAGACGCTCCGGGGTCAGCACGAAAAGAAACCCTGTCTGCCCAGCAGACTCGATGCATCGCCGAGCACGATGAAAGAGCCGGCGCCGCTCGATCAGCGTACGAGCCACATCACGGGTTCGCTCGTCGAGGTCGGACAGCGGATCCTCCTGAGGATCATCAAAGGGGGTGGAGACATCTCGGCCGCGCTTGGGTGTCAGGTGGGAAAGGACCTTGCCGAGCTCCTTGGACTTGCGGTTATGGGCCAGCAAGCCATCGGTCCAGGCGACCATGGCTTCGGGAAGACTCAGGAGTCTCAAAGTATGGCCGGTAGGTGCCGTGTCGATGATGAGCAGGTCATGGTCAGAGTCATCCTCGGTGATCAACCGCGACAACCGCTCCAGCAAAGCAGCCTCCTGAGTCCCTGGAGATTGCCGGGTCATACGCATCTGACGCTCCAGTTCCTTCATCATTTCTGGGGCAGCATAGCGGCGCATCTGTTGCGTAACTCTTGTCAGGTAGGATTCCACCTCAACGTCGGGGTCAATCTCCATGGCCTCCAGCCCGGGTAGCAGGCGTCGTGGAACATCGCCCAACTCACGGTCGAAGACATCCCCCAGGCTATGGGCAGGGTCGGTGGAAACCACCAATACTCGCTGGCCGCGCCGCGCCGCCAGCACCGCCAGTGCAGCAGATACGGTGGTCTTGCCTACGCCACCCTTGCCCCCCACCCACAGCAAGCGCTTTTCCAGTAACGCTTTCATGCACCCTTTCATGGCTTTTCCTGTGTCCATTCCACGCCCTTTCCATTGACGCAATCATCCTCAGCAGCGGAGACAGGAAGACCATTGCGCGGTAGCAGTTATGATGCTTATGGGAAACGCTGAATAAATCAGCAGCACCTGAAATGATCGAGCGGCGAATGCTCCATGCCCATGCGCTTGTGCCAGTCGTGGAAGCGCTCCAGCAGCAGCGGCTGAAGCTCCAGGGTGTAGTAGGCCACCGGGTTGGGCATCCCCATCATCTCGGAGAATACCAACAGCATGAACAAGTCGTCCTCATCCCGCTGGGCCCGGGCGATGGCGCCACGATAGCGGACAGAATAGGTTTCTTCCGCGAAGAATCGAGCCTGGCTCAGCCAGGCTCGAACCCGTTTGAGGCGCGGATCATGCTCCTTGTCATCATCATTATGCATTCGCTACCTCCCGCTCAGTCCTGCTCGGCGGCCACCTCTGCACGGGAGCGCTTGAGTGCCGCAGCGCATTCCATGGCCACCAAGATGGCGGCAATCAGCACCACGATATCCATCAACAGCAGGAAGATATTGCCCTGCTCGTAGAAGGTCCGCAGCTGGAGCAGCAGCGCGCCGATGGTCATCACCAACAGGAAGCACAGCGGTGCCAAGGTGTACCACATAGGCCGCCGCAGACGTACCAGCATCACCGTGATCACCAACAGAGTCAGGCCCGCCAGCAACTGGTTGGTGGTACCGAACAAGGGCCAGATGATCATGCCCCCGGAACCATCAGCGCCACCAGCCCCAAAGGCCAGCAGCAGGCAACTGCCCACAGCCAGCAGAGTGGCCGGTGCCCCCTTCTTCATCCACGGCAGGTTATATATCTCGCCCCACTCCTGGAAGATATAGCGCTGCAGACGCAGGCCAGTATCCATGGTAGTGCCGGCGAACAGTGCTGCCATCACCGTAAGCAAGGTCGCTGCCGTGGCCTCAGGCATCCCCAGGCCGTTGTGGATGATGAAAGCTCCACCTTGGACAAAGGCCGTGACGCCGCCGCTGCCGAAAGCGGTATACATCGCCTGCCAGTCGGCAACAGAGGCAAAGCCGGCGGTTGCAGCCAGAATGGCGGCCAGTGCCAGCATGCCCTCGCCCACCGCACCGAAATATCCAACAAAACGGGCATCCGTCTCGCGATTCAACTGCTTGGAAGTGGTGCCTGAGGAAACCAGTCCATGGAAGCCCGAAATGGCGCCACAAGCGATGGTCACGAACAACAGTGGCAACAGCGAAGGGGTGCCAGGCGGTACGTCGGTATTGAAGGCTGGCGCCACCAGAGTGGGGTTGAGCAGCACCACGGCACCGTAGAGCACAATCAGGCCGATAAACAACTGCAGGCCATTGATGTAGTCACGGGGCTGCAACAACATCCACACCGGCAGCAACGAGGCAATGGCAGCATAACCGAACAGCAACAGAATCCAGGTAGCGTTGCCGGAAAGGCCAGGCATCACCTCGGTCGGCATCTGAATCGGCACGGAGGGTCCGACCCAGATCAGTGCATAGAGGACAATGACCCCCAGCACCGAGACGACAGGCAGGCTGAGAATACGCCGATAGATCAATTGGCCAATGATCAGGGCTACCAGAATGGCGCCCCACACCGGAACCACGGCGCTGGAGAATTTCATCATCAACCCGGCGATGACCACCGCGAACACCGCGTTGACCATCAGCAGAACCAGGAAGATGACAATCATGAATATGCTACGGGCACGCTTTCCTACCACATCGCCGGTCAATGCCCCCACCGACTTGGCCCTATTGCGCACACTGGCCCAGATGGCACCGGAGTCATGCACCCCGGCAAAGAAGATCGTGCCTAGCACCACCCACAAAAAGGCTGGCAACCAGCCCCAGATCACCGCAATGGCAGGTCCGACGATAGGTGCCGCCCCGGCCACAGAAGTGAAATGGTGGCCCCACAGAATAAAGCGGTTGGTCGGCACGAAGTCGATACCGTCTTCATATTCATGGGCAGGTGTCTTGTAGTCGGGATCGAGTCGATAGATCTTCTCGGCGATGAACTTCGAGTACACCAGGTACCCTGCCGCCATTGCGGCAAGACCCAGGACCAGCAGAACGATGGCGCTCATTCGACCCTCCATTATTGTTGTGGCAAGACCAGTCTGTCATGAATATAGCGATAGTGTTGTCACCATGGGGTACAACTATAGTCATGCTAACTATCATCATGATGCATACAGATCTTGCCTTTATTGGAAGATCATTCCTTTATTTGCTGAATGAACTCCGTCTCTCCTCCCTCTAGTTGTAGGACATGGGAAGGCTGTAGGACATGAAAGCCTGTAGGCCGCACTATGCAGGACCTTGGAATATGACCAACAAACTTATCAGCCCTCCTTTGGCTCATTGCTGCTGACGGCTTCACGGTACGCGGCGAGATCAAGGAACGCTTCAGCTCGGGTCACCACGCCCTTTTTCATCCAGAAGATCCACACAAACTCATTGCGGTAAGGTGCCCCGGAAGTTGTCGTTGCACTGCCATCGAAGCGCACGATGACAACGTCTCCTTCCGCCCAGATCGCGTGTACTTCAGGCACGACCGGGGTCTGGAGCCGACGCACCAACGGTGCCGATGCACGCGACACGAAATCCTTCCTGCCGTTGTAGGTACCCGCGACCGGATCCGAACCGTGAATTGTCCAGACGACATCATCTGCGAGAAGGTCATTGAAGACACTTTCCCCATTGGCCCATGCCTCGAACGCCCGTCGGACAATGTCACGATTACGCTCGGCTTCCGCTTGCTTGTCCGCTTCCGGGGAAACCACTTCCTGTCCGCTTGGCTGGGACAGTGCCGGTGCCACAGTCAGAAGCGGCATACCCCAGGCGACGGCATAGATGAAAGCAAGCCGATAGAGTGGACGAGGCTTGTGCACAAACAAAAGCGCTCTACTGTTCATTGCTCCGTCTCCTCTCGGTGCATGATCATTCCTGCATGGTGCAGCACGCCGTTGATGAAGGTTCCGTCGGCGGTGAACCCTGTGTCGTCCCAGTACTCAATATCATTTCCCATGATTTCGTAGCGGCCCTGATAGGCCTTTTCTCGCGTTCCACGCGCCTCGACATAACGACCATTGGCAAGCAACTGATGGCGGATATAACCATCCTTGGTGACCCACATGCCGACATAGGAATGGCTTTGTGCATTGCTTTCGATAGGTTCCCGATAGTGTTTCATTTGAGCGAGACTCCTTTGTCGAGAGACGTCTGTATCAGAGTGCTGAGCAAACCTTTCAGCCTGAGAAGAGGCAGAAAATGAAGCCATTCCCAGCGCCAGCACAACAGCAATCGTTGGCAAAATAGACCGGAAAGCGGACCTGGATTGATGAGTGCACATGACCCATCTCCTACATCGCGGCGGTAGGGCGAACCACGATCTCGTTCACGTCAACATCCTCTGGCTGTTCGATCGTATAGCGGACCGCCCTGGCGATCGCATCCGGCTGCAAGGCAATGGCCCGGTATGTCATCATGGCCTTGGCGGCAACCGGGTCAGTGATCGTGGACGCCAGCTCACTCTCGACCACTCCGGGATGGATACAAGTGACGCGGAGCTTGTCATTTTCCTGCCTCAGCCCGTCCGAAATTGCCCGTACGGCATACTTCGTCGCGCAGTAGACAGCCGCCGTCGGCACGACACTCAAGGCTCCGACAGAAGCGATATTGATAATGTGTCCTGCTTCTCGTGCGGTCATTTCAGGTAGAACCGCGGCAATACCATGCAATACACCCTTGATGTTGACGTCGACCATCTGCTCCCACTCGTCGGTCTTCATCGAACTCATGAGGGACAGCGGCATGATGCCTGCGTTGTTGATGAGTACATCGACACGCCCCCAAGCTGCCCGGGCTGCATCGGCAAATGCGCGGACACTATCGCGATTCGTCACATCGAGATAGCGAGTCAACACCTCGCCGCCGCTCGCCTCGATCTCTGCGGCAATGCTCTCGAGTCGATCCACGCGCCGGGCACCCAGCATGATCTTTGCTCCGCTACCGCCAAGTTCACGCGCGATTCCTGCGCCGATACCACTGGATGCCCCCGTAATAAGAATGACCTTGTCCATGCTGTACTCCATTGTTGGGTGACGTGGACAAGAGTGGACTTTTACGCCTGTCGTCGGTATCTATCACTCACTGGACTCAATGGTTAGCAGCACTGGACAATGAAAATCGACATGAACCTTCTGCCGCTGTTTCTCGCCGTCGCAGAAGAAGACAACTTTCGCGCAGCCGCTGATCGGCTTGGCGTGACTCGATCGGCCGTCAGTCAAGGGGTGCGGCGCCTGGAGGACACCTTCGGTACGGCTCTCGTCATTCGCACGACACGATCAGTGCACCTGACCGAGGCCGGGGAGCGCCTGCGCGAAGCTCTGTCACAGCCGATATCAGACATCACAACAGCGCTCGATCAAGTGGCAGCAGAGGATGAGCCGCGCGGACTCCTGCGAGTAGCCGTTACCTCCATCGCTGAGCGATTCCTGTCCGGCCCGCTCATCGCGAGCTTTGCCCAGACATATCCCAGAGTGACGATAGACGTCACTGTCACGGACGAGGAGTTCGACATCGTGGCTGCCGGGTTCGATGCCGGTGTCAGGCTGGGAGAAGTCATTGAACAGGACATGATCGCAGTACCGCTGACAGGCAACCAACGCGAAATGGCGGTCGCAGCCCCTTCCTATCTCACGACTCATGGAGCTCCAGCACATCCACGTGACTTGGTGCATCATCGCTGTATCGGCTGGCGACCGGCTCCGAACGTTGCCCCTCACCGCTGGGAGTTCGAAGAAAACGGAGTTCCCTTCGATGTCGCTGTCGAGCCACAAATCACTACCAATGACCTGCGTTTCATGCTTCGTTCCGCGCTGTGCGGGGCAGGGATCACCTTCGCGACGGAAGATACCTTCCAGCCCTATGTGGAAACCGGCCAACTCGTTCCACTGCTGCAGGACTTCCTGCCGCCATTCCCCGGCTTCTTCCTCTACTTTCCACAGCGCCACAATATGTCACCCAAGCTCCGAGCACTGATCGATCATGTCCGGCAGTGGCAATAAGCCACCGAGGTTTTCGATTCGCTCTCCGCGACAGATATCTTCGCCACCGTTCGGAATGAGTCCCCTGGTCGAGGATAGGGCACGGTAGAGATCCCTCTTACCAACTACAGCGATATCCCCTGCAAGTGACGCTTCGCGGCTTCAATAAAAGCACGTACGTTCGGGTGATTCTTGCGCCCACTTTGAAACAGCAATGAAATGGGGAGAGCGGGTGCCGCATCATCGGTCAGGAGTCGTTCGAGTCGGCCTGCCGCGACATGATCGGCGATTTGATAAGACAGCGTCCGAACCACACCGAGCCCGGCGACCGCAGCGGAAACGGCTGCATCCACATTATTGACTGACAGACGTGCGGGGTGCCCGGAACGTCGGGCATCGTCGAGCCCCCACCCACGATGCGGCCCGGCCTCGTCCTCGATTCGAATCAGGTCATGATGGCGCAGGTCGGACAGAGACATCGGCCTGCCACGAGCCGCAAGGTAGTCCGGGCTTGCGCTCAACACACGCTGAACCTGACCCACTCGCAGCATGTGGAGCGAACTGTCGGGCAGATCAGCGATACGAATGGCGATATCAATGCCTTCCTCGACCAGGCGGACCACCCGATCCAGCAACAGAAGCCTGACCTGAAGATCGGGGTACAGCCGTAACAACTCGACCACCACAGGCAGAACGTGCAACCGGCCAAACATGACCGGAGCCGTTACCGTCAGTGTTCCGCGTGGCGTCGACTGCCCACCCTGAACGATGTCGACTGCCGCATCGATCTCGGCAACGCCTGCCCGACACCGTTCCAGAAACAGCGCACCTTCTTCCGTCAGCCGCACACTGCGTGTCGTGCGCATCAAAAGCTGAACGCCAAGACTCGCTTCCAGCGCCGCAATCGTCCGAGTCACCGTTGTCGGCGACATCTTCAGCCGTCGCCCCGCTTCAGCGAAACTTGCATGCTCCGCCACACAGATGAAAGTTCTCAGTGTTCGCAGCCTGTCCATCGCCCTCTCTCTATTTTTATTTCCCTATTTCTCCTCTGCCTTCAAAGATTATTGTCAGAAATCGCAATAATGAAATGCAAATTTGACGGATTGTCGCGTTTTGGAACGAGGGACAGAATGAAGACATTGTTGCCAAGAGGATAATCACCGTGAAGCTCTACTATTACCCACTGTCCGGACATGCGCACCGCGCCGCCCTTTTTCTCTCCATCACGGGTATCGACCATGAGCTGATCGAAGTCGATCTGCCAGCCGGTGCCCACAAGCAACCAGACTTCCTCGCGCTCAACGCATTCGGCGAGGTTCCGGTGCTTGACGATAACGGCACCATCATCGCGGACTCACTTGCGATCCTTGTCTATATCGCGAGGAAAATCGGTCCCTCCCACTGGTTACCCACGGACCCGGCCGAGGAGGCCCAGGTACAGCGTTGGCTCTCGGTTGCAGCGGGAAAAATCGCCTATGGCGTCTGCGCCGCTCGGCTCATCACTGTATTTGGTGCGCCTTTCAACGCTGACGAAGTGATCGAGCGCGCGCACGCCACACTCGCTGTCATGGAGCGGACGCTGGCAGACCACCAGTGGATCGCCGGAACTCAAGAGCCCAGCATCGCTGACATCGCACTGTATAGCTATGTCGAGCGGGCGCCGGAGGGGAATGTCGACCTGTCTGGATATCCAAGAATCCAGGCTTGGCTGCGCCAGATCGAGGGTCTCCCCGGCTTTATTCCCTTCCAGCGGACCCGTGCCGGTCTCGAAGCCTGAATCGATCTCTTTTTGTCAGGAGTCATCAACCTATCAAGAGCCAGCAACGTATCAAGAGCCATCAACGTATCAAGAGCCATCAACCTATCGGGAGACATCAACATGCGTTTTGACACACTACGTCTCGATCATGTCGGCATCCGCGTCACGGATCTTGCGGTAGCAGAGGACTTTTACGCCAAGCTGGGCTTCTCGCGCGATCCCGAGGAGTTCTCTCCAGAGGCCAAGGCCTGTGGGCTGGTACATCCCACGGGTCTGCGAATTCACTTGATCTACAACGGCCAATCCGCCGAGGAAGGCAACGTGCTGCTTGATGCGCCGATCAAACGGCCCGGCTACACGCACGCCGCCTTTATCGTCGACAACATGGACGAATTGGTGGAGTGGCTGGCGCGCGAAGGCATCGACATCAGCGAAGGGCCGGTCATGATGGGCCACGGCCGCCGTAACGTCTGCTTTATCCGTGATCCCGACCTGAATGTCCTGGAATTCAATGAGATATTGGTGCACTAGGGTGATGGACCGTGGACAACGACTGTTCCTTTTCCGTTTGCTGGCTGAAGGAACAGTCGTCGCTGAAAAAGGCGATTTCTTATCTGCGCCCCCCTCTCCCCCTCTATATCCCACTTGCTGGCTCTCGCAAGAAGGCGATGATGGCGTCGAAGGCCTGCCAGCGGCCGGGCTCCATCAGGATCATATGAGTGCCGCTGCCGATCTCGACCCAACGTCGATAGCTAGCGTTGCCAAGACGCGAGAACAGATCCTGTATCATGTCGAGTCGCACATCCTGGTCCCACTCGGCATGCACCAGCAGTACCGGAGCGGTGATGGTACCCGGGTCATAGAGTGGACGACCGCAAAGCCAATGTTCACGGGTATCCTGGATGGCCCCGCCGGGAGCTCGAATGGTGCCCGGTTCGGGAGCCCCCAGATCGGTGGCATTGGTCACTACAGCCCACTGTTCGAACCAGCCTGATGGCAACAGGGCCTCGTGCTGTTCTGTCGGCACCCCCGTCAACCATGCCTCACGGAAGGCATCGACACGCACGGAACGCCAAGCCGTCAGCGGCTGTCCTGCATCGATGCGCAATGGTCGACTCGACAGCCATAACGGTGCTACCAGCACCAGTTTTTCGATGTGCTCGCCATGCTGACTGGCATAGATCCCCGCAACCGAGCCCCCCCAGGACATGGCCACGAGATTGAGGCGCTCGATGGCATTTTCGTCAAGCACGTATTCAACTGCCGAAGCCAGATCTCGCGCTGCGACCCGAGCCGGTGTCAGTGGCGGGTTGGCATCGTATGGGGCTGACATCTCGCTCGGTCGGGTCGAGCCGCCGTAGCCCCGGGCATCTACTGCCCATACGTCAAATCCGGCCATGGCCAACACGTCCATGAACGAAGCACCATCCACAGGAACGTCGAACAGGCTCTCGCTGGGAAAGGTGGCACCGTGCATCAGCAGCAGCGTGTTGCGCGAGCTCGGCTCGTGCATATCGGAACGGCGTCTCCGGCGTAGCTGCAACTGGATACCGGAAGTATCACTGTCAATAAGATATGTATCGCGACGTACTTCATCTCGACCTGGTTCATCTCGACCTGGTTCATGTCGACCTAGTACATCCCTCGAGGCACCAATGTTCATGCTTGGACTCCCTGAACGAACTGCCAATCGAAACCCTGTGCATGTCGGCTGACCCTGCCGACGGAGCTGTCGCCGAAGTGTGTGGTAAAGACCAGGGCATCGAGCTCGACGGCTTGACGCATGGCCTTGTCACGGGATTGCCTTGCTGCCTGCGCGAACTCGCAATACACCGAGTTGACCTCGGGATATCGGAACTGCAATGGGTGGTGCATGATGTCGCCCCAAAACAGCGCCGTCTGGCCTTGGGAGGTCAAGGAGATGGAGGCATGGTCAATGCTGTGCCCAGGGGTGGAATGGAAGCGGAAGCCCTCAATCTCGGTATCGTCGATATCGATTCGCTGATCCAGCCCAGCCTCCACGATAGGCAGGACACTATCTTCAAAGACGCCGCCAATCGGCTCGTGCCCCGGCTCACCAAGCCCTGCCTGCCGCAGGATTGGTGTTACCGCCTCGCGTTCCTGGGAAAGCGCCCGGTTATACGCGTATTCACGTTCGGAAAAGACATAGCGAGCATTGGGGAAGGTCGCTACCCACCTCCCACCCTGTAGCGTGGTGTTCCAGCCAACATGATCGGCATGAATATGGGTCAACAGCACCAGATCCACCCTCTCGGGCGAGATACCGATCGCCTTCAGTCGTTCCAGAAAGGGTTGATCGAGCTGATGGAACAACGGTGCCGTTGGGCGCTGCTTGTCATTACCAGTGGCCGTATCGATCAACACGGTGTGCGTCGGCGTCTGGACCACCCAGGCGTGGATGCTCTGGCGCAGCAAGCCATGATCGGCGTCGAAGCTTCGCTCGCCCCAATGCATGGCGGCGCGGGCCAGCGCCTGGGAATCGCCTTGCGGGAATAACTGCTCGGTCTCGACAGTATCCAGGGAAAGTTCCGGCACCTTGGTGATCAAGGCATTGCCGACACGAAACGTTGTCAGAGGCGTCATGAGGTTTTCCTGTTGACTGATGACAGCAGCCAGGGTATCCCTGTCATTCCCATTAGAAAAATCGATTCAAAGAATGCAGCCAATTGATCACTTCGATCTTCGTAACTTTGACCTGAACCTGTTGATCGCCTTCGACGCGATGATGCACGAGCGCAGTGTGACCCGAGCCGCAGAAAGGCTGAAGATTCGCCAGCCGGCCATGAGCCACAACCTATCGTTGCTAAGAACCCTGTTTCAGGACGAACTGTTCGTGCGTGTAGGGACGGCCATGCAACCGACAGCGCGGGCTCAAGCATTGGCCAATCCGATAGCGCAGGCACTGAGTGCGATGCAAGCGATCATCCATGACACATCGGAATTCGATCCAGCACATGACCAGCGTATCTTTCGCATGGGGTTCTCGAGCGAGGTAGAACTGCTGTTGATGCCAGAGCTTGCTTCGCGCCTGCGTCAACAGGCTCCGGGAGTGAGACTCCATGGCCGCCCGGTGCAACAGCGCGATGTCTATCGCATGCTGGATGACCGAGTGCTGGACCTGGCGATCGGCTGCTTCGACAGCCAGGCCCAGCGTTATCGACAGCAATTGCTGTTCGAACAATCGCTGAGTTGCGTGTTTCACCCTGACATGATGGCACTCGGAGAGACGATCTCTCTCGAGGAATACTTGAACCTGCCGCATGCTCTCGTCAGCCTCAGCGAGAGTCTGCATGGCTGTCTCGAATCGGCACTCGATGCCGTCGGTGGCAAACTCAACGTGGCCGCTACCTCGTCGGAGTTCCTTGGCGTGCTGGGCATGATCGCAAACGCACCACTGATCGCCACGCTACCGACCCGAATGGCCCGACGTTATGGCAAGGCGTTCGGCCTGCAGGTGGCCCCGGTGCCAATGACGCTGACAGTACCCGACGTGTCCCTGGTGTGGACGGCGCAGGAGGATAACCACCCTGCATCGCAATGGTTGCGAAATGAGATTGCCGACATACTGGGACGGATGTAAATGGCACTGGACAGGAAGGACAAAGTGTTGATGATGGCGCCACCTTTTGGTCCGATTCAACCTGTGCATGCTCCAGATACATCATGAGCCCTCGATGGTCTGTCTTCGCCTGCGCTAACCCTGGACGTGATCGGTCAACGGCAGGTGGCGGATCCGCTGCCGCGAGGCGGCGAACAGCGCGTTGGCCAGCGCAGGCGCGAACGGGGGGATGCCCGGCTCACCCACACCACCCAGCGGAGAACCAATCTCCACGATGCTCACCTCCACCAACGGCGCCTCCCCGATGCGTAGTAGCGGATAGTCGTGGAAGTTCGACTGTTCGGCACGGCCGTCTCTGATCGTGACCTTCTGCCTCAGCGCCGCGCTGAGAGCATCGATGACGGCGCCCTGGATCTGCGCCTCCACCTGATCCGGATTGATGGCGTGCCCGCAGTCAATGGCCGCATGGACCCGCTCGACGTGAATTCCTTCGTCATCAGCCTGCGCCTCAACGACCTGGGCCACATAGGAGCCGTAGCTCTCGACCACTGCCAGGCCGCGCGCAACGCCCTCGGGAGCTGGCTCGCTCCATCGTGACATCTCGGCCACTCGGTCAAGGACAGCGAGCATCCGCTCCTGCCCCGCACAGTGGCTTCTGCGAAATTCCAGTGGGTCGCGACCCGCTGCCGCAGCGCATTCGTCCATGAAGCTTTCGAAGAAGAAGCCGTTGAAGGAATGAGCGATCGAACGCCAGGGGCAAAGCGGGATCGGCAGATCGACCACGGCGTGTTCCACGGCAAAGTTCGGAATGACGTAGCGCATGTCCGACAGGCCAGCAAGCGAGAAGGGATCGAGGTCGCGAGGTTGCCGGTCGCCTGCGCCATCTGCTCCGGATCGAAGCCATATTCAAGGCCCATCTGCGGTCCGGCGAGTCGGATACGCATGCCGGTGATGTTACCGGCTTCGTCCAGGGTTGCCTGGAAGCGGCACCTCATCGTCTGGCGGTACTGGCCCTGCTGAACGTCGTCCTCGCGCGCCCAGAGGACCTTGACCGGTCGCCCGTCGACGGCGCGGCTGGCAAGAGTCGCCTGCAGCGCGATCTCGCCATGGGTCTTGCGGCCGAATCCGCCGCCCAGCCAGGTAGTGTTGATGAAGAGGCGGTCTGCCGGTACCTGCAGGGCATTCTCCAGTGTCATTCTGAGCACGTCGTGCCCCTGCGTGCCGATCCACAGTTCTGTCCGCTCCCTGGTGGATTCGGCGGTGCAATTGATCGGCTCCATGCACGCATGGGCGAGTAGCGGTACCGAGTACTCGGCCTCGACGACCTGGCCATCGGTCGACAGCGCTGCCTCCGAATCTCCGCGCAAGGTAGAGACGGGGACATCGGGCCGGTCCAACGCCTCGCGAAGCATTCTGTCTATCTCATCCGTGGAAAGATGGTCTGCCGGTGTCTGGGTAAAGGTGATGTCCAGGGCGTCGGCAGCTTGCCTGGCCTGCCACCAGGAGTCAGCGACGACCACCGCACCGCGCGGCACTCGTACTACCTCGATCACTCCTGGCATGCCAGAGACACTACTCTCGTCGATCGACTCAACATCGGCAGAAAAGACCGGGGCGAGTCGGACAGCGCCATACAGCATCCCGTCGCGTTCAACGTCAATCCCGTAGACAGCCTTTCCTGTCACCTTCGCCGGTGTATCGAGGCGTGGTATCGAGCGTCCAGTCAACGTTCGTTCGCTGTCGGGACGCAGGGTCGGTTCCTCCGGCACCGGCAGCGCCATGGCGTCTTCCACCAGCTCACCGAAGGGAATCCGCTGGCCACTGTCGGCATGAATGACAAAACCGTCCTCGGTATGCAAGGCTGCGGGCATTACTCCGAGACGCTCGGCCGCCGCCTGCGTCAACATCTCCCGCGCCTGGGCGGCTGCGAGACGCAACGGTTCATGCCAATACCGGATGCCGAACGAGCCCACGGAGCGCATCTGCCCCATCACCGGAACCCTGTAGGCGGCCACCGGTTGCTTCGGCATGTCGACAATGATGCTGGACCAGTCGGTGCCAAGCTCCTCAGCAAGAATCTGGGCCTGGCCAGTGTGGGTGCCCTGTCCCATTTCGCAGGTGGGGAGCAGGAAGGTCACCTGACCACTCGTATCAATGCGGACGAAGGCTAGCGACATGCCAGACCCTTCCTCCTGCTGTGCCCAGGCCATTGGTAGACGAAGGGGAACAACGAGGGCGGCTCCAGCCACGGCTAGAGTGCTGCCCAGAAAGGATCTACGGCTGAGGGAGAAATGATGCGGTTTCATCGTTCTACCTGCCCTTTGAGTAAGCGTTGATGTAGAGCGGAGCGCGTTGCTTTCGGCGCTCAGCTTGCAAGGATCAGCTTTCGGAGGCTCGGTGAATGGCCGCCCGGATACGCACATAGGTGCCGCAGCGGCACAGATTGCCGTGCATCGCTGCATTGATGTCCTCATCAGAGGGATTCGGGTTTCGTGCCAGAAGTGCCGCCGCGCTCATGATCTGCCCCGACTGGCAGTAGCCACACTGAGGCACGTCAAGCTCGGCCCAGGCGCGCTGGACAGGGTGCGAACCATCCTCGGACAACCCTTCGATGGTGGTGACGGATCTTCCCTCAACCCCGGATAACGGGAAGGAACAGGAACGCACCGGCTCACCATCCAGGTGTACCGTGCACGCCCCACACTGCGCGACGCCACAGCCGAACCTGGTGCCGGTGAGCTTCAGTTGCTCCCGGATCACCCAGAGCAGCGGTGTATCCGTTTCAGCGGTAACTTCCACCGCACGCCCGTTGATCGTGAATGCTGTCATGAATGCGACTCCTCGACCTGACCTGTGGTCTCATGCCGGGATGTGCCTGCACTCAAAGCACTCAGCATCTCGACCGCGTGATCGAAGTGTCCGTCACGCTCCGCCCAGCGCAGGAAGTTCACTCGTTCCACCAGGATTTCCCTGGGTGTTGGCTGTTCGCGGAACAGCATCATGACCTCGTCGATGAAGTCAGCGAGCGGCATATAGCCCTCTCGGGTCGACTGGCCAGGAGTGAGTTCAGTCTGCACCGCAGGAGGGGCAAGCTCGATGAGCTCGACCTTGCCCTTGAGTTGTTCGCGCAGGGACACCGTGTAGGAATGAAGCGCTGCCTTGGTCGCGTTGTAGGTTGGTGTGCCGCTCATCGGCACGAAGGCCAGGCCGGACGTTACATTCACGATCGCCGCATCGGGCTGGTTCACCAGATGGTCGGTCAATGCGTTCGTCAGCCGGATCGGCCCGAGCAGATTGGTAATGATCGTCTGCTCTGAGTCGCTCAGGTCACGGGGCCTGGACAAGTCCTCGCGCCGCATGATGCCAGCATTGTTGATCAGGACGTTGAGGCTGGGATGCTCGACGACGACACGGTCGACAAAGGCCATGATGGCCTCCGGATCCTCGATATCAACGACCATCGCATGCATGTCCTGTCGGTCGGCGATGGTTTCCTCCAGCGTCTCCTGGTGACGCCCCGCAACAATCACGGTGTTGCCAAGCTCATTGAAGCGCCGAGCGAGTTCTCGACCAATCCCGGAACCGCCCCCGGTGATGAGAATAGTGTTTTCCGATGTCTTCACTGTTTCGTCCTCTATCGGCTCATGGCCTAAAACGTAATCAATTCGACCACCGCGCAGTCGCCTGCGCTGGCATTGCCATTGTCACGATTCGGCGAGCAATAGGGCTTGCCTATACTTGCGCAAGACTTGCCTTATCCTGCAGTGGTGGTGAACGGCTCTCACCACCATGCTAAGTTCGAGACAACATGTGGGAGGGATGTATATGAACTCGCTCAAGCAGGCTGTCCGAGCTTATGCCAGCCGCCACGCCAATGGTGATGGCCTGGCGCTAACACCAGTGTCGGGTCTACGGATGATGTGCCTCGAAGCGCCGGTCGGCGACCTGCATTCGGTTTACAGGCCGCTGATTTGCCTGGTTCTGCAGGGTGCGAAGCGCTTGACCGTCGGGAAGGAGATACAGATCTTCTCTGCCGGTCAGTCGGTCATCGTGGGCGCAGACATGCCAGTGGTTGGGCGGATTGTGCAAGCGAGCCAGAACGAGCCTTATCTGGCGATAGCCGTCGAACTGGATATGGTGGTATTGCGCGAACTCGCCGCTCACATGGGGAGCCTCCCTGCTGGGCGCCCATCCGAGATGACGACGCTATTTGCCGAAGACACCGAAACCGCATTGCTCAATTGCGCATCACGGCTGATGCACCTGCTGGATCATCCCGAGGCGACGTCGATACTGCATCCGGGAATCATGCGGGAGTTGCATTACTGGCTGCTGTCGGGACCTCACGGTACTGCCTTGCGGGCACTGGCGGACCCAGACAGTCATGCGAGCCGCCTCGCTGCTGCCATCGCGATCCTCAGAGCCGAATACCGTTCGCGCATTCCCATGGAACGGCTGTCGGCAGAGGCCAGCATGAGCCTCACCTCGTTTCACAAGCACTTCAAGCACATGACCTCGCTGACACCAGGACAGTATCAGAAGCGGCTGCGCCTGATAGAGGCACGCCGCCTGATGCTCGACGAAGGTTTTTCAGCGAGCAATGCCGCCTTCGAGGTGGGGTACGAGAGCGTTTCGCAGTTCACGCGGGAGTACGGACGACTGTTCCAGGTGCCGCCGAAGCGCGATGCCCTGCGCCTGCGGAGCAAGCCGGCCCTTATCGAGGAGGAAAGCGAAGTCTGTTCGAATTAAAGTCAGTCACGTGGACAGTGAACTCGCTACGCAGCATGGCAGGTAAAACGCGTTATCCGCACATCCACGCTAACGCTCAGCGATTCCAACGCCGCGGCTCGTGCTCGCCCTTCGGCATTGGCACGGTGAAGATACGGCGTCATGGCCAGCAGATCAGCAATCTGTGTCGCATCGGCAAGATCGACGGCGTAACGCAGTGTCTCGCTGTCGCCTGTACGGACAAAGCCCTCTGGAACCGTATCGCTTTCACGACGCGGCGACTTGATCTCGGGATAGATGATTTCGCGCAATTCACGCAGGTGATCAGGGCCCGCCTCGACCAGAAGCAGCTCACCGCCTGACTTCAGCACCCGGGCAAACTCGGCGTATACGGGGAAGCCGAACATGCATAGCACCCGTTCCAGGCTGCTCGTCTGTACAGGCAATTGGGCGTTGGTGCCAACCAACCAAGTAGCAGACTTCCAGCTTTTGGCGGCAGCGAGCACCGCCCACTTGGAAATATCCACACCCAGTAGCGCCAGCTTTTGGTTATCACCAGCGACGCCTTCCAGCTCACGCAGGTAATAGCCCTCTCCACAGCCGGCATCAAGACAGTGCAGTGCCTCATCGGCAGGCGCGCCCTTCAGCACTGCCTGAGCGACGGCCTTGGCAATCGGCTGATAATGACCGGCATCGAGAAAACGGCGTCGCGCCGCGACCATTTCCTTGCTGTCACCGGGGTCACGGGAGCGCTTGCGCTGCACAGGCAACAAATGCACATAGCCTTGTCGAGCGATATCAAAACTATGGCCAGCCTCACAACACCAGGCACCATCGCGTCGATGCAACGGGCCTCCATCCAATGGGCAAGCCAGTGCGTCAAACGCTATTGTACTCATGCTCACTTTTCCCTCTTCATCATCCTGTAGGCGCGCAGGTCATCATCCAGCCACATATTGTAAGCCGCTGCAGCGCCTTTTACCGCAGCTACCGCACCAGCTTCTTCTTGCTGTCCCCCTGTTTCTTTCTGCCCCTGTGCTTCACTGCCAGGATGCGCTAGCATCCTTAGCATACGAATTATAAACCCGCTATTGCACGTTGATGACCCGCCGCTCACCCGGGCCGGTGTCCCTCTGGATACCGGCCTGTTTCTTGCGCGCCAATGGGTCCCTCCCCGACTGCATGAAGGAGAGTCTCCTTGTCGAATGACACCTCTCTGCGCGAGACGCCCCCGATGACCCAGGTGGAACGTCTGTTCAAGCGCTATGGCCCTCGCTATCGACTATGGGTAACGCTCACGGTGATGCTGGGCCTGGTAGCGCTCGGCATGTCGATCACCATCGTCAACGTGGCGATTCCCTATATCAAGGGCGCCTTCGGCATGAGCGATTCCCAGGTACAGTGGCTATCCACCGGCTTCCTGGCCTCCACCACCGTATCGCTGCTGGTCGCGCCCTGGTTGGTGGCCGCCATCGGCCAGCGTGCTACTTTCATGGGCCTTTTGCTGGTATTCATCGCGGCATCGATTCTCGGTGGTCTGGGCCAAGGCATGGCAACACTGGTCGCCGCTCGCATCATCCAGGGCGCGATGACCGGGCTGATCCGACCGGTGGCCATGCAGGCGTTGTTCGCTGCCTATCCCCCGGAGGGACGAGGCATGGCGGTGGCCATGTATGGCATGTGTCTGGGGTTGCCGTTGACGTTGGCAACGGTGATCGGCGGCTGGCTAGTGGAGAACTTCACCTGGCGATACGTATTCTTCATTACCCTGCCGATCTGCCTGGCGGCGGTAGTGATGGGCTATATCTTTCTGCCATCCCGTGAGCAGAAGGGGCCGCGCCCTCCTTTCGACTGGGCGGGTGTCGCCATGCTCTTCGCTGCGGTCTTCTCCATCCTCACGGCACTCTCCAATGGCCAGCGCTGGGGCTGGGACGATCCACGAGTGCCAGTGCTGGTGCTGCTCTCGCTACTCTGTGCCACGAGTTTCATTGCCTGGCAAAAACACGCCAAACACCCGTTGCTCGACCTGGCGATCTTCCGCTATCGGATCTTTGTGGTCGGCACCCTGGCGATGCTGCTGTTCGGCGGTGCCTTCTACGGCGTGATGTATCTGCTGCCACAGTTTGTACAATCGGTCCTGGACTACAGTCCCATTACCGCCGGGATGATCTTCGTACCATCGACAGCAGTGCTCGGCGTTCTGGTGCCGCTGGTTGGCTGGCTCAGCGACCGTCATCCACCACACTGGATCACCCTGCCGGGACTGGCTTGCACGGTGTTCTCGGTATGGCACATGGCGCAGATGGACTGGAATACTTCCTTCGCTTTCCTCGCCGGCAGCATGGCGATCATGTCCATCGGCATGGCGTCCTTCCCGCCACCCACGCTGTCCAATGCCATTGCTGCGCTTCCGCTGCAGCTTACCGGTCACGGCTCAGGAGCGATCAACTTCGCCATGCAACTGGGTGGAGCATTAGGTACAGCGGGCCTGGTCATTCTGCTCGACCGCCAGACAGCGCTGCATGGCCACCACCTGAATGCCGGCATCAATGCCAATAACGCCATGGCCAATGAACAACTCAGCTACTTGGCGGAGTTGACCGCACGCCTCGGCATTCCGGATACCCAGCAGCAGACCATGGCGGGTTATCTGACCGGGCGCCTGGAGTCGATCTGGGCCTCGCTCCTCGCCTACCAGGATGGTTTCTGGCTACTGGTAGGCGTCCTGTTGATCGTCAGCATTCCCTCGGTGCTGCTCAGCCGCTGGCGGTATGCCTAATCCTTTTCGCTCGTTCGAGGATCTTCGACATGACAACACCAAGCTCACAAGCCACATCCCGCCGCTTGCCCAAAGCCTCCCGGCTAGCACTGCTCACCCTGTTGGTGCTGGCCTGTCTGATCTGGGCTGGCTTGGCGATCCATCACCGCCTGACCCATGTCAGTGCCCAGGATGCGCGGGTGATGGCCGATCAAGTCACCGTCAGCAGCCGCCTGCCTGGCTGGGTCACGGATTTCACCCTGATCGAGGGAGACGCCCTGGCCAAGGACGACATGGTCGCCCGGCTTTACAGCCAACCGGATGAGCGCCAGCTCGAAGCACTGCAAGCAGGAGTAGCCGCGGCACAGGCCCGGCTGAACTACCAGAACTCACGTTTGAAGCTGTCCCAGGCGCAGCTCGAAGGCGGGGTGAATATCACTCAGCAGGAGCTGGAGGCCAGTCGAGCTGCCATGGATGCCGCCAATGCGCGTCTGGAGCAGGCTCGCAAGGACTATGAGCGCTCCAACTCATTGTTGGCCAGACACTCGGTCTCGCAGCAGCAACGTGACGAGGATTACTACGCCCTGCAATCTGCCCAAGCGGAGTCCCACCAGGCCACCCAAGAAGTGGCCGTCAGCCAGGCCCAGGCCGACAACGCTCAAGTCGGCTTCATCAACGGTTCGCAGATGCCTCTGCCCAATCCCGACGTGATTCGCGCCCAGTTGGAGATGGCGACTCAGGAGCTGGCCCAGGCCCGTTCCCAGGTGGCTCAGCAACAACTGCGCCTCAGCGACCTGCAAGTGCCAAGCCCGATCAGTGGGGTCGTCGACAAGACACTGATCGACGAGGGCGAATACATCAGCGCCGGCCAGCCGATCCTGATGATGCATAACCCCGACGCCCTGTGGGTCGAGGCCAACATCAAGGAGACCGATGTTGGCGAGTTGCGTCTCGGCCAGCCGGTCGACATCACCGTCGATGCCTACCCCAACGACGACTTCCATGGCCATGTCGCCGTCATCGGACGCGCCGCGACCAGCCAGTTCGCGCTGTTGCCGGACCCCAACCCGTCCGGCAACTTCACCAAGATCACCCAGCGCATTCCCGTGCGTATTGCCCTGGATGATGGCCCCATCGAGCTGATCGGCCCCGGAATGATGGTCGAGGTCGACATCGATGTCACCGTGGATGGCCAACGCCATGGCTGACACCATCGCGGCCATGGCATTCGGCTGAGACAAGGGAAGATACAGAGACAAGAGAGGGCAACGTGCTTGGGAAGCGCTGAATAAATCGACGAGCATACTCAAGCACAAGGCGCCCGGAGCACAACAACCGGAGCCTATGGGGTATAGGTGAGGATGGTGAGCACCGCGTAACGCAGTGATTGAGTAGCGCAGACATTTATGCAGTGTTTCCCTTGCCCTCATCATGGCGCCTGGAAGGGGAAAACATCCCTCTCCGCAATACGGCCTACCGTCTTTGCAATACGACTTAGCGAAGCGTGCGCTCGAACAGCTCGAACATCTCGGCCCACCCCTTGTCGGCCGCGACCTTGTCATAGATGGGGAAGTCCGGCTTCATCCAGCCGTGAGCCGCACCTCGATACAATTCACTACGATATCTCACCCCGGCATCGCTCAACGCTTTCTCGAAACGTTCGGCCATTGCCGGTGGGTAGCTCTTGTCATTGTCAGCCACGGCGATATACAACTCGGCCTGGATCTTCGGTGCCTGCAGATGCGGGCTGGTGGGCTGATCGGTGGCCAGGTTGCCGCCATGAAAGCTCACCGCTGCCGCCACACGCTCCGGATAGCTGGCAGCCACGGTGATCGCCATGCCGCCCCCCATGCAGAAGCCGACCGTGGCAATCTTGCCACCGATCACATCTTCACGCGCATCCAGATACTTCAGACACGCCTCGGTATCCGCTGCTGCCATATGATTGTCGGTGCTGGCCATCAGCGGCCCGATCACGGCACGAAAATCGTCACCGGCAAAAATCTCCTTCGGTACCAGCGGGCCATAGTTTCCCAAGCGGTAGAACAGGTCCGGCAACAGCACCAGGTAACCATTAGAAGCGATAGTTTCCGCCATCTGCTTGAGCCCGGGCCGAATGCCAAAAGCATCCATATAGACAATCACTGCATGCCATGGGCCTTGCCCTTCCGGGGTGAATACATAGGCAGGACATTCCCCATCCCTGGTCTGAAGAGTGATCTCGTCGTAAGTCATCGTCATGTCTCCTTGCGGCGGCGTCCTCACGCCTTGCTGATATGCATTCCGAGATAATGGATACCGCTCATGAAACGAGCCGCTCCCTCACTGGATCGGCCCATGGTAACAGTGAGCCGACGGTGATGGCCCAGTGACACCTCCCCCTTGCTTGGCGAGGCATGCGATTACATGTAACATCAAAGATTACGTTACATGCTCATCCGGAGGAAACATGCAACGCAAAGAGCTGGAAGCGATCTTCGATCAACAAGCCGCCGGCTACGATCAGCAATGGTCCAGACTGGCTCCGATTCGCGATGGATTGAACCTGCTGGTCAGCGCGGTGTTTTCCGGTCTTCCCGCCGATGCACGAGTGCTGTGTGTCGGGGCCGGAACCGGCTCCGAGATTCTCCACCTCGCACAGCGCTTTCCCGAATACCACTTCACGGCCGTGGAGCCTTCCGCGTCAATGCTGGAAGTCTGCCGCCGCCGCGCGGAGGAACATGGGATTGCCTCTCGCTGCGAGTTTCACAACGGCTACCTCGAAACCCTGGCACCCTCGACGCCCTTCGATGCGGCCACCTCGCTCCTGGTGTCCCAGTTCATCATGGAAGAAGAAAAGCGGTCGGATTTCTTTCGCGAGATCGCCGAGCGACTTCGGCCAGGCGGCTATCTGGCCAGCGCCGATCTAGCCTCGGATATAGACTCCATGGCGTATCAAAGCCTGCTGGACGTCTGGGTGCAACTGATGAGCGCCGGGGATGTATCCCCTGACACAGTAGAACGGTTCCGCGCCATGTACGGCCGCGACGTCGCGGTACTGCCGCCCGAGCGCATCAGTGCCATCATGACGGCAGGAGGATTCGATGCACCGGTGCCATTCTTCCAGGCCGGGCTGGTCCACGCCTGGTATGCCAGGCGGACATCGAGTGTCATTTGATGACGCCATAGACACTAGTCATCCATAGCATCCTCTTCCACATGACTCACCATGTCGACCAGCATGTCGCTTACATGGCTGTCGGCTACTTCGTAGAACACTTGCCTTGAGCGGCGCTCTCTTCTGACCAGCCGCGCTCCCCTGAGCAGGCGCAAATGGTGACTGACCAGCGTCTGGGACAGGTCCAGGCTTTCCGAAATATCACCCACCGACTTGGGCTCGCGCAGACAAAAGAACAGAATTCTCAGTCGTGTCGGTTCCCCAAGCAGATGAAAGGTTTCTGCCAGAATGGCAATGTCATTCTGTGACGGTGAATTCGTGTGACTCAATGACAGTCTCCTGCTGGGCGTTCAATGCTTATGTCCGCAACTGCCATGTCCATCGGCTGAATCCTGGGACAGGCTGCATGACTCAGATTCGTCACGCCAATCGAGAGCGACGGTGGCATGCTCAATCTCGAAACGCGACTTCAGTTCATGTTCGACCGATCTCACCACTGTTCGAGCGTCTGCATCGTCCTTTGGCTGCACATGCATCGTGGCCAGTGTACGCCCGGACGTGATCGACCAGACGTGAATATGGCTGACAGTGGCGAGCCCCGGCACGGACTCGGTGAGATGGCGCTCGATCAGCGCTGGCGTCGCATTGTCGGGAGCGCCTTCCAGCAGGATATGCAGCGATTTGACCAGAAGCTTCCAGGCACTACGCAGAATCAGCAAGGACACGACCACCGACAGAATGGGATCGATCGGTGTCCAGCCCGTGAAATGAATCACCACGGCCGCAACGATCGCGCCAACCGAGCCAAGCAGATCGCCCAGCACATGCAGGGCCGCACCCTTGATATTGACGTGTTCACTATCCCCGCGCGTCAAAATCCAGAATACAACGACGTTGATCAGAAGTCCGACGACGGCAACGCCCAGCATCGGCCCGGCAAGCACCGCATGCGGTGCCTGGAAGCGTTGCCAGGCCTCGTAGATGATCCACAACACAATGGCGAACAGGGTGACGGCGTTGACGAAGCCCGCAATGACCTCGAAACGCAGATAGCCAAAGGTCCGCTTGGCATCCGCGGCGCGTCGGCCAAAGCGAAAGGCCGCATAGGCCAGCGCCAGCGCCACGGCATCGGTCAGCATGTGCCCGGCATCGGCAAGCAGCGCCAGTGAGCCCGAGATAAGCCCCCCTGCCACCTCCACGATCATGAAGCTGAAGATCAGGAAGAACGACAACAGCACCTTGCGCTCGTTGCCCGCCGTGACCGTCGGCGCATGGGAATGGTCGTGGTCGTGATGATCATGCGAGTGCGAATGAGACATGCCCGCCCCCTCCTGGAACGATTCAATACAATACATGAACACATGTTCATATGTCGTACGTCAATATCCCTGCACGATATGGCCGAATGCCAAACGATCACGGGCAGAAGCGGTAGATGGTTGTGAATTGAATTACCGTACGGTAACTTTTCTTGCCAGCAGCATCTTAACCGACGAGATAATTACCGAACGGTAATTATCTCGTTGCGAGTCATAAGAATCATGCCTAGAATTACCGAACGGTAATTACCCATGAGCCTGCCATGCCAACACACAAACCCCCTGCCAAGTCCCTTCAGGCCGCTCCCATTCGCCACAGCGAAGAACTCGGCAAGCTGGTGCGTCAATTACGCACCGAACAGGGCCTGCTGCAGATCGACCTGGCAGGGCTGGCCGGCACCGGAAATCGCTTCATTGTCGACCTGGAACGAGGCAAGCCGACCTTGCAACTGCAAAAGGTATTGGACGTGCTGGACTTGATGGGGCTTGAGGTCATCGTGCGCCGCAAGGGTGATATTCGTCATGGCGAATGACAGCGCCCTGAAGGTTTACCACGGCGACGAATATGTTGGCCGACTGTACGATACTCAACCGTTACGCTTCGAATATGCCACTGAATGGCTGGAGCACCCTGAAGCGGTGAGCCTCTCGCCTTCATTGACGCTCTCACAGCGAGTTCACGTTGGCGAAGGAGTTCTGGCCTACTTCGAGAACCTGCTGCTGGAAGGTGATCAAATACGAACGCGACGGTGGCCCCAGTCTGATGTGCTGTCGCGAACTCCTGCTGCAGGTCGGCACACAGCCAAGGACTTGCAGCGGCTAATCGGCAACAATGACGCCATGCCAAGAACCTCGCTATTCTCTATACCAACGAAGGCCCTCGGTTGGCACAGTTCTACGACCTAATGAGCACGACGCTCTATCGCAAACTCTCGCGCTGCTTTGCGTTTCGAGTTGCAGCAGTCAACTAATAACTGATGCGGCTTGGTCACATCCACTTGTGTCCAAGCGAAGTCACCGCCTCTTCAAATGTGCGCAAAATATGCTACATTATCGATCACCTTTGATAGCGTCGAGATCCATCTTGGCTGAAGCTGGTGCTGTGTTGCTTGCGTTTTCTGCTCATAATAAGATTCTCGTGTCGACCTAATTAGAGCTTATCGCATAATCCAACCTTAGCTGCTCATTTCACTAAAAGCTGATAGTTCATGAAAATTCGCTACACGGTTCCATTCAAACGGAAAATAATCATCGACGACCACTGGGAAATCCCGATGCAAGGAGGAAAACTCCGGGTCATCGAAGAGGCTGGCTACGCTAAAGCTCTTGAACTCATCTTCGAAAAACAACCTCTTGAATACGCACCTTATATTCAGCTATCTAGTCAAGATGAGATGCCGACAACAATTACCCATCGCGATCTTCGCATGATATTCGTTAAGAGCCAACTCGATGATGCAGCTACGTTCCTAGAGTGCATATTTGACATTGAACTCAATACAGATGAGATCAATGCCAAATATGAAAGTGAAACTCCCGAGGAAGAAGCCGAACTCCAGATTAAGACTTTCTCGAAAGGTCAAAATGATACCGCTCTACCACTCTCCTTCGATATGCTTACGCGTGCTATCATGGCTGCTAACGAACAAAGTGCCCCCAAGTTTGAAGCGACATTTGTAAGAAGCGCACGGAAGGCACTACAGGCACAAGAGTTCATAAATTCCTTTCGTTATTCTTTCTTACTTATTGAATCTCTTTATGGTGACGGGAAGTTTAACAAAGTGGGCTTAAAAACCGCATTGAAAAATAACCAAGAGTTCCGAAATATCTTGGAATTAACTCTTAGAGAAGTCCCCCTGCCAAAGAGAAAAATCAACTCAGATACGGAAAAATTACTTTCCACTAAACCATCGATAGATGATGTGATTAATCATCTTGTCGAGAAGCGAGGGTTCTATTTCCATGGAAATATAAAACGAAGGAACGCCTGGAAACCCCACGAACAGCACGCTGCAAAGTCTCTGGCCTTCCTCGCGATAGAAATCGTATCAAGAATATCCATAAATGCAGCGGAACCAATATTCGCTCAAGAATTAACGAAACGCCACTTTGAAGATGCCATCCGCGTGGGAGCAAAAATCGTGTTTGAGATAGAGTTCAAGTTCCGAGAACCAGAAGAAAATTTCGATCACAAGAATCAGATCAATATTGAGAGTCCTGGAACAAAAGTAACGCCTAGATCCGCCTTTGAGGTTGCCCAACACTTTCTCAAAGTATTCCAACACAATCAGCCTGCATCAGCTCTCCATGAAGTAAAATGCACAGTTCAGGGGACCGGAGAAAAGGTGTTTGATCTTACTTTTTATACCATTGAAGATGAAGCAGAAAGAACCACACCAAATACTCTTAAAACGAAACCCTCCTAAAAAACCATATCAATACCATGCACCTTCTACTCGCATAGACATGGTATCATTACTTTTTTCATAGCATGCCTCCTACCTACTATGGAAAATTCCATTGATGATGTGGTTGGAGACTTTCTCCAGTAGCCAAATAGGGCAAGGGCGGCCATAAAGTCGATGGTAGACGATAAAGTAGAGCACACAGTGGAAGGCCGTTGACGAGGCTACCGCAAGTCAGTCAGCAGCTTCCTTTCTCTGCCTGCTCAATGACGCGCTTCTGGCGAGCGATGGCATTGTTGATGACCTTGCTACGCAGTGCCTGCTTCTGTTCTGCAGTTGCGTTGCGCGCAAAATGCGTCAGTGGAGTTGATTTCACGACTTTGTCATTCATGCTCAAGCCTCGTTTACGAGCAAGTCTTCCAACTGTTCTCGAGTGTAGCGCTCAGGAAGGTAGTCATCAATCGACTCGACGTCCGTCTCCCACCGCTGATTCGTGCCGTCGTTGTTCTTGATGATCATATCCAGTCCCACCTGTTGCCCGAATTCCTGCTTGATCCGCCTGGCGACATCCTGAACATCCAGGAACTGGCAGATGAAGCTGTCAATGGGGATATTCCTACCTTCGACCTTCTCGCGGCTACATACGAACTGCCACGCAAGAGTAGGCTCCTGATATACAAAGTAAATCTGCACATCACGTTCTTTATCCAAGGAGCGAGCAACATTCTCTCTTGCCACCTTGTAGCTAGCAAACGTGCCATCCAGGATGAACGACTGCCGCTGCTTCAGCATCAGATCATGGATCCTTGCCACCAAAGTGGAGACAGCACGCTGAAACAGCCAGGAATTGGCACCGGTGTAGCCCGGCAGCTCTTCTCTCAAGTCGTCAGGGTCGATTCGCAGCACATTACTCAAGCCATCCATTCCTTCTGCCCTGACTTCCTCGATAGCGGCAACATACTCCTTGGAGATCTCGGTCTTGCCCGCTCCGGGTGAGCCAGCCATAAAGATCGAAACGGGTCGCTCTTCCGGCGGATAGTCCTCGAGACTCGTTCGCTCCCGAGCGATTCGCTGTTTGTGCTGTTTGGCGTAGGCCACCGCATTGGCAATGATCTCCTCATCGCTGGCCATATTCTTCTCCCATGCCGACACGGTTGGTGAGGGTCTCGTCCTTGTAGGCTTGGGAGTAACGGGTACAGGTCTTCTTCATCGACGTTGCTTGCCTTGCCATGGGATACCTCATTCAGTGTACTGTCTTAATGGGGTGTCCACCGCTCCTGGGAAATGCCCACGGCGTCCGCCACATCCGTCAAACCAACAAGGTCTGGCAAGGCCTCGATCAGGCGCGCGGAAGGAACTGCACTTTTGACATCTGCCAGAGCAGTATGAAACGCCGCTTCAGCGTTATCCGCCTCCCGGGAGAACTCCAGCGCCAGACGACCAGGCAGCTCCACGCCCACCAGGGCGTCATCACAACCGGCGGCGCCCAAGCGCTCCACCAGCGCTTCCTGATCGCTATCACGGTCAGCCAACTGGTATTTCAGCGTAAAAATGTATTCCATGGCTCAACCCCAAGATTTCGTCTCGCTCCGGCGTTTGTGGGTAGAACATTTGTCCACCACTTTAGCGGAACGTCCTTGTCGGGCGCTGCGCCACGCGTGATACAGCAGATATTAACCCGGCATGCTTTTATGTTGGGTTAATGGCGGCACAGGGACGTGCCGCCGTCGGCCACCAGGCCGATGCGAGACCGCACCACACCAGCAGATCCGCCCATCTGCGCCAGTGTGGTGCGGACGAAAATCAAATCGGTCAGGATGAGCTATTTGATTCCCATGTTAATAGCTCCGAAATTCTCTTCAGTAGTTGATCGGTATCGGTGCGGCTGTCATATGTGCACGCACCATTGAAAAAGCCGCTGGTGATCTCTCACCGGCGGCCTGGTCTTCAAGGTGCTTGAGCATCCGCTCCAACTCATATCAGAAAAAGATTATTTACGCTCAATTGTGAATAGATTACCAAAACTCTTTAATTTCAATGAAGTAAAAATGCGTTCATCAGAGATTCCATGAACAATCCCATAGCTCGGCGCTACCATTAGCCGCTCCGGAATCTGCCTCCTTCCCTTTAATCCTGTCGGATCTGTATTGCGGCAGGGCGTGTACGCACCAAAGGCTATCACTTTGCTGCTGCGGCATCTCGGAGTCCGATGTTGCTTAGCCCGAGGCGGTACTGTCCGGTGAGGAACGATCCTGACCTCGCCAAACATGCGGTGGTACAGGCATGCGATAGTGGCGGCAGGCCATAAGAAAAATTGGAGTCAGGTGATTTCGGACAGCGCTTATCCGCTCATCCAGCGGATACTCCTTCATCACACGGTTCAGTAGGCTAAAAACGGCCTCTAGCGAGTCATTGAGTGGCAGACCTGGTACCGACACCCCGTGATCTCGATCACCATCCCAGAAAACCTCATCCGTTCGTGCGTCGGGAATCCAGATTTGGTGGGTCATGTGAGGAGCGTACTCTAACAGCGTGCTGCGCAACTGCTCTGCTCGCTCCTGATCTCCTATCATCGCAAGCCAAGCGAGCACGAAAGTGTAAAGAATCCCCGCACGCGTATGCTCTTCGAAGTATGCATCGCTGCGGTCCCTCGGATGTGAGAGGACATCACGATATTCTGTCGTCGGCGTCGGATAATGCCGCCGAGCCCTCAGTCCGTAGCAGAGATGGTCGGACATGCTGCGGATGTAGTCAGCGACATTAGATAGGCGTCCGCGCACAGCTGCGAGACGCATAAACAGAGCCAGTTCAATCGTGAAATCGTCACGAACGGGAACGGCAAGCGTCGGATTCGCATTCAGCATCCCAATCGCTATGTTGAGCACCTTGTCCGCCCTTTCACTCATTGCCTGCGCGAATGACTCGTCCTCCCCGGCACTTATAGCATCCAGCCATAGCCCGTGGAGAGACAACCTCCCTAGCACCTCGAATAGCGCGATGTTAATGTCTACTGCGTTGCGTGAATTTACGGCCATTGAAAGCGCATAGCGCTTGTCAGCGAACGGGCCAATCTTCTCGACAAGTAGAAGGTGAGCGATGATGAAGTGCAGCTGCAAGACTTGATCGAAATGAGCTAGCCGCTCGTGTTGCGTCGCTCCCTTGCGCAGACGAGTACTATCACAGTGGGGCCAACTGCGTAGCAGCACCAACTCGGATGCTCGATACGCGGCCTCAAGATTATCGGCATCGCGAGCCCAGACAAAGAGTATCCAAAGGCACAGGTAGGCCTTGCGTAGCTGACGTGTGCGCTCTGTCTGATTCTTCGGCTCAGTGAAAATGACATTGAGCAAGTGACGGAAATGCCGATAAGCGACCTCGGGCTGATCAAGCATCGCTAGCGCCTTCTGAAACAGCCCTCGATTCTCGCTCTCAATTAACTCAGCACGCAACATACCGCTAAGGATCAGATCTGAAAGACGATCCCCGTTCCATTCGGCAAAGTGAATGTCAGCTCTCTCGTTCTTCCGACAGTAACCGCTCCACTGTGCCCGAACATCCTCACGCATCTCACCGCCCATGCAGACGCATATAACGACAGGCAGATCCGCAAAATGGGGCGGGATGCGGTTCGGGATATAGTCATCCAAAACCTCATTCAGCGACGGACGCACGGCCTGCTGGCTGGTATCCCAATGCTCTCGTGTCAAATCACCGGACTTGATCGTGAATAGGAACAGACTTCGAGTGCCATCCCGATCTGGATTGGGGCCAACTGCTGCTACGTCGACACCAGCTTGCCGGGTGCCGCGACGGGGACGGGTTAGAACTTCAAAACCACTTTCAGCCAAAAGATCAGGCAGAATAGCGTCGAGTTCGTCACGCTCGCGTAGCGAGCGCAGATAGTGCATCACGACAAGTTTCATCTCTGCTCTCGCTGCTCAAGCCTAAACTGGAGGAGCATATGATCGAGTCCAACTGGGTCAACGACGTTGAGGATGGGCAACTCGGACGAGACCGAGAACGAATGCATCGCAGTCTCGGTGAGATGTGTGGTGCCCTCTCCGGTGTGGATCGGCGTCAACGACGATCGGCCATACAGGATGTATTGTTTGGCGACGAGATCCTCAAAAATAGATTCCCGGCGCCCCTGCTCCATGCCCCGTTCCATCTGCTCGTGCCATTGAACGTGTGCCGCCTCGCGCTGCATTTCACTAGGGTGCAGCTCGACTAAACGCTCAATACCTTCCATCGCATCTTGAAGCGCTGCCTTTCGTGTGAGCACTTCAGCAAGGTCCGGGATGCTCTCAGCGTAACGCTCAAGGTAGTTCTTCAACTCTCCCCCATAGCTCACGAGCAAGGGGTGATAGATCAGATCGAGGACATCATTTTTGATATCTGAAGACCCATCGCGAAGTACCGCTAACGGTATAGCAACTGCGGCCAGAGGATCAATGAAGAACCACCCAATGGCCTTGCGGCAGAGATATAGTTGATCCAATGGCTCCAATGGAAGAGATGACGTAGGGATGGAGAAGGGAGGATCATCGTTTCCGACACCGCAAACTTCGCTAGCCACGCATTGGTGGGTGTACATACTCCCGTTCAGCAGCCAGTACACAACCGCGCCACCCATCACATCAGAGCCGGCATTTTTCAGCGTGTAGCAAGTGCTCTGGAACGCGTTCAGCGTAATCCGGCCTTTTGAACGATCAAATAACTCACGAAGCAGGAAAATCACTTTCTCAGCATGCCCAGCGCCCACAAGCTGATATGCTGCATGGTCGAGGTGCGAAATCGTTCCTGCGCTATCTGGGTCAACATCCGCAGCGGCATCAAGGCACAGGTTCATAGCGTTTTCTGTGAGCCCGACCTGGTGACGCCACAGCAGGTCCACTGCCAAGTGGATCGAGATGGGACTTCTCGTCTGAACGACCCGTTCAAGTTGTTCGTCAAAACCGACTGGTGCAAGTGTTTTTCGCTGTGCAGCAGCACGATAGCCCGCTTCGAGGGACCGGAGTGCGATGTCTTCGTCATTACTGGACGCCTCTTGGAGCAGGATGTTGAGCACCTCATCGTAGCGTTCACCCAGCTCCATGGCACCCAAAGCAGAGAGGGCGGCGAGCTTCGCCTCCCTCTCGTGAGCCTGCGCAAAAATGAGGCTTTCCTCGATATCGGCGTTCATTACGAGAACCGTGAATAGTTGACGCAGAGCCAGGCCATCACCGGCACGTACCGCTTCGTAGACCCTGGAGGATCTGACCGGGTCCTTCTTCGTCCACTCCCCAAAAGCGGTACTCGGGGCGCCAGCAGCCAGATCGTTGCCACCTGTATCGAGCAGGCGCGTGACGAAGGCAAGAAGAATGTCCTGATCTACGTTCAGAAGAGGTATCAGGTCGCATAGAACATGCTGGACGAGGAAGAAGCGCGGTCCCTCCAGCTCTGCCAGCGCATCTTCGATATGGAGGTCAATCGGCGGCGCATCGGTAGCGTTCAATATGGTCGCAAGCGTCTCGAGCAACGCAGAATGGTTATCGTCCAGACTCCGACACTCACGATCCGCAACCGTACGGACCAAGCCGCGTGTGCGAAGTTGAGTAGCCAATTCCGCCTCGTCTACCGGTGTCCCCTCTGTTGCCATTGGTCTACCCATTGGATCCTTTGTTCCCAAAAGAGCTTATAAGATTCTCACAGTCGAGGAAATTCCCCCAGTCTATTTCGCACTCATGCTGCTACATAAGAGCCCCACTTCCACTCACATACTGTCAGACACAAAAAAGCCCATGAAAACATGGGCTTGAATACGATCTATTACTGGTTACTGCCAGCTAGTGCCTTACGTGTGATCACTCCCACTCAATCGTCGCGGGCGGCTTGCTTGATACGTCGTAGGTCACGCGGGAGACGCCGGGCAGTTCGTTGATGATGCGGTTGGACACCTTCTCCAGCAGTTCGTAAGGCAGATGGGCCCAACGGGCGGTCATGAAGTCGATGGTTTCCACGGCGCGCAGGGCGATGACCCATTCGTAGCGACGACCGTCGCCGACCACGCCAACGGACTTGACCGGCAGGAACACGGCGAAGGCCTGGCTGGTCTTGTGGTACCAACCGGAAGCGTGCAGTTCTTCGATGAAGATGGCGTCGGCATCGCGCAGGATATCGGCGTATTCCTTCTTCACTTCGCCGAGGATGCGCACGCCCAGGCCCGGTCCCGGGAAGGGATGGCGGTAGACCATGTCGTACGGCAGGCCAAGTTCGAGACCCAGCTTGCGCACTTCATCCTTGAACAGTTCGCGCAGCGGCTCGACCAGTTGAAGCTTCATGTCTTCCGGCAGGCCACCAACGTTATGGTGCGACTTGATCACATGGGCCTTGCCGGTCTTGGCGGCGGCAGACTCGATCACGTCCGGATAGATGGTGCCTTGGGCCAGGAATTCGACACCTTCGATCTTGGCGGATTCCTCATCGAATACTTCGATGAAGGTGTTACCGATGACCTTGCGCTTCTGCTCGGGATCGCTGACACCTTCCAGCTTGCCGAGGAACAGCGACTCAGCATCGGCACGAATCACGCGCACGCCCATATGCTTGGCGAAGGTTTCCATGACCTGATCGCCTTCGTTCTTGCGCAGCAGGCCATTGTCGACGAATACGCAGGTCAACTGGTCGCCGATAGCCTTGTGCAGCAGCGCTGCCACCACGGAAGAGTCGACACCACCAGAAAGTCCCAGCAGTACATGACGATCGCCGACCTGGTCACGCACTCGAGCGATCTGGTCTTCAATGATTTGTGCCGGCGTCCAGTTGCACTCGCTCTGACAGATATCCACCACGAAGTGCTCAAGGATTCGCTGGCCCTGCAGGGTATGCGTCACTTCCGGGTGGAACTGCACACCGTAGAAGCGCTTTTCTTCCCAGGCCATGGCCGCGATCGGGCAACTGGGCGTAGAAGCGGTAATGGTGAATTCCTTGGGCGCTTCCGCCACCTTGTCACCGTGGCTCATCCACACATCCAGCAGGCCACGGCCAGTCTCGTGGTCGACGTGGTCCTTGATGTCCTTGAACAGGGCGTTCTCGGCATCTACACGAATCTGGGCATAACCGAACTCGCGCTTGTTGGAGCCTGCAACACTGCCACCGAGCTGTTCGGCCATGGTCTGCATGCCATAGCAGATGCCCAGTACCGGCAGTCCCATCTCGAACACGCAATCGGGGGCGCGCGGAGAGTCCAGTTCGGTCACCGACTCCGGGCCACCGGCAAGAATGATACCGTTGGGCTGATACTCGCGGATTTCTTCTTCGCTGATGTCGAAGGCGCGAACCTCGGAGTAGACACCGATTTCCCGTACCCGACGCGCAATCAGCTGGGTGTACTGGGAACCGAAGTCGAGGATCAGGATCTTGTGGGCGTGAATATCGGTCATCGGACTTTCCTGGTAGAGGAACCTGAAACGTTACGGAAAGCGAAAAGCTGGAAGCGGTGCCTGCCCTTGCAAGGACCGACCACTCCCAGCTCGTTCATGCGGCCTGGCGAGTCATTGCTCAATCAGGACGCTACTAGCCAACACGATAGTTGGGCGCTTCCTTGGTGATCTGAACGTCATGGACGTGAGACTCGTTGAAGCCGGCAGCGGTGATCTTGACGAACTCCGGCTTGGTACGCATCTCATCGACGGTGGAACAGCCGGTGTAGCCCATGGAGGCACGCAAACCGCCCATCAACTGATGGACGATGGCGCTCATCATGCCTTTGTAAGGTACGCGACCTTCGATGCCCTCCGGCACCAGTTTCTCGACACCGTCATCCTTGTCCTGGAAGTAGCGGTCGCTGGACCCCTGGGTCTGGGACATGGCTCCCATGGAACCCATGCCGCGGTAAGCCTTGTAGGTACGGCCCTGGAACAGCTCGACCTCGCCGGGAGCTTCTTCGGTGCCGGCCAGCAGGCCACCGACCATGATGCAGCTGGCACCCGCCACCACCGCCTTGGCAATATCGCCGGAGAAGCGGATGCCTCCATCGGCAATCAGCGGGATATCATATGGCTCGAGAGCTTCAGCAACGTTGGCCACGGCACTGATCTGGGGAACACCGACACCAGCGACGATACGTGTGGTACAGATGGAACCCGGGCCGATCCCGACCTTGACCGCGTCCGCTCCCGCTTCGGCCAGTGCCTTGGCAGCAGCAGCGGTAGCGATGTTGCCACCGATGACCTGAATCTGCGGATAGTTCTCCTTGACCCAGCGCACACGCTCGATCACGCCCTTGGAATGGCCGTGAGCTGTATCGACCACGATGGCATCCACACCGGCTTCGGCCAGGGCGGCAACACGATCGGGCGTGTCAGGGCCAGTACCTACCGCGGCACCGACCAGCAGACGACCATCGGCATCCTTGGCTGCATTGGGGAAAGTACGAGCTTTCTCGATATCCTGGAAAGTGACCAGGCCACGCAGGTGAAAGTCGTCATCCACGACCAGCATCTTCTCGACGCGGTGCTCCTGCATCTTGCCCTTGATCACATCCAGCCCAGTGCCTTCCGCTACCGTGACCAGGCGCTCACGCGGGGTCATGATATCGGCCACGCTATCGCCATGATTGGGCTGGAAGCGCATGTCACGCTCGGTGACCAGACCGACCAGGCTCTCCCCCTCGACTACCGGGAAACCGGAGAAGCCATACTCCTTCGCCATGGCCAGCAGATCGGACAGCTTGGCCTTGGGACCCACGGTGACCGGGTCCTTGACGATGACGCTCTCGTGCTTCTTGACCTTGCGCACTTCCGTCGCCTGCTGGGCGATTGTCATGCTCTTGTGGATGATGCCGATGCCGCCTTCCTGCGCCATGGCAATCGCCAGGCGCGCTTCGGTGACAGTGTCCATGGCAGCGGAAGCGAGAGGAATGTTGAGGAAGAGGTCGCGCGTCAAGCGGGTCCGGAGACTGACATCCTTGGGGAGGATTTCGGAGTAGCCGGGAACGAGCAATACGTCGTCAAACGTAAGTGCTTCTTGGGCCATACGTAACATAATCGGCAACACCCACAGGCTGGTAGGAGGGAGATAAGTTAATCGAGCATTATAACGTTTTGACCACGTTTCGGGCAATGTGCTCTAGCGATTACCTGGGGATCAAGGCGCCACTTTCTCATTCACGTCTCTCATTCATGTCTCTCGTCCACGGCCTCCCTGTCCCCAGAGAAAGCCTGCCGCCAGTGCTCGATGAAGGCTTCACGCCTGGCGGGGTCGACGAAGGCCAGCAGTGAGGCATTGATAGGGATCGGATACAGGCGATCTCCTACTTGCCCGAGCAAGCGAGCCGCGGTGTAAGGCCCCTTGATCCCTGGCCGAATGCTGAACATCGGCGTCTGCCCTGCGAGTACGCCCTGCCCTTCCTCGCTGAGCAGGAAATTGACGAATGTCGTCGCAGCGGCAGGATGTGGTGCATCCCGATGCACGAACACCATACGCATCATGACCAGGCTGTAATCCGTGGGAATCTGGACGATGACATTGGGGTGTTCCTGGGCATAGACCAGGGCATAGGAGCCCAGCAGGTTATAGCCTAGCCAATAACGTCCGCTATCTATGCCCTCAAGCATGCGCTGGGTATTCTCCAGCGCCTCTGTCTCGACCCTCCCCATGCTGGTCACCAGATCCCAGAAACGCGAAGAATAGCGCGCATCCTGCTGGAACAATGTGTATCCGATGCCACTGTTAAAAGGCGAATAGGTCACGACCCGACCGCGCAGAAGGTTCTGTCGGGAATCCAGCAACTCAAGCAGGTCCGCATGGGTTTCCGGGGGCAGAACATGACGGGAAAGCTCGAGATGGTAAGCCATCACAATAGGTTCGAAAGTGAAGCCGAAGACTTCATCGCGCCATTTGGCCCATTCCGGCCAGTTGAGTATCTCCTCGCTATCCAGGCGGCGCGCCAGCCCCGCATTGACCTGGGCCATCTGCCAGGGCATCGCCGAACTGATCACCACATCCGGTGGATTTCCCTCGGTGACACTGCGGTCAACCTCCAGGGAGCTCCGGTCGCGATATTCGAACTGAATATGCGGATAGGCGCGGCCAAAGGCTTCCAGCAGCGGCGCCACTACCGCTTCATCCAGCGCCGCAGCGATCACCAGCTTGGATGGCGGCGGAACACTGCCCTTGGGCCGTTCCACGACCAGCCACGTGGAGGCCAGCCCAATAGCCAGCAAGACAGTGGCCGCCAGGCTGATACGCAGGGCAGTCATGAGGCCTCCTCCTCCGCCAGGCGTAAGCGCAACTCGACAACGAGCCCTGACGGCGACAGGTTCGCTACTTTCAAGTGACCGCCAAGGCGCCGAGCGATGCTATCGACAATCGCCATACCCAGCCCCGAACCCTCGGTTCCCTGCCTGCCCAGACGCTCAAAGGGTCGGCACAGGCGTTCCAGCTGTTCTTCGGGCACACCGGGGCCATCATCACGAATCGTCAGGCAACCTTCGTTTTCTTCTCTCCGCAGCCCCAGAGTAATGCTGCTGCCAGCCGGCGTATAACGCAGTGCGTTATCGATGACATTGCCGATCAACTCGCGCAACGCCCAGGCTTCCGCTTCCACCCACAACGGCTGGGTCGGTAACGTATCAAGCCCCAGGTCATGCCTATTGGCTTCATCGCGCCCCGCCCATTCCAGAGCAACATCCCTCATCAGTCCGCACAATTCCACACGCTGGCGCTGCGGCGCGTCATCAAGATGGCGCAAGCGCGCCAGCGACAGTAATTGTCCAGCAAGTCGGCTGGTACGTTCGGCACTGCCATGTACCTCTTCCAGCGCTGCGCGCCACTGTCCAGGGTCCGAGCTGCGCAGCGCCAGTTCACTGATGGTCTGCAAGCCGGCCAGTGGCGTCTTGAGCTGATGGCTGGCATCGGCGGTGAAACGCAGCAGCACTTCTCGTCCTTCACGTTGGCGTGTGAACAGTTGATCCAATGTCTGAACCAATTCATGCATTTCCTTGGGCACTTCGGCGTCCAGCGGACGCATGTCGTCAGCCTCGCGCAGACGCAACTGGTGACGCAGGCGACGCAAAGGCATCAATGCCACGCGTATGGTCAGCGCCATCAGAACGCCAGCCAGCAACACCATGGCAAGGAAACGCGATACTGCTTGCTTGAACAGCGTAAGGGCCAGTGTTTGACGTCCACCGAGCGTGTGCCCGACCCAGACCTGAACCGGTTCCTGGCTGACCCACCCTGGCGCTGACACTTCGCGACCGTAGACACGCAATTCGCCATAGGCGGTATGCAATGCCGTTTCCAGGGGGGCCTTGCGCACGCTGTCACGCAAGGCTTGCGGAATCGTCACCTCCCAGTTGGAGGACAGGCGACGTTCTTGGCTATCGAGAACGGCATAGAACACTCGTTCCTGAGAACTGGTGGCAAGGATCTGCAACGCCGATACAGGAATCACCACTTCCGGGCGTCCATCCTGCCACTGGACGGCCTCGGAGATGCTCAAGGCGGCCGCCTCGAGTTGCGCATCGAACGCACGGTCCGCCGCCTGACGGCTGCTGACCCATGCTTCGATCATCAACAAAGCACCAAGCCCGATGACGGTCACCAGCAACCAAGCGGCCATGCGCCGCTTGAGCGAACCAGTGACGACAATCACCCCTGCTCTTCCTCGAGGCGATATCCCAGGCCACGAAAGGTGCGGATGCGCAAACCACTTCCCTTGAGCCGCTTACGTACTCGGCTGACGTAGACTTCCAGTGCATTGGAGCCAACTTCGCCGAAACCGAACAGGCGGCTTTCCAGTGTCTCCCGAGGCACGATGTTGCCGGCATGCACCAGCAGGCTCTCCACCAGTAGGCGCTCGCGGTGAGGCAATGACAGGGCACAACCGTCAAGGCTTGCTGCCCCTGTTGCCGGGTCGAACATCAGCGGTCCAAGCCTCAACAGGTTCTCGGTTCGCTGCTGGCTTCGGCGCAGCAATGCGCGGACCCTGGCTTCCAGTTCCGCCAACTGGAACGGCTTGGCCAGATAATCGTCGGCACCAAGATCCAGCCCGCGTACACGATCATCCAGGTTATCCCTGGCCGTCAGAATCAGTACCGGCGTGGAATCTCCTCGCTCACGCATCTCTTCCAGCAACCCCAGTCCATCACCATCCGGCAGGCCCAGATCCAGCAGCAGCAAGTCGAATGCTCCCTGGTGTATGGCCTCCTTTGCCGTGCGATAGGTCGAAAAGGTCTCGACGGTATTGCCAAGGGACGTGAGAGCCTGAGTCAGGGAACGCGAAATCAATGAATCGTCTTCGACAACGAGAAGGCGCATACGACCAAAGTCTCGGTAAGAAGGGGTCAAGATGACAGGTAGATGAAAGCTCCACTGCCTAGCATCGAAAACTTCCAGCATCTGCTTTTTCTGAACGACAGCTGTTCTCGCTGAACGATAGCTGTTTCCGCTGAACACCCAAACACAACAAGATGCATTCAGGAGTCCGCCATGAAGATTACCACATCGTTCCCATTGCGCCGTTCCCTCCCATTACTGGCCTGCACAGCGCTTGGTACCGTTCTGCTCGGTGGCGCAGGAGTCACTCAGGCTGCCGAAAAGACCGAGTGCATTGCACCAGCAAAACCTGGCGGTGGCTATGACCTGACCTGCCGCCTGGCCGCCAATGGCCTGCTCGATGCCAAGCTGATCGATGCCCCCATGCTGGTCACCTACATGCCCGGCGGTATCGGTGCCGTGGCCTACAACCATGTCAACGGCGTGCGCAAGGATGACGGCAATATGATTGTCGCGGCCAGCACGGGCGCAGCCGTCAACCTCGCGCTGGGCAAGTTCGGCCAGTACGATGCCAGTGAAGTGCGCTGGCTGGGGGCGCTGGGTGTTGATTATGGTGCCATCGTGGTCAAGGCCGACGCTCCCTGGCAGAACCTCGAAGAGCTGATGACAGCACTCAAGGAAAATCCTTCCCAGGTCGCTTTCGGGGCTGGCGGCAGCATCGGTAGCCAGGATTGGATGAAGGCGGCACTTACCGCCCAGGCTGCGGATATCGATCCCAAACGCCTGCGTTATGTCGCCTTCGAAGGGGGCGGTGAAGCTCTGGCAGCGCTGCTGGGCAATCATATCCAAGTGTTTACCGGCGACCTGTCCGAGCTCAAGTCTCAGCTCGAGAGCGGCGACATCCGTGTCCTGGCGGCGCTATCTGAAGAGCGCATGGATGGGCCCTACGCTGATATTCCTACTGCTGCAGAACAAGGCTATGACGTGAAGTGGCCGATCTGGCGCGGCTACTACACGGGCCCTGAAGTCAGCGATGAAGACTATCAAGCCTGGGTGGATCGTATCCAGAAACTGGCCGAAGACCCTGATTTCGCCAAGCTGCGTGAAGCCCGCGGACTATTCCCCATGGATATCGTCGGTGATGAGTTCGACGCTTACGTCAAGCAGCAAGTCGCTGACTTCAAGGAGTTGGCGCAACAGGTGGGGCTGACCCAATGAGCATTTCCACCAGCCAGGCAGCGGACCGCTGCCTGGGCATCGCCTTGATCGTTCTGGCGGCATTCTGTGCCGCCCACGCCTTGTCCCTCAATGTGCCCTTCAGCTATGACCCGGTTGGCCCCAAGGCTTTCCCTCTGGGGCTATCGGTCCTGCTGGGCGTGTTGTCCCTGGTGCTGATCTTTCGCCCTGGCCTCAACGGCCATTGGCCGGATGGCCGTCTAGCGCTGAAGCTGTGCGCGGTGCTCGCCATGCTGCTGATATACGCCCTGCTGTTCTCCCGTCTGGGGTACGCCATCAGCTCATGCATTGTCATCACGCTGCTGGCACGTCTGTTCTCCGCCTCATGGCGGCAGGCCATCATCACCGGTGTTCTCATGGCCCTGGGCAGCTACTGGCTGTTCACCCACGGGTTGGACATCACTCTGCCTAGCGGCACCTGGCTGAGTTAGCAGTTTCTGGCAGGGCCAGACATGCCCCTGCCAAGAATGAGGTATTCCTATGTTCGACTTTCTGATCGAAGGCTTTTCTGTCGCCCTGACACCACTCAATCTGGGGCTTGCTTTCCTTGGTGCCTTGCTCGGCACCCTGTTCGGGGCCCTGCCAGGTATCGGCCCGATCAATGGCATTGCCATCCTGATGCCGCTGGCCTACACGCTGGGCCTGCCGGCTGAATCGGCCCTGATCCTGCTCGCGGGCATCTATACCGGCGCCGAGTACGGTGGCCGCATGTCCAGCATTCTGCTCAATGTGCCTGGTGATGCCGGTGCGGTGATGACGACACTGGACGGCCATCCGCTGGCCAAGAAAGGCCTGGCGGGACCTGCACTCGGGCTTTCTGCCGTCAGTTCCTTCGTTGGCGCGACCATCGCCATCCTCGGCCTGACCCTGTTTGCCCCCTTGCTGGCTCGGGTGGCGGTGATGTTTGGCCCCGCCGAGTTCTTCGCTTTGATGGTATTCGCGTTTTCCTCCATGGCCGTGATGATGGGCAAGGACCCGATCAAGACAGCCATTGGTGCCGTGCTTGGCGTGATGATTGCCATGATCGGCGTCGACTCCGCCACTGGCGTCATGCGCTACACCTTCGGCATGCCCGAACTGTTCGACGGTGTCGACTTCGTGGTCATGATCATTGGCCTGTTTGCCATCAGTGAAATCCTGCTGATGCTGGAACACGCCAGTCGTCCGGATGATGACGGCAAACTGCCTCCCCTGGGCCGGGTGTTCGTGTCCACCAAGGAACTGCTGCTGTGCAAGGGCACCATGCTGCGTTCAGGCCTGCTGGGCTTCATCATCGGCGTGTTGCCGGGGACAGGTGCTTCGGTTGCCGGTGCGGTATCCTATACCACGGAAAAACGCCTGAACGACAAGCACGGTACCTTTGGCAAGGGCGACATGCGTGGCCTGGCCGCTCCCGAAGCCGCCAACAATGCTTCCGCTGCGGGCTCCTTTGTGCCCATGCTGACGCTGGGTATCCCGGGGTCCGGCACCACGGCCGTACTGCTGGGCGCGTTGATGCTCTATAACATCACCCCTGGCCCGACCATGTTCAGCGATAACCCGGAAGTTGCCGGAGGCCTGATTGCCTCACTGTATATTGGCAACCTGGTGCTGCTGGCACTCAACCTGCCACTGGCAGGCGTTTTCGCCAGGGTGCTGACCATTCCCCGCTGGGTGCTGGTCCCGGCCATCGCAGTCCTGTCCTTCGTCGGTGTCTATCAGCTGCATTCTGACTTGGCGGCGATCTATTTGATGCTGATCATCGGTATTGTCGGCTACCTGCTGCGCAAGCTGGGCTTTTCGCTGGCGCCGATCATCCTTGGCTACGTGCTGGGTGGGTTGATGGAAGACAACCTGCGTCGTGCATTGGCCATCAGCGGCGGAGACGTGGGCATCCTGTGGCAATCCGGCATCTCGTTATTCCTGTGGATTGCTGCCGCTGCACTACTGGTACTGCCCTGGTTGTTGCCCAAGCTCATGGCAGGACGCAAGACCGGTACCGCCTGAACCTTTCATGCTCCGGGATCCGTGGATTCCGGAGTGTCTTTTTTCACATCCAGGAGCTTGAATGTCGCCCCCACCTATCGCCATGCCCGGCATCCTGCGTTATATCCCCACTCTGGTACTGGGTGGCCTGGGGGGATTCGTGGCCTACCACTTGAACATGCCTCTGCCTTGGCTGCTGGGCGCGCTGATCACGACGACAGCCGTCAGTCTTGCCGGTATTCGGCTTGGCTCTCCGGGGCGTGTGCGCAAGGCGGTACTGGTAGTCATCGGCGTCATGCTGGGATCGGCTTTCGCCCCCGGCATGGCCAGTGATTTCGCTGCCTGGTCGGGTAGCCTGATCATCATGTTGATCGCGACCGCCAGCATGATGGTGGTCGCGGTCTGGTTCTCCCACCGAATTGCCGGACATTCGCTGGATACCGCCATTTATGCAGGGGCGCCAGGTGGCCTGTCATCCCTGTTACCCATGGCACAGGAAGCTGGCGCCGACCTGCGCGCTGTGGGCATGACACATGCCGTGCGCATCCTCGTGCTGCTGGTAGCCATTCCGCCATTGCTCAATCTGATTGGCCACGTGGATATCAGCGCGAGTCGCAGCAATGCCAGCCAATGGCTCAGTTTTCCGGGACTGGAGGATAGCGGTTGGCTTGCAGGGGCTGCCGTGGTGGGGGTCGTCGTCGGCCGTCTACTACGCTTGCCCAATTCGCTGCTGTTCGGCCCAGCCCTCGCCTCTTCTGTCCTCCACCTGAGCGGTACCACTCATGCCGTATTGCCACCTGTCCTGATCGCCTTGGCCCAGGTGATCATCGGCACCTCGGTGGGCGTACGCTTTGTCGGTGTCACGTTAAGGGAAATGGCCAGGCAACTTGGCCTGGCACTGATACAGGCAGTGATGCTCACCGTTCTGGCCGTGGTGGCGGCATGGGTCGGGCATGAGCTGACGGGCTATTCTGTGGCAGCGGCCTTGATTGCCTATATGCCGGGCGGAGCACCTGAACTCAGCCTGGTCGCCCTGGCACTCAATATCGAGCCTGCCTTTGTCACCTCACATCATCTGTTGAGAATCACAGTGCTGCTGATCACCCTGCCGCTGTTGATCGGCTGGCTGACACGCAAGGTCGCACGCTAGACAACATGCGGTGTACGACACGAAGATCGATCGGTTCATGGTAGGCTGGATACAGGTTTACCACTGTCCTGTTTTTATCTCGGTCCTGTTTTTACCTCAGCTGCGCCCGTCGACAAGGAAGCTCTCATGAACGATGCCCCCCAGGACATTCTCTCTGTCAGTGACCTCAATCGTCGTGCTCGCCAGGCTCTGGAAGCCAACATCGAGGAGTGCTGGGTCGAGGGGGAGTTGTCTGGTGTGTCTCGGCCGTCTTCGGGCCATGTCTACTTCACCCTCAAGGACGACCGAGCCCAGGTGCGTGCCGTACTGTTTCGCACTCGCAGCCGCTTTGTATCGACGCCAATGCGCGATGGCGACCTGGTTCGCGTGCGAGGACGGATCTCGCTGTTCGAACCGCGGGGTGACTATCAACTGGTCGTGGAAGCCGTACAGGCGGCGGGGATTGGGGCTCTGCTTGCGGCCCTCGAGGCACTCAAGACCAAGCTGGCCGAAGAAGGCGTGTTTGCCAATGCCCGTTCTCTGCCATATCCACCGCGCCACCTGCTGGTACTGAGCTCGGCCACCGGTGCCGCCATTCGCGATGTCCTGGCTGTCCTGCGAGCCCGCTGGCCACTGGTCAAGGTCACGCTGATTCCGGTGCCCGTGCAGGGCAGCGAGGCAGCTCCCGCCATGATTTCTGCGCTGGGCCTGCTCAACCGGCAGTCGACACTGGATCCCCAGCAGGATGTCGTGCTGATCACCCGCGGAGGCGGAAGCCTGGAGGATCTCTGGGCCTTCAACGATGAGCACCTCGCCCGGGCCATCCACCACTCACGCCTTCCGGTAATGGCCGCAGTAGGCCACGAAATCGACTCCAGCATCGCCGACCTGGCGGCTGATGCCAGTGCTCCCACACCTTCTGCCGCGGCCGAGCGCCTGGTCCCCATGCGTGACACCATGCTCCAGCGCTTGAGCCAGCTTGAAGTCCAGATGCTTCGCACACAACGCAGACGCCTGGAGGTCGAAAGCCAACGCCTGGATCATCTGCGCCTTCGCCTGCGCCACCCCGGTGAGCACCTGCAGCGTCAGCACCAAACACTGCTCCAACTGCAACGCCGTCTGCAGCGCGCCATGCAGGATACGCTCGATCGTTGTGCCCGCTCCCATCGCGAATTCGCCCACCGCCTGCGGCTGCGCGCTCCTCAAGCGACATTACATGAGGCCCACACTCGGCTGCAACGCCTCGAGCAACGCTTGATCAGTGCACAGCAGCATGACCTCAAACGCCATCGCGAGCAGTTGGCTTCGCGCATGCGCCAGCTACATGCTGTCAGCCCTCTCGCGGTTCTTGGCCGCGGCTATGCCATTCTTGCAGACGACACTGGCCGAGTGATCCGCTCAGCGAATCAGACTCGGCCAGGTGAAGTGCTCGATGCCCGGTTGGGCGAAGGGAAATTGACGCTGACGGTCAGCGCTGTAAGTTCTGAGCCCCAGGCTTGAAGGCAGAAGGCTCCAGTTCATGGCGCGACAACAGCTTGTAGAAGTCGGTGCGATTGCGTCCGGCGATCCGTGCGGCTTGCGTCACATTGCCTTCGGTAATCTTCAGCACCTTGACCAGATAACTGCGCTCAAAACCGGCACGGGCATCATTGAAGGTAGGCAGCGCGTTATCTTCTGCCACGAGCGCCTGAGCCACCAGGGCTTCAGGAATCATCGGAGCACTGGACAGTGCCACGCACTGCTCGACCACATTGACCAGTTGACGCACATTTCCGGGCCAGGAACTGGTCGCCAGCAGGTTCATGGCCTCCGGGGAAAAGCCCTTGACGAAAGGCTTGTGGCGCGAAGCAGCCTGGGCGACCAGGTGCTTGACCAGTAGCGGCACATCCTCGGCACGGTCCTTCAATGGCGGCAACTTCAGGTTGACGACATTGAGGCGATAGTAGAGATCCTCGCGAAATTCGCCTTCGTGCATGGCCTGATCCAGATCGCGGTGCGTCGCAGACAGCACGCGCACATCTACCGGTATGGAAGAGGTCGAACCCAACGGGCGTACTTGTCGTTCCTGCAGGACACGCAATAGCTTGACCTGTAGCGACAGCGGCATGTCGCCGATTTCGTCAAGGAACAGGGTGCCGCCATCGGCTGCCTGGAACAGTCCGCCATGTTCACTGATCGCGCCGGTAAACGCCCCCCGGGCATGACCGAACAACTCACTCTCCAGCAGTTGCTCAGGCAAGGCGCCACAGTTGATGGCAACGAATGGCTTGTCGGCTCTCGAACTCGCCTTATGGATGGCATTGGCCAACAGTTCCTTGCCCGAACCGGAAGGGCCGGTGATCAGAACACTGACATCAGAGCCTGCCACCATGCGGGCCTGTTCCAGGATGCGTTCCATTTCCGGGCTACGGGTGATGATTTCATCCCGCCAACTGTCATCCCCCTCACCCGTATTGGTCAGATGCGCCAAGGCATCGTCAATGGCACCGAACAACTCATCGCGATCCACCGGCTTGGTCAGAAAGCTGAAGACTCCCTGACGCGTGGCGCTGACGGCATCAGGAATAGAGCCATGAGCCGTCAGGATGATGACAGGCAGGCCTGGCATGCGCCGCTGAATCTCCTGAAACAACGCCATACCATCCATTTCGTCCATACGCAGGTCGGACAGCACCAGGTCCGGACGTGCCTCATCCAGCCGCTTCAGTGCATCACGCCCACTCTCCGCCGTGGTCACACGATAGCCACGGCTTTCCAGGCGCATACCCAACAGTTTGAGCAGGCTGACATCATCATCAACCAGCAGAATGTGGGCCGATACCTTCGCGCTTGGCGTCGTTGCAACGTGTTTCATTTCGGAGTCTCCACAGGGCCTTGTCAGGCCCCTGTCTATCGCAGGTTGATGCTTTTCCCACCTGCTACCGCAGGTAGATGATCAAGTCGACCTGCCGATGCAGATTGATACGACTATTCCACCTGCTGACGCAGGTTAATGTTTTGCTCAATGGCAGTTAGAGCTTCGAGCTTCTTGGCAAGTTCCTGATTCTCCTTGCGCAGTTGCGCTACTTCGTCATCGTTGTAGCCAACGCGCCCCTGCAATGCGAGGCGCCCCTCCAGCTCATTGCGCCAGTAGCGCATCAGCGGTTGCAGTTCCTCAGGCGCCGATTCCAGGTCCGACTTGAGCACATCCGATGCCTCGCGCCATTGGGACACCGAACCCCAGGCCTGCACTACCGCTCGAGCCAAGCGCTGCTCAGGCGCGTATCCCACGGTACGCCCCAGCATATCCGTGCGCCATTGGTGATCACCGCGCTGGGAGGCCAGGCCAAAGGCGACCCAGTCTTCCAGCATGCAGTCCGACTCCGCGAAATTCGGCACGTTATTGCTGGCATCGACAGCACACTTCAGGGATGAGTCTTCGACCACCGCGGGTGCTCCATCACGTCCCTGCAGTATCAATGCATCGCATCCGGCCACCCCCGTAAGGCTGACAAAAAGGACCGCCAGAGCCAGGCGTTCCATGCCTTTGTGGAAAAACGGACTATCGCTCCATGGATGACGACATCCGCATAACAGGGTCTGCGCCCTCGTAATCATAAGGTCAGGTTCCTTGCGTCCTTGCCCGACGAAGTGGGCTCATGTCGTGATTGTTGCAATTGTCGTGATTGCTGTACTGCCTTGCTTCCCTCATTGGCAGGAAGCGTCAAACGGAAGCAAACCGCCATATCAGGATCATCCACCAGGGCCAATGCTCCACCTTGCAGGCGGGCGCAATCAGCAGCCACGGAAAGGCCTATTCCGGAGCCCTTCAATGCGCCCTTGCGCTTTGCCTGGCCCTGATAGAACGCCTCGAACAGATGAGGACGATCTTGCTTCGCAATAGGGTCACCACTATTGGCAACTTCCAGTTCCAAGCGATCATGCAAGGCCTTGGCACGAATCACCAGCTCTCCACCATCCTCACCATATGCGATGGCATTGGATATCAGGTTGTCCAGCACTCGGGCTGTCGCCTGGTGGTCAGCGAACCAGTTGAGAGGCCCGGGAAAGGCCTCAACGCGCATCTCCTTCGACTGGAGAGCCAGACGATGCTTGGCTAATACCTCACTCACGACAGTGGCCATGTCGAGACGCTCAATCTCGGCATTGCGTGAGTGCTGTATCAAATTATAGTCAAGCAGTTGCTCGATCAGGCGCTGAAGCTCTCCCCCGCTGGTATCCAGCAATCTGAGGACTTCGTGCTGTTGTTCGGTCAACTCTCCGACCACCCCATCAGACAGCAGCGCCGTACCTTCCCGCACACTGGCAAGGGGCGTTTTCAATTCATGGGACATATGGCGCAGGAATTGCTGCTTCTGCGCTTCCAGTTCCTCGAGTCGCGTGGTCAGCCAGTCGAGCCGCTCGCCAAGCACTACCAGTTCTGCAGGCCCTTGCACCCGCTTCACTTTTCCATCCTCTTGACCGGCACGACCGGTGCCGATGCCCAGAATACGACGCTCGAGTTGGCGTACAGGACGAGTAATCAAGCGGGTGAACAACAGCATCAGCAGCAAACTGGACGATACCAGCGCAGCCGTTTGCCACCACAAGCGTCGTTGTACCTGTATGGCCCGTTCACGAATATTATCAAGGCGCTCATCGATGCGAAGGTTGGTGGCCTTGCGCATGCCCTCTACATTTTTCGAGAACGGTTCAAACCAACCCAGGGCCCTCTCATAGGTCTCTGCATCAAGCTTCGGTAAGGTCGCCAAGTCATCCAGCAACTTTTCCAGGGCCAACACATGCTCTTCATCTACCAGCAGCAAGCGCTGCTGGGCAAGCAACTGACGAAACTCTTCCAGGCGCTCGTCATAGATATCGAGCAAGCTTTGTTGCTGAACCACAGCGTACTGACGCGCACCACGTTCTATTTCCACCGCCAGCGAACTCAATGTACGCGCCCGGCGGGTTTCTACCACCGCCTGGCGTGCACTGACTTCGGCCAGTCGAGACCACTCGGATAGCGCTTGACCAGCCTGGTACATCAGCACGCCTAGAGGAAGCATGACCACGACAAAGGCCAACAATACTAATTGCAACAGTGAACGGGGGCGCCATCGGCGCGAGGCAGCAGAAGTCATGACCAGCGTTCTATGAAGAAAAGTGAATGAAGCGTCCATCAATTCCTCCACAGAATACCAGAAGTGGGGTCCCAAACCCTCGTCATCACTTGTCGTAATCCATCCTTCTTCACCAAGAAAGGCTCCCTAAAAAAAGGGCCGGCATGGCCGGCCCGAATACGCAGGGAACTGAAGGGGTTGAAAAACCGATCAATCGATAGCCTGGCCCACCCATTGAACGACCTTCCAGTGGCCCGAAGGCCCGAAGCCGTACCAACGCCTACATCACCAGGAACCGGACCGTTGGAACATGGATGGAAAACCATCCAGCCTCGTACATCGCACTGACACCTTTCGGGCACCAGCACTAAATTCTCCCCGATAAGGGGGGCATCCATGCCAGAGCATCCTTGCTCTTCACGATACCTATCCATGCCATTCAGGCCGGTACCGTCTCATCGCAACCTTTGTGTCGCACATCTCGCGCGGAGCAGACGCTGGACACTTTTCGGGACACACAGGGCAGTGATTTCCCGAAGAGCGATCCGGGAAGAAGCATGACCGGAGCCCACTTCTTCCCCTGCTCACCATGATATATAGCCAGCACCGTGCCAGTTATGGAAATATTGATATTTATCATACCTTTACATCAATACTATTTTTCTCTTTCAGTGTCATCGAAGCAGATATCGGTAAAACAGCAGAAGAAACGTCTCCAAACGGCAACGCAAATATCATAGTTTTTAGGTAATTTAGAAAAACCAACAAGTTATCTCGTCTCCATATGGAGACAATGCAATAAGACCAGAGTACGAAGAGAAGCCACCGCCCGAGAGCGTCGGGCGGTGATGGAGGGAAAGAGGGTGCGGTGTTCTAGAGGGCCTTGAGCAGGACTTTCGACTTCCTCGCATGGTTGTATGCATCCCGCTTGAGCGGTGGCAACTCTTCCAGAGTTGCCTGGATGAAACCATGCTCCAGGAACCAATGTGCCGTATGTGTCGTCAGGGCGAAAAGACTGTCAATTCCGCGCCGGCCGGCAATGCGCTCGACTTCTGCCAACAGGCGCTCTCCACGAGCACCACTGCGATAGTCTGGATGCACGGCGACACAGGCAAGTTCACCGAGTCTACTGCCATCAAAGCGATGCAGGGCGGCACATCCAATAATCATGCCATCGCGTTCGATCACCAGGTAGTCATCGATATCATGTTCGAGCCTTTCACGAGAACGAGGCACCAGCATTCCCCGCCGCTCCAGAGGCTCAAGCAGCTCGAGCAGGCCACCGATATCACTCAGTTCCGCCATTCGCAGTTGCTCATAACGATGCTGAGTGATCATCGTGCCCACCCCATCACGTGTGAACAGCTCACCAAGAAGGGCATCGGCATCACGCCAGGACAGCAGGTGGGTGCGTGACACGCCGTGCAATGCTGCTTCGCAGGCCGCACCCAGATGGCGAGCCAGCTCACTGTCAGGAGCTGCCGATTGTAATAGCGGCGCCGCATCAGCCGGACTCAACTGACGCAATAGCATTCCTGCTTCATCCCGTAAGCCATCAGCTTCACCAAGCAGGATGAGCTTGTCCGCATTCAGTGCCACAGCAGCATGTTGTGCTACATCGGCAGCATCCAGATCGAAGACCTCCCCTGTGCTGGAATACCCCAGCGGGGGTAGCAATACCAGTGCCTTCTGCTCCAGCAATGCCCTGATGCCCGCCGCTCGCACTCTACGCACTTCACCAGAACGATGAAAATCGACACCGTCACGAACCCCCAAGGGCTTGGCCATCACCAGGTTACCCGACACAGCAGTCAGCTCGATGCCATGCAATGGCGTATTCGGCAGCCCCAGCGATAACCTTGCTTCAAGCCATAGGCGCTGCTCTGCCGCCACCCGCTCTACCCTGGCCATGATCGCCTCATCAGCCACCCAGCGCCCGGCATGGCGCTCCGGCGTGATGCTCTCCTCGGCCAACGCGGCATTTACCTGGGGGCGAATGCCGAATGCAACGACCAGATTCACCCCCAGAGTATGCAGCAAGGCCAAGTCTTGAATCAGCGACTCCCCTCGCCCAGCGGCCATGGCCTCACCTTCAATCAGCACAACAAAGGTTCGGTCTCGGTGTGCATTGATATAGGGAGAAGAGTGGCGAAACCAGTCAACGAAGGAGAAGCGCGTGTTCAATGTTGTGAGAACTCCAGCAAGGGCAGGGTTGCAGAATCAAGTATCTCCGCACTATATCAGACGATAGCGGGCACCGGAGAGGCTCTGGAATACACGGCAGCAAAAATGCATAAAATGACAACGGCGCCTCTTCTTCACCATATCTCAATGAGCATATTTCAATGAAGAAGAGGCGCCACTTCAGGTTGGCTTCAGATGATAGAGAACACTACTGAAACAGCAGAGGATCTAGAACACCCACGTGATAGCTCAAGGCAAGAATATGTCCCATGCCTACAAGAAAGCCCGCAACGCACATGGCCATACCGGTCGCTATCCAGGGCTTTACTCTTGCGACCAGCAGCAGGAAAAGCAGGGAGAACAGCGTAGCGGACAAGACAAACCCCAGCGCCATAATGGCGCCAATCAGCAGAAAGAACCCCACTATCCAGAACAGTTGTACGGTAATGGTCTGCTTCACCCAAGTGACTGGATGCAGCAAGTTCCGAGCCATCTCACACAGAAGTGCCAAGACCAGGATGCCAATGGCCAGCCATGGCATGATGCCGCCGGTCAACGACAATCCCCAAGTGTCGACCAGCGCCACTCCTGCCATCAGTAGCATGCCGATGATGATGACCAGATCTATTCTCCCTAGAGAGTTGGCAAAACCAGACGCGTTGCTCGAGGTTTCCCCATCTGATCCACGCGAGACTGCACGACGACGCAGCCAGACCTTTTTGAGCATAGGCATGAACAGGATCGCGACAATCAGTGCTCCGACGATGAGCACTCCGGGACGCGAAAACGCCGACATGCCCTGGAACTGGACTGCTTGATAGAAATAGTTTTCAGCCCCTGGGGCAAGTACGAAACCGATCAGGAAGGCCGGTCGAGACCACCCTGCCTGCTTGAACAGGATGCCCACGGCCCCGATCACACCCAAGGCAACGAGATCAGCAATGGATCGAGTCGCCTGATAAGCGGCGAACATGATCAGTACCATGATGATCGGTGCCAGGATAGTGAAACGGACCCGGGTCAGACTTGCCACTGGTCGAGCCAACAGCAGGCACAGCGCCGCTCCCAGTACATTGGCCAGTGCCAGCGACCAGATGATGGTGTAGGTCAGGTCGAGATGCGTCTCGATCATTCCAACCCCTGGCTGGAGCCCGAGCAACAGCAGACCGCCCAGGAAGATTGCCGCAGTTCCCGAACCTGGCACCCCAAACAGCAGTGTTGGCACCATGGCACCACAAGCACAGGCATTGTTGGCTGACTCAGGTGCAATCACGCCACGTATATCGCCCTTGCCGAACTGGGACTTGTCGCGTGCAGACTGCACTGCATGGCCATATGTCATCCAGTCGACGACAGACCCCGCCAGACCGGGAATCGTACCTACGAGACTGCCAATGGCAGCACAGCGCGCAACAAGCCCTTTCTGTTCGCGGACATCTTTCAGCCCCCGCGCCCATCCTTCTCCCAGCCGGCATGGACGCTCGGAGATAGCACCACGCTTGAGCAACAACTCGACAATCTCGGGCAAGGCAAAAATCCCCAGGCCGACCACGACCAACGGCAGGCCGTCATAGAGATAATCGAGACCAAAATTCAGCCGAAACTCGCCTGTGGCAGGGGCCATGCCGATAATGCCTACCAGCAGGCCCAGCCCACAGGCAGCAATCCCCTTGAACAGCTCCTTCCCGGACAGCACTGCGACCATGGAAAGCCCCAGCAGGGTGAGCATGAACAATTCAGAGGAAGAGAAGGACAGCACCAAAGGCCGTGCAATGACAATGAAAGCAGAAAGTACTACCGCGCCAAGCAGCCCTCCAAGCATCGATGACAAGAAGGCACTGGACAGCGCGCGTGCCGCCTGGCCGCGCTTTGCCAGGGAGAAACCATCGACCACAGTGGCTTGAGAAGCACTGGATCCGGGAATGCCAAGCAACACTGAGGCAAAGGTATCGCCGGTGGGAATCACCGCCACCAGCCCCATCAACATCCCCAGGGCAACCGATGGTTCCATGCCATACAGGAAGGGCAGCAACAATGACATTCCGGCAATGCCGCCAAGGCCCGGTATAATGCCGACCACCAGTCCCACCAATACGCCGATGGTCATGAATAGCAGATGAGAGACAGTAAACAACTGGCTCAAGCTGGACAGCATGACATCAATCATGACAGTCACTCTCTCTTGAAATGAGTGGAACCGGGACCGCTGACAAACCAAGGCGTTCGTATGCCAGCAGTCTCGAACCCAGCCTTGATGACTCTCCGTTATCAAGGCCTCGGATAACGATCAGATCGAAGCGTCATGTTCGGTCTTGAGCCAGTTGGCAAGCCATTCGCGCGTGCTGTCCTTGAGATCCATGGACTCATCCAGATGGCGTTGCACCACTTCCCCGATCACCGGCTCGTAAGGACCCAGCTGAGCTTGGGATTCTTGCTTGAAGGCGTCGCTGGCCACGAATTCCCTGGCGGCTTCACGATAGGTATCGATCAATTTCTGAGGGGCATCCTTCGGAACCATCACCAGCTTCTGCAGCGTGTAACCGGAGGCAAAGAACTTGCGATAAGCGGTGTACGCTTCGCCCGTTGGCATCTGGTTATCATTCAAGGAGGCATAGACTTCCAGGAAAGTCGGCAACTCCGGGAATGCGGGGTCGCGCACGATGTCTCCCTGATCATCCAGTATTCCCAAGGAAAACAGCGGAATCGCCTTGCCGTCATCAACCAGCGGCTGCACGCTGCTCAGATATGCCGAGGTTGTCTGGAAATCGATATCCGCCTCGCCCCGCTCAAAGGCCAACCTCCCTTCTCCTCGACTGCGCATGCCGAAAACGGCATCCACATCCACGCCGAGCAGATCCAATGCCAGCAGTACCGGCAACTCGACCCCCGTAGGGCTCTGAGCTGCCAGCTTGACCGGCGACGTCAATATGCTCGCCATCACTTCATCGGCGGACTCTCCCAGACGAGGTTGTGCGTACACCACACCTCCTGTTGGCGTGGCCAGAATAGGTGTCCAATCTGCATAGTCGTAGCGAACTCGAGGGTCACCCAACATGGCGGGGTATTGGGTGGAAGCCGATGTCCCGATCCAGTTGTCTCCCTTGTGACTGGCCCTGATCGAAAAGATGTTGGCTCCGTTGATGGATCCCCCGCCAGGCACGTTATCGATTACCACAGTGGGGTTGTCAGGCAGGCTATTGCTGAACCAGGGAGCGAAAAAGCGTGCCCAGACATCCGTTCCACCGCCCACTCCAAAGGGGATTGTCCATTTGATCTGAGCGGGCACATCCGTGGATGCCTGAGCCTGTGGAGAAACGATTGCCGAGATAGCCACGGTGGACATGGCAATGGCCAGTGTCGCACCACGTGAGAATTTGCTCTGAGCAATAACTGCAGGAATATGCATGGCGTGATACCTCATGATTAAAGTTGTTATGTGATCCTGATGCTGTGCCTGAATCTTGGCGGGTGCATCAGGAGCCCAGGGCAATGTCTACCACAGGGTCTGATGGCACAGGCGCTACCTTCCTCTGGGGTAACGCATAGAAGAGAGTCCCACTCATGATCTTGCGAGCTGTACGCACCAGGGATACCTGGGCCAGTTCATGGGGATTGCCGTCACGATGTTCGACTCGGAGCTCCATGACACCGGACGGATGCTCGATGCACACGTCACACAGACACTGTCCTTGGCTGATTCGGCCAGCTTGAAGGGCTATGCGATTGGCGATGGTGCCAGGCACACTGATGGCGGCCGATACCGCTATGCCACCGGTGACGGCAATGGCCTTGTGGCATCGGGCAGGAACGAAGTAGCGGGCGGTGAGAACGCCTTCTTTACTACGCGGTGCTGACAGCACCACCGGCTTGGGCAACACACTGTCACGAACATCTCCCAGTCCCATGCGCTGCCCGGCTTCAAGACGCAGATATTCCAGTCTCGCCAGGAGCTCTGCATCCATATCCATCTTTTCAGGCGTCTCATCGCCTTCCAGTCCCAGGTCATGCGCAGCCACCATCAACACCGGCGTGGCAGCGTCGAGACAGCTGACCTCGGTACCATCGATCATCTCCATGGCTTGGCCAGTGGGTAAGAGCGCCCCCGTCTTGGAGCCAGCAATATCGAGAAAACTCAGACGAATACCCGCTGCCTGGCCAGGCACACCACTGATCCGGGTGTTGCCTTCATATATCACTCGGCGCCCAGGAGTGGGCACATGGCAGTCGATCAAGCGCTGGGTATTGATGTTGAAGACACGAACGATGGTCACTCCGTCTTCAGGCTCCACCAGGCCAGCTTCAATGGCATAGGGACCAACAGCCGAAAGCATGTTGCCGCAGTTGGGACTGAAATCGACATGACGCTCAAGCACGTTGACCTGAGCAAAGAGGTAGTCGATATCGGCATCATCGCGCTCCGAACGCTCGACAATGGCTACCTTGCTTGTCAGAGAATTTCCGCCGCCGATGCCATCTATCTGCAGTGCATGCCCCGAGCCCATGGCATTGAGTAGCAGTTCACTCAACTCCTGCTGATTCTGTGGCAGGTCACGCCTCCTCAGGAAAGGGCCGCGGGAAGTACCACCACGCATGATCACACAGGGAATGCTGTTCATGAGCCTTGCACCATTGTTCGGTCGTTAGTGGTGCAAGGATTGCAGCGAGGAAATAATGCTTCAAATGCAAATATCTACCTATAATAATCGACAAAACACATTAATCAGGTATACGCATTAATATGGCCAACATCATGCAAGGAAGAACACATGCAACATCGATTAGAATTCCTTGACCTGCAAGCCTTCGTGCAAGTAGCGGAACTTGGCACCTTTCATGAGGCGGCCAATCGCTTGCACTTGTCACAACCGGCGTTATCTCGGCGCATCCAGAAACTGGAAGAAGTTCTCGAAGTCACCCTGCTCGAACGCACGACGCGTCGTACTCGCCTGACGCCAATCGGCATCGATTTTCTGGCCAAGGCAAGGCGCATGCTCGATGAGTACGAATCATCGATTATGGGTATTCGGGATCTGGCTACCCACCAGAAAGGCACCATCACCATCGCTTGCCTGCCGACGGCAGCGTTCTACTTCCTGCCCAGCGTGATTCGCGAATTCAATACCGCCTGGCCAGGCATTCGCATCCGTATTCTGGACGTCAGTGCCCATGAGGGACTGGAGAAAGTAATACGCGGAGAAGCAGATTTCGGCATCAACATGTTCAGTGCCCAGACCCCAGAGATATCATTCACTCCCCTACTGAAAGACCCCTTTGTGCTGGCACTGCGTTCCGACCACCCCTTGGCAGGCAAGCAGCATCTAGAATGGAGCGACCTCGAGCAGGTCCGCCTGATCACCGTGAGCCGGGACAGCGGCAATCGAACATTGCTGGACAACGCTTTGGCGCCGACCGGCATTCATCTCAATAGCTTCTACGAGGTTCAACATCTGTCGACGTCTCTGGGTCTAGTGGAGTCAGGGCTTGGTGTGGCGATTCTGCCGCGCATGGCCATGCCTGGTCCTGACCACAAGACACTATGCACCAAGCAGCTACCACCGCCATATATTCATCGCACCATTGGTCTGGTACGCAGCAACGCACACAGCCTGTCTGCCACTGCACAACTGTTCATCAACATGCTGCTGGAACGCTGGGCAGAAGAAGCCGTTAGCCCTGAATAAAAACGGCGCCTCTTCTTCACTCACTTTCGGTGAAGAGGAGACGCCGCTTGAAGCAAGGCCAGGAGATGGCTAGTTCATAGGCCGTGTCGAGCCTGAATCAGCCAAAGATACCCTTGAACATGAAGAAGAAGGCGATGGCCAGGCCTGCACCGGCCGGCAGGGTGATCAGCCAGGACATCACGATAGTGCCCAGCACACGCATGTTGAGAGCGGCAATGCCTCGAGCCAGACCGACGCCGAGTACAGCGCCTACCAGAGTATGCGTGGTGGAGATCGGCAGGCCAGTACCGGAAGCCAGTACTACCGTAGTGGCGGCGGCCAAGGTCGCGGCAAATCCGCGGCTCGGCGTCAGTTCCGTGATACCGGTGCCAACTGTGGCAATCACCTTGTGGCCATAGGTGATGAGGCCCGCCACGATACCACCACCACCGAGAATCAACACCCACCAGGGGACAGAAGCAGAACCACCGACATCACCCTGGGTATTGACCACGCTGATCACTGCAGCCAGCGGACCAACGGCATTGGCCACATCGTTGGAACCGTGAGCAAAGGCCATGGCACAGGCGGTGAAGATCATCAGCACGCCGAAGACCCGTTCCACGCCCTGGAAACCGAAAGCATCGGACTGGCGCTGACTGCGTGCGATACGCTTCTCGCGCTGGATACCGATGAACATCAGCACCAGGCCAAGTAGCACCGAAAGCAATAGGCTCTCGGTAAAGTTCAGGTGCAGGCCGACATGCTTGAGTCCTTTGGTCAGGGTCACCATGGAAACGATGAACCCCACCAGGAACACATACATGGGCACATAGCGCTTGGCGGCAGCAAAGGGATCCTCAGCGTCGAAGATCATGCTCTGGATGGACTTGAACAGCATGAAGGCAATGGAACCGGCAAGCACGGGGGAAACCACCCAGCTGGCAGCGATCTGGCCAACCTTGCTCCACCCTATGGCATCAATACCGAGTCCGGCCAAGGCAAAACCAACAATGGCCCCAACGATGGAATGAGTCGTGGAAACCGGCCACCCCTTCATGGAAGCAATCAGCAACCAGGTACCCGCCGCCAGCAATGACGCCAGCATGCCGTAGATCAGAAGCTGGGGGTCTTGTTCGAGCAGTGCAGGGTCAATGATGCCCTTGCGAATCGTCTCGGTGACCTGGCCACCTGCCAACCAGGCCCCCAGGAATTCAAAGACGATGGCAATCAGAATCGCCTGTTTGATGGTGATGGCCCGGGAACCAACAGAGGTCCCCATGGCATTGGCTACGTCATTGGCGCCAACGCCCCAGGCCATGAAAAAGCCAAATGCGCAGGCCAGTAGGATGAAGATATCACCGTGCTGGGCAATGATCGACATGGGGGAATATCCCTCGTGTATCTATCTAGAAAGGAGCTAAAGCGAAGAGACCGCCCTGGGGCGGCCTATCGTTGTTCATCAGTGCGCAGTCATGATCTGCAGTCGGCTACCCACACGCTCAGCGCGGTCAGACAGCTCACCGATCCACTCGATGATCTTGTAGAGGAACATCACATCCACCGGAGGCAGATCGGCCTCCAGGGCGAACAACTGACGACGAATGGCGATCTGTTGCTCATCGGCACGATTCTCCAGGTCATGGAGGTCGCGAATCAGCTTCTGCATCAGGTCACTGACATTGCGTCCGAAGCCGGACTCAAGCAGATCCTGAAGCTCTTCCAGGGCCTGGCGAGCCTTGGCGACACACGACACAGATGTCTCGATGTAATCACGCATCGGCGCTGCCAGCTCACTGGGGACACGCATCTGGCGACCAAGCATGATGCCGGTGATATCTCGAGCCTTGTTGGCAATCTTGTCCTGGACACTGATCAGGTCGAGCAGATCGGAACGTGATACCGGCAGGAACAAGGTGTTAGGCAGATTCAGGCGCAACTCAGTCTTGAGCGAGTCGGCTTCGTGCTCGAGCCTGGTGATGGCTTCTCGATGCTGGGTTGCTGCTTCCCAGTCACCCTGAAGGGTGGCTTCGAAAAAAGGCAGCAAGGCGGCAGAGCAATCATGGGCCTTCTCGATATGCGCCAACAGGGGTTGGAACGGAGAACGGCCGAACATCGCGGAAAACGGGTTTGTTGTCACCATAGTGAATCACAGACACTGGGAAATGGCGGCGTTAGTATAGTGATCCCCTGCTGTCACGTCATGGAAAACTTTCGGTCATGTCCCGATTAACCTTGTCTCTGCCGCGAGGCCCAGAATGAGCAACGAAGTCGAAATGAAGCTGGCCCTCGGGCCTTTAGGGCCCGACAACTTACGCCGTCACCCCATTCTGGCTGGCGTCCCTTCGCACCGCCGCACCCTGCTCAATACCTACTTTGATACTCCCGAGGGTGACCTCCAGCGCATGCGCGTGGCACTGCGCTTGAGGCACAGCGGAGATGCCTGGGTGCAGACCCTGAAGACAGGCGGCCAGGGCGGTGGTGGCCTATCGGTACGAGGAGAATGGGAATGGCCTGTACCTGGCCCACAGCTGGACCTGGAAGGCCTGGCAAGGCTGCCAGCGATACAGGCATTGGATCAACGCCTTCTCGCCAAAGTACAGGAGCGCTTCACCACCGACTTCGAACGCGACACCTGGGACATCGAATACCAGGGCAGCCAGATCGAGATTGCCTTGGATCAGGGTGAGATAACGGCAGCCGGGCACAAGGTCCGGATTCGGGAAGCAGAGCTGGAACTCAAGGCGGGGGACAGTGCCACACTGCTCGCCCTGGCCGATGAACTTGCTGCCAGAGTGCCCCTGCGCCCTTCGGATACCAGCAAGGCAGCACGAGGATCCGCCCTGCTCTCCGGGAGCTGGAAACTTCCCGAAGCCAGCGCACCTGCCCAATGGCTACATCGCGCTACGGTCGCCATGGATGCGTACAGTGACACGCGCGAGAGCGATTGGCTGATTCAGGCGGCCACAGCGCTGGAACGACTCGCCGAAACGGCACCCAAGGCTGGCCATATCGCTCTGCATCTGCGCACTCATCGACTGAGCAGTGATGATGAAGATGACTGGCTGAACCCAGATATCGGTGCCGCCCTGCTCACTCTCTCACGCCAGCTTCCGGACAGCACCGAGATGACCTGAGCAGGGCATTCACTTGCCTTCACGTGAAGGGTGAGATGTCTCCCCGCCCTTCACGCACGATGACCGGAGGTAACTCGCGGAGGTCGATGACACTGGTGGGTTCCAGGTGACAGGCTCCACCATCGATGATCAGGTCGAGGTGCGCACCAAAACGCTCACGGATTTCCTCGGGGTCGGTCATCGGCAACGCTTCCCCTACAGGAATCAAGGTCACACTCATCAGGGGCTCTCCCAGCCCCGAGAGCAACTCCCTGGTGATGGCATGATCCGGCACACGGACGCCAATGGAGCGACGCTTGGGATGCAGCAGCAAGCGCGGTACTTCCGTCGTGGCATTGAGAATGAAAGTGTAGGAGCCCGGGGTATGCGCTTTGAGTAAACGAAATACCGCGTTGTCGAGCTTGGCATAGGTACCAATTTCTGAAAGATCAGAACACACCAGAGTGAAGTTGTGCTTGTCATCCAGGGAACGTAGCCACTTGATCTTCTCGATGGCCTTCTTGTCGCCAAGATGACAGCCCAGGGCATAGCCAGAATCAGTGGGGTAGGCAACCACTCCCCCTTTGTTGATGATCTCGACCGACCGATCGATCAGGCGCTTATGAGGGTTGTCCGGATGGATCTGGAAATATTGGGTCATGAGCGCATCCCTTCTGCGGTGTTTTCATTTTGATGTTTTCGTTTTTCCAGCCTAGGCAACTCCCCCTAGGTTGTGCATAAAAAGTCGAGTGCTGGGATTTATGTCGTATTTCCCTGAAGCCGCCACTGGGCCAGACACTCATGCGTCCACACCGGAGCGACGGCAGTGCGTGGTATCGGGCTCATGGTACCGGGTGCCAACGGCCCTCCAGGAAAGTGGAAGTCACTGCCCAACGAGGCCAGCAGGTCGTATTCCTGTAACTGGCGGGCCAGATCCCTGGTCGCATCGGAGTTCTGATAGCCACTGACCAGCTCAGCAGCCTGACCTCCGGCACGACGAAATTCATCAAACAGCAGGCCACGCTTGCGCCGGGTCATCTTGTAACGCAACGGATGAGCCAACACGGCCACTCCTCCAGCATCAAGAATCCATGTCACCACCTCGGACAGATACGGCCAGTGAGACTTCACATCTCCCACCTTGCCGTTACCCAGATATTTCTTGAATGCGCTGGCCAAGTCCGGCACCAAGCCGTCTTCCACCATCACATGAGCAAAGTCCGGGCGGCCAAGTGGGCGCTCCCCGGCTCGCGCCTGTGCCTTGGCCAGCGCATCCTTCAAGCCAACCTTTTCCAGGCGCTTGGCAATGGCTTCCGCACGAGTGTTCCGGGCACGGGATTGGGACTCCAGTCCCTCCACCAGGGTCCCCACCGCACCTGATGGCAACAATCCGACCACATGAATGTTGACGCCACGCCATTGCGCGGACAGTTCCGTTGCCGGCAACACGGATATACCACACTGACTGGCCGCTTTCTGCGCCTCTTCAACCCCATCCAAGGTGTCATGGTCGGTCAGGGCAATATGGGACAAACCTCTCTCAGCACAGAGTTTCACCAATTGTTCAGGAGAAAGAGCACCATCAGAGGCGGTAGAATGCATATGCAGGTCGACGCTCAATGCGTCTCCCTCGAAAGTCTCGGGCAGTAGCAGCATGGTCGGGAAGGCGCTCATCGGCATGACGCCGGCGGGCGTCTTTGACAGAATATGTGCCTATGGTGCTCGCACGGCCATCCGGGGTCAATTGCGGTACTGTAGGTCATCCCCTCACAACAGCAGCGCATGAATCGGCGAGCGGGATGAAAAGACGCACATTGCACTGCCCCCTTCGCTCCATGCACAGACAACAAGCTGGGGTGGTCTTAGGGATGTCGCGAGGGGTAGCCACCAGACATGGTGGGATAGCATGGTGATTCACCTGCGCAGCCATTTATGACGAGGATTATTCGATGCTCTACGCAATCATCAGTGAAGATGTACACGACAGCCTGGAACGGCGCATGGCAGCCCGCCCCGATCACCTGGCACGACTTGAAGCCCTGCGCGATGAAGGACGTCTGGTGCTGGCAGGACCCTACCCTGCCGTAGACAGTGAAAATCCGGGAGAAGCCGGGTTTACCGGCAGCCTGGTCGTTGCAGAATTCAGTGACCTGGCCACGGCCCAAGCCTGGGCTGACGCCGACCCCTATCATATTGCCGGTGTCTACGCCAAAGTTGTGGTCAAGCCGTTCAAGAAGGTTCTGCCTTGAGCAATACACAGGCCCCCATTCCTGTGTGCATGAATCATCTGGCCGTAGCCACCATGCCAGGCGGCCCCTCTTCGAGCCGCCTGGCATGAACCATCCGCTCCTTGTGAACAACCAGGCAAAGTTTTCTCACCAGAGTTTACCCACAGCGTCTGTGGAAAAGTTTGTTGAAACACCGCGGACGCTTTTGCCAAGCCCCCATGTCACGGCCATGTCACGCCGATGATCAAATTTTGACCGCAGGAAGTATCCCCCGTGTCTACCGCTCCAGATGGCCTGCCAGCACTATGTGCCGCCGAACTCGCCCACCTCGATTGGCGCTCGGATGACACCGGCGAAAGCAGCCCTCATTCTCAGGCCTTCGATGACGTCTATTTTTCCCGTCATGATGGTCGCGCCGAGACAGAACACGTTTTCATTGCTGGCAATCACTTGCCGGAGCGTTTCGCTGCCTGGCAGGCATCCCGCCCCTTTGTCATCGCCGAAACGGGATTCGGTACAGGCCTCAACATGCTTTGCGCCTGGGCAGCATTCGAACGTCATGCGCCAGCGGGGTCTCGCTTGCACCTGGTCTCTACCGAGCGTTATCCCATGGCACGAGATGACCTTGAACGAGCCCTTTCTTCCTGGCCGGACCTGGCTGACAAGGCTCGAGTGATCATCAACCAGTGGCCCGCTCCCGTCAGTGGGGTGCATCGCCTGATACTGACACCGCAGATCATTCTCGATCTACATATCGGCGACAGCACTGAACGATTGGCCCTGCTGGACGGCCAGGTCGACGCTTGGTTTCTGGATGGCTTCGCCCCATCCAAGAATCCGGAAATGTGGCGCCCCGAACTGTTCGAGCAAATGGCCGCTCGCTCTCGCCCCGGTGCCACCTTCGCCACATTCACTTGCGCAGGCATCGTTAAACGCGGCCTCAAGGCCGCAGGCTTCGCATGGCGCAAGGTGCCAGGCTTTGGGCGCAAGCGGGAGATGCTGGCCGGAGAGATCAGTACACCGGCCCAGGATGCACGGCGCAATTCCACGCCCTGGTTCCATCCTCCCGCTCCATGTACCACCCGGCATATTGCAGTGATCGGTGCCGGCATCGCCGGCTGCACTGCCGCCGAGGCCCTGGCCCGGCGCGGCATTGCCGTCACGCTGATCGATGCCCAGGGCCCCGGTGCAGAGGCCTCCGGCAACGAGCAGGGCGCACTTTATGTCAAGCTGGCGGTGGATACCAACCACCAGAGCCGCACTTACCTCTCTGGCCTGCTGTATAGCTACCGCTGGCTATCTCGCCTGGATCCCGCTCAGCGCCTATGGCAACCGAGCGGTGTGCTGCAACTCGCTACCAGCGAACAGGAAACCCGGCGCCAGACACGTTTCCTGGAGCATCATCCATTACCTGCAGACGTCGTGCATGCCGTGGATGCCGAGCAAGCTTCACGCCTGGCAGGTGTCTCCATTGATCATGGCGGCCTGTTCTACTCCCTGGCGGGCTGGGTACGCCCACGTGTGTTGTGCGAGAAGCTGGCTTCAGGGTCAGGCATTCGCCAGATACGTGCAAACGTCACTCAGCTGGAACGCAGGGACGAAGGCTGGTTGCTGACGTTCGATGACGAACAGCAGACACTGACTGTCGATCAGGTCGTGGTCGCTACCGCCGCTGACAGCACACAGTTTGCCCAGTTCGAAGGCCTGCCTCTGCAGCCCGTACGTGGCCAAGTCAGTCGCATGCCGGTAGCCGAGGCCACCACACCTGACACCGTAGTCTGTGCCGGGGGATATCTGGCGCCCCCCCTGAATGGTTGGCTGACCTTCGGCGCCACCTTTACACCGAACTCCAGCGACAGAACAGTCACCGCCGAAGATCACCGGGCCAACATGAACGAGCTTGAGCGAACCCTACCCGGTTATCTCAAGCACCTGGTGGATAACGGATTGTCTATCACACCTGGCGCATTGGAAGGACGTGCTGCAGTACGTGCCGCCAGTCCGGACAAATCGCCCTATGCAGGGCCAGTACCCATACGAGATCCCTGGCTGGAAGACTACGCTCGCCTGGGCAAGGATGCGACACGCATACCGGACACTGCCGGCCAGCACTATCCAGGCTTGTGGATCAGTGCCGCCCATGGTTCCCGAGGCCTGGCCAGTGCCCCGTTATGTGCAGAGCTGCTGGCCTCACGCATCTGCGATGAGCCCTTGCCCCTGGAACTGCCCCTCGTGGATCACCTGCATCCAGGACGCCGGATTATCCGCGACCTGATACGCGGTAAGCGGTAAGCGGTAAGCGGTAAGCGGTAAGCGGTAAGCGGTAAGCGGTAAGCGGTAAGCGGTAAGCGGTAAGCGGTAAGCGGTAAGCGGTAAGCGGTAAGCGGTAAGCGGTAAGCGGTAAGCGGTAAGCG
>NZ_JAJUFQ010000005.1 GCF_029263665.1 Halomonas sp.
TGGCGTGGAAGGGGCCGCCGGGGCGGTGGCCTCCACACAGGTCGCGCCCGCGGTGATGGATGCGTTACACAACAGCGGCTTACCGCAGGATGTGCAAACGGCGATTGCCGCACTGGCGGCAGCGGGAGCCGGTGGTGTCATCGGGGGAGCCCAAGGGGCGGGAGCGGCGTATAACGAAGCCGAGAATAACTACCAAGGCTTTGTGCGTTTCGCTGCACAGATCTGCTCCCGCACCCCAGCTTGCGCAGCGCTGGCGGTTGGGGAAGGCGCCAAGACCCCGATCGGTGGGCTCGTTGCCGCGACCCTGCTGATCGACGCATGGAACAAGGAAAACAACCGTACCGAAACCCCGGCCAACCCGAATCAACTGCCCGGCATCCCCGGCTATCCCGCCGATACCGACACCCAGACCGCGAACACCGAATATCCCGCGGACTACGACATCGATCGTCCGGGGCGTTACGAGACACCTGCTGTAGAGGGACAGACCGACCAGACCAGCGCGGGAGGTTATCAGCCCACCGGGACGGACCTGATTGGTGGAGCGGTGTATAGTGAGGGTAAAAATAATGTGCCAATCGATACGGTGCTGACATCTGCTCAAGCTCCTTATAAAGGAAGCACCGTAATAGGGCATGCATTGTCTAAGCACGCTGGCAGGAATCCTGCAATCTGGGGTAGCACGACAGGAGCCATGAGTACATGGAATGATCAAGCGATAAAACATTTAGACGATATCGTTAATGCTCCTGGAGAGTTCGAGAGGATAACGAATGATAGAGGAGTTTCTTTCTTAGAGAAGCGTCTCCCAGATGGAAGAGGCGCGCGGCTAAATCTAGATGGTACTTTCAAAGGATTTATTGACTGATAGCTTATGAGCGATATATATGAAGTGGTTATTCAAGGAGTCTTAGAAGATGACTTGTTTACTCTTTTAAAGATCCTGGAGAGTGACGCCAAGATGGTATCTGGTGTCAGTGTTTCAGAGGATGTTGATTTATCAAAAGGGAAAACATGTATAGACAAAAGCCTTGTTGGCATGATTGTTGCGTATGATGGAAGTATATGTGTTAGTGAAAAAATATACGGATTTAATATTTTAGAATTAATCGAGCTTCAGGAGGTGTTTGTTAGAGTTTTAAAATATGAAGACTATTTTGATGTAGAATTAAGCTTCTCTGACTCCAATGAAATAGACATAGCGAATGTGATGCGGAATATACAGCAGTATATTATAGGTCTTTCTAAAAATATTACTTTTGAAGAGTTTTATGGTGGTATGGAACCGGCTGCTGATTTTGAAACCAGATATTTTACTAATAAAACTTTAGGGCCTCTTGGTTTGTGATGGTGTCTGTTGTTGTCCCGTCCACAGTGTCCACGCTAGCAGGCTAACGATTTTTTGATAAAAACCGCCTCATTTTCTCCCGAAGCTTTGCTGAAACCTCCTTCGCTGAATGAATAGTGTGGGAGGTTTTCTATTTTCACAGCTAAAGATTGATGTCCCGTCCACGGGTGTCCAGATGAGCAGGCTAACGAATTTTTAATAAAAACCGCGTCATTTTCTCTTGAAGCTTTGCTGAAACCTCCTTCGCTGCATTGCCGGCGAAGGAGGTTTGTCTATGTGTATGGTTGAACCTTGATCAAATTATGCAATTTTCTTTCTGTCTCACATCCTGCATGCATATCAGCCGTGGACAGTGACGACCTGTCTTTTCCTTCACTTCTTGAATATCTTTGGCGCTGGTTATGGCGGAAACCACCAGCCGTTGATCCTGTTGTTCCAGATCGATATTCATTGCGGTGCATGGGTGGATTTAGCTCTGCCTTCCCACACTTCTGCTGGCGTAAACCCACCAAGATGTTGATGGGGCCTGACGTGGTTATATCAGTCACGAAGCTGGCTCATCTTTAGCGGCAATGGCTATCACTGACAAGCACTGAGACTGACTCATTTCTATGCAGGGTCAAGCAAGAGAATTGCGGTGCCTGTCGATCTATTGCTGTGATAGGTCATGGCAGTCATCACGCTTCATGGCTGTCAGATGATGAATGCTGGGTAGCTGAGTTGAGTCAATAAGGCTGATCCATCGCTTCGTATAATGCAGCTCTATGGATTAGCGCTTGCTGATACTTTCATGACAATTGTGCTGTCCACGCTCGGTTATCTGATCATGAGTGATTAGTGATTAAGGAGAAGTGGCTGATGTCGCATTTCAAGAAGTTGGCAATCGCTGCCGCGCTTTCTGTGGCATTTGGTACTGCTGCGGTGGCAAGTGAAGTCAAGTGGAGTTATGAAGGGGAGACAGGGCCGGAACATTGGGCGAGTCTGCATGAAAATTTCGCGTCCTGTGCCGGTGACCAGCAGTCACCGATTGATATCCAGCCGTCTTCCGTCGTAGATGCAGAACTGCTTCCGCTTGAGATCAACTGGAACGAAAGCGTCGATCTTCATGTCGCTAACACGGGGCACGGAGTTCAGGACAATGGTGCTGATTTTGGCACTGCCACGATCAATGGGAAGCCATACACGCTCAAGCAATTTCATTTTCACCATCCCTCCGAGCACACGATCGACGGCAAACATTTCCCGGCTGAGGCTCATTTCGTGCATCAGGCCAGCGATGGTTCACTCGCGGTCATAGCGGTTCTCCTTGAGGGAGGGGGTGAAAACACGGTTTTCAGTGACAGCCTGAGCAATGTCACTGATACCGTGGGAGAGGATGTGATGCTAGGTAATGAAGATCCACGTGATCTGCTGCCAGATGATCTTTCTTTCTATACCTACCGTGGCTCCCTGACGACACCGCCATGCTCGGAAATCGTCGATTGGGTCATCATCAAGACCCCAATGGAGGTCTCCGATAAGAACATCGAAGCATTCGCCAAACTCTATAGCAACGACGCACGTCCGACACAGAATCTCGGTCGGTGCTACGTGCTGCAGTAAGGCTGGTTACTTTGTCAGCAGGCAGCTCTCTGCTGACAAAGACTGAAGAGGTGAGTCGTCGTTGGCGAATCTGCCCTGAATAAAAAAATGCGGCCATAAAGGCCGCGAAGTATCTCCCCTAAAACTTTCTATCATCTCTCTTTACATCCTCTTTAAATCCTCTTTAAGCTCTCTTTTAACTTTCTTTAAATTTATCTCCTTAAAGACTTTCGTGCCTCTTTTCTCTTTGTCGCCTAAGCGCTGCGGCGATGCTGAAGTCGTCCGCCAGCCCAGGTTTCGTAGATGGCACGGTCATCGCCGAGCATCATCAGGGTGAACAGTTCCTCGGCCAGGGTCTGACAGCGGGACATGCGACGAGCCAGCAAGGGGGACGCGAACAGATCGATGACGACGAAATCCGCTTCCATGCCGGGGGCAAGACGACCGATACGATCATCCAGTGACAATGATTGCGCATTGCCCAGCGTCAAGGCATGGAAACCGGCCCAGGCGGTGAGCGGTTGGCCGCGTAATTGACCGACCTGATAACCGGCCTTGAGCGTGGCTAGTCCAGACAGGTCGGTACCAGCGCCGATATCGCTTGCCAGGGTCAGGTTCAAGCCAGTGTCTCGAGCTGCACGTCGGTCGAACAGCCCGCTGCCGAGAAACAGGTTGGAGCTGGGGCAGAAGGCGATGTTGGCACCACGTTCAGCCAGGCGTTGACGCATGCCGTCGTCCAGGTGAATGCCATGGGCAAAAGTACTGCGCGCCCCGACCAGGCCGGATTGTTCATAGACCTCGAGATAATCACGACTGTCCGGGAACAGCTCGGCTACCCAGTCTAACTCGCCGAGGTTTTCCGACAGGTGCGTCTGCAGCCACAGGCTCGAGTCGTTGCGCAGAAGGCCGCCGGCGGCATCGAGCTGAGTTCGGGTCGATGTGGGGGCAAAGCGTGGTGTCACGCTGTATCCAAGACGGTCGGTGCCGTGCCAATCGCTGATCAGGCGCTCGCTATCGCGAATACCGCCAAGGGTGTCATCGGTCAGGGTGTCCGGGGCATGGCGATCCATCAGCACCTTGCCGGCCAGCATGCATAGTCCGCGCCGTTGCGCCGCGGTAAAGAAGGCATCCACGGAGTTCGGGTGGCTGGAGCAGAATACCTGGGCGGTGGTGGTACCCACGCGCATCAGTTCATCGAGAAAGACATCGGCCATCTTCTCGGCATGAGCGAACTGTGCGAAACGGCACTCTTCCGGGAAAGTGTATTCGTTGAGCCAGTCCAGCAACTGGCGGCCATATGAGGCCATGATCTCGAGCTGGACGTAGTGCACATGGCTGTCGATGAAACCCGGCATCACCAGTTTGTCGCGTTGGTCGATGATGCTGATGTCTGCGGGCAGACGCGGTGCCAGTTCCGTATAGTCTCCCACGGCCTGAATGCGCCCGTTGGCCCACCACAGGGCGCCATCCTGGTGATAGACCACGCTGCCTTCCCGTGGCGAATCGGCGTCGCCAGGGTCGCTGTCGAAACTGAGGATGCGGGCTCGCATCAGCCAGTCGCGGCCAGTATCCAGGAATTCGTCCTGGGTGGGGGAGTGCGCCTGGTTCAGGCTTGGATCTGGGTTGCTCATGATAGGGCTCTTGAATCCTGTGGAAACAGTGCTGACTTATTCACTATTGCCTTGTCTAAATTGCCTTGTCGAAATCATCGGCAGTCTCAACCAAACAGACTGCGGACCTTGTCGCTGGGAATACCGCGCTGTTGTAGCTCTTTGCGAGCCTCTCCGCGGGCGTTTCTGCTATTTCCATCACCGCCACGCTTGTCATCGGAGTCCGGAGTGTTTCTGCCCGAGCGGCTCGTGCCAGCAGCGCTGATGGGAAGCAGTTCCGCCAGGGCGGACAGGGCGACAGCATAGGGGCGCTTGTCGCCGCCGGAGTCGCCTATCGGACAACGCACTCGGGCAATATCTGCATCCCTGTGGCCTGCTGCGAGCAAACGACGACGGAAGCTTGCCCACTTGCTTTTCGAGCCGATCAGACCGATCGAGCCGATGTCGCTGCGTTTCAGCAGAGCATCGATCAGGGCGAAGTCTTCGGCATGATCATGGGTCAGCACCAGCACATGACTGCCAACAGCCAGGCTGTTGACGGCCTGTTCGGGGGCATCGAGAGGGTGACGATATTGACGTGAAGGGGGCGTTTCCAGGTCATCGAAGGCGTTGTCGCGGCTGTCGAACCAGTCCAGGCGCCACTCCAGTGGCGCTGTCAGTTCGGCCAGCGCACGACCCACATGCCCCGCGCCGAATATCGCGACACGCACCTCGACGCCGGGATAGGTCTCGAGGATGACGTTGACGAAACCGCCGCAGCACTGGCCACTGCGACCGCCCAGGGAGAAAGCTTCCAACTGCATGCCAGTGTCGCCTTCACTGAGATTCTTGCGAGCCGCAGCGATGACCTGCCATTCAAAGGTACCGCCACCGAGGGTGTCGTAGACGGCATCTTCGGTGATGACCATGCGCGCTCCCGGCTCACGGGGCGTGGAACCCAGGCTGGTGACCTGGGTGGCAAGCACGTGGGGTTGGCCCTGGCGTTGTAGCCGGGCCAGAGCCTCATACCAGCGTTCAGTGGCCATTGCCCCTTCCTCCATTGGCCGCTTCCAGCATCATGCGACGGGCACTGTCCGCCGCTGCCATGACACGTTCGGGAGTGGCGGGAGTATCCAGGCGTACCGCCTGGCTGTAACCGGTCAGGCTGGACAGCGCATCGCGCAGGGCGGCCCACACGGAGATGCCCAGCATGAAGGGCGGTTCACCCACTGCCTTGGAACGATAGATGCTGGCCATGGAGTTGGGGTGGCCTTCCAGCAACTGGACGTTGAAGGTCTGGGGAAGATCGCCATAGGTAGGAATCTTGTAGGTGGCAGGGCCATGGGAAATCAGTTGCCCGCGTTCGTTCCACTTGAGCTCTTCGCTGGTCAACCAGCCCATGCCCTGAATGAAACCTCCCTCTACCTGACCAATATCGATAGCAGGATTGAGTGAATCCCCTACATCGTGAAGGATATCGACGCGATCCACCTGATACTCGCCGGTCAGGGTGTCTACGGATACCTCGGATACTGCTGCTCCGAAAGCAAAATAGTAGAACGGACGGCCGCTGCCGGTGTTGCGGTCGTAATGGATCAAGGGTGTCGCGTAGAAGCCTTTCTCTGACAGGGAAATGCGCGACAGATAGGCAGTCTGGACCAGTTCGCCCCAACTGATATGACGTTCGCTTTCTCCGATGCCGGCGATCAGGTAGCCATCTTCCAGGCGCATGGCTTCGCGGTCGAGATGGTAATGCTCTGCGGCGAAGTCAAACAGCCGGGTCTTGAGCTTGAGTGCGGCATCACGAGCGGCCTGTCCGTTAAGGTCGGCACCGCTGGAGGCGGCCGTGGGTGACGTGTTGGGCACCTTGTCAGTACGTGTCGCGGTAATACGCACTGCGGCAAGGTCCAGCCCCAGCTCACGTGCTACGACTTGGCAGATCTTGGTATGCAGGCCCTGGCCCATTTCGGTACCGCCATGGTTGATCATGACACTGCCGTCGGTATAGACGTGAAGCAGGGCACCGGCCTGGTTGAGGTGCTGGGCGGTAAAGGAAATCCCGAACTTCACTGGTGTCAGGGCCAGTCCTTTGCGAATCACCGGGCTTGAGGCATTGAATTCGCGGATGACTTGGCGGCGCTGCCAGTATTCGCTGGAGGACTCGAGCCTGTCGATCAGCTCATGCAGCAGAGCAACCTGATCGACGCTCTGTCCATAGTGCGTCACATTGCGACCCTGGCGATACAGGTTACGCTTGCGCACGGTAAGCGGATCTTCACCGACACGGCGGGCAATATCTTCCATGGCGGCTTCTATCACCATCATGCCCTGAGGGCCGCCGAAACCGCGATAAGCCGTATTGGAAGCGGTATTGGTGCGCGCACGATGCCCCGTGACACGCGCATCACCCAGAGAGTAGGCATTGTCCGAATGGAACATGGCGCGGTCGACGATGGCATCGGACAGGTCCGGTGAATAGCCGCAATCGCCGATCACGGTGATATCGCCGCCCTGAATCACGCCGCTGTTATCGATAGCCAGGCAATAGCGATTATGGAAGGGATGGCGTTTGCCCGTCACGCGCATGTCTTCACTACGTGGCAGCCTAAGGCGGCAGCTGCGTCCTGTGCGTCGTGCAATGATCGCGGCAATGCACGCCCAGGGCGATGCCTGGGTTTCCTTGCCGCCAAAGCCGCCCCCCATGCGCCGGGTTTCCACGGTGACTGCATGTAGCGGTACACCAAGCACTTCGGCCACCAGTTTCTGGGTTTCACTGGGGTGCTGGTTGGAGGTGTGAATCATCACCCCTTCATCTTCACTGGGGTGTACCACACAGGCCTGGCCTTCGAGATAAAAGTGTTCCTGGCCGCCGACGAACTGCTCTCCAGCGATGGTGATGGGCGCATCAGCCAGGGCCTTTTCCCAATCGCCGCTGACCTGCTGATGAGTCGGGCGCACAACGTCTCCCATCTCGGCCGCAGCTACCGGGTCGAGGTTGGCAGGCTGTTCATCGATCTCGATAACGGCTTTGAGGGCAGCCTGGCGCGCGGCGCGATAGCTATGGGCCGCGACGGCAAACATGACTTGGCCGGCGTACAGAACTTCTCCATCCGCCATGATCGGATCGCCAGGGAAGACAGGGCCGATATCCGTGTGCCCTGGCACATCGGCGACGGTGATGACATCGACGACCCCGGGTGCGCTGCGTACGGCATCGAGGTCTAGCCGGGTGATGCGACCATGGGCAACCGGCGACAAGCCCAGGGCAAGATGCAGGGCATTGGCTGGCGTGGCCAGGTCATCGATGTAAGCCGCACGCCCGGTGACATGCTTGATGGCACTTTCATGGCGTTCCGGCTTGCCGGAAAAGCCGCTGTTGTTGCTTGGCTTCTGCTGTGTTGGCTGCTGTTTCGCGTGTTGCTCGCGCGGCTGTGAGGTTTCCGGGGGAAGGTCAATGAGCGTACGCATGGAGCATCACCTCCTGAACGGCAGAAGTGGAAGATGAGTCGGTAGAGTTGGCCATCACCAGGCGCAGGCGCTCGAGCAGGGCCTGCGCAGAATGGGTGCGATAGTCGGCACTGCCACGTACATCGCTCATTGGAGAGAAATCCGTGGCCAGAGCCTGTCGTGCTGCTTGAAAGACTGCCGCTGACGGGGGCTGGCCCAGTAAAGCGGCTTCGGCACCCTTGGCGCGAGCCGGGATACCGGCCATGCCACCAAACGCCAGACGCACATCACTCAGGCAGCCATCCTGGATCTTCCATGAGAAGGCGCCGAGTACGGCGGAAATATCGTCTTCGCGGCGTTTGGAGAGCTTCCATACCTTGAGTTCGCGACCCTGCGTTGGGGCGGGAAGGAAAATCGCCGCCAGCACTTCGTCTGCCGCCAGTTGCGTCTTCTTGTAATCGAGGAAGAAGGCTTCTGCTGGTATCTCACGAGTGCCGTTGGCACCCGTCAGGCGCAACTGAGCATCCAGTGCCAGCAGTACGGGTGGGGTATCCCCGATAGGCGAAGCGTTGGCCACATTGCCGCCCAGGGTGCCGCGGTTGCGTACTTGGGCAGAGCCAAGACGGTGCAGCAGGTGGGCGAAGGTCGGGTATTCGCGTTCCAGCAGTGGTTCGAGGTCGGCGTAGGTCACGGCAGCGCCGACCCACCAACCAGGGCGTCCGGTCGAGTCTTCTCCGCTCTCGATGGCACACAGCTCCTTGACGCGTGTGACATCGATGATGGACGAGAAGTCGAGCAGTCGCTGGGTCGCTTCCAGCCACAGGTCGGTACCGCCAGCGACCAGGCGAGCATCTGGATAAGCACTGCGCAGTTCCACCAGCTCAGCCAGGCGAGTGGGCTGGAGGAAACGGTCGTTCACTTGATCGGTGTGAGCATCATCGCCGACGTTCACGGCCAATCGTTCCGCCAGGGAGGCATCTGCCAGCCATGCCGGCAGGTGGCCTTCGCTGTCGTTCATGCTCAGTGCAGCATCGCGAATCGGGCGGTAACCCGTACAGCGACACAGGTTGCCACCCAGGGCAGCTTCCAGGCGTTCAGGCGTCAGAGGGGAAGGGCGGGTACGCTGTTCCTCATGCAAGGTAAACAGCGACATCACGATGCCTGGCGTGCAGAAACCACACTGGCTGCCATGGCAATCGACCATGGCGACCTGCGCCGGGTGCAGATGCTCGCCTTCGGCCAGTCCTTCCACAGTGACCAGATGGCGGCCATGCAGTTGGTGGGCCGGCATGATGCAGGCATTGGCACTGCGATAGCGCAGTCCGCCAGTGCTGTCCGGCTCACCGATCGCAACGGTACAGGCGCCGCAGTCGCCGGAGGCACAACCTTCTTTGGTGCCGATCATGCCGAGCTGCTCTCGAAGCAGCTCCAAGACGCTGAGGTGGGCATCCGCTGCAAGGCGTTGCGGTTGCCCATTGAGGTAGAACTCAATCATGGCAGGGTCCTGACTGATAGTTGTCATTATGGTATCTCTGACTCAATAGTTGACCATTCGGTCAGATTCTTCAAGTGCAAGTTGGAAATTTTTTCTACTGATTTCATCGGACCTCCGCTTCTGCAACCTGTGGCGAATTGTCAGCAGGCGGGTGTATCAGGCACTCTTCTCTTTCTTCCTTCTCTTTCTTCTTAGATAAACGGATAACGAGTGAGTGCCATGGCGAAAGCGTCACAGGTCGGTTCCACCACGCTAGATAGGGATAATGGACAGGAAGCGGGCGGTGCCATTCGTCAGCGTAATGAGCGCGAGATACTCGAAGCTGCCGAGCGGGTGTTCGCCCGGCACGGCTATCGCGGTGCCAGCCTGCAGGCGATCGCGGAAGAAGCCGGATTGCCCAAGTCCAACGTGCTTTATTACATGGGCAGCAAGAAGGCGCTCTATGTGCGCTTGCTCGAAGGTGTGATGGAACGCTGGAACATCATGCTGGATGACATCAGTGAAGATGATGATCCTGCGGAGGTACTCAGTGCCTTCATCCGTTCCAAGATGGAAATGTCACGACTCTATCCCCAGGCATCGCGGCTTTTTGCTTCCGAGATTCTCCAGGGCGCGCCTTTCCTGCAGGATTTCCTGCGGGGTGAGCTGCGCGAATGGGTCGAAAGCCGTGCCAAGGTCTTTCGGGGCTGGGCCGAGCGGGGCTTGATGGACCCGGTCGACCCGGTGTCACTGATTTTTCTCATCTGGTCGGCAACTCAGCATTACGCGGATTTCGAAGCCCAGGTGCTGGGTATCACCGGCCGTGATGCACTCGAAGATGATGACATTGAGCGCATCACGGCCTTTCTCACCCAGATCGTGCTCAAGGGCTGCGGTGTCGAGACGGCTGGACTGCGTTTGTAGTCCAGCTGCTTCGTCTCTGCCTTATTGTGCAGTGACCAGCATCACCAGGGCCAATACTGCCGAGACCCACATGGCGGGCTTGATGTCCGCGAGCTTGCCAGTGGCCACCTTGATCAACACGAAGCTCATGAAGCCGAAGGCGATGCCGAGCGTGATGGAGTAGGTCAGTGGCATCAGAATGATGGCCAGGAAAGCGGGAAAGGCATCTTCGAATCGGTTCCAGTCGATCTTGGCAATCGGCGCCATCATGAACAGACCGACCAGCACCAGGGCTGGCGCCGTGGCGATACTGGGTACCAGGGACAGCAAGGGCGACAGGAACAGGAAGGGCAGGAACAAGAAGGCAATCGTCACGGCAGTCAGGCCGGTTCTGCCGCCCTGGGCCACGCCGGCACCCGACTCGATAAAGGTCTGGGCAGCGCTGGTTCCCAAGGGGGCTGCGATCATGGAAGCAAAGGCATCCACGGTCATGGAACGCTTGAGATTGCGTGGATTGCCATTGGCGTCCTTGAGGTCAGCCGATTCTGCCAGGGCCATGAAACAGGACAGCGAATCGAAGAAGTTGGTGAACAGCATGACAAAGATGAACGGCAGATAAGCCACCTTCAGCGCGCCGATGATGTCGACCTTCATTACGGCAGAGAAATCCGGCCAGGAGGCCAGGCCCTGCCAGGCGACCACAACTTCCTCTCCCCACAGTCGCCCCATGGGAGCGGCCAACAATGTCGTCACCGCAATGCCCAGGATCAGCGCACCATTGAAACCTCGAATTACCAGCACCGCAGTGACGATCAAACCAATGAAGAAAGTACCAAGGCTGATATCGATGTTGCCCAGTGTGACCAGAGTGGCGGGGCTGGCAACGATGAAACCGGCGTTCTTCAAGCCGATGAAGGTAATGAACAGGCCGATGCCGCAAGTGATGGCATAACGCAGCGAGGCTGGAATGGCATCGATGATGGCCTCTCGCACGTTGAACAATGCCAGTACCGCGAACAGCACGCCCGACCAGAATACACAGCCCAGAGCCACTTCCCAGGACAGTCCGGCACCGAGTACCAGGGTATAGGTAAACAGGGCATTCATGCCCATGCCCGGTGCGACCAGTATCGGGTTGCGGGCATATAGCCCCATGGCCAGGCTGCTGAAGAAGCTGATGACCACCGTGGCGGAGAGAGCGGCGGAAAAAGGAATCCCTGCATCGGATAGAATGGCGGGGTTGACCACGATGATATACATCCCGGCCAGGAAGGTGGCGATGCCGGCCAGCAGTTCGGTTCTTAGAGAAGATCCACGGCGGCTGACATTGAAGTAACGGTCCAGCCAGTGGTGGGACGTGCGCGAGGCGTCCGCTGCGGAAGTCTCTTCCGCATACGATGTGGAGCTTTGTGTCATGGCAGTATTCTCTTGTATTTATTGGAAATTTATTTCAAAGATGCGGTTGTTGGCATGCGTCAGCCGGTCAGGGTCATCGCCATTGGCATGTCGAGGCCATCGTTGTAGAAAAACTGACCTATCGGTCAACTATGCTCAAGCGTAGACAAAAATCCATCATGAAGGCAACAAAAGTTGTGAGTGTTGTATACGAAAGTCCTGCTCTTCCCATTGATGACAAGCTTCCAGAATTGATCGAGGCACTGCAGGTTCGTCATCGTGCCTTGCTGGTCGCCGAGCCGGGGGCCGGCAAGACCACGCGGGTGCCATTGGCGCTGCTCGATACGATCTGGTGCCAAGGCAATGAGGGCAACGGCCGTCTATTGCTGCTGGAGCCCAGGCGCGTCGCCGCACGCTTGGCGGCGGGTTATATGGCGGCACAGCTTGGCGAGGCGGTGGGCGAGACGGTCGGCTACCGCATGCGCGGAGACAGCCGGGTTGGGGCGAAGACCCGTATCGAGGTCGTCACCCAAGGGGTGCTGGCGCGCATGCTGCAGGATGATCCCATGCTCGAAGGGGTCCAAGGTGTCATCTTCGATGAATTCCATGAGCGCAGCCTGGAGGCCGATCTAGGGCTGGCGCTGACGCTGGATGTGCAGCAGGGGTTGCGTGAAGATCTGCGTTTGCTGGTGATGTCGGCAACACTTGACGTGACGGCACTGCAAAGAGTGATGGGGAATGATATTGCCGTGGTGGAATGCCCCGGTCGGCAATATCCGGTTGAGACCCATTACCGGCCATTACCCGCGCGGACCGAATCTTGGCGACATCAGGCCCAGGTAGTTGTAGAGGCACTTGATCAAGTGCCGGGCGACGTGCTGGTGATCCTTCCCGGAGTGGCGGAGATCGAGAGACTGCGTTGTGAACTGGCTGAACGTCAGCCGAAGTTGGCTGTGTTGCCACTGCATGGGCGAATGCCTCTTGATGCCCAGCGCAAGGCGCTTCAGCCATTGGCCGACGGGCGTCGTCGAGTGGTGATTTCCACGGCCATCTGCGAGTCCAGTGTGACCGTCGATGGGGTGCGCTGCGTGATTGATGCGGGCCTGGAGCGGGTGCCGGTCTATCAGGCGCGAACCGGATTCAGTCGCCTGGAGACACGCAGAGTCAATCGTGCCAGTGCCGACCAGCGACGTGGTCGAGCAGGGCGCCAGGGAGCAGGTGTCTGCTATCGGCTCTGGGCCGAGGAACAGCCTTTGGTGCCTCATGGGGAACCTGAAATTCTGCAGGCAGACCTGGCCGATCTGGCCTTCGAGCTGGCACGCTGGGGTGTCAAGGATCCCTTGGCGCTGAGCTGGGTAACAGTCCCGGCAAGATCGGCCCTTCACGCCGGGCGTGCACTCTTGCAGCATCTTGGCTTGCTGGATGGTGAAGCGGGGCTGACGGCGTTGGGTCGTCAGGCGGCCCGCTGGCCCACTCATCCGCGTCTGGCGGCCATGCTGGAGGTCGCCAGTCTGCAGTCTCCCCAGAAACTGGCGACGGCGTGTGCCCTGGCCGCGTGGCTGGAGCATCGCGACAACAGTGGCAGCCGGGATCTGGAGGCAGGATTTGCTCAGCTGCTGGCCCAGCCGACGTCCTCGCCCCAGTGGTCAAGGGAAGCCCGACGCTTGGCCAACATGGGCGGCGTCTCGCTGGATCAAGCCAGGGTGACAGCATTGGGAGCGCTACTGCTGCTGGCGTATCCTGATCGTGTGGCGCAATGCGTCGAACCAGGACGTTTCCGGTTGGTCGGCGGTGGTCAGGCCACGATGCCTGTGGACCAGGCGTTGGCGCACGAGGCATTGATTATCGCGCTGGACACCGATGGGGATCCAAAGGCTGCCAGGCTGTATCGTGGGGTACGTTTGCCGCGCGAAGACCTCGAAGCACACTTCCCTGAAACCCAGCAATGGCAGGAGCGGCTCGAATGGTCGGATGATGAGGAGCGCCTCGTTGGCGAGCGCGTGCGTGGTGTGGGCTCGGTGGTACTTGAACGCCGTCCGCTGGCGGGGCCGCCGAGTGCAGAGGCTTGTCGCCAAGCGCTATTGAATGTCGTGCGTCAGCGTGGACAGCTTCCACTGAATGAGAGCGCTGAGGCATTGCGGGCAAGGGTTGCTTTGCTGCGCAGTGAACATGACTCTGACTGGCCGGACCTTTCCGATGCCGCATTGATGGAGGATCTTGATGTATGGCTGGGGCCTCGGCTGGACGGATTGTCCCGCTTGTCTCAGGTGGAGGCTCTGCCATGGGAAACCTTGCTTCGAGAGCAGTTGTCTTGGCCACTGGCCGGGCGTCTGGATGAGCTGGCACCGACGCGTCTTCCGCTTCCCAGTGGTGACAGCGCTGCACTGCGTTATGTCAGGGATGGTGAGCTTGCGGATGGGCAAGGCGGCAGGGTGGTGCCAGTGCTGGCGGCCAAGCTGCAAACCCTGTTTGGTTGTTGCCAGACACCAAGAATTGTCGAGGGCCGGGTACCCGTGAGGCTGGAGCTATTGTCACCCGCCCAGCGCCCGCTGGCCGTGACCATGGATCTCGAGAGCTTCTGGCGCAATGTCTATCCGCAAGTGCGCAAGGAAATGCGTGGTCGCTATCCCAAGCATCCCTGGCCGGAGGATCCTTTTAGTGCACCGGCAACACGACATACCAAACGCGCTCTGAACCGTGGGAGCTAAATGGCCTGGGTGGTTGACAGTTGACAGCCTGGGGGCGACCATCGCGATCCTTTTTTCACTTCTTTTCCATTACCTTCGCCACGGACTCAGGCCATGCTGCAAGCCCTGCTGGAAACCCTTGATCGCGATGCACGGCAACGTAACGACTGGGGACAGGTCGCCAGTTATATTCCTGAACTGGCCAGCATCGACCCTGCTCAGTTTGCCATCAGCGTGTGTACAGTGGATGGTCAGGAATACCACGCGGGCGATGTGCAGGTGCCGTTCTCGATCCAGAGTGTCTCCAAGGTATTCACGTTGGCGCTGGCCCTTGGGCGGTTGGGCGGTCGATTGTGGGAGCGTGTCGGGCGAGAGCCTTCGGGGCGGGCCTTCAACTCCATCGTTCAGCTGGAAAGAGAGCAAGGCATTCCCCGCAACCCCTTTATCAACGCCGGAGCCATCGTGACCACCGACGCTGTGCTGGGCCAGCGTGCACCGCGCGAGACGCTGGGAGAAATTCTCAGTTTCCTGCGTGAAGCAGCAGATGATAGTGACATCCACATCAATGAATATGTGGCGCGCTCTGAACAACGCACTGGCGATCGCAACTATGCCCTGGCCCACTTCCTGCGTTCCTGCGGCAATCTCAACAATGATTGCGATCGTGCACTGGGGACGTACTTTCACCATTGCGCCATCGAGATGACCACCGTTCAACTGGCCCGCGCGGCACGCTTCCTGTGCGGTGGTTTCCGTGGGCATCGCATGATCGGCATCGAGAGAGTGCGTTCCATCAATGCCCTGATGATGACCTGTGGTCACTACGATGGCTCCGGTGAGTTCGCCTATCGTGTCGGTTTTCCCGGCAAGAGTGGTGTCGGCGGGGGCATCATGGCAGTGGTACCCAATGTCGCCTCTGTTGCCGTGTGGTCACCGGGCCTCGACCAGTTTGGTAACTCCAAGCAAGGTACCAAGGCGCTCGAGAGCCTTTCCAAGGCGACTGGCTGGTCGGTCTTTGCTTGAATGTGGCCTAAGGAGTGATTGCCATGACACCTGTAATGCCATGCCCCTGCGGCAGCGGTGAGTCACTGGCCGAGTGCTGTGGTGCCATTCATCAGGGGCAACCGGCTGCAAGTCCGCAGGCGCTGATGCGCTCTCGCTTCAGTGCCTTTGCCCTGGGGCTGCATGATTACCTGGTCCATTCCTGGCATCCTGATACCTGCCCTGCGTCACTTGATCTGGAGCAGGACACCACGCGTTGGGTGTGCCTCGACATCCTGGACCACGGAGAAAGCTCCGACGAAGGGAAGAGTGGGAATGAAGGCTGGGTGCATTTCCGTGCCACTTTCCAGGAAGGCCCGCCCGGGCGGCGGCGCTGGGGCGTGCTTGAAGAGCGCTCGCGCTTTGTGCGTTTCGAGGGGCGCTGGGTCTATGTGGAGGGTGAGCCGAATGTGACCAGGCTCAAGCCGGGGCGTAATGATGCCTGCCCATGTGGCAGTGGGAAGAAGTTCAAGTCCTGCTGTGGGCGTTGAGGTTGTTCGAGGCCTGCCTGAAAGGGAATTTCAGGCAGGCCTCGACGTTGTGATGACTACAGGATGGTGGCAGCCAGCCATCCGGCAGCAATCAACGGCAAGTTGAAATGCAGGAAAGTGGGAACCACGGTATCCCAGATATGGTCATGTTGGCTGTCGGCGTTCAGGCCGGCAGTGGGGCCCAGGGTCGAATCGGAAGCCGGTGACCCGGCATCACCCAAGGCGGCGGCAGTGCCGATCAGTGCCACGGTGGCCATCGGCGAGAAGCCGAAGGTGTGGCACATCGGTACATAAATGGCGGCAATGATGGGAATGGTCGAGAACGACGAGCCAATGCCCATGGTAATGAACAGTCCGACCAGCAGCATGACCAGTGCTGCGAGTGACTTGTTGTCACCGATCAGCGCGACGGAGCCTTCGACCAGGGTGGGGATCTCGCCGGTCGCCTTCATCACCCCCGCGAAACCGGCCGCAGCGATCATGATGAACCCGACCATGGCCATCAAACGCATGCCCTGGGTGAAGACGCTGTCCTGTTCATTCCAGTTGATGATGCCGCTGAAAGAGAGCAGGGCAAACCCGGCCAGCCCGCCGAAGATCATCGAGCCGCTCCACAGCTGAACCACCAGTGCCAGCACCAATGCCAGGACGATCATGCCCAGTTGCCAGCCCTTGAGCCCCGCAGCGTTGTGCTCGCTCTTCTGGAAGCCATCAATGGGCAGATCCTGGTACTGGCGTTTGCGCCGGTAGCTGACGAAAACAGCCAGCAGCAGCCCCAGCAGCATGCCGACAGCCGGCAGGATCATGGCCTTGGGCAGCATCCCGCGAGTGACCTCCAGGCCCACATCAGCGCCAGAGGCGTTGATGTTTCCCATCAGGATATCGTTGAGGAAGATGGTGCCAAAACCGATGGGCATGGACATGTACATCACGGTGATGCTGAACGTGATGGCGCAGGCCACGGCACGGCGGTCCAGTTGCAAATGATTCATGACCAGCAGCAATGGCGGCACCAGGATCGGGATAAAGGCGATATGCACTGGAATGATGGTTTCGGCGGCAAAGCCGGCCAGGATCAGGGTGCCGAACAGTCCCAAGGTCACCATTCTGGCATGGGATTGCGTATGCTGGCCTCCTTCGAAGCTGGCGATGACCTTCATGGAAAGGCGTTGCGTGATGCCGGATCGGGACAGCATCACGGCAAAGGCGCCCAATGTTGCATAGGCCAGGGCCACGGGCGCTCCGCCGCCGAGTCCGTCATTGAAGGCATTGACGATTTCATCGGCGGGAAGACCGGCGTAGAGGCCACCCACGATGGAAGCGGCAATCAGGGCGAAGACCACGGAAACGCGAGCAAGGCTCAGCCCAACCATCACCAGGATGGCGAGAACGATGGCATTCATCTGAGAGGAGTCCTTCTTGCTTGTTGGCTTTATTGTGTCTGAATACAGGACAGCCCCGCCGATGACAGTGACGGGGCTGTGAGTGCAACGGGCTATCGCCTTTGATGAGGGGATAACCCTTGATCAGCGTATAGCCTTTGAGTCATGACCTTGGAATGCAGGTCATTGGCTCGGCAAAGTGCCATCAGGAATGAACGGATTCAGAATGCGCGAGGAAAGCAGCGCGCTTGCCGCATCGATATCCGGCGCGAAGAAGCGATCCTCTTCGTAGTGCGACACTTTCTCTCGCAGGAGGCCGCGAGCCTGCTCCAGTGTATCGCTGGTCTTCAGGCCATTGCGCATATCCAGCCCCTGGCAGGCGGCGAGCCACTCGATCGCCAGGATGCCACGTACATTGGTTGCCATCTCCCACAAACGTCGTCCGGCAGCGGGTGCCATGGAGACATGGTCTTCCTGGTTGGCCGAAGTTGGCAGGCTGTCGACGCTATGCGGGTGTGCGAGCGCCTTGTTCTCACTGGCCAGGGCGGCTGCCGTGACCTGGGCAATCATGAAGCCAGAATTGACACCGCCTTTTTCGACCAGGAACGGCGGTAACTGCGACATGTGCTTGTCCATCATCAGCGAAATGCGCCGCTCGGAAAGCGAACCGATCTCGGCGATGGCCAGAGCAAGGTTGTCCGCCGCCATGGCGACAGGCTCTGCATGAAAGTTGCCGCCGGAAATGATGTCATCGTCCTCGGCGAACACCAGCGGATTGTCGGAGACGGCGTTGAGCTCAATGGCCAGTACCTCGGCAGCCTGGCGCAACTGAGTCAGTACTGCCCCCATGACCTGGGGCTGGCAACGCAGGGAATAGGGGTCCTGTACCTTGTCGCAATTGGCATGAGAGTCACTGATCTCGCTGCTCGCTCCAAGCAGGTGGCGATAGGTCGTTGCAGCGTCGATCTGGCCGCGCTGGCCACGTGCCTCATGGATACGAGCATCGAAGGGTGAACGAGAACCCAGCGTGGCCTCGACGGTCAATGCTCCGCAAACGCTGGCCCCGGCAAACAGGTCTTCAGCGTCGAATAATCCCTTGAGGGCATAAGCCGTAGAAACCTGAGTGCCATTGAGCAGCGCCAGACCTTCCTTGGGTGCCAGGCGCATGGGCTCGAGCCCCGCCACTTTCAGGGCTTCACTGGCGGGTAGCCACTCGCCGCGGAACCTGGCCTTGCCTTCGCCCAGCAGTACCACGCTCATATGGGCCAGGGGGGCCAGGTCACCGGAGGCGCCCACCGATCCCTTGAGCGGGATATGTGGATAGACTTCGGCATTGATCAGTGCCATCAGCGCATCGAGCACCTCGCGGCGAATGCCGGAAAAGCCCCGGGCCAGGCTATTGACCTTGAGCACCATGATCAGGCGCACCAGAGCATCGTCCATGGGCTCACCGACACCCGTGGAGTGAGACAGCACCAGCGAACGCTGCAGGTCTTCCAGTTCCTCGTTGGCGATGCGGGTCTGGGCCAGCAGGCCGAAGCCAGTATTGATGCCGTAAACCGTGCGGTTCTCTGCCACCACCCGGTTGACGCAGTCCACGGCACGCTGAATCGCGGCATTGGCGCTGTCTGGCAAGCTCACCTGTGCAGTGCTTTGGTAGACCTGGCGCGCTTGCGCCAGGGTCATCTTGCCAGGTTGAATTTCGATGTGAGTCATCAGGGGAATCCTGTTCGGGATACTGTTCTTATAAGTATTGTTATCACTGTCGATATATCCGTCGTTACTCGCTGTCGAGCATCGGCAGGTCGAGACCGTTTTCGCGTGCACAACGCTTGGCGATGTCGTAACCGGCATCGGCATGGCGCATGACGCCACTGGCCGGGTCATTGCGCAGCACGCGGCCGAGCCGTGCGTGAGCGTCGTCGCTGCCATCGGCGACAATGACGACACCGGCATGCTGGGAGAAGCCCATGCCCACGCCACCACCATGGTGCAGGGAAACCCAGGTGGCACCGCCGGCTGTATTGGCCAGGGCGTTGAGCAGCGGCCAGTCGGAGACGGCATCGCTGCCATCCATCATGGCCTCGGTTTCACGGTTGGGGCTGGCGACGGAACCGGAGTCCAGGTGGTCGCGGCCGATGACGACGGGGGCCTTGAGTTCGCCATTCTTGACCATCTCGTTGAAGGCTTGGCCGAGACGTGCGCGATCCTTCAGGCCGACCCAGCAGATGCGTGCCGGCAGCCCCTGGAAACTGATGCGCTCGCGAGCCATGTCGAGCCAGTTGTGCAAGTGCTTGTCATCGGGAATCAGTTCCTTGACCTTGGCATCGGTCTTGTAGATGTCTTCCGGGTCACCGGACAGAGCCGCCCAGCGGAACGGACCAATGCCCTGGCAGAACAGCGGACGGATATAGGCGGGCACGAAGCCGGGGAAGTCGAAGGCATTGGCAACGCCTTCTTCCATGGCCATCTGACGGATATTGTTGCCGTAGTCGAAGGTAGGAACGCCCATCTGCTGGAAGTCGAGCATGGCTTTCACATGTACGGCCATGGACTGCTTGGCAGCCTTGACCACCGCTTCAGGTTCGCTCTTGCCACGGGCAACATATTCATCCCAGTTCCAGCCGGCCGGCAAGTAGCCATGCAGCGGATCGTGGGCGCTGGTCTGGTCAGTGACCATGTCCGGGCGTACGCCGCGTTTGACCAGTTCCGGCAATACATCGGCGGCATTGGCGCAAAGCCCGATGGAAATCGCCTTGCCTTCCTGAGTGTAGCGTTCGATGCGTGCCAGGGCGTCGTCCAGATCGTCGGCCTGCTCATCGAGGTAACGGGTGCGCAGACGGAAGTCCAGGCGCGACTGCTGGCATTCGATGTTCAGTGAGCAGGCGCCTGCCAGGCTGGCGGCCAGGGGCTGGGCACCGCCCATGCCACCGAGGCCGGCGGTCAGGATCCAGCGACCGGTCAGGTTGCCGTCATAGTGCTGGCGACCGGCTTCGACGAAGGTTTCGTAGGTGCCTTGGACAATGCCCTGGGAACCGATGTAGATCCAGGAACCTGCGGTCATCTGGCCGTACATCATCAGGCCCTTGCGATCCAGTTCGTTGAAGTGTTCCCAGTTGGCCCAGGCCGGTACCAGGTTGGAGTTGGCGATCAGCACCCGGGGAGCATCCTTGTGCGTGGGGATAACGCCGACAGGCTTGCCAGACTGAACCAGTAGCGTCTGGTCATCTTCGAGACGCTTCAGGACTTCCACGATCTTGTCGAAGCACTTCCAGTCACGTGCAGCACGACCGATGCCACCGTAAACCACCAGTTCCTCAGGGCGTTCCGCCACATCTGGATGCAGGTTGTTCATCAGCATGCGCAGCGGGGCTTCAGTCAACCAGCTCTTGCAGGACAGCTCGGTTCCGATCGGGGCTTCGATATGACGTGTGGTATCGCAACGCTCGGTGATGACCGAGGCGGTGCTTGAGCTGGTGCTTGAAGTATCGGTGGTAGGTTCGGTGATCTGATTCATTGTTGTGGCTCCATTCAAAGGCTGGATCGAGTGAGTTGATGTATCAGGCGTGCGGCCAGGCGTGCAGTGCGTTGATCGATATCGTGCGAGGGATTGACCTCGGCGATATCGATGAGACGAAGCTTGCCGCTGGTGCGCAGGCATTCGAGGATTGGCTCGAGGTGAGACAGGACAACACCGCGTGCAGCGGGAGCACTGACTCCAGGAGCATCGCTGGCAGGAAAGACATCCATGTCGATGCTCAGGTAGACGTGGTCACAGCTGGCCACCAGGCGCTGTACATCGCGCTTGATGGCATGGATATGTTCGTCACGGAATTCATGGTCCTGGCGTACCAGCACCTTGAGGCGTTCGGCACGCTGGAACAGGGCTCGGGTATTGGCGGCCTGGCTGACGCCAAGGCAGGCATAGCGGAAAGGCCAGCGGCGCTGCGCGCAGTCTTCGGCAATCTGGGTAAAGGGTGTTCCGGATGAGCGGACATGACTTGGGTCGCGCAGGTCGAAATGGGCATCCAGATTGATGATGGCCACGGTCGGACGTCGATCGCGTTCTGCCAGGTGGTGGGAAAGTCCCAGCCAGCTGGCAAAGGCCATCTCATGGCCGCCTCCCAGGACGATGGGCAGGTGGCCTGCATCGAGAATGCGAGCAAGATGCTGGCCCATGGTGGCCTGGGCTCGCTCCATGTCATCGCCCTGGCAATGCACGTCACCACCGTCGTAGGCGGGTGCATCACGGTGCCAGGCCAGGGGTGCCAGTGCTCGACGAATGGCTGTTGGACCCTCGGCCGCTCCGGTGCGCCCTTGGTTGCGTGCCACACCGGCATCGCAGGCAAATCCTGTGATGACCACGCCTTTTTCGCTATCCGTGCCATATGCCTGGATACGCTGATGCCAGCGGTCGCTGTCAGGCTCCGGATCCACACGACCGTGCCACACTGTCATGTCGATGCCTGTCATATTGATGGTTGTCATGTCGATACCGCTGTCAGCCATGGGTCAGTTCTCCTTTCAGCACGCGCTGGCGCAGGCGTCCGGGCTGTATCGCATAGGCCAGTTCAGCAGGGCTATCGACATCCCATATGCACAAGTCTGCGAAGGCGCCAGGATGCAGGCGACCGATATCGGTGCGGCCCAATGCCAGGGCTGCGTTATAGGTCATTCCCGCCAGAGCCTCCTGAGGTGTCAGGCGGAACAAGGTGCAGGCAAGGTTGAGCATCAAGGTCGGAAAGACGATGGGAGAGGTGCCTGGATTGGCATCGGATGCCACTGCCATGGGCACGCCTGCGCTACGCATCTCCGCAATGGGCGGAAACTGGGTTTCACGCAATGTGTGGAAGGCTCCGGGCAGCAGAACCCCAACGGTACCGGCGGCTGCCATGGCCTCGATGCCGTTGTGGTCGAGATATTCGATGTGGTCGGCAGACAGTCCGCGGTAGCGTGCCGTCAGTTGGGATGCACCAGAAAGCGATAGCTGCTCGGCATGAGACTTGACCGGCAGGCCAAGCTCGCGAGCGGCAAGGAACACGCGTTCGCACTGTTCGAGGCTGAAGGCGATGTGCTCGCAGAACACGTCCACGGCATCCACCAGACCCTCCTTGCAGGCCGCAGGCAGGATCTCGTGGCATACCAGATCAATGTAGTCATCCGCGCGGTCAGCATACTCTGGTGGCAAGGCGTGGGCCGCCAGCAGTGTCGTGAAGACTCGCACCTTGAACTGCTCACCGAGGCGTCTGGCAACCCGCAGCATTTTCAGTTCATGCTCCACGCTGAGGCCATAGCCAGACTTGATCTCCACGCTGGTGATGCCGTCATCGATCATGGCCTGCAAGCGGGCTGCTGCCGTCTCGAACAGACTATCTTCACTCGCTTCCCGGGTGGCGTGAACAGTAGACAGGATGCCACCTCCGCGACGGGAGATGTCGGCATAGGACATCCCTTCCAGACGGCTTTCGAATTCGTTGGCCCGTTGGCCGCCATACACCAGGTGGGTATGGCAATCGATCAGTCCAGGGGTCATGACACCGCCGCGACCCATTTCGATGGCTTCCTCGGCGGCCTGAGCGTCGAGGTTCCTGTCATGGTCGTTTCCCGAGGGAAACAGGGCGGTGACACGCTCTCCTTCTACGACCACCGTCATGGGGGCTGGGTGTGTCTTGAGTCCGTCGAAGAGGATCACATCGCGCCATAGGCGACGTATGGGAGCGGTAGAGGAGGACATGATCAGCTCCTTGTTAATGTATATACATATATTCGTCCTCGAATATCACCGTCGTCAAGCAATAAATCACCTGAGAGTGTGATGCGGCCATCACTGAAAAAATCAATAAATATCAGTAATAATAAATAGATGGGATTGATTTTATGGTTTTTGTGCTACTAAGGTCTAGAGGGTGTCGGCAGCATGAAAAGAGACCTGAAAGCCATAATGGTATATACAAATAGAGCATTCCTTTATTTTGAGGTAACACCCATGGCCGCTTCTCCCGGGGCTAAGTCCGACGCACAGGCGACTGACAGCAAGACGCCTGCTGTGACGACACTGAAATTGCTGATTCCAAGCCTGATTGGCATCTTCATTTTCTTCATACCCATCACGATTGCAGGGCGAGCAACGATCCCTCTGGATCACCTTGTTTCGGCTGCCAAGCAGTTGCTTGGGCCTTATAGCGGCCTTTATGCCCTGATATTGATCGTGGCGGGGGCACTATATCCCTTGATCACTGGCCGTTGGCGACGCAGTACAGCGGACATGGTGTTCAGTCTGCTCAAGGCAATAGGCGTGGTAGCGGGCGTGATGGCGTACACCGGTGCAGGGCCTGAGGTATTGCAGCAGCCGGACATGCTGCCGTTCCTGTTCGACAAGCTGGTGATCCCGGTGGGACTGATTGTGCCGATCGGAGCAATCTTTCTGGCGTTGCTGATTGGATATGGCTTGCTGGAGTTGGTGGGGATTCTGGTGCAGCCTGTGATGCGGCCGATCTGGAAGACCCCCGGGAGAAGTGCTATTGATGCGGTGGCGTCTTTCGTCGGCAGCTATTCGATCGGGCTGTTGATCACCAACCGTACCTATCAGGCTGGGCAATATTCGGCAAAGGAAGCCGCCATCATTGCGACAGGGTTCTCTACCGTCTCGGCACCTTTCATGATCATCGTGGCCAAGACGCTGGGGCTGATGGACGTGTGGAACCAGTATTTCTGGCTGACATTGGCCATTACTTTCGTCGTTACCGCCATCACTGCCCGTTTGTGGCCGCTGTCATCCATGGACCGTACGCTTGACGATGCCGAGCCCGAGGCCAAGCAGGGCCAGCGCTTGAAGCTGGCCTGGCATACCGGCCTGAACGTGGCGGCTGGCGCGCCAAGCCTGGCACGTGGGGTATGGAACAACCTGCGTGAAGGCCTGCTGATGGCCATTGCCATTCTGCCATCGATCATGTCGGTAGGGTTGATTGGGCTGCTGCTGGCCAAGTACACCCCGCTGTTCGATTGGCTAGGGTGGCTGTTCTATCCGCTGACGGCGCTATATGGTATCGAGCATGCTCATGAACTGGCCCAGGCCAGTGCTGCGGGATTGGCCGAAATGTTTTTGCCTGCACTGTTGCTCGGTGGAGAGGGCAGCAGTATCGACTTTGTTGCACGTTTCGCAGCCGGCGTCGTATCGGTTTCCTCTATCCTGTTCTTCTCGGCCTCGATTCCTTGCATCCTGGCGACCAGTATTCCGATTTCCATCACCCGCATGATCGTCATCTGGTTCCTGCGCGTTTTGTTCAGTCTTGCGCTGGCCATTCCTGCGGCGATGCTGGTGCAATAGCCAGGGGCTGGCGCCATATGAAAAGCCGGCTTCGGGAGTTTTCCCGAAGCCGGCTTTACTTGCATGAAGCACCTGCGTTTTTCAGGGCATGGTACTTGGAGTAGGGAGCTGAGCTATCTGGAATAGGGAGCTGAGCTATCAGATCAAGTCTGTATTGGCGTCTTCTTCGTCTCGTAGCGTCAATACTTCGACCCCATCTGCCGTCACAGCGACAGTATGCTCCCATTGTGCGGACAGTTTCTTGTCGGCAGTGACGACGGTCCAGCCATCACGCTTTATCTTCACCTTGGCCTTGCCTTGGTTGATCATTGGCTCGATGGTGAAGACCATGCCTTCCTTCAGTACGGCGCCTTTATGCGGGGTACCATAGTGCAATACCTGTGGCTCTTCGTGCATTTCTCTGCCAATACCATGTCCGCAGTAATCACGAACGACAGAGTAGCCGTTCTTTTCTGCGTGCCTTTGAATGGCGTGTCCAATATCTCCCAAGGTGGCGCCAGGCTTTACCATGCGTATGCCGGCCCACATGGCTTCATAGGTCTTGTCGACGAGGCGCCTGGCGAAGGGAGAGACGTCCCCGATCATGTACATTTTACTGGAGTCGGCGATGAATCCATTCTTCTCCAAGGTGATGTCGACGTTGACGATGTCGCCTGACTTCAAATGTACGGTCTCGGACGGGATGCCGTGGCACACGACCTGGTTGATCGATGTATTGAGGGAGAAGGGGAAACCATACTGGCCCTTGCTGGCAGGGCGTGCCTTCAAGGTTTCTGTGATGAATCGATCCGCAAGCTGGTCAATCTGCAGCGTGGAACAGCCTTCCTTGATCTGCGTATCGAGATAGGAAAACACAGAGGCGAGCAGGCGGCCCGACTCGCGTAAAAGCGCAAGCTCCTCCGGGGTCTTCAGTACGATCTCACTCACAAGACGGCTCCTCTGTCTTGTCGATCGCTTCAGCTGCCATTTGCTGACGCATGATTTCCGTGAATGTCAGGCTCGGATGAGCCTCGGCGAGCATGCCGACCCTGATCCAGTATTCCGCCTGTGCATTGATCGAGCGGACCATGACCGAGCTGGCCTTGCGAATTTCATCGTGCAGCTCGTTACTGATTTTTACGATACCCATCGTTGTCTCGATATATGAAATATATACGTATCGTATATATTTCATATTTAGTTAGCAAGAGAATGATTTGGAGGGTCAGTGCACGATGCAGAGCAAAATGAGAAAGGCTGGGGGAGAGGTGCCCGGATGAGTGGCCTCACGGTGTCGATCCTGGAATTCATATGCAAGGCGGCATGAACAAGCCACCAAGACAGTCTCTTTTTGCCTGATGGATGCGTCGTCTAACGCTTGATCCAGCTAGCGCCTAGTGAGTATCACGCCATGCGGAGCGTAACTTGTAGCGTTCGCCAGGGTGCGTCAGCAGGGCATAGCTGATCAGTTGATCGTGGGACCAGGTCCGGCGCGTCATCCTGAGACAGGGAGCGGATGTCGGAATCGACAGTTCCTGGGCGGTGGTTGCATCGACCAGCACAGCCTCGACGATGTGCTCGATATCGGTGATCGGCCAGGCTTCGATCAAGACCTGATGAGGCGTGATGGTGGCGAAGTCGATATCCAGATAGCCTGGGACATGGCGGGGATTGACGTAACGTTCTTCGAGTTGAATGGGGGTGCCGTTCTCGAGGTGCACGATCAGAGAGTGGAACACCTTGCTACCGTGCCGCATGCCCAACTGCAGGGCCACGTCTTCGCTGGCGTCGATAGCTTCCACCTGCAGGACTCGGTTAGTGTAGTGATGGCCGCGTCCACGAACTTCTTCGGCGATATTGTGGACTTCCACCAGGGAAGACTCGGCCTTGCGTTCAGTCACGAAAGTGCCGGCGCCTGGTTGACGCGTCAGATAGCCGCGCTGGACGAGTTCACGGATCGCCTTGTTGGCTGTCATGCGGCTGACATTGAAGTCTTCGGCAAGACGTTCTTCGGCGGGGATGCGATGACCGGTTGGCCAGTCGCCGTGCTGGATCCTGGAGAGAATATATTGCTGAATCTCGAGATAGCGAGGCGGCGTGCGAGCCATATAACATCCTGTCGTCGAATCGATGAATCACTTCCCTAGTGTAACCCAGCTCATATCAAAGACATGCACCATGACTCACGAGAATAATGACCATCTTCGTCTGTCCGCTCCTGCGGCCGTACGCAATCGAGAACCTATCGAGCAAGTCCTGGTCCGGGTACTGGACGATCAGGCGTACATCCTGGAGCTGGCCAGCGGCAGCGGAGAGCACGGGGTGTACATGACCCAGCGACATCCTGGATGGCGCTGGCAGCCAAGCGATATTTCACCGGCAGCATTAGCCTCCATCGAAGCCTGGCGAGCCTTTACCGGGAGCGTGAACCTGCTGCCGCCGCTGCGGCGCGACACACTGGAGAGCTGGCCGGATGAACATTTCGATGCTCTGGTGGCGATCAATCTGATCCACATTTCCCCCTGGGAAGTCACCGAGGCGTTGATGGCAAAGGCAGCCAGACATCTCACTCCCGGGGGAGTGCTGTTCCTGTATGGCCCTTACCGCCGCCAAGGCCAGCATACTGCGCCAAGCAATGCCGCCTTCGATGCCGATCTCAAGGCGCGTGACTCGCGCTGGGGAGTGCGTGACCTTGAGGCGGTAATTGCCGAGGCAGAGGCTCGTGGGATGGTGCTGGAGCTGGTCGATCCGTTACCGGCCAACAATCTGGCAGTGGTGTTTCGGAGGACGTGATGAGCTGAGACAGCTCACATCTGTGATTAGGCATCACTGACGCCAGGGTTATTCGGGCATTTCACCGGGCACTCGATACGTGGGCGCTTCAGACTCGACCTCGTCTTTCGTCATGGTTTCGTCACGTGTGGGCTGGCCCCACACGGTTTCCTTGTGCCCATCTTCCCAGGTGTAGGTCGTGCATCCGCCCAGGCCGGTGATGACGATCAAGGCAGAGAGCATCATGGGAATCAAAGCGGTGCGCTGAATCGTCGGCATGGTGTATTTCCTGTTAACAAGCATGCTGGGGCACCAACGCCCCTCTGAGGTTAAAAGATACGTTCATAAAATGCGTGAGCGAAATAGATGCATGAAAGCATATGAACGACAGCATGGTATATGCGCTCGAGCAACTCTATTGTCGACAGAGCAAGCCAAAGCAACATGCTGGCGGCCAGGCAAAAGTCGAGCAAGCAAGGAACGATAACACGGGGAAATGTGATTCAGTGGCAATTGGGCGATGAGGGGCCACAACCGTTTGGCGATCACGGGGGCCTGATCAAGCCGGGCTGACACATTCCATTGGCATGGATCCGATGGATCCATGCCAAAGATGATGCCGCGTCAGAGAGACTCATAATGCATCAGGGGTTATGCAGCTCTCGTTGATCGGCGGGCGGAGGAGTCCACTGATACATCCAGGTTTCGGAAAGTGCCTCGCCATTCTCATCGCGCAGATATAGACGCAAATCGATAGGGTCGGTGCTGTCGTCCGGTGGCACGACATCGAACATGGCCCGATAGCCTTGAATCGCCTCCAGCGGCCTGGCGGAAGTGATCTCGACCTTGCCGCGGCTGGCTTCGATCACGGGTTCTACCTGACGTTCAGAGCCTTCTTCAAAGGGGAAGGGGCCACCACGGAAATCAATGCTGAAGCGCCAACTGAAATATTCGCGTGGTTGACCAACGACGCCACCCAGGCCTGTGCGAGTGGCCACACAGCGTGATAGAGGAGATTGCTGTGGAGGAAGGTCGTACCAGTTCAGTCGGTAGGCATAGCGAAGTTCCTCGCCCGGTTGCGCGGGCTCGGCGGGGCGCCAATAGGCGACGATATTGTCGAACGTTTCGGTCTCGGTAGGAATCTCGACCAGATCCACGCTACCAGCCCCCCATTCCCCCCGCGGCTCGATCCACAGGCTGGGGCGGCGTTCATAGAAAATGCCATCGTCCTGGTAGTGATCGAAGTTGCGATCGCGCTGGACCATGCCAAAGCCCTTGAGGTTCTGGGCTTCATAGCTGTTGTAACGCAGCATTGGCGGATTGGTCAGTGGGCGCCATATCCACTCATCGTCTCCGGTATGCAGGGCGAGGCCGTCGGAGTCATGAATCTCCGGACGCCAGTCAAAGTCCTGGCGGCGGTCGTTTTCCCCGACCTGATACATGCTGGTGATAGGGGCGATGCCCAGTCGTTCGATGGCCTTGCGTGGATACAGGGTGGCATCGACGTCCATCAATACGCCTTCCATATCCTTGGTGAGGATGAAGCGATACGCTCCCGTCGTGCTTGGTGATTCAAGCAGCGCATGGATGATGACTTCTTCCTTGCCGTCGGGTTGCTCCAGCCAGAAACGCGTGAAGGTAGGGAACTCCTCACCTGAAGGTTCGGCGGTATCGATGGCTAGTCCCCGAGCAGACAGACCGTACTGCATGGTCTGGCTGACGGCCCGGAAATAGCTGGCGCCAATGAAGGAAGCAAAGTCACGCTGCCAGTCGTCCTTGTGATGAAGACGGAAGCCGGTGAACCCCAGGCGTTCTGACAATACATCGGCATCTACGCCAGAGTCACCCAGGTCGAACATGGCGGGGTCGTAGGCGATTTCCTGGGCGACACCGTCATGGACCTGGTAGATCCTGACCGGAGTGGTGAATTTCTCTCCCAGATGGAACATCTGTACATGGAACGGAGCGTTGCTATCGCTCCATAGGGCGTGGTCCGGACGAAAGCTGATTTCCAGGTATTCTTCCCAACTGAGGTCCTTGAGCTGAGGGGGCAACTGGCCTTCACGACTATGGTGTGGCTGTCCGGAAAGGTGACGAGCGAGTCCCTTGAGCCATGCATAATCGAACTTTTCCGGTTTTCCTGTCGTGGCGACGTGAGTGTCGGTGGCAGCAAGAAGAGGTGAAAGCGGCAGCATGGTTCCGCTCACGGCGGCAGTAGCGCTAAGGGCGGCCTTCATAAAGTCGCGTCGGTGCATTGCCAACATCCTTGGTTTGATTAGGGCTTTGAATGTCCTGTGGTGCGACTACGAAGATGGATAGAGGTTCCATTAAATCAAGATCATTTATTGTTAGCATGCTAAATGAATGGTAGGATAGCGCGCTTTTCATGCAATACATCATGTAATGAATGAACCGCTAGACAGGAATGTCCGGTTCTCGGCAAGGATCCTTGTGTATGACTCCCGACCAGCGTTTCACGCTACTGGTGCGCGTAGCTATTGGCATTTTTTGTGCGTTGTTCGCCTACTTCGTGGTAGCCGATACCTATATGCCGATGACTCCTGAAGCACGAGTGATGCGCCCAGTGATCAGAGTGGCCCCGGAAGTCAGCGGACCGATACAGGAAGTGGCCGTCAGCAATAATGAACATATTGAAGCAGGGGACTTACTGTTTCGTATCGACCCAGAACCCTTTCGTCTGGCATTGGAGCAGGCCCAGCTGGACTTGGAAAATGCCCGCCAGGAGAATGACCAACTGGCTGCGAGTCTGGCTTCCGCCCGGGCTGAGCTCGAATCGTCCCAGGCACGTGCGACGGAGCAACGCGCGGAACGCAACCGTGCTGAACGCCTGATCTCCCAGGGCAGTATTTCCCGTCAGCAGTTGGACTCGCTGGTGGCCAGTGATCTGGAAGCTCAGGCCAATCTCAAGGCAGCCCGAGCCAATATTCGCCGTATCGAGATAGAGCTTGGTGCTGAAGGCGATGCCAATCTGCGCTTGCGTCAAGCAGCCAATGCGGTGGCCAGGGCCAAGCTGGACCTGGTCCATACCGAAGTGAGAGCAGAGCACTCCGGTACCCTTGGCAACCTCCAGCTGGAGGTGGGCGCCTTCGTCACGCGAGGTCAGCCAGTATTGGCGCTGGTGACTGACAATCTGGATCTAGTGGCCGATTTTCGTGAAAAGAGCCTGCGCAAGGTCAAGTCGGGTGACGAGGCTCAGGTCATCTTTGATGGGTTGCCAGGGCAGATATACAAGGCCCATGTGGTCGCGAGAGATGCGGGTGTCTACGATGGCCAGTTGGCTGCCGATGGTACTTTGGCGGATATCCCAACAACGGATCGTTGGGTGCGTGATGCACAGCGTATCCGTATACATCTGAAACTGGACGATGCTTCTGACATCATGCCGCCCAGCGGTGCCAGGGCAACTGTGCAGCTGTTACCGGGGGATCATCCCTTGGCGCATCCGTTCGGCAGGTTCCAGGCGCGGTTAATGTCCTGGTTGCACTATGTTTACTAAGAGCATGTTTACTAAGTGCATGTCTATTAAGAACAGGTTTATTAAGAACAGGCCTGTCGAGAGCGGGTCTACCAACAAGGGTAACGGTGGCAATGGTGCGCCGGTGAAGACACCTGCTCATCACTTGGCGCCGAATGACCTGCGCCAATGCTTGAGGATCACTTTCGGGGGGGTATTGGGATATCTGGTCAGCCAGTTGATGGGCTGGAACTATGGTGTCTTTTATACCGTTTTCCCGATGTTCCTGCTCGGCATGATTCCGATATTGAACGGGAGTGTCGTGCGCCAGTTTCTGAGCAATGCCTGCCTCAATGTAATAGAGGTATCTCTGGTGGTCGGGCTGATGCAGCATATGCCCATTGTGATGACTGCTGTGGTATTTGCCATTTTCACTTTTCGCTTTTCGCTGATGGCAAAGGGGTCGTTGTTTCTGTTTGGTGCCAATGGGGTACTGACGCTCAGCATCATGTTCCATTTCGCCAGCTATCCCGATCTGGACATGTTTGATTTGCTGACCAACAACACCTTGGCCAGTTTTCTCGCTGTTGCGATTGCCTTTGTCATGCACGCAGTGTTTCCGGACGTCGCACCGCGTACACCGCCGCAACCGACAATCAAGTCCAAGGCATTGATTCGTCATCAGACCTTGATCGGCTCGGTCACTGCGACGGTTTCTTTCGTGGTCTTCCAGTCCCTTGATCTGCGCGACTCACTGTCGGCCCAGATGGCGACCATTCTTATCCTGTTTGCCTTGGGCTACACCGGAGCCAGGATATCGGCGCGCAAGCGTGCTATCGGCACCCTGCTGGGATGTAATTTTGCTTTGCTGATGCAGTTGCTGCTTTCTACCCAGAGCCAGCACCTGGCACTGGTGGTTGTGGCGTACACGCTGGGGCTTTTGCTGTTTGCAAGGGAACATGTCATCGAAGGTGCGGGGTCAGGCGTGGGTTTCGGAGGCATGACAACGATGGGCATCCTGTTTGGCCAGTATCTCAAACCCAATGACGACCTGGTGCTGGATGCGCTTTATCGATTCAGTTCCATGAGTGTTGCGCTACTTTCCACTCTGGTGGTGATGGCAGTGGTGCACCATATGCTCAATTGGTTTCCTGCAGTGTCCAGCGATGGGTGAGGGAGTAGAAGCGCAGGAGTAGAGGGAGATACTGTGCTTTAGCAGTAGTAGGCACATGGATTTCTTCATCCACGGTTGTGGCTATCGATCGAATCCTGTAGTTCATGGCACGTTGCCTGATCCTGGCCCATGCTGTTAACAGCATGGGCCAGGATCGACTCGCCGGTAGTTAGGTGGCAACAACCATGATGCGATGATAGCGATAGCTTGGAGATGGGATGATGTCTACTAATGGTTCCTGTGTGATGACTCAATTCTGCCAATTCCGCGCATTATTGACATGTATGGGAGTGTTCGGTGTTGCTGCGGTGGCATCTGCACAGGATGCCGAGACCACTGCGTCAGTGTATGTATGGGGGACCAACATCGATGAGTCACTCCAGCAGGCAGGGGAAGTCGAAGTCGATAATTCCACCGTATTCGAGAATCTTGATTTTGCCATCATGGGAGAACTGCTTCATCGTCGCGATGACTGGTTGTATGGCCTGGACCTGGTATACGCAGATATCGGCAAAGATGTCAGTGCCAGCGTACCGGTGCAGGATCCTCAGTCAGGTGGAGTCAGTGCGGTGGACGCTGATATCGACTTTTCCACCAATACAACGATTGTGCATGGCTCCATTGGCTATCGTTGGTTCGATGATGCTGCGTTGGAGCTCTATACAACGGGCGGTATTCGCTATACCCGTTTTGACTCCGAGCTGAAGGGCGAAATAGAAGCGACTGGTGCGGCTTACAAGACCAAGGACACCGAGAATCTTACAGATATCACGATTGGTATACGTGGCAAGTATCGACTGGACCCTAACTGGAGTTTTCCTTTCCTGGCTGATGTGGGCACAGGTGGGTCTGAAGTGAGCTGGCAAGCATTTGCTGCCGTCAGCTATGAAACGGGTCCACATATGTTCAGCGGCGGCTATCGCTACATGCAATGGCGTCTGGATGATGACAGCGACCTGCTGGATGAAGTGACATACGATGGGCCAGTGCTGTCATATTCCTATCATTTTTAAGTACATAAAGCCTTTGGCTATCAAGTCTACTTCTGCAGACTGAGCTCTGCATGGGTGACGAGCTTCTCCCTGTGCGGTCAATGGTCGCACTGTCCTCATTGGATGTTGATCCAGATCAATATACGCAGGACTATAGTCCCCATGAAAACTGTCACCGCCAGGTGGGACAACATTCAAGGGGGATGTTGGCATGCAAGATATTCTGACAATGCTACTGATTTACGCAGGCGTATGTATATCGCTTTATCAGTTCTATGATGTTTACTGTCGCCAGAATATGTCGGATGAAGAGAAGCGAACCGACTATGAAAAGCAAGAGTTCAAGGAACTATCCTTGAAAGCAAGACAGTATGCAGATACAGGTGCTGAATCTGGTTTCCTGTCAGCAGCGAAAAGCATCTTCGGCAGTAACCTTGATTATCGTATTGTGCTTGCAGCATTGTCTCGTGATCCTCAGACAGTCAGTGTGGAAACCCTGATTCGAAGAAAACGCCACATCGTCACAAATGGTGAAGTGAAGATCCGTCATGTGTTCGCATGGGTGACGAAACCTCCCGTCAAGGATACTCGTGGCTTGATGCTCGCACTGGTGGTCGCGTTCACCATCCTCGTATTGTTCCTGGGAGGTTGGAGCGTTTATACCATCGGTTATGAAGTTTCTATTCCTTCCCTTGCATGGCTGAACAACAATGTCTTGATCATGACATTGATTTATATGCTTATCGTGATGACGTACGCGGTTTCCCTTCTCGACGGCTACCTGCATGATATTTATCGCATTGGTCAGCTGAGAATGCGTCCAGCATGATTTCTTGTAAATACATCCCGATTTACGTTGACGGCTGTTCGGAGGAACCTTCGAATGGCTGTTTTTTGTTCTTGACCTGACTGTCATGACGAATTCTGACGTCGTGCCATCTTGCTGATGGTGAAGTGTCATGACCGGTCTGTCTTGGTCACTACATGCCTGGTATGGGTGTGCTGACAGCTTTAGGTGATGCGTACATCTGGCGTTGATGAAAAATTAATGAACGGTGTTTGCAAACGATGTTCATGTACTACTCTAAAGATAAGGGGTACCTGTTGGTAGAAGAGGGGACAAGAGCAAGGCGTCAGGAGCAATATTCCAAAAGCCACGCGAGGAGGGCTTGCCGCCATGACCACTATCAAAGATCGGTCGGTACACCATTGGCAGCATGTCCATGCAGATTGGTGGCAGGACGATCAAGGTAACGATATTCATCGAATCGAAACCGATGATGGCGCGGTGCTTTACCACTGCCACATCGTGGGATCATCGCTACCATGGAATGCCATAGCGACCAGCCTGGATGAGGCTATTGCCATATTCGACGAAGCAGAGTCGATAAGCTAGCTGAAACGACTTCAGCAGATGACCAGTTAACAGGGGAACGTTCCAGAGTAGCCTCTCATGGGTTGCCCATGATCTGGATAAGTTCTGGAAAGTGTTCTACAACAGTTCTTGTTGATATGAAAACCGTCACTTGGACAGCTCGTCAGGTGGCGGTTTTCTATTTGTCATCTTCAATTTACTGTTCTTTCAGTAGAAAGTGTTTTTCCGGTCAAGAAATGTCCATTGTTCTGACAAGACAGAACGGCCTTTCAGGGCGGTTGCTGCCTCGCCGAAATTATTCTATGCGTGATTATGCATAAAAATTCAGATGAACTAATGTTTATCCGTCGGGTTGTCTTCGCAAGATCGATAAACGGACGAGGATGTCATGGATTTCATTCAGGGAATATTGAACCAATCACCCGAAATTGCGCTATTTCTTTCTCTGGCAGTGGGTTACTGGATAGGCAAGTTTCGTTTTGGCTCCTTTCAGTTGGGTGGTGTCGCGGGCTCGTTGCTAGTCGCGGTGTTGATCAGCCAGTTGGGCGTGCAGATTGATTCTGGCATCAAGGCTGTCTTGTTTGCGCTGTTCATCTATGCCGTAGGTTTCGAGAGTGGTCCGCAGTTCTTTCGCTCGCTTGGGCGCCAGTCCATTCGGGAGATTCTCATGGCCGCGGTCATGGCCGTCAGCGCATTACTGACCGTCGTTGTCATTGCCCGTGTATTCGATCTCGACAAGGGACTGGCGGCTGGACTTGCTGCTGGCGGGCTAACCCAGTCTGCGATCATCGGAACCGCGGGTTCTGCGATAGAAAAACTTGGTCTGGCAGCAGATGAAGTACAGCGCCTACAGGGCAATGTCGCGATCGGTTATGCCGTGACCTACATCTTTGGCTCCTTCGGGGCGATCATCCTCTGTGTCAATGTCCTGCCTTGGCTCACGCGACGTGGTATTCGTGAAGATGCACAACAAGCTGAGGCCGAGCAGTTGGCGGGATTGCATGTTTATGGCGTTGGTGAGCAACCTGCCGCTCCGGAGCTGATAGGGCGCATCTACCAGGTCAGCCAAGGTGGGCGCAGTGTCGAGGCGATCGAATCGAGTGCATTCGGCGGGGCAGTGACGGTAGAGCGCATTCGACGCGATGGCGCTATCGTTGGTGTCGAGCCCAGCGTCGAGCTTGTGGAGGGCGATGTTGTATTGCTGGTTGGGCGGCGAGCGGGTGTAGTGGAAATCGGGGAAGGCCTGGGCAAGGAATTGCAGAATGCCGAGGATATGGATGTCGTCATGGTCAGCCAGGACATTGCGATTACCAACCCCGAGTTTCTGAAGCGTCCGGCTGGAGAGATCCTGGCCAAAACGGCGACAACACTGCGTCATGGCGTCTATATCGTGGGTTTGCGGCGTACTGGAACACCTCTGGCCCTGGACGCCGACACGGTTATTCAACCGGGTGATGTGGTCACGCTCTATGGCACGCCCAAGGACGTACAGCGAGTAGCCACGATAGCAGGTCCCATCCTGGCGCCCAGTGACAAGACAGACTTCGTGTTCCATGGCCTGGGTCTTGCCGTGGGGTTGCTGATTGGCTTGTTGGTTGTTCGTGCCGGCTCCATACCCCTGACACTGGGTAGTGGTGGTGGTGCCCTGCTGGCGGGTCTGTTGTTCGGCTGGTATCGCAGTCGTAAACATACCCTGGGCAACATGCCAACGGGCGCCTCTACGCTATTGCGCGATCTTGGTCTTGCCGGATTCGTCGTGGTGATTGGCCTGCAGACTGGCCAGCAGGCTGTCACGACCATCATGGATCAAGGCATCTCGTTGTTCTTCTTTGGTGTTGTCGTGACGGTATTGCCCCTCATGATCACCATGCTGTTTGGCTGGTATGTGCTGCGCTATGACAACACCGCCATATTTGCCGGCGCGTTATCCGGTTCGCGCAGTGCCAACCCTGCCTTTGGTGAAGTGCTGGATAAAGCAGGTAATTCCGTACCTACCACTCCCTTTGCGATTACCTATGCACTGGCAAATGTGTTCCTCACATTGTTAGGCCCACTCGTGGTGGCATTCACCTGATCGTCGAGTTTTCACCGGATCATCAAGCTTGATGGTCAGTGATCTTGATGGTTATTGAACTTGATAGTTATTGAACTTGAGAGTTGTTGAGCTTGATAGCCATGAAAAAGGAGGTCGACATGGCAACTGATTATCGTCGTTTCGCGAAGCTGAGTCCTTTTGAACTCAAGGATGAATTGATCAAGCTTGCCTCTGGCAAGGCTAACCGCACGATGCTCAATGCTGGTCGCGGCAATCCCAATTTTCTGGCGACCCTGCCTCGTCGTGCTTTTTTCTGCCTGGGGTTGTTCGCTACGGCCGAGGCAGAGCTTTCTTATTCCTACATGAGCGCGGGCGTGGGTGGGCTTGCCAAGATCGAGGGTATAGAAGGTCGCTTCGAGCGTTTTGTGGCGGAGCACCACGGTCAGGAGGGCGTGGCGTTTCTCGGGCGAGCACTGAGCTATGTGCGTGATCAGATGGGGTTATCCGCTGCTGAATTCCTGCACGAGATGGTCGAAGGTATCCTGGGAAGCAATTACCCCGTGCCCCCCCGCATGTTGAAAGCCAGCGAAGCGATCGTGCGCCACTACATCATCAAGGAAATGGTGGGAGGCGGTGTTTCCACCGAGACAACAGACCTCTTTGCCGTCGAAGGCGGCACGGCCGCCATGGCCTATATCTTCAATACGTTGAAGCAGAACGGCCTGGTTCGGCGTGGGGACAAGGTAGCGATCGGCATGCCCGTGTTCACGCCTTACATCGAGATCCCGCAGTTGGAAGAGTACGGGCTTGAAGAGGTCGTCATTCATGCCGATCCTGCCCAGGGTTGGCAATATCCAGATGCCGAACTCGACAAGCTCAAGGATCCGGAGATCAAGATCTTCTTCTGCGTCAATCCCAGCAACCCGCCGTCAGTCAAGATGGACGACCGTAGCCTCGAGCGGGTCGCATCGATCATTGCCAATGATCGTCCAGACTTGATGGTGCTTACCGACGACGTCTACGGAACCTTCGCCGATGATTTCCGTTCGTTGTTCTCGGTGTGTCCACGAAACACCATCCTGGTCTATTCATTCTCCAAGTATTTTGGTGCCACTGGCTGGCGACTTGGCGTGATTGCCACGCATCATGACAATGCCATCGATGCTGCGCTGGAGAGCCTCCCAGAGACCACCAAGCAGTCACTCGATGAGCGTTATGGCTCATTGCTTCCAGACGTGCGCGAGTTGAAATTCATCGATCGTCTGGTGGCGGATAGTCGAGCTGTCGCACTGAACCATACGGCGGGTCTGTCGACACCGCAGCAAGTGCAGATGGTACTGTTTTCACTCTTCGCCCTGATGGACGAGAAGGACAGCTACAAGCAGACGCTCAAGCAGCTTATTCGACAACGCGAAGCGGCGCTCTATCGTGAATTGGGCCTGGAGCCCCTGCATGATGGCAATGCCGTCGATTATTACACGCTGCTGGATCTTGGCGTCATATCGCGGCGTTTGTACGGAGATGCTTTCGCTGCCTGGATCGAGGAACGGGCATCAGCCGGTGACATGCTGTTCAGAATTGCCGATGAAACTGGTGTTGTATTGCTGCCGGGCAAGGGGTTTGGCACAGAAACCCTTTCCGGGCGAGCCTCGCTTGCCAATCTCAATGAATACGAATATGCCGCCATCGGTCGTGCGCTGCGCAACATGGCGGATGAGTTCTTTGAGGAGTTCAAGCGCTCGCAGTCTTGAATTTCTCTGCTACCCGGACACCGCCTGCGGGCGGTGACTGGGTAAGCGCGGTGACTGGGTAAGCGTGGTGCTGGCAGTCCGGTGGTCAGGCCGGCGAATCATACAGCCGCAGGTGCGAGGCAACAGCATCTTCAATCATCTTCAGGATATCGGTATCAAGAGTCTCAAGCCCAAGGCGCCTGAGCAAGGGCTCTCGGCCAATCAGGAAGAACACCATCTGGCCAATCAATGTGTGAACCTCGATGGTGACGAGCGGGTCATCGGCCTTGCGTTCTGTGAGAGTGGCAATCAGTGAAGACAGGATTACCTGAACAACACCAAACCCCTGCTGCTGCAGAATATCGAAAGCTTCGCTGGGGTGGACCTGTTCGCGCATGACCATCAACAGCCATTGGCGGCACTCCACGTCCGAGGCAAAGGTATAGGCCATGCGCCGCACGATGGTTTCGAGGAGCTTGCGCGCTTCCTTGCGATCAGTGGGTAGTGCAGGAAGCTGGGAGAGACCCAGACGTTCGCGTATGGCGCCAGCAATATAATGGGCGGCGGCCAGGTAGAGGCCATTCTTGTTCTCGAAGTGATAGGCGATGGAGCCGATATTGGCCTGGGCTTCATCGGCGAGCATGCGCGTGGTCGTCGCCTTGTAGCCATGCTCACCGAACAGGCGAATGCCAGCCTGGATCAGGCGCGTACGAGAATTGTCCTCGGTGCTCATGACTCACTCAGTCTCCGTGGTGTAGGCAGACCGCCGGGTATCGATGGAGAAGAACCAGGTATACAGCACGGGCACTACACCAAGGCTCATGATGGTGCCAGTGCCCAGGCCGAAGGCCATGGCGGCGGCCATGCCATAGAACAGTGGGTCGTGGCCGATGATCAATGGAAGAAAGCCCAATATGGTGGTGATGGCTGACATCAGGATAGGGCGCAGGCGTCGTGCCGAAGCCTTGATCACTGCTTGGTATTCCGGGGTGCCCGGTGCTGCCAGGCGCCGCTCGATATCGATGCGATCGATCAGCACAATAGCATTGTTGATAATGATACCGGCCAGGCTATACAACCCCAGCAGGACCATGAAGCCAAAGTTGGCACGCGTGGCCAGCAGACCCAGGGCGACACCGACGATCACGAGCGGAATGGTGGCCACGATCAGCAGGGGCCGCTTGAACGAATTGAACTGTGCCACCAGTAGAATGAAGATCACCCCGAGGCACAATGGAAGGTTGGCCTGCAGTGCAGCCTGACCTTCTGCCGACTCCTTGACCACGCCATCGAACTCGATCCAGTGCCCTGGAGGAAGGCTGGCCTCCAGCTTGTGCAATGCGGGAGTAACCCGTGGCACCATGTCTTCGGCTGTCAGGTGCTGGTTACGTCCCTCGATGGTGATGCTACGTACCAGATCTTCTCGATCGATCCGGTAATAGCCATTGTCGAGGTGCACTTCGGCGACCTGGCTCAGGGGCACACCATCGCCGGGAGGATCCAGCGGATAGATGGTCAGTGACTTGAGCTGCGTGAGGCTGGTGCGCTGCTCTTCGGCATAACGCATCATTACCGGGATGATGTCATCGCTTTCACGGTAGTGGCTGAGGTGGTAGCCATCGATCGCTCCCTGCAAGGATTGAGCGATATCTTCCGAGGTGATGCCCGCGTTGCGTGCCCAGGCCTGATTGACCTCGATATTCAGGGCCGGGATACGAGCTTCCCAACTGTTGCGAATGTCCCGGCTGCCTTCCACACCAGCAAGAATGGTCTCGACCTTCTGAGCGGATTCGAACAGCACCTCGCGATCCGGCCCCTTGACCTGGACCTGCAGCAAGGTGCTGTCCGAAGGGCCCAGGAACATGCGGGTGACCTGCGCAGAAATATCAGGTTGTCGAACGGCGAAATAGTGGCGGGTGGCTTGAATCACTGCATCGACCTGTTGAGGGTTGGCCACATTAAGGACCATGAAGCCCTTGTTGGGAGCTGGGTCGATGGGGGACAGCGACAGTACGAAACGTGGCCCCCCAAAACCTGAGTAGGCGGCAATGCTGGTGATGTCGTCCTTCAGGGCGGGGGCTTCGAGCAGCGCCTTGCTCAATGTGCTCATGCGCCGGTCGGTGGCATTTTCGGCGCTATCCGATGGGAAATCGATCGTCACCAAGACCTGGCTGCGGTCCGAATCGGGGAAGAACTTCTGTGGCACGAGTTGCATCATGGCGATGCCTGCCACCAGGGCGAGGGCAGTGATGATGAGGAACCACGATCGGTGATGCAACAGATGACCGAGCAGACTGGCGTAGCGCAGTGACATCCAGCGGAACAGGCGATCAGAAAGGTTGTTGAGGGTGCTTTCCTGCACTACCTGCTCATCTGATGCTGATGGAGCCTTGAGAAAACGATGGCATAGCGAGGGTGTCACGGTCAGTGACAGGAACCAGGAGCTCAGTAGGGTAATGGCGATGACGATCGAGATTGAGCGGGTATATTCACCGGCCACGTGTTCCGCCAGCATCAATGGCAGGAACACCAGAATGGTGGTCAAGGTCGAGGACAGCAGCGGTACGGCCAGCTCGCCGCCGGATTCCTTGAGCGCCTGATCTCGGTGCACGCCGGCTTCCAGACGGGTCTTGAAGTCCTCGGCAATGACGATGGCATTGTCCACCAGCAGGCCCAGGGCGATGACCAGTGTGGCCAGGCTGGCACGCTGCAGGGTCATCTCGCTCAAGCCCATGATGGCCAAGGTGACCAGCATGACGGCAGGGATGATCGAACCAACGATCAGACCAGTGCGCACTCCCAGGAACAGGACGACGACGGCTAATACAACGATCAGTGTTTGAATGACGCTTGAGGTGACACCATAGATGGCATTGGCCACCTGTTCGGGCTGGAACGTCATGATGTCGAGCTGGTAGCCCGCTGGCAGGCTGGCGCGGAGTTGGTCCAGGCGATCTGAGACCGCGCTTCCATAATCGAGTGCGCTTTCCCCTTCGAGCATGGAAATGGCGATGACAATCGATGGCTTGCCATTGAAATAGGCAGTGCGACTGGCCGGGTCCTGATAGCCGCGACGGATCTCTCCCAGGTCGCGCAAGCGCAGGGTTTCGCCGCTGGATAGACGTATCTCGGCGTTGGCCAGTTCATCGAGGTCCTTGAATTCGCCACTGACTTCCAGCGCCAGGCGTTGCTCTCCTGCATCCAGCACGCCACCGGGAGGGTAGATGTTGCGTTTCTGGAGTTGGGTCGCAAGATCGGCGGGAGATAACCCCAGTCTGGCCATTTGCGCTTCGGCGATATCGATGAATATGCGTTGTTCCTGGATGCCTAGCAGCTCGACCTTCTTGGTGCCGGGAATGCCGTATAGCGCACTACGAATGTGTTCGGCAATCTGCTTTTGTTCGCTTTGTGGAAAGTCGTTGGCGCTAAGTGCTGCGGTGACCACCGCGACATCGCCAAAGTCATCGTTGATGACAGGAGAATGAGTGCCTTCAGGCAGCTTGGCCTGAGCTTCCTCGACCTTCTTGCGTAGTTCGTCCCAGATCTGATCGAGATCGAAGTAACGATCCTGGATCTCTACATGCAGAATCGAACGGCCACGCATGGAAGTGGATTTGATGCGCTCGACCTCACCGATCGTACGAATGCTTTCTTCCAGAGGCTTGGTGATGTTCTCTTCCACCTGTTCCGCCGGCAGGCCAGGAAATTCGGTTGTCACCAGTGCCTCACGGATGGTGATGGCAGGGTCTTCGCTGGTCGGCATGCTGAAGTAACTGATCACGCCATAGAGCATGGCGACGATAGTGGCCAGATAGACAACGGGGCGACGTTGATAGGCGAGTTGGCTCAGGTTCATGATGGCCTCAGTTGTAGCGTTCCGGGCCCTCTCCCAGCAGGCTCACTGCCTGGCCGGGACGGACGAACTCAGTGCCTCGGGCGACGATGCGCTGGCCTGGGGTCAACTCGCCGCGCACCTTGGCACGCGCATCGTTGATGTCGACGACCTCCACGGCCACTCGCTGCAGCTGCCCCTGTTCATCAATTCGCAGAACATAGGCGCTGCGATCACTGGCGTAAGCCAGGGCAGTGAGTGGGATAGGAAAGCCCTGGGTATCGTCTCCGGCTGGCATATTGAGCAGGATTTCGATTCGAGCGGTCATTCCCGAACGGAGGCCCTCGATAGGTGATTCCAGCTTGAGCAGCAGCGGATAATCGTTGGAGGAGAGGGGCTGAGTGCCCAAGTGTGTCAGTGTGGCGGAGCTTGCAGCTCCACCCAGAGCGGGAATGCTGACCTGATGGTGAGAACCGATCACCAGCGTCTTGACCAATGCTTCCGGTACGCTGGCCTCTACCTCGAATCCTTCGCGATCAGAAATGGTCTGGAGGATAGGCTGGCCAGCACTGACCTGTTCCGATGGTTCGGCCTGGCGTTGAGTGATAGAGCCATCGAAAGGCGCAATCAGCGAGGTCTGTTTCAGATCACGTTGTGCCAGGTGACTGGCCGCAATGCTGGCCGCATGACGTGACTCGGCGCTATCCAGAGCGGCTCTGGCGGCATCGAGACCTGTCGCGCTGACATAACCCTTCTGTGCCAGTTGCGATTGGCGTTGGTAATCCTGGCGCTTCTCGGTCAGCACAGCGGCAGCTTCCCGGAGCTCTGCCTGGCGTTGCTGGGCTACCAATTGATAACGTTCATCGTCGAGGGTGGCGAGGACATCGCCGGCTGCAAACTTGTCGCCGGCTTTTACGCTCAGTTGTGCGATTTCGCCTGGAATCTCGAAGCCTAGCGTCGTGTTCTCGGCTGCCTTGATGCGGCCCGAGAGATGAGTCGTGGTGTCACCATTACCCGCCTGGATCTGATAGCTGGCCACTATCGTTGGCGTTTCCTGTTGCGGTGAAGTGTCTGGCGAGCACCCACCCAACAGCAGCAAGAAACCAGTCATCAGTATCCGGACCGAAGAGCGGTCAACGACAGACATGAGAGATATCCTCGTGGGAGTCGGCAAGAAGTATTCTGTGCTGAAAGAAGCGTATTAATCATTTGATTAAATCGCAACGATTAAACCGCAACGACAAGTCCATCATTGACTAAGTCGATACTGATCTAGACCCGTAATCTGCGCTAGACAGTTGCTGGACGCGATGACGGCTTATTTCTTCAGCTGGCAGCGGACCATTTCCTTGGTGTGCCACCGTGAAGGCTTCCTTTAGCCCAAGGGAAGAGGTAAAGAAGAAACCGCCGCTCGTCATGGGGGCGAGCGGCGGTATGGTATGTGGCTCGTCGTTGGAATGGCGAGCTGTGTGTGTCACCGAGTTTCAGATGCCGAGCAGTTCCTTGGCCTGTTCCAGCGCGGCCACGGAGGCATCATGGTTGCCTGCTGTGTGGGCTTCTTCACCTTGTGCGCGAAGCTCCTTCACTTCTTCAAGAGTGCTCTCATCAAGCTGGGAAACCGTGGTCTCATCCTGCAGGGCGTCATCAATTTCGCTCATCAACGATGGGCACATATGGGCCCATGCAGTAGAGGCAAACAGCATAAGTACCAGAGTGGCGAGCAATTTCCTGATCATTTCGACTCCTCCCAACAACGGTGGTAGGAAATGAAAGCATGCCGCCCAACGGGCAGCATGGCGCTTGTCCGAGCTTATGTCAGTGTAGTTTCCCTGGCACTTTTTGCTGCCTGCAGATCATGACAGCCTGAACGCAACGGTGTTGTCATGCATAAGGGCATGGTGGGTGCACTACACCCGCTGGTCGAATCGCATTGCCCCGTTCTCAACAAACATGTCTGCATCGATTCCAGTCATGTGTCCAGTCAGGGTGACTCGACTGAAGATGGCTCGGGTTCGAGGTGATGTCTTCATCGCGAGCATTGATCTAGAGCAGGGTGGCTGCTGGATGCAGTCTTTTATATATCTTGCCGATATAAATAAGCGTGCGTTTCTTTGTTGTCCAATTGTGAGTATTTCCTCTGTCTCATAAGAGGGAGTGGAAAGCATGAGCATCGGTTTTAAGGCCCGCGTGAACCGGAACAGTTGGAAATGGGGGATAAGATAGAGCAGTGCTGATGGGCCACATTCAATATTTCTCTTCATTTGTAAACCCTCTCTTAAGAGGGTGTTTACGTGCCAGGAAACTGACGCCTAGATTGAGTTAGATTGAACAAAAAATTGTCAGGTATGACGATTTTTCAGTTCAAGAAGTTGTGAGCGGGTATCAAGGGTTCGCATATTGTCGAACGCAGCTTTCGGGGCGTGAATGTGAAGCTTTCTATGAATGGAAAGATGAGAGAAATCAATCTGCCGGCATTTCTTGCCTTGACGGTTGCCTGTTTGTCTTCAGAGCCACTGCTGGCGCAAACAACCGACAAGGTAGAGCCAGCAGGCACGCCAGATAAAACCGCCTCTTCAGGCCCAAGCGCGGCCGAGTTGGAGAAGCTGGCTAAAATGTCGGCCAACCCGCTGGGTGCTGCATGGATGTTGTGGTTGCAAAATGATTATACCCATTTTGATGGCGATAATGATGCATTGAGCAGCAGTGGTGAATGGGCCAACACAACGACCTTCCAGCCGGTGATGTCTTTTCCGTTCCATGTCGGTGATGATGAATGGAACTTCATCATGCGTCCGGTCATTCAATATCAATCTTCACCGTATGAAGAGAGCTTCGGTCACGCGCTGAATGGCCATCCGGAGGATATTCCTGCATCCGACCTGGCCAATAGCAACTACCCGTTCAGCGGCCGTACCAGTGGCTTTGGCGATACTGCCTTGCTGACACTTGTTGGTCCCGCACGTGATGATGGATTTATCTGGGGGGTAGGTGCATCGCAGATATTTCCGACGGCAGAGGATGATGTGCTTGGCCAGGGCAAGTATCAGGCGGGCCCTGCCTTCCTGGTGGCATCATTGGCGCCCAACCCTGGTGGCTGGAACATAGGTGCATTGGGTCAGCATTGGTGGTCCTATGCCGGTGATGATGATCGCGAGGATACCAATCAGACCAATATTCAATACTTCCTGAATTATCGCCTGAGTGGTAAGGAGCTGATTGGCATGGCTCCGAACATCAAGATCAACTGGGAGGCGGATAGTGGCGAGAAGGTAAACCTGCCGATTGGTCTGGGCTACTCGGACGTCACCAAGTTTGGGTCAATGCCCGTTCGCTGGGGCGTGGAGCTTCAATATAGCGCGATCAAAGGTGATGAATTTGATGCAGACTTCAACCTGCGCTTCCTGTTCATTCCCATTATCAAGAACCCGTTTGCCAGTTATTGATAACGTTCTGAACCTGGCCTCCTGGAATGGCGTATTTGTACCTCACCAGGAGGCGATCTTTCCCCTTTCTGGCTATTCGCATTTGCAAGCCATAGGATTCTTTTGAAGTGTCGACTATCCAAAGGGCATGCCTCTGCGGTTAATCGAAATGGAATGTGAGACATGCTTGCGACATAGCTGCCAGAGGAAGGCTCTGGCAGCTTTCTTATGTCAGCGTTCTTGTATCAACGTTCTTGCATCAACGATGTCTCGGTTACCACTTGTTCGTCAGCTTCGAACAATTCCTCCAGCTCCTTGGCCGTCTGTTGTATGGTGCGGATTTGCTTGGTCTCGTCGCTGGAAACCTCCATCTGCCGCTTCAATGTCATCTCATCATGGTGGCGGAAAATATCTACTGTATGCTGAGCTCGATCACGGGGTATGTCGAGGGAAACGAGCACTTCCCGCGTCAGCTCCAGGCTGGCCGGCAGCAGGTCGCGAATGATGTCATTCACTCCTGCACGCATCAGGCGCTGGGCATGCTGGCGATTGCGTGCACGGGCAAACAGACGCAGCTTGGGGAAGCGGCGCTGTACACGCTCGACGATCTGCAGCGAGGTGTCTGGGTCGGTGATTGCGATGACCAGAATCTTGGCCTTGTCAGCTCCAGCGGCCTCCAGCAAATCGAGACGGGAAGCATCGCCGAAGTAGATTTCATTGCCGTAGCGGCGCACAAATTCAACATGCTTGGCGTTGATGTCGAGGATGGTGTAGGGAATCTTCATGCCCTGCAGGGTTCTACCGACGATCTGACCAAAGCGTCCGAAGCCGGCGATGATGACCTTGGGTGAGGTATCGGAGGGACGGTCGTAGTCAGGGTTCTTTTCTGTGTTTGGCATGAGTAGAGGACGTATCAACCGGGTGTGCAACTGGAAGAGTATTGGTGTCGCAGCCATGGAAAGTGAAACCACCAGTACCAGGAGACTGACCAGATCGGGAGCCAGCAAGGTAGCAGCACCGGCTGCGGTGAGGAGGACGAAGGCGAACTCTCCTCCTTGAGATAGCAGGACGCCGAGGTTCAATGCATCACGCCAACTGGTGCCATAGACTCGGCTGGCACTCGCTACGCTTAGCCATTTGAGCGCCAGCAATGCGGCCGTGAGGCCGAGTACCAGGGCCGGTTGTTCGGCAAGTAGTCCGATCTGGGCCGTCATACCTACGGCCATGAAGAAAAGCCCTAACAGCAAGCCGCGGAAGGGCTCGATATCGGCTTCAATACTGTGCCGATATTCGGAATCGGCCAGCAGGACGCCGGCAATGAAGGCTCCGAGTGCCATGGAGAGACCTGCCAGCTCCATCAGCAAGGCTGCGCCGATCACTACCAGAAGGGACGTGCCGGCAAAGACCTGGCGGCTACGGGTAGAAGCTGCGAAGCGAAACATCGGACGCAACAAGTAGCGTCCACCGATAATCAAGGCTGCAAAGGCACCTACACCAATCAAGGTATCTTTGAGCATGTTTTCCCAGCCCCCCGTGGCTCCTGGACCACCAGCCAGCATGGGAATGATGGCGAGAACAGGGATCGCTGCCATGTCCTGGAACAGCAGCAGGGCGAAGCTGAGGCGGCCATGACGGGTGGTCAGTTCTCCTTGCTCGCTGAGCAACTGGAGAACCAACGGGGTGGAACAAAGACCCAGGCTGAAGCCCACGACCAGGGCGGCGGGCAGGGAGAGCCCAAGCAGCATCGCCAACGCCGCCAGGACAGCACTGGTGATGGCCATCTGCAGACCACCGAAGCCGAATACTGGTCGACGCATCAGCTTGAGGCGGGATGGCTTGAGCTCCAGGCCAATGACAAACAACAGGAAGACGATGCCGACTTCAGCGAACTGCAGTACGGCTTCTGCATCGGGGATCAGACCTAGTACAGAGGGGCCAATGGCCACTCCGGCGAGCAAGTAACCCAGAACCTCGCCGAGACCAAGGCGCTTGGCCAAGGGAACGATGAGAACAGCGGCGGCAAGAAATATCAGGCTGTTGTAGAGCAGATCAATGGCCACAGGGCACTCCATTGCAAGGGGCGGGTGGATGCTCGACAAGGGCCTGGAAGATGACCCTGCTCACATCTCTTCTATCTCGATGATAGCTGACGAGACACCTGGAGTATTCCGGTATGTTCCCGTTTTTGTAGGGAAGATGTATGACAGTACTTGTCTACGGATCTACATGAGTCCTTCCTTGTTCCATGCCTCAGCAGAACCCGCCGTGTGAGGTGCCCCGTTAACATGCATATGTTCAACCTGATTGCGTTTCCCCTGGCCTCTGCTTATCTTCGGTAAGCTGATAACCACAAAACAGGAGTCACTAATGAAGCGCTCGATGCTAGCCATGGGATTGGCATGCGGCATGTTTACTGTTGCCACCGTACACGCCGCGCCACAACAGGATGTGTACGATGCCGTCGAGCAGCAGCGACAGCCGCTGCTGGATACATTGGAAACCCTGGTCAATATAGACTCTGGCACGGGATACGTTGCTGGCTTGAGTGAGGTCGAGGCGCTGCTTACTGAGCGTCTCGAGGCCCTCGGTGCTGAAGTGGAAGCTCATCCTGCCGAGGTCTACGGTGGCAATACCCTGGTTGGCCGGCTTCAAGGCAATGGCGATCGCAACATCATGTTGATGATCCACTACGACACTGTCTTTGGCGAAGGCACCGCCAAGGATCGCCCCTTCCGCGTTGAGGATGGGCGTGCCTATGGTCCGGGCGTCGGAGACGCCAAAGGTGGTGTCGCAGTGATTCTGCATAGCCTGGAGGTGCTGAAAACCCTTGGCTTTGACGACTATGGTCAACTGACCGTGGTCCTTAATCCTGATGAAGAGAAAGGGTCGCTGGGTTCTCGTGACCTGATTCAGCAACTGTCCGCGGATCAAGATGCGGTGCTGGTGTTCGAGCCGACGTTCAGTGAGGGCGCAACGGATGCAGTGACTGTCGTCACCAAAGGCATCAACTATGCCTTCCTCGAGGTAAAGGGCCGGGCCTCTCATGCCGGAGGTGCGCCAGAGCAGGGGCGCAATGCCATCATGGAGCTTTCCCATCAACTGCTCCAGCTGGGAGATCTCGGTGATCCAGACAAGGAGACAACCCTTAACTGGACGATTGTCGAAGGTGGCAGCAAACGCAATGTCATTCCCGAGCATGCTCAGGCGGAAGGTGATATGCGCTACGTCGATAGCAGTGAATATGAGCGGGTTCTGAACGAGGCCCGTGATATCACCTCAAATCAACTGATCGATGATACCGAGGTGAAGTTCCGTCTCGACAAGGGCCGGCCACCACTGCCTGCCAATCCTCAGACTCAAGCCCTTGCCGAGCAGGCCCAGAAGATCTATCAGGAGCTTGACCGAGAACTGTTGGCTGCCGAGATCGGTGGCGGTACTGATGCCGCCTACGCCTACCATGCCGATTCACCCACGCCTGCGGTGCTGGAATCCCTTGGCCTGGTAGGTGGGGGCTACCACAGTGATGAGGAATACGTGCAACTCGATAGTGTGGTACCACGACTTTATCTGACGACGCGTATGATCATGGAGCTGTCGGACGCCGAAGCCGAAGACTGAGCCTGCTGGCCGGATGTTGGAAGGCGGGCCTTGGCCTTGAAACCAAGGCCCGCCAACCAGCTGACGCCTTCCTTGATACTCATCGTTCCCCTTGGTGCAAAGAGATAGGCGGGATGAATGGTGTTGTTTACTTTTCATATTGTTGTCGTCGATGGCTCAAGGCGTCTTGGTGAAAGTTATTGAAACTTTCCGACATCTTGAGATTGGCTTGCTGTGGGCTGCAAGTTGACCTGAATACAGGTCCGCCCAAGGTTTCTATTGGGATTGAGGTGATAGCAGAGGGATAGTAGACCCCTCTGTCTGACTATTTCTTAGCTCCATGTCGGAGCCATGTGATGCATTGCAATGTCTATGTCATGATTTTCTCGTAAATTTACTTTCGTTCGTTATGTGCATGATCCGAAATGCAACATTGAAACGAGTGAGAGAGAATCATGGAAAATACGACTCAGCCTGCTGGAATATATGCAAAACAAGAGGGGGTGAGAGTTAGTATCTTTTTTGCCATCCTGCTTGTTTCTACCACTATATATTTTATGGCATGGGGAATGGGATATGTTAATGGAAACCATACTCTAATCTTTTTATTGGCGACATTGTTTGGTGTTTTCATGGCCTTCAATATTGGAGGAAATGATGTCGCCAACTCATTTGGCACTAGTGTCGGTGCGGGAACGCTTACAATAAAACAGGCATTATTTGTGGCGGCTATCTTCGAGGTCAGTGGAGCTGTCATTGCTGGTGGGGAAGTGACCTCGACCATTCGTGGCGGCATAGTGGATCTAGGGGCATGGATGTAGCACCGATGGACTTCGTCTTCATCATGATGTCTGCTTTAGTCGCGGCTGCACTTTGGTTGCTCTTTGCCAGCAAGAAGGGATATCCGGTATCGACGACACACTCGATTGTCGGTGCCATTGTGGGGAGCTCGATTACCCTGGGCATCTTGATGAGTGGCACTGGCTCAGCCATGGCGCTTGTCCAGTGGGGTAAGATTGGGCAAATCGCTATCTCCTGGGTACTTTCTCCTCTATTAGGAGGTGTTGTCGCCTACCTGCTGTATTCTCAGATTAAACGCCATATCCTCTCATATAACGAGCAAGCACAATCTCAGCTGAAGGTGATTCGTCAGGAAAAGCGTGAACATAAGAGGCGCCATAAAGAGGCTTTTGAAAGACTCTCGGAGATTCAAAAAATCTCTTATACGCATTCCATGACACGCGATATGCAAACCATCAATGATGGCGACTTTCAGGCGGATGAACTGGAGTCCGAGTTTTATCGAGATTTGCATGTCATTGAACAAAAGCGTAATGCCGTTAATTCCCATCGTGCTCTGGAAGCCTGGGTACCGATGATTGCTGCCATTGGTGCCATGATTATTTCTGCCATGCTGCTCTTCAAGGGGCTCAAGCATGTGCATTTGGGGCTGAGCACGCTGGACAACTATCTGATCATGGGGATGATTGGGGCTGGTGTCTGGATGGCAACATATATCTTCGCCAAGACATTGAAAGGCGAGTCGCTGGAACGCTCGACGTTTTTGATGTTCAGCTGGATGCAGGTGTTCACCGCATCAGGCTTTGCCTTCAGTCACGGCTCCAATGATATCGCCAATGCGATCGGGCCATTTGTCGCTATCCTGGAAGTGCTGCGTACCGGAGCCATCGGGTCGGAGGCATCGATTCCACCTATCGCGATGCTGACCTTTGGTGTCGCGCTGATTGTGGGCCTGTGGTTCATTGGCAAGGAAGTCATCAGGACGGTTGGTCACAATCTTACCAAGATGCATCCCGCCTCTGGCTTCTCAGCTGAGCTGGCGGCGGCCACGGTGGTCATGTTGGCGTCAATTCTTGGCCTGCCAGTTTCCAGTACGCACATCCTGATTGGCTCGGTACTTGGCATTGGGCTGGTGAACAGGCAAACCAACTGGGACTTGATGAAACCGATTGCCTTAGCCTGGATAATTACCTTGCCGGTTGCAGCCATGCTGGCTTCCGCCGCATTTCTGATTCTACGCAGCGTGTTCTGAGCTGAGTGCAATATCTGCTAGTACTTGTAGATATCAGCACTATTGGCACGATTCTGACGATGCTAAGTGGCACCTATCGCGAGTGTGTATCGAACCTTGACCGTCAAATAGCAGGAGACTAGTGTGCCATGAACTGTGACAAGAATGGGTCATCGCGATGACGCCTTCGTCAATACCGGCACATAAAGTTATTGTTCGCCGCGGGGACCTTGCCGACCTTCCACGGCTCTCGAAGAGTGACTTTTCTTTCGAGGTCGCAGCAGAACTTACCGAGCCATTTACGGGTGTCCAGATTGCCCCAGTTGCGCCACCATACCGTAAGGACTATGGCTTTGATGCAGACGAGTTGGCTGAATACCTTGATAGGCCTGATGGGGCGCTTTTCGTGGCCCTGGTGAATGGTAACCCTATTGGCTACATGGCAGTGTCCCAAGTCTGGAATAACTATGCGCTCATAGAGGACATAGCAGTGGATGCCCCTCATCGGGGGATCGGCGTTGCCCGTTTCATGATGGACGCAGCGGTAGAATGGGCACGTGGTGCGGCGTTGGCGGGTGTACGGCTTGAGACACAATCAAACAATATTACTGCCTGTCGCTTTTACGAACGGTACGGGTTCGTGCTCGGTGGCCATGATCGTTATCTATACCGGGGAATCCATCCTGACAGTCGAGAGGTAGCACTGTTCTGGTATCTGCATTTTTAAGTAGCACCCTGTTTTCATCATGGTGTAAAAGTTTCGGACTCGAGCTTCATTGATTTCGTAGCATTCAAGAAACGGTTTAACTCATTTGCTGCCCAGTTTTTCAGCAATGTCTCGGGTATTCGCTGCCCGGCCCTGATAATGATCGGTCACACCCAATCGACCGTAATCGATGAGCCGGTGAAGAGGCCAGTATATGCTTCAATGAAATCGGACACCCATGCAGCTGATGCGCTCACCACCTTGAGCGAGGCACCACATGATATCAAGACAACGACGACCTTTGGGCCTGGAGTTCAAGCAGAAGGCCGTGCGGCTGGTGTTTGTTGTCGTGATGCTTGTTGTGCTGGTCATTGTTGGATGGTCGTGGCTGGGGTTGAACAGCTCGTATTCGGCACGATCACTGAGTCTTCCAGCGATGCTTCCGCACAATTCAATCGAACGCGGACGCCTGTTTTTCGCATATGGTGATCTCGGTGTCATCGACCTCGATACGTTGGAAACGAATGCTCTGCCGTGGGCGCTGCTGACGGCCGCCTTGGCGCTTGATGCTGCGAAAGGTGATCCGCAGCGTGTGACGCCTGCCATGGTTGAAGATCAGTTTCGCAGTGTCGGGTTCCTCTATCCGGCCCAGGGTCGCGGTATTTCCATGCTGCCTTTTGGCGTGAATCTTGGGCGTGTTCAGCGTGTCATGCCGCCCATCAGCATTGCCACGGTCAATATTGGCTGCGCGGCCTGCCATGCAGGCGTCAGCTACGATTCAAGGGGATACCCTGACCCCGCTCTGCCAGTGGCCGGTACGCCCAATACGTCACTCGATCTTGAAGCCTATGCGCAGCTTGTCTATCGCAGTCTCAAGGGGGCCTTCTCCGATGAAACGGCGCTATGGCAAGCCATGGAACGGCTTCATCCGGACATGAGCTGGCGTGAGCGCCTGAGCCTGCGTCTTGTGGTATTTCCACAGGCACGCGCTCGGATGGAAGAGCTCGAGGCGAATGGCGATCAACCGTTGCCATTCCCGAACGGACGCCCAGGGCTGACCAACGGAGTGGCAGCGCTCAAGCAGCGGCTAGGCCTGGATACTTCCCATGATACTGTTGCCGGCTTCGTCTCCATTCCAGATCTGGCTGACAGAACTTTCAGGTCGAGCTTTCTGGCCGATGGTGCTTATGCCGTGCCCGGTACAGAGCGCTTCTCTCCACGCACCCGCAAGGAGGCTGCCGAGGCTGACCCGGTACTGCTGGGGCGTATTGCCTCATTCTTCACCGTGCCCAGCATGGGCATGTCGCCCAAGCGTGCAGAGGAAGAGATTCCCGCAGTCGTCGATATTGTGCGCTTTTTGGCGACCTATCGGGCGCCCGCCTTTCCTGGGGAGATTGAGCGAGAAAAGCTACCGCTCGGGCGCGAGGTCTATGCGCGTGACTGCGCACGCTGCCATGGCCGTTATGACGACAGCCTTGAGTCGCCGCGTCTGCAGCATTTCCCCAACTGGGCCGGCGATATCGGAACGGAAGCGACGCGCGCGGAAGTGTTTGATGCCGAACTGGCAGCCGCCGTCAGCGAGACCCACTACGCTGCGTATATTGAACCGGCAGCAACAGGCAAGCTGGTTGCGCTGCCCTTGTCTGGGGTGTGGGCTAGTGCTCCCTATTTCGTCAACGGCTCGGTGCCGACATTGCGCCATGTGCTGGAACCGGAGACGCGACCGGAGCGCTTCATGGTCGGCGGCCATCGGCTCGACATGGAAAAGGTCGGCCTGGCGCTGGCACCGGCACCGGGAAAAGGTGGTGTGTGGCGCTACCCCGCAGGCTATGAGCCTTTTTCCACTCCCGCCGAGGTGGATACACGTCAGCCGGGATTTTCCAACCGTGGACACGACGCTGAGGTAGAGGGGCTGACGACGAATGAGCGTGACGCCTTGCTGGAATATCTCAAGTTGTTATGAACGAGCTGCTATGAAATCGGGCTGTTATGAGGCCAGCAACAGTTCATTAACGGGGAGACGCTCATGCTTGGTTCGCCGGTCGCCGTCGGGTACACCGATGCGAAAGGCTTTGACTAATTGCCTGCCAGAAGGAAGCGGTGCAAGGCGTGCCATCGCCTCGGCTGTTTGCGTCCAGTCGGTCAGCACTGACAAGGGCCGGCCGGCAAGGCCTGCCTGTTCCATCGCCAGCCATGCACGATAGAGCGCGCGCCCTGTAATGAGAGGGTCCTCTCCCGTTGGCCGGTGGTATAGGGCAATCGCTGCTGCGTTTCCCGTGATTGCCGCCTCGGCGGTGAGCTTTGCTGCCAACCCTACGGTATCGAGTAGTGCAAAGAATGGCCCCAGTACAAGTCTGGCGCCCATTGCTTCGACTCGTCCCAATCCCATGGCGTCGGCGTTGAGGCCATCGCGCTCATAAGCGTCATGGCGCTGTGTCAGGCGCATCCAGTGGAGAAGTTCACGCCGCTGCGCAGCATCGCGCATGAAGTGCAGGCTTGCTTCGTCAGTAAGCTGGGCGATGCGAGTGAGTGTCGAGTGTTCGGTGATCAAGGAAATATCGGGATGACCTTCCAGCGGTGCAAGTTGTGCCAGCTGCTCCGCTTGGTGCAGCTTTCGAAAGGGCCCTCGCCATGTGGTGCGCGAGGTGACGAAAGCGGCCAGCGGATCGGCTTCGCCACCGCTTCCCACGCTGACGCTGGCGATAGACTGCGTCGGGTTGTCGTTCGGTAGTATCTCGATCCCGTCGATGTGCAGGTGCTCTTCGGAAAGTGCGATCGAAAGCCCCTCGATGAAAGCCCCATGTGACAGCCGTATATCGTGACCGTGCGGATCGGAAACGGGAAGCTGACGTGCTGGATCGGCTCGAATCAAGATCTTTCCCTGGTGCAGGGCGACGCGGGTTGGCTGGGTGTTGTGCGCGCTTGGAGCGAAACGTGCTCGGTCGATGAGCCGGGTAGCGAGGTCGTGGTCGACGGCGATCATGCTGATTCTCCGATGGTCCGGCTAAACAGAGCGAGCCGATGCAGCGGGCGGGCGTCGAGCTTTTCCATCTGGCGCAAGCTAGGCGCGTTCGAGTCGGCGATCCAGGTCGTGCCCAGGCGTTGGTAGCCGGCTTTTTTCAGCGCGGTGACGACCTGATACAGCATCGCTCCGTTGAGGCCCAGGCCATGCATGTGCCGAACAACGGATTGGTAGATCAGCACGGCACGCCGATTCATGAAGCGGTGGCGCAAGAAATGCCATGGGAAGGTGATACCGACTTTCCCGTTGCAAGCCGTCACCAGCGGGTTGAGATCCGGGATGACGAGGATGACACCAACCGCTTGGCCATGGTGGTGAAGGACACAGGAGATCCGCTTGTCGATGACCCACGACAGGTCACTGGCCTGGAACTCGTATTCGGCCTCGCTGACAGGTACGAACATGGGATTGTCGTGGAAACCATCATTGAGCACGAGCCGGGCATCAGCAAGACGTTCTCGGAAATGGCGGCGATCAATGGGGACAGTCTCATAATCTGTGTCAGCCAGAATGGCTTGTTGTGCTGGGCCGAGAAGACGTCGCGGGTCGAGTGATGTCAGGTCCGTCTCGAAGGTCGTCATCGGAAAGGTGGCATGGAAGCCATTCGCTTCAAGCAGAGCAGCAATGTGAGGAGGGGTATAGACCATATCCGTGTAAGGGGGCTCTTCGAAGCCACCTGTCATGACGCCGACTTGCTGCATGGCGGTGAGGTTGAAGTTGCCCGTTATTTCCTCCATTCCTGCCTTTCGGCTCCAATCCTCGACCGCTCCCAGCAGGGCTGAGGCAACTCCTGCATCGTTGGCGCATTCAAAGAAGCCGAATTGGGCGCGTCGCGTACCGTGCCTGTTGTTGGATGCGTCGTGGATGCTGGCGACAATGCGTCCCAAGGGTTGATCGCCGCGCCAAGCGACGAACAGTTCGAAATGCCCATGACCTTCGGTGACGAAGGGGTTGAGCATCGGATCGAGCATGCGCATGAAGTCGTTTTTCATGGCGGGCACATAAAGTGAATCGGAGGGATAGGCATTGGCAGGCACACGCAGGGCGGCTGCGACATCACCACGTGTCAGTCGTATCATGCTGCACCCTCATGTATTCGTGGAGCTGCGGCAAGAAGGCGTCCTGCCATCAATAGTGCCGTCTCGGTGGCCCTGTCGGCGGCGACGAGTGGAATACGTACCCCGATGAGGTCGAGGGGATGCGTATCTGCCACGATCAAGTGGCTGACGCCATGCGCGGCCATCAGTGCTGCCAGCCGCTCGGCAACGGCATCCTCCACCATCCCTTGCCAGGGACTGTCCGCCTGTCGCAGCACGACGTGGCGTTGCAGGTCGGATTGCAGCAGCGCTGGATCGTAGTCAGCGATGTCGGTTTCCCCTAGGCGTATGGCATGGTGGAACAATGGCTGGCGCAGGAGTTCTTCGAACAGATCATCACGAGTACGCGCCTTTGACACGGCCACGGAATCGAGGAGGCCCGGCTGTCCGGCTGTGAGCCATGCTCGTGCGACATCGCTGGCGAGGCCGATGACGAGTACTCCGCTAAGCGTGACGGCGGCCAGGCGCACACGGTCACCGGGTGAAAGCTCCGGCAGGCTCCACACAAGCCCCAGTGCCAGCAGGAGGCTCCCGCCGATTTGAAGGCCAATGACGCCTGCGTGGCCACCGCGCCGCTCGCCAGCCCGATCGATCAGCAACGCGAAGATGACCAGAAGCAAGGCGCCAAGCCCTCCAAGCCGCACTGGCAGGTAGGGGATAAGCGAGCGGAAATCAGTGATCATGAAGGGCAACAAAAAGAACGCGGCCATGCATAGCCGAGAAATGCCTTGCCTTTCGGCCGTCGAGAGTGAGCCGCGAGGATGGAGGAAAAGTAATAGCCCGCAAAAAAAGAAAGCGATCACCTGGAACAGCGCCAGTGCTAGATAGAGGCCGGGACCAGCCGCCTTCGGCACCAATAGCGCGAGAACAGCGATAATGATGCTGCCGGTGGCAATGCCCAGCTTGGCAATGCGCGGTGCATGCTGGCGCAGCATGCCTTCCACCACCAGCAATGCGGCAAGCGGGATAAAGGCGGCCAAACCGACAGAAAGGCGTCCCAACCAGCCGGCCCCACCGAGCCAATAAAACCCGCGAAGAAGAAACACCAGCGTGACGAGCCCCAATGCAAAGACGAAGCGGCGAGTCAGCCCGCCCTTCGGGTCCCGGGCACGGAAGATCAACAGGGCAAGGACAAGGCCGAATGTCCCGCAAAGATTGACGATGAAATCCGCGGCGACAGTTGTGTTCATCAGCCGATCATCTTTTTCAGTGCGCGGCGTACAAAGGGCCGTAGACATGCAGCAACGGGCGCAGGCAGTGGCCGCTCGATTCTCGGGCGATAGGGATTGAAGAACCAGCCTCGGCAGTCGGTTCCGGTCGGTTTGCCGAGCGCTAGCGCGATGGCTTCATAAGCCATCAGCATGCCGGTCGTTATCACCATGGTGGAGAAGGACATGCGGCTGCGATGTCCCGAGGCGACTTCGGCTGCAATGTCGAGATCGACATGATGGCGTGAAGAGGAGTGCAGCATGACGTATTCAATCTCGGCCATCATGGCTGCCTGTGTGTCGCTTTCCTCGATACTCCGCCAATCCTTGCCGACGGTAGGATAGCCCAGCCTTTCCTCCGGCCTGGGATCGGAAGGACGCACGAGCGTCACCGAGGGCAGCGGTGACATGTAGGCATCGATCACCGTTGCGCCTTGCTGCGTTGCGATACGATAGAGGTGGACGCCGGCAGGAATGTCATCCATGCCGTTGACGATGATAGGGCAGCGCGCAGCAATGTCCGGCAGCTGCTCGCTCCACTCCGAACCCAGTACCTCGATCTCTATTTGTGGATTGATCTCGAGCGCTGCTTCGGCTGCGCTGTCTGCCTTGGAACGACCGATGGTGGTGGCAGTGGCGAAGACTTGGCGATTGAGATTCGATATCTCGAAGGTATCAATGTCAGCAATGACGAAGCGGCCAATGCCCGCACGAACCAGGGCCATGAAGGCAGCACCACCCATGCCGCCGACGCCGCAGACGAAAATGCGCGTCTTTTGAAGCGTCTGTTGTTCCCCTGAACTGACAAAGCCGATATTGCGCGTGGTGAATGTTGCGTAATCGAATTCGGGAATGGTGTTCATGGTCGGCCTTTTTGCTTGAGGCTCGTCAGCTCGCGACGCTTTTGCTTACTCTGCTTTTGATGACGACGTGGTAGCAGCAACCCGTAAGGTCTAGAGGTGTCGAGCCAATGGAGAACCGGCAAGATCATGCTTTGCAGGAGCAAGAAAAATGCCGCTCCTGCGATGGCCGGTAGCGATCCTTTCGGCATCTCACGCAACAGGTAACGACGCGCAGCCGCCATGTCGATCTGCCCAAGCTGGAGCACGTCGTCACCACGCGCGTAGTCCAGCATCTCCCGACAGAAGGTGTTGTAGCGCTCGTCTCGATGCTTGGGTGCGTTCTCAAAGGTCTTCTTGAGGTCGTCCGATCCACCGGTATAGGCATTGGTGATAACGAAGCGCGCTTCATCGAACCCGGCGTCGTCACCGACGCCGAAGACATGACGATGCAGGCGCATGATCTGACGTGCGAGAGACAGATGAACGAAATGCTGTCGGGTGTCGTTACGAGGTGATGGAAAGACATCGGAGAATGTCTCACTGACCATTCCGATGATGGCGGGCACTTGGGTGACGTTGGAAATCCAGCGCGACCGGAGGCCTCCGCGCAGGAACAGGATCAGCACAGTCAGGCCGTAGAGCGCACTGGAAAGGCCGGTTTCGCGTGAGTCGGGATCAACAATGACGAGGCCAAGATGCAGAATTTGGTGTTTCTCTCCCGCAAACGTGGCATCCATCACCGCCAATGTGTTGAAGGCAACAGGCTTGCCGGTTGCCTTTTCCGTGATCAGCGTGACGACCGAGCGCGACAGGCGTTCTCTATCTCCCGAGAAGATACCGTATGTCAGTTCGCCTCCCTTCAAGGTGCGGCTGGCCACGAGGCGCAGCATTCCCACAAGTTCCTCAAGGGAAGGGTCGTCCAGAACGTTACCGGGATGAGCCACGATCCGAGTTTCGTAATGTCTATGAGTCGAGAGCCGCAGATCCAACTCAGGAGAAATCAACGCTCTCCACCAAGACTTGAACATGAAAACTCCGGAAGCGTGCGGGCTCTGGAAGTGTAGTCGCTGTCAAGAGTCATTTACGCTTGAACATGGTGGCATCCGCCATTGTGCTTTTGGTTTTCCTATCAAGAGTAAGCTAGCCTTGCGCATTATCACGGTCAATTTCAGCATCGCATCATTCTCCATGATGCGATGACCTCAGGGTATTCCCGTCCATCAGTCCTGTACTACCCACGCACAGGGTCCGGTTCTCAAAAGGAGCCCCGCGTTGAACAAGCTCGCCATCCTCGCTTTTGTTTCCATTGCCATGGTATCTGGACTTGCCAATGGCGCTGAATGGGGACAATACGGCAATGCACGATTTGGGTACTGGATTGATATCCCACCGAGATTCTCGGCCATTACGGAAGCGGACAATGGAGATGGCGGGATATCTCAATCAAGTGACGGCAGCGCGGAACTTCGCGTATGGGGCCGTCATCTCGTTCTGGCTGATGATTTTCAGGCAGAAGCCACAAGAGGGATCGATAAAGACGTAGAGAGCGGCTGGAATATTACTTACCAAAAGCAGCAATCAGATTGGGTGAGTTGGTCTGGAACAAAAGATGGAAGAACCTTCTACCAACGGGCCATTCCCGCGTGTAACAACGCAATAGCGTTCTTTAGGCTTGAATACGAAGATAATCAAAAAGAAGCGTTTCATCCTGTCGTGGAGAGGTTGGCAGCCTCGTTGCGGAGACAGTGTGGCTGATCTGCTTATAAATGGTGGCTCTTGCCATGTCTGTCAGAAGGTGCTCATTGGTACATTTTCCACAACTCAGCGCTGATCATCGACATGCAACGCTGTTGTCCTGGCTGCGCAGCATGATGATATCTCGTTTTGGGGGCGTTCCAAGCAAACGGCTGTATTCGCAGCTGAAAGCGGGCGGTGGCCCGATAGTTGCCGTCGTTCAGCGTTCTCCCGGACCAAGATGATAAGGTTCAATATGGCGACCTCGGCTTTCCCGCATAACCTCCGGGAGCTTTGGACGCTCATTGGCATCAACATGGAGGACGTGCCGTGCTGTCCATTGCTGTTACGACGCTTGCTATTCTGCTTCTGGGGATCACTATCCTGGCTCGATTGCCGTTTCACTGGTGGTGGATACGCTGTTGCGAGTTTCCGCGCATGCAGATTTCCATGCTGGCCCTGCTGACACTGTTGCTTGCTTCTCTCTCCGAGTCTCCCTGGCGCTGGCTGGCAGTGTCGAGCAGCCTTGTCACCCTGGTCATCCAGGCATGTTACATCTTGCCCTGGACACGCCTCTGGCCCGTTCAGGTCCAACGTGCTGAACCCGGCCAGGACGAACGCTGCATTAGATTGCTGGTTGCCAACGTACTGACCCCCAACCGCAATGCCGCAGGGTTGATCGAGCTCATCAACCAGCATGAGCCGGATATCGTGTTGACGCTTGAGTCCGATGACTGGTGGGGGAAGCAACTTGATGCCGCACTGGCCAAACAGTGGCCACATGTCGTCCGTATCCCTCAGGACAACCTCTACGGCATGCACCTCTATTCCCGATTGCCACTGGTATCGCCACAGGTCGAACGGCTGATCCAGGACGATATTCCTTCCATCTCGACTGGGGTGACGTTGCGCTGCGGGGAGGATATTCAATTATACGCTGTGCATCCGCGCCCACCGGCACCCAATGAGAGCAAGGAGTCCCTGTGGCGAGATGCTGAACTGCTGCTGATCGGCAAGCGCATTCATGATGGCGCTTTCCCGGCCCTAGTGGCTGGAGACCTCAATGATGTGGCCTGGTCGCGTACGACCCGGCTCTTCTGCCGTGTCAGTGGCATGCTTGATCCGCGTCGAGGCCGCGGCATGTTCAGCACCTTTCATGCTCATTATCCGCTACTGCGCTGGCCGCTTGACCATGTCTTCTCGAGTGAACATTTCACGCTACGCGACATGCGACGCTTGCCGGGATTCGGGTCGGACCATTTCCCGATTCTCACCACGCTTTGCTATCGACCTTCTCGAGCTGATGAACACGAGACGCCCGAGGCAAATGGCGATGAACATCGTGAAGCCCGTGCGACCATTCGTGAGGGCAAGGAAAGGGAGCAGGAAGATTGAACCAGAAGAGGAGAGCGCAGATCTCAGATTCTGGCGAACGGGATCCGGAGACTCTCGACGAACACGCTGAGCCCCGAACATGTCGTGTGTCGATCGAGGAATCCAATGGAAGTTTCGACCACTCTTGAGCTGGTCTGAGCTAGCCCATATTCCTGGGCTGGCTCATGCAAAAAGGAACGGCCGAATATCATGCAGTGAAGGATACAACACCTTACCGAATGAGTAAGGTGTTGTATGTGCCTTTAATATTGCGCTTGTTGCGGGTGTCGCTTTATTCTGCTCGTGTTACATCCATGTGTATGGAAAACTCTCCTCTATTATCGACATGTGAACCAGGCTGATCATTGACGATAAATGATACTTCTCCATCCTCTGGAGCAACAAAGTCTGTCAATTCTTCTCCTGCAGGGTAGTAGGTATCAGCTATTTTCATTACTACCGAGGCCAGCTGTGCAGGAGGGAATATGGCGTTCTTGCTCGATCCACGCATTGACCCATTGGGTCCTAGTCCTTTTCCTTCTTGGGATATATGAATCGTTCCGCTGGCTTTGACTGTAATAATGTCACCTTTTTTCACAACCAGGTTGGTTTTAACGCCACTCTCGCTATTTCCTGGCAGAGTCCCATCCCAAGTTTCGACATTAGATTGTGAAGATTCAGCGTAGACCTCAACGTGAAATTCTCCAGAGTTATCTGAAAAAGTGCCAGGTCTATCATTGAATAAAAATGAAATCTCACCGCTTTCCGGAACATCCCACCGATAGAGGTAGTTTCCAACAGAATATTTTTTGTTGTTGATTACAGCGACCAAGGTGGCAATGGATTCAGGTAGGTCATCCCTGCCGGCGGCTCCCTGAGGGGCTGCCCACGCACTTTCACCCCTTGAATACTTGACCCATCCGTTGGCCAGAATAGTGATGACATCTCCCTTGTTTACCTTGATTCCGCTCGGAATTCCATTTTCTTCCGCGGCACTGACATTTCCTGACCATAGTTTCATGACGCTTCTCCAAATCCATCTGTGAATAAAGAAAATCTTCACATCTCAGATATTTTCCTAGATGAGATTTTCAATATGAAACTACAATAATTCATTGAGATAAATGCCATATAAACATAAGCATTTATGCATCCATATTGCAGTATGAAATCTAGCAGTAATGGTGAAACTTTATGTTATTTATTTACGTTTTTTGTGCGTTGGTGTTGTTTTGCCAAGTCGTCGTGTGACTACTATCGCAGAAAAACATGGTAATATTTTTTTATTTGAATGAATTGTATAATACTTATATTTAGCCTAACTATTCCCTTTAGGCTCTCGAGGTATCACATATCTTCTTTCGGTTAGTCACAGGGCTCATGGAGCGGGCCAATCGTGTAGCAATCATGTGTGTGGCTAGTTCTCGTCATACAGTCCAAGACTCTTGCGGCGCCTAGGGGGCTCATCAACTTTGTCAAAGATTGCCTGGCAAATGGTCACGACACGGCTTCTATGGATTCCTGGGGCGGCAAGTCCAGTTAACTTCTCCTGGCCATCTTTACATCATCGGCAATCCAAGCTTCGGGCATTCGTTCTCAGTTTTCTTGGCTCTCGTGTATGCAGTATCTCTGGTGTGCAGAAGATCAAGCTGAAGATGTTGGAGGGAAGGGCGGAGGGTCGGGTGCGAAATCAATAGCAGAGTTTTGGAAATATTTGGGGAGCAACGAAAAAACCGCCACTCGGAATGATCCGTAAGTGACGGTTTAGTCTGCAATTCTAGTGGTCGGAGCGACAGGATTCGAACCTGCGACCTTTGCAACCCCATTGCAACGCGCTACCAAGCTGCGCCACGCTCCGACTTGCTTTCAGGGTCTTGGCCCCTGAGAACGAGGCGTATACTAGCGCGTTCATTTACAAATGGAAAGCCCCTTTTGCTCTTTTATTTCAATTGGTTGGAAATTAACCAGCTGATTGGGCGCTTGCATGTCTCACGATGGGACGGGGATAGAAGGGGCTGACGGGTTATGATAGGCGGTTGATATTCGAGCATCTGGAGGGTGGATAAGTGCCGCTGATTCTAGGCATGAGTATGTTGCTGGCCTGCCAGTTTCTGGGAGAGTTGCTGGCGCGGGGGCTGAGCCTGCCGATTCCGGGGCCCGTCATTGGCATGGTGATTCTGCTGGTGGGGTTGATGATCCGCGGCAAGGTTCCATCGAGCCTACGTATTGCAGGGGAAGGGTTGTTGCGATATCTGACGTTGCTGTTTGTTCCTGCAGGGGTGGGGTTGATGGTGCACGGGCGCTTGATTGCCGATGACTGGATTCCCATCGTGGCGACCCTGGTGTTGTCGACAGCGCTGACCTTGGCTGTCACAGCTTGGGTGATGACTCGCCTGGCGTCTCGGGCGACAGGTAAAGATGCCTCTCGCGAAGGGGGACAGTGATGCACGTCGCCGGTCTTGATGAGTTATGGGTCTATCTTTCGGGAAATCCGTTGCTGTCCTTGCTGGTCACGCTGTTGGCCTTTGCCCTGGCTGCACGTATCAACAAGTGGCTGGGCGGGACACCGCTGTTGCACACGGTGACCCTGAGTATTGCGTTGATCATCACCTTTCTGCTGGTGTCCGGCATTGACTATGGCACTTACTTCGAAGGTGCGCAGTTCATTCATTTCCTGCTGGGGCCTGCCACGGTGGCCTTGGCCATTCCGCTCTACGATCACCGTGAACGAGTGCGTCAACTGCTGTGGCCCTTGTTGGTGGCTTGCCTGGCGGGCATTACCACCGCGGTGGCTTCGACGCTGGGGTTGGCGTTGCTGCTAGGGGCTGAGCACGAGACGGTCATGTCTCTTGCGCCACGTTCCGTGACATCACCGATCGCCATGGGAATCGCGGAACAGATCGGTGGCATTCCGTCTCTCGCCGCGGGCCTTGTTCTGATCACCGGTTCGATCGGATGTGCCTTGGGGCCGATCATCTTTCGTCTGCTGGGCGTGCGTGATCCGGTAGTACAGGGGTTTACCATGGGCCTTGCGGCTCATGGCTTCGGGACCGCGCATTCCTTTGCCAAACTGGGCGCCATGGCGGGTGCATTCTCGGGCCTGGCCATGGGACTTACCGGTTTGATAACTGCTTTCATTCTACCCTTGATCATCACCCTGTTCGGCTTATGAATATTCGCTGGATCTCTCTGACCTTCGTCTAATGTTTCGAGCGCATTGTGCCGAGCTGGACTATGGTCAGGCATAAGGGATCTAGCGGAGGTGGTCATGTGGAACACTGTCAAGTCGGTACTCGCAGCTTTCTTTGGCGTTCAACGCGAGTCCCGGCGTCGGCAGGATTTCACCTCTGGTAAGCCCATCAGTTTCATACTGGTGGGCATCCTTATGGGCATTCTCTTTGTGGTTGTTTTGATCTTCATCGCTATGCAGGCGGCGAAGTAGGGCCCCTGCACGCTCCAGGAGGCATCGATGCGCAAGTGGCACGTATGGATGACTGCGGGAACGCTGTTATTGAGTGGAGAGCTGAGCCTAAACGGCAAGCTCCAGGCGGCGGGCTGGAACATGCCGGTGGGCGTGACGGATATCAGCCGGGAAGTGCACTCCTTGCACATGACGATCTTCTGGATCTGTGTCGTGATCGGCGTGGTAGTGTTCGGCGCCATGTTCTATTCATTGTTCCGCTATCGTCGCTCCAAGGGTGCTCAGGCGGCCAAGTTTCATGAACACACTACGGTCGAGGTCATCTGGACCGCGATCCCTCTACTGATTCTGATCGGCATGGCGGTGCCGGCCACTGCCACCCTCAAGAAGATGTACGACGCCTCCGAGGCCGATCTGGATGTGATGATTACCGGCCAGCAATGGCGTTGGCAGTATTCCTACCTGGGAGAGGACGTGAATTTCATTTCCAGCCTTGCCACTCCTCGGGAACAGATTTCCGGAGATCAGGAAAGAGGGGAGAATTACCTGCTGGAGGTCGACCAACCCCTGGTATTACCAGTAGGCAAGAAAGTCCGCCTGCTCATGACATCCGACGATGTCATCCATTCCTGGTGGGTTCCCGAGTTGGCAGTGAAGCAGGATGCCATTCCCGGGTTCGTCAACGAGAATTGGGTCAGGATCAATGAGCCGGGTATCTATCGTGGCCAGTGCGCTGAATTATGTGGCAAGGACCATGGCTTCATGCCGGTGGTGGTGCAGGCGATGGAAGAGGAAGAGTTTGATGCCTGGCTGGCCGAACGCAAGTCCGCTGCCAGCGAGGAAGCAGCAGGGGCCGATCGTGAATGGAAGCTGGATGAGCTGATGGAACGTGGTGAACAGGTCTATGGCTCGATCTGTGCTGCCTGTCACCAACCCAACGGTGCAGGCTTGCCGCCGACATTCCCTGCGTTGGCGGGCAATCAGGCATTGCTCGATGATCGTGAGCATCATCTCGATACTGTCCTGAATGGTGTGGCGGGCACACCAATGCCCGGCTTCCGGACCACGTTGAGCCCTGTCGAGCTTGCCGCAGTGATTACCTATGAACGCAATGCCTGGGGTAATGACACCGGGGATGTTGTACAGCCTTCGGAAATTGCTGAACAACTGGCTGAGTAGTGCCAGGGGCCGGAGCAGAAAGCCGGGGCAGAAAACAGTACATGGGGATTTGAGCCTGGAAACGTCAGAGGGCTGGGCTCAGTAAAAAGATCATCTTATCAATGATTGGGTAGCCAACAGGGGGATCTTCGCCATGGCGTCACTACCTCCCAAGCATCCTGTGCAACAAGGTACTGCCGATGCGGCAGGCGGTGCAGATGCCCACCACCACCCTCCCAAGGGGCTGCTGCGTTGGGTACTGACGACCAATCATAAAGAGATCGGTACGCTGTACCTGCTGTTTTCTCTGCTGATGTTTCTCATTGGGGGCGTCTTCGCCCTGGTCATTCGGGCAGAGTTGTTTCAGCCCGGATTGCAGCTGGTGCAGCCGGAATTCTTCAATCAGATGACCACCATGCATGGCCTGATCATGGTGTTTGGCGCGGTGATGCCGGCATTTGTCGGCCTGGCCAACTGGATGGTGCCATTGCAGATTGGAGCGCCGGACATGGCGCTACCTCGGCTCAACAACTTCAGCTTCTGGCTGCTGCCTGTCGCGTTCACTTTACTGCTCAGCACGCTGTTCATGCCTGGTGGCGCACCCAACTTCGGGTGGACCTTCTACGCGCCGCTGTCAACGACCTATGCGCCGCCTTCCACGACCTTCTTCATCCTGTCGTTGCATATCGCTGGCATCAGCTCGATTCTTGGGGCGATCAACATCATCGCGACCATTCTCAACCTGCGCGCACCAGGCATGCGCATGATGGATATGACGCTGTTTGTCTGGACCTGGTTGATCACCGCCTTCCTGCTGATCGCGGTGATGCCGGTACTGGCCGGCGTGGTGACCATGATGCTGATGGATATCAACTTCGGCACCAGCTTCTTCAATGCGGGAGGCGGTGGTGATCCGGTCATGTTCCAGCACCTGTTCTGGTTCTTTGGTCATCCCGAGGTATACATCATGATCCTGCCGGCTTTCGGTATCGTGTCAGTGATCATTCCCACCTTTGCCCGCAAGCCCCTGTTCGGATACGCCTCCATGGTGTATGCCACTGCCTCGATTGCCATCCTGTCTTTCATGGTCTGGGCTCATCACATGTTCGTGGTAGGGCTTCCACTGGTGGCGGAGCTGTTCTTCATGTACAGCACGATGCTCATCGCCGTGCCTACCGGGGTGAAAGTGTTCAACTGGGTGGCCACGCTGTTTCGCGGCTCAATCAGTTATGAACCGGCGATGCTGTTTGCCATTGCCTTTGTCATCCTGTTCACCATCGGTGGCTTTTCCGGCTTGATGCTGGCGATATCTCCAGCGGACTTCCAATATCATGATACTTACTTTGTCGTGGCCCACTTCCATTATGTGTTGGTGCCTGGGGCAATTTTCTCGATCATGGCGGCGGTGTACTACTGGCTTCCCAAGTGGACTGGGCATTATCCCCATCTGCGTCTGTCCCAATGGCACTTCTGGCTGTCGGTCATCGGGGTGAACCTGACGTTCTTCCCCATGCATTTCTCTGGACTGGCCGGCATGCCGCGCAGGATTCCCGACTATTCCCTGCAGTTTGCAGACTTCAACATGGTGTCCAGCATCGGCGCTTTCATGTTCGGCCTGTCACAACTGTTGTTTGTGGTGATCGTGTTCATGTGCGCGCGCGGAGGGGAGAAGGCTCCCGCCAAGACCTGGGATGGTGCCGTGGACCTGGAGTGGACGGTACCGAGCCCGGCGCCGTTGCATACCTTTGAAACGCCACCTCAGTATCGTCCTGCTGAGGCCGACCATTGAGAGAGTCGAGGAGACAGGCACTAACGTATTAAGAGGAAGATACCCAGAGGAATGAGGAAAGCGCGATGGCAACTCCGAACCCGGACACTCAGCGAAACGTCAATCGCACGGTCATCAAGACCCTGGTCGTGCTGGCGGGCATGTTCGCTTTCGCCTTTGCCCTGGTTCCCCTGTACGACGTTTTCTGTCAGGTCACCGGCTTGAATGGCAAGACTTCGGCCAAGGCGCAGTCCTTGGTGAGCGGAGACGTTGACAGTTCGCGCACCGTGACCATGCAGTTCATTACTCGTTCCAGCGCTGGCCTGCCTTGGCGGCTGGAAACACAGACGCGTCAGGTGAGGGTGCATCCGGGACAAAGTACAGAAGTGCATTTCTCCTTCACCAATCTTGGCAAGGAGGTGGATGTTGCCAGGGCAGTGCCCAGCGTGACACCGTCGGAAGCCGCACTGCATCTGCGCAAGTTAGCCTGTTTCTGCTTCCAGAATCAGCGCCTGAGACCAGGAGAGAAAATGGAAGCTCCCCTAGTGTTTCAACTGGATAAACAACTGCCCGAGGATATTCGCACGGTGACCTTGGTGTACACGCTCTATCCTCAGGAAATGGAGGTATCTTCATCCGGATAGCGATATCTCGCCTGCGATAGCAACGGCGATATGAAACTGAGCGTCAAGGAACCAGGAATGAAAGGGTCGGAAATCAAAGAACAGGGAAATACAGCAGTCTGATCAGCATGTCGGGAGGTAAACCATGAGTGGTAGCAGCTACTACGTGCCGACGAGCAGTAAGTGGCCGATCTTTGGCTCTCTGGCATTGGGCATCATGATGGCCGGTACCGGTACCTGGCTGGTGCATGGCCCGGTGGGGACTCCGGTGATGCTGATTGGCCTGGTGGCCATTCTGGCTGTCATGGGGTTCTGGTTTCGGGACGTCATCCGCGAATCCATGGCGGGACGCAATGATGCACAGATGGATCGCTCCTATCGCTGGGGCATGGGCTGGTTCATCTTTTCCGAGGTAATGTTCTTCGCCGCCTTCTTTGGCGCACTGTTCTATGTGCGAAACCTGGCGCTGCCGTGGCTGGATGGGGATGGAGCCAAGGGGGTCGCAGCATTGCTGTGGCCCGACTTCACCGCCAGTTGGCCGCTGTTGAACCCGCCGGATACTTCCATCAAGGGACCGGAACATGTCCTGGACCCTTGGCAACTGCCGTTGCTCAATACCGTGTTGCTGGTGAGTTCCAGCATTACCCTGACCATCGCTCATGATGGGCTCAAGAAGGGGGCGCGCAGCAGAGCCAAGCTCTGGTTGCTGATTACCGTGCTATTGGGCGCTACCTTCGTCTGTGTACAGGGATATGAGTACTACGAGGCATATCATCATCTTGGCTTGACCCTTCAGGCGGGCATCTATGGCTCCACGTTCTTCATGCTGACAGGCTTCCATGGTCTGCATGTGATCATTGGCACCATCATTCTGGCGACCATGCTGGTACGAGTGCTACGCGGGCATTTCAGCGCTGAGCATCATTTTGGTTTCGAGGCCGCTGCCTGGTATTGGCACTTTGTCGATGTCGTCTGGATCGGGCTCTTCCTCTTCGTCTATGTCCTGTAGCTATGTCTTGTGGCTATGTCTTTTATCGCTATGTCTTACAGCTAGACCTTGTCACTAGGCTTTGTAACTGCGCCCTATTGCATCGCCCTGCAGGTTCAGAAGACGTCGAGATATCAACCGAGTTCGCCAAGATAGAAGCCATAAAAGAGAAGAATGAGCAGCACGCTGGCCAGGGTGACGCGAATCTTCAGGGATGTCAGCAGGCGGTGTGATTTGCTGCCGTCCTTGAGCAGGAAACCAACGCCTGCGGCAAGACTGGCCAGCATGGCAATGAATACGACGGCAATCAGGAGCTTGATCAGCATGATGGGGTTCCGTTCCGGTTCGAAAAGTTCTCCAGACACAGGCAGGCGTCTGGTGTTGTGGTGCGTGCTGTGTGTCTCGCTCGCTGTTCTGGGCGTGTACCTAGGAATATGGCAGTGGGGACGGGCGGCCGACAAGCAGGCATATCTGGAAGCATTGGCCGAGGCTCCCCGGATAGAGGCGCCCAAAGCGGAGCCGGTCGATGGTGCAAAGCTGCAGCTGCGAGGCCGATTCGAGGCCGAGCAGACCTTGTTCCTGGACAATGTGACCCACGACGGTCATCTCGGTGTTGCTGTTCTGACTCCCTTTATAGACGAGATCGGCCAGCGCTGGCTTGTCGACCGTGGTTTTCTGGAGACAGGTGTCTCTCGAACGGACCCGGCAGCCTCCACACCGGGTAGTGAAGCCGTCATTGAAGGTCGCTGGCAGGCCGCGGGTGATCAGGCTCCCGTATTCGGGAATGTCATGGAAGGCAAACGCCTGCAACGTATTGAGCCCGATGCTTGGGCAGAACCTTTTTCCTGGGCGGGTTGGGTACATCAGGAAAAGGGCAAGGGAAGTCTACCCTACTGGTGGGTCGCAAGCGTGCTGCCCCCCGAGCGTCATCTTGCCTATGCGTTTCAATGGTGGGGATTGACCTTGGTGGCTCTGGTGGCGTTGGTCGTTGGTGCACGGCGCTTGCTTATGGATAAGCGTGTACGCATCCGGAAAGAAGGGTGCAGGGCAGTATCGCAGACGACGGAGACATGAGAATGACTCGGATCGGCCCAAGGATGAAGCTCATCGCACTATTCGCCATTTTTGCGCTGCCTATGCTGGTGGCCTGGGCAATGGTGACCTGGAGAGTCGGTATCCCAGATGAACGGACCGCTCATGGTCGCCTTGACCCTGGTTTGCCTGCATTGGCTACCTGGCCTGTCGATGCTGCCACCAAGCAAGGTGTTCGGGATTGGGTTCTGGTGTATACCTGCTCTGAGTCATGTGACCAGGAGGCTGACCGGTGGTGGCGTCTGCACCGAGCCTTGGGTAAGGATGCCGACCGCCTCAGCCGGGTGAGAATAGGTGGAGAGACCTCAGAGCTTCCTGGCGAGAGCGCCACTCATTGGCAGGGAGCCGTTCCATCCTGGGCATCACCGGGCACTGCATGGATCAGCGATCCCGCAGGAAGGGTCGTACTTCAATATGATGCCGGCATTGAGACGGCGCTTGTGCTCGATGACATTGAAAAGCTGTTCAAGATGAATCCCGAGCCTGAACGAGCCGAAGTCAGGGATGAGCGTGAACCCGTCGTCGTGGTTGGTAATGATGAATCTGGTGATATAGCCGTGGAACAGAGTGATATGGCTGTAGAGCAGAGCAGTATGACTCGGGATGCAGAGGAGGTAGGCCATGAAAGCTAATGGCGGATCTGCACATGTTTCTCGTCATCATATGGGGCGTTCGCACCATATCCGACTGGTGAGCAGCTATAGCAAAGCCAGTCTGTCCCGCTTGACTCTGCTCAGGATGATGAGCCTGTGTGGGGCACTGTTCGCTGCCATCGTGATCCTGGCGGGTGCCTGGACACGATTGCTGGATGCAGGACTGGGATGTCCGGACTGGCCCGGGTGCTATGGGGCGCTTGTTGTACCAGGGCAAGATGTGGCGAATCTACATAGTCCCGATGTTGCCTTTGAAGCTTCCAAGGCATGGATGGAGATGATTCACCGTTATCTTGCCATGACACTCGGAATACTGGTCGTGGCTCTGGTTCTGTTGAGCTGGCGCCTGCGTCACCTGCGTGACTTCCCATGGCGTTTGATCGTGGGGATGTTGCTGCTGATGATGGTGCAGGGAGCATTCGGTGCCTTTACCGTTACCCTGAAACTGTGGCCCCAGGTGGTGACCTTGCACTTACTCGGCGGCCTGGCGGTAATGACGGCCTTCCTGTGGCTATATTTGCGCCTTCGAGGAGTAAGTCGTGGGCAGCGACGTTTGGTGCGTCGCCCTGTCGGTGTGTTGTGGAAGCTGGCCGGAGCGGTTCTAGTGCTGCAACTGGCGTTGGGGGGGTGGACCTCGAGTAACTACGCGGGAATTGCATGCTATGGCGTGCCTACCTGCAATGCGCAATGGTGGCCGGAAACGGACTGGGGCGAGGGATTTCATCTTACCCAGAACGTAGGCCCGAACTATCTGTATGGCCAACTGCATGCCGAGGCGCGTACGACCATTCATTTCGCTCATCGGCTGGGGGCTGCAGCATTGGCAGTGTTGCTGATGGTACTCATCGTGCGTCATTGGCGGGAATCAGAGATACGGCCCTGGCTGGCAAGTCTTGGCGCAGCTCTCGTGCTGCAGGCAGGGCTGGGGGCGGCCAATGTCGTGTTGTGGCTACCGCCAGGGCTGGCGCTGATGCATACGGCAGGCGCGATACTGCTGGTCTTTTCCTTCGTCTTGGTGTGCTGGAAGCGGCGTTATACTGAAGTGGCCCCGCCAAGGAAGCCTCTGACCCGGCCGGAGGATTGGTTATATGCGTGATACATGGTCGGTAGGAGACCCATCCTCACAGGTACTGTGGCGCGACTTGATGGCGTTGTGTAAATGGCGTGTGGTAGCAGTGATGCTGGTCTGTGCCCTCGTCGGAATGCTGCTGGCAGCGCCATTGCCTCCTCTACATGCCGTTGTATTCGGCTTGTCAGGTATAGGCCTGGCGGCTGCGGGTGCAGCGGCAATCAATCATGTCGTCGACCGGCGTCTCGATGCGGTCATGCTGCGGACCTCTGGAAGGCCGCTGGCGGCAGGTCGCCTTCCACCGTCGCTGGCATTGGCATGGGCGCTGCTGCTTTCCGTTTCAGGGGTTCTACTGCTGTCACTTCTGGTAAATGGATTGACGGCCTGGCTGACATTGGCATCGCTGGTGGGGTATGCGCTGGTCTATACCATTTTCCTGAAGCGTGCTACACCTCAGAATATCGTCATTGGAGGCGTTGCCGGAGCAGCGCCTCCCTTGCTTGGCTGGACCAGTGTTACCGGCCAGTTGGCGGCAGAGCCTCTGTTGTTGATGCTGATCATCTTCGCCTGGACACCGCCACACTTCTGGGCCCTGGCCATCCATAAGCGTGATGAATATGCCGCTGCCGGTGTACCCATGCTGCCTGTGACCCATGGTGATCAATTCACTCGGTTACAGGTATGGCTGTATGGTTGGCTGACAGTGGCAGCAACCTTGATGCCATTTTCCATTGGCATGGCGGGATGGCCCTACCTCGTTGGTGCCTGTCTCCTCAATATACGCTTCATGACCTGGAACCTGCGGGTATGGCGGGGCAAGGATGACAAGGCACCATTGCAGGCCTTCTGGTTTTCCATTCGCTATCTTCTCGCTATCTTTGGTCTGCTTCTGTTGGATCACTACCTGTCCTTGTCAGGTTCGATCAACTGAATGTCGAGGCTGTTTCATACCGATATGAAAATGAGTTTCGTACCGTTCCTACCGAAGGTCTGGGTGGGTGTGTAAAATGCCGCTTTTTGCCTATCGCGAGGAGCATCATGTCGACGACTCTGGCCCTCAGCCTGCTGATTTTGGGTGTTGTGATCATTCTGGCATTGGCCTGGTATGCCTTGGTGCTGCAGAAGGAAGTGAAGCGGCGGGAGGCGTTTCGTCATGAAGAGGAACGCATGGCACGGGAAAATGGCCTGGAAAACCTGGAACTCGTTGCTGCTGCCTTGCTTCAGGGCCAGGTAGATATCACCGAAGGGGCCTGGCGCTGCAAGGTGTTGCTGGAACTGCTTGATCCTTCATTACCTTATCGCCAGGAATTCCGCATCTTTGCAGAAGTATATGAACAGACCCGTCATCTCCATACACATCAGGCGCGCAAGGATTTAACCCCGAAAGCGCGTTTTGAGGAAGACAAGCAACGAATCGCTGTTGAGGACTCAAACCGGGATAAGGTTCTCAAAGCTGCACAGTCGGTACTCGACTTTCGCGCAAATTACCCCGAGAGTCTAAACTAACTTATCGCGAACACTGTTCGACTCGCTTATGATGTATAGAGCTGTTTGCACAATTCATTACCGACAAGATGCGTTTTCTCGCTTATATGGGTTTGATTGTGTAGAGGTGATACGTCATCATTGCGTAGTGCAAGGGATTGGGCCCCCAAGGGATATGTCATGGCGGGCTCGGTGGTGGTAAGTAGTGAAATGTTTGCGTCATTCAGACTGGCTGGACGGGACATTTCGTACTTTATCTTGCCAGCGAGGAAACAGCGAACCTATCCTGTTTCCCATTCGGCACAATTTTGGATCGCTGAAATAGTCGGATTTCGGTTATTCAGCACAGAGTGTCAAAAAGAAGGAGTCTTACATGAAAAAATCAACGACTGGCTTGTTGCTCGGCTCTGCTCTGGTTGTCGGCCTGTCTGGCTGCGCCACTTCTGGTGCCCAGTCTTCCTACGACCAGAAAGCCTGGTACAACCATCCGCTGGTGTGTGGTGTTGCCGGTGGTCTGATCGGCGGTGGCATTGGTTACGGTACTGCCAGCGACAGCGACGAAGATAAGGGTGCCGCTATCGGTGCTACTCTGGGTACTGTGGCTGGCGCTCTGCTGTGTGCCGAGCCGAACGCTGAAGAACCGGCGGCTGCTCCGCTCGACTCCGATGGCGATGGCGTCACTGACGACATCGACGAGTGCCCGGGTACTCCGGCTGGCGTTGCCGTTGACGCGGTAGGCTGCCCGCTGGACTCCGACGGTGACGGCGTGCCGGACTTCCAGGACCAGTGCCCGGGTACTCCGGCTGGCGTCAAGGTCAACTCTCTGGGTTGTGAAGATGATGTCGCCCTGCGTGGTGTCAACTTCGAGTTCGACTCTGCCAGGCTGACGCCTGCCGCCGAGCAGAACCTGATGCATGTGGCTGAAGTGCTGCGCAACAACCCGAACGTCAATGTGCGTATCGAAGGTTACACCGACTCTACCGGTGCTGCTTCTTACAACCAGAAGCTGTCTGAAGCTCGTGCCATCTCCGTTGCCAACTTCCTGGCCAGCCAGGGTGTTGACCCGCAGCGCATGAGTGCTGCCGGCTATGGCGAAGAGAACCCGATCGCTTCCAACGACACCGAGCAGGGTCGTGCTGAAAACCGTCGCGTCATGCTGGGCGAGCAGCGTTAATCCTCTGCTGAGCATGATTATCCTGTCCTAGGGCGGGGTAGTGACGACAACGAGGCGCCTTCGGGCGCCTCGTTTTTTTGCCTGCTCTGCATGGAGCATCTCTCCATCGCTGAGCGTGGCGCCGGTCGGGGCTGTTCTGCTATTCTAGTGCGCTGTTTCACCCACGACTCAATCTGCGACATGTGATCCTTGGTATGGATCACCACTGCGCGAGAAAGGATATTTTCATGCCCATCGTGACACTGCCTGATGGCAGTCAGAGAACTTTCGATGAACCCGTCAGCGTCATGGCTCTGGCCGAAAGCATCGGTCCAGGACTTGCCAAGGCTTGTGTAGCCGGCAAGATCGACGGCGTATTGGTAGACGCCGCGGACATGATCGAGCACGACGCTGAGGTGGCGATCATTACGGCGCGTGACGAAGAAGGACAGGAAATCATTCGACATTCCTGTGCCCACTTGATCGGTCATGCCGTCAAGCAGCTCTATCCCAATGCCAAGATGGCCATCGGTCCGGTTATCGATGATGGCTTCTATTATGACATCGACTTTGGCGAGTCAATCACGCCGGATGACCTCGAAAAGATCGAAGGCCGCATGAAGCAGCTGATCGATGAGGAATATGACGTCATCCGCGAGTACGTAGATGCTGACAAGGCCATGAAGACGTTTGTCGAGCGTGATGAACCCTACAAGCAGGAAATCGTGCGCGAGATTCCTGCGGGAGAGACGATTCGTCTCTATCACCACCAGGAATATACTGACATGTGTCGCGGGCCTCATGTGCCCAACACCCGTCATCTCAAGGCTTTCAAGCTGACCAAGCTGGCGGGTGCCTACTGGCGTGGTAATTCCGACAACGCCATGCTGACCCGCATTTACGGTACTGCCTGGGGCGACAAGAAGCAGCTCAAGGCTTATATCAAGCGCATTGAAGAAGCCGAAAAGCGTGATCACCGCAAGTTGGCGCGTCGTCTGGACCTGTTCCATATGCAGGAAGAGGCGCCGGGTATGGTGTTTTGGCACCCCAATGGCTGGACGTTATGGCAGGTAGTTGAGCAGTACATGCGTGGCGTTTATAAGGATGGCGGTTATCAGGAAATTCGCTGCCCGCAAATCATGGATGTCTCCTTGTGGAAGAAGTCCGGCCATTGGGACAACTATGCCGATGGCATGTTCTTCACCGAGTCGGAAAAGCGCGAATATGCCCTTAAACCGATGAACTGTCCGGGGCACGTGCAGGTCTTCAACTCAGGGTTGCGCAGCTATCGTGAGCTGCCGGTGCGCTTTGGCGAGTTCGGTGGCTGTCATCGCAATGAGCCTTCCGGCGCATTGCATGGCATCATGCGTGTACGAGCCTTCACTCAAGACGACGGTCATGTCTTCTGTACCGAGGAACAAGTCGAATCGGAAGTCACCAACTTCCATCGTCAGGCCCTTAAGGTCTATAGCGATTTCGGCTTTGAAGACATCGCCATCAAGATCGCCTTGCGGCCAGACAAGCGAATTGGTGAAGATGATGTCTGGGATCGTGCCGAAAATGCTCTGCGCAGTGCCCTGCAGGCTTGTGATGTCGAATGGCAGGAGCTTCCGGGAGAGGGGGCTTTCTATGGTCCCAAGATCGAATATCACATGAAGGACTGCCTGGGGCGTGAATGGCAAGTAGGCACCATGCAGGTTGATTTCATGATGCCAAGCAGACTTGGCGCTCAATATGTGACGGAAGAAGGTGAGCGTAAGCCTCCGGTTATGCTGCATCGGGCTATCGTTGGCTCCATGGAACGCTTCATCGGCATCCTTATCGAGCACTATGCCGGGGCCATGCCGCTGTGGCTGTCGCCAGAGCAGGCTGTCGTCATGATCATTACCGATGCGCAGAAGTCATATGCGGAAGATTTGACGGCGCGACTGCAAAAAATTGGCCTGCGCGTCAAGTCGGACTTGAGGAACGAGAAGATCGGCTTTAAAATCCGCGAGCATACTTTGCAGAAGGTCCCCTATCTCCTGGTTGTGGGAGATAAGGAAGTCGAGGCCGACTCGGTGGCTGTGCGTACGCGCAGCGGCGAAAATCTGGGCACCATGAGCGTGGATGCCTTCATCGAGAGAGTCAAGGCCGAGCGGTACTAGGGGATTTACTGTACATCTATCGTACATTGAGTTCAGTGTATATTGAGTTCAGTAATTTCCTGACGAGGAGTGATCATGCGATCGCTCCTCGGTGCGACATCTTCCAAGGCTAAAGTGGAGACGGAACCATCAAGCGCAGCAACCCCAGAGGACGCCCTCAGGACAAGCGTCCGCCAATGAACGAGCGCATCACCGAGGATCAGGTTCGCCTGATCGCGGCCGACGGCGAACAGTTGGGCATCGTTGATACCAGCGAGGCCCTCGAGCGAGCCGAAGCCGAGGGGTTGGATCTCGTCCAGATTTCCAATGCCGATCCAATCGTTTGCAAGATCATGGATTACGGCAAGTTCGTCTTTGAGCAGAAGAAACAGAAAGCTGCTCAAAAGAAGAAGCAGAAGCAAATCCAGGTCAAGGAAGTCAAATTCCGTCCTGGCACTGACGAGGGAGACTATCAGGTCAAGTTGAAAAACCTGATTCGCTTCCTCGAAGGTGGCGACAAGGGCAAGGTCACCCTGCGTTTCCGTGGGCGTGAAATGGCGCATCAGGACCTCGGCCGCAAGCTGATGGAACGTATCGCCGCGGATCTCGAGGACATCGGGACCGTGGAGTCCTTCCCCAAGATGGAAGGGCGCCAGATGATCATGATCATTGCCCCCAAGAAGAAGTGATCCGACGGCCCGTCAAACGGATTGACGATAGCGCTGCTTATCGCGCTATCGCCGATTGGCCCCGGATTTTCTAAAAAACTCGAGCGGAGTTCATCCTCATGCCGAAGATCAAAAGTAATAGCGGTGCTGCCAAGCGCTTCAAGAAGACTGCCAACGGCTTCAAGCACAAGCAGTCCTTCCGTAGCCATATTCTGACCAAGAAGTCCACCAAGCGTAAGCGTCAGCTGCGTGGCATGCAGCAGATTCACGATGCCGACAAGGCTCTCGTGCGTCGCATGTTGCCGTACATCTAATCCTTGGTGAAACTCATTTAACGTCAGGAGAGTGCTATGACTCGTGTCAAGCGTGGTGTCGTCGCCCGTCGTCGTCACAAGAAGATCTTGAAGCAGGCCAAGGGTTACTACGGTGCCCGTTCACGCGTATTCCGCGTAGCCAAGCAGGCCGTCATCAAAGCCGGTCAGTATGCCTATCGCGACCGCCGCCAGCGTAAGCGCCAGTTCCGAGCCCTGTGGATCCAGCGGATCAATGCAGGTGCCCGTCTGAACGGTATGTCCTACAGCCGTTTTGTCGGTGGCCTGAAGAAAGCGGGTATCGAAATCGACCGTAAGGTCCTGGCCGACCTGGCTGTTCACGAGAAAGCGGCTTTTGCTGCTATCGTGGAAAAGGCCAAGGCTGCCCAGTAAGCGCGACCGATTAGCGGATGATATTCCCACCATCGGGGATATCTATCCATGATCGCCCAGGGGAAGAGCAGCCGCTCTTCCCCTGTTTTTTTGTTTCCATCGCAAGACAACGATATCGGAGCTCTACGGATGGACCACCTTCCCGAACTGGTTCAACAAGCTCGCGAGGCCATCCAGGCCGCCGACGGTATGCCCGCGCTCGACGAGATCCGAGTGCGCTATCTGGGCAAGAAAGGTGAGCTGACTGCTCTGCTCAAGGGGCTTGGTAAACTTCCTCCGGCTGAGCGCCCCGCTGCAGGTGAACGCATCAATCAAGCCAAGCAGGAGCTTGCCACAGAGCTTGAAGGTCGCCGCACTGCATTGGCCAAGGCGGAACTGGATGCCCGGCTGGCAGAAGAGCGTGTCGATGTCACCTTGCCTGGTCGAGGCCAGCCCACAGGTGGCCTGCACCCGGTGACTCGTACTCTGGAGCGTATCGAATCGCTCTTCGCTCGCATTGGCTATGATGTGGCCGTAGGGCCGGAACTCGAAGATGATTACCATAACTTCGAGGCACTCAATATTCCTTCCCATCACCCCGCACGGGGGATGGCTGATACCTTTTATTTCGATGCCACTCGCCTGTTGCGCACACATACCTCTCCGGTACAGGTGCGTACGATGAAAGATGGCGAGCCCCCGATCCGCATTGTCTGTCCGGGGCGGGTCTACCGCAGTGACTCGGATCTGACCCATACTCCCATGTTCCACCAGGTGGAAGGGTTGCTCATTGACGAGGGCATCAGCTTCGCTGATCTCAAGGGGACCATTGAGGATTTTCTGCATGCCTTCTTTGAGCGTGATGATCTGTCGGTGCGTTTCCGTCCGTCCTACTTCCCGTTCACCGAGCCATCGGCCGAGGTCGATATTGAATGTGTGATGTGCTCAGGTGATGGCTGCCGGGTGTGTTCTCACACAGGCTGGCTCGAGGTCATGGGGTGTGGCATGGTCCATCCGGAAGTATTCCGCCATGGCGGTATCGATGCCGAGAAATATACAGGCTTTGCCTTCGGTATGGGGGCTGAGCGTCTGGCCATGCTGCGATACGGTGTGAACGACCTGCGCCTGTTCTTCGACAACGATCTGCGATTCCTGCGTCAGTTCCACTGATACGCCGAACGCTGAGTACGAGAACAGGATTAAGGAGTCGAGATGAAAGTTTCCGAACAGTGGCTGCGTGAATGGGTTTCTCCGCAGCTGTCTACCCAGGGTATCGCTGACCAGATCACCATGGCTGGCCTGGAAGTCGATGCGGTCGAGCCTGTGGCCCAGGAATTCACTGGGATCGTGGTTGCCGAGGTGGTCGAGAAGTCTCAGCATCCGGATGCGGACAAGCTCAATGTATGTCAGGTCGAAGATGGCAGTGGTGAGCGCGTTCAGGTAGTTTGCGGAGCGCCCAACGTGGCTGTCGGCCAGCGAATTCCCTTTGCCCAGGTAGGTGCTGTATTACCGGGTGATTTCAAGATCAAGAAAGCCAAGCTGCGAGGTGTTGAATCCCGCGGCATGATCTGCTCTGCCTCGGAAATCGGGCTGGAAGAAGGTAAGTCAGAAGGCATTCTGGTGTTGCCGGCTGATGCTCCGGTGGGTATGGATATTCGCGAATATCTGGACCTGAATGACCACACCATTGAAGTGGACCTGACACCGAACCGTGGGGATTGCCTCAGCGTCAAGGGGATGGCGCGTGAAGTCGGGGTGCTCAATCGCTTGCCCTTGACACCTCCTAAGGCGGTTGAAGTACCTGCTGCTCATGATGAGCGCTTCGAGGTGCGCGTCGAGGACTTCGAGCGCTGTCCGCGCTATATCGGGCGCCTGATCAAGAACGTCAATGTTGCGGCCGAAACGCCGACCTGGATGGTGGAGCGCCTGCGCCGCAGCGGAGTGCGTAGTATCGATCCTGTCGTCGATGTCACCAACTATGTGATGCTCGAGCAGGGGCAGCCACTGCATGCCTTTGACCGCAGCAACCTGCATGGTGCCGTCATCGTGCGTCTGGCGCGTCAGGGAGAGGAGCTAGTACTGCTGGATGGCCAGACCGTCAAGCTGGATCCGGCAACCTTGGTGATCGCCGACGAGAATGGCCCCTTGGCCTTGGCTGGCATCATGGGAGGCGAGCATTCCGGTGTTTCTACCGAGACTCGCGACATCTTCCTGGAAGGGGCCTATTTCACTCCGTTGGCAGTGGCTGGCCAGGCACGTAACTATGGTCTGCACACGGATGCCTCTCATCGCTTTGAAAGAGGGGTTGACCCTGAGCTGACGCATGCCGCCATTGAGCGTGCCACGGAACTCCTGCTGTCGATTTGTGGTGGTCAGCCTGGGCCGCTCAATGAGGCGGTCAGTGATGTCCATTTGCCCGCACCACGTGAGGTAACCTTGCGTGCAGGGCGCCTGGCAAGTGCCTTGAGCAAGCAGCTGGATGCCGCTGAAGTCGCCGAAATCCTTGAGCGCTTGGGGATGGCAGTGGAATCGATCGAGAACGGCTGGACAGTCAAGGTGCCGAGCTGGCGTTTCGACATTTCCATTGAAGAAGATCTGATCGAGGAAGTGGCGCGTATTCACGGCTACAACAAGCTACCGGTGCGTCGTCCTGCCATGCGCATGGCACTCAAGGCTGACGGTGAGAGTAAAAGCCCATTGTCCCGCTTGCGTCGCCATATGGTGGCCCGCGGGTATCAGGAAGCGATCACCTACAGCTTCGTTGCTCCTGAGCTGCAGCGCACATTGTTGCCCGATGTTGTCTCCCCTGTATTGGCCAACCCGATTTCGGCTGATCTGTCGGTGATGCGGGCCAGCCTGTTCCCGGGCTTGGTGCGTGCACTCGAGCACAACCTCAATCGTCAGCAGACACGCGTTCGCCTGTTTGAAAGTGGCTTGGTGTTCCGGGGAGAGTTGGATAGTCTCGAGCAACTGCCGATGTTCGGTGCTCTGGTATGCGGTGCTCGCTATCCCGAAGGTTGGAGCGGGGGGCGTGACAAGGTCGACTTCTTTGATCTCAAGGGCGATCTGGAAAGCCTGTTGGAAGTGGCGGGAGATGTGGCTTCCTGGCGCTTTGAACCGGGCTCGCACCCAGCGCTGCACCCAGGCCAGTGCGCCCGTATCCTGCATCGTGGAGAGGAAGCTGGGTGGATCGGAACCTTGCACCCAGCGGTCAAGGCAGCCCTGGGGCTCAAGGCGGATGCCGTGCTCTTCGAGGTGCGTCTGGATGCGCTGAGCCAAGGACATGTCCCGGCCTTCAAGCCATTGTCACGCTTCCCCGAGGTACGTCGGGACCTGGCATTCGTGATTGATGAAACGCTGCCGGTCGAAGCGCTACGTGATGTCGTACGCGGTGAAGCCGGTGAATGGCTCACTGAAGTTGGCCTTTTCGACGTGTATCAGGGTAAAGGTGTAACCGAAGGGCATAAGAGTGTCGCTTTGGGCTTGACCTGGCAACATCCTTCGCGCACGCTAAATGACGAGGAAATCAATCAGTTGGTCGATGCCATCGTAACGACAGCTCAGCAACGGCTGAATGCGGAGCTGCGTGCTTGAGCACTGCGGGCCGGAATGCCGCCAGGAAAGCGGACGGTTGGCGCGACCATCACCATGAGGATGAAAACATGGGAGCGTTGACCAAGGCAGAACTGGCCGAGCGTCTGCACCTGGAGCTCGGTTTGTCCAAGCGGGAAGCGAAGTCCATGGTGGAAGCTTTCTTCGAGGAAATCCGTGCCTGCCTGCGCGAAAATGAACAGGTCAAGCTGTCCGGTTTCGGCAACTTCGACTTGCGAGACAAGCGCGAGCGTCCTGGACGCAACCCCAAGACTGGCGAAGAAATTCCGATTTCCGCGCGGCGGGTGGTGACTTTCCGACCGGGGCAGAAGCTCAAGAGCCAAGTGGGGCATCCTGACGACGAGGAAGAATGATTCTCGGGAGGTCTCCGGGGGCGATTGACCTTGTGTGATTGAATGCAGTCATCGATCGGTACTGTCTCTTCCTTCAATGAGGGGCAGTACCGTCGTTCATGTGTGTTCTGTCCTCGTCGTTTGTCTATGTCGTCTGTATATCCGGATTACCTGCATCCCCTCACGGATACGCGAGCTCTCGCTTGCATGATAGAATCCGAACGAAATACTCAAGTTCAATCTCAGGAACCTTTCAATAAATCGCCGAAAGGGGCAAGCTCAAGCGCCTGAACGCAGACTCGAAATGAAGCGGAGAGAGCATCCGAAAGGATGGCCTCGAAAGGAATGAGGAGCCGTGGATGATGAGTCAACCGAGCATAAGGTTATGTGAGGGAGGTCGGGCTGGCGTATGCATCGCATCACGCAGTGATTGGCCTGCGTAGGCAGTTTGTGAGAGGTTCCCTCAGTCATTAAGGGCATTGCATGCCTACACTCAAGATTCTTGTTGGCACCATGTATGGCGGTGCACTTGATGTGGCCGAGCAGGCCAAGCCGTTGTTTGAAGATGCCGGTTATGAAGTCTCCGTACTTGAGCAACCGACACTGGCCGATATTGTCGAAGATACAGATCTGGCATTGTTCTGTACTTCCACCACGGGCAGCGGAGATTTTCCGGGCAATATCGTGCCTTTCGTGCGTGAGCTTCAGGACAAGAGCCCGGGTTTGCCCAACCTTCGTTATGGCCTGATTGCTCTAGGCGATAGCTCCTATGGCGACACATTCTGTGGTGCCGGGCGGCGCCTGGATGAATTGCTTCAGGAGCAAGGAGCCATGCGCCTGGGCGAGCGCCTGGAAATCGATGCCATGGAAACCTTCATGGCCGATGATGCGGCCCTGCCTTGGGTCGAATCATGGATTGCCAGTCAGAATCTGAAGGTGGCGTGATGTCAATGGATAAAAGCGCTCGGCCTGTTGGCAGTCCTGTGCGTCTCAGCATCATGCTGGGGCTGATGATGGTGATGGCATTGACCTTGCCGCGCTATATCAAGGAAGGTCATGCCAATCAGGAAACCCTGGGCTGGGTGGTCATCGCCGCACTGGCATTGGTCAGTCTGTTGCAGTGGAAGTTGCTGGACGGGGAAGGGCGGTCCCGCCTCAAACCCTTGCTGCTGATTCTGATAGGTTGCATGGTGGTTGGTCTCGCTGGAACCATGCTCTACAAGTTGATGGCAGGAGGAGCGGTTCTTAGTGTGATGACCTTGTCTCAAGGCGCTACGGCGGGGCTGTTGTTGCATGCTGTTGCACTGTTGCTCAGGAAACGGCGGTAATGCTCAGAGCAATACTCTGCCGAGCGCGCCGAATATGAAGAACCCCTGCCAGACTGGCAGGGGTTCTTCATTTCAGCCTTTGGACTCGATGTGTCCTAGCCCAGTGTGTAGCAAGGTGTGTATTCGCCTGCCAGCTTCATGCGTCCTTGGGTCACGAAGGAGCTGAGCAGCTCATCCAGCCTGGCCATCAGATCAGGCTCAGCGCTCAGGCAGAAGGGGCCGTGGGCTTCGATGGCCCGAATACCCTGTTCCTTGACATTACCGGCAACGATCCCCGAAAACGCGCGGCGCAGATTGGCGGCCAGCTCGTGCTTGGGAAGGTCGCGATTGAGAGCCAGGTTCGCCATGTTGGCATGGGTCGGGACGAAAGGCTCCTGGAAGTTGCGGTCGATGGTAAGACGCCAGTTGAAGTGGAAGGCATCCTGTCGCGCACGGCGGTATTCAGTGACTTCGGCGATCTTCTCATGCATCAGTCGGGCAACGCGGACAGGATCATCGACGACGATGGTGTACAGGTCACGCACCGATTCACCCAGGGTATAGACAAGGAATTCATCAATGCGCTGGAAATATTCCTTGGCGCTGGCAGGACCGGAGAATATGACGGGCAGCGCCATGTCGCTGTTGTCTGGGTGCAACAGGATACCAAGCAGATAGAGAATTTCTTCAGCCGTTCCCACGCCACCAGGGAAGACGATAATGCCATGGCCCAAGCGCACGAAAGCTTCGAGGCGCTTTTCGATATCCGGCATCACCACAAGTTCATTGACGATGGGGTTGGGAGCCTCCGCCGCAATGATGCCAGGCTCGGAAACCCCCAGATAACGGGCAGGGTAGCGACGCTGCTTGGCATGGGCGACATTGGCACCCTTCATGGGACCTTTCATGGCGCCAGGTCCGCATCCTGTGCAGATGTCCATGTCACGAAGACCAAGATGGTATCCCACATCCTTGGTGTATTCGTATTCTTCCCGCGAGATTGAGTGGCCGCCCCAGCACACGACAAGGCTGGGGTCTAGTCCCGGCTTCAGGGTGCCTGCCTTGCGCAATATATGGAAAACCGCGTTAGTGGTGCCTTCTGCGGTGGACAGGTCGAAGCGTGCCTGAGTCTGGATTTCGTTGTAGACGTAGACGATATCCCGCAACACCGAGGACAGGTGCTCGCGAATGCCGCGAATCATGCGGCCATCGACAAAGGCGTCAGTTGGAGCATTGACCAGCTTGAGGCGAACGCCACGGTCCTGCTGCAGGACCTCGATATCGAAGTCCGGATATGTCTCGAGTAGTGCCAGACCATCATCAATGGGGCTGCCACTGTTGAGCACTGCCAGAGCACAGCGTCTGAGCAGTTCGTGGAGGCCGGCTTGCGAGGTGTCGCGTAGCCGGTTGACCTCGTGTTGGGAAAGAATTTCGAGACTGCCTTCGGGAGAAATCGTGGCAGAAATGGTCTCTGGCATCTGAAGCTTCCTTGTCAGATTTGGTTAGCCCGCTCGCAGGCCTGGTTGAAGAGCTGGCGTACAGCTGCCTGGTCGGCATCGCTCATGCCATCCTGGGCAAAGGTGTTATTTAGCCATTCATGGAAAACACTATCGAACTCTTCACCCTCGACCTCTTCGGGGCTGTAGTCGAGTTGGTCCACCACCAAGGGGACCTGGGGAATCAGATAACCCAGCGGGAACAGGTCTTCGGCGCTGGCCTCTCTCTCCATGGCGATCAAAGCGTCATGGATGGCGTTGGCGCGGGCGGCGATGGGGTCGTGCATGGTTGTGGACTCTTGTCTGAGTGAGCAATGGAAGAGGCTTTTTCTACTGACACCATGCTATCACGTGGAACCCTTGCGAGCAGCGCTGTGGTGGGGAGTCGTCTGGAAAGTGGTAAGATAAGAACGCTCGATGCCCTGGACCTGTCTATGTTCAATGCCCAGTACTTCAGAACCTTTATTACTCTCGTCGAAACCGGAAGCTTTACCCGGACGGCGCAACGCCTCGAAATGACCCAACCGGGGGTCAGCCAGCATGTGCGTAAACTCGAGCAATACCTGGGCAAGCCTCTGCTGGAACGTCATGGGCGGCGCATCGGCCTGACCGAGGCTGGGCGCAGGGCTTATGACTATGCGCTCAGGTTATTTGCCGAACACGAGCAGTTCCGTCACTCCCTGGATGATGACAGTCTTTATAGCGGCGAGTGCCGTATCGCCTCGCCGGGAAGTGTCGGCCTTATGCTGTATCCCTTCATTCTTGGTCAGCAGCAGCTCAATCCTGGATTGACGGTGTCCTATCATTTCGCATTTCACCACGAGATCATCAGTGACGTCCTTGCCGGGCGTCATGACATTGGTATCGTTTCCGAAGCCGTGCGTCACACAGATCTCGAGTGTGCGTCCTGGCATGAAGAGCCGCTCAGCCTGGTTGTTCCGGCAGACTTCGCAGGGACGACACTGCAGGACCTTGCCAGCCTGGGGTTCATCAACTATTCCGATGGTCTGGAAAAGGCAAGCACCTTGTTGCGCGCCAATTTTCCGGCAGAGTTTCGCAGCATGAACTTGTTTCCGCAGCAAGGGTTCAGCAATGAAGTGGGTCTGGTACTGGATGCCGTTGCACGAGGGTTAGGATTCAGCGTGGTATCGCGCATGGTGCTGGAAACGTCGCCGTGGCAACGTCAGGTGCGTGAAATCGCACTGACTCAGCCAGTGGAGGAAACGTTCTATTTGATCAGTCGCCGTGGCGTTACCGTACCCAGCCGTTACCATCGTTTGTTCGAGACATTCTGTGAACAGCGATACCTCGAACGCTTTGGCCATCCTGTCAGTGAAGGCTGATACCAAGACAGGAGATACCAAGGCCAGGATATCATCACGGCCAGGTCGCCATTAAAGCTGATGCCTGCAAGACGACGACACCCCGCCATGGCGGGGTGTCGTGTTTCAACGTGCTAGCAGCATCGCTACAGGCGGGTTCAATCAGTCGCGATATTCGTCAATGCTGGGGCAAGTGCAGATCAACTGACGGTCGCCCAGGACGTTGTCGACGCGATTGACCGCTGGCCAATACTTGGCCGCCTTGACCGCTTGTGACGGGAACGCACCTGTTTCCCGGGAGTAGGCGCGGTTCCAGTCGCTATCCATCAGGTCGGCCATGGTGTGAGGGGCATTGACCAGAGGATTGTCTTCAAGAGGCCACTCGCCGCTCTGTACTTTGGCCACTTCCTTGCGGATGGCGATCATGGCATCACAGAAACGATCCAGCTCATAAAGCGACTCAGACTCGGTCGGCTCAATCATCAGTGTTCCAGGCACGGGGAAGGACATGGTCGGCGCGTGGAAGCCGTAATCCATCAGGCGCTTGGCGATATCTTCTTCACTGATGCCAGACTCGGCCTTGAGCGGGCGGATATCGATGATGCATTCATGGGCCACGGTGCCGTTGGTGCCCTTGTAAAGCACAGGATAATGAGGCTCCAGGCGCTTGGCAATGTAGTTGGCGCCCAGAATGGCCAGTTCAGTGGCTTCGCGCAGACCGCGGGCTCCCATCATCTTGATGTAGGCCCAGGAGATCGGCAGGATCAGGGCAGAGCCAAAGGCGGCGGCAGAGACTGCGCCAGAATCCGGCTCGACACCCTCAAGAGGTGTCACCACGTGGTTGGAGACATAGGGTGCCAGGTGGGACTTGACGCCAATAGGTCCCATGCCTGGACCGCCGCCACCATGCGGGATACAGAACGTCTTGTGCAGGTTGAGGTGGGAAACATCCCCGCCAAAGTCGCCAGGACGGGCGATACCGACCTGAGCGTTCATATTGGCGCCATCGACGTACACCTGGCCGCCGTGGGAGTGAACGATTTCGCAGGCCTCGCGCACTCCTTCCTCGAAGACTCCGTGAGTGGAAGGGTAGGTCAGCATGATGGCGGAAAGGTCGTTTGCATGCTGCTCAGCCTTGGTGCGCAGGTCTGCCAGATCAATGTTGCCAGCTTCATCACATTCGACGACAACGACCTTCATGCTGCACATGGCAGCAGATGCCGGGTTGGTACCATGGGCAGAACTGGGGATCAGGCACACATTACGGTGACCTTGCCCCTGGGCAGCCTGGTAGCGACGGATGGCCATCAGGCCGGCGTATTCTCCCTGGGCACCGGAGTTGGGCTGCATCGAGATGTGATCGTAACCGGTGATTTCCACCAGGAAGGCGGCCAGTTCGTCGATCATCTGGCGATAGCCGGCAACCTGGTCGGAAGGCGCAAAGGGATGAATGCGCGCGAATTCCGGCCAGGTGATCGGCATCATTTCGGTCGTCGCGTTGAGCTTCATGGTGCATGAACCCAGCGGGATCATGGCATTGGTCAGCGACAGGTCCTTGTTTTCCAAGCGCTTGAGGTAGCGCAGCATTTCCGTTTCGCTGCGGTAGCGCTTGAAAGTCGGGTGGTCGAGGAAGTCGCTTTCGCGCTCGTTGCCTGCGGGAATACCCGTGGCCTTGGCAGCGAGTACCGCGTCATCCAGCTCACGTACTCCTAGGCCATGTTCATCACCCAGCAGTACGTCGAACAAGGCGTCGAGGTCATGAGCGGTGGTGGTTTCGTCGAGGCTGACGCCCACATCACCGTTATCGAAGTAACGCAGATTGAGCTCGAGGGTCATGGCCCGGCCGTGAATCTTGCCAGCGTCGACACCAGTGAGACGCAGAGTATCGAACCAGCTGTCGTTGGCCAGCTGTACGCCTTTCTGCTTGAGCCCTTCGGCAAGGATGGTGGTCAGGCGATGGATGCGACCGGCGATGGTGCGCAGTCCTTCCGCGCCATGGTAGACCGCATAGAAGCCGGCGATGTTGGCCAGCAGCGCCTGGGCGGTACAGATATTGGAAGTGGCTTTCTCACGGCGGATATGTTGCTCGCGGGTCTGCATGGCCATGCGCAGGGCTGTATTGCCGCGTGCATCCCTTGAAACCCCGATGATACGCCCTGGAATGGAACGCTTGAGCTTGTCCGTGGTGGCGAAGAATGCTGCATGCGGACCACCGAAACCCATAGGCACGCCAAAGCGCTGGGAAGAACCGAGCACGATATCGGCTCCCAGTGCACCAGGCTCCTTGAGCAGAACCAGTGCCATCAGATCGGTTGCCACTGCGGTCATGATGCCCTTGGCCTTGGCCGTTTCCAGCAATCTGGCAATGTCGTGGACCTTGCCATCATTGCCTGGATACTGAATCAGGGCGCCGAAGACATCGTGATCGGCCAAGGTATCGGCCGGACCAGTGATGACGTCGAAACCGAAACCATCGGCACGAGTGCGTATGACGTCAAGTGTCTGCGGGAAGACATCATCGGCGACAAAGAAGGCGTTGCTCTTGCTCTTCTTGTTGGCGCGCTGGCAAAGCGCCATAGCCTCAGCTGCGGCGGTAGCCTCGTCGAGCAGGGAAGCGTTGGCCAGTTCCATGCCCGTCAGGTCCATGACCATCTGCTGGAAGTTGAGCAAGCCTTCCAGGCGACCCTGGGAGATTTCCGGCTGATAAGGCGTATAGGCCGTGTACCAACCAGGGTTTTCCAGCACATTGCGCTGGATGACGGCCGGTAGGTGAGTGTCATAGTAACCTTGGCCGATATAGCTCTTGGCTACACGGTTCTGGCGTGCCAGCCGGTAAAGGTAGTCGAGCGCTTCTGCTTCGGCCTTGGGCGGGTCAAGATCCAACTCGCGACCGAGACGAATGTTTGCAGGAACAGTCTTGTCGATCAACGCTTCCACGTTACCGAGATCCAAGGCCGACAGCATGGCGGCTTTATCGGCCGCGTGCGGTCCATTGTGACGTCGAATGAAGGCATCATGATCGGCCAGTTCGGCCAAGCGGCGTTTATCAAAAGCCATGGAACACCCTGGTAGCGTGAGGTTGGGGGAGCGACAAGAGAAGGGCCGGAGAAGCACGATGGCCGGCCCTTTCCCGCGAAGGTTTTTCAAGGCCGGCGGCAATCAGCCTTCGGCATCGACAACCGCTTGATAGGCATCCGCATCGAGCAGTTCGTCGAGAGCACTGGAATCTTCGATACGAAGCTTGAGAATCCAGCCGTCTCCATAGGGAGAATCGTTGACAGTTTCCGGTGCGTCTTCCAGGTCTTCATTGACTTCGACAACCTCTCCGTCCAGTGGAGCATAGAGATCAGATGCAGCCTTGACGGATTCAATGACGCCGAACTCGTCGCCTTTGCTCAGGCTGCTACCGACTTCGGGGAGATCGACGAACACCACGTCGCCGAGAGATTCCTGAGCGTGATCAGTAATACCAATGGTCACGGTGCCGTCACCGTTGTCCTGAATCCACTCATGGCTATCGACGTAGCGCAGATTAGCGGGAATTGAGCTCATCACGATTTCCTATACGAAAAAGGTTTACCGGTTTCGCGCATGCTAACGCCAAATTCGGCGTTTGGCGAGTCTGGATATGAAGAAAGAGCGCAGAAAGTGGCTGTCGCCGCTTCTCTTCAATGGACAAGAGTGGAACGACTCGTGGCCTTCGTCCAGTGTCGAACGCAAGAATCCAGACAGATAGAGGTATACCGACATATACAGGCCGGGAATGCCTATGCCTGATGGCCGTATCGCTGGACGATATTGCTGTTCAGGGAAGAGCAAAGAAGCATTGCCAAGTGGGTGCGATGGCTCTATGGTGCACGAAGTTTCCAATAGGAAAACACGGGCGAAAGTTTTGGAATTGAGACGGAAGCGCGTGCGGATTTACAGCGTGGACCGGAGAATCTGTGCGGTCCCGGCAGTATCCGCTATGGTATGCGGGTCCGCACTGTCGATTTTGCCATCAGGAGCCTCTTCCGCCGTACTTTCGTCCGTCAAGGTCAAGGCTCCTTCGGCAGTGCATAACAACAAGTCCTGATACAAGGGAGACTTCCGTGGAAACACTCACTAATATCTTCACCGCCATCAATGGCGTGGTCTGGGGGCCGTTGATGCTGATCCTGTTGCTCGGGGTTGGTATCTATCTGCAGTTGGGCTTGAAGCTGTTGCCGATTCGTAAGCTCGGCATGGGGTTCAAGCTGATGTGGGCAGGCCGGGATGGGAAGGCCGGGGCGAAGGAAGAAGATGGGGAAGTGTCTCCGTTCAATGCCCTGATGACCGCTCTATCCGCCACTATCGGTACCGGTAATATCGCAGGTGTCGCCACGGCTATTGCCCTGGGGGGGCCGGGTGCGGTGTTCTGGATGTGGATCACGGCCTTGGTAGGTATGGCGACCAAGTTCGCTGAAGCTGTTCTGGCTGTGCGCTATCGCGAGACCGATGAGAACGGCTACCACATCGGTGGCCCGATGTTCTACATCAAGAATGGTCTGGGTCAGAAATGGGCCTGGTTGGGCGGCCTGTTCGCCTTCTTTGGGGCCATCGCGGCCTTTGGCATCGGCAACACCGTGCAGGCCAACTCCGTGGCGGACGCCTTGGCATCGAGCTTCAGCATTCCCCATTGGCTAACGGGTGTGATCCTGATGGTGCTTTCTGGTGCGGTGATCCTCGGCGGGATCAAGCGTATCGCCAAGGTGGCCGGTAAGCTGGTTCCGGTCATGGGGATTGCCTACATCGCGGCAGGCCTGGTGGTTCTGGCCATCAACGCTGAGCACATTGGTGATGCTTTTGCCAGCATCTTCACCTATGCCTTCAACCCGCACGCAGCTGCTGGAGGCTTTGCTGGTGCAGCCGTCATGGCCGCCATTCGCTTCGGTGTTGCCCGTGGTATCTTTTCCAACGAGGCAGGCCTGGGTAGTGCGCCCATCGCCCACGCGGCAGCTCAGACCAAGAATCCAGTGCGTCAGGGCCTGATTGCCATGCTGGGTACCTTCATCGATACCATCATGGTCTGCTCCATTACCGCTCTGGTCATCCTGACCGCTCCAGTGTGGCTGACGGGTGAGGAAGGTGCGTCTCTGACGGCGCTGTCGTTCGACAGTGCGTTGTCTGGTGCTGGTCAGTATATCGTCGCCATTGCGCTGGCTGTCTTTGCCTTCACCACGATTCTGGGCTGGTCCTTCTACGGTGAGAAGTGTTTCCAGTACCTGTTCGGTACACGCTCGATCATGATCTATCGCGTCCTGTTCGTGCTGGCCGTGCCGCTGGGTGCCGTTGCCAAGCTGGGATTCATCTGGCTGATGGCCGATACCTTCAACGCCATGATGGCCATTCCCAACCTGATCGCCCTGGCACTGTTGTCGCCGGTGGTCTTCAAGCTGACCAAGGACTACTTCGACGGCAAGGACGTTCTGCCGGGTGAAGATCTCAACCACGACAAATCCTGAGCAAACTCCGCTGGGCAATCTGGATTGCTCAGCGGGGCAGTATTCCATAATCCATGAGTGAAAACGCCATGAGTGACCTCAAGACGACTCCGCTTCACGCCCTGCACCAGGAATTGGGTGCCAGGATGGTACCTTTTGCAGGATATGACATGCCTGTGCAGTATCCGCTAGGGGTCAAGAAGGAACACGAACACACCCGGGCTGCCTGTGGTCTGTTCGACGTCTCGCACATGGCGCAAGTTCTGATTCGTGGAGAGGAGCCGCTGGCCGCACTGGAACGTCTGGTATGTGCCGACCTGGTGGACCTGCCGCAGGGAATGCAGCGCTATGGCCTGTTTACCAACGATCAGGGGGGTATTCTCGATGACCTGATGGTCGTCAATGCCGGTGATCATGTCTATATGGTGGTCAATGCGGCTTGCCGTGAGCAGGATGAGGCGCATTTGCGAGTAGGCCTGCCTCATCACGATATTGACGTCGTGGAGCGCGGACTGTTGGCCATTCAGGGGCCGAAGACTGCCGAAGTGATGGCGCGTCTTTGTCCCGAGGCATGCAAGCTGGTGTTCATGCAACATGGACGCTTTGATATTGATGGCATCCCGGTATGGGTGAGCCGCAGTGGCTACACCGGTGAAGATGGCTTCGAGATTTCTGTCGCAGCAGAGCAGACGGAAGCGCTGGCTCGCTTGTTGCTGGCTCAGGAAGAGGTAGAGGCCATTGGTCTGGGAGCTCGAGATTCGCTGCGACTGGAAGCAGGGCTATGTCTGTATGGTCATGACATCGATACCACGACGACACCTGCAGAGGCTGGCTTGATCTGGGCTGTCGGCAAATCCCGCAGGAATGGTGGTGAACGGGAAGGCGGTTTCCCCGGTGCCGATGTGGTACTGGATCAGATTGCCAACAAGAGCCAGCAACGCAAGCGTGTCGGCCTGCTTGGCGAAGGTCGCGCCCCGGTACGTGAAGGTGCTGAGCTCTATAGTGACGATGGCGAGCGTCTGGGACAGGTCACATCCGGTGGCTTTGGTCCTGCGGTGGGTAAGCCGGTTGCGATGGGCTATGTCAATCTCTCCCATGCGGAAATCGGTACTACCGTATACGCTGAAGTGCGTGGCAAACGCCTGCCGATGCTAGTCACGAAGATGCCAGTGATCACACCGGGCTATTATCGGGGGTGAAGCGGCGGGTTACGAGCCATAAGCTTTAAGCCACGAGCCGTAAGCCATAAGTTTGAAGCGATAAGTGAAAGCCCCTGCAGTTCAAGCTGCAGGGGCTTTCTCGTGAGATGTCATGTGTTGCATGGAGCCAGGCCACGACAGGATACTGCTGGCTTACCGCTTACCGCTTACCGCTTACCGCTTACCGCTCGATCCAGCGAAACGTCAGGTTGATTCTTTGACCGGCGATCTTGCGAGGCAGTAGAGCATGTTCCAGGCGTTCCTGAACCCCAGGCCCCATCACCAGCAGGCTGCCATGTTCCAGCCAGATATTGAAAGAAGGTTCGGAACGGTCTTTCCAGCGCCAGCGAAGTGGGCGGCAGCTCCCCAGGCTGATGGAAGCAATACATGGGGCATTTCCCAGCTCTGGTTCGTTGTCACTATGCCAGCCCATGCGTTCATTGCCGTCGCGGTAGCGATTGAGCAGAACACTGTTGAAGCGATAGGGCGCCAGCTGTTGTTCCAGACGCTGACGAATCTGCTCCACGTGAGGGTGCCAGGGCTCTGGCGTGAATATCTGGCCAGAATAGCGGTAGTGGCAATCACCCATCCATACCTGCTGGCGTGGAATGGGATGCTCCTTGCCGTACAGCCTGAGACTGGGGCGCTGCCAATCGAGCTGGTGGCTTAGCATCGTAAGCAAGTCATCAGCTTCTTCGGAGGGAAGAAAGCTGCTGATATATGTCAGAGGAGGGGATGTCAGGACCGAGCTATGCATCCTCCGAGCATACTTGCGCGGCAATGTCCTGACTAGCCTGCGTACAAACAGACATTGCGAGCGTGCTCGAGCTTATTTCATGACCTTCTTTTATTTCATCGCCATCTTTCACGGCGTCGGAAGGCGATGCAGTGAATCTATCAAGGAGCCGTGATGTTGATGATTTCCTGTACGGGCGACAACGCCAGGTTGAGCTGGGCAAAGCCGTAACCCAGCAGAGCGCCTGCAAGAACATCACTGATGTAGTGCAATCCCAGGCCGACTCTTGAAATGGCGATCAGCATGGCGATGGGAACGAGCCATGGCAGCAGGGCTGGAGCATGGGTGGCTACCAGTGCGCAGAACATGACGGCGTGCATGGTATGGCCGCTGGGAAAGCTGTAACGGTCGCGAGCAGGTTCGCTGCAGGTAATGCTGCCGCCAAAGGTGATGAAGGGGCGTTCGCGGCACAAGCGCGTCTTGACCAGTTTGTAGACGGCAATAGCCGCTAGAGCGGTCAGAGTATATTCGAGCATCAGCCGCAAGCCGATGTCGCGGCCATGAATGGCGGGCTGCGCAAGAATCAAGGCGACCCAGAGAGGCCAGTCTCCTGCCTTGCTGGCCATCTTCAACGTCATCAGCCAGGGTTGGTGAATACTCAATCCAGCCATGCGCTGACAGAGATGCCATTCGATCATGTCGAGTCGGTCAAACACCTGCGGGGTTCGAGATCTCATTATGGGACTCCCGTGCGCTAAGGTGAGTATTGAGGAAGGTCTCGGCAATGGCCGGCCAGCGGTAAGACAAGGCACGTTCTCTTGCGGCACGCCCCAGACGTGCATAGCGTGCCTGCTGTTGACAGAGCTCGGCAGCAGCGAGGCGGAAACCGGCTGGGTCGTTTGCTGCCAATTGGAGTCCATCCTCGTCATGACTGATAAGCTCAGCACCTGCCGCGTGGCGGAAGGCAACGACAGCCAGGCCGCTGGCCATGGCTTCCAGCACGACGTTGCCCCAGGTTTCGGACAATGAAGGGAAGATGAAGATATCGGCGCTGGCGTAGTGCGAGGGCAGTTCCTTGGCACTGATAAAGCCCGTGAAGATGGCATCTGGCAGGGCCTTTTCCAGGCCTGCACGTCCCGGGCCATCGCCAACGATGACCAAGCGCATGTCGGGGCGGGCTTCCTGCATGTCGAGGAACGTATCGCGCAACAGGTTCAGGTTCTTCTCTGGTGCCAGGCGTCCCACATAGAGGGCGACGGGTTGATGAGGGCCGGCTCCCCAGTGGTCTCGCAGCGCTTGATTGCGCTTGACGGGATCGAAGTTCTGGCCATCGATACCGCGCGCCATCACGTTGACTCGCTCGAACCCGAATGCACCCAGTTCCTGGGCCTGTTGATGCGTGGGCACCAGAGTGGCTGCACAGCGGTTATGGAAATGGCGCAGACGGCTGCGAACCACAGGGGCCATCCAGGGAATGCCATAATCCTGACAATAATGATCGAAGTTGGTGTGCCAGCCGCTGACAACGGGTATCGACATGCGCTCTGCCGCACGCAGGGCTGACCAGCCTAGCGGGCCTTCTGTCGCGACATAGACGGCATCTGGTCTCTGTTGTTTCCATAGCTGGCGAATCTTGCTCGTTGCAGGCCAGCCAATACGCACTTCCTTGTAGCCCGGCACTGACATCCCACGTACCTGCAGCTCGCTTTCCATGCCTTCGGCCTTGGGAGCCTGGGGATCGGCTGGTCGTGGACGAACCAGTTGCAGCGTGACGCCACGAGCTCTCAGCTCTCGACTGATATTGCCCAATGTGTGGGCGACACCGTTGATATCAGGAGACCAGGTTTCGCTGACCAGACAAATGCGCATGGAGTTCCTCGTGCCAATTAAGCTATTCGAGCTGTTATCGGCACAAGATTGAAGTCATCGAATGACAGTTCAGAGACATGATGATGAAAAGGCTGTGACGCGATGACGCGTTACGGCCTTTTCAGGACGAGAAAAGTCAATTTATGACGATGAAAGCCAATTTTCGATTATTTCAGTACAGATGTAGGATTGATCGGCTTGCCGCCGTGACGGATGTCGAACAACAGGTCGTAACGTCCGCTGCTGCTGTGCTTTCCAACGACACATAACGGAGTGCCGGGCTGGACGCTTTGGCCATTCTTGACCAGGAGCCGGTCGCACAGGGCGTAGACACTCTGCAGGTTATCTGAATGGTGGACGATGACCACGTTACCCAACTGGCGCATGCTGTCGGCAAAGCGTACCTGGCCAGCGGCTGCGGCCTTGGCCTGGGCTCCGGCATCGGTTGCCAGCAGCATGGGCTGCAAGGTGCCGTGACTGTCGGGGCCATAGCGGCGGACAATACGATATTCATCCAATGGCCAGGACCAGTTGCGGGCACTGGAAGGCACCTTGCCGGGATCCGGCAGGCGCGCGGAAGCTGATGATGTGGACGCAGCGGCCGAAGCGCGACTTGCTGTGCTGGTGGCTTTGCCAGACAGCGGCACTTGCACCAGTTGGCCAACGCGCAGGTTGGTAGCTGAAACTCCGGGGTTGGCGGCCTGAATGCGTTGTGCTGTGCTGCCAAAGCGACGGGCAATAGCGCTGAAGGTATCACCGCTGCGAATCTGGTAGCGATAAGGTCCGCCAGAAGGTGCTCGCTCCTGTTGGCTGGGAACCAGCAAGCGCTGACCCACGGCCATGCGCTGCGAATCGACACCGGGGTTGAAACGTTGCAGGCGAGCCAATGGGACCCCGGCACGGGAGGCGATGGTACCCAGGGTATCGCCACGCTGTACGGTGACCCATTGACCGGCAATGCTGCTGCTGGTACTGCTGATAGCGGAGGAAGGGCTTCCGCCATCTGTTGACTGGCCGGCACAGCCAGCCAGCACGAGTGCGATTACCAGTGGTGCGAATCTAGAGAGGCATCCTTTTCCTGCCACAGGGCGTTGAGCCATGAGTGGAATCGTTCCTTGTAGGTCGAGTCGTCATGATAGCGGCCATCGAGCATCCAGTCTTCGACTTCCAGCAAGCGCGCATCAAGACGAATGGCCTTTTCACGTCCGCACAGAAAGTCCCAGAAATTGGGTTCGGGGGACTGGTAATCGATGGTCACGTCAATGATACCGCTGAGACGGTCACCAAGCAGCCCCAATACCTGAGCACAACCACCTGCCTTGGGACGCAGCAAGTGCTGGAAAGGGCTCAGGCGTGCGACTTTCTTGGCTTCGGTGAAGCGGGTACCTTCGACAAAGTTGATGATGGCAATGGGCACATCCCGGGCACGTTCGCACATGCGCTCGGTTGCCTTGCGGTCTCGTTGCGCAAGCTTGGGAGCCTTGACCAGCTGTTCCCGCGTATAGCGGCGCATAAAGGGAAACTCCAACGCCCACCAGGCAAGGCCAACGATGGGGATCCAGATCAGTTGCTGCTTGATGAAGAAACGTGGCATGGGAATCCGGCGGTGCATCGCCATCATCAGAATGAAGATATCGGTCCAGCTCTTGTGATTGGAGATCACCAACCACCAGTCGTCAGGGGATAGACCTTCAGGCACCTGAAGGCGTACATCCGGTTTTACCCAGTGTTTCATCCACCATAGATTGAAGCCAATCCAGTTCAAGGCGATGGCATTCAGGCCAGCGAGAACCTTGCGCTGCAAGGGGCGTCCGGGAACGACGAGCTTGACCAGTGTCAGAATGATCAATGGCACGGCCCAGAACAAGGTATTGAGCATCAGAAGCAGGATGCTGATCAGCCCCTTGATGGTAGACATGCCGGGTTCCTCAATGAAATGCACATGATAAGCAGGAAGGTTTCACCAATTGAGCGTTCTTGTTACCAAGATGGGCAATGCTCAGGGGGGGCAATGCTAATGGATCTTGCGTTGTCTGCCCAGTCTGCCGGGAGATCCTGATAATCACAGCGAGGCCGATGATGGGGCAAAAGTGGCTGTCAACACGGCGACCATGGCCTGAGCCGCGATGGACAGTTCCTGGCGGTTCCAGGTAATGACACCGACTGCGCGTTCGATCACCGGAGCTGTAAGTGGACGGCAAACAGCGCCTATTTCCTGCATCTGGTTGATACATAAAGAAGGTACGGCGCTGACGCCCAGGCCGCTGGCGACCATGCGTCCGACACTGGCTAACTGGTGAGTTTCAAAGGCAACACGGAGGGTTCCCTGACGAGGGCCAAGTTGCTGCTCCAGCAGGCGGCGTACCATCGATGGTCGCTGAAGGGCTATAAAGTCCCAGCTCATCAAGGTGTCCCAATCGAGACTGTCGTGTTGAACCAAGGGGGAATCAGGAGGCACTACGGCGACAAAACGGTCATGGAACAGGGGAGTGAAGTCGAGGTTGTCCGTTGCTTCGGGTTCGAAGGCAATGCCCAGTTCGACTCTCCGCTGTCGCACCATATCAATGACCTGCTCGTTGATGACGTCATGCACAGTGATGTTGATTCGTGGATATTGACGACGAAAGGCCATGAGTGCAGAAGGTAACAGGTTGCCGGCAAAGGATGGCATGGCAGCCAGGGACAGGCGTCCTAGCTGCAGGGTGAAGCGCTGGCGGAGCATTTCCTCTGCATTATCCCAGTCAGCTAGAAGGCGTTTGGCCAGGGGAACCAGAGATTCGCCTTCAGGGGTCAACTTGACGCGTCGAGTCGTGCGAATCAGTAGGCGACCGCCTAGGCTTTCTTCCAGGCCCTTGATTGCCAGGCTCAGTGCTGGTTGGGAAAGATGCAATTCACTGCATGCCTGCGTAAAGCTCAGCGTACGGGCGACTGCCAGGAAGGCTCGGAGTTGCTTTACCGTCATGAAATGCGACCAAGGTCAAATTTATAGGAAAATACGAATAATCAATAAGAAAAACAAACTTCACAAATATATCAGAGCGGGCAACACTGAGCCTATTGCGCAGGAGCCAGGAACGAAAGTGCCAGCCTTCGTTAAATAAAGCGGGCACGAGAACGATTCATACTAGATAGAACACGACCCATACTAGATAGAACGTTGGAACACGAACGTTACCTTACCTATACATGAGAGGCGCCACATGGCCGGATTCGACAAACGCGTATATTCCTACGAAGAAGCGATGGATGGCATTGAAAATGGCATGACGGTCCTTGCCGGGGGGTTTGGCCTGTGTGGCATCCCAGAGAACCTGATTGCTGAAATCAAGCGTCGCCAGGTCAATGACCTGACGGTTGTCTCCAATAATTGTGGTGTTGACGGGTTCGGCCTGGGCATCTTGCTGGAGGATCGTCAGATCAGTCGCATCATTGCCTCCTATGTGGGTGAGAACGCACTGTTCGAACGCCAGATGCTCGACGGCGAGATTGATGTTCAACTGACCCCACAGGGAACGTTGGCGGAAAAGATGCGTGCAGGAGGGGCTGGCATTCCGGCGTTCTACACGGCGACCGGGTACGGCACACCTATCGGCGAAGGCAAGGAAGTACGTGAGTTCGATGGCCGGCACTACATCCTCGAAGAAGCGATAAAGGGTGACTTTGCCATCGTGAAGGGCTGGAAGGCGGATCACTTCGGCAATGTGATCTATCGCAAGACGGCACAGAACTTTAACCCGCTGGCGGCGACGGCTGGACGTATCACCGTGGTGGAGGTGGAAGAGATTGTCGAGCCGGGTGAGCTTGATCCGGCGCAGATTCATACCCCCGGCATCTATGTTGACCGCATCATCCAGGGGACCTTCGAGAAGCGTATCGAGAAGCGCACTGTGCGCGAGAGCTGAAACGTCGCTCCCATGAATCAGCGAATGTCTCCAACGGATAATCAATGAGGTAACAAGATGGCTCTCACTCGTGAACAAATGGCCCAGCGTGTGGCGCGTGAGCTCGAAGACGGCTTCTATGTGAACTTGGGGATCGGTATCCCGACCCTGGTTGCCAACTACATACCCGAAGGCATGGATGTCATGCTGCAATCGGAGAATGGCCTGCTTGGTATGGGGCAGTTTCCTGCAGAGGATGAAGTCGACCCTGACATGATCAATGCGGGCAAGCAGACAGTCACTGCTCGTGCTGGCGCGGCGATCTTTTCGTCCGCTGAGTCCTTTGCCATGATTCGCGGTGGTCATGTCGATCTGACCGTGTTGGGTGCCTTTGAAGTGGATGTCGAGGGTAATATCGCCTCCTGGATGATCCCCGGGAAGCTGATCAAGGGCATGGGCGGTGCCATGGATCTGGTAGCCGGTGCCGATAACATCATTGTCACCATGACGCATGCTTCCAAGGATGGCGAGTCTAAGCTTCTGGAGCAGTGTTCCCTGCCTCTGACAGGTGCTGGCTGTATCAAGCGCGTACTGACTGACCTGGCATATCTTGAGATCGACAACGGCGCCTTCATCCTGAAGGAACGGGCCCCGGGTGTCAGTGTCGAGGAAATCAAGGAAAAGACGGCCGGAAAGTTGGTTGTTCCCGATGATGTCCCGGAAATGACTTTCTGAGGATTCCTTTGCGCAACCCCGGCAGTCATTCTTTCCGCGGGGTGTGGCAACGCTATCATCTGTCACCAGAACGGCCCGTATCTACGGGCCGTTCTGGTGACTGCGGGGGCAATGCATCAAGGGTGGTCAAACACCCTGGGCCTGTCGATTTTATGACCATCTTGAGACGAAGCCAGTGACGATGCCCATCGCGGTCTATTTCAATTGCATGATGCACAGCCTTATCCACAGAAACTGTGGATGAATGGCGACAAAGGAAAAATGAAAGAAGCGAGGATAGCTAGAAGATTTCGCACAGTGCATGAGGCGGCAATAGAAGCTCGGCACTGCGTTCCTGTCCTGCACCGAGCTGTTTCTGGATCAGCGCCAGCCCACCCAGAGGAACCCGGTGTTCATCCCCAGCAGCAAAAGGCAAGAGCTGTGAACAGGTAGGATAGAAACGTTGCTCGATCAGGGCAGAGACCGGAAAGATGTGATCGACTTGGCTGGTGGCGGTCAGGCCATGTTCCTGCAACATAATGTCGAGCTCATTGAGTGAGCGGCTCAAGCGCTGGCAATCGAAACCCGCATGGTGGACTCGTGGTCCGACGATGGATAGCCAGGCCGCAAGAGGATGGGCTCTGGTCAGCAGTTGATAGGTGTTCCAGTCAGGCATGGGCCAGGGGCGCATGGCACCAGGTTGATAGGTGATGGTATCCGAACCATCCTGCTGGACCAGGTTCAGCAGAGCCTCTCGCGCCTGGCGGGGAAGGCTGGTTGCCTGCAGTTCCACCAGAATCAGCCAAGGACCATCGCCGTGTGGCGCCAGCAATGCCACCAGCAAGCCGCAGTCGGCCATGGCATAGCGGTGTATGTCCTGATACCCCCTTTCTGTGAACAGAGGCAACATGCTGGCCATGCTCCAGGGCGATTGGCTGAGGGTGACAAGCGTGAAGTATTCTACCGGCGAGCTGGTTGGCCAGAGGCGCAAGGCCCCAATGTCGGGGTGCAGGTGGACATAGTCCAACCATAACTGCTGGGCGACCTGATGTTCTTCACTCATTACCCGTTGTCCTTAGGTAGCATCCTGGCATCGCTTCTCGCTTTGTATGTGCCTTCGTCCTGGCTCTCTGCTCCCCCTGGATGAACGACTTGCCGGTGTTCTTCCTGGCAGAAAGTGAGTACTCGGGGATAGATGGAGGAAGTATAGGCGCCTTGGTCAAGGTGCATTCAACGGCATACCGACGCTGGCCTGATGAACATGAAAGAAAACGGCCGCCTCAAAGGGCGGCCGCTTGCATGATGCGGTACGGAACGTTCGATCAGGCGGTAGCGGTGATCAGCTCGTTGTCACGTACATACTGGTCGAATTCGGTGAAGCCACCGATATGCTGCTGGCCGACGAAAATCTGCGGCACAGTGGTCACCGGTTTGCCGATGGTCTTTTCCATATCGGCCTTGGTAATACCTTCAGCATGGATATCCACGTAACGATAGCCTTCGATGCTGCCGGCCGCTTGCAGGTTTTCGGCAAGGTCCTTGGCGCGGACACAGAAAGGGCAACCGGGACGGCCGAAGATAACAACAAACATTAAGGGCTCCTTGCATGCCAGGATGCATAGATAAAAGAATGCATGAAAAGGGAAGAATTTAGAATCAGGGCATTTTGACCGATTCCTGGGGTCAAGGCCAATAGTTCGTCTTGGCATGCCCTGATGAGTGCTGACTATCGATCATCATCGAGCTCACCGGCATCGGCCCGGCGCAGCAGTTCACGCAGGTCATCGTAGATGTGAGGGCTGCTGACCAGCAGATTCTCGCCATAGAGTTCTTCAGGGATGCCTTCAGGGCAATGATACAGGTGACCTGTGCGAGCGCCTGCTTCGTGGGCGATCAGGCGTCCTGCTGCAAAGTCCCAGGGAGAGACACTTTCGTAATAGGCATCCATGCGACCGCAGGCGACATCGCACAAGTCGAGAGCTGCCGAGCCGTTGCGACGGACATCGCGGCAATGGCTGAGTACTGCTGTCAGACGGCGCATCAATGGAATGCGGCTGTCCCGGCGATAGGGAAAGCCGGTGGCAATCAGGCTGGCATCCAGCTCCCTTGCCGAACTGGCGGAAAGTGCGTTGCCGTTGAGATAGGCTCCCTTGCCACGGATGGCGGTAAAGGTTTCTTCGAGAAAGGGGGCATGGACCACACCCAGTTGAATGACACCATCTCGTGCGTAGGCAATGGAGACCGCGACATGACGTAGTCCATGGGCGAAGTTAACGGTGCCATCGATGGGGTCAACAACCCACAGTGCGCCTTCCTGTTCAAGAACGTCACGCTCAGGAGACAGCTCCTCGCTGAGGCGCTTTTCGCCAGGGAAGGCCTCCTCAAGACGCTGGCTGATCATGGTATCCACTGCTACGTCAGTGGTCGTCACCAGTTCCTGGCCATTTTTCAGGCTTTTTTCGAGAGCATTCGATTCGCGCGCTTCCAGAATCATGCGGCCTGCGCTTTGGGCGATATCGAGTGCAATGTCGAGGTATTGCTCAGGGGACATGGAAACTCCAGCAAAAGGGATGGTGATAAAAGGATGCTAGCATCCTGTGGGTTTTGATGCTGTGCCGCAATAAAAAGATCATCCTTTCGACCTCTGGTGCCGCGGCGCAGCATTGCCTATGCTGGAGCTTCATGCCGTCATTCGCGGCAGTCATTCATCGCCTAGGATCACCCATTGCCAAGGAGATAAGCATGTCAGCTGCCACTCCCAGAGTTGCCATTGTCACAGGTACCAGCAGCGGTATCGGAGCCGCCGTTGTGGCTCATCTGTGTGAGCAGGGCCATCAAGTGCTGGCCGTGGATTTCAATCCGGACGGCCAGGCGGTGGCAGAGGCGGTTGGAGCGGTGTTCCACCAAGCAGATCTGACCAAGGCCGATGCCTGCCGTGCTGCTGTCGAGGATGCCATGAGCCGTTTCGGTCGTGTCGATATCCTGGTCAATAATGCCGGCATTCAGCATGTTGCGCCGATCGAGGAATTCCCAGAGGACAAGTGGCGTCAGATCATTGACCTGATGCTGACGGCACCATTTTTGCTGACTCAGGCGGTATGGCCCTCCATGCGTGAAAACGGCTGGGGCCGTATCATCAATATTGCTTCCGTGCATGCTCAGGTCGCGTCTCCGGGCAAGGCGGCTTATGTCAGTGCCAAGCATGGCATGATCGGCCTGACCAAGACGGCAGCGCTGGAAGGAGGTCCTCAGGGCATCACGGCCAATGCCATTTGCCCGGCCTATGTAAAGACGCCGCTGGTGGACAACCAGATAGCGGACCAGGCCAAGTTGCATGGCATGCCCGAACAGCAGGTCATTGAGCAGATCATGCTTAAGAATGCGGCAGTGAAACGCTTGATCGATCCCGCTGAAGTTGCCGGGATGGTTGGCTATCTGGCGTCGGATGCCGCCGGTGCCGTGACGGGGGCCAGCTGGAATATCGATCTGGGCTGGACTGCTCAGTAACGATAGTGACGATCTACATGCTGGCAAACTTGAGCCTCCTCCGATGTTTGCCAGCATGCCTCTGTGTTTTCTTGATCAGCGGCGAACGGGACGTTTTTGCAGTTTGCGTTGCAGGGTACGTCGATGCATGCCCAGGGCCCGTGCGGTGGCCGAAATGTTGCCGTCATGTTCCTGCAGAACTTTCTGGATGTGTTCCCACGTCAACCGATTGATGGAGGGAGGGTTGTCGGCGACCTCCGTTTCCGGGTTGGCTTCGGTATTGCTGAGGGCGGCAAGGACTTCGTCGGCATCCACCGGTTTGCACAGATAGTTGACGGCGCCTAGCTTGATGGCCTCCACGGCGGTGGCAATGCTCGAGTAGCCTGTCAGCACGACAATGCGGCAATCCGGCACCACTTCGAGCAATTCCGGCAGCAGTTTCAGCCCTGACTCGTTTTCCAGCTTGAGATCCAGAGTGGCGATGGTGGGCTGGTGGCGTCGGGCGGCTTCAAGGGCCTGAGTGCCATCGTGAGCCACTTCTACTTCATGGCCACGGCGCTGCATGGCACGCTCCAGCACATGGCAGAACATATCATCATCATCGATGATCAAAAGCCGGTGAGCTGATTCTTGCATGATGTCCTCTCTGTCTTTCCAAGGGAGCCAGGATGAGGCTCTCAGCCACAGCGGGGCAAGGTGACTTCAGTGAGTGTGCCCCCATCGGGGTGGTTGTACAGGCTGACGCCGCCACCAAAGCGGTTGATGGTGGCATGGGTCAGAAACAAACCAATGCCAAGCCCTTTACTCTTGGTTGAAACGAAGGTTTCACCAAGCTGGTCAGCAATGGCCATGGGAATGCCTGGGCCATGGTCGCGAATATCGATGATGACCAGGTCCGTGGTCCAGTCCAGGCGAATTTCGATGTGATCTGGCTTGGCGTCCGCTGCATTGTTGAGCAGGTTGGTCAATGCCTGGTTGAGGGTTGCATCGACCATGAGCTTGGGTTGGCCGCGTCGTTTGGTGGCCTCGAAGCGGTGGGTGACATCTGGACGCAAGACCAGCCAACGGCTGATCACTGCCTTGAGCCACGCCTCGGCATCATGAACTTCGGGTTCCGCCATACGCCGTCGATCGGCGCTATCGACGAGATGGCGCAAACGTTCCTTGCAGGTGTCGACCTGCTGGCGCAGAAGCTGGATGTCCTCGAGCAAGGGATCATCGGGTTCGAGTTCCTGCTTCATCTCTGCCAGCACGACTGCCATGGTTGATAACGGTGTGCCCAGTTCATGCGCGGTACCTGCCGCCTGTGTGGCAACTGCCAGTACTTGCTCATTGCGCAGGGCTGCTTCCCGTGTGCGTGACAGTGCCTGGTCCCTGCTGCGCAAGGCATGCGCCATCTTGTAGATGAAGAAGGTGACCAGCCCGGCGGAAAGAAAGAAGTTCAGCCACATGCCAAGCACATGGAGATTGATGTTGGAAGCGTAGTGGGAACCAAGTTGAGGCACTGGATGGTAGATCACCATCAAGGCGCTGTAGGACGCCATGGCGGTCAGGGCAAGTATCCAGGCATGCAGCCAAGGCAGGGTGGCGGCGGCAATGGTGACAGGGACGAGGTAGTAGGTAATGAAGGGGTTGGTGGCCCCCCCGGTAAAGTAGAACAGCAGAGTCAGCCCAATCACATCCAGTAATAGATGGAGCAAATATTCATGATGGCTGACGTCCCGGGGGCGGCTCAGTCGCCACCAGGAGACAATGTTGATGATCCCCATTGCCACGATGACAGCAATGACGGCCGGCAGGTCGAGATTGAAATCAAGCAGCTCGATACCGACGATGATGGCGATCAGGAACCCCGTCCAGGTGATGCCTCGGACAAAGGTCAGGCGTACCAGGTTGCGGTTGGGGGTGGAAAGCGGAAGCGGCAGGGCGGGTTGCATGGTCTCTCCTTGGCAGTGAAAGCATCATAACGCATGGCCGTTCACATCGCCGCTGGATTGCTATGTCAAAAGAGGCATATGGGAGAGGCATATTGTCGCTCATGTCAGGCTGCTATCAGAACACCCTCGACCCTCGGCAGTTGTCTGACTACCGAAGGTCGAGGGTGTTTGCGTAGCGCTTGAGCCCAGAAATGTGCCGAACGCGAATCAGGCTAGCTCAGGCTTGAGCACTTGGGTGTGCAGGTCGTTGCCTGCGACATCCTTTAGCGTCACGGTCAACTCGCGGCTCTCACTGTCGAGGTCCACCTGGCCAAAGAACTGGTAGCCCTCGCTGGGGGCAAGGTTGGCCTGTCCATTCTCCGGGGCTTTCGAGAACACCACTTCAGGGCCAAAGGTGCCATCCAGTTCATTGGGGCCGAAAGTCCCTGCGTGAAGAGGACCTGTGACAAATTCCCAGAAGGGGGTGAAGTCCTTGAAACTGGCCCGTTCCGGGGAGTAATGATGGGCAGCGGTGTAGTGTACGTCTGCTGTCAACCAGACGAGGTTGCTGATCCCCTTGTCATGCACTGCCTTGAGCAATCGGGCGATTTCATGTTCGCGGCCAGCAGGAGCACCGTCATCGGCGTTGGCCACCGCCTCGAAGTTGTCGCCGTCGCTCACGACCAGGCCAAGGGGCATGTCCGAGGCAATGATCTTCCAGGTGGCCTGGGATTTTTCCAGAGCGCTGATCAGTTCGTCGATCTGTTGCTTGCCAAGCAGTGCAGCGTTGGGGTCATCAGCATCCTGCATGTTGGCTGTGTTATGGCCTCGATATGTGCGCATGTCGAGCATGAATACATCAAGGTCCGAGCCATAGCTGAAGTTGCGGTGAATACGGCCTGGGGATTCGGGCCATTGGCGAATAGGCATGTATTCAAGGAAAGCCTGGCGGCCACGAGCGGCGAGTAGAGAGACGTTCTTCTCGGTGTAGCGATCGTCGGCAAGGATTTCTTCGGGATACCAGTTGTTGGTGACTTCGTGGTCATCCCACTGGGCGAACATGGGCACTTCAGCATTGAAGCGACGCAGGTTTTCGTCCATCAGGTTGTAGGCATGATTGCCACGGTATTCATCAAGGGTTTCAGCAACCTTGCTCTTGGCTTCGGTGATGATGTTGTGCCAGGTTTCGCCGTTGGGCAGGGTGACGCTCTCTTCGAGGGGCCCATCGGAGTAGATCGAATCTCCAGAGTGAATGAAGAAGTCCGGTACCTGCTGGCGCATGGTCTCGAAGATCTTCATCCCGCCCCGGGTAGTGTCGATACCCCAACCTTGGCCAACGACGTCACCGGACCAGACAAAGCGCACGTTGCGTTTGCTACTGCCAGGAAGGCGCAGACGTCCTACGCTTGGCTCGCTGATGGCCTTGTGATCGCCGAGCGCAACGAAGCGCACGCGGTAATGAAGCTCATCACCGCTGAGGCCCGTGACATCGAGCTTGGCGGTAAGGTCGCTGCCGGGGAGAGCATCAGGTCCTCGTAGCAGGCGGGCATTGCGGAATTCCGGGTTATCAGCAACTTCGATCATCATTCGGGATGGGCGGTCTGCCCGGGACCAGATCATGGCCCGGTCGGTCCATAAATCTCCGCTCATCACTCCGGAAGTGATCATGGGGCGACGGCTTTCAGCCATGATGATGCCTGGAGCAGCGGTGATCAGGCCGATACCGGCGCTGGCCTTGAGGCCCAGGCCGAGAAACTCGCGGCGGGTAGTGCGCATGAAGGTTTCCTTGTGCAGGTCACAATCCAGGACGCACTAGTTTTTCCGCCAAAGATGACAGTGTGATCATCATTCGATGACGAGACAATGTCAGATGTGCCTTCGGGGATAAGCGAACCCCCGCACAATGGCGGGGGTAAATATATGGGACGAAACTGAAGAGGAAGGCATTGGAAGGAAGCTGCCGTAAAGGAAGCGTTGTCAGGAATCCTGGACAAGACCCTTTTCTTTCGCATACTTCACGAGTTCCTGCACATCACGCTCATAGCCTCTGGTCAGACACACAGCCGCTACGCCCAGGCCTATAGTGATGATGCTCAGTGTTGCGAGAACGATGTAGACCGTCATTTACTTGCCCCTCCATGTCAGTAGGGCCTTCAGGTAGGATGCCCCAAATGCCAGCGAAAATCCAATCACGACTCCCCATAGAGGGTTGGCGCTGGTTGCGACGACAAGTGCATCACCGTCCTTGTCAGCAAAGAACAGGGCAACCGTGGACAATGCGCCTATCGTAGTGCCTGTGCGGTCGGCCATATCCAGCCAGTTGGCAAAGACGGCAGCCCATTTGGCACGTCGCTCAGCTGCCATGTGTTCGGCGATTTCCTCCAGCTCTTGTTGAGTGAAGGCTCGAGACCGACTTGTATCGTTACCGTGTTGCAACCCGGAGCGCTCACTGGCTCCCTTGGCCATCTGAGACAGTTCCCTCTTGAGGGCATCCAGATCGTGATGGTGTTCGTCCTTGTTGTTGGTCATGAAATATCCGACGTCAGAAGCAGGCCTGTGGAAATGAGGTGATCATGGGCCCGGTCAGACTGAATGATATGCTCTTGATGCGGCCCGGTGTAGCGCAGGAAGTGGAGAAGCGCTATTTCATGGCTAGCATGGATCGGGGGCATGGCACCGTACGAACCTTGCCGGTACAATCTGCGCAACTTTCATTCCCTCTTGCCCAGGTATCTCGAGCTTCACCTGCGAAGTTTACCTGCAGGGCAAGTACAAAGTAGAGCCAGGTTTCCATGACAGACGCCAAGCAAGCCCAACAGTCGGGGCTTCGCAGAACCTTTGCCATCATTTCGCACCCCGATGCCGGTAAGACCACCATTACCGAGAAGATGCTGTTGTTCGGAAATGCCATCAAGCTGGCCGGTTCCGTGAAGAGCAAGCGTGATGACCGTCATGCCACGTCGGACTGGATGAAGATGGAGCAGGAGCGGGGGATCTCCGTGACCACCTCGGTGATGCAGTTCCCTTATGGGGGCCGTATGGTCAATCTGCTGGATACGCCTGGGCACGAGGACTTCTCCGAGGATACCTATCGCACGCTGACGGCAGTGGATTCGGCGTTGATGGTGATCGATGGTGCCAAGGGCGTCGAGGATCGAACCATCAAGCTGATGGAGGTATGTCGCCTGCGCACCACGCCGATTCTGACATTCGTCAACAAGATGGACCGTGATATCCGCGATCCCATCGAGGTGATGGACGAAGTCGAAACGGTGCTCAATATCCAGTGTGCACCGATGACATGGCCGATTGGCATGGGGCGTCACTTCAAGGGCGTCTACCATCTCTACAATGATGTCATTCATCTCTATACCCAAGGGCAAGGCCACCGTATTCCGGATGACCTGCGCATTGAAGGACTGGATAACCCTCAAGTGGATGAAATACTTGGGGAAGATGCGGCTGAAGAGTTGCGCATGGAGGTCGAGCTGGTGCGTGGTGCATCCCACGAGTTTGACCTCGAGGCTTTCCGTCGAGGCGAACTGACACCGGTGTACTTCGGTACTGCGATGGGCAACTTCGGTGTACGTGAGATGCTTGACGGTTTCGTCGAATATGCCCCGTCACCGCAACCCCGCGAGACAGATATCCGCAAGGTGGAAGCTGAGGATGGGCGCTTCACCGGGTTCGTATTCAAGATTCAGGCCAATATGGACCCGAATCACCGTGACCGCATCGCCTTCCTGCGCGTATGTTCTGGAAAATACGAAAAGAACATGAAAATGCGCCACGTGCGTATCGGAAAGGACGTCAAGATCGCTGATGCATTGACGTTCATGGCAGCGGATCGCTCTCACGTGGAAGAAGCCTGGCCAGGTGACATCATCGGCCTGCATAACCACGGCACCATCCAGATCGGTGATACTTTCACCCAAGGTGAAGACATGCGCTTCACTGGTATTCCGCACTTTGCACCGGAGCTGTTCAAGCGTGTGCGCCTGAAGGACCCGCTGAAGATGAAGGCGCTGCAGAAGGGCCTTCAACAGTTGTCGGAAGAAGGCGCCACCCAGGTGTTCATGCCTCTTGATAACAATGACTTGATTCTTGGGGCCGTGGGTACGCTGCAGTTCGATGTGGTCGCGCATCGACTCAAGGAAGAGTACAAGGTCGATTGCATCTATGAAGGTGTCAATGTCAACACTGCACGCTGGATCTACTGTGACGATGCCAAGATGCTGGATGAGTTCAAGCGCAAGGCCAGTACCAATCTGGCTATCGATGGCGGTGGCTACCTGACGTACATTGCCCCAACCCGGGTCAACCTGCAGATGACGCAGGAACGTTGGCCAGACGTACGTTTCCGCGAAACTCGCGAGCATTGAACCAGACGCTGGGCGTAAGCTGGGCATCATAGGCTTGGCCCGTTGCTCAGGTGGTGGGTTGCGCTGTGAGCGGGGCACTCCTGTTATCGGGATGCGCTCCGTCGCCTCACTGGTTGGCCTGTGCAGAATGGAGGGTCTCAATGCTCGAATTGATAGATGCCCACTGCCATCTGGATTTTCCGATCTTTGACCAGGACCGGACTGAGGTGCTGGAAAGGGCTCGGCAGGTCGGGGTGGGGCATTGTGTTATCGCCGGGACAACACGCTCTCGCTGGGACGGGCTGCTGGCGCTGGGCAACGCGCAGGGTCTGAGTGTCTGCCTTGGTCTTCATCCGGTTTTCCTGGAAGAGCATCGCCTTGAAGGTGGTGACAATGATCTGCTGGCGCTGGCTCGTTACCTGGATTGCCATGCCTCCATCGTTGCCTTGGGAGAATGCGGTATTGACGCGCGTTTTCCAGAGACCCTGAAAAGCCAATGGCAATTGTTCGTTGCCCAGCTGAAGTTGGCTCGGGAGCGAGACCTTCCTGTAGTGATCCACTGTGTTCGGGCCAATGATGACGTTGCCAAGCAACTGAAAGATCTGGCCATGCCTTCTGGGGGCTTGATTCATGCATTTGCCGGCTCATATGAACAGGCAAAGCGCTTTATCGATCTGGGTTTTCGTGTGGGTTTGGGTGGCGCTGTCACCTATCCGCGGGCAGCGCGATTGAGGCGCGCGGTGGCTCGCCTGCCTGATGACGGCTTTGTGCTGGAAAGCGATAGTCCGGACATGCCCTTGTGTGGCTACCAGGGGCAGCGTAACGAACCTGCACGGGTGGCGGAGGTGTGCCGAGTTGTCGCTGAGCTGCGTGGGCAGGACCAGGCGGCCGTGGCCAACACAAGTTCGGCCACGGCACGCCACTTGTTTGGTATTTAAACCTGTTTCGTCTTTGAATCTGCTTGTGTCGTTGCATCAGTGGAATCGACCAGGTCCTCCGGGTCCTGCCGTTTCAGTGCATAGGGTAATTTCAGCAGTTGCACTCGGTGGCCATTCAAGCTGAGTGGCTCTTCCGTGGCTTGTGTCGACAGGACCGCCAAGGCTTCAGGCTGGCCATAGGCGTCCACCTGGCTGGCAATGATCTCCCCGACGCGTTTGCCGCTCTCATTGACTACCTCGCTACCATTGTCGGGGCATTCATCACCTTCTATCTGCACACGGAATAGGCGCTTCTTCACCTGTCCGCGGAAATGTGCCCGGGCGACCACTTCCTGCCCGGTATAGCAGCCCTTCTTGAAACTGATTCCCGCCAGGGCTTCCCAGTTGAGCATCTGTGGCAGATACGTATCTTGCTGATCGGCATTGATGAAGTGCAGACCCGCCTGAATATCGGCCAGTTTCCATACCGCATTGCCTACAGCCGCACATTGGTTGAGCAAGCGCGGGAAGAGCTCCTCAGCCACCTGTGCAGGGAGCGTGATCAAGTAGCGAGTTTGTGGACCGGGGTAAGTCAGCACACTGGTATCGCCGCAGGTTGCCTGGTGCCATAACTTGGGTGGTGTCAGGTCGCAGTCGACTTCTGTCAGGGCGGTAGCTTCGCGGCCAATCAGGCCGATCAGTGCAATATTATCCTGAGGTTCCAGGCTGGCCTTGTAGAAAGCTGCGAATTTGCTCAATTGCTGAGTCAGCGGTTCGACCAGGCTGCTATGCAGAATCAAGCGATAGTGTTCCGGCGCGACGCGCATCAACTGAGCATTGGCCATCACCCGGCCTTTGGGACTGCAAAAGGCGGTCAGGGGAGCGAAATGGCCATCGACAAGGCTCAGTTGAGCACTGGTCTGGCCTTGCAGGAAGCGTTCGGCATCGGCACCGATGACATCCACGGCGCCCAGATGCACCAGAGGGATGGCGACAGTGTTCTCGAGTACTTGACGTGCCGGGTCCGCAGTATCGAACTCTACATCATGGGGAGCGCGGAGCCGTCCGCCATTGGCGCTGATCCAATCCGTCATTGACCTTTCCTATGTCAGGTTGCCCGCCAGTCTGGCGTGTATCGCCCTGGAAGATGATTCTATTCTGCATAGTATCCCACAGGGCTGAAAGGTGTTTCGCTGGGCGGTTGCTGTGGGAATGTGTAGTCGCAAGAGGGCTTTTTCAAGTATGGGACAAGTCTCGGCGTGGTGGGATGCTGCTCTATGGTTGTCGGGTCATGCTAAGCTGTGCGATTCCCAGCTGTTTGTTTGCTGGAGAAGTTCTGGATGCAAGGAGTATATCGATGTCTCACCAATCACTGACATTTGAAGGTGTTGAAAGCACCGATCAGATCAACCGGATCACCACGGCTCTGATGATGCTGGATGGCGTCGATAGTGTCGAAGTAGGTCGATACGGCGCTGAAGTGGAAGGGAAGGCGCGTCGTGAGGTGTTGATCAAGGCTGTTGAGCAGCTCAAGCTCAAGATCAAGGTGAGCTAAACATGACGGGTACCGTTGTGTGCATGTTGCCAAGACCGAGAGGGCATCAGGATGACGATCAGTATTCGCAGTCTGCGTGATGGCAAGTTGCGCCATAGTGCTAAAATCCACAGTTTCGATGAACTGTTGGTGGATGTGCCCGAGGCCTTTGGCGGTGATGGCAGCGCACCGGACCCACACGATTATTTCGACGTGTCTCTGGGAGCCTGCAAGGCAATCACTGCCCGTATGTATGCCCAGCGCAAGGGCTGGGCGCTGGATGCTGTCAGTGTGGTGGTAACGCGTGATGAACGCGATGAACGCAAAGGGATCTACCGACTGGATGTGGCCATGACATTTCATGGGGTCGATGATCCAGAGAGGTTGGCGAGACTTGAAGAGATCAGCGACAAATGCCCGATTCATCGCTTGATGACGACTTCCCGTGTGGAGATCACTACTCGCACAGTGGTCGACGCCTGACACTCGTATTGCCAAGATCAATTTCCATGGAGCCATGATGAGCAAGCCGTTTCGCCTCGCCTCCAAGTTCCGTCCTGCCGGTGACCAACCGGCAGCTATCGAAGGGCTGGTCAATGGGCTGGAGGCAGGTCTGGCCCACCAGACCCTGCTCGGTGTTACTGGCTCAGGCAAGACCTTCACCATGGCCAATGTAGTGGAGCGCCTACAGCGCCCAACCATTGTCATGGCACATAACAAGACGTTGGCTGCTCAGCTTTATGGCGAATTCAAGGCATTCTTCCCCGACAATGCGGTGGAATATTTCGTTTCCTATTACGACTATTACCAGCCCGAAGCTTATGTGGCGTCGTCGGACACCTTCATCGAGAAGGATGCCTCCATCAATGACCATATCGAGCAGATGCGCCTGTCTGCGACCAAGGCGTTGCTGGAGCGCCGTGATGCACTGATCGTTGTCTCGGTGTCGGCCATCTATGGCCTGGGTGACCCGGATCAGTACCTGAAGATGCGTCTGCACTTCACTCGTGGCGAATTGATCGACCAACGAGGCTTCCTGAGGCGTCTGGCCGAGCTGCAATACACCCGCAACGATATGGATTTCAAGCGCGGTACCTATCGGGTGAGAGGGGATGTCATCGACATTTTCCCGGCAGACTCCGAGGATCAAGCGGTAAGGGTGGAATTGTTCGACGATGAAATCGATACGATCAGTCTGTTCGACCCGTTGACCGGTGAAGTGCAGGGCAGGGTGCCTCGCATGACCATCTACCCGAAGAGTCACTATGTGACACCGCGGGAGACTATCCTTGCCGCAGTGGATCAGATCAAGGCAGAACTGGTGGAACGGCTCGCGTTCCTGCGCAAGGAAGACCGACTGGTGGAAGCCCAGCGCCTTGAGCAGCGTACGCTCTACGACATCGAGATGATGAATGAGCTGGGTTACTGCAACGGCGTCGAGAATTACTCACGCTACTTGTCCGGGCGCGCTCCCGGCGAACCACCACCTACCTTCTTTGACTACTTGCCGCCGGATGCTTTGTTGTTCATCGATGAGTCCCATGTCAGCGTACCGCAGGTCGGTGGCATGTACCGCGGTGACCGTTCGCGCAAGGAAACGCTGGTGGAATACGGCTTCCGCCTGCCTTCGGCGCTGGATAACCGCCCGATGACATTCGAGGAATGGGAAGGGATCTGCCCACAGACCATTTTCGTTTCTGCTACACCGGGGCCCTATGAGGCTGAGCATGCTGGTCAGGTAGTCGAACAGGTCGTGCGTCCTACGGGATTGCTGGATCCAGAAATCGAGGTGCGTCCGGCCTCGACTCAAGTCGATGATCTGCTCTCGGAAATCCATCTGCGCACCGCAGTAGGAGAACGGGTGTTGGTGACGACCTTGACCAAGCGCATGGCGGAAGACCTTACCGAGTACCTCGACGAGCACGATGTCAAGGTACGCTACCTGCACTCGGATATCGATACGGTGGAGCGGGTGGAAATCATCCGTGACCTGCGCCTGGGCAAGTTCGACGTACTGGTGGGAATCAACCTGCTCAGAGAGGGCCTGGATATTCCCGAAGTTTCCCTGGTGGCCATTCTCGATGCGGACAAGGAAGGCTTCTTGCGTGCTGAGCGTTCACTGATCCAGACAATCGGCCGGGCGGCACGTAATGCCAATGGCAAAGCGATTCTGTATGGCGATCGCATCACGGATTCCATGCGCAAGGCCATGGACGAGACCGAGCGCCGCCGAGCCAAGCAGATGGCACACAACGAAGAACACGGCATTACGCCACGTACCGTGACGCGCTCTGTGGCAGATATCCTCGAGGCTGCTGCCGCTCCTGGCAGTCGCAAGAGCCGTGGACGCAAGGGGGAGCGCAAGGTTGCCGAGCCCGAGGCCATCTATGATCCGGCATCCCTGTCGCCAGAGGAGCTGCGCAAGGAGATGAGTCGCCTGGAGGATGCCATGCTGCAGGCAGCCCAGAACCTCGAGTTCGAAGAAGCGGCACGCCTGAGGGATCGTCTGCACGAACTCCAGGAACGTCAGTTGGCGCTTGGCGCGATATAACCTGGGTCTTGAGCCTATGTGAGGTGTCTGGCGTCGTTGAGCAACAATAGTTTGCCGATGGGACGGTGTGTCTACCGAATAATTTATACCGTTATCTTATTGTTCCAGAACATCTCGGTGCGATTCTGAGAACGTTCAGGATGGCGTCGGAGCTGCCGCGACCTGTTCCTTGAGGTACACTATGGGCCGCTTGTGAAATGTGTCGCTATCAACAATGGCATGTTTCAAACCCGCCCACGGCATGCTGTCCACGGCGCCATGAACTTGAACATGTTCTGCAAGGCTGTTTCGGATACATGTACACGAAGTGCTGGGCTGGCGGTGCCGTATCGTCCACTGCGCCGCTGAAGCCATGGCGTGTTGTCAGCTGCAGGCCGTAGAAGAGAAGCGGGTATAACGACCCACCCAAGGAGTCATCCATGACCGTGATTCGCCAGGACGACCTCATCACGAGCGTCGCTGATGCCCTGCAGTACATTTCCTACTATCATCCCAAAGACTTCATCGATGCCATGGCGGCAGCCTATGAGCGGGAGCAGAACCCTGCTGCCAAGGATGCCATTGCCCAGATCCTGATCAACTCTCGCATGTGTGCTACCGGCCACCGTCCGATCTGTCAGGACACCGGTATCGTCACCGTGTTCGTCCATGTTGGCATGAACGTACGTTTCGAGGCCGACATGAGCCTCGACGACATGATCAACGAAGGCGTACGGCGTGCCTACAACTTCCCGGACAACGTCCTGCGGGCTTCCGTACTGGCGGATCCGGATGGCAAGCGCCAGAACACCAAGGACAATACACCTGCGGTGATCCACCACAAGCTGGTGCCGGGCGATACTGTTGAAGTGCATGTCGCGGCCAAGGGTGGTGGCAGCGAAGCCAAATCCAAGTTTGCCATGCTCAATCCTTCCGACTCTGTAGTTGACTGGGTCATGGAACAGTTGCCGAAGATGGGCGCAGGCTGGTGTCCGCCCGGCATGCTGGGTATCGGCATTGGCGGTACTGCCGAGAAGGCCATGGAACTTGCCAAGGAAGCTTTGCTTGACCCGATCGATATCCAGGACCTGCAAGCGCGTGGCGCCGCCAACCGTTCCGAGGAACTGCGCCTGGAACTGTTCGACAAGGTCAACAAGAGCGGTATTGGCGCCCAGGGCCTGGGTGGCTTGACGACCGTGCTTGACATCAAGGTCAAGGATTATCCCACTCATGCGGCCAACAAGCCGGTGGCGATCATCCCCAACTGCGCAGCGACGCGTCATGCCCACTTCACTCTGGATGGTTCCGGGCCTGCTGCGCTCAAGCCGCCGCGTTTGGAGGACTGGCCGGAAATCACGCGTGAGGCTGGCGCTAATGTCAAGCGCGTCAATCTTGATGAGATCACCCCTGAAGAGGTCAAGACCTGGGCGCCGGGTGATACGCTGCTTCTCAATGGCAAGCTGTTGACCGGTCGTGATGCGGCACATAAGCGCATGGTCGACATGCTGGCCAAAGGCGAAGCATTGCCGGTGGACCTGAAAGGACGGTTCATCTATTACGTTGGCCCGGTGGATCCTGTTGGTGATGAAATCGTAGGTCCTGCTGGTCCGACGACGGCAACGCGCATGGACAAGTTTACCCGCACTATGCTGGAACAGACCGGCCTGCTGGGCATGGTCGGCAAGGCCGAGCGTGGACCGGCAGCGATCGAGGCGATCCGCGACAATGAAGCGGTATACTTGATGGCAGTGGGTGGCTCAGCCTACCTGGTGTCTCAGGCAATCAAGGCATCCCGTGTGGTTGGCTTTGAAGATCTGGGCATGGAAGCCATTTACGAGTTTGAAGTGGAAGATATGCCGGTAACGGTGGCCGTGGATACACAGGGCACTTCCGTGCATCAGACTGGCCCTGCCAAGTGGAAGGAAATCATCGCCCAGACGGCTTGACGGCATATTTGCCATTGGCGCAATACGAGACCCCGCCGGCTGGCGGGGTTGTCGTTTCTAAGGGTATGCTCTGAAGCGACAAGGATGGAGGCTGAACATGACGACCTGGATATTGGGATTGGCCGTCTTTCTCATTCATACCGCAGGGGCTTTCTCGGCGGTATTGGCGTTGATGTCCAGCCGGACATCTCAGGGGGCTATTGCCTGGATTATTTCGCTGGTGACGTTCCCTTATCTGGCCCTGCCTGCGTATTGGGTATTTGGCCGTCCCCGCTTCTATGGCTATGTCAGTGCCAGAGGCCAGCGTGATACGGTTTTGCGCCAGGTGCTGGAGCGTTATCGCGACCGTTTCGATGCCTATAAGATTCAGACTGATGATGTCGATGTAAGGGCTGTGGAGCAGTTGGCCATGATGCCATTGACCAGTGCCAATCACAGCGAGCTTCTGGTCGATGGTGAGGCCACGTTCGACAGCCTTTTCGCCGGCATCAAGGAAGCCCGCTCCTATATCTTGATCCAGTTCTTCATCGTAAGGGACGATTCGCTTGGGCGCCGACTCAAGCATCAGTTGATTGCCGCCGCACAGCGCCAGGTGCGTGTCTATTTCCTGTACGATGAGATTGGTAGTCATCAGTTACGTGAGGGCTTTCTCAAGGACCTGCGAGCAGCTGGTGTCGAGGTGAGTGCCTTTCATTCATCCAAGGGCGTGAAACGACGCTTTCAGCTCAACTTCCGCAATCATCGCAAGATCCTGGTCGTGGATGGCCGACTGGGTTGGCTTGGCGGCTTGAATGTAGGCATCGAGTATCTTGGTCTCAATCCACGCCATGGGCCTTGGCGTGACACCCACATGAAGCTTGCAGGACCAAGCGTGCTGGGGTTGCAGGAAGCTTTTTGGGAAGATTGGCACTGGGCCACAGGCTGCATGCTCAATCTATGCTGGTCGCCTCAGGTCTGGCCGGAGGCCAATCGTCGCGTTGTGATCATCCCCTCGGGCCCGGCGGATGGGCGAGAGACAGCCAGCCTGCTGATCCAGCATCTCATTCATAGTGCGCGGAAGCGTTTCTGGGTGACCAGTCCGTACTTCGTACCGGATGAAGGCGTGCAGAGTGCCTTGAAGCTTGCTGCCATGCGCGGAGTAGACGTGCGCATCATGATGCCGGAACGGCCAGATCACTTGCTGGTTTTTCTGTCGGCCTTCGCGTTCCTGCCGGATATGGTCAGGTCCGGTGTGCGTATCTATCGCTATCAGCCTGGGTTCCTGCACCAGAAGGTCACGCTGATTGATGATGAGGCTGCCAGTGTCGGTACCGTCAATCTGGATAACCGATCCTTCCGCTTGAACTTCGAGATCACCGCATTGGTGGTGGATCGTGATTTTGCCAAGGATGTGCAGACGATGCTGGAGGCTGACTTCGCCAACTGTCGCGAAGTCAGTCTCGCAGAACTACGCTCGCGGTCGTTATGGCGCAAGTTACTGTCCCGAGGTGCCTATCTTCTATCTCCCATTCAATAACGCATGAAGGGGCCCAGGTCGCCTTGCTGTAAATTCTGATACTCATTGTTGTTTGGGACTACTGCCGCTTTGCGGTAAATTGAGGTCGCCCAAAGAAAAGGCGTTGGTAAACAGGAGCGGTGGTGAATCTCGAGACAAAATGGCTGGAAGATTTCGTTGCGCTGTCCAATACGCGTAGTTTTTCCGCTTCGGCACGGCAGCGACACGTGACCCAGCCGGCTTTCAGTCGCCGCATTCGATCACTGGAACAGGCTGTCGGGGTAACCCTGGTCGATCGTTCAACCACGCCCATCGACCTGACGCCGCAAGGCCAATTGTTCCTGGTCACGGCGCGTAATATCGTGGAACAACTCAATGAGTCCTTGGGCCATTTGAGAGGCCTGTCCATGGCCAATGAAGCCCTGGATATCGTGGCGGCTCATTCACTGGCATTAAGCTTCTTTCCGCCGTGGATTTCGCGTCTGCAAAAAGGTCTGGGGGAGTTGCCGACTCGTCTGATTGCCATGAACGTAGGGGAGGCCATTCATGTGCTGCGCGAAGGTAATTGCGACCTGATGCTGGCCTACTATGACCCCTATGCCAGCATGCAGCTGGATGCAGAAGCATTTCCTTCGTTTTCCATTGGGCGGGTAAAAATGATTCCGGTGAGCGTGCCGGATGACAATGGCGAGCCACGCTTCGCGCTCAATGACAGTAATTCCATTCCCTATCTGGCCTACACTCAGGGAGCTTTCCTTGGGCGCAGTGTGCGGATGCTGCTGAAAAACGATCCGCTACGCATGCGCTTGCGCACTGTCTATGAAACTGCCATGGCTGAGGGGCTCAAGGCCATGGTATTGCAGGGCGTCGGGATGGCTTGGATTCCGGATTTCTGCATGCGTCAGGAACTCAATGAAGGGCGAGTGGTGCGTGCAGGAGATGAAGCCTGGGATGTGCCGCTGGAAATCCGCCTTTATCGCTGTTCTCTGGTACACAAGCCAGGCGTAGAGAAACTCTGGCGGCAGATGATGAAGTTGCCCAGGGACTTTCTCGAAGCCTGAAGTTATCTGTTAAGCGATTGTCTGTTGAAGAGATGGCCTGTCTGAAGGGTTATCTTCCGGACCAGGTACCATGATCGGCAGGAAGTCCCAAGAAGTTCTGGATAATGAAGAAGTGGTCTTCGAACAGATTGTCCGGTTCCAGTTCGGCCAAGGGAACCCAACGGGCATGATCACCTCCTTTCACCGGTTTCAACTTGGGCAACTGCTGGTCTGGGCGCAGAGCGAAATAAAAGGCCTCTGCCAGCGTGCGGCCTCGCCAGCTGCGATGGGGCTCATCGAACAGGCGTTGCCCACGTAGCGATCCCTTCAATACCGGTTCGGGCACCTTCAGACGAATCCGCTCACGCAGCTCGCGCAAACAGGCATCCATCAAGCGTTCCTGGGAGTTGATGAATCCACCTGGCAGGGCATAGAGCCCCTTGCCGGGGGCCGAGGTACGCCTGACCAGCAGTACATGCCCCGATTGCACCACCACCGCGCACACAGTGACGAAGATGGGGGGATAGGGGGCCTGGGCCCAGGCCGAGCGATACTGGTCCAGCAGTTGCTGCTCTTCGATCAGCTGTTGATAGGGCTGATCAAGCATGAACGAGCGGATGTCCTTGACGACTCCCGGGGGGAGGTCATGGGTCGCATTGGTGCTCAGATATTCTACCGCTGAGCCTTTGGAACGGAACAGGCGCTGTCGGATTTCACTGGCGGAAATTGCCTCGACCAAGGGCACGCTGACCGATTCCCACTGGGGAAAGAGAGACAGGTAATAGCTGGACTGGCCTCGACTGGCGCCGATCAGTCCGATGCGGGGCAAGCGTGCATGTGATGGTTGAGCCAGATCTCGGACTTTGCGCTGAACGTCATGCACCCATACATCATTGTTATACAGCGCATCCAGCAACGGTACGATCTCGAGCCGAGCATTTTCATCATCATCGAAAGCACTGCGCAACATGCTGCGGCGTTCGTCAAATCGCCAAGGATTGCGTAGAGAGCGTGCCTGCCATGCTGAACCGACCAGAACGATCACCTGACGGGCGCGCTTCAGTGCCGCCCGAATGACTGCCAAGTGACCGAGATGAGGCGGCTGAAAGCGTCCGATGAAGACTAGACAGTCGAAGTCGCTGTTCGCTTGGGATGACTCGGAGGATGAGGTCATGCACGCTCCAGACTAATGAGTGGGAGTCATTATGATGAGGGGAATGCTCTGGTGCAATGCGCTGATATGACAACAAGTTGCCGGCGCGGCGGCTCGTAATTGGGTATGCTGTGACTATCTAGGTACAGGGGAGCATCATGATAAAGGATTTCGTTGTGTTCTGGTGGAGCGTGTTACGTGATTCCGTCCAACTATGGCTAGAGCGTAATGCATTCAGTTACGCCGGCTCTCTGGCCTTTTACACGTTATTTTCGTTAGCACCTACGGTAATTATTGCCGTAACAGTAATAGGATTTGTGCTCGGTGAAGAGGCGGCGCAGGGGCAGATCTTTGCCCAACTGCAGGGGGCCATGGGAGATGCTGCCGCCTCTGCAATACAAGAAGCGGTCAATCAGTCCCGAATTCAGGAGTCGGGGCTGATGCCTACCCTGATGGGCTTTGCTGCTCTGGCGCTGGGAGCAACAACGGTATTCGGACAGATGCAGTTCTCTTTGAATACCATTTGGGGCGTTCGACCGCGCCCGACGAGCAACAGCATCCTGCGCTTGATCAAGAGCCGTCTGATGTCGCTGACGGTCGTTCTGGCCATAGGGTTCATCCTACTGGTATCGCTGGGGTTGGGGATTTTCGTTCGCGCAGCCTTGAAGGCGGCTCATGACATGCTGCCCTTTGTCGGACTGCTGACCCAGGGGGCCGAGTTCCTTGTCTCTCTGGCGGTAGTGGTGGCCTTGTTCGCCACGATATTCAGGGTGCTACCTGATGTCGTGCTGTCCTGGAGAGATGTCATCGTTGGTGCTGTGGTGACAGCCTTGCTGTTTTCTCTGGGGCGTTCTGTCATCGCCATGTATCTCGCCTATACCGCGACAGCATCCACATACGGCGCCGCAGGCTCGGTGGTGATGGTTCTACTGTGGGTCTACTATTCATCACTGATACTCCTGTTTGGCGCCGCCTTTACCAAGTGCCACTTGGTTGCCCGACACAAACCGCTGATTCCCCGCAACAGTGCGGTCCTGATCAAGCAGGAATTGATCGATCAGGAGAGTGTCAGGGCGCAGCTTTCTGAAGAAGAGCGGCAGCGCTACGACGAGGAAAAGCAAGAAAGAGAGCACGATGTTGCGGTAGAGGAAGGGCGGGAATGAGTGCGACGTATTGCGTAAGAGCTCTGGTCGCCGGTAGGGTGCAGGGTGTTTACTATCGAGCATCTACCCAGCGTCAGGCATTGGCTGTCGGGCTTACCGGCCACGCAGTCAATCTCGTCGATGGGCGTGTCGAGGTCCTGCTCTGTGGCGAGAGCGAGGCGGTTGATACTGTTCTGCGCTGGTTATGGAAGGGACCGCAAGGGGCTCAGGTGATGCATGTCGAAACGGAAGTGGTGCAGCCGACGCCTCTGCCCAGTCATTTCCATACAGGTTAACTTTCTCATACAGATTAACCTTGTTTGGTAGCGCCTAGAAAACACAAAGCAGGGAATACATGACGCCATGTATTCCCTGCTTTGGCTATGATCCTTTTTAAGCTGTGCTTTTCGGACCTTACATCACGACAACGTATCAGCAATCCAGTTGCTGACAGCCTGTCCGTCGACCCCAAGGCACACATCTACCTCCGGTGTCTGTGACCAGCGATCTTGGATAAAGGCGCGACCCTTGGGTGCAAATAGGGTCTGGCCTTCCGCACTACCTTCTGTCACCACATTGAGATGACCGCGTTGCGTCTCGAACAGGTCTGGACGCACCAGCCATGCCAGGGCAACACTATCGTGTGGGCAGCAGCCATCGATACCCAGTGCCTGACGATAGAAATTCCGATAGAACGCATAGCTGCCGGCCAGTACTTTACCGAGTTCACCCTGGGCCGTCTCGATGCGCTCCATATGCTGCGGAGTCAGTACGCAGCGATGGGTCACATCCAGGCCGACCAGCGTCAGGGGCCATTCTGCCGTCAGCACTTTTTGTGCAGCATGGGCATCGTTGAAGATATTGGCTTCTGCTACCGGGGTGACATTGCCGCCTTCGCGAATGGATCCGCCCATGATCACGACTTGCTTGACCTTGGTGACGATGGCGGGATCGATCTGCAAGGCGGCAGCCAGGTTGCCCAAGGGCCCTACCGCCACCAGGCTGACCTCTCCCGGTCGCTGGTTGACGGTATCAACGATGAACTGAGCCGCGTTACGTGGATCTGCTTGTCCCGCAACGGGAGGCAAATCGATATTGCCCAGTCCATTATCACCATGAATATGCTTTGGTGCCGGATGACGAGGCTTGACCATCGGAGTGGCAGCGCCCTGGGCGACAGGTACCGGCTTGCCGGCCAGTTCGCCCAGCAACAGGGCATTGTGAGTGGCGGTTTCCACGTCCACGTTGCCAAAGGTGGTGGTCATGCCGAGTAGTTCTATCTCCGGATGACGCAAGGCGATGGCAATCGCCTGGGCATCATCCACACCTGGATCTGTGTCGAAGATAATCGGATAGGTCACGGAAACTCCTTCAGAGGTCTCAAGATTCAAGCGTCGCAAGCATCGAATCGGCCTGCATTGAATGCATCGTCGACTTCAGCGCGAAAGGGAATACTGTCGGCAGCGCCGGAACGTTGCACGCCGAGAGCGGCCGCTGTGGCAGCCAATGCCAGGCATGCGGGGATATCGGCTTCTTCCTGCATGGCCGCAAGGTAATAGCCAATGAAGGTGTCGCCAGCAGCCGTTGTATCAACGGCCTTGACGGGGAGGGCGGGCTGGAAGTGACGCATTCCATCATACTGATACCAAGCGCCTTCTCCTCCTAAGGTCAATACCAACTGACAACCGGGTAACTGGGCATCCAGGGCGTCAAGTAATTGCTGCGGAGAGACGTCCTCAGCGACATTGGCCAACCAGGCAGCTTCGCCCTTGTTGACGAACAGCAGGTCGCAATATTGAAGTGGCAGTTCGCGGACAGCATCGCTCATGGGAGCAGGGTTGAATGCAACCTTGAGACCAGCTTCATGAGCTAATTCAATAGCATCTGCCAGGGCACTGCATTCGTTCTGCAGCAGGAGCCAACTGCCTGGCGATGTACCGGCGATCAACGCTTTCAGATCATTTCTGTCGTAGATGTGATTGGCGCCAGGGAACAAGAGGATGCTGTTCTCGGCCTGGTCATCCACCTGGATGATGGCATGCCCCGAGGGGCCATCAATGTCATTGACATGGTCAACCTTGACGCCAGCATCGGCAAGCAAATTGCGAGCCCACTGATCTCGGGCATTGAGGTTTCCCCAATGTGTGACTTGTCCGCCAGCACGGGCAAGAGCCAAGGACTGATTGGCACCTTTGCCGCCAAGCCCGACGCTGTGTGCGTAACTGGCCAGGGTTTCCCCAGGGCGTACCAGGTGAGGGACGCGATAGACATGATCGATATTGATCGATCCGTAGTTGTACAACATAGATATTCCAATCCGTTACCCAGGCAGGGCCTCAGGGAAGCTCACTGATGGATTCAGTGCTTCCTCTATACATCGTTCCAGCGGGAAAGTATCGGAGGTGTCTGCATCAGGTGCAAGGCACCGATCTCGATTCAATGGCTTAAATAGATTTATACCGTTATCTTCCTTGCTACTTAAATTTTCCCCAATATTGCCTGAATACATTGTCATCACCGACTGATGAAGAATGAAGCCGCAAATAACGATCTTCATCCCTCATTCAGTATCATATATCCGTCAAGAGACACGCTGGATAAATCGACGCAGATGCTCAAACGAGCACCCTCATGGTGTCTTTTCCTTGGCCTTATCCAGGTTTCGAGCCGTCAGATGCACAATATTCTGGCGCGCCTCCGGAGTGATCCAGGCATTATGCGGCGTCACCAGCAGGTTGAGAGCGGGAGACTCGGAAAGAGCCCTGATCAGTGCGTGGCCTTCGCGAGGAGGCTCCTGCGGCAGTACATCCACCGCCAATCCTCCTAGTTTTCCCTGACGCAGGGCTTCCAGGGCTGCCTGTTCATCAATCACACTGCCGCGAGCGCAGTTGATCAACAATGCGCCATCCTTGAAGCGCTCGAGAATATCGGCGTTGATGAGATGGTGTGTCTGTTCAGTCAGAGGGCAGTGCAGACTGACCACATCGGCGGTGGGTAATACCTCGTACAGGGCTGGGCGCGAGTCATTGCTCTCGTTGCCTGGGCGCGCAGCGAAAGTCACCTGCATGCCGAAGGCTTCGGCCAGTTGGGCCACCTTGGCTCCCAGAGTTCCCTGACCCACCACTACCAGATGCTTGCCCTCCAGTTGAAGGGTGGAGTGATCCATCAGGCAGAAGAAGGGGCTTTTACCCCATAATCCTTCGCTTACATCACGCTGATAAAGTGGCAGGCGATTAGCCAGGGCCAGCATGAGCATCAGCGTATGCTGTGCAACGCTTGCCGTGCCATAGGCATTGACGTTGTCGACGCGAATTCCCAATTTGTCGGCACATGTCATGTCGATATTGTTGGTGCCGGTCGCAAGTACGCAGATATGCCGCAACGAAGGCAGTGATGTCAGTGTTTCAGCGTCCAGAACGACCTTATTGACCAACACGATATCTGCCCCTGCCAGGCGCTCCCTGGCCTGCTGGGTGGTGCTGGTGGGATAGACCTCCAATGTATCGACTCGCTCGCGAATGGGAGACAGGTCAATATTCGGGCCGAGGCTGTCGGCATCGAGCAGGACGGCTTTCATCGTAACTCCTGGTTATTCTGTCGTGATCGTCGGGTTCAATTGGTGCTGCACAATAATCATTCGATACAGCGTAATGGAATCATGCTGCAGGGCTGGGACTTGCCGTGCTCCAGAGGCTATACTATGGCCTTTTCATTCGTGGCCTGGCATTCAACCTTGGAAGCGCAGCGCTCTTGCAATCCTTGGGGCCTGGCCATATATCGCACCTCGGCAGGTACAATCCTTGCTAAACAGGGCCTTGGTAGACATGACCTGGATAAGGTCAGCGGGCTCAAGTCTGGATTGTCTTGCCCTAGGAAAACCCGGTGTGATGGCATCGCTGCAACCGGCTTCGATGCAATTGGAGAATTGATTACCATGCCCATCTACGAATATCAGTGCAAGGCTTGTGGCCATCGTCTGGAAAAACTGCAGAAAATCAGTGCCGATCCACTGACTGATTGCCCATCCTGCGAAGCGCCGGAGCTTAACCGCCTGGTCTCTGCAGCAGGCTTTCGTCTGGCAGGTGGCGGCTGGTACGAAACCGACTTCAAGACAGGTGGTAGCAAGAAGAACCTCGCTGGTGACAGTAGTTCTTCCAACAGCTCACCCAATAGTTCTTCTTCAGGCGGCGATGCCGCAGCCTGATCCGTATTACCGCCTTTTTCTTCACGTAACAAGACAGGATCCAACATGCGCAGCCATTATTGCGGCCAGCTCAACGAAACTCTGGTGGACCAGACGGTCACCCTGTGCGGCTGGGTTCATCGCCGCCGTGACCACGGTGGGGTGATCTTCCTCGACCTTCGCGATCGTGATGGTGTCGCTCAGGTTGTGGTTGACCCTGATACCGCCGAGGCTTTCGCTAATGCCGACCGCGCCCGCAGCGAGTACGTGCTGCGCATCCAGGGCCGCGTTCGCCTGCGTCCCGAGGGCACCCAGAACCCGAACATGCCGACTGGCCTGATTGAAGTACTGGCCAAGGAAGTCGTGGTGCTCAACACCGCGGCGACTCCCCCGTTCCAGCTCGACGAGCACGGCAAGGTGGGGGAGGAGACTCGCCTCAAGCATCGTTATATCGATCTGCGTCGCCCCGAGATGATCGAGAAGCTGCGCCTGCGTTCACGCATCTCTCACAGTGTGCGTGCTTTCCTTGAAGGCGAAGGCTTCCTGGACATCGAGACGCCAGTGCTGACCCGGGCGACCCCGGAAGGTGCTCGCGATTATCTGGTGCCAAGCCGTACTCACGCGGGCAGCTTCTTCGCTCTGCCTCAATCCCCGCAGCTGTTCAAGCAATTGCTGATGGTGGCAGGTTTCGATCGCTACTATCAGATTGCCAAGTGCTTCCGCGATGAAGACTTACGTGCCGACCGTCAGCCTGAGTTCACTCAGATCGACCTTGAGGCTTCCTTCGTAGAGGAAGCCGATATCATGGCGATCACTGAAGCCATGACCCGCAGCCTGTTCAACGATGTGCTGAATGTGGATCTGGGAGAGTTTCCGCGCATGACCTGGCACGAGGCGATGCAACGCTTCGGCTCGGACAAGCCGGATCTGCGTATTCCATTGGAACTGGTCGATGTCGACGACCTGATGAAGGATGTCGATTTCAAGGTGTTCTCCGGTCCGGCCAACGCAGCAGACGGACGCGTGGCCGCGCTCAAGGTCAGCGGAGGCGCCAAGCTCTCGCGCAAGGAAATCGATGAATACACCAAGTTCGTCGGAATCTATGGCGCCCGTGGTCTGGCCTGGATCAAGGTCAACGAACGTGCCAAGGGCATCGAAGGGCTGCAATCGCCCATCGTCAAGTTCATGGAAGACGTCATCGAAACGCTGCTGGACCGTGTTGGAGCACAGGATGGAGACATCGTCTTCTTCGGTGCTGACAAGGCTCGCATCGTCAATGAGGCGCTGGGCGCGCTACGCGTCAAGCTGGGTGAAGACCTGAGCCTCTACACCTGCGAGTGGGCGCCTCTCTGGGTCGTGGATTTCCCGATGTTCGAGGCGGATGACAATGGTCGTTTGAGCCCATTGCATCACCCGTTCACTTCTCCTGCCTGCAGTCCGGAAGAGCTCAAGGCCAACCCGGCCGAAGCGCTGTCTCGTGCCTACGACATGGTGCTCAATGGTACCGAGCTGGGTGGCGGTTCCATCCGTATTCATGATCAGGCCATGCAGAAGGTCGTATTCGAGATTCTCGGCATTGGCGATGAAGAGGCCAACGAGAAGTTCGGCTTCCTGCTGGATGCTCTGCAGTACGGAGCGCCTCCCCATGGTGGCCTGGCCTTCGGGCTCGATCGCCTGGTCATGCTGATGACTGGGGCCAAGACCATCCGTGAAGTGATTGCCTTCCCGAAGACACAAAGTGCTGCCTGTCTGATGACCGAAGCACCTGGCGAAGTGAGTCCCGAGCAGCTCAAGGAGCTCAATATCCGCCTGCGTCAGAAGGCCAAGGCCGAAGACAGCGAATAAATAAGGCCCTTCAGAAGGAGCGGTGTATTTCCCGCTCCTGACGAGTGGCCCATAACGAGCAGCCTCGCCCAGAGCGAGGCTGCTTTTTTATTGTCGCGTCATGATGTCTGGTTCATGAAGGGGAGGCGGGGTAAAGCAGGAAGTGGTGGCAGGCCGGGCAGCAGTGCTTCTCCCTGAAGATGTCTGCTGATGAGAGCACGAGCAGGCGTCATTCGCTCGCCGAGCTGTAGCCCAAGATGACGTAGCAAGCGGGCAGGTCGGCGTTCGTCGGTGTAGAGACTGACAATCGCCTGGGTAGCAAGATACAACGGACGCGTTGCCAGGCGATGCTCGCGCTCGTAGGCAGACAACAGGCGTGGTGCGGCGATGTCCAGGCCACGCTGGAACGCCTCGACCACACGACGAGCGAGGCGATGCTGGCTGTGCACGCCAAAGTTGAAGCCATGGGCCGTCACGGGGTGCATGCCCACCGCGGCATCACCGACCAGGGCAAACCGCTGGGCATGAAAGCGCTCGGCATAAGTACTGACCAGAGGGTATGCATAAGCTTGATCGATCAAGCTCATGCGGCCAAGACGCCCGCCATAGCGTTGGGTCAACTGGGCGCTGAAGGCCTCGCTATCCAGTGCCATCAATGCTTCCATCTGCTGATGCGGCAAGGTCACGACGGCAGATGAAAGGTGGGTGGAGATAGGCAGCAGAGCCAATGTCTGGCCGTAGTCGAACCACTCCCAGGCGGATTGATCATGGGCATGTTCATGTCTGACTCGACAGACCATCATCGAACGGCCATTATCGCGCATTTCAGCGGCGATCCCCATTTGCCGACGTGACATCGAGAAGCGGCTATCTGCGGCCACTGCCAGACGCGCGTGCAAGCGCTCCCCATTATCGAGATCCAGAGTGGCGCAGTGAGCACTGCTGGCTATCGAGGCAAGACCCGCATGATGCCATTCGATATTGTCCCATGCCGATGCCGCTTCATGGGCGGCATGGCGAATGGCATGATTGGGCACCATGAATCCCAGAGGTTGCTCGTCTGAAGACGGATTGCCGAAGCCCATGAACCAAGTCGATTGGCCATTGAATACGCGGGCCTGGCGAAGTGGAGAGATATCGCTGCTGCTCAGATGCTGCCAAATGTTCAAGTCACTGAGCAGACGGCGCGAAGCGTGGGTCAAGGCGATCTCACGACCGTCAGGAGCAGGATGGGCCAGTTCCGAGCGTGGCTGTCGCTCGATCAAGGAAACCTTCATTCCCGAAGCAGCAAGTGTGCTGGCCAGGCAGAGCCCGACCGGGCCAGCGCCGATGATGGCTACATCCCTCACGTTCTATCCTCCTGCGGGCCATGTCTGTCATGGATGGTTAAGGGTATATTGCACGTTGATAGCAGATGCTAATACATGAGGAGCATGTTATCTGCATCACATAACAACTGGCTTGATCCATGCCCTGGTCTTGATCAATATCCGACACAGCCCCCGCTTCTCATCGAGCTTTGTCTTGCGGATTTTGTTTTCCCTGTCTGTATCGAGCGACATGCATGGCAGCAACTTGGAAGATCAGGGAAATGCCGGGGATTTATCGCTCCTCTGATTGGCGCCAGGATCTCAATGATGTACAAGACGTTTTTTCTCCAACGCGATAGAGTGGTCTGGCTTATATAGAGAGGAAGCCTGCCATGACGACAGGGACTTGCAGGACATACGACAACAGGGGCAATCAGTGCTGATTCTAGGAATCGATCCTGGTTCGCGTATTACCGGTTATGGCGTTGTGGATGCTGCTGAGCATACTCCACGCTACGTGGCGAGTGGTTGCATCCGACTCAAGGATGATGACCTGGAACAGCGCCTGGCTCAGATCTATGCCGGTATCAGCGAGTTGATTGCCGTACATCGTCCGGATGCGCTGGCCATCGAGAAGGTGTTCATGTCGAAGAATGCAGATTCGGCATTGAAGCTTGGCCAGGCACGCGGCGTGGCCATTGTCTGTGCAGCCAACCATGGTCTATCTGTCAGCGAGTATGCCGCACGTCAGATCAAGCAAGCTGTCACAGGCAGCGGAGCCGCAGAAAAACCTCAGGTGCAGCACATGGTCACTGCGGTACTAGGCCTTTCCGGGACTCCGCAGGCAGATGCCGCCGATGCGCTGGCCATTGCCCTGACCCACATCTATGCTTCTCGCGGACTTGTCAAGGAAGGCAGTTATGGTGGAAGACAGAAACGCTCCCGAGCGACGTCCTGGCGCCATTTTCGGCCTTGAGTGCAAAGCGGCATGACGCGGATCTCTGCGAGGCAATGAGTGTCGCCTAAACCCAACATGAAGAGTTGTCGAACGGTGTTTGATTCATCTGGCATACACTCTAACCCATCAGTATAGTGGGGAGCCAAAGAGGGTATGAACATCTCATACATCTGAAGTACGCAGATTAGAATATCGAGAAGTGCTGCATGTTCAGTGCATTCTTAAAACACGCAGGATCAAGGAAACCATCGCGCCATGATCGGACGCATCACGGGCACATTGCTAGAAACTCAACCCCCGGGGCTGGTCGTCGATGTGGGGGGGGTCGGCTACGAGCTGGAAGCCTCCATGACGACTCTGGTGGCATTGCCTGGTGTAGGGAAAAAAGTGTCTCTCTACACTCATCTGACCATTCGCGATGATGCGCACCTGCTGTTCGGCTTTGCCAGGGAGCAGGAAAGGGCGTTGTTTCGTGCCCTGATCAAGGTCAATGGCATTGGTCCCAAGCTGGCCCTGGCGATTCTGTCCGGTATGGACGAAAACGCCTTTGTACGCTGTGTGATGGAGGATGACGTCAAATCGCTGACGCGCCTTCCAGGGGTTGGCAAAAAGACGGCTGAACGCCTGATCATCGAGATGCGTGACCGTTTTCCGCATTGGCAGCATCCCGACAGCCTACCGCTCGATGGTGGCAGCTTGTCCAATGCCTCGCGTCCGGCCCAGGATCCTCTTGCTGACGCCGAAGCCGCATTGGTCAGCCTGGGATACAAGCCGACTGAAGCCAGTCGCATGCTTTCCGGCCTGGAAGGTGAGGGAAGTACGGAAGCCATGATCAAGGCGGCCTTGGCTCGCCGCATGGCAGGATGATGCCATGATAGAGAACGATCGTCTGATCGCCGCCAATGCGCAAGAGAGCGATATTCGGGTGGATCATGCCATCCGCCCGAAACGTCTGGTTGACTACATCGGCCAGCCACGGGTTCGTGAGCAACTGGAAATCTTTATCCATGCGGCTCGGGCACGGGACGAAAGTCTTGACCATACCTTGGTATTTGGTCCTCCGGGGCTGGGCAAGACGACGCTGGCCAACATCATCGCCGCGGAGATGGGGGTCAATCTGACATCGACTTCCGGGCCGGTACTGGAGCGTGCTGGCGACCTCGCCGCCATGCTCACCAATCTCAAGGCGGGCGATGTGCTGTTCATCGATGAGATTCATCGCCTATCGCCGGTGGTGGAAGAGATTCTCTATCCCGCCATGGAAGATTTTCAGTTGGACATCGTCATCGGCGAAGGGCCGGCGGCGCGCTCCATCAAGCTTGATCTACCACCTTTCACTCTGGTGGGCGCCACTACCCGGGCAGGACGTTTGACGTCTCCTCTGCGTGATCGCTTCGGCATCGTTCAGCGCCTGGAGTTCTATGCCATCGATGAATTGACGGAAATCGTCAGTCGTTCGGCGAGATTGCTGGGGGTAGAGACGGATCGAGAAGGTGCCCAGGAAGTGGCGCGCCGTTCGCGAGGGACTCCGCGTATCGCCAATCGCCTGCTGCGCCGGGTGAGGGACTTCGCAGAAGTGCGTGCAGGGGGGCAGATCACTGCTGAAGTTGCCGATCAGGCCTTGAACATGCTGCACGTGGATCATCATGGCCTCGACCATATGGACCGTCGCCTGCTGCTGGCCATGATCGAGAAATTTGATGGCGGCCCCGTGGGGGTCGACTCGCTTTCCGCTGCCATAGGGGAAGAGCGTGACACCATCGAGGATGTCATTGAACCTTACCTGATTCAACAGGGCCTGATGATGCGTACTGCCCGTGGCCGGGTGGTCACACGCCAGGCCTGGCACCATTTTGGAATCGCCCCCGATGAACGGGCGATCGATACTGACTCTGACTGACCCGAGACACGAGGTTTGCCGTGAACGACTCCATGTCCATCCCACATTTGATCATCAACGCCAGCGGTGTCGTCCAGCTGGTCATGCTGCTGTTGCTGACCGGCTCCATCCTGTCCTGGGTGGTGGTGTTTCAGCGTACTTTCGTCATGCGCAAAGCCAAGCGTGCCTATCGTGCCTTCGAAGACCGATTCTGGTCCGGGGTCGACCTCAATGAACTGTATCGGGAAATTCCCTCCGAACAGGAAAGCGAAGGGGCTGAACACATCTTCCGTTCCGGCTTTCGTGAGTTCAATCGTCTGATGCCCAAGACCCGCAGCGCCCAGGCCATTCTTGATGGTGTCCAGCGCAGCATGCGTGTGGCCTGGTCACGCGAAGAAGAGCGCCTCAACCTGCACCTGGTTTTCCTTGCCACTGTGGCATCTGCCAGTCCCTACATCGGTCTGTTCGGCACCGTGTGGGGCATCATGGGGTCTTTCCAGTCGCTGTCCATGGCGCAGCAGGCCACCCTGGCCACGGTTGCACCCTGGATTGCCGAGGCATTGATTGCAACAGCCATGGGGCTGTTTGCTGCTATCCCGGCGGTCATCTTCTACAACCGGCTGTCTGCCGAGTCTTCCCGCTTGCTCGGCAAGTATGAAGACTTCGCCGAGGAGTTCCATTCCATCCTGCACCGCAACCTGCAGGGCAGATCCGACTCCAGCGCTGCCTGAAGGGAGAAGATGCCATGCTTGGACCCTTTCATCGTCGTGGGCGCAGCAAGCCCATGGGAGAGATCAACGTTGTCCCCTTCATCGATGTGATGCTGGTGCTGCTGGTGATCTTCATGATCACTGCACCGATGCTCACACAAGGGGTCGATGTTGACTTGCCCCAGGTCTCATCCGAGCCCATCGACGTCGACGAGCAGAATGAGCCGATCATCGTGTCGGTCGATCGTGATGGTCAGTATTACATCAATCTTGGCGGTGACGAGAGCCAGGTTGACCTTGATGAAATCAGTGACCGGGTGATCATCCTGCTGGAGCGCAAGCCGGGTACACCGGTGATGGTGCGCGGCGACCGCAACGTGCCTTACGGGCAGATCGTCACCCTGATGAGCACCCTGCAGCTGGCAGGTGTTGCCAACGTCGGTCTGATTTCAGAACCGCCTCCCTCTGACGGCTAGGAGTGTCCATGGCGAAGCAAATGCCAAAGCCACGACGCCGCCTGCGAGAGGGGCGTGTGGGATATGGCCTGCCAACGATGCTGGCGGTAGGGCTGCACCTGGGAATTCTGATTCTCAGTGTCGTCAAGTGGCCGTTTTCCGAACCGGAAGCGCCAAATAATGCCATTGTGCAGGCTACCCTGATCAGTACTGCCACGACGACGGATCAGGCCCAGCAGGCTGCTGAAGCGCGTACACGTGCTGCCCAGCGAGCTGCCGAGGAAGAATCGACAGCTGAGGAGGCCGCCGCTCAGGAACAAGAGGCGCAGGCCGAACAGCAGGCACAGCAAGAAGCGGCCCAGGCCGAAGCAGAGCGTCTGGCTCAAGAACAGGCAGCGGAACAGCAGGCTCGCGAAGAAGCTGAGCAGCAGGCCCAGCAGCAAGCCGAGGCAGAGCGTCAACAGGCGGCTGAACAAGCCCAGGCCGAAGCGGAGCGTCGTGCTGCCGAGGCAGAAGCTGCGGCCAAGCAACGCGCAGCGGAAGAAGCACGCCGTCAGGAGGCTCAAGCCGAAGCTGAACGCCAGGCCCAGGAAGAGGCTGAGCGTAAGGCCAAAGAAGAAGCCGAACGCCAAGCTCAGGAAGAGGCTGAGCGCAAGGCCAAAGAGGAAGCTGAACAGAAGGCCCGTAAAGAAGCCGAGCGCAAGGCCAAAGAAGAAGCTGAACAGAAGGCCCGTGAAGAAGCTGAACGCCAGGCCCAGGAAGAGGCTGAGCGTAAGGCCAAAGAGGAAGCTGAACAGAAGGCCCGCGAAGAAGCCGAGCGCAAGGCTCAGGAAGAGGCTGAGCGTAAAGCTAAAGAGGAAGCAGATAGACGCTCGCGAGAGGAGGCGGAAGCCGCACTGCAACGGCTGATCCAGGGTGATACGGATGCCGTATCCAATGCCGAACAGGGCGAAGAAGCGGCCAACGGTTTTATTCAGATAGTGCGCAATGCCGTTCAGCAAAACTGGAATATTCCGCCGAACAGTGAAGGCTTGTCTGCAAGAATCAGTGTTCGCCTAGGCCCCTCTGGAGAGCTGCTCGTACCTCCGAGCGTGGCAGAATCCAGTGGCAATGCGGGCTTTGATAATACGGCCATTCAGGCGGTTCAGGCTGCAGCGCCGTTCTCTGAACTGCTTGAGTTACCTGGAAATGTTCGGAACGACTACCGTCAATTCAATCTGCGCTTCGACCCAGGAGGTGTGCACTGATGAGAACCTTGATAAACATTTGGACCAATAAAGGGCGGACAAGGATGCCAGCCGCAAGGTTCATGGCGACCTGTCTTGGCCTGGTGGCGCTGCTGGTGATGCCCATGGCACAGGCGGAGCTGACCATCGATATTACACGTGGCAACGAACGTGCCACGCCGATTGCCGTGGTTCCCTTTGCCGGCGAAGGACTACCGACAGATGTTGCCCAGGTGGTGTCCGACGATCTCGGTCGCAGTGGTTATTTCGACCCCTTGCCACGTTCCTCCATGTTTGCCAAGCCGACGTCGTCCGAAGAAGTGAAGTTTGGTGAATGGCGTTCGCTGGATACCCGCTACCTGGTGGTCGGCAGCGCGACACAGCAGGGTGGGCAGGTATCCATCCGCTACGAGCTGATGGATGTCAATGGCGAGTCTCGCCTGCTTGGGGAGACCGTGACTTCCAGCACCAATGATCTGCGTCGTGCTGGCCACTACATTGCCGACCAGATCTTCGAGGAAATCACCGGTATCCGTGGTGCTTTCTCTACGCGTCTGGCCTATGTCACTTCCCAGGGGGTAGGCGACAACACGCAATATTCCCTGTATGTGGCGGATTCCGATGGCCACAACAGTCAGCAGGTGCTGACCTCCGACGAGCCGATCATGTCTCCGGCCTGGTCCCCCGATGCCGGCAAGCTGGCCTATGTATCCTTCGAAAGCAAGCGTCCGGCCATCTACGTGCAGAACCTGGCTTCTGGACAAAGGGCCAAGCTGACAGACTTCGAAGGCCTCAACAGCGCACCAGTGTGGTCGCCGGATGGCCGTCGCCTGGCCATGGCGCTATCGCGTGACGGCAATCCCGAGATCTACGTGATGGACATCGCTTCTCGTGGTCTTCAGCGCGTGACCAACAGCAGCAGCATCGAGACAGAACCGGACTGGTCACCGGATGGACAGAGCCTGATCTTCACTTCCGACCGCTCCGGTGGCCCGCAGATCTACCGTCAAAGCGTATCGGGTGGCTCAGCCGAACGCTTGACTCGCACGGGTAACTACAACGCGCGTGGCCGTCTGTCACCGGACGGCAAATCGCTATTCCTGATCCACCGTGGCAATAACGGCTTCCAGGTTGCCAAGCAGGACCTGCAAAGTGGTCGCCTGGTGGAAATCAGCAATGCACAGCAGGCGGAATCACCTAGTGTCGCACCCAATGGCACCATGGTAATCTTCGCCACCCAGCAAGGCGGTACTGGGGTGCTGGGAGCTGTCACCGCGGACGGACGGGCACAATTCCGTCTCCCCTCGGCCCAAGGTGATGTACGTGAACCCGCGTGGTCACCGTTTCTGAATTGATTCGATTTATCACCTTAGATGGATCATGCAAGGAGTCTTATGATGTTTTTCAAGCCCTATATGCGTTCGCTGGCAGTTGCTGCTTCTCTCGCCGTGCTTGCGGGTTGTTCCAGCACCGGCGGCACTCAGGATGGCAGCATGGATGGCACCGGCGCTGCTGGTGGCGTGGGCACAGGTACCGCTGGCAGCGGGCAGGTGAGTGGTACTGGCATGGGAGGCAATGGCGCGGGTCAGATGGCGTCTACTGGCATTCCTGACGTCCGTACCATCTACTTCGACTACGACAGCGACACGATTCGTTCCGAGTTCGAATCCGTGGTCAATGCCCACGCGTCCTACCTGGCCGGGAACCCCAACGCCCGAGTGATACTCCAAGGTCATACCGACGAGCGCGGTACCCGTGAGTACAACCTGGCCCTGGGTGAGCGTCGTGCCGGAGCGGTTCAACGTTACCTGAGCCTGCGTGGCGTATCACCTTCCCAGGTGGAAGTGGTCAGCTACGGTGAAGAGCGTCCTGCGGTACGTGGCAGCAATGAGGATTCCTTTGCTCAGAATCGCCGCGTGGTCTTCGCCTATTGATAACGCTATCGAACGATAGCTGAAACGAAGGAAGCGCTGGCCAGAATCATGCCGGCGTTTCCTGCGATTCCGATTGGAGTCATCTATGAAACACAGCCTGAAAGGACTGTGCGGCGCGGGAGCCCTGGTGCTCCCGTTGTCTGTCATGGTCCCTGCGGTACTTTCTCCGGCCCTGGCCCAGCAGTCCAGTGGCTTCTATGGACAGACAACCACCCAGTCTCAGGCCGGCGGCAGCCTTCAATTGTTCAATGATGTCGAGCAGCAAAAGCAGGAAATTCGCGAGCTGCGTGGACAGATTGACGAGTTGCGCTACCAGCTTGAGCAGCTCCAGAAGCAGACCCGTGCGCAATACATGGATCTCGACAGCCGTCTGAGTAGCGGTGAGCAGCAGGGTGAGGCCAGCAGCGCCACCAGTGGCAACGGAGAGAAATCCGGCAGCAGCAACCAAGGCAGCAGTAACACATCGTCTGCCAGTGGTGATGCGAAGAATGCCTATCAGTCCGCCTTTGCCAAGGTCCAGTCGCGCAACTTCGACCAGGCCATCACGGAGTTCAATGACTTCGTCAAGAAATACCCTGATACCTCATTGACCGCCAATGCCTGGTACTGGCTGGGTGAGCTGTATTCTGCCAAGTCCTCCTTTGGCGACTCGGAGAAGGCATTTTCCACTGTGCTGGAGCAGTTTCCGGACAGCAGCAAGGTGCCTGATGCCATGTACAAACTTGGTCTGCTGAAGACACGGCAGGGAGATGCAGATGGCGGCAAGGCCTTGCTCCAGGCCGTGAGCAAGGATTATCCCGACAGCAATGCTGCATCCCTGGCCAGTGATTACCTGCGCCAGTCCGGCTGATTCATCGGACAAGGTGTGGTGACCTGCCATTTTTGCAGCATACTGAAGAAGCACTGAGTACTTCAGCGCTTCCCTGAAAAAGCCCGAGGCTTTCAGCACAAGGAGATCACCCATGAGTCAATGCATGATCGACTATCAGGCTCCGGATGATTTACTGAAGGGGCGCGTCATCCTGGTGACCGGCGCAGGAGATGGCATCGGGCGAACGGCTGCCATTCACTATGCTCGACATGGGGCGACGGTGATTCTGCTCGGCCGCACCATTTCCAAGCTGGAAAAGGTCTATGACGAGATAGAAGCTGCCGGGGGACCCCAGCCTGCGATATTTCCATTGAATTTCGAAGGGGCCACGCTGAAGGACTATCACGACATGGCCGAAGCCTTGAACAAAGAGTTCGGCCACCTCGACGGGATTCTGCATAACGCCAGCCTGCTGGGAACGATTACACCTTTCGAGCAATATGCTCCGGAGCTCTGGGATCAGGTCATGCAGGTCAATATCAATGGCCCGGTATGGATGACCCAGGCCCTGTTACCTTTGCTCGCGCGTTCCGAAGATGCTTCATTGATCTTCACGTCCTCCAGCGTAGGCCGAAAGGGTAGGGCTTACTGGGGGGCCTATTCCGTATCGAAGTTCGCTACAGAAGGCTTCATGGAAGTGCTTGCTGAAGAGGTGGAGCACCTGGGCAGTATTCGGGTCAACACGCTCAACCCTGGAGCAACACGCACCGGCATGCGCGCATCCGCCTATCCGGCAGAAGATCCCATGACCTTGCGTACTCCGGAAGACATCATGCCGACCTACCTGTGGCTGATGGGGCCTGACAGCAAAGGACATAACGGCAAGAAGTTCGATGCCCAGCCTCCTCGGACATGAGCCGTGCAAATGCTGTCCGACCCGGTCTTGGCAGCTTGAGCATTCTTGAACGTGACGGCGCTTCAGCAGGGTTGCCTTTGTGAAGACAGCCTTTGTGAATGACCACCTTGTGGATTGTTGGTCTGGCGAGTCGCTAACCTGGCAAGTCACAGAGTAAAAGAAGCCACCTGAGGATCTCGGGTGGCTTCTGTGTTGCTGGGCTGCGATCTTGGATTACAGTGCTTGAGCCAGAGACTCTGCAGTATCGAACCAGTCGTCGGCGGGCCATTGCCGATAGTCATCATCATCGGCGATATAGCCATACCCTACGGCGATGGCCTTCATGCCAGCAGCCCGAGCAGCTTCCATGTCACGCAAGTGGTCACCTATGTACCAGCATTCATAAGCCTCTACACCCAATCGGCGGGCAGCTTCCAGCAAAGGCTCCGGATGAGGCTTGCGCACTGGCAGGTCGTCTGCGCAGAGCAAGGCGCCGGGGCGAAGCCCCAGGCTTTCAATCAAGGGGGCGGCATAGGCCCGTGGCTTGTTGGTGACAATTCCCCAGGGACGTCTGGCCGTCTCCCAGCGCTCCAGCAGCTCATCCAGAGGAGGAAAGACCCTGCTGTGCACGGCCAGTCCTTCGCCATAACGATCGAGCAGAAACTGCCGGGCCTGACCATGATCAGGATGCTGCAGATCCAGACCCAGTGCTAGCTTGACCAGAGCACTGCCTCCGTTGGACACCTGTGACCGAATCAGCGGATAGGGCAGATCGGCCAGGCCATGATGATGACGCAGTGCATTGGTCGCCCTGGCCAGATCGGGCGCTGTATCCACCAGAGTACCATCCAGATCGAACAGCAGCGCCTGGGGACCTGTTCCATTCATCGGATTTCCGTGACTCATTGCACCTCCTTGCGGCAATGCATCAGATAGTTGACGGAAACATCCGTGGGCGACAGCTTGAAACGTCGCGTCAGGGGATGATAGACCAGGCCGCTCTGTTCATTGACCTTGAGGCCTGCTTCCCGGCACCAGCGGGCCAGCTCAGACGGGCGAATGAAACGAGCATAGTCATGGGTACCCTTGGGAACCATGCGCAAGGCATATTCCGCCGCAAGGATCATCAGAGCGTAGGCTTTAGGGTTACGATTGATGGTGGACAGCACCACATGCCCACCGGGTTTTACCAAGCGAGCGCAGGCCCGTATCACCGATTCGGGATCGGGCACATGCTCGAGCATTTCCAGACAAGTGACCAGGTCGAAGCTTTCCGGTGCTTCCTCGGCCAGTTGTTCAACGCTGATCAAGCGGTAATCGAGCTCGACACCTTGCTCGTCCGCATGACGCCGCCCCGCCTCCAGAGCGGCTTCGGACAGGTCAATGCCGGTCACCAAGGCGCCACGACGGGCCATGGATTCGGAAAGGATGCCGCCACCGCAACCCACATCCAGCACCTGGTGCCCTGCAAGACCAGCACGGTTGTCGATGAAGTCCAGGCGAAGAGGATTGATGTCGTGCAATGGCTTAAATTCGCCTTGGGTATCCCACCAGCGGTCGGCAATGGCCGAGAACTTACTGATCTCGTTGTGGTCAACGTTGCCGGTAGGCGTGTTCGATACGGTCATCTGTGTCTCCAAGGCGTTCCGAACCAACTGTCAGGTCGGCTCGAGTTCGGTATCATGAGGTATTTTACGCATTCCTCTGGGTGGATTCCCATGATCAAATGCACATGGATGGATATGCGACCGCCAGAACAAGCAACTTAAGGAAGTGACTATGATTCGCAAGGCCGTTCTCCCCGTCGCCGGATTTGGTACCCGCTGCCTGCCAGCCTCCAAGGCGATTCCCAAGGAAATGATCACGATTGTTGATCGGCCCGTGATTCAGTACGTGGTGCAAGAAGCCGTCGCAGCAGGGATTCGCGACATCGTTCTGGTCACGCATGGAACCAAGAGCGCCATCGAGAACCATTTCGACAAGCACTTCGAACTTGAAGCCGGCCTCGAGGCCAAGGGCAAGACAGAACTGCTCGAGGAACTCCGTGCTATCGTCCCTGAGGACGTGAATATCATCAGTGTGCGCCAACCTGAGCCCCTGGGTCTCGGCCACGCAGTCTTGTGTGCCCGCCCGGTGGTAGGAGATAACGAAGCCTTTGCTGTACTACTCCCCGATGTATTGGTCGATGATGAAGGCCTAGCACGCAATGACCTGGCCGGCATGATCGAAGCATTCGACAACACCGGTCGTGCTCAATTGATGGTCGAGGAAGTTCCGCGCGAGCTGGTCTACAAGTACGGCATCGTCGCGCCCAAAGGCGATGCCCCTGCACCTGGTGAATCCTGTGAGCTTAGCGGTCTGGTCGAGAAACCGAACGTCGAGGACGCCCCCTCCAACCTGTCTGTCATCGGTCGCTATCTGCTGCCTGGCCGCATCTTCCCGCTGCTGGCACAGACAAAGCCGGGCGCAGGCAATGAGATTCAATTGACGGACGCCATTGCCCAGCTTCGCGATGAACAGGGCGTCGATGCCTACCGCATGCAAGGCAAGACTTTCGACTGTGGTCACCAACTCGGCTATCTCGAGGCAATCCTCGCTTATGGCCGCCGTCATGCAAAATATGGCAAGGATTTCAGTGAGCTGCTCCAACGCTATGCCGTAGAGGACTGATGCCATGCGCGTGGTGATACATGGAAGTGAGCTGTCTGCCGCGACCGCCGCGGCAGCCTTGGCCTGGGTCGGCCACCACGTCATCTGGCGGCCGCTCGGCAGTCGTTGGCAGGAGTTGCGACATAGTGGCTGGCTTCAAGGTGAGCCCATGGTTGGCCAGCGTCTCGATGAGGCGCTAGCCAGTGGTCATCTGAAGATTGATGAAAATGGTCCCTTGCCCAAAGCATCCGTGGATGTCCTGTGGTTGGCGTTGTCCCCCCGTCAGCGCGACGAAGCACCGTCGCTGGTGGAGTCGGAGGCTGAATGCCTGTCCGAGGGTGCCATCCTGATCAACAATGCCACCTTCCCTGTCGGCGATACCGAGCGTCTGGAAGCACTGTTGGCCGACCGCGGTGTAGCGGCTGTGGCCTTGCCCGATATTCTCGAAGAAGGACGTGCCTGGGAAACCTTCACTCGGGCACGCCGCTGGCTGCTCGGCTGTGATGATCAGCGTGCTGAACATCAGGTTCGCGAACTGATGCGGGCCTTCAATCGTCGCCATGAAGTCTTTCAGCGGATGCCAAAGCGTGCTGCCGAACTGACCAAGCTGGCCATCAATGGCATGCTGGCGACGCGAATCAGTTACATGAACGAGATGGCGGGACTGGCTGATACCCTTGGGGTCGATGTGGAATATGTACGCCAGGGCATGGGAGCGGACCCCCGCATCGGATATGAGTATCTGTATCCCGGTTGCGGTTTTGGTGGCCCCAACTTCAGCCGCGACCTGGTCGGGCTTGCCGATGTGCAATCTGCCAGTGGCCGCCATTCCGAGCTGCTGGATCAGGTGCTGGAAATCAACGAACGCAAGAAAGAGACCTTGTTCCGCAAGCTCTGGGCCTATCATCATGGGCGCCTTGAAGGATTGAAGGTGGCTATCTGGGGCGCGGCCTTCAAACCTGGCACCGCTCGGATCGATCAGGCACCGGTTCTGCCTTTGCTGCGTGCACTATGGGCTCAGGGAGTGCATGTATACCTGCATGACCCCGTTGCTCTGCCAGCCGTCCGCGAGGTGGTGGGTGATCATCCGCTACTGACACTCTGTCATGGTGAGCCGATCGATGCCTGTCAGCAGGTCGACGCCCTGATGCTGGTGACCGAATGGAAAGCGTATTGGAACCCGGATTGGGAAGCCTTGAAGTCCGGAGTCAGCGGACGGCTGATCCTGGATGGTCGTAATATCTATGATCCTGATTATGTCGCCTCCCAAGGGTTCGTTTATCGCGGCATTGGTCGACGCGCCGAGCCACAATAAGCGATCGGGTACGAGAAAAGGCACGACTCCATGAGAGGCGTGCCTTTTCTTGCGTCAGGTCGAGTGACTTCCGTCAGACAACGTTTCTGTCACAAACAGTTTCTACAAGGAATGGTTTCTGCGAGAAATCGTGCCTGTCAGGAGAAGTTCTGAGCCACAAAGTCCCAGTTCAGAATGTTCCAGATGTTTTCCAGATACTTGGCTCGGGCATTGCGATAGTCGATGTAATAGGCATGTTCCCACACATCGACCGTCATCAGTGGCGTGAAGCCTTCGGCAACAGGAGTTTCAGCATTGCCGGTATTGAGAATCGACAGTTCCCCATCCGGCGTCTTGATCAACCAGGTCCAGCCAGCGCCGAAATTAGCCAGGGCCTTGCTGTTGAAAGCTTCTCGAAATGCACTGAACGAGCCGAACTGCTCATCGATGGCCTGGCGAAGCTCACCCTGAGGTTCACCACCTCCCTGTGGGGAGAGACAGTGCCAGTAGAAGGTATGATTCCAGACCTGCGCTGCCTGGTTGAATAGCGGGCCAGAGGAAGAACAAATGATATCTTCCAGCGAGCGATCGGCGTATTCGGTGCCAGCAATCAACTCATTGAGTTTATCGATGTACGCCTTGTGGTGCTTTCCATAATGATACTCCAGCGTCTCTGCGGATATATACGGCTCCAGCGCATGCATGTCATAGGGGAGAGCAGGAAGCTCGAAAGTCATGGTCTTGTCCTCATCGTCAATACGCCAACGGCCGTGCGATTTCATGTCAAAAAAACATACACTATCAGGCAACTGATGGCATGGCCGATGCATCACTAAGCGATGCATTATCAAACAGCAAGGAGATCAACATGGCGCAGCACCCCATTGTGCCGGACCCAGGGGAAAGTCATTCAACCGTGCGCTATCGACGCTCACCCAGGCCGAAGCTATGGCCCTTGTGGAGCGTCGTGTTGCTATTGATCCTGGCGGCCGGCACTGGAGGTTGGTATACCTGGCAGACACAGCAGAAAATGTCGCAGGAAATCACCCGACTGACCAAGGACTTGTCCAATATGCATGCACGTTTCGATTCGGAACGTGATCAAGGCGATATTCTTGAGTTATTCCAGCAGCAGTTGGACGAGCTGGCGATTCAGGAAAAGGCATTGCAGTCCTCCCTGGACCGTCTTTCCGGCCAATGGCAAGACGACATCGCTGAAAAGTCTCGTGCCCTGGAAGAACGACTGAATCAGTTCGAGGGCAACAGCGGGAGCCATGCCAAGCGTTTCGAGTCTCTGGCCCGGCGCCTCGAGACTCAGGAACAGACACTGGAAGCCACAGGACGTTCCTTGAGCGCAGTAGAACGTGCCGGTGACGAGGGACGAGGGGCCCTTGAGGCACGCTTGGCACGCCTCGATGACAGCTGGGAAAACCAGGACAAACGCGTCGCGACCTTGAGCGAGCGTGTGGATAGTGGCATGAGCGGCCTCGAACAGAAGCTCAATGAAGCCTTGGACTCATTGAGCACTCGACTGGACAATATCGAGCGGCAGCAGCAGGAGCTTGTCGCAGACATTGAAGCGGTAAGCCAATCAGGAGAAGATGACCGCTCAACGCAAGAGAGCCTTTCAGCGCGCCTTGCTGAACTTGAATTGGACATGACAGAACTGCGTCAGACGCAATTGTCGCTCTCAGCGCAGCTCGAAGCCCTGCGCTAAAGCGGACATCACGTTGTTCCGGAAAATTGTCAGCTCCGGAAAACAAGCCGCTCTGGGAAATCATCAGTTCCGGGGAAATTATCAGGACATGGAAAATCACAGTCCCTTTCGATCAGTCGCGCTTTCCTGGGGCTCTGCCTTGGCGATACTCGTGCTTCCAGCTCCAGTGTGGGCTCTTGACGCCACCATCAAAGGTGTCAACGATGAGATGGCGGAAAACGTCAAGATCTATCTCGATAGTCTCGATGGCAGTCAGTACAACATCAATCGCTTGCGTGCTGAAGTCGCTCGCCTGACTCAGAAAGCAATACGGGTATACGGCTACTACGAACCACAGCTCGACATTCGCTTCGATGATGAAGAGAAACCGGAAGAGGTTTTCCTGACCATCGACAAGGGCGAACCGGTCAAGCTCGAAGTGATTGACTTCACCCTGCAGGGGGATGCTGCTGAAGATAAGCCATTCAAGCAGGCCATTGCCGATTATCCTCAGAAAAAGGGCGATGTCCTTCTCCATCAACCCTATGACAGCCTCAAAGGCAAACTGCAGGGCTTGACCATCGAACGTGGTTATTTCGACTGGCGCTTTACCGATCAGCGCATGGAAGTCCGGCCTTGGGCACACAGTGCCAGGCTGTATCTAGGCGTCGACAGTGGTCCCCGTTACCGCTTTGGCGATGTGTCCATCTCCGGCAACCACATTGTCGAGGAACGCCTGCGCAATCTGATTCCGTTCGAAACAGGCGACCCTTATCTCTCCAGTCAAGTGGCTGAGTTCACCAATGAGTTGGGCCAGACCGAGTGGTTCGGCTCGATCAGCGTACGCCCACGCCTGGATATCCAGAAAGGTGTCCTGGCTCTGCCTGAACAGAAAGGCTGGTATTACGCCGTCGACGATGCGGACATACCAACCCCTGTGCGAGGGCCTCGGATTTCAACTGATGCCTTGATATCGGCAGCGGCACTGTATCCGCCGAAAAACCCCAGCATGCCCATTGATGTCTCGCTGACGCCGGCCGACCGCCACCAGTTCGAGACCGGTATCGGATACGCCACCGATGTAGGGCCGCGTCTGCAGTTCTCCTGGGATCAACCATGGGTCAACCGTTACGGTCATAGCTGGGACAACAAGCTGTATCTATCCGGTCCCGACCAGCAGTTCAGTGGCAACTACAACATTCCCCTGGATGATCCGCTGCGGGACAGCTATCGCCTGCAATACGGTCTGCGTAATCAAGACATCGAGGACACCCAGAGTTTCGAAAGTACCGTGGATTTTGGCCGTCGCTGGGTATTCGACAACGGTTGGGAGCAGACCGTATACCTGCGCGCCACCTATGAAGACTTTACCCAAGGTAATGAATCCAACGAAGTGCTGTTGCTCTATCCTGGCGTGAACTGGACTCGGACGCGCACGCGCAACCCTCAGTTCCCTTCCTGGGGTGACAGCCAGAATCTGACGCTGCAATATTCGAGTGAATCCTGGGGCTCTGATGCGGAGTTCTTCCGCGCGACAGGGGATACCGCCTGGATCCGTTCACTGGGTGACGACTACCGTTTCATTGGACGGCTTGGCGCCGGCACCATCGAGACCGATGATTTCGCCCAGATTCCACCGTCACTGCGTTTCTTCACTGGTGGTGATACCACGGTGCGCGGCTATAGCTATGAGTCGCTGTCCCCCGAGGATTCCGACGGCAAGCTCACAGGTGGCCAGCAATTGTTCACTGCCAGCATCGAAGCCCAGCGCCGTATCACGGGGAAGTGGTGGGGAGCCGCCTTCTATGATGCCGGCGATGCCTTCAATGACTGGTGGCCAGATGAGCTCAAGAAGGCAGCCGGCCTGGGGGTACGTTGGATTTCTCCTGTGGGGCCGATCCGCCTGGACGTCGCACATCCCTTTGATGATCCTGACGACAGCTTCCGCATTCACTTCGCCATCGGACCGGAATTCTGATGCTGACGGAATGCTCACAAGACTTTCCTTTTTTGCCTGACGAGAGCCCCAAATGAGAACAGGACGACTACTTTGGGCCCTGACCCGGTTGGCAATTTTCTTGCCTTTGACGCTGGCCGGGCTGGTACTGCTGCTGGTGGGCCTTGTGCTCAGTCCCTGGGGCACCAAGCTGGCCCTGGAACAAGCGGCCCGAATGGATTTGCTGTCATACGAAAGCGTTGAAGGCGCTCCTCTGGATACTTTCGACTTGAAGGGCTTTCGCCTGAAACAGGGCAGCTTGAGAGTAGCAGTTGACGACCTCCACTTGTCCTGGGCAGAAGATTGCCTGCTGAAAGGGCGCCTGTGTCTTGATCAGTTGTATGTCGATGGGGCGCAAGTGCGTATCGGCAAAGGCCAGGCTGATGAGGAAACCGAGCCAGCTCCTGAGCAGCCTGCGGGGGACATGCCCCAGGTACAACTACCATTCCCTGTCGAACTGCGTGATATCAAGGTGAACGATGTTGCTGTGCACCTGGCTGATGGCACGCGGCTGGCCTGGAAGAGTTTCACTACTGGCGTAGAGGCAGAAGGCAGTACCGTGAATGTGCAGCCTACCCGCCTGGCAGGGCTGCGCCTGACGCTGCCGTTGACACCGGGTGCCATGCTGGCCCTCAGCGCTGCAGAGCAGGAGGATGACATCCTGACGGCCGAGGCTATCGATGCGGCCATTGCAGTGCGCTCGCCACTGCCCAGCCAGGTGGCTGCCCAGGCTCAGGGTGTCGCTACGCTTCCCCTCGACAAGCGACCACGCATCGAACTGCCGGAGATTACTCTGCCGGTGGCCGTGGAAGTTCCTGAGCTACTGGTCGAGGACGTCGCCATCGATGGTGCGATGGACTATGGCGTGAAGCGCTTGGACCTGAATCTCCACGCCAGTGGCCAGACCGTTACCATTGAGCCACTCTCGGTGAACACGGTGGACGCAGATGCCAACCTGCAGGCCGAAGTAACCTTGAGTGACAATTATCCACTGATGGCGCGGTTGGATGCAGACTTGTACCTGCCCGAGCGTTTCCCTGCGCTGGATGGCGAAAGGGTAAAGTTGGCCTTGGATGGCAGCCTGGCAGAGCTCAAGGTAGACCTGGACCTGACCGGACCGGTCGAAGCCCAACTCGATGCACAATTGGATGCCCTGGATCCCACATTACCATTTGAATCGACCTTCAAGAGCCCGAAATTGCAGTGGCCACTGCCAGGCATGGAGCTTGACGAGCAAGGTGCCGACAACGGAAAACAACAAGACGCCGACAGCGAAGAACAGCAGGGTGTCGGTGGTGAAGGGCAACAGCCAGAGGAAGGGCAGGAAAAGACAGCTGAAGAGCTCAAGCCTTGGGTAGCCACGGATATTACCCTGTCTGCCAAAGGCTCGTTGCTGGATTACCAGACACAACTGGAACTGGATGCTGAAGGCCCGAGCCTGCCGACAACGCATCTCAACCTGAATGGCCAGGGTGACCTCAAGCATTATCGCTGGAAACCGCTGGAAGTGACCATGGACGCGGGCCACCTGAAAACAGAAGGCGGCGTCAACTGGGCTGAAGGCCTGGAGGTGGAGGCCAGCCTGGACTTCAACGGCATCAATCCTGAACCCTTTGTCGAAGGGCTCAAGGGTGATCTCGATGGCCAGGCACAGCTCACCTTCAACCAGACGGATGAAGGCTGGCGGGTCACTGTCCCAGGGCTGAACATCAAGGGCGAGTTGGATGAACGCCCGCTGACACTCAATGCCAAGGTGTCCGGTAACAGCAACATGCGCTGGAACATCGAATCCCTGGATTTCCGTCAGGGCAATAATCGCATCACTGCTCAGGGTCTGGTCAGCCAGTCAGCCATAGATATTGCTGCCAAGCTGGACTTGCCAGACATGGCCAGTCTCTACCCGGGACTCGCTGGCCGTCTGCAGGGCGACATTACGGCCAATGGTAGCCTCAAGGCTCCAGAGCTGGATGTGACCTTGGCCGGTGACGGCGTGGCCTTCCAGGACAACCGTATCGCCAGGCTGTCTCTGGACGGGCAGGTGGCCGGTATTGATGATCCCCGGCTGGATATCGTGCTCAATGCGCAGGATGTCGAGGCAGGAGGCCAGAGTTTTGCCGATATTGATCTGAGCTTGAAGGGACTGTTATCCCAACATCGCCTTGAGCTCAACGTCGATGGCAATGAAGATGGACCATTGAACCGACTTGCCCTGGTTCTCGATGGCGCCATGAACAAGGCTCGAGATCGCTATCGTGGTACCTTGTCTCCATTGGAAGTGGATCTTCCCCAAGGCAATATTGCCCTGGACGATGCACTGTCCTTTGATGCCAACCTGACACAATCCTCCGTGCGTACGGAACCCTTTTGTCTGCGCCGACAGCAGGGTGGTGCCGTGTGCTTAAACGAAGGTGTGGAAGCCTCGCCGGATAGTGGTCGAGTGGTTGTCGAGGTCGACGAGACACCTATGGACCTGATCAATGGTGCCTTGCCGGAAGGTTGGCGCATCGATGGTAAAACCGAGGCCAAGGTGGTTGCGAGCTGGTCGGCGGGCGGTAGCCGCTGGCAGGCTCAGGCGGATCTCGACAGCCAGGTCGAGATTGCTGGTCGCGATGCCTACGGTCAGGAATGGAGCGTACCTGCGACCACTCTGACGCTTGATCTGGATGCCAGTCAGTCGCGTATCACCAGCGCTCTCGAGCTTGGCCTGGCGGATAGCGGCTCTCTCAAACTGGATCTTGCCATCCAGGATCCCATGGGGACAGGTGCCCTGGATGGACGTCTGGCCATCAACGAAGTGCGCCTGGCGCCTTATCGACCGTTGGCGACAGGGATTGATGAGTTGGAAGGCAGCCTTGACGGGCAGATTTCCATCTCCGGCAATCGTGCCAACCCCGAACTCAACGGTAACCTCAATCTCTCCGGTCTACGTGTCCACGGTGCAGATATCCCGCTGGTGGTCACTGATGGGGATGTCTCCATCGCGCTCAATAATGACAATGCCAGAATTTCGGGTTATGTAGATGCTGAGGAAGGACGCCTGAATATTGATGGCACCGCTTCCTGGCCTGGAGGTAGCTGGGAGGCGCAGGTGGCATTGAATGCCGAGCAGGACCCTCTTCTGCTGTCCATGCCAGCCTATGGCCGCTTGAAGGTTGCCCCCAACCTGACCATTCGTGCCAATCCGGAGCGTCTGCAGGTGCGTGGCGATGTCCGCGTACCCTGGGCGCGCCTGGAAGTCGGCAAGGTACCGCCTTCAGCGGTGACGCCCAGCAGTGATGAAATCATCATCACCAAGGAGATGGATGAGGCCGCCAAGGCAGCAGAGGAAGAGGCCCGGCGAGCAAGAGCATCCGGCGAGCCTACCGCGCAATCCATGGCCAAGGCAGGTATGGCGATTGATATTCGTATCAGCCTGTTGCTTGGACCTGACATGCTCCTCGAAGCCTATGGGCTGGAAACGGAGTTGCAAGGCAAACTTGATGTGCGCCAGGTCAATGGACCGCTGCAGCTGTTTGGTGACGTCAACTTGGTTGACGGTCAATTCAAGGCCTACGGTCAGGACCTGCAGATTCGTGAAGGCAAGATCATCTTCAGTGGCCCTCCAAGCCAACCGCTGCTTGACTTCGAGGCAATCCGCAACCCAGCCAATACGGAAGATGGCGTGATTGCGGGTTTAAGGGTGACGGGCCTGGCCTCAACCCCGAAACTGGAAATCTTCTCCGAACCTTCCATGGAAGAGTCCCGCGCGCTGTCCTATGTGCTTCGAGGCCGCGCCCCCGAAGATGGCGGTGCAGGTGGAGCCCTGACTACTGCGTTGATCGGCATGACACTAGGCAAGACAGGAGGGGCGGTAGGCGCTGTGGGTGAGACCTTCGGCATAGAGGATCTCAGTCTTGATACTGCCGGCAGTGGGGAAGACAGCCAGGTGGTGGTCAGTGGCAAGGTGACCGACCGTCTGGAGGTCGGTTATGGCGTAGGCGTGTTCTCGCCGATTGCCGAGCTGACACTGACCTACCAACTGTGGCGCAACCTGTATCTGCGAGCTATCTCCGGCGCAGCACAGGCAGTAGACCTGATCTACACCTTCAGCATACCGGGGCATCCCCCCAAGCTGGAGTGAGTCATTGACTCACTGACAGGCCCGGCCAGGCTTCCTGGCCGGGCTTTTTTTATCTGCAGTGCTGTTTATCTGCAGTGCTGTTTATCTGACAGTGCTTGAAAGCCCCATGCTGAACACAGCCATCAGGTGATCTGTCGTTGGCTGGATTGCTGCTGCCTGAGCAGTTGGCAAAATGCTCGTGCAGGCTCACTGAGCTGAGAGTCCTTGCGTGTCAGAAGGCCAAATGGCGCCAGGGCACGGCCAAGTTTCAGGGGAAGGGAAACAATACCGCCGATGGAGAGATGTTCTCGCAATACACTGCGTGACATCACCATCAAGCAATCGCTCTTCTGCACCAGCTGCAAGGCGGCGAAGATCGAACCACACTCGATCACATCCCGAGGAGACACTAGCCCGGAGTCTTCCAGCTCCTTCTCCAGTGCCTGGCGTGCAGGTGTGCTTACCGGCTGCAACAGCCAGGGCCAGTTGTCGAGCAAGTCAGCCAGTGCAGGAAGGTCGTCGGCCTCCAATAGAGGGTGGTCCTTGCGCACCACGGTCAACAGTGTCTCGTTACCCAGTGGCTCAAAGTCAAACTGATTGTGCTGCAACGCACTGGCATAGCGTGCAATAGCCAAGTCGATCTTGCTCTGCTCGAGCTGTTCGGCCAGTTGATCGCTGGTTTCACCCATCACGCGGATCTGCAGCAAAGGGCGGTCTCGTTTGAGACGGATCACCGCATCAGCGACCAGATCGGGAGCGGCCCCCATGATGGTGCCTACAGTGAGCTGTCCGCGACCGCCAAGACGATGGCGATGAACTTCTTCCGAGAAACGATCAAGGCGAGCCAAGGCGTTGTCGGCAAAGTCGACGACCATCTCTCCCAATGTGGTCGGGATCATGCCCCGGGAAGTGCGTTCAAATAACTGGCAATCGAAGGCCCGCTCAATTTCTCCGAGCATGCGTGTTGCTGCAGGTTGAGACATATGCAGACCGATGGCGGTCTGGTGCAGGTTTCGGTGCCGCCCGAGAGTCGACAGCATCAACAAATGTTTGTAGCGCAGGCGCCGCAACAGGTTGTGATAGGTCTCCATGCACTCTTGTCCGTCTATTGATAACTAAATTTTATGGCAGCGTGCTCAGGCTCCTTTCCTAGACATTGGTATAACGCCTGCCACTCAGGGAAATAGTCTTCTATCACGCATGTTAGGGAGATACGCGCCTTTCATCCAAGCGATAACAAAAAGGTATCAAGGATGCCGGCATTATCATTGGTTCTCCAGGCGCCATGTCGGCTACAACCTCTACAGCCTTTTCACGATTTCAACGGTCATTAAGTACAAGCGGGAGAACGCCATGAGCGAGGTTCGCATCAAGGAAGTCCGTGCCTATACCGTACGCGGTGGTGGTGCTGATTATCACGATCAAGGAGAAGGGCACTGGATCGATGGCCAGATCTCGACACCCATGAGCAAGTATCCCGAGTATCGTATGAACCGGAGCAGTTTTGGTCTCAATGTACTCGGTACGTTGGTGGTGGAAGTGGAAGCCAACGACGGCAATGTGGGTTTTGCGGTGACAACGGCGGGTGAAATTGGCGCCTTCATCGTCGAGAAGCACCTGGCCCGCTTCATTGAAGGACGTAAGGTCACCGAGATCGAAAAGATCTGGGACCAGATGTTCAATGCCACTCTGTTCTATGGGCGCAAGGGAGTGGTGATCAATACCATATCGGGTGTCGACCTGGCGCTATGGGACTTGCTCGGCAAGGTTCGGGGAGAGCCCGTGCACGAGCTGCTGGGAGGAGCCGTGCGCGATGAACTGCAGTTCTACGCCACCGGAGCAAGGCCGGACCTGGCCAAGGACATGGGCTTCATTGGCGGCAAGATGCCGCTGGTGCACGGCCCGGCAGAAGGAGACGAGGGGCTTGCTCGCAATCTCGCGCAGTTGGCAGATATGCGTACAAAGGTTGGGAACGACTTCTGGCTGATGTATGACTGCTGGATGAGCCTGGATATCAATTATGCGACCCGGCTTGCCCAGGGCGCTCAGGAATTTGGCCTCAAGTGGATCGAAGAAGCGCTGCCACCGGATGACTATTGGGGATATGCCGAGCTCAAGCGCAATGTACCCAAGGGCATGCTGGTCAATACCGGGGAGCACGAAGCGACACGTTGGGGCTTCCGACTGCTGATGGAAATGGATTGCTGCGATGTTATCCAGCCCGATGTGGGTTGGTGCGGCGGTGTCACCGAGCTGATCAAGATCTCGGCGCTCGCCGATGCCCATAACAAGCTCGTCGTTCCACACGGCTCATCGGTGTACAGCTATCACTTTGTCGTCACCCGGCACAACAGCCCATTTGCCGAATTCCTGATGATGGCCCCCAAGGCCGATGAAGTGGTTCCCATGTTCCATCCTTTGCTGCTGGACGAACCCGTACCGGAGCAGGGGCGCATGAAGGTTTCTGCACTCGACAGGCCCGGCTTCGGTGTTCGCCTCAACCCCGAATGCGCTCTACATCGCCCATATATTCATTGATTCTCCTGCGGGTAGAAGCAGGCCTGGTTGGATAGTGGATGGGTGGATAGTGGATTTGTCATCAGGGAAAGGACTACACCATGCTGATTCGTGCTTTTCGCATGGCCCTGCAGCCAGGGCAAGAAGCGGAGTACCAGCGTCGACATGACCAGATATGGCCTGAGCTCAGTGGGGCATTGAGAGACGCGGGCATTCTCGACTACCGAATCTTTCTCGATCGGAAAAGTCACGCTTTGTTTGCCGTCATGCAACTACGTGATGATCATCAGGTTGACAGGTTAGCCGAACGGGAAGTGATGCAGCGTTGGTGGGATTACATGGCGGATATCATGGCCACCCATGACGATCATTCGCCGATCACCGTGCCTCTCGAGGAAGTGTTCACCTTCATGCCTGTGGAGTCGTCATGAGCAGCCCCTTTCAAGTCATCGACCCCCACGTGCATTACTGGTCGTTGAAGGAGAACAACCAGCCCTGGTTGGCTGATCCCCAGCCCAACCTGCTGGGTGACTATTCCCCCATGGCGCATGACCACCTGCCTGAGAATCTGGAACAGGCAAGTGACGGAATCGAAGTTCTTGCCACCGTTCATGTTGAGGCTGACGCCACTGACCCCATCGCCGAAACACGCTGGCTGAGCGACCTGATGGAGAAAGAGGAAAGACTGGCTCCCAGTGCTTTGGTCGTGGGCGTCGACCTTTCCCAGGATGATGCCGAAGCCGTACTTGACGAGCACATGTCATTAAGCACCCACGTGCGAGGCGTACGCCAGATCCTCAATGTGCACGCAAATCCGTTGTTTGACTATGTCGGACGGCATTACATGCGCGAGAGGCTTTGGAAAGGCCATTTCGCACTGCTGGCTGACAGGAACCTGTCCTTTGACCTGCAGATTTACCCCAGCCAGATGGCAGAAGCCGCGACACTGGCTCGTCAGCATGCAGACACCCAATTCGTGCTGAATCACGCAGGCATGTACGTGGATCGCATGACATTGGCCGGTTGGCAGGAATGGCGTGATGGCCTCCACCTGCTGGGACATTGTCCCAATGTCAGCATCAAGCTCAGCGGTTTTGGCATGCTGGATCATCATTGGACCCCGGGGTCGATACGCCCCCTGATCTGGGAAGCGATCGATGTCTTTGGGGTGGAACGGGCCTTGTTCGCATCCAACTTTCCGGTGGATGGACTTTACGCCAGCTATACCCAGCTTTGGCAGGCATATGCAGACATTGTCTCGGGTGTCTCGGAGCATGAATTCGCTCGGCTTTTCCGCGATAACGCCCGCAGCCTTTATCGCTTGTAGACATCACATCAGATTCCACGGAATACAGGAGAAATGACATGTTGCTGGATGACAAGAGTGTCGTGATCACGGGAGCTTCGCGCGGCATCGGCCGTGCTGCAGCCCTGGAATGTGCACGTCAGGGAGCCAATGTCGTCATTGGATACAGCGGCAGTGCGTCAAGTAAATCTCAGGTGGACGAATTGATCCGGGACATCGAACAGCTAGGGCGCTCAGCCGTGGCCGTTGGTGCACCTGCAGAAGATGCAGAAACCGGGGACAAGCTGGTGGCAGCAGCAGTGGAGCACTTCGGAGGCGTGGACGTCTTCGTCAACAACGCGGGCATCTGTCCTTTCCATAGTTTTCTCGATATGCCCCGTGAAACCTACCTGAAGACCGTGGATACCAACTTGAATGGTGCCTACTTTGCCGTTCAGGCAGCCGCTCGGCAGATGCAGCGGCAGGGAAGAGGCGGCGCCATCATTGCGGTGAGCTCCATCAGTGCCTTGGTTGGTGGCGGCATGCAGACCCATTACACGCCAACCAAGGCCGGATTGCTCTCGCTCATGCAATCATGCGCCGTTGCACTGGGGCCTTACGGAATCCGCTGCAATGCCGTACTGCCGGGAACCATCGAAACCGACATCAACAAGGATGATCTCAGCGACAGCGAAAAGCGTCGCTACATGGAACAGCGCACTCCGCTGGGGCGTCTGGGAAACCCCGAGGATCTCGCGGGGCCCATCGTATTCCTCGCGTCTGACATGGCCCGTTATGTCACGGGAGCTTCGCTGCTTGTCGACGGTGGCATGTACGTCAACCTTCAGTAACTCGTGCTTTCATTCATCGGGTTGCCTTTCCAGGACCTTCTGCAAGGCAAAATAGAGGATTCATGCGTCATGAAACTTCCCATCAACACCTTTCGCGCCGGACTTGTCGAGCAGCGAATGCAATATGGCATGTGGGTCGGCTTCGCCAGTGGCTATGCCGCAGAAATCGAAGCCGGCCTGGGTTATGACTGGTTGCTGATCGATGGCGAGCATGCGCCTAACAACGTCGCCACCATTCTGGCCCAGTTGCAGGCCCTGGCTCCTTACCCCAGCGCTCCCGTGGTGCGCTGTGTCAATCATGATCCTGCGCTGATCAAGCAATTGCTGGATATTGGCGCCCAGACTCTGATGGTGCCCATGGTCGAAACTGCTGAACAGGCAGAAGCTCTGGTGTCGGCCATGCGCTATCCGCCTCACGGCCGACGTGGTGTTGGCGGCGGGCTGGTTCGGGCAACACGCTGGGATGACATCAACGACTACCTTGCCATGGCTCATCAAGAGCTCTGTTTGATCGTTCAAGTGGAATCGGCAGCGGGTGTCGAGAATGCCGCCGCCATTGCTGCGGTAGAAGGAGTCGATGCGGTCTTTATCGGCCCTGCCGACCTGTCATCGGCGCTGGGTCATCCCGGCAATCCCGGACATCCGGATGTTCAGCAAGCCATCGCTGGGACCATTGCCAGCGTCAAGGCTGCGGGCAAGCAGGTGGGTATCCTGGCGCCTCAGGAAGATGACGCGCACCGCTACATCGACCTTGGCTGCACCTTCGTCGCCGTTGCCATCGACATCAGCCTGTTGCGCCAGGCCGCCCGAGAGGCCCTGGCACGTTTCTCGAATGGCGCATTACCCCCCGAAACTCCCTCGGCACTGTATTGAATCGAGCCGACAGGCCCCACGCCATCCAACACACAATGACAATGAAAGGAGTCACGCCATGAGTTCTCCGACCAGGTACCAGAACTACATCAACGCAGCCTTCGTCGACACTGACGAACATCTCGAAGTCCGTAACCCTGCCAATGGCGACCTGCTGTCCCTGGTGCCTGAATCCCGTGCCAGTGACGTTGAAGCCGCCATTGATGCTGCACATGACGCGAAGAAAGCCTGGGCAGCACTGCCGGCCATCGAGCGTGCCGGCTATTTACGCAAGATTGCGGCCCGTATTCGCCAGGATGTGTCTGGGCTGGCCAGGATGATCAGTGCTGAGCAAGGCAAGGTGATGGGGCTTGCGGAAGTCGAGGTCAACTTCACCGCGGACTATCTGGACTACATGGCGGAGTGGGCGCGCCGCATCGAAGGTGAGGTGATAGAAAGCGATCGCCCCAATGAAACCATCATGATGCTGCGCAAGCCATTGGGGGTTATTGCGGGCATCCTGCCATGGAATTTTCCGTTCTTCCTCATTGCCCGAAAGATGGCTCCTGCCCTGGTCACTGGCAATACCATTGTCATCAAGCCCAGTGAAGAGACTCCCAACAACTGTTTTGCCTTTGCCCGCATCGTGCATGAAGTCGGCTTGCCGAGAGGCGTCTTCAATGTGGTCAGTGGGGCAGGCCGGGGCGCTGGAGAAGCACTGACAGGCAGTTCTCGTGTCGACATGATCAGCTTCACCGGTAGCGTAGCGACAGGGTCGCGCATCATGGCCCAGGCGGCTCCCAACCTGACCAAACTGAACCTGGAGCTTGGGGGCAAGGCGCCCGCCATTGTGCTTGATGATGCGGACCTTGATCTGGCCGTCAACGCCATACGTGCCTCCCGAGTCATCAACACCGGGCAGGTGTGCAACTGCGCGGAAAGAGTGTACGTGCAGCGTTCCATCGCAGGAGACTTTATCGACCGCATAGCCCGCGCCATGGCCGCCACGACGTTTGGTGATCCTCTGGCGGAGCCTGATGTCGAGATGGGCCCATTGATCAACCAGGCAGGACTCGACAAGGTGGAACAGATGGTAAAAACCGCAGTGGGAGAGGGGGCAGAGCTAATCACCGGAGGAGGGGTGGCTGAACTGGGCAAGGGCTTTCACTACCAGCCCACCGTCCTGTCCGGCTGCCGTGCTGACATGGACATCATGCGCAGGGAAATCTTTGGACCGGTACTACCGATTCAAGTGATCGATGACCTTGACGAAGCCATTGCACTGGCCAACGACTCGGAATATGGCCTGACATCATCGATCTATACCCGTAGCCTGGCCAGTACCATGCGCGCCTGCCGGGAAATCGATTACGGCGAAACCTACATCAATCGCGAAAATTTCGAGGCCATGCAAGGCTTCCATGCAGGAGTGCGGAAGTCCGGCATCGGCGGTGCCGATGGCAAGCACGGCCTGTACGAATATACCCACACTCAGGTCGTGTATCTGGAAGCCTGAGTTCAATTCAGACGACCTCCACCAGTCAGCAGTTCTTCCGTCCCGATATCCTCCTGACACACAAGTGAAGTGGCAGGCAAGAGAGGTGCAGCCCAAGGCTGTGCCCGGGAGAACTATTGTCCCTATTTTCCTGCATGGACATGTTCTTGAATGGACAAGTCCGGGGAGCTTTCCATGGAAATCATGCATCTTGTCATCGCGATTGGGCTGATTCTCGGCCTGATTCTCTATTTCAAGCTCAATCCGGCCATCAGCTTGGTCATGGGCAGCCTGTATCTGGGGCTGGCAATGCATCTCGGACTATCCGAAACGGTGTCAGCCATTGGCAGCGGCTTTGGCAATATCATGGCAGCCATCGGCTTGCCAATCGGGTTCGGCGTCATCATTGGCCAACTGATGAGCGACTCCAGAGCGGCCCACCGAATTGCTCATAGCCTGGTCGCCTTGGCTCCCAGGGGAAGTGGGCTTTATGTATTGGGATTGACCGGATTCCTGCTGTCGATCCCTGTGTTTTTCGACGTCACCTTCGTGATCCTGATCCCATTGGGCGTCGCCCTGGCACGGACATTGGGTAAACCACTGCCTTATGCTGTTGGAGCTCTCGTCATCGGGGCCGCCACCTCCCATACCATTGTGCCTCCCACACCCAATCCATTGGCCGCGGCATCCATTCTGGGATTCGATATTGGGGTGATGACCTTTGCCGGCCTGGCGGTCGGTCTGATCACCGCCGTGGTGGTCATGAAAATCTATTTCACCATTCTGGATATGGGGCTGTGGCAGCCGGAAAAGGATCAGATTGCCAGTGTTTCTGTTGCAGATGATGCCTCTGCGGAAGCTCCTTCGCAGCGTATACCGCTGTGGTTGGCTCTGTTGCCGGTGCTGCTTCCCATCCTGCTGATTCTATCGGGAACGCTCTACGACTACTGCCAGCAACTCGGCGTATTTGCCGGTGATGAATTGCCGACTCCCATCGCTTTCTTCAGTGACCGCATTGTCGCATTGATGGCTGGAGCTCTTGCAGCATATGCCGTTGCAGCGCGTGAAATGGACCGAACCCAACGTGACGAGAGTGCCACTCGGGGCCTGCAGACGGCGGGGCTGGTCCTGCTGGTCACCGGTGCTGGTGGTTCGTTGGGCAAAGTGATCCAGGATACCGAGATTGGTACCCATCTGGTCGAAAGCCTGTTTCATGAGAGCCAGTCTGCCATTGGCATGGTCCTGCTGGCCTACGGGCTGGCAGCCGTTTTCCGCATCGCCCAAGGGTCAGGAACGGTCGCAGGCATCACTGCCATGACCATCATGGCCGGCGCGGCAAACATGGGTGTCGTCGACCCGTTATGGATCGCGCTTGCCGCGCTTTCCGGAGGCATCAGCATTGGCCACGTCAACGACAGTGGATTCTGGATCACATCGCAGCTGGCAGGTTTCACTGTGCGCGGGGGCTTCAAGACCTACACGCTGGGTGAAGCTCTTGTATCGATGATGATCCTGGCCATCGCGCTGCTGGGGGCCGCTTTCTGGCCCTAGCGCGAGAGATTGATGCTTCCTGCACGTAAAACTCATGTGCAATGGAACGCTGGCTTCAAGTCACCAAGAGCACCAGCCTCTCATCTGATTTAGGTACCAAACCAAGGGGGTATCCATAATGGATACCCCCTTGGGCAATCACTGATCGTGAATGTAGAAAACACTATCCAGAAATCAATATATTTATTCTTGGATAGCTTCTTCAACCCAGCCAGGGAGAAGATCATAGATGGCCTGAATAGCACCATCCCCGCCATTGAGATTATAGTGTTCATCCATGTGATCAATGTCGGGAGTCTGTAACCAGACCTGCCCTGATTCATCTTCCCAAACTATGGTTTTAATAGGCAACTGCTCCATCACCATGATGTTAGTGCCTAACAATTTTCCCACCAGTTTGGAGTTCTGGAAGAAAACGGTTTCGGCCGGACGAATATCATGCCCTGAGACTTTGGCAACAGCTTGTTGGTCGATACGATCATATTTCAACACCTCCGGATATCGACCGACCACAGCCAACAGCCTGTCGACCGTGACCTTTACGGAATAGGGGCTTTTCCATTTCCAGTGATTGGTTTGTGCTTTCTTTAATAGCTCGGCTTTATTAAATTTCTGTTCTTCCATTTTGCCATCCTATTTAATAAAATCTGGAAACTTATGTATTAATGAATATCACGAAAGACTTTCTCGAGAATTGATGTTGTTATTATGAAACCTAAGGCAAAGGAATATCTTCTGAATGATATTTCTTTTCATTGACCGCCTACAATTCCAAGAAAAAGGTGACGTGAGTTCAATAATAGGATGCTACTTCTTTTGACAGGATTCTAGACATAGAGCCTGAAAACCATGCTTAAAAGATAGGGAGATTTTTCTGGGAAATTGACAGTTTTTTCTGATGTCCCTTTTCGCTTGAGACAGCAAGGCTGCCCATAGCACAGCGGCAGAGCCGTCCTCACGTCACCGTTTCTGGTTCTGGTTCTGGTTCTGGTTCTGTATCATGAAAAAAACGGCACGGGCTTCCATGCCGTTTTCCCATGAGAGTGTACTGACGGCTCAACCTTCTTGCCGGGCTTCAATCTTCTTGTAGAGCGCGAATGTTCCTGGGGACTCCTGGAGTCGCTCGTATATCGGAGCAACGGCTTCCTGGAAAGGTGTGATATCGACATCGCCTGGCCATATGGCATCGAAGTCAGAGGAATATTGCGGCAATCTGCCCATGGCCCATGGCCGTACCAAAAGAGACCTTTTCCAACTCACCATCTGGGTTGATGCATTCAATCACCGCCTTGAGCGCGCTTTTCGCCATTTCCGAGTAAGATGCATCCAGATAACGCAAGCGTACAGATACTGCGCGCAGCAGGAGGAGACATTTCCAAGGGCCTCGGTCACCACGGTGGCGGAGCCTACGCTTTCTGGCTGAGGTCTGAATGAATATCCACTGACATGTCGATTTTCATCTTCCTCGTTCGTCCTTGTTGCATGAGATGACAGTTCAAGTGTGAAACGAAGGAGAGAAATGAAATGCGAAATATCACTGTCAGTGCATTTATCAGTCTCGATGGCGTCGTACAGGCACCGGGTGGCCCGCACGAAGATCCGAGTGGTAATTTCGATCATGGGGGCTGGACCACCTGTTATGCTGATGAAGTGATCGGTGCCGCCATAGATGAAAGCTTCGCAAAGCCTTTCGATCTGCTGCTCGGGCGCACCACCTACGACATCTTTGCTGCCCACTGGCCCTATGTTGAAACCGACCCTTCGGCCGAGGACTTCAGCGAGCAAGATGCCCCCATCGCCGAGCTCTTCAACCGCGTGACAAAATATGTCGCCACGCATTCGCCGGATACGCTGTCCTGGCAAAACAGTCAGTGGCTTGGTGAGGATGTCGTTGCCACGTTGCGTGGCTTGAAGAAAGAGGAAGGCCCCGACTTGTGGATCTGGGGCTCCAGCCGCCTGATCCAGCCGCTGCTAGAAGCCGACCTCATCGATGAGTTTCAGCTCCTGTTCTATCCATTGGTGCTCGGCAAAGGCAAGCGCCTGTTCGACTCCGGCACCATGCCTGCGGCCTTCAAACTGATGAAATCGACGACATCGCCAAACGGAGTGCTGATTGCTACCTACAAGCGCGCAGGCGAGATCCAGACGGGTTCCTTTGCCCTGGAACAACCAAGCGAAGCCGAGCTTGAGCGGCGCAAGAAGTGCAGTTGATCAAGTTCATCATGCAAAGTGCGGCTCAGAGGCCGCACTTTGTTTTTCTGAGAACTTGCACGTTGCTGAGATTCGCGGTGCAGAGCGGCATGCACGGTGCAGAACTCAAGATGCAGGGCTGTCACCGGGCCAGCCACCCTCCATCGACAGCCAGAGTGTGCCCATGCACATAGTCCGAAGCCCGGGAAGCCAGGAATACTAATGCTCCGGCAAGATCCTCAGGAAGCCCCCAGCGGCCTGCGGGCGAGTCAAGCCAAGGATACCGTTAGGCTCTAGTACGGGCTCATGGGCTCTTGTCAGCGAAGCACCTCGAACAGACTTGCGATCCAGAGAACCTGAAAGGTCAGGGCAAAGACGGCAAATGCGACCTGGTAGCGCTCCGACTGCCACATCAAGCCCAGCAAGGCTCCCACGATCAGTAACCCCTGCCGGGCAGGATAAAACCAGCTGTCATAGTAATAGGTCACGTAATAGGCCTTGCCTTTGAGCACGGTATCAATGACATCGACCACCAGCAGGATGAGCAGCAGCACATAGAAAGCGTTGCGCCGCTTGCGAAAATAGTCTCTAAAGCCCTGATACTCGTCCATGCGATCAGGGAAAAGCACGGCGGAAAGCGCCACGAACATCCCGGCATAGAAGAGCAGAAAGAAATAAATGGCGAAATACCAGTTCGTGCGACGCGTAAGGGCGAATTCAAACCACCAGAAGTGGATGATGAACAGCAGCAGGAACAGCACCCAGCCAATATGCGGCAGATACAGTTGCTCACGACCGGGGTGCTGAACAAACCGCGTTAGCCCGGTGATCAATCGGCTGACGCTAAGTCCCATCACCATGCCGATGATGATACGGACATGGGTGAAGACTTCCCCACTGGGAAAGGTATGAGGTAGCTCGGTCATGTCCCTGCCTGTTATTGCAGCTTCCACGCCATGAAGGAAGCCTAGACAAGCCAGTGGATTTCACAATGTCCAAATGTTGCATGTCATCATATTTACGTCGCAATAGATCAAAGATATGTCGTATTGCGTCAACTGATATACCACCAACTTGAGGACACTCCTTGTATCGATCACCTGGAGGTCCACATGAATCGCAATGTCATCCTGACCTGCGCTGTCACCGGCGCTGGAGATACAACCGCCAAGCATCCTGGCGTACCCGTGACTCCCAAGCAGATTGCCGAGGCCTGCATCGAGGCGGCCAAGGCAGGCGCCAGCGTCGCGCATATTCACGTGCGAGACCCGGAGACTGGTGGCATCAGCCACGACCTGGCGCATTTTCGTGAGGTCATGGAGCGCGTTCGTGAGGCCGACACTGACATCGTCATGAACATTACAGCCGGTGGCGGCGGTGACTGGATTCCAGATGTCAATGATCCGACCCGTGGCGGCCCTGGCAGCGACATTCAGACACCCGCCGAGCGCCATGCTCCGGTGGCTGAACTGCTGCCTGAACTATGCACCCTGGATTGCGGCAGCCTCAATTTTGGCGACATGGTCTATATCAACCCAGCTGACTGGCTGCGCGAGCATGCACGTCTGGTCCAGGCAGCCGGCGTCAAGCCCGAGCTCGAGTGTTTCGATCTTGGCCATGTATGGTTTGCTCGTCAGTTGCAGGAAGAAGGGCTGATCGACGGTGATCCTCTGTATCAGCTGTGCCTGGGAATTCCGTGGGGCGCTGAGGCCGACACCGAAACCATGACAGCCATGCGCAACAAGCTGCCAGCCAATGCCAACTGGGCGGCATTTGGTATTGGCCGTCACCAGATGCCGATGGTAGCGCAGGCCATGTTGCTCGGAGGGCATGCCCGCGTCGGTCTGGAAGACAACCTCTATCTGGACAAAGGCGTTCTGGCCAATAACGGTCAGTTGGTTGAAAAGGCGGCCAGCATCATCAACCACCTGGGTGGGCGTGTCATGACACCTGCTGAAACACGCACTCATCTCAAGCTACGCCATCCGGCAACCGGTCAGATCATGGGAGGTGACGCATGAGCCAGTTGAGCGTCATCGGCACCGGTGTCATTGGCAATGGCTGGATCGCCCGTGCCCTAGCGGCAGGCTGGGATGTGGTGGCCTTCGACCCCGCTCCGCAAGCGCAGGCGCGTACCCGTGCTTTCGTCGACAATGCCTGGCCATCCCTGACCCGCCTTGGACTGGCCGAAGGGGCCAGCCCAGAGCGCCTGCGCTTTGTCAGCGATATCAATGAAGCCGTTGTCGGTGCCGACCTGATCCAGGAAAACGTCCCGGAACGCCTCGAGCTCAAACAGGAAATTCTGGCACAGCTCGATGCGGCAGCGCCTGACAATGTCCTGATTGGTTCGTCGACATCTGGCTTCAAGCCCACCGACCTGCAGCTCAAATGTACCCAGGCACCGGGGAGAGTGATTGTCGCTCACCCCTTCAACCCTGTGTATCTGCTGCCACTGGTCGAGCTGGTTGGTGGCAAGGCAACCACTCCCGAGCATCTTGCTACGGCACAGAACGACTACAAGGCGCTTGGCATGCGCCCATTGGTGGTGCGTCGCGAAATCGAAGGTCACATTGCCGACCGCCTCATGGAAGCCCTGTGGCGAGAGGCATTGCACCTGGTCAACGACGGAGTGGCCACGACCGAAGAGGTGGATGCTGCAGTGGTCTATGGCTGTGGCCTGCGCTGGTCCTTGATGGGCACTTTCCTGACCTTCCACTTGGCTGGAGGCGAGCAGGGCATGCGCCATATGCTGGAGCAGTTTGGCCCGGCACTGAAGCTGCCCTGGACCAAGCTCGAAGCCCCGGAATTGACGGATGAGCTGATCGATCGTGTCGTCGAGGGCTGTGAGTTCCAGGCGGCAGGGCGCTCCGTCGCCGCGCTGGATCGTCGCCGTGACGACTTTCTCGTTGAGCTTCTGGCCCTGGTCGAGAGCTACTGGCCAGAGGCCGAAGGTCTCGAGGGGCGTATCTGATGGGCTTGATGACAACCCAGGTCGCTCCCCAGTGGGTCGACTACAACGGCCATATGAACGATGCCGAGTATGCCCGGGTGTTTTCGCTTGGTGTAGAGGCCCTGATGGATCGCATCGGCCTCGATGCTGAAGGGCGTCACCAGCATGGCTATACCCTGTATACCCTCGAAACCCATTTGTGCTACCGCCGGGAGGCTCATCAGGGGCAGACGCTGATGGTCGATGTGCAGATGGTGGACCGTGACGCCAAGCGCCTGCATGTGTTGTTCGACATGCGCGACGAGGAGGGCAACGTCCTTGCCACCAGCGAGCAGATGCTGATGGGAATCGATGTAGCCAGTGGTCGACCGGCAGCGTTTCCCGACTCCGTGGCGCAAGCCCTGAACCAAGTGGCTGAACTGACGGATCCTGAATCAACCCCAGTGGGGCGCTGTATCGGTATCCCGCATCGTTGATCATGCCCTGCGCAGTACCGCTGTGCAGGGGAATTCCTTGACACAATATCAAGAGCCACCCAGAGAGGTGGCCAAGGACATCAGGCCAATGGACATTGATCGCTCGGACATCGAGGCTTGGGATATTGAGACCTTCGCCAGGCGTTTCCAGTCAGGACTCGATGTCATCTCCACATTGCCACTCAGTGCCGCCAGAAACTACTACGACACCCTATGCGCCAGCTTTGCTCCGGCACTGCCGGCCGTCATTCAGTTGCATGACGACAGCATCAGTGGCTGCCCTGTACGTCACCTGCGCCCGGCAGGTGGCGGCAAAGATAGCGACAGGGGCAGGGTAGTCTACGTTCATGGTGGAGGCTTCTGCCTCGGCTCTGTGAACAGCCACCAGGGCATTGCGGCAGGGCTGGCCTGCGAACTGCAGCGTGAAGTCGTCAGTATTGGCTACCGCAAGATGCCAGAAGCCCGATATGACCAGGCCATTGCCGATTGCCGTAACGTGATCGACAGCCTGAAACCTGTCGCCGTGGTAGGGGACAGCGCCGGTGCCCGGCTGATCATCGATGCGTTGTCCTGCCTGTCGTTGCCCCAGCTGGAGGTCACGCCAGTCATCGGTCTGATCTATCCCCTGGTGGGAACGCCTCATCCCGATAGCCTGGGTGACGATGCACCCTTGCTCAGCCGTGCCGATGTCATGCAGGCCTGGTCTCTGATTCGTGCTCATGCTCCTACCGATAACACCCACCAGGTTCCTGCATCTCGAATGGAGGTGCTGGCTGTCGAACACGATCCACTGACTAGACCCCTTGAGCGGGAGGTCCAGGGGTGGCGAGAGAGCGGAGCTGATATCGGCTATCGCTGTGCTGCCAACATGCTGCATGGCGCTTTGCATGCGCGTGAACAGCTACCCGAGATGAAGATGGCCTGGCAGCAATTCTGCGTTGCTCTGAATGACCGCCTTGCTCAGATAGCTTGTGCAACCCGGTCTTGACGCTCTTTCTTGACACCCCGTCTCGACGCTGGTCTTGAAAAACCGTCCCGTCCTGACCTGAGAAGCAACAGACAAGAGGAGGCTTGCGTTCAACCGGAAGGATATTGAAACGAAGGAATATTCAGACGAAAGCGTATTCAAGTGCAGGAAAGTACGTCCACGACAACGATAACGAGACGCACATGAAAACCCATATTTCCACCTCCGTTGCTACCATCGCCACCGTCATTGCCCTGATTGCCTTTGCAGCGATTGCACCGGGACCTTTCCAATCTCTGCTCGATGTCATCAAGACTCACATCATCGGCAACTTCGGCTTTATCTTCACCTATCCCGCCTTTGCAGCATCCATCGTTTTCATTGTGCTGATGTTTACCCCGTTGGGGCGTCTGCGCTTCGGTCAGGGAGCCCCCGAGTTTTCCACGCTCACCTGGCTTGGCATGCTGTTCGCCACGGGAATGGGCATTGGCCTGGTGACCTGGGGAGTACTGGAGCCTCGCTACCATGTCGAGGCAGGTCACAGTACGGACCAGGCGCTGCTGTATGCCTTCAACCACTGGGGGTTGCTGGCCTGGGCTGGCTATCTGGCCATCGGCGTGATCTTTGCCCATTGCATGTACAACATGAAGATCGATAAACCTGCCGAAGCCCTGTTGGGTGGTGGCTGGTTGAGCAAGCTCAACCTTGTCAGCCTGGTGGTATCGACCGTCATTGGCTTGTCACTGACATTCACCTATGCCGCGGAACCACTGCAGAAAAGCCTGCAGCAGTTCTTCGGTATTCAGGTTGGGCCAAGCGTGATTATCGCCGTACTGTCGCTGTTTGCGATGGCTTCCAGCACTTCCGGACTCAATCGGGGCATCAAATGGCTGAGCAACTACAACACCCTGTTTGCCATCATCTTGATGCTCAGTGTGTTCGTACTGACGTTACCGCAAGACATCCTTTCCACCTTTGCCAGGTTAGTGCCGGAGTACCTGGTAAAATACCCGGCCATGGCAACGGATATCGGCTATGCCGACCCCGAGCACAAGGCCTGGCTGGCAGACTGGCTATATGCCTTCGAGGCTGCCTGGTATGGCTGGTTTATCTTCACTGGGGTTTTCATCGCCCGCATTTCCCGCGGACGGACACTGCGTCAGCTGGTTCTCGGTGTCATGCTGGTACCCAGCCTGTTTTCGTGTCTCTGGTTCACCGTCTTCGGGCTCGGGGGGTTGAGCACAGAATCTGCTGATGTCTTCGCTCTGATGGATAGCCTCGACAGTCACGGTATCCTGTCTGCGATCCTGGCACTCAATATCTTGCTGTTCTTCGTGACCAGCGCCGATTCTGCCGGTCTTGTCTGCGAGATGCTGACCGTGCAACGCTCACGAGCCTTCTGGATCATCGCCATGGCGGCCCTGGCGATCGTCATCAACTGGCTCGACGGCGATATCTTCAAGGTCATCCTGACTCTGATTTCGGTCGCAGCGATTCCAGTAGCCTTCGGTATCTTTGCTCTGGTGGTGGCTTTTGTCCTGCGCCTGAAGCGTACTTCATCAAGCCCTGCCAGCACACAGCGCAGTATGGCAAGCGATCGTCCAGACAGCTGACTGGCCGAATGAGCAACACCTGACCGATACGGGAAACTTTCTGATGGAGACTTCCGAATCAGAAGTCTCCCGTTGACGGCAGCGACAGAGTGCTGCCACGGGAACGCCGGCCCGTTGTCCGGCCGTGAGAGGAGAGTCGTTATCCAATCACCACATCACCCATCTTCCCCTGAAAGAGAGCCGCAGCAAAAAGGTTCTCGGCACCCCGAGGGATATCCGCAACCCAATGGCTATCCTGAATCGATACTCGCCCAACGCGGCCTGTTCCGACACATGCATCGAGGCATGACACTGTCTGCGGCACTTCTGGTGCTGGCCTTTGTCGTCGCCACCGGTGCCAACCCCGAACTGTCCGGTGCACTGTTCGGCGCAGCCCGAGACTGGATCGAGACCACTTTCGCCGGTTATTACCTGGTCACCATCGTAGTACTGATCGCTGTGTGCTTCTTCATTGCACTGTCGCCATTTGGCAGCCTGCGTCTGGGGCGTGACGGAGAAAAGCCAGAATTCAGCCGCTTTGCCTGGTTTTCCATGTTGTTTTCTGCAGGCATCGGCATTGGCATCCTGTTCTTTGGTGTCGCTGAGCCAATTTTCTACTTCGACAACAGCGGGGGCTTTGGTTACCCCAATAATCCCCATGCCGACATGGCGGGAGATACGCAGCTGAACCATCAACGTGCCATCGATGCACTGCGCGTCACTTTCTTCCATTGGGGCCTGCACGGCTGGGCGGTCTATGTCATTGTCGGCATGGCGCTTGCCTATTTTGCTTACCGCAAAGGACTGCCTCTGGCACTGCGTTCAGCCTTGTACCCCTTCATCGGGAACCGCATCTACGGTCCAATAGGCCACACCGTCGATATTCTTGGGGTGCTTGGTTGTGTCTTCGGTGTTGCCACGTCTCTGGGACTGGGCGTCAGCCAGATGGCGGTTGGCCTGAATCGCCTGGTTGGCATTAGCGCCGGTCTCGATACCCAGCTGTTGCTGATCGCCGTCATCACCGTGATTTCCATTTTGTCGGCAATGTCCGGGGTCAAGCGCGGCATCAAGCTCATTTCCGAGCTCAATATCTGGGTATCGATACTGGTCATCGGCGCCTTCGTCATCGGTGGTCCGACGCTGTGGTTGCTGACATCCTTTGGTGAAACCATGGCGGATTACATCACGCACTTCATTCCCATGGGACTGTGGTATCCCGATGAACCATCTGAAGCCGAGTGGCTGCAGGCATGGACCATCTTCTACTGGGGCTGGTGGCTGGCCTGGGCACCGTTCATCGGCCTGTTCATCGCGCGCATTTCGCGTGGCCGCACCCTGCGAGAGTTCGTGCTCGGCGTACTGCTGGTACCGACCTTCATCATCTTTGTATGGTTGGGCATCTTCGGTGGCACTGCGCTACATCAGGAACTGTCTGCCGCCGGCGGGGTGGGCAGTGCCGGTATCATAGACCTGGTCAATGACTGGAACCTGCCCGCAGCGCTTTTTGCCACAGCGGATGGCGTTGCCGGTCATGGCACTCTGGCCTGGGTACTCTCGGCGATGATGGTCTTCTTGCTGATGAGCTGGTTCGTCACCAGCGCCGATTCCAGCACTCTGGTTCTGACCACCATTCTGTCACTAGGCAACCCGGAGCCTCCCCAGCATTTCCGTATTTTCTGGGGGCTGGTGATCGGTATGGTCGCGGCCGTGCTACTGGTTGCAGGCGGCCTCACGGCACTGCAGACCGCCTTGATTGCCACAGCATTGCCACTCAGTGTGGTGATACTGATGATGACAGCAGGGGTATTGGTGTCCTTGTTCAAGGAACGAAGCGTGAAGGCAGGGCGTTCCACCGAAACCCGTTAGCAAAGAGCGCTAGAGTCAGCGAAGAGCGTTAGAAAGAGCCTGTCAGGAGGAGCGGTTTCGCTTGCGCATCGTTCCGGGCGGGAAGCCAAGATGACGCTGAAAAGCCCGGGAAAATGTCGAGGCAGACCCGAAACCACAGGCCAGTCCGATGGCCAATACGCTAAGGTCTGTCTCGCGCAACAGATATTCGGCACGCTTCAAGCGCAAGCCTAGATAGTAGGTGGCTGGGGTTGTACCCAGGGTCTCCTGAAACAGGCGTTGCAGCTGGCGTGCCGAAATGCCACTGCGTTGTGCTATCTCATGCAATGGCAGAGGTGACTCCAGGTGGCGTTCCATCAACGCCACTGCTTCCACCAGACGCGGATGATGACTGCCCAGACGCCGGGCCAGCGTCATCCGCTGGTGGTCGCCTCGTGAACGCATACGGTCATGGATAAGCTGTTCCGACACGTCGATAGCCAGTGTTGTGCCATGCCGACGTGCCATCATCTCCAGCGCCATATCCATGGCTGCCGCACCTCCAGCACAGAAAAAGCGCCGCTTGCCCAATAGAAACAGCTCATCACAGGTGGTTATCTGCGGATAACGTTCATTGAAGGCTGGCAGCGACTCCCAATGCAGCGTCACTGTTTCACCTGCCAGCAACCCCGCTTCAGCCAGCACCACAGCACCTGTATCCAGGGCGCCAATACGGCAGCCTCCCTGATCGAGACGATTGAGCCATCCTCTCAGGCCATGGCCAATCCACATTTCGGGATCAAAACCACTGCATACCGCCAGTGCCGGAAGATGACGAACTTCCTGCATGGGATGATCGACCAGCAGGGTCATGCCGTTACTGGCCGTCACAGGTTCTCCACTAAGGCCGATCAGGGTCCAGTCATAGAGTTTTCTGCCGGCAATGCGGTTGGCAATGCGCAATGGCTCTACGGCAGAAAAGAACGCCATCATCGAGAATCCGGGCAATAACAGAAAGCCGATATGCTCGGTATCAGAACAGGAAGACTCGGTCATACGGACGCTCAAGCAAGGGGCCGACAAATCTGAAGATAGCGAGATACCATAACGGTGGGCAGTGATATGTGGAAGCCTGCCAGGATGGAAAGTCATGGAGGAAAGGTCATGAGGGAAACGCTCATGAGGAAACTTGCTTGGCAGGAGAACTCATCCCCATCAGCATGGGCCACACCAGCTCCAGCGCCGCACGGCCCGCACTGCGATGTCGATAGAGTCGAATCTCGAACTCCACCGTCCAGCGTGATTCACCTGCATGGACCAGCTCGCCCTTTTCCAGGGCAGAGCTGGCAACCCGCTCGGGCAGCCAGCCTAGGCCATAGCCCAGACTGACCAGTTCCCGGATATTGCTGCTCTGGATGCTCTCGTTGAGCACAGTGAGCGTCGGGCAGCCCGGCTGGCTATCCAGGTGTGCACTGATAGAGGCACCGATGATACCGCGAGGATGATAAGCGATCAGAGGCAGGGAGCGGCCACGGTCGCCATCCAAAGCAAAGCTGGGCATTCCCTGTTCATCCGGCAGGCATACCGGGAAATAACGTTCCCGGCCAATCACGCAATGCTCCGTCTCTTCATCGGCCACGTCGAGGGGATTGCCATTCACGGGCCAATAGCACAACGCCAGATCGATCTCGCCGGATGCCAAGCCCTGAAAATAATCGGCAAGCAGCCATGATGTTGCACGTAGTTGGGGAACCAGGGGCGGTGGCGAATCCAGGCTTTCCAGCCATTCCGGGAAAAAGTGGCTCAACAGGCTTTGCGATGCCCCAAGGTGCAACTGGCCTGCCTGTTCTTCAGCCATCTGTGCCAGGCGCTGACGCGTGGCTCCCACACGCCAGGTCACATCCTGACACATGACCAGAAAGGTCTCGCCAGCAGGCGTCAATGACAGGGGCAGCGTCTGACGGTTGATCAGCGTCGTCCCCATTTCCTCTTCAAGCAGCTTGATACGGCGCGAGAAGGTCGGTTGAGTGACATTCTGCTCCTCGGCAGCACGCGAGAAATGTCGCGTACGGGCCAAGGCCAGAAAGTCTTCCAGCCAGCGGATTTCCATGGGAATCTCGTGTTTTTTTGGTACTTTTCATTAGCTGCGTGTCACAGCATAGTCCCTGCGGTGGTGCATTCTGCCAGAAGGAGGGCAGATCGACTTTCCTGATATGCCCTCTCAACTCCATGAATGTGACATCCGTCAACTGATACGGCCTTCTTCGACGGCATGGCAGGCCACCTGGCCACCATCTCTGGTCGCAATCAACCTGGGGATTTCCCGGCGACAGCGTTCGCTGACATGCGGGCAACGAGCATGGAAGACACACCCGGAAGGCAGATTGACCGGTGTCGGCACTTCGCCTTGCAGGCGAATATGCTGCGGACGGTCGTCTTCCAGCTTGGGTATGGCTGACATCAATGCCTGGGTATAGGGGTGGCGGGGTTGAGCGAACAGCGTCCTGGTCGGAGCGACCTCGCATACCCGCCCCAGGTACATTACCGCGACTCGGGTCCCGAAGTGCTCGACCACGGCCAAGTCGTGGGTGATGAACAGATAAGTCAGGTGACGTTCGCGTTGCGCTTCCATCAGCAGGTTCAATACCTGGGCCTGGATGGATACGTCCAGGGCAGATATCGGCTCATCGGCAACGATGAATTCCGGATCCACCGCCAGGGCCCTGGCAATGGCAATACGCTGGCGTTGGCCACCGGAGAATTCATGGCCATAGCGCACGCCCCAGTCCGGGGCGATGCCCACCGACGTCATCACTTCGGCAACCTTTTCGCGAACCTGTTCACGGCTCCAGCCTGGCTGATGCAAGCGAATCGGTTCTTCCAGCGTCTGCTGGATCGTCATGCGTGGATTGAGCGACGCGTAGGGGTTCTGGAAAATCATCTGCATGCGTTTGCGGAAGGGCAGCAGCGCCTTGCTTTCCAGATGATCGATGCGTTCGCCATCGTAATGAATCTCACCGGCAGAAGGGCGCAGCAATCCCATGACGGTACGAGCGACGGTGGACTTGCCACAGCCGGACTCACCCACGACACACAATGCCTCACCGCGGTGAATGTCCAGATCGACGCCATTGATCGCGTGAACATGGGATTGTTCACGCACCAGCCGACCACGGCGGAATTTCAGTTGTTCGAGGAAGTCACCGGACAGGTCGAAGCGCTTCTCCAGGCCTCGAATCTCAAGCAGAGTACGTGTCGCTTGATCCTGGTGTTCAGATTCATGTTCATGCGATGCAAGAGCCACATGGGCGGCGCGGGCTGTCATGGGGTTACCTCCTCGACCGGAATGCGATTGGCATCCTGCATTTCAGCGACCATATGACAGGCCACCTGACAATTGCCCGAACGCACGAAGCCAGGCACTTCTTCATGGCAGGAAGTCCGTTCGCTGCCATCGGGACGGGTAGTGAAATCGCACCGGGGATGAAAGGTGCAGCCACTCGGTAGATTGTTCAACGACGGCATGCTGCCGCGGATCTGATTGAGCCGCTGCCCAGGAGTCGCCATCTGCGGCAGGGCATTCATCAATCCCTGAGTATAGGGGTGCTGGGGATCATTGATGATTTCCCGGGTCGGGCCTTGTTCGATGACACGGCCGGCATACATCACCAGCATGCGCTGGGTGACCTGGCTGACTACACCCAGGTCATGGGTAATGAGGATCAACGCGACATTGTGCTTCTCGCATAACTCCAGCAACAGCGCCATGATCTCGGCTTGAATGGTCACATCCAGCGCGGTGGTCGGTTCGTCGGCAATGATGATATCCGGATCCAGCAGCAAGGCGATGGCAATGATGATGCGCTGACGCATGCCCCCGGACAGTTCATGCGGATACTGGCTCAAACGCTTTTCCGGCGAGGGAATCTGCACCTGCTCCAGCTTGCGCAGAGAGATGCTTCGGGCTTCCCTGGTCGAGATGCGGCGATGGGCCTTGAGGCATTCGATCATCTGTTCGCCGATGGACAACACGGGATTGAGCGTCATCATCGGATCCTGGAAGATCATCGAGATTCGGTGGCCACGCACCCTGCGCAGTTGCCGGTCGCTCATGGAGGTCAGTTCCTGACCATCGAAATTGATGCTGCCACCCGCGATATAGCCAGGCTTGGCAATCAGGTTGAGCAGGCTGAAGGCGGCAACCGATTTGCCTGCACCGGACTCTCCTACAATGCCCAGGCGTTCGCCACGGTCGAGGCTGAAGCACACATCGCGCAGGGCCTTGATATCGCCCTGGCGCAGGGCAAAGCGCACATCGAGGTGGTTGACTTCTAGCAGTGCCATATCTGGTTTCTCCTCGCTTCAGCCCTTGTACAACCGTGGATTGAGCACATCACGCAGCCAGTCGCCAAGCAGATTGATCACCAGCACCAGCACCACCAGCACCAGGCCGGGAATCAAGGTGATCCACCATGAACCGGACTGCAGGTAATCGAAACCGGACTTGATCAATGAGCCCAGGGAAGGCTGGGTTTCGGGCATGCCAAGGCCAAGGAAAGACAGTGCCGCTTCAGAAATGATGGCATTGGCCACCTGTACCGTGGAGATGACGAAAATCGGCGACAGCGTGTTGGGCAGGATATGGCGAAACATGATGCGGCGCCGGCGCAGGCCCATGACACGAGCAGCATCAACATATTCCTTGGCTCTCTCGGCCAGCACCGATGCACGCACGGTACGCGCATACTGTGGCCATTCAGCCAGGCCGATGATCAGCACCAGCAGCCACATGGCATAGTCGCTGTAGGTCGCACCGCCAAAGATCGACTTGAACAGGGCGCCGACCACGATGGCCACCATCAAGGTGGAAAAGGACAGCTGGATATCGGCCAGGCGCATCAGGAAGGCATCAATACGACCACCGAGATAACCGGCCAACAGGCCAAAGCACACACCAATGGTCGCTTGCAGCAACACGGCACCGAAGCCGATGACCAGAGAGACCCGCATGCCATAGAGAATGGTCGACAGCAGGTCGCGCCCCTGGGCATCGGTGCCCATGACATACAGCGGATCCGCTCCCTCGATCCAGAACGGCGGCAGTTCCGAGGCCAGCAGGTCGATACTGGCGAGATCATAAGGATTGGTCGGGGCAAGCCACGGTGCCAGCACCGCCGCGCCAACCATGAGGATAAAGATGATCAGGCTCAGTTGCGCGACCAGGTCACGCTTGAAGCTATACAGCAGGAAGGAGTCGCGGAAACGCTCCCAGCGGCTGGGCGTACTGGGTGATGGTGTAGTGGATGAAGGTGTGGTGGAAGTCGTCATGCGGGCTTGCCTGTGAGCTTGACGGTGGGGTTGACCAAGCCATAGATCAGGTCAACAACGGTGTTGGTAACCACAAAGATCACACCAACGATCATCAGGTAGGTCACGATCAAGGGAATGTCCGAGCGGTTGATGGCGTCGAGGAACATCAGTCCCATGCCCGGCCACTGGAATACGGTCTCGGTAAGGATGGTATAGGCCACCAGGGTACCGATCTGCACACCACCGACAGTGATCACCGGCAGCATGGTGTTCTTCAAGGCATGCACGAAGTAGATGCGACGCATGGAGATGCCCTTGGCCCGAGCGAACTTGACGTACTCGGACTGCAGCACCTCGAGCATCTCGGCGCGGATCAGGCGAATGAACAGCGGCAGCATGATCGACGCCAGGGAGATCGCGGGCAATATCAGGTAAGTCAGCCCCTTGAGCGAAGTGAAATTGGTGTACCAGGTGCCGAAAACATGTTCGGGATTGCCACGCCCGTAGGCTGGCAGGCCGCCTTCAGTGGAAATCAGTCCATTGAGCCAGCCCCCCCAGGAAGTATCCGCGGGGAAGGGCGACCAACTGATGCCGATGGCAAACAGCTGAATCAGCACGATAGCCGTCAGGAACACCGGAATGGAGATACCGACGATGGACACCCCCATGAAGAATCGCGATAGCCAGGCTCGAGGCTTGATCGCGCTATACACGCCGATGGGCACCGACAGCAGAATGATCAGCAAAGTAGAGGCAAATACCAGCTCCAGGGTGGCCGGCAAGTGACGCAGAATGACCTGGGTAGTCGGTTCGTGAAAGACGTAGGAATAGCCAAAATCGAACTGCGTCGCATTGACCGCAAAGCGCAGATACTGGACCAGGAAGGGGTCATTCAGGCCAAGCTCTTCGCGCAGTGCAGCACGCTCGCTTTCCGGAACAGACTGGCCAACCATCTGCTGAACGGGGTCACCGAGATTATCCTGGATGGCGAAAGCGATCAGGCTGATGACGAACATCACCAGCAGCGCATGGAACAGGCGCTTGATCAGAAATGCGATCATTGAGGAAATACCTGATAAGGGGGAAGCGTCGTCCCTGCCGAGACGCCGCTCTGTGCCAGAAAATACGAGGCTGCCGTCAGCAGCCTCTACGATGGCCCTGGACCGTTATTCTTCGATGACCAGGTCCCCGAGATAGGGGAAGTTCATCACGTTGAGAATCGGTTCGATATCGGCATTGTTAGCCGATGCCCAAGCCAGGTCCTGCCAATGCAATGGCACGAAGGCCGCATCGTCGTACAGACCTTGCTCGATCTGCTGGAGCATGTCGGCACGCTTGTCCTTGTCGAGCTCCAGGTTGGCCTGTTCAAGCAGCTTGTCGAGTTCCGGGTTGCAGTAATTGCCAGCGTTGTACTGGCCTGCCCCCGTCTCGGCATTGGGGCACTCGGTGAGGTACTGGAAGAAGTTGGCAGAGTCTTCGGTATCGGCATGCCAGCCGATCAGCATCATATCCGCCGCACGATTGTCGTATTCCCCCCAGTACTGCGCCTTGGGCAGGGTCTTCAGGTCCACGCGAACGTTGATCTTGGCCAGCATGGCCGCCACTGCCTGAGCAATCTTGGCATCGTTCACGTAACGGTTGTTGGGCGCCATCATGGTGATGGAGAAGCCATCTTCATAACCCGCTTCAGCCATCAGTTCCTTGGCTTTTTCCAGATCGTAGCGAGGCGTCAGATCGGGATTATGGCCGGCATAGCCTTCCGGCGACAGTTGCGCGGCGGGGGTGGCGAAGCCTTTCATCAACCGCGAAGCAATGCCTTCCTGGTTGATGGCATAGGTGAAGGCCTGGCGCACACGTGCATCCTTGAAGGCTTCAACGCGCTCCTGATTCATGTGCAGCAGGATGATGCGTGTGCCGGACATGGTCACCAGCTTGGCGTCCGGATCGGCCTCGACACGTTCCAGATCGTTGGGCGGAACAGGAGCAATGAAGTCCACATCGCCAGAGAGCAGAGCGGAAACGCGGGTGGCATTCTCATTGATGGGCGTCAGCACGATGTGATCGACGTTACCAGGAGATTCGGTATCCCAGTAATCGGCGAAGCGCTCAAATTCGACTTTTACCCCTTGCTGGCGGCCAGTCACCTTGAATGGGCCGGTACCGGAGACATGCGTAGATGCATAGGAATTGCCGTTCTTGACGATTTCGTCCTTGGCCTTGCCACTGTCGGTTTCTCCGCTGTAGAACTCGCTGTCCATCGGGAAGATGTAAGTAGCGATGTTGAGCAACAGCGGATCCGGTTGCTTGGTGACGATCTCGACGGTGTGGTCGTCGACGACATTGACGCTGTCGATTGTCTCGAAGATGGCCTTGAAGTCCCCACTGCGCTGGAGACGCTCGATGGTCCAGGCCACATCCTTGGCGGTGAAATCATTGCCGGAATGAAACTTCACACCCTCGCGCAGTTTGATGCGCAGAGTAGTGTCATCAACCTGTTCCCACTCGGTCGCCAGTCGCGGTTCGAACTGGTAATCCTTGGTCCAGCGCACCAAAGGGTCGAACACCATATGCGATAGCTGCAGAATGCCGCCGGACAGTTGCTCGTGGATATCCAGCGACACAGGGTCGGCATCGTAGGCCATGCGCAGAGTGTTGTCGGCCAGAGCGGCCTGGGGCAGGGCAGCCGTCAGCATGGCAGCACCAAAGGCACTGGCCAGTAGAGTTTTCTTGAACATGGAATAGGTTACCTGCTTTTAGGGTTGTTATATCGGTAGTTCAGAAATCGATGAGCGATTGCGCTATCAAGATAGAGAGCATGGCGCCTGTAGCACAATCGAAATTGTGACAGGCGCCATACATTGGGCGAATAAGGCCCGAAAAGTGAGAGAAAAGCAGGGAAAGAGAAGAGATAAGAGACGTGATGAGGCTGCTGACAAAGGTCGCGAGCGATGACCTGACAAGTCAGCAGCCCCGTTATCAGTCTTCGTTCGAGCTCACCCGATCAATCCGATACAACTGCTTGACCTGGTCCAGGCCATGCACGCTGCATTCCATATCGGTGACACGGCCATCGCTGAGACCATACACCCAGCCGTGCACCGAAAGTTCCTGACCGCGTTGCCAGGCGCGCTGGATGACCTTGGTGCGGCACAGGTTGTTGACCTGGGAGCGCACATTGATCTCGCACATGCGATCGACCTGCTCGTCGACGCTCAAGTGCTCAATCTCGTGGCTGTGGAAGCTGTAGAGTTCGCGGACCTTGTGCAGCCAGTAATCCACCATCCCGCATTGGGCCCCGGTCACCGCAGCGCGCACACCACCGCAACCATAGTGGCCGACGATCATGATATGACGCACCTTGAGCACGTCGACCGCAAACTGGACCACTGACAGGGCGTTCATGTCGTTGTGATAGATCAGGTTGGCCACATTACGGTGAACGAAGACTTCACCGGGAGGCAGGTCAATGATCTGGTTGGCCGGAACGCGGCTGTCGGAACACCCGATCCATAGATATTCCGGTGTCTGCTGCTGGGCCAGTCGCTTGAAGAACTCCGGGTCGCTCTCGCACATGCGATCTGCCCACTCGCGGTTGTTGCTGAGCAGCTTTTCAATATCGTTCATCGTATCCCCCGGATGGCATGTAAAACATCGTATGTAAAATACATGAAAGAAGCAGGTGCGGGCATTCTTTTACCGGCCGTTTCCCGATGGGTCAAGCACTCTCCCGACAACCAAGCACCCTCCCGACAGTAAGGTGACACTGGTATCATGCGACTAAAACCAAACCCTGAGACCATTTGTGGTCATCACGTCCATATAGGGAGAAGCTAGTGTCACAATTCGACTATGACCTGTTCGTCATCGGAGCAGGATCCGGCGGCGTGCGTGCAGCGCGTACTGCTGCTGCGACCGGCGCACGCGTTGCCATCGCCGAAGACCGTTACCTGGGCGGAACCTGCGTCAATGTCGGCTGCGTACCGAAAAAACTCTATTCCTATGCCGCGCATTTCCACGATGCCTTTGAAGATGCCCATGGTTTTGGTTGGACGCTGCCACAAGCTCCCGAGTTCGACTGGGCCACGCTGCGCGACAACAAGATCGGCGAGATCAAGCGTCTCAACGGTATTTACGGCAAGCTGCTGGAAAATGCCGGCGTTCGCCTGATCAATGCACGCGCCAAGGTGCTTGATGCCCATAGCGTGGAAGTTGATGGCGAGCGCATCAGTGCCGAGAAGATACTCGTCGCCGTAGGAGGCTGGCCCTGGGTACCCGATTTCCCCGGCAACGAGTATGCGCTGAATTCCAATCAGGTCTTTGATCTGGAGCGCTTCCCCGAGCGTTTCCTTGTTCTGGGCGGTGGCTATATCGCAGTCGAGTTTGCCAGCATCTTCAATGGTCTCGGTGCCGATGCTCACCTGGTCTATCGCGGTGACCTGTTCCTGCGCGGATTTGATCAGGAAGTACGTGAGTTCACCCGTGATGAAATGGCCAAGAAAGGCGTCAACCTGCACTTTGGCGCCAATATCGAGTCCATCGAGAAAGTCGACACTGGTCTCAAGGTAACCCTGACCAGCGGAGAAGTGCTGGAGGTGGATGCGGTGCTTTCTGCCACCGGACGCAAGCCCCACCTTCAAGGTCTCGGCCTGGACAGCCTTGGCATCGAGCTCGACGATGGGGGTTATATCAAGGTCAACGACCGTTTCGAGACCTCCGAACCCTCGATCCTGGCCCTGGGCGATGTTACCGGTGGCCCGGAACTGACTCCGGTCGCCCTGGCAGAGGCCATGCACATGGTCGCTCACCACTATGGCCAGCCGCCCAAGGGGCCGATGAATTACGACAACATCGCCACGGCAGTGTTCTGTCATCCCAATATCGGCACCGTCGGCCTGTCCGAAGAAGCCGCGCGTGAGCGTTTTGCCGCCATTCGCGTCTATCGCACCGATTTCCGCCCCATGAAACACACCCTGTCCGGCAGTGAAGAACGCTGCCTGATGAAACTGATCGTCGACGACGCCACCGATGTCGTGGTAGGGGCCCATATGGTGGGCGAAGAAGCCGGAGAGATCATCCAGGGCATCGCCATCGCCGTACGCGCAGGCCTGACCAAGGCCGACTTCGACGCTACCGTCGGCATTCACCCCACCGGCGCAGAGGAATTCGTCACCATGCGCAGCGAGTCACGCCGCTGGCCGCAGAATGATGCTTGAAAGTCACTGACGGATAACACAGCCACCGCATGAACAGCCGTGGCTGAACATCATGGATAGACCCACAAGGCCGCTTGCAATAAGCGGCCTTGTTTTTGGGAAACGCTGCATAGATGTTCTTGGTCGCCCTGATGCGGACTGGCAGCCACTCAACTGATGAGGAAACTCTCGTAATTAGAGAAATTTCCTGGCTTTTTTCAGCCAGCTCTTATTTCCATTTGCTCAATGCCCCGTAAAGATTGGCGTCTTTTAATGGGTATGGAGATTGCTGCATATGGGGATTACTGTCGAAATCGTTTCTCGTTCCACCCTGATGCGAGACGTGCTGCAGCAAAGTACGGTAGCGGTGAATGCCCCCAGCCTGGTGCATGTCCAGGCTCAAGTGTCGCAGGTTCAGGCCATGGAGCGGGCGGGCGAAGACCTGCTCTTGCGTATGACCGATGGGCAGGTGGTACGTATCAACGGTTACTTTACCCAGAGTGGCACCTCATTGGTAATGGACGAGGATGAAAAGCTTGTCGAGCTGCATCTTTCTGAATCGGCCAGTTCTGAGTCATCAGGAGAGCCTGTATCGCTAACCCATGCGAGCCAACCCCTGAGTAGTCAGGATGCACAGTTACTATCCGCTGGCCAAGAGGCCCAGGCGTCATCCGATACGAACTCTGAATGGGGTACCTGGGCTTGGGTCGGAGGAGGCTTACTTGCTGCCGGTGCGATAGCCGCAGCGGCCAGTGGCGGTGGCGGTGGCGGTGGCGGTGGCGGAAACAACGATACCAATGGAAGTTCTGGCGGAAAGGTGACTCGTGTCACTTTCCAGGTCGTGGATGATGATGGCAAGCCGCTGGCAGACAACGCGCTGACGAATGACCGCACCCCGACCTTCAAGGGAACAGGTGAACCCGGGGCGACGATCAGGATTCTCAATGACGAGACTCATCAGCTCATCGCCGACACTCAAGTGCAGTCGGATGGTACCTGGTCGGTGACCTTGCCGCACCAGGCGCTTGGTCAGCAAGACTATGAAGTGGTGCAGGCCGTTGGCAGCCGTACAACGGAAGTGGGGGAGATTGAGTTCACCTTTACGGATGGACCGGTGCAGCCAGGTATCAATGCCATTTCCGAGGATACCGGTACGCCAGGGGACTTCATCACCAGTGACAACACACTGACACTTCAGGGGACGCTCAGCGAACCGCTTGATCCAGACGAAAAGGCCCAGATCAGTATTGATGGCGGTGTGACCTGGACCGACCTGGTCGTCAACAACGTCGATTGGAACTATGTGGATGAGCGTGTGCTGGCAGACGGAAAGCACACCTACATGGTGCGAGTGATCGATATGGAGGCCAACGGCACCTTTGAGATCGAATCCATGCAGACCCAGGTGGTGACGGTGGACAGCAGTGCTCAGAAAATGGAGCCGCTTGCTTCATTGCTTGTCCCCAAGGCCGTTGCCATGCAGAACAGCATCTCGGAAGGCATTAACCTCGATGACTTGCTGCCCGCGACTCAAGACTCGGCGCCACCGCTATCTGGCGGACACATAGCGTCTCTGGGCAACCATGTCACGGATGTCGCCTCCTTGATCAATGAGCAGTTGCCATCCTTGCTGTAAACACTGGCGGCAAGCAATGAAAGGGAATGGGAGTTCAGCCCATTCCCTTTTTCGAACCTTATGCTTGATCCCTGAACATTGACGGCCGAACGGTGCCGCTGTCGGCGGGCATGCAGGTCAGTGTGGAAATCAAGACCAACAAGCGACGTATTCTGGAATATCTCTTCTCACCCGTTGTCGCGGTGACTTCCCAGGCAATGCGGGAGCGTTAGCAAGGATTGATCGTTCACTTGCCTCATTGGTACTAATTATTTGGTCAGGAAAATTGATTATGCCAATTCAGTTTCCAACACTTCATTCCTATTGAACAGATAATTTTATTCAGCATAAATGGACAACATGTAAGCATCTGGAATATCGCTATTTTTCACTCTATATCCACCATATAGACTACGGAAGAATTGCCTTTCACTGATACACAATTTCTCGTTAATTCAATGAACTATCGTTGTTCTGAATAAAATTTAACACACAAGACGAACGCGAGTAGCTCCATAAAAGAGAGCAGCACCATCATTTACCGAACTTTCCCTTACATAAGGAAGGCAGAATGAAAGGAATCATTGCCATTGTATTTTTCTTGGTATCTTGTGGCGCATCTGCCCAGAGCCGTGACGAAATGCTGCAACAGCTCGTTGAAGCGACTAGGTTGACGGATATTTTGCTTCAAAAGATCGAAATTCAGCAGAAAACCACACAAGAAACCATGCGCGGTACGGTTGATCAGATAGAAACCCAGATCAATCCCACCCCGGATTACATGGAAAAATTCGAGGCCGCCTATCAAGATGCTGTGTCCAAGCTGGCTCCCCAATGGACGACACAGGAGGTGGCAAGCGCCTGGGGCGACTACTACGGGAAGAACATCTCCGACGAGGAGTTGGCACAAATACTGGCATTCTATCAGTCACCCGCAGGCCAGAAGGATGTGGCAGCGACCCGGCAAGCGATGCAGGAGCTTTCTCAGCATTTCACCGAAGCCTACAAACCCGTCGTCGAAATGGCTGTGGCACAGTTTTATGCGCATCTCCAGACTATCGCCGACGACATCGACAGCGTGAACTGATGATCCCCAAGGATTGTCCGAAACATTGGTGGGCACTGATCGAGCAAGGACAATTCCTTGGCCCCGCCATGCTGCATGCCCGCTCAGCAGCGGGCATGACCATTCTTCCATAATTCTGCGTTATGGAAAAACGCTATCGTCATAACGCCGACTTTAAAAAGTCATGAGGGGCTGTTATCCTTTTCGGCACAATCGCAACAGCGAAACATCATTTTATGATTGCACCCAGTGCCATTACCGAGCCTTTCACTGCTTCCGTCGACCTTGCCAAGCCGAGTGTGGCAGATGCGGTGGTGGGCCATGAAACTTCCCCTCTTTTCATTCGCAAGCCCAACCCCGATGACGGCTGGGGCATCTACGAGCTGGTCAAGTCCTGCCCACCGCTGGATGTCAACTCTGCGTATGCTTATCTGCTGCTCGCCACTCAGTTCCGCGACAGCTGCGCGGTTGCCACCGATGCGGACGGCGAGATATGTGGCTTCGTCTCCGGCTATGTGAAAAGCAACTCGCCTGATACGTATTTCCTGTGGCAAGTCGCGGTCAATGAAAAGGCGCGTGGTACTGGCCTGGCTCGCCGCATGGTCGAGGCCGTACTGACTCGCCCGGAACTGGATTCCGTGCATCATCTGGAAACCACCATCACGCCGGACAACCAGGCATCATGGGGCCTGTTCCGGCGCCTGGCGGATCGCTGGCAGGCACTACTCAACTCCCGCGAATACTTCTCCACGGATCAGCTTGGCGGTCAGCACGATCCAGAAAATCTGGTACGCATCGGTCCCTTCGAAACGTCGCGTATCTGACTATCTCCCATGTTCAGCGTCAGCCGAAAACAGCTGCCATGTCCCAAGGGCCATGGCACTGCCCTGGGCGCTGGCCATGCACATCCTTCTTCTGTATTCCAAGACACTTTTTTCAATGACTTACTGGAGGTCGCACATGCAGACCCAGACACTCGAACGTATGGAATCTGACGTCCGTACCTACTCTCGCTCGTTTCCGGTGGTCTTCACCAAAGCAGTGAATGCGCGCCTGACAGACGAAGATGGGCGTGAGTACATCGATTTTCTGGCTGGTGCCGGTACGCTCAACTATGGGCACAACAATCCGGAGCTGAAGCAGGCGCTGGTCGAATACCTCTCCAGCGATGGCATTATCCACGGCCTTGATTTCTGGACCGCTGCCAAGCGCGACTATCTGGAAACGCTGGAAGAGGTGATCCTCAAACCGCGAGGACTGGACTACAAGATCCATTTGCCTGGTCCAACTGGGACGAACGCTGTAGAAGCCGCCATTCGCCTGGCCCGGGTGGCCAAGGGCCGGCACAACATCGTGTCCTTCACCAACGGCTTTCATGGCGTGACCATGGGCGCGCTGGCCACCACAGGCAACCGCAAGTTCCGTGAAGCCACCGGGGGTGTGCCGACGGTAGGTGCTTCCTTCGTGCCTTTCGATGGCTACCTGGGCGACGGTACAGATACTCTCGATTACTTTGAAAAGCTGCTGGGCGACAAGTCCGGTGGCCTCGATGTGCCTGCCGCCGTGATCGTGGAGACCGTCCAGGGGGAGGGCGGTATCAATGTCGCCAGCACCCAGTGGCTCCAGCGCCTGGAAGGTATCTGCCGTGCCAACGACATTCTGCTGATCATTGATGACATCCAGGCAGGTTGTGGCCGTACCGGCAAGTTCTTCAGCTTCGAGCATGCTGGCATCACGCCGGACATCGTGACCAATTCCAAGTCTCTGTCTGGCCTAGGGTTGCCGTTCGCCCACGTGCTGATGCGTCCAGAGCTGGATAAATGGAAACCCGGTCAATACAACGGCACGTTCCGCGGTTTCAATCTGGCATTCGTGACAGCCGCCGCCGCCATGCGCAAGTATTGGAGCGACGACACCTTCGAGCGCGATGTACAGCGCAAGGCGCACATTGTCGAGGAGCGCTTCACGCAACTGGCCGGCTGGATCAGCGACAAGGGATATCCTGCCAGTGAGCGTGGCCGTGGTCTGATGCGTGGGATTGATGTCGGCAGCGGCGAATTGGCCGACAAGATTACCGGCAAGGCCTTCGAGAATGGCCTAGTCATCGAGACCAGCGGCCAGGATGGGGAAGTGGTCAAGTGCCTGTGCCCGCTGACGATCCCCGATGAGGACCTGCTTGAAGGTCTCGACATTCTTGAACGTAGTATTCATGAAGTGCTGGCCTGAGCCAGTCGTCACCATTATTGACAGATCAAGGAGCCATCATGATCGTTCGTAACCTGGAAGAAGCACGCAAGACAGACCGCCTGGTGACCGCCGAGAACGGTAACTGGGATAGCACACGCCTGTGCCTGGTCGATGATGGGGGAGCGTGTTCCTTCCATATCACCCGCATTTTCGAAGGCACCGAGACGCATATTCACTATAAGCATCACTTTGAAGCGGTGTACTGCATCGAAGGTGAGGGTGAGGTCGAGACCTTGGCTGACGGCAAGGTCTGGCCGATCAAACCAGGCGATATCTATATCCTCGACCAGCACGATGATCACCTGCTGCGTGCGCACAAGACCATGCATCTGGCCTGTGTGTTCACACCTGGCCTGACGGGCAAGGAAGTGCATCGCGAGGATGGCTCCTACGCGCCAGTGGAAGCGTAAGAAGCCGAAACGGAAAAAATAGCGGAGAAAGATAAGCGGTTGCACACTCTGTAGCTGCACGTCATGTCAGAGGCATGACACACCGTGTCGTTAGCACACGTCGTGCTGCCGATATGGCCACGATGGCTCGGTATCGATCATTCGATACCGAGCCATCGCATATGGCGGGTCGACATCAGGCGTAGTGAACGCTATTTGATAGGCAATTAGTCGAAATCCTGGCTTTCAGACTTGCAGCACATGATCTCGCCCCCCTATTTTGTCATACATATTATGTCCTATTAGCAATCCCTCTTCGCAGTAGGGATGAGGGATCAGAAACTCAGCCAATAACTCCAATATGAGGTCCCTGAAATGCCTAACGACAGCTCTCCCGTTCTGCGCCCAGTTCTACGCTCCACTGCCTTGGCAAGCGCTATTACCATTGCGCTACTAGGCGCAACGCAGGTACAGGCGGAACAATGGCGGGGGTGGAACGTCCATCCACCGGAATATCCGAACAGTGTCGCCCTGGACAGCTTCGCGGCAGAAGTCGCAGAAAAGACAGAGGGGCGTATCGAGCCCAAGGTCTACCACAGTGGAGTGCTGGGCGATCAGCCCGATGCCATTGAACAGACTCGCAATGGTGCTCTCGACTTTGCCAACTTCAACATGGGACCGATGGGGCCGATCGTGCCCGCCACCAATGTGCTGTCGCTACCGTTCCTGTTCAACAGTGAAGAGGACATGTATCGCCTGATGGACGGTGACATCGGCCAGCGTTTCGCCGACGCCCTGGAAGAGAAGGGGCTGGTGGCACTTTCCTGGTTCGGATCCGGTGCCCGCAGCATCTACAACACCCAGCATCCCATCGAGACCCCGGATGATGTCAAGGGTCTCAAACTGCGGGTGATGAACAATGACCTCTATGTGGACATGATCAATGCCCTGGGCGGCAATGCGACGCCGATGGCCTATAGCGAAGTCTATCAATCGCTCAAGACTGGGGTCATCGACGGGGCAGAGAACAACTACCCCTCCTATGAATCCAGCGGTCATTACGAAGTCGCCAAGTATTACTCCAATACTGACCACCTGATCCTGCCGGAATGCCTGTGTGTCTCCAAGAGCACCTGGGATGATATGAGTGCAGAGGATCAGGAGATTGTGCGCCAGGCCGCCGTCAACGCTGCAACCGAACAGCGCAAGCTATGGGCTGAGGGTGCTGCAGCCAGTCGTGAGAAGGTCATCGAGGCCGGCGATCAGATCAATGATGTGGCGGACAAGGCAGCGTTCCAGGAAGCCATGCAGCCGCTCTACGAATCCTTCAATTCCGAGCACCCCGATCTTGCGTCATTGGTCGAGGATATTCGTACCGCCCAGAAAGACTGATTCGCACCTGATACAGGCCTGGGAAGCGTCTTCTTCCCGGGCTGAGCGAGAGGCTGTTTCCCTGTGACGCTACCCATCGACGCTTCTTCCTCGTCGGCTGATACCGCTGAAGGCTCAGTAGATATCGCTGATGGCTCTGATGTGACGAGCTTGGAATGGAAAGAAACCGGCATGACGAAACCAGACACGATAGACAGGGCGCTCGATAGTATTGCGCATCTATGTCTTGTCTCTGCCGGCATATTGCTGGTGTTCCTGATCATTTCCTTCGGCTGGCTGGTATTCGGCCGTTATGTACTCAACGATACGCCAACCTGGGTCGAACAGTCGGCGCTGCTGTGCGTTGTCTACATCACCTGCCTCGGCGCTGCCGCTGGTGTCAGGCATGACATGCACCTGAAGATCGACATGATCCAGGAAGCCATGCCAACTCGGCTACGCAGTGTCATGTGTCAAATGGCAGACCTGTTCACTGCGGTCTTCGGTGCCTTCATGGCCTGGCAGGGCTACATGTTAGTACTCGACAACCTCGATCGTCCGATTCCGATCCTCGGTATCTCCGAAAGCTGGAGAGCTTTGCCGCTGGTCATCTGCGGCGTACTGATGGTGATATTTACCATCAACAATATTCTGCGCCGCCTGACGGGTTCCAGCACCCAGACAGGGCACTCAACCGGGATGGAGGATTGATCATGGGACTCACCATATTGTTCGGTGTCTTCTTTCTTGGACTGGTCGTCGGCGCTCCGGTCGCCTTTGCTGTCGGTCTGGCTGCCGTTGTCACCTTCATGTATGAAGGGTTGCCACTGTTTGTCGCCTTTCAGCGTATTCTGTCCGGCATATCGGTGTTCTCATTGCTGGCTATCCCGTTCTTTATCTTCGCAGGCGAACTGATGCTGCACGGGGGCATCTCCCAGCGTCTGGTGCGCCTGGCTTCGGCAGCGGTGGGGCGGGTACGCGGAGGGCTTGGCATGGTCAATGTCAGTTCCTCGATGCTGTTCGGCGGGATCTCGGGGTCCGCTGTGGCAGATACGTCCGCGCTGGGTTCCATCCTGATCCCGGTAATGAAGGAGAAGGGCTACGACGCCGATTACTCGGTGAATGTCACGGTCACGTCATCGATTGCGGGGGTCGTCATTCCGCCAAGCCACAACATGATTCTGTATGCCGTGGCCGCAGGTGGGGGTATTTCCATCACGCAATTGTTCGTGGCAGGCATCGTTCCCGGCGTACTGATGTGTGGGCTGCTGGCCATCGCCGCCTATGTCGTGGCCGTCAAGCGAGGTTATCGCGGTGAAACCTTTCCCGGCTGGCGGGCCCTGGCCATCAGCTTCGTCGTCGCCACTCCTGGTTTGCTGACTGCCGTGATCATTGTCGGCGGCGTGCTATCAGGCATTCTTACCGTCACCGAATCTGGTGCCTTCGGCGCCATCTACGCCATCCTCATCACCGGGCTGGTCTATCGTGAGCTGAGCTGGAATGCTTTCAAGCAGGCGGTCTACCAAGCTGTGCGCACTACCGCACTGGTCATGATCCTGGTCGCCTGCGCATCAGCCTTTTCCTATCTTCTGGCGCTATACAATGTGCCGGAATTGCTTTCGTCGGCATTGCTCGGGATTACCGACAACCCTTACGTCATCCTGTTGTTGCTCAATCTGATCCTGCTGGCTCTCGGCATGATCATGGACATGGCAGCTCTGATCCTGATCTGTACCCCCATCTTCCTGCCTGTCGCCACACAATTTGGCATGGACCCGATCCAGTTCGGCATCATCATGATGATCAACCTGGGGCTCGGGTTGTGCACCCCGCCGGTGGGCGCTTGCCTGTTTGTCGGTAGTGTCATCGGCAAGATCAAGATCGAACAGGCAGTGCGCACCATATGGCCGTTCTATCTTGCCCTGTTCGCGGCATTGATGCTGGTCACTTATGTCCCCGCCTTGTCCATGACACTGCCTGAATTGATGCGCTGAAACGATATCTGAATGAACCGATATCTGATTTAACCGATATCAGAAAGGAGAAATGCAATATGTTGAATCGACTATTGGTCACTGGTGCGGCAGGGGGAGTAGGAAAGGCCATTCGTCCTTATTTGTCACGCCTGGCCAGGGAAATTCGCCTGTCGGATATCGTGGAAGTAGAACAGGGCAGCGATGGGGCAGAGATCATCACCTGTGACCTGGCCGATACCGAGGCCGTGAATCAGCTGGTCCAGGGTTGCGATGGCATCATTCACCTGGGCGGTGTATCGGTCGAACGCTCCTGGCACCAGATCCTGCCAGCCAATATTGCCGGCACCTATCATGTGTACGAGGCCGCTCGCCGCTTTGGCAAGCCACGTATCGTCTTCGCCAGTTCCAATCACACCATTGGTTTCTATCCACGCAACCAGCGCCTGGACAACAAGGTTCCGCGCCGCCCCGACTCATTATATGGCCTGTCCAAATGCTTTGGTGAGGACTTGGCCAGTCTCTATCACGACAAATTTGGTCTGGAAACGCTCAGCGTGAGGATTGGCTCCTGTTTCGAGAAACCGGCAGATACGCGCATGATGGCCACTTGGCTGAGTGTCGCCGACTTCATGGCCTTGCTGGAACGTGCCTTTGTCACCCCAAAACTTGGAAATACTGTCGTCTATGGTGCTTCCAATAACAGTGAGCAATGGTGGGATAATCGAGAAGCAAGTTTCCTTGGCTGGATACCCAAGGACAGCTCTGAGCCTTGGCGTGAAGAAACCGAAACGAGGGACGGACAACTGGACCCGTTGGATCCAGCCGTGGTGCATCAAGGTGGAAAATTTGTCACTCAAGGGCACCCGGATGACACATGAGTGCATGACTGAAGGTAAATGGCATAAGTGAATGACAGTAGGGATCTATAACACCCGTCCTGATAGACTGGCGGAACGCAGAGGCCTTGAGTTGGCCTCTGCGCCCAGGGAACGATGTAGTGAAGAGGAAGCTTGCCCATGGTAGCCAAGCCCCAGCCGCGCACTGAAGCGGCCCCACTCAATGTGCAGAAGCTGACCCGCGAGGGCAATCTGTCGATGCACGTGGCCGATCAATTGGAAGGCTTGATCACCAATGGCAGCATTGCCGTCGGTGACAAACTGCCGACAGAGAGCGGGCTGTGCGAGTCATTTGGCGTCAGTCGAACGGTGATTCGCGAAGCCGTCGCGCATTTGAAATCCCTGGGCCTGGTGGAGGCACGGCGCGGCATTGGCACCACCGTGATTCGTGCCATGCCGGCAGAGGCTATGCCCGCCAAGCGCATCCGCCCGACCACCGTGCAGGACATTCTTCATGTGCTGGAATTACGGCTGAACATGGAGCCTGCCGCCGCCGCACTGGCCGCCGAACGCCATAATGCGGAGGACCGGGCGCTCATCGAGGCCAAGCATGTGGCTTTCATTGCTGCCCGCCGCGAGCAGACACTGGCACGCAATGAGGATTTCGAGTTCCACCACGCCATCGCCAAGGCCACTCACAATCCTTTCTTTGCGCTGTTCTTTGAACAGCTCAACCTGAGTGCCATTCCTCGTTCGAAACTCGTCAGCAGCGAAGTCAATACTGCTTCAGCCGATGTCTACCTTCAGCGGGTCGAAGCTGAGCACCAGGCCATCGTCGATGCCATCTTCGCACGTGACCCGGAAGCCGCCCATGAAGCCATGCGCTGCCACTTGACCCGTGCACAGGAAACCTATCAGCAATTCCGCGAGAAAAGCTGATTTCTGAAACTCTCCCATAGTTAGAGGCACGCAAGCTGATCCAGAATGACCGGCCTTGCGTGTGCTCTATAAGATGGGTGCATAAAACTTGCTAACGCAAAAATATCCCCGCCGGTATCTCCAGTGAAAGGCTATCAATAAAGGCGTAAATAGAGGCTGATATTTTTCGCGCCATGTTCTCGACTCAACGGAGCTTGAGATAGCGGGAGCGTGGCAACCGTGCTCCCATCACGGTTGCCGCTGCCAGCAGCAGGGCCAGCATCACCAATGCCATCACCAGGCTGGTCACATTCGCCACGTGGCCAATGGCAGCAGGGCCAGCGAGCAGGCCGGCGTAGCCCAGGGTCACGACGGCCGGCAGGGCGACGCGTTCGGGCATCAATGTCTGGCGGCCCGCCAGCGAGAACATGATCGGTACGAGATTGGAGCATCCAAGTCCCACCAACATGGCACCCAGCCCGGCCACCAGCCAGTGCGGTACCAGGCTGATCAATAGCATTCCGAAAGCCGCCAGCGCCGTGCCCAGCGTGACCAGTGGTACATGACCAAAACGCCCAATCAATCTATCGCCACTCAAGCGCCCAATGGTCATGCTCACAGAGAACAACGCGTAGCCGAGCCCCGCCCATGCGGTACTGACATCTCGATATTCATGCAACAGCACCCCAATCCAATCGAGCATGGCACCCTCGACCAGAAAACTGATGGCACAGATGGCTCCGAGTAACAGAACGATGCCTCGGGGCAGGGCGAATGTTGGCGCGCTACGATCCGCAGAAACTTCATTCAACAGGCCGCTCCAGGCCATGACCAGACCCAGCAGCGCAGCCATCACGACAATGCTTGCCGCCCATGTTGGAGACAGGCCAAGGGCAAGAAGCCCCATCATGGCACTGACGCCGACAATAGAGCCAAGACTGAACAGGCCGTGAAAGCCGGACATCAAGCTGCGCCCACTGGTGCGTTCCACGGCCACCGCCTGCAGGTTCATGGCCACATCGAGCATGCCGATGCTGGCCCCGAACACCAGCAGGGTGATGAAGGCCGCAAGAAAACTGCTCAGCCCCGCCAGCAATGGCAAACAGCTCAGGCACACCAGAGCACTCATCACGATGACCCGACGAGCCCCCATATGCACGACCAGAGCACTGGTCACCGGCATCGCCACCAGCGACCCCAGCCCCAGGCACAGCAGCAACAAGCCCAGGCCGCCGTCATCTATTGCCAGGCCGTTCTTAAGATAAGGCACCAAAGGCGCCCAGGCCGCTATCGCGATCCCGGCAATCAGGAAGGTGATGCGCGTCGCACGCTCACGCCTTTGTTGAACACTATCCAGTTCACATTGCAGTGTCGTCATCTTTCTGGGCTTCCCTGACCAGGGCCAAAGGCCATCGAGATCCTGGCTTTATGGCAATGAAAACGCCCCATTACATATAATTCTCTATCTGATGACCAGCCCTGCGCATGGAAGGAATCGCATGACGACTTGTTCCCGATACGATCCCACGCATCACGGTCGTTTCACCCTTACTCAGCAACATGCGCATGCCAAGGCACTGCTGGAAGCGTGGCAGGCTGATGAGCCAGAAGCCCTGGCTCGCGTCTTGGCATATATTCCTGAACGTCAAACACCACTGACACTTGCTGAGGCTAAATGGGTTATCGCCCGGGAATCAGGTTTCCCTGACTGGGCCAGGCTAAAGGCTCATGCTGAAGCCTTGGACATGGCACAAAAACGGGTGGCAGAACAGGGCGACCGGGACTGCTCTACGCTACATATTCGTTGTGGTTCGGACATCAAGCACAGTCTCGAGATCGCTGGCTTTCAGGGGGATTTCCTCGAATTCTCCGACCCTTTCTGCATGGGGCCATTGCAGGATGTGGCGCCTGATGAGCTGATGCAGCTACGAACCGGCTATCTGTTGGCCATATCCGAAAAAGCGGGCATGGAAGTGCCAGATATCGAGGAGCGTTTGCGCCAAAGCTATGCCGGCCTGGAGACACTGGACAACTACGAGCGTGTCGTACTGTGGTTCGAGCATGATAGCTACGACCAATTGCTGTTGGCATACCTGCTGCATCGCCTGTACTTGCGACCAGTCCCAGCCACTATTGAACTGATCGCCGTGGAGGCGATTCCGGGGGTCAAACGTTTCATCGGTATTGGCCAACTCGCACCCGATGTACTGGCCTGGCTGTGGCGACAGCGACGCCCGGTTACTGCATCCTTGATGCAATTGGGCAGCCAGGCCTGGGCAGCATTGACCTCAGACAATCCTCAAGCCTTGAAGGCATTGGTGAACAGCGGTACGCCAGCCTTGCCAATGATGGCAAAGGCCCTGGCACGTCATCTACAGGAACTCCCCGAGAAAGATTCAGGGCTTGGTTTGACCGAACGCTTGATCCTGGAAATCGTGCGCGATCATGGCCCTTTACCTGTTGGCGAGACATTCGCCTATTTGATGGTTGAACGTGAACCGCTGCCGTACCTTGGCGACTTGATGTTCTGGTGGTTGCTGCAGCCGCTGATAACGGCTCCTCAGCCAGTTCTGGAAATCAGCGAAATTCAGCAGGAATGGCCGCATCGCCAGCTTTTGCTGACAGCACTTGGCCAAAGCGTTGTGGAAGGCAGCGCGTGTTGGCTGGACCATGTTGCCAACGAACGCTGGGTGGGAGGCATTCACATTGCTCCCAGCCAGTCGGTGCATGCAGCAGCTGATGACAACTGATCCGAGGGTCCCGGCTCAAGGCAGGCGACGAGACATCTTGACCATATGCGGAGTCTGCTGATCGACACTGAAACCAAAGCGCTGGTAGAGGCGCATGGCGGGATTTGTCTTGTACACCTGCAGGGAAATGCTCTCGACGTTTCGCTTTCTACAGATGTCGAGAATGCGTTCCATCAACTGCGAGCCAATGCCTTGGCCTTGAAAATGGGGCAGCAACTGCAGATCCCACAGCGCGGCGCTGCTATTTCCCAGGTGCAGGCGTACCAGACCGGCAATATGACGTCGCCCGATATCCTTGATCACCACCAGAGTATTTAGCGTTCGTTCCCAATAGTGCTCGAAGCGCTCATCATCCCAATTCAGGCCAGCTTCCTGATGATAGGAAGCCATGTTATTGCGAGTCAGATCACGAGCGAAGGGCAAATCGGCATCACTGGCCCGGATGAGCTGGATACAGTGCTCTGGCGATGTCTTCGGTGGTGTCATTACTGAATACCGTTGAACGTCATGATGTCATGAGGGTAACGGCTGACTTGAATGAAATCCACCAGATACCAGGGCTCGACGGTGAATAAGGTGGCCAGTATATGACGCCATCTTGACGACAACCTTGCGCCTTGTGTGTCCGCCGTCAACGTAAGTCAGGGCTTTCGTCGTCGCCTCAAAGGGGAAGGCTCGATCGATGACGGGCTTGATGGCATCCACTAGGAAAATAGGTGGGCGCTAGTCGCTCTTCTGTGTTGGATCTTGCGTGAATATGCCGGTGATACAGTCACGGAACCAGCGCTGTGCAGGGTGTGTATCGTTGCGCCGGTGCCATGACAGTGTGAAAGAGATTGGATCGAGTTGGATGGGCGGCTTCCTCACGCAGAGATATTCAGCCTGCCCAGAGGCTTCGAGCACCCCCTCCAGAATCGTCGCTATCATATCGGACGAGGCGACAAGAGAGGGGGCTGCGTAGAGGTGCGGGAGCGTCAGGGCGAGGCGGCGCTTCAGTCCCAGCTTTGCCAGGGCTGCGTCGACGACGCCGAAACGCTCGTTCTCGGGCGAAACCAGGAGGTGCGACAGAGACAGGAATGTCTCGAGGTCCAGGTCCAGGCTGGCAGCCGGATGATCTTTCCGAAAGATACAGACGAAGCGCTCATTGAATAGGGGAACGCTAAGAATACGGCCAGTGGAAGAGGGCGGGACGCCGATGGTCATGTCCACTTCCCCAGCATCAAGCATAGAGATGGCATCATCACGGCCAGTAAAGCTTCGGACAGCCAGGGTTATTCCAGGGGCCGTCTCGCGCAACTTCGCAACAAGCCGCGGCAAAAAACTAAACGCTGGGTGATCGGACAAACCGATAGAGAGAGCGGCGGTGGATGTAGAGGGATCAAACTCTTGAGTGAAATCCAGAGTGCGCTGGATTTCCGCCAATGCATGCCCAAGGGGTTCGGCCAAATCGAGTGCCCGTGGCGTCGGTTGTAGCCCATTTGGCCCGCGTACGAACAACTCATCCCGTAGTAGAACACGAAGCCTTGAGAGAGCAGCGCTCATTGCTGGCTGTGTGCGTCCGATCCGTATCCCTGCACGCGTGACGCTTCGTTCGACCATGAGTGCATCGAATGCAACAAGTAGATTGAGATCTATGCCATGAAGATTCATGAAATGGATGTTAATGGATATCAAAAATCGATTTCAAGCATGTTCCTCATGCTCCTACGCTATGACAGTCCTCTGAACGAGAACCTCCCATGACTGACTCAGCTATCTCAAGTATCTCAACTACTAATAAGCCCAAGACTAAGCCCAATACTCGGGTGGTGGGCTTAACTCCTGAAGAACGCCAGGCCATTGAGACATTTTATCGCGCCTTCGAAGGCAGGCCGGAACTACTCGATGACGCAGTCACCGAGAATTGGCAGGACATTCCGCTCGCGCCCGGCCAGCAGCCGGGACGGGACGGAATGAAACCGCTCATCGCTGGTTTTGGGGCTGCGTTTCCTGATGCCAAGGTCTCGATCCACGAGATCATTGGCACGCCTGGCTCCGCAGCCGTGCGGGCAGTGATCTCCGGCACACATAAAGGTGAATGGTTCGGCATAGCGCCAACCGGCAAGTGCTTCCATATGCCGGTCCACGAATTCCACCACATCGCTGACGGCAGGCTGACCCATACCTGGCATCTCGAAGACTGGTTCGGATGGATCAACCAGGTCGGGGCGTGGCCCGTAGAAGAACAGGAGATCGAACGATGAAAGCCATCCGCATCACCGACTACGAGGCCGCGCCGGTTCTTGAACATATCACCAAACCGAGACCGGAAAGCGGACAGGTGCTGGTTCGGGTCCGGGCCGCCAGTCTCAACCCGCTCGATTTCAAGCTACAGCGTGGTTACATGGATCAATTCTTTCCCCTGACCTTCCCCTATACGCTCGGTACCGATCTTGCCGGTGAGATTGAGCAAGTGGGAACCGATGTCGAAGGTTGGGCTGTCGGTGACCAAATCGTCGCCCGGACTGATCCGACCGCAGGGGGCGCATTCGCAGACTATGCCGTCGTGCCGGTGGATTATCTTGCGAAAGCACCCATCAACGTACCGTTAGCAGAAGCGGCGGCCATTCCGACAGCAGCCGGGACGGCTTGGCAGGCCTTTTTCGAGACCGCCAACCTTGCCGAGGGTCAGACAGTATTGATCCATGCTGGGGCCGGCGGCGTCGGGAGTTTCGCGATCCAGCTCGCGCGCAAGGCGGGCGCGAGGGTCATCGCGACAGCTTCGGGCAGCGGTCTCGATATCATCCGCCGACTCGGTGCCGACAAGGTCATCGACTATCGCTCTGAGGATTTCGTCCAGAAGGTATCTGATATTGACGTCGTACTCGAGACGATCGGTGGCGAAACCCAGCAACGCTCTTTCGAAGTGCTGCGTGCGGGCGGTCGTTTGCTGGCAACAACCTTGCCGCCGGATGAAGCTCTGGCAAAGGCCCACAACGTAGCGGCAGATTTCGTATTCCACACCTCAGACGGCCAGCGTCTGGGGCACGTGTTGAAGGCTATCGACCAAGATGGATTGAAGGTCCTGGTGGACCGAATGGTGCCGTTGGCCGAGTTCACCACGGCGTTCGAGCACCAGGCCTCAGGCCGTGCACGTGGCAAGATCATCGTCAAGCTAGACTGAGATCAAACGCAGCCGCGCCGATATTGCATTTAACATAATATACATTATGCGAAATTGGATGCTACTCAAGAGACAGAACGATTCCTCTCTGATTCCTGGCGAGTTTCCAGCCATTGATTTCGCGATACTCGATATGCTCGCACGTTACGATCCACGAACCTGGTCTCCACGAAATCCCGAAAGCCGATTTTCTCTGCCACTCTCACTGAAGCAGCATTATCTGGTTCAATCAGTGCGATGACTGTTGGTACTTGCCGTTGTGTAAAAGCGTATTCCAACACTGCCAGATTAGCCTCTGTCGCGAATCCTCGATTCCAGCGGTGTCTGGCAAAACGATAGCCTAGGCCGACTTCTTCACAGTCATTGACGACTTCGGGATAAATACCACTGAATCCAATCAGCTCATCTGACACTTTGTCTTCAACCGCCCATGGACTAAAACCATACGTAGCCTGGCAATTGCGACACCAGTCTATAAATTGCCGTGTGGCGTTTTCGTCGTAGATCCCATGCAGCGAATACTTCATTACCTCAGGATCGCCAATGATTCTGGACAAAGACGCAAAATCATCACGGGATAACGAACGTACTCTCAGGCGTGGTGTTTCAATGCGGAACATGGTGTGTGCTTCCTGGTTCGCATGGGATATCGCGTCCACCGATCAACATCATTCATAGAAATCCCTCTCAGCCACGATACCTTCCTCGGCCTGACAGCAAGCGCAGGTCGGGTCTACTTACCATCTGAGCTGCTCGGCCAGGTGCCGATACCCGCCTTCCAAGACTTGACTCGTGAGATTGGTCACGCCCAGAAGTAACCCCTTGTGAGCGTTGCCTCGCGTCACAAACCAGGGAGACAACGGTGCCGGAGCCAACCCAACCTCCTGCGCCATAACCGCGATGTGCACATCGTCAATGTCGTCAGGCAGATTGACCAGCAACGACAAGCCGGCCATTTTTCTCACGCAAGGCGATTCTTCCATCAGCTCAAGCAATGCATTGCGTCGTTGGGTATACAGTCGCTTCATGCGCCGTATGTGGCGAAGGTAATGGCCGTCTCGCAAGAATTCCGCCACGGCCAATTGGCTGGGTAGCGCCGACGCTGGCGACAGTGCTGCTGCGGTATCCCCGGCACGGCTTGCCAGCATGGGCGGCACCACCATGAAACCGAGCCGCAACCTTGGGCTGATGGTTTTGCTGAAAGTACCGATATGAATCACCCTGCCATCATGATCCAGCGACGCCAGCGCCGGCGATGCCCGGCCGTTTAGTTGCAGCTCGCTCAGGTAATCATCTTCGATCACCCAACCAGCGTTTTCCCGGGCCCAGATCAGCAGTGCCTGGCGACGAGCCAGCGACAACTGCATTCCCAATGGCGCTTGTTGGCTGGGCGTCACAATCGCCAACTGAGCGTCTGGCGCTAACGCCACGCCCTGATCAACACAGATCCCCTGTTCATCCACCGGAATTGGCACAGAGGTATATCCTGCCAATGACAAGGCGTGCCGAGCCAGTGGATAGCAGGGATCCTCAACCCAGACACGTTGCGAATCCAGGCGCAACAGGTGCAGCGCCAAACCCAGCGCACCAGCATAGCCATTGGTGATGATGACCTGATCCGGAGAGCATTGCAGTCCACGGGAGACGGCCAGGTAGGCAGCAATTTCCTTGCGTAATACCTGCTCTCCACGCGGGTCGGGATAGCGCAATGTTTCCGCCACTGCCTGTCGCGAACAGCGCAGCATGATGCGGGACCAGAGCTTGTGGGGAAAACCGTCTTGCGCGGGCACCCCTACTTGAAAGGGTTTAGGGGCGCTGTCCAGGTCCTGATAGAGGTCGGGTAACGGTAGCTGCGAGGTCCGGTCAGTCATCTCTGGTAATGCTGGTAGTACCGAGGCCACGAAAGTACCGGCGGCCCCTTTCGAGATGACCAGCTGATCATCGCTCAGTCGGTCATAAGCCGCTTTCACGGTACCCCGCGAAACGCCCAACTGTACGGCGAGATCACGCCATGAAGGTAACCGCGCACCCTCGTACAAATGCCCCTGCCGAATGGCGTCAGAGATATTGGCGCGTATCTGCTCAGCCAGGGAGCGCTTGCCGTGGCGATCAAGTGAAAAGCGAAGCTTGCTCATTGGCCCATGGTACATAAAAACTTATCAATCTTGGTACTTTTTATTGGATCATCATCGGCTTCAGAATGACTACCTAGCGCCCTATTTATATGGCTATTTTATTGGCCTGTTTTATATGGCTTGTATATGGCCCATTGTACTGCCACTCCACCGTCCAACAGGATGAGATTGATGCAGACCAAAAAATCCTGGCTTTCCATTGCCATACTGTCCGCCCTATTGCTCGGCCACATTGGCCCAATCCAGGCTGCCGATCAGGACGACGTTGATCAGGAGCAGGCTGAGCAGGAGCAAGCCTATGATATGGAAGCCGACGGCGAGCAGCGTGCCAAGGCGGCAGGCGAATCGCTAATCGGCCAACCCGGTCCGGAGATGAGCCTGACCACTCTGGACGGTGAAACCATTGATCTCGGCAGCCTGTATGGCAATAAACCGGTCTACATAAAATTCTGGGCGACCTGGTGTGTGCCTTGTCGTCAGCAGATGCCTGGTTTCCAGAAGTTTCAGGAGGAGCACGGCGATGATATTCAAGTCATCGCCGTGAACACGGGGTACGCCGATACCGCTGAGGCGGCGAGAGCCTATCGCGATGAAATGGGACTGACCATGCCTATCACGGTGGATGATGGCACGCTAGGCGAAGCCCTGAACCTGCGCGTGACCCCACAGCACGTGCTGATTGATCGCAGTGGTCACATCGCCTATATCGGTCATCGAGATGATCAGGAACTGGAACAGGCGCTGCAAGCAGTACTCGAGGAAGATGACCAGCAATCCGCTGCCACCGAGGAAGCGAAAGTCACAGACACGGGCGCCGATACGCTGAAGGTGGGCCAAACGGTCAAGGATCTCGCTGTCACCACGTGGGATGGCAATAGCATTGATCTGTCTCGAGCGGATTCCGACAAGCCATTGGGTGTGGTGTTCTTTGCCACCTGGTGTGAGTCCTATCTTGCGGAGAGCAAACCGGAAACCGCCACTGCCTGCCGTCGCGTACGTGAAACCGTCAACCAACTGAGCGAAGATGAAGAAGTACAGTGGGTAGGTATCATGTCTGGTCTTTGGACCAAGGAATCCGATGTCGAAAGCTATCTTGCCAGCACCGAGACGGACATCCCGGTGGTGCTCGATGCCGAAGGTGAGCTACATCGAGCCTTCGATATTCGACAGATACCTTCTGTCGTATTGATCAGTGCTGACGGGCAGATAACAGAGAAGCTTGGACCGCAAGACACCAAACTGACCGAAGCGGTGGAGCGTCTCAACCAATAGGCAGCCCCTTCTCTTCTATCCTCTTTTCCGCTCCGGCGACGGAGCGGCATAACTTCTGATGAAATAGCCCGCCGCGCGGGGGTTGGAGCCAATGACGACATTCCTGTTCCGCTGCCTGCTTCTCTGCTGCCTGTCTTCCGCGTTGTTCCTGCAGACAGCCGCCGCCCAGGGGATTCCTGGTACCTCTGACGAGGTGCTGATCAAGAACTCGCTGATCGCGGAAACAGACCGCCCCGCACCAGGTACATCAAGTACCTTGGCGGTGTTCATGGAACCGCAATCAGGCTGGCACGGATATTGGAAACAGCCGGGCAACATTGGCTTGCCACCGCAGTTCGATTGGCAGTTGCCGGAAGGCGTCAGTGTTGGCGAACCAGCCTATCCGGTACCGCAGACGCTGATGACTGGCGATCTGATGAATCATGTCTACGAGCACCCTTATGCGCTACTGGTGCCGTTTGAAATAGACGACTCGGTAGCGCAAGGAACCTCGCTTCCCATCACTGCTGATATCAAGTATCTGGCCTGCCGAGCGGATGCTTGCGTCCCTGAAGAAGCATCGCTGGCTATTACGCTGGTTGCTGGAAATGGCGAGGTCCCGCCAGAGCGCAAGGCGCGTTTCGACGAATGGCGGCGAGAGCTTCCGAGACCGCTGGGCTCACCGGCCAGCTTCACGGTGACGGATGATGCTCGACTGCGCCTGAGCATCCCCCTGCCCGCCAGTGTCGAGCTGGACAATCCTCATTTGTTTGTCGCCACCGACAAGATAATCGACCCCGCAGCAGAACAGGTTTTCAGCCGCGAAGGAAATGCGCTGATCGTCGAGACCCGGCTGGACAAGTCCCGCCAGGCATCTGGCCCGCCTGCTGAGTTAGAGGCACTGCTGTCATTGGGCAACGGCACAGGCCTGGCATTGCGTGGCCACGATGAGAATGGATCGGTGGCATCTGATAGCCCCCAGAATTTGTCACAAGCTGGCATCCCGGCTGAACAGGCCAACACCACTGCCCTGCTGCTGACGGCATTGCTCGGCGCCCTGCTGGGCGGCGTTCTTCTCAATATCATGCCCTGCGTGTTCCCGATCCTCAGTCTCAAGGTGCTTAGCCTGGCGCGCCTGTCTGGTGGTAAACGCGAGGCTCGGCGTGAGGCACTGGCCTACACCACAGGCGTCGTGATCGTCTGCCTCATGCTGGGCGCGGTTATCCTGGCACTGCGTGCCGCCGGTACTCAGATAGGTTGGGCGTTCCAACTGCAGGACCCACGAGTCATCGTGGTGCTTGCCCTGTTGACCGCTGCCATCGGCTTCAATCTGGCAGGATTGTTTGAACTGGGCTCCATCAGCACAGGCACAAGATTGGCGGATCAGGGAGGCATGGCGGGTGCTTTCTGGACCGGTGTACTTGCTGCCTTTGTGGCGACGCCCTGCTCTGGCCCGTTCATGGCCACTGCCCTCGGCGCAGCGCTGGTATTGCCCCCGTTTGCCGCACTGGCTGTCTTTGCCGGTCTAGGGCTGGGCATCGCCTTGCCATTTCTGCTGCTGGGTTTCGTACCCGCGCTGAGCCGCTGCCTGCCCCGTCCCGGTCCGTGGATGGAAAGCTTCCGCCATCTCATGGCCATCCCCATGTTTCTGACGGCCCTTGCTCTGGCCTGGGTACTGGGCCGACAGCTCAGCAACGACGGCTTGATAGCGAGCTTCTCTCTGATCATGTTGCTGGCGGTCGGGCTCTGGTTTACCGGCTTGCGCCAACGTAATGGCAAACGGCTGGCTTGGCTGCCAGCAGGACTGGCTGTCGTACTCACGTTGGCAGGCAGCATTGTGGTTCCCCACGCCTTTCCTGGGCATGATGCAACCGCCGCCAACGAGGTGGCAAACGCCTCGGAAACCACTGTGCTCCCCTTCGATACAAAGCGCCTGGCGGAACTCCAACAGCAGAAAAAGACGGTCTTTGTCTACTTTTCCGCAGACTGGTGCATCACTTGCCAGATAAACGAACAGCGGGCAATCAACACTTCCAGCACGCAGCAGGCTTTGGAACAGGCAGGCGTGGTCACCATGAAGGGGGATTGGACCAACGGTGACCCTGCTATCACCGCCTTTCTGCAGGAACATGGCCGCTCTGGGGTGCCGCTCTACCTGTGGTATGCACCAGGAGAAAGCGAGCCTGAGGTGCTCCCTCAGATCCTTGAGCCGGATAGCCTTTTGGCGTTGGCTGGTAAAGCCCATTAATCCCACATGCTGCCCTTGCCAGAGGTACATGTCACAAGTACGTCTGGCAAGAGCACATTAGCTCCACCTGAAACCTTCATCGCTGCGCCGCGATCAACACCATCATGGGACGTTCGGCTTCTTCCGCCAAATCAGGAACTGCTGCGATCTGTTCTGCGCTTGGCCCCCACTCTTCGACGTGGCGCAGCTCAAAGCCCACAGACATCAGCGCATTCAGGGTGGTGCCCAGCGTCCGGTGGTACTTAATGACACCATCTGCCAGCCAATTGCTGACTCGCGGGCCTTCGTTCTGGTAGTTATTGACCCGCCATGAGCGCTGGCCTTCAGCATCGATCACCCACTCCTGGTTCGTCGCACAGGTATAGATCGGGTGCTCAGTAGTAAAGACCAACCATCCGCCCGGTTTCAGGGCCTGATGGATGGTCTCCAGGAAAGGGGTGAGATCCGGCAGGTAATGCAGTGCCAACGAGCTGTAGGCCAGGTCGAACGTCTGCTCTGGCAGTGTCAGTTGCTCAAGGTCTGCCCGCTGGTAGCGAATGCCCGGATCGTCCGTCAGTTCACGCGCCCGCGCGAGCATTTTTTCAGACAAGTCGATGCCGAACACGTCAGCAGCGCCAGCTTGACGAGCATAGCGACAGAACCAGCCATAACCACAACCGAGATCAATGACACTCTTGCCGAGAAGCTCTGGCAACATGGCGTGAATGGAAGCCCACTCGGGCGCTCCGTCCAGCCCGAACTGCGAACGCGGAAGCTGAGCATATCCATCGAAGAATGCCGGGTCATCGTAGATATTCTGAGACATGAGTCAACCTGAAGGCGTTGATGCAGAAATCCCGAGTCTTGCCCAGAACATCAGTTCATCCTGATCTTCCAGGGCTGAATCAGGCACTTCGTAATACGACAGCCGCTTTTGCTTGCGCTCCCCGGAAGGTTGCGAGACCCAGTAACTGAAAGGTTCGCACCCTTGTTCCACGAATTTCTCGAGGCTGCCAGCATCAGCCTTGATGTAAAAGCGATTTTCTCTGCTGAGAATGCCAAACATGCGCCCGTCGAGAAACACCCCCATACTTCCGAACATACGTCGAGCAGAGACGTTGCCCAGAGGAGCAAGTTGATCGAGCAGAAAGTCGAGCAATTCGTGTGAGACACTCATGATTCGATCATACCGCTGTAAACGTTACGCGCTTCCTCGCGAGCCCTGTCATTGCACCCTCTCCTGCGGCTCTTCCTCCCGTGGAGAGGATAAAATGATCTCGACACGACGATTCTTGGCACGCCCTTCAGGGTTGTCATTTCCGTCGATTTCATTTGGTGCGACAGGCTGGCTTTCACCAAGTCCCTTGGATAGGATACGTGCCCCATTGATGCCATTGTCCACGAGGTAACTGGTAACAGCCTCGGCTCTGGCATCGGACACTTCCTGATTCTGCTCTTTCGTTCCCGTGGAGTCGGTATACCCCATGACATCTACCAGCACTTCGGGAAGCTCACTGAGCAATTCGGCGAGATGTCCCAGTATGGCCTGACCGCCTTCGGAAAGTGTCTTTCCATCGCTGCCGAACAAGGTATCGCTGGTGGCAGACAGCACAAAGCGCTCGTGCTCTCCATCGGCTGCATCTGTCTCCGGTTCTTGCAGCATCAAGCCTTCATTGTGGGCCACGACGTCCTGCACCAGTTGCGACAACTCCACCGGGTCGCGCTCATATTCCTCCACATTCGCAACCAGTTCCCGTACTTCCGGTGTCACCTCGCGAATATAAGCGTCATTGTCACTCCCCTGTCCAGCGCCTGCCAACCCGAGAGACAAAAGCACCGCGCTTGCAGATCGAATGACAAGCTTGCGCATACGAGATGCAAGCCAAGACTGGATCGAAGACAAGGAGTCGGCCGAAGGCAAGGAATAGATAGTGAACATGGATCATCAGTCTTGTGCAGGAATCAGGAAAGGGCCCAGCGGCTCCACATCCTGCAGGAACAGCATGACGTTTTCGTCGACCGGAGGAGCAGGAAAAACGCCATACCAGGAACCAGCATACATGGCATCACCGGCATTGATGGTCGCCGTCGACGGTGCCAGGGGACGGTCTTCGGTATCTTTCAACAACAGATATTTCCGGTTGCCCGCCAGCAGGTAGAAATCCGTCTGATACGCACGCTCTGTCAGATTGTCGTAAAGCTCGATAGGTTCATCCAACCCGTTACCTACTGGCCGAAAGCGCACCTTGATCGTCACTTGCGTACCATCGCGGATGGCAGCACTGACTTCCGCCAGGGCCTTGCCGCTGTTATGCATACCGACAGCCAGTACTTTCCTTTGACCTCCAGAGGCCTCCGCCTGCTGCTCTGGTGCGCTTTCCTGAGAGATTGCCAACCCCGCATGACAGGCCAGGATAGATATTGCCAATAGCGCCCTCGCGCGACTGGGGACTGACATCCAGCTCACTCCTTATAAAGCAGGATAAATACTTGATTCGCCAAAATAGCATATCAATCAAGGTAGAAAATGATAGGCCCGCATGAGCGGCCTTTACATCACTTGGCTCTGTTGGGTATCACGGTTTGCCATCACCGGGCCATCCAGGCCCGAGCCAATGATGAGCCGAGGCCATTTCTTCAGCCAGCCCTTCGTTTCAATACGAGCCTTGAAGGCATCTGGCTTCGGTCGTTTCCTGTTCAGAGTCACGCTACCAGCAAACAATGCCTCCAGACCCAATGGCGCAACGAACTCAAGCTCCCGCCGCTTACCCACCAGGCGTACCCCAATGGCCGTTTCCACTTCGACCCAAAAGCTCATGGCATCGGCAGTGGATACGTATGGGGCATCAGCATTCCTGACGTGCATTCTGGCCTGGTTCTTGACCGACCATGGCAAGTCAGAGACTTCTCGCAGCCTGGCTTCCAGCATCCGGTCACGCTCAGGGCTTGAGTCCTGGGGATCAAAATAGACCAAATCGATATCGTCGAGTGGTGTCGACTGCGCATATTCGTGCAACCGGTCCCACACCAGGTTACGCACAAACCCAGCCGCCAGGCACCAGTCCCGGAGCCTGAGCTCACTTGCCCGCTCAAGAGCTGCGAGCCTCTGGGCGTCCGCCTTCAACCAGATGAGAAACTGTTCTTCCAAGTTACCCTTCCATGTCCCTATTTACGCTGCACGAACAAGCACAGGCACTTTCAGGCAAAACCCAGGCGCTGGTGCCACTCTTCAATGCTCTCCTCAGGATACTCAGCAAAGAACTTGTCGTGCTCATGAGGGGCTACCTGAACCCAATCAGGCTTGCTTGCCAGCATCAGATGCACGTTTTCCGGTGGTACTGGCAATTCGGTGTCGATGGCCGAGGCAAAGGGATGCACAAGCTCTGGCCAATGTGGATCATAGACCCACAATGCTGTGGCACAATGCCGGCAGAAATGACGCTCCCCCGAGCTGGGCTCGCCATCGATGACGGCATGGTAGATGCCTTTATGTTCACTTCCTTCGACCTGAAGGGTCGCGGCCTGACCACTCAGGTTGATGGCATAGCCACCACCGCCTGCCGTCTTGCGGCAGATCGAGCAATAGCAGCGTTGATAGGGATAAGGGTGTGGGGACTCGACACTGAATGTCACCGCACCGCAGTGACAGGAACCTTGCAGCAACATGGCTTGCCTCCTGGAACAGGATGGTGGCTATCAGCGTAGCGGATAGCGAATCTTGCGGATCACCACCTCGGGCAAATTACCTACTGCATTTTTTACCCTGCTGCACACTTACCTTACAGCTCTCTCACCTTACTGCACTCTCGAACAGCTGATTCACTTCGCGATCATCAACCCCCAGTGTCAGTAATATCTGCTTTTGAGCGGCCTCCAGTACACTCATGCGTTCCTGTTCGTCAGGCAGGCTTCTGGCGATGGCGACCGCGCCAACCAGTGAGGCGAGAATGGCGCGTGACTTCTCCGCGATCGCTTCCCGGTTCGGCTCGAATGGAAGCTTTTTCAGCCGGCTCAAGGCAATCAGGCGAGTCTCGAGCATTTTTTTCATGCGCAGATAGGACGCTTCGAACAGCACCTTGATTTCAGCATTGTCGTTGCCTAGCTCGTTGAACAGTACGTTTTCAGGGCCAGGCTTGCTCTTGCGCTCCAATTCCCGAAGGTTGCAGTAGTTGGCCACGAGAGCCGTCAAGTGCTTGACCGATAATGGTCCCTTGACGAGACGCGCAGCACGACTGTGCTTCAAGGTTTCACTGATGGAAGCACGGTACAGCGCTTCCTTGGACTCAAAATGGGCATAGAAGGCACCATGCGTCATCTTCGCCAGTTTCATGATCTGTCCGATCGAGACCTTGTTGAAACCGTAGCGACAGAACAGTTCAGTGGCTGAAGTCAGAATACGTTCTCTGGAACTTGCCTTGTGAGTAGCGGAATATGGCATGACGTCCTCGCCATCATGGAACCTGGGAAAACACTCGCGAAATCATCCAACAATATCATCGTGCTATCTGAATATTATCTTGATCATATAAAGCCCAGTGATAGCGTCACGATGACATTTGGTTTCAGGAGCAGTTTTCAGGAGGTCGTATGAAATCACCTATAGTCATCACCGGCATGGGCATGGTCAGCCCATTGGGTTGCGGCGTCAAGGCCGTTTGGGAACGCTTGGTGTCAGGGCGCTCAGGAATCGGCCTCATTTCACGCTTCGATACCAGTGCTCTGCCCATCAAGATAGCGGGCCTGGTTCCGGAGATTGCTGACGATGACGAGGCCGGACTCGACCTTGACCAGGTCGTCAGCCCCAAGGAACGCCGCAAGCAGGATCTGTTCTCCTTGTATGCTCTGGCAGCCGCAGAGCAGGCTTTGTCCCAGGCGAACTGGTTTCCGAAAGATGCGCAGGGCCAACGCGCCACGGCAACCATCATCGCAACGGGAATCGGTGGATTTCCGACCATCACCCAAGCCCAGAACACCCTGACTCAGCAAGGTCATCGACGCTTGTCACCTTTTACGGTGCCAGCCTTCCTTGCCAACATGGCAGCCAGCCAGCTGTCGATTCGTCATGGCTTCCGCGGCCCCTTGGGTTGCCCTGTCACGGCTTGTGCAGCAGGCCTGCAAGCCATCGGCGATGGCATGCGCATGATACGCAGCGGAGAAGCTGATGTTGCTCTGGTCGGTGGCGCCGAGGCCTGTGTCGACCCGCTTTCCCTGGCGGGATTTCATGCGCTCAAGGCACTGTCGACCGAGCAGCAGGCGCCAGCCAGCGCTTCTCGCCCTTTCGATCAGGCACGCAATGGTTTCGTCATGGGGGAAGGAGCGGGATTGATGGTCATCGAAACCCTCGAGCACGCCCTGAAGCGTGGCGCCACGCCATTGGCCATTGTCAGCGGCTATGGCACCAGCGCTGACGCTTACCATATCACGGCAGGCCCGGAAGACGGTTCAGGTGCCGCCGATGCTATCCACACGGCGTTGCGCATGGCTGAGCTGGCGCCCAGGGACATCGGCTATATCAATGCCCACGCCACATCCACTCCGGTGGGTGACAGGGCCGAAATTGCTTCGCTCCGGCGCGTCTTTGGTGATGACCTGCCCAATATCCCGATTTCTTCCACCAAGTCCGCGACCGGGCACCTGCTCGGGGCTGCCGGTGGCGTGGAAAGCCTGTTCAGCGCAATGGCCACGATGACCAATCAATTGCCGCCAACACTGAACATGGAGAGCGCCGACGCTGACATGCAGGACCTGGATTTTGTCCCAGGCGTTGCCCGGGAACAGGTGACCCAGCATGTACTATGCAACGGCTTTGGCTTCGGCGGAGTCAATGCCGCACTGATCGTCAGTCGCTTAGCGTAACGTCTTGGTGGATTAGGGCCATGAAAAGCCGTGGCTACTACGGCCTTTACTACGTACTACGGCTTTTCATGGCACGAGCATGACCTGCGCAAAGCTATCGTTACGCAAAGCTATCGGCTACATCTCTTCGACAGTGCGTCGGGTTGCCTCGATCAAGGCGCCGAAGGCGCTGACAGCAGCGGACTCGTTACGCTGTCGCATGGCATCCAACAGTTCGACGTGATGAACGAAGCTGGCATCAAATACCTGCAGGCGGTCTTCCAGGCTGTCCCAGGAAACATACAGGTCGTCATGCATCAGCCTGATCAGTCCTACCAGCACACTGTTGCCGCAGGCTTCGTAGATGGCCAGATGGAACGCCGCATCGGCCTCGCTGATACCAAGGAAGTCTTCTTTTTCTCTCGCCCGTTCATAGGCCTTGAGATGCGTGGCCATTTCCGCGAAAGCCGTCTCCGATCCACGCTGCGTTGCCAGTACAATGGCACGCTCTTCCAGCGCCTGGCGTACATCCAGCATCTCCAGCAGGTGCTCCTTGGCATCACTCAATCCGAGTGTTTCCAACAGCTGAAAGGTCTTCTGTTCACTGACGAATATGCCTTTGCCATTGATGATCTCGATGATGCCTTCAGCCTCGAGTTTCTTGAGGCCCTCTCGCAGTGTTGAGCGCCCGACCCCCAGGCGTACCATCCATTCAGATGCCGAAGGCAACTGATCACCCGCCTTGAGCTGTCTTTCGTTGATCCAGATGCTGATCTCACCAGCAACGGTATCGGATAAATAGAGCCTTTTCATTATCTTGAACAAGCACCCAGTTATTGGTTGGCAACTCACCTGATCGAACGTAATCGTATACCTTCGCCGGATCAATTGATGCAAGTCGCGCGCCATGCTAGCTTGACCTATCAGACAGGCTGACAGCTACTAACATAGATCGCATGACGAGGTACCCATTGGACAGCCAGGATCGCTACATCTGCCATCATGCCTTTGAACAAGACGCAGGCCACCATGGTGCGGTCACTCCGCCAGTCTACCAGACCAGCATCTTCACCTTTCCTGACCTGGAAACCTTCAGTCGCGCCCAGTTGAAAGAACGCGAACACTACATCTATAGCCGTGGACTCAATCCCGGCATCAAGCTGGTGGAGCGCAAGCTTGCAGCTCTTGAACGCGGTGAAGCCTGCAAGGCATTTGCCTCGGGCATGGGAGCTATCGCAGCCACGCTGTTCTCTCTGCTGCGCCAGGGTGACCATGTACTGCGCATCAACCAGACTTATGGCCCGACGGTCGAGTTGCTCGACCAGCTTGGTGTCTATGGCATCACGCATGACGGCATTCGTGGCAGCGATGATATCGAGGCCGCGCTACGTCCCACTACCCGTCTCATCTATGTGGAAAGCCCTTCATCCATGCTGATGGAGCTGGCAGACCTGGATGCCATCGCTCGTCTGGCCAGAGCCCGGAACATCATCACGGTCATTGATAACACCTGGGCCACGCCGCTGTTCCAGAAGCCACTGCAACACGGTTTCGATCTTGTCATCCATTCCCTATCCAAGTACATCGGGGGGCACAGCGACGTCGTCGGGGGCGCCGTCATCGGCTCCTTAGAGATGATTGACCGACTGTTCGCCGTCGGCCATCAACTGCTTGGCGCCGCTCTAGCGCCACATAATGCCGCTCTGGTTCTACGAGGTCTGCGCACCCTGCCATTGCGCATGAAGGAACATCAGCACAACGCACTGTGCGTCGTCGAGTATCTCGCTGCCCAGCCCCAGGTGCTGGAAGTCCACCATCCCAGTCTCGCATCAGGCCAGGCTGCCAATTGGGCAGAAAAGCAGCTCAGTGGCCACACGGGACTATTGAGCTTCCAGATCCAGCAACCGACTTATTCCCGTATCGCAGGCTTCATCGATGCGCTTCAGCTGTTCCGCATCGGGGTGAGCTGGGGCGGTTACGAAAGTCTCGCGGTGTCGCCCATGCGCCCCGATGGCAGTGGACAGCCACTTATTCGTCTTGCCATTGGGCTGGAGGACATCGATGACATCGTTGCCGATCTTGCCAGGGGGTTGAACGCCCTCGACCACTGAGCGCTCAGGAGGATTCCACATGCCAGCTCAGCAACAATTACAACCTGGTTTCGTACCATCGCTATTACTGGTAACCACCATTGCTGTCGCGATCACCTATGGCATCGTCATCTCAGGTCTGCCCACTGAACTGGTGCTGATCAGTTGCGGTGCGTTGGCAACGCTTTTCACTATTCTTCATGGCGGCACCTGGCAATCAGTGATGGACATCATGGGCCACAAGATCAAGACAGCCCTGACCGCCATTCTCGTGCTCTACAGTATCGGCATGATCATCGGTACCTGGATGATCTCCGGCACCATCCCTTACTTCATCTATCATGGCCTGGAACTGGTGGATCCACGTTACCTGTATGTGATGGCCTTCTTCGGAACAGCAATCGTATCGACCTTTACCGGCACGTCCTGGGGTTCCGCCGGCACACTGGGCGTGGCGATCATGGGCATCGCCACGGCCATGGACGTCAATCTCGCCATTACCGCTGGCGCGGTGCTCTCCGGGGCCTATTTCGGTGACAAGCTATCACCGCTGTCCGATACCACCATCATGGCCTCCATGGTCGTCGGCGTAGATCTCTACCGACATATCCGCCACCTGATGTTCACTTCGTTACCGGCCGCCGTGCTTGCCGCCACCGTCTATCTGTTGCTGGGCCTGAATATGGGAGATAGCACAGCAACTCCTGCCGCCATTTCGCAAGGTGCCGATCAGATTCGCTCTCTCTTCGATCTCAATCTGTGGCTGATGCTACCGGTGGTCATCGTGCTGGCCGGCTCCATTCGCAAGAAGCCCACTCTGGTCGTGCTGTTCCTTGCTACGTTATGTGCCATCGTGCTGGCCCTTACCGTGCAACAGGCACCGCTATCAGCCGTAGCCTCAGCCGCAGTGTCAGGTTTCAATGTCGAGTTGCTGAGCATGATCCACCCGGAAATCGATGCAGACAGCCTCTTGCCAGCGCTGCTGACCCTGCTCAATCGTGGTGGGCTCTACAGCATGCATGGTGCAGTACTCTTCGTGTTCTGCGCCTTCTTCTTTGCCTCGGCATTGGAAGCCTCTGGCGTTCTGCAGGTCGTCCTGAACAGGACCCTGGCCTACGTACGCTCCGCCACCGGCACCATTCTTGCCTCGCTGGCGGCGGGAATGGCCATCATCCTCGCCACGGGCAACAGTTACGTGACCTTCTTTCTGACTCGCGAATTGTTCGCCGAACAATATCGCAAGCGCGGTCTGCACCCGCTGAATCTGTCACGCAGCCTCGAGGACGGTGGCATGATTCCGGAGCCCCTAGCCCCCTGGACAGTATCGGCGGTGTACATGGCGGCAACCCTGGGCGTAGCGACCATAGAGTATGCTCCCTGGGCACTGTTCAACTACCTTGGCCTGGTCTTCTCGATAGTGCTGGCTGTGGCGGGTCCGTGGACGAGATGGTTCGGAGTACGGCGCATTGCCGTGGAAGACGACATCACCGAGAACGGTGGCGGAGGACAGGTAGCAGAACCCGTTGCACGCTAGCCGACTGCTCTCTCTACACCAAACACAAGTCTGCGCCAAAACACACAAGGCCCCGATGACAAGGATGTCATCGGGGCCTTGTGCATTGTGTCAGCTTTTCAGTTCCCGCCTCATCAGCTCTCGCTATCAGACTCGCCACTCAACGGCCTGACCCAGATATTGCGATAGCTGACATCGGCGTCATGATCCTGGAGATACAGCGGAGCACAGTCATGTGCGGTGTACTGCGGCTCTCCAATCCATTCCGTATTGCCTTGGATCTCGACATGATTCTGCACCAGCACGCCGTTGTGCAGCACACTGACATAGGCTGGTGATTCGAGCTCGCCGCCAGTACCGAAGCGTGGAGAGGTGAAAATGATATCGTAGCTCTGCCACTCCCCCGGTGCCCGTGAAGCGTTCACCAACGGGATATGCTGCTTGTAGACCGATGCGGCCTGGCCATTGGCATAGGTAGGATTGTCCCAGGAATCCAGTACCTGCACTTCATAACGCTCCTGCAGGAAGATGCCACTGTTGCCACGATCCTGGCCATCGTAGCCTTGCGTGTCGGCAGGTGCGCGCCATTCGACATGCAATTGCATGTCACAGAATGCGTCCTTGGTACGGATGCCACCTTGTCCCCGGGCAACGCTGACAGCCCCATCTTCGACCTGCCACGCTGCTGCGCCGCCCTCCTCGCCTTCCCAGGCATCGAGGTTGGTACCATCAAACAGCACGATGGCATCGGACGGAACCTGCCCCGGTTCCGCCGAGACTTTCTCTGGTACAGGCTCCCATACTTCCGTCTTGGCGGCCTGCTGCTCTTCCGGTGTCAACTCTTGCGCTGATGGTTCATCAGACGCCAGCACGGTACCACCAGATACGCACAACAGCATGCAGGCGGCTCCCAGCCGGGAAAATCCACGAAGAGACGAGCTCTGCGGCATGACAACACCTCCCTGTCAGCGGCCCCTGTCGACGGGGCCGCTTTCAATGAATGACATATCGAGAATCAAGTTGAACAATGCATGACGACGCATACGACATAGCACATACGGCTATGGATTGTGCTGAAGGCAAACGGATCACGTCGCCCAGGCTGGCTCTCCCGGCTGGTAGGTCAGATTGCCATCGTAACGCCCGGGCACCGCCACGTAGTTCAATACTTCTGTGGCACCGACCTTCGAGGTAAAGAAGCCGAACAGCGTGAGCTGCTTGATCAGGGTAAAGCCATTGGTCACGCCGGTCTCATCATCGATGCTTGGTTCGATCCCCTTTTCCTGGAGTTCGGCCAATGCCTCTTTGTCGAGGACAGCGATGAGCTCTTCACGCTCATTGGCATCCAGCTCCATGAAACTGCGCCCATACTTCTCGTCACTACGTGCTTGAATGCCACTGACACCCTGCAAGAAGATGGCACGCTGTTCCTCGGTGTAACAGTCACGTACGAACACCTCCATGAACTCGGCCACCTTGGCGTCCTTGGCGCCTGGGGTTTGCGTACGGGGCAGGATGGTCTCCGAGACTTCTTCCAGGATTCCACGCTGTTCAGCATTGAACAGCACCTTTTCACCATCGCCCGCAGCCCAGGTGAACATGGCATTGCCACCCACCATGGCGGCGCCTGTAGCCACGGCAATCATCTTCAGCAGTTCTCGACGCTGCATCACAGATTCCCCTTCTTCAGTTCGGATACGGCGAAGTCCACAGCCCGCGCAGTCAGCGCCATATAGGTCAGTGATGGATTGACACAGGAGGCTGAAGTCATGCAGGCCCCATCCGTGACGAATACATTGGGGGCATCCCACACCTGGTTATGGGCATTGAGTACCGAAGTGGCTGGATCACGGCCCATGCGAGCGCTTCCCATCTCATGGATGCCCATGCCAGGACCATAGTCTTTCTCTACCGCTCTAACATTCTTCACGCCGGCGGCTTCAAGGATGTCCATGGCATCCTGAGTCATGTCCTTGCGCATGGCATGTTCGTTTTCCTTGAGCTCAACATCCATGGCCAGCACCGGCAGGCCCCACTTGTCGGTCACGTTGTGATCCAGGGAAATGCGGTTGTCATGATATGGCAGCATTTCACCAAAGCCCGTCATGCCGACTGTCCAGCCGCCAGGCTCGCTTAGCGCCTGCTTGAAGGCAGCTCCCGGACTCAGCTCCGCGATGTTGCGTTCCCAGCCCTGACGACTGGCCGAGCCCTGATAGCCGAAGCCACGTAGATAGTCACGCTGCTCGTCACCGAGATTGCGGAAACGGGGGATATAGAAGCCCGCTGGACGGCGCCCGTAATAGTAACGGTCGTCATAGCCTTCGATGGTACCTGCCGCGCCACGGCGGAAATGGTGATCCATGACATTGTGGCCCAGCTCACCGCTGCTGCTGCCAAGGCCATCCGGCCAGATGTCCGTGGCCGAGTTCATCAGGATCCAGGTCGAGTTGAACGCAGAGGCATTGAGGAACACGACATCCGCAGTGTATTCGTAGGTCTGGTTGGTTTCTGCATCCAGGACCTCGACACCACGCGCCTTCTTCTTGTCCTTGTCGTACAGCACCTGGGTGACAATGGAGAAAGGCCGCAGGGTCAGGTTGCCGGTGGCCATGGCCGCGGGCAGAGTCGACGACTGAGTACTGAAATACGCACCGTACGGACACCCCAGCCAGCATTTGTCACGGAACTGACAGTTGGCACGCCCTTGCTCAGGCTTGGGCTCAGTGATATTGGCCACGCGGCTATGAATCAGATGCCGGGTTCCACCGAATGACTTCTTCAGCCGTTCGGCCATGTCCTTTTCCACTACATTCAGCGGGATAGGCGGAAGGAACTGACCATCCGGCAGCACGTCCAGGCCTTCCCGAGAACCGGAAATGCCGGCAAAACGCTCTACATGGTCGTACCAGGGTTCCAGATCGGCATAGCGGATCGGCCAGTCGATCGCGATGCCATCGCGCTGATTGGCTTCAAAATCCAGGTCCGACCAACGGTAGCTATGGCGCCCCCACATCAAGGAACGGCCACCCACGTGATAGCCTCGAAACCAGTCAAAGCGCTTTTCCTCGACATAGGGGCAGTCCTTCTCGTTGGCCCACATGCCCTGGGTCTGCTCATTGAGCGGGTAGTCACGGCTGAGAACCGGGTAATCATCCTTCATCTGCTGGGTGGCTTCGCCTCGATGAGGATAGTCCCAGGCTTCCTTGTGAGCGTTGTGGTAATCCTTGACATGCTCGATATTGCGCCCCCGCTCAAGCATCAATACCTTGAGGCCTTTTTCTGACAGCTCCTTGGCCGCCCATCCTCCGCTGATGCCAGAGCCTACGACGATGGCATCATAATGCTGGTTCGCCATGCTTCCTCCTCCTTGCTTGTTCCGGTCTTTTTGTTGTCTCTGGACCATGTATCCAGACGGTCATTCCTTAGCGCTTGACCACATCCACCAGGGTGGATTTAAGGAAGCTGGCTCCCTGCTCGATGACAGCCTGTGCGTCTGCTGGCTGATCGTGTTCGATGATGTACCAGGGATTACCTTCAGCCTCGGCAGCAGGCAGAATCGCTGCCCAATCGAGAACACCTTGATCCAGGGCGGCAAAGCCCTTTTCATCCTCAGCCGTGCCTTCAGGCGCATTGTCCTTGGCGTGAATGGCGAACAGACGGTCCTCGAAATTGGCCAGGTAATCTGCTGGATCCAGACCTGCACGAGCAACCCAGGCCACATCGACCTCTGCCATCACTTCAGGGCCTGCTGCATCCAGCAGTATTTCCAGCGCAGTTTCTCCGTCATAGGACTGCATTTCGAAATCGTGATTGTGATAGGCCAAATGCAGATCCTGCTGAGCCAGGTCATCGGCGAGTTCCCCTATTTCTTCGCCCAATGCCTGCCAGCCAGCCTTGTCGGTGGGCCGAGCCTCTTCTTCTAGATATGGAATGACGATGGTGTCGTTGCCAATGGCCTTGTGGAAAGCGACCACCTCATCCAGGTCGCTGCGCAGCTTGTCCAACTGCACATGGCTGGAGATGACCTCAAGGCCATGCTTGTCGAGCAACGTGGTCATTTCCTCGGCGCTGACATCCTGGTCACCCACCAGCTCTACGGCTTCGACACCGGCTTGCTCAACGGCGGCAAACTGCTCATCCAGGGAGCCCAGATGCCGCAATGTGTACATCTGCACGGCAATGGGCAATGCGGCTTCTTCTTGCCCGCTATCCTGAGCCCCTGCAGGCGAGGCACATAGCACGCTCATGCCAGACAGCAGCACTCCCTTGAGCAAATGGCGATGGACAAGATTCTTTGACGTGACAGTCATGGCGCAACGACTCCTTGTTGTTTTGAGCTGATTACGTATCAGGCTACATGCATGCAGCCGTTCCAGGGCGGCAGTCTTGAATGGCCGGCAGATGTAACCGGTTACATCAGCTTATCATTAGTAGCTCATTCCGCACGGTTTGAGGTATCCCCAAACACTAAGACATTGGTCGCATCGACGATAGTAGTGAGAAATTTTCGGACAGTCGCAGGTAGTGGAGTCAAGGAAGTCCTTTTCGTCGATTTTGTTATGTTATAAAGTTTCATGCCTTTTGGACTCACCTACAGCACAAGGACATCTCGAGATGCACTGGCACCACTCCCTGGCCCTGTTACTGGCAGGATCACTTTGCATAGGCTCGGCAGCCGCTGAGGATGATCGCCTGGATATCGTTGCACCCTGGGAAATCAACAGTCTGGACCCGGTCCAGTCGGGATATGTCTATGGCCGCATGCAGGTTGCCGAGACCCTGGTCAAGAGTGATATCGAGGGCAACCTGGTTCCAGGGCTGGCAACTGACTGGAAGAGTGAGGACGGCGGCAAGGTCTGGCACTTCACCCTGCGGGATGGCGTGCGTTTCCATGACGACAGTGACATGACAACCGAGGCGGTGGTTGCATCACTCGAACGCACTCTGGCCAACCCTGGCGCCTTGTCAGTCGCAAGGATCAAGGACATCAGCGGTGAAGGCCATACCCTGACATTTACCCTTGAATCACCTTATGCCTCGCTACCTGCCCTTCTGACGCACTACTCCAGTCAAATCCTGGCGCCCAGCGCTTATGACGAGCATGGCAAGGTGACAGCACTGATTGCCACCGGCCCCTATCGTGCTACCAATCTGGCGCTGCCTCAGCGCCTGGAAACGGAAAGTTTCCCGCATTACTGGGGGGCTCAGCCCAGTATTACCAAAGCCAGCTATCTTGCAGCCCCCCGAGGTGAAACCCGGGCGCTGATGGCACAGAGTGGTGATGCCGACATCGCCTTTACCCTGGATGCCGCCAGCCAGGCACGCCTCAAGGCAACATCCGGTGTGAGGTTGGAAGCTGTACCGATTCCGCGCACCGTGGTAATCAAGCTGAATGCCAGCAAAGCCGGCTTTGACAACGCGGAAGCTCGGCATGCCATCAGCCAGGTCATCAATCGTCAGGGTATCGCCCGTGGTGTCATGCGCGTCGAAGATGCTGCCGCCAGCCAGTTGTTACCGCCAGGAGTTCCTGGTTGGCACCTCGACGACCTGGCAGTGCCTGAACAGGATCTGGAAGCGGCCGAGGCCATATTGGCCAAGCAGGGCTGGCAACGTGGCGATGATGGCATCCTGGTAAAGGATGGCCAGCGCTTCAGTGCCACCCTGACGACCTTCGCCGACCGCCCGGAGCTTCCCGTCATCGCCACTGCGCTTCAGGACCAGTTCCGCCAGTTGGGCATTGATGTCAATGTCAGCGTCGGCAATTCCAGCGATATTCCTGCCGGCCATCACGACGGTTCGCTGGACATGGGGCTGTTGGCACGTAACTTTGGCCTGGTTCCGGACCCTCTGCCGACCATCATGCAGGACTATGGACCCCAGGGTGGCGACTGGGGTGCCATGCATTGGTCCAGTGATGAACTCTCCAGCATTCTCGCTTCTCTTCAACAAACAGACGGCACGTCGTCACGCACACAACTGGCCGCACAGGCAGCCGGGATTCTTCATCAGGAGATGCCGGTCATTCCTGTGGCCTGGTACGTGCAGACCGCCGCGGTCAACGAGCGTCTTTCCGGCTTTGTCATCGACCCGTTCGATCAAAGTTATCGCCTCAGCGAATTGAGCTGGAGAAAATGATGGTACGTCAGTTGTCATCGCTGCTGTCGCAGCGCCTCGTCCAGGCAGGCCTGGTGGCCTGGATCGTCGGCACCCTCACCTTTCTGCTGACCCGCTCTCTTCCCGGCGACATGGCTTGGCGCATCGCTGCCGGGCGTTATGGCTATGAACAGGTCAACGCGGAAGCCGCTGCCGCAGTGCGGGCGGAAATGGCCCTCGACACTTCCCCCTGGAGCGCCTATCTGCACTGGCTGGGCGAACTGCTGTCCTTCAACCTGGGGCGCTCGCTGGTCAGCGGTGAAAGTGTCGCCGATGAACTGGCCCACCAATTGGGACACTCTCTCGACCTGGCACTCATGGCCGTGCTGATTGCCCTGTTGTTCGCCTTCCCGCTTGGCATCATTGCTGGCCTCAAGCCAAGAGGCATCATCGACCGGCTAAGCCTGCTGGGCGCAGTAGCATTGCGTTCCCTGCCGCCTTTCGTGATCGGTCTGCTGTTGATCATGCTGTTCTCGGTCAGCCTTGGCTGGTTTCCTGCGGCCGGCCATGGCAGTGGAAATCACCTTTGGCTACCGGCCATGGCACTCGCCTTAGGCCTGGCTGCCGTTTCGACACGCGTCACACGGCATGCCATGGCTCGCGTGGCGGCATCACCGTACTACTCATTTTCACGCACCAAGGGCCTGAATGGCTGGCAGACCCTGCAGCGTCACGGTCTACGCAATGTTGGCGTGCCGGTGGTGGCCTACCTCGGCGTGCAACTCATCTATCTGATCGAAGGCGTGGTGGTCATCGAATCATTGTTTGCCTGGCCTGGGATTGGACATGCCTTGGTTCATGCCGTCGTCGCCCGTGACATTCCCATGATCCAAGGTACCGCGCTGGTCATGGGCCTCGCGTTTGTCGCACTCAATACCCTGGTGGATATTGCCTGCATGATCATCGACCCAAGGAGACGCCTGGCATGATGGCATCATCATCCTCTACTGAACGCCACTCCCGCGGCTTGCCCACACTGACACGCCTGGGTCTGCTGCGTGGCCTGTCAGTACCCTTTGGCCGTCTGATCGGGCTCGTCATGCTGCTCTTGCTGGCTGCCTTTGCCTGGCTGACACCCCATCTGTCCACTGCCGAACCCTATCGTCAGGACTTGATGGCGACCTTGCTGCCACCGGGTAGCGAGCATTGGCTGGGCACCGACCATCTGGGGCGCAGCCTGCTCGCCCGCCTGGCCGATGCCGTGCGCCTGTCAATGGGTCTTGCCCTGCTGAGTGTCGCCAGTGCAGCGATACCAGGAATCCTGTTCGGTATCGTGGCGGGCTGGCGAGGCGGTTGGTGCGATCGCCTGTTGAGCACCCTTGCCGATTGTATCCTCGCCTTGCCCGGCCTGTTGCTGGTGCTCATGCTGGCAGCCATTGCACCTGGCAATTTCTGGACACTCTATGTCGGTATCGCACTGGTACTGTGGGTCGAGTACTTCCGTGTAGTGCGTGCCGCCACCCAGACCCTGGCCGCATCTCCTCAGGTCCAGGCATCACGCCTCCTCGGTTTCGGCCGTTGGTACATCATTCGTCGCCACCTGTGGCCCGAACTGGCGCCGCAGGTCATGACCCTGGCCGCCTTCGGGGCAGCGACTGCCATCCTTGCAGTTTCCTCGCTTGGCTTCGTCAGCATCGGCCTGAAGCCGCCCACCGCAGAGCTGGGCTTGATGATGACGGAGCTGTTCCCCTACTACCAGGAAGCGCCATGGGCACTGGCCCAGCCCGTTATTGTCCTGTTTCTACTGGTCTTGAGCTTTCAACTTCTGGCTGGGAGTGAGCCGAAATGAGCATCGTCATGGACGTCCGTGAACTGAGCGTCACCACGCGAAGCCCCACGCCAGATATTCTGGTGCACCCGATTTCCTTCTCTCTGAAAGCAGGTCAGCCTTTGACTCTGCTGGGGGAAACAGGCTCAGGCAAAAGCCTTCTGGCCCAGGCCCTCATGGGCAACCTGCCGCGTGAATTGCAGGCTTCTGGCCAAGTCTTCGTCGATGGCGTCGACCTTCTGCAACTGCCACCTCGACAGCGGCAACGCTGGTGGGGACGACGCATGGCCATGCTGCCCCAGGAGCCCTGGCATGCCCTGGATCCGACAATGGCCATCGACCAGCAGATCAGTGAAGGCTATCGCCTGGTCGCGGGGCTATCAGCGCAGCAAGCCGAAGAAACGGCCTTGGTCGATCTGGAACAACTGGATCTCAAGCAGGTGGAAGGATACCTGCCCAGCGAGCTTTCAGGTGGAATGGCCCAGAGAGCGGCTTTCGCTGCCGCTCGAACCGGAGCAGCCACCATCGTCATCGCCGACGAGCCTACCAAGGGACTGGATAATGCACGTCGTGATGATGTCGTTCGACTCCTGGCTCAGGCCGCACGGGAGCAGGGTGTCCTGCTCACCATCACCCATGACATTGCGGTGGCCCGGCAATTGAGCCAGCTAGGCGGCGACATCATGATCGTCAAATCGGGAAAATGCATGGAGCATGGCCCAGCCCACGACATACTCGACAATCCAGCCAGCGACTACGGCCAACGCCTGCTGGCAGCAGACCCGCAGTCCTGGCCAGCGGTGCAACATACCCAGCGCCCCCTCCCTTCACCCATCATCGAGGCACAATCCGTCACCAAGACTCGGGGAGGAAAGCTGCTGTTCCAGGATCTTTCCTTGAGCCTGTCACCCGGTGAGATCGTTGGCATCACCGGTCCCAGTGGCTGTGGCAAGAGCACCCTGGGAGACATGCTGCTGGGCCTGGTCAAACCTGACCGGGGGAAGGTCTGCAGGAGCAATGACTATTCCCCCAGGCGCTTCCAGAAGCTGTACCAGGACCCGCCTGCCGCCTTCTCTCCCTATTGGACAATGGGTACGTTGCTGGCAGACCTGTGTCGCCTGCACCGTATCGAGCACAGGCGCATCCCTTCATTGCTCAAACGCCTGGAACTACACCCGGACTTGCTGGGACGCCGTCCCGATGCCATTTCTGGTGGAGAACTACAGCGTTTTGCCATCCTGCGTGCCTTGTTGCTGGATCCCGTCTTCCTGTTTGCCGACGAGCCAACCTCTCGACTTGACCCCATTACCCAGCAGGAAACCATCGCCTTACTGGTGGAACTGGCTCGGGAAAGACACTGCGCGCTACTTCTGGTGAGCCACGACGAAGCGCTGGTTCAGCACAGTTGCGACCGACAGATAGCACTGCATCATTGACGTTTTCCCACACAAGAATGCCTCGACTATCGACGGCAGACCGTGGACATGACCGGCACCGCTCCTTATCATCGCTTCATTTATCGAATTGAACGCCGCCCAAGATGGGCGGCGTGACGAGTCGATTTTTCACCATCATTTTCATGTATTGCCGATACAAGGACGCTAGCGTCATGCCATTTCGACCGATTTCTGTCTTTCCCCTGGTGGGCGCACTGCTGTTAGGCGGCTGTGCCCTGACGCCGGTCGATCGCACGCCTCCTCCAGCTCCTGTTACTCCTGCCCAATTCGATGCGGGCCTCGCCCGGCTAGAGGCCCAGCTGGCCAGCCAGTGCAGCCTGACTCAGAGCATGCTGAGCGAAGGTGCTGTACGCGATCAGGTGCTCAACTCCGACGTCCGTGCCATCAATGGCCAGCTGCGTAGCCTGCGGACTGAACTGGCCAATGCCGCTAGTGCATCCACTCCCGCACCGGCAGCCAGTGAGTGTCGCCATGTCAATGTCGACGGAGTCAGTGACAAGGAGCTGGTCGGTCGCAACGAATGGATCGGCCTGCCCAGTATCGGCACATACCTCAAGGCCCGTATCGATTCCGGAGCCAACACCTCTTCTCTGAGTGCCCAGGATATCCGCACCTTTGAGCGCGATGGTGATTCCTGGGTACGCTTCAAGCTTGGCCTCACTGATGACGATGTCGCCATTGATAGTGTTCGGGACAAGTGGATCGAAGCCCCGATCGAACGCGAGGTCAAGGTGACACAGGCCAATGGCTCGCAGAGCCGCCCTGTTGTCAGCCTTTTGATGACCCTGGGCCCTATTCGGGAACAGGTGGAATTTACGCTTGCCGACCGTACCGAGCTCAATTACCCAGTATTGTTGGGCCGCCGGTTCCTGATGGATATCGCTATCATCGATGTAGCGGAGCACTATCTCCATGCTCGCCCCGAGTTCCCTGGCGGCGAGCCTGCCAGTGACTCTGCCGATGAAGAAGCTACCGACGCCAAGCAAGACGATCAGGAATCTCTCTGAGACCCAATGCCAGTATGCCGGGCCTCCCATCCCGGCATTACGTCCCTAGCAAGGAAGAATCATGTCCAGACTCCCCTTTTATCTGATCGTCGCCCTGTTGATGGTGGCGGGCATTGCCATGAGCATTCATCGGCATGTGCAATTCGAAGTTCCCTGGACACCAGGTGAACAGCGCCAGGTATGGGAAATCGAGGCCCAGGTAATTTTTGATGGTAATGGCGGTCCTGCCAAGGTGGATATGGCATTGCCCTCATCGCAACCTGGTTTTCGTGTTCTGACTGAACACACTGCTTCGCCCGGTTATGGACTGTCCTTCCTGCAGGAAGCGGGCGCCCGTCGTGCCGAATGGTCTACGCGTGAGGCCACCGGCGATCAGCGTCTGTACTACAGCGCCCAGGTCCTGGTCACTGACGACCTGCGCAAGGCGTCAGAAGCACCTGCGGTCACGAAGCTTCAGGAAGTGGCTTGGGAACGCCCCTATGACACCGCTGCTGAACAGGTCATCTCCGAAGCCTGGTCCCACTCCTCGGATGCCTCCACCTTCACTCGCGAGTTGATCTCCGAATTCACCGACGAGCGCCAGGGAGAGAATGCTCGCCTGTTGCTCACTCAGTTTGACCGTGTCCCCTTGCTGGTACGTTTGCTCAACCAGGCTGGCGTGCCTGCCCAGGAAGTCAGCGGCCTGATGCTGGAAGATGGCCGCCGTCGCCAGAGCCTGACCTCATGGCTGCAGATCTATGATGATGGCCGGCAGATGCTGTTCGACCCGGCCACTGGCGTCCAGGGACGTCCCGACAACCTGTTGATGTGGGAAAATGCCGGTCAGGCCGTGCTTGAAGTCGAAGGCGGCAGCAATTCTCGTATTTCCTTCTCTATGCTGTCTCGCAACCAGCCGGCCGCCGCCGCTGTACGCAGCCAGCTGGCCGAAGACAATGACACTCTGCTGAACTTCTCCATTCATAGCCTGCCGCTGGAAGAACAGGCATTGTTCCAGACCATTCTGCTGATCCCCATCGGCGCTCTGGTGGTGGTGATTCTGCGCGTACTGGTCGGTCTCAAGACCTCGGGTACCTTCATGCCCGTACTGATTGCCCTGGCCTTCATCCAGACCTCACTGCTGACAGGCCTGGTCGGTTTCCTGCTGGTGGTCGCTACCGGCCTGGTAATCCGAAGTTACCTTTCTCATCTCAACCTACTCCTGGTGGCGCGAGTCACGGCGGTGATCATAACCGTCATCGCCATCATCTCCATCTTCACGGTAGTGTCCTACCGCATGGGCCTCAACGCCGGCCTGACCATCACCTTCTTCCCGATGATCATCCTGTCCTGGACCATCGAGCGGATGTCTATCCTGTGGGAGGAAGAAGGTCCCAAGGAAGTCATCAAGCAAGGAGGCGGCAGCCTGATCACTGCTGTTCTGGCCTACCTGGCGATGAACAATCCCTGGATCCGCCATATCACCTTCAATTTCCTCGGGGTTCAGTTGATCCTGATGGCAATGATCCTGCTGCTTGGCAACTACACCGGTTACCGCCTGCTGGAGCTGCGCCGCTTCAAGCCGGTCACGGAGGACTAAGTCATGTCTCACGGAGGACCAGGCCATGCGTAACTGGACCAGCCCAGGCAAGCTGAAGGCCAAGGGCATCATTGGCATGAACCGGAGGAACATCCGCTACATCGGTCGCTACAACGACCGCAGGCTGTATCCTCTTGTCGATGACAAGCTCAAGACCAAGTTGCTGGCTCAAGAGTACGGCATCACCACCCCGGGACTGATTGGCACTGTCACCACTCAGTTTGGTGTCCAGCATATTGCCGAGATGCTTGCCGGCCACAATGGCTTTGTGATCAAGCCCGCCAAGGGCAGCGGCGGCAAGGGCATCCTGGTGATCGAGAAGGTCGTGGGCAAGCACTTCCTCAAGCCCAGCGGGGCCGAACTGGATATCGAAGATGTGGAACGTCATGTCTCCAACATCCTGTCCGGATTGTACTCCCTCGGCGGCTCCCCGGACGTTGCCCTTGTCGAAGCGCTGATCAACTTCGATACCAGTTTCGCCGAATACACCTATGAAGGCGTGCCGGACATTCGCGTCATCGTCTTCAAGGGCTATCCGGTAATGGCCATGATGCGCCTGTCCACTGCAGCTTCGGACGGCAAGGCCAACCTCCACCAAGGCGCCGTCGGGGTTGGCATCGATATCGCCAGCGGACGTGCCGTACGTGGAGTGCAGTTCGATCGTTCGCGTACGGATCACCCGGATACCGGACACGAGCTTTCCAGCTTGCACATCAACGGCTGGACCAAACTGCTGGAGCTGGCCTCGGGGTGCTATGAAATGACGGGACTCGGCTACCTGGGAACCGACATGGTCCTCGATCGAGATCACGGCCCCATGCTGCTGGAGCTCAATGCACGCCCGGGCCTGGCCATCCAGATGGCCAATGGTGAAGGGCTGCGCAGCCGGCTGGACCTGATCGAGCGTCAGCCGGAAGGTGTTCCCGTCGCTGAACGGGTGGCCTTCTCCCAGCAGCATTTCGCCCGCCAGGGTGAGCTACAGGTAGAAAAGGAAGTTCCTGCCGCTGTCTAGCCTGCTGGCCCGCACCGCGGCAGCAGCGTAGACTGATGATCCGAGAATCGATACCTGGACAACATGACCGATACTGCATTGCTCCACCAGGCTGAACAGCATTGTGCACGCCGTGGTGTCCGTTTCACTCCGATTCGGCGCCGCGTGCTCGAACTGATCGCAGAGACCAGCGGGGGCCTGAAGGCCTACGACCTGCTGGATCGGCTTGCCACCGAACATGCCGCAGCTCGTCCTCCCACGGTGTACCGCGCCCTGGAGTTTCTGATTGATCAGGGACTCGTGCATCGCATCGAGTCACTCAATGCCTATGTCGCCTGCCACTGTCCAGAGCATACACATCGCTTTCAACTGCTGATCTGCCGCGACTGCGGCAGAGTCGAAGAACTGCACCTCGACGAGATCAACGACCAACTGGCATCCCGGGCCCATGAGCTAGGCTTCCAGGTCCAGCGCCAGACCATTGAGCTGCTTGGTTTGTGCCAGGATTGTCGTCAGAGCCCTCAGCGATAGAAAAGAGCCATCAGCGTCAGCGACATAAAAGCCCCTTTTACTGGACCCGAGTCATGAGTGACACCTTCAAGCGTCTTGAACGCGCCGCCCCCGACACTCGCCTCCCCATCAATGAAGTTCTGGATGCCGTCCGCTTCAATGATGATGGCCTGATACCCGCCATTGCCCAGCAGCATGACAGCGGAGAAGTGCTGATGATGGCCTGGATGAATCGCGAGGCACTGGAAGAAACCCTGAATACTGGCCGTGTCTGCTACTTTTCACGCTCGCGCCAGAAGCTGTGGCGAAAAGGGGAATCCTCAGGACAGCAGCAGCATTTGAAGAGCGCCGCCCTGGACTGTGATGGTGATACACTGTTGCTGCAGGTCGATCAAACAGGCCCGGCTTGCCACACTGGACGCAAGAGCTGCTTCTATGTCGGCCTGGAGGGGAATCAGGCTCGAGTCACCAGCTCACCACTGATTGATCCTGATACGCTCTATTCTTCCAAGGGCTGACTGGCAACTCAGCCTATCAAGGCTTGCTGGCCTAGCGAGGCAAACACCATGTGCAGCGAGAAGAGAACAGATGCCGCTTTCGGCGCTCAGGCCTCCCTGCTGTGGCGCTGTCTCGCCCTGCCTGCCGTGGTGTTGATCAAAGCCTATCAGCTATTGATCAGCCCCATTCTCGGACCCCGCTGCCGTTACTGGCCAAGCTGTTCCCATTACGGCAAGGAGGCCATTCAGGTTCATGGACCACTCAAGGGGGGCTGGCTGACCTTCACGCGCATCATGCGCTGCCGCCCCGGCGGAGGCAGTGGCATCGACCCAGTCCCTGGCGGACCGAGCGAAGCCATGTGTCGGGAAGACCCGGAGCTCGATGCACAGTTTCGTCCCATTGCTCCCTCGGTCGCTCCTGAACCTCAACAGCAATCCGACAGAACCGGGGATAAATAACCTAGGAAGAAGAAGCACCGGGACGTGTCCCTGCCCCCTCACCCAGAGCCCGCTGCATCAAGACGGTATCCACCCATCGGCCATGTTTGAAGCCAACAGCATGGAATGTTCCGGCCATCGCGAACCCCATTCGCTGGTGCAACGCAATGGATGCTGCGTTCTCACTGTTGCCGATCACTGCCAACATCTGCCGCCACGGCCCCTTTTCGCAGCGTTTGATCAACGCTTCCAACAGAGCACTACCGACGCCATTGCCACCACAACCTTCGGCAACATACACAGAATTCTCGACACTGAACCGGTAGGCTGCACGCGGCCGATAGCTTGCCGCATAGGCATAGCCGACGATGTCGCCACGGTGCTCTGCCACCAGGAATGGCAACCCTGCATCGAGAATAACCTGGCGCCTTGCCATCAACTCATCGACAGCAGGAGGGACTTCCTCGAAAGTGGCCAGCCCGTGCAGGACATGGTGCGCATAAATGCTCTGCACCGCAGCCATGTCAGAGTCATTGGCATCACGCACCAGAAGAGGCTGATGACCAGAATCTGTGCCAACACCACCTACCACGTCCATTCCTCCTGCTCGAGTTGACCTCGCATGCTCAGTCTTATCTATATCCGGGTCATCTTATGCCGCTGCTTCCTGGTGGGCGACCTGATAGATGCGCTCCAGCATGCTGTTGAGGCCATTGCTGCGTGTCGGCGAGAGATGCTTGTCCAGTCCCAGATCCTTGAGGAAGTGGGGGCTGGTGCCGACAATATCTGACGGCATGCGGTCATTGTAGATACGCATCAATACCGCGATGAGACCAGATACGATGGCAGCATCAGAAATGGCATCGAAGTGCAACGCATCACCACGACGTTCGTGACGCATCCAGACATTCGACTGGCAACCCTGAATTTTCAATTCATCCAGTTTCCAGTCGTCGGGAAAGGCCGGCAACGCCTTGCCCATATCAATGATGTACTGATAGCGGTCCATCCAGTTGTCGAACAGTTCGAACTCTTCGAGCAGTTCCTGCTGAGCTTGTTCTGCGGTGGTAATGCTGGTCATGGTGCCTCCGGAATCGTTGCCTCGATTATACCTCCCAGAGGCACCCTCGTCCCAGGCTCAACAATCTCTCGCTGGACTTTTATGCGAGACTTGCACGACAGTCTCTACACAAGCCGTTCAAGTGCCTGCCGGAAGCGGGCAGTCAGCTCGGCTTGGTCGAGCGGCTCCTCCGCCGTATTCTGCATCAGTTGACGGAAGACTCCGTCGATCATGGCATAGCCCAGCGAAGGAGCCAGTCCCCCTTGGGAAGAAGCAGCGCGCAGGGCCACACCGAGCGTCCGATTAAGCTTGTCCTCGATCTCCGCTACCACAGGTCGGAACGTTGGATCAAACATCGCCTGGCTACGAATGTCATACCACAGCCGGTGGGTGGATAGATCATCGGTGATCGACCTCGCCAGCTCCGCAGCCAGGCTATCGAGAATCCTGTTGGGCGCGGTATAGCCACTTACGGCACTCTCGATACGACCGATGAACTCAGCCTTGTAGAGACGTACGCAATAGGTGATCAGCTCCACCTTGTCGGTAAAGTAATAGGTCAGGCTGCCCAGCGACATACCGGAGTGCTCGGCAATGTCACGCATGGTGGTATTGGCATACCCCAGGCGTTTCAAAGCATCCAAGGTGCTGACAGCAATCTCGGCCTTCTTCGACTCTCGCTTGGCCGCCTTGCGCTGCGCACGTTCCTCGAGTTTGGTTGCTGAATGTGGCAGATCCGGATCTGAAAGTCGTTGATTCATCTGCTCGTCTACTCTGGTATCTGTATCTCCCGACGGAGATCAATGCATGTGTGGGGCAGGCAAGCTTTGCCCTGAAATGCTGCCCTGACCGTTCTGTTCAAGCCGACTGCAGAGGCTGGCCCAGAACGGCAAGGGCACTATTCTCTACTGTTCTCACTCTCGGCTGTGGAACTAGCCCAGCAACGAGTGAAAGAAAAGTCGAGGCAGCTTCCACCAGCTCGGAGAATGGTAGAAATCAACCAACAGCTGCGCTACTCGATCCTGACGTCGGTTGGTGATGAACCATACTGGCCGAGGCAGCAAGGTTGGTCGACCACTCAGCAGGGTGCGCGGGAATGGCCGAAACGGCGCCTCGACGATGGTACGTTCCGTTTTCTCCAGCATGAGGCAATTATGCACAGTGCCAATACCACTCTGCACATCCTCCAGGGTATGACCCGGGAAGGCACCCCAGGGACATGGCGCCAGCAGAAAGCCAATACCCGACCAGGTATTGATGGCGATAGTGCCGTAGCGCAGGTCAGCGATGAGCGCCTCGAAACGCCGCTTGCCGATTGCGCGGCGAGTGTCCGGATGGATGACGATGTTGGCGCCCAGAGTGCCGTGTAATTTCTCGTTGGCATAATCGATTGCCGAGCGCAGATAACTTTCAGCGCCCGAAGCATCAAGCTCTGTGACTGACATGGCCGGCCCGAATACCTCAGCTTCCCGAAAATAATCGGCATCGTTGGTTTTGGCCATGATCACCGGCAACGTTTCTCCTCGCCTGACTTCGACAGGATCACCGGCCTTTTCGCGAAATGCCGCCAACCGATCCTCGGCGCCCGGATAATAGGCCGGGCGCGTTGAACTCGCCATGACCGACTTCATCTGCTCCAGCAATTTGGCACCATGCTCCCAGCCACGCGGCATGATCAGCACCTGGCAGGCGACACAATTGAACCCCGAGTTCTGCAGCTTCTGTGTCGCCAGTTGTTCGGCCTGGAAGGCAATATCCGCCTTGCTCCATGGACCGGGCACTACGATGGTCGGACACACAGCACCCAACTCCGAGGTGAATCGCTTGCGATTGCGTGGCGTGCCAGCCTCGCGGTTACGCCTCGCTTCCTCGCCAGTGCCCCAGACGATGGCATCATGAGTCGCCTGAGAGCCAGTGATATGCATCTCTTCAACATACGGATGATCGGTCAGCCAGGCGCCTACAGCACCATCGCCCTTGACGATATGCAATGCATTGCGATCGATCAGCGCTGCTAGCGCCTTTTCAAGGAATGGCAACAGATAATCGTTAACCGGATTCAGTTTGAGCAGGCAGACCTGGTTTTCGACAAACAGCTTGTAGAACACATCCAACGGTGCGATGGAAGCTACATTACCGGCACCGAGAATCAGCGCCACCTTGCCTTCCCGCTTATCCTCGGGCTCGTCATAGGCTAGCGCGGCATGCTCGGCGAGATTGGCCTCGGTAATGCCTGGCTGCATCCACACATCTGCTGATACGCCAGATAACAATAGTTGATCCCAGAGATTGGCAGGCGTCACACGCAGTGACACACGGCCGCCTGGTGCGCGGCGACGCGGAATCCGTGCAAGAAAGGCCTTTCTTTCCATCAGCTCCAGGGTGTTTATCAACCCGTTGCAGCCCGCCATCATCGCGCCAGGACCAGCCAGCCACTCCTCACCGGCCAGAGGATCGCCTGGCATCAGGCCTTTGGCCTTCGACGCCGCCATGGCCCATTCTGCAGCCACTTCCAACAAGGCATCCTTGATCTGTTGGAGGATAGCCAGCCGCTCCTCCACCGACGTTCGTGCCCATTGATGTCTAGCGCTGAACAACGACGCCAATGCTGCCTCATGCTGGGGGTACAGGGAAGTCGTTGTCACCATATCCTGCTCTGCCGTTGTCATTCCCTGCCCTCCGCCAATATTTGACCATATTCATCCCGCAGTCGGTTCTTCAACACCTTGCCGGTGGCACTCATGGGCAGCGCATCGACGAAGATTGCCCGGTCGGGAACCTGCCACTTCGCCACCTTGCCCTCGTAATTGGCCAGCAGCTCCGACTCCTCGACGCAGGACCCTTCTGCACGCACGCAGACCAGTATCGGCCGCTCATCCCATCTGGGGTGCCAGGCAGCGATGGCTGCTGCATTGGCAACACCCGGGTGTGAAATAGCGATATTCTCCAGGTCTACAGTGGAGATCCATTCTCCGCCCGACTTGATGATGTCCTTGGCACGATCACGAATGACCAGATAGCCATTCTCATCAAGCGTGGCGATGTCCCCGGTATCGAACCAGCCATCCTCAGTCAGGGTGCTCTCCTCCTTGCCGTAGTAGCGTTCAACGACCCAGTGCCCCCGTACCTGGAGGTTGCCCTGACTCTCGCCATCATTGGCTAGCGTGTTGCCTTCAGCATCCACCACCCTGAGTTCGACGCCGAAGATCGGACGACCTTGGGCATGACGTATTTCACGCTGCTGTTCCAGGGGAAGCTCGCCATGCTTGTGCAGAGGCATGTTGATGGTGCCGATGGGAGTGGTCTCGGTCATGCCCCAGGCATGGATCAACTCGACCCCATAATCATCCCGGAAGGTGTTGATCATCGAAGGCGGCAATGCCGTGCCACCGACAAAGGACCGTTCCAGATTCGGCAGTTGGGCGTCGGAGCGCTTCAATGCCGCCAACAGCCCCATCCAGATGGTCGGAACACCAAAGGCCACATTGACCTTTTCTTCTGTCAATAGCTTGAGCAGGCTGTCGCCGTCCAGGTTTGGCCCGGGTAACACCAGGCGTGCACCGGCAATGGCAGCAATGAAGGGAATGCCCCAGGCATTGACGTGAAACATTGGCACCACAGGCAACAGCGAGTCGCGGGCCGAGATACAGGTGCCATCAGGCTGGTTGCCTCCCAGAGCATGCAAGACCAGTGAACGGTGAGAATTGAGCACGCCTTTGGGCTTACCAGTGGTACCTGAGGTGTAGCACAGTGCCGCTGGTGTGGTTTCATCGAGCTCGGGCCAAGCGTATTGCGCATTGCCACAGGCAACCAGTTCATCGAAGAACTGCAGAGAACCCAGAGTGTTCAGCGCTTCCTCATCGCGGGGGCTCATCAACACAAAGTGTTTCACTGTTTTCAGGTGCGGCTGAAGCTGGGGGATAAACGGCAAAAAGGTGTGGTCGAAGAACAGCACTTCATCGGCAGCATCATTGATGATGTAGATAAGATGTTCAGGCGACAATCGTGGATTGATGGTATGGGTGACACGCCCACCTGCACCGACACCAAAATAGATTTCGAGGTGACGGCGGTTGTTCCAGGCAATGGTGCCGCAACGCGCTCCAACCGAGACGCCAAGCTGATCAAGCGCAGATGCCAGGCGACGGGCATTGGCCGAAACGTCTGCCCAGCAGGTGCGTTCGACGCCCCCTTTGGTGGCAACAGAAACGATTTCTGTACCGGCGTGATAACGCGCGGCATGATCAATCAGAGAACCCGTCGTCAGCGCTTGATACATCATTTGTCCACGCATGCCAGGCCCTCCTGCTCTGCTGCCTGCTGAGACGCGATCCCGTCGACACATGCCCTGCCGAGAATCATGTCTGCCGCCTTTTCAGCGATCATGATGGTGGGTGCATTGGTATTGCCGCTGACCAGCTTGGGCATGACAGAGGCATCCACGACCCTGAGCCCTTCCAGGCCCTTCACCCTCAGTTCGGTATCGACGACCGCCAGATCATCGTGTCCCATGCGACAGGTGCCGATCGGGTGATAGATCGTGTCACCGCGCGCACGGATATTGGCCTCCCACTCGGCATCGCTCATGTTGTCGTGAATACCGAACAATTCCTTGTGCTTGTACTCGACCAGCGGCGAAGCATGCATGATCTGGCGTGTGAGCTTCGCACCCTTGATCATGACCTCCAGATCACGGGGATCACTGAGAAAATTGGGATCAATGCCCGGTGCAGCGTGAGGGTCGCTGGATGTCAGGAACACGGAACCTCGCGACCAAGGACGCAGTTGGCAGACATGCACGGAATAGCCGTAGCCCCAGTGCAGTTTGCGTGCATGATCATCGACAATGGCGGCCACGAAGTGCAGCTGAATATCCGGTCGATCGAGAGCCGGATCCGTCTTGAGGAAAGCGCCAGCCTCACCAATGGGCGAGGCAATCATGCCATTACCATGCTTGCGCCATCGCGGTACCTGGCTCAACAGGCGCAAGCCTCCTCCTGTGCAGATACCAAACAGATCGGTGTTCTTCGTCTTGTAGGCCTGGACATAATCGAAATGATCCTGCAGGTTCTGTCCTACCCCCGGCAGTTCGTGGACCATCTCGATACCATGCGGCTGGATATCTTCCGGCCGCCCGACACCTGACAACTGCAACAGTTGTGGAGAACCAAAGGCACCGCCTGCCAGGATGACCTCACGACGGGCCTTAGCGTGCTGTTCAGTGCCATTCTTTGTATAGCAGATGCCAGTGGCACGCTTGCCATCGAACAGTATCCGTGTGGCATGCGCCTGGGTGATCACCGTCAGATTGGGGCGCTTCCCAATGATGGGGTGCAGATAACCATGTGCTGTCGAGCAACGTTCGCCCTTGTGCTTTCCTTGGTGGAACTGGGTCACCTGAAAGTATCCGACCCCCTCATTGTCACCAGCATTGAAGTCATGGGTCTCGGGGATATGCAATGATGCAGCCGCATCAATGAAAGCCCGGGTAATCGGACGCGGCTGTTCTTGATCACTGACCTGGAGCGGACCATCCCCGCCATGGGCATGACTGGCGCCGCGCATGTTGTTTTCAGCCTTGCAAAAATATGGCAGCACCGACTCCCAATCCCAGCCTTCGTTGCCTAGCTCGGCCCAATCGTCATAGTCAGCACGGTGGCCACGGACATACAGCATCGCGTTGATTGCCGAAGAGCCACCGAGGCAGCGACCGCGTGGCTGGTAGCCACGACGGCCGTTCATGCCTGGCTGCGGCACCGTCTTGAAGGCCCAATTGTTGAGCTTGCCCCAGCCCGGCATCATCGCCACCACCCCTACAGGCGCTCTTACCAGCAGGCTGGAGCCATTCTTTCCCGCTTCAAGCAGGCATACCCGATTGTCCGGGTCCGCACTGAGCCGATTGGCGAGCGTAGCGCCGGCGGAGCCTCCACCGACGATGATGTAGTCGTAATCCATGATCACCTCTAGGTTGTGCTTGTTGTTTTTCTGGCATGTCTGTCTGAGCCATACTGAACTCTAGAAAAAATTCGTACACTTGACCAATAAATATGTACAAACTTTAGTCCAAGTGGAATTCACAGGCATTTGTGCAACGCTTCCAGACATGACCAGTGCAATGAACACAAGCATCAATAACGACAATATCGACACCAATGCATCAGCACAGGGGAGGCCCCATGACGGACTCAATACCACGCTCAACCCTCACCACCCATGAGGTAGTCAACCAGCCGCCGGTGCGCGGCGACGTTGACCTCTGGTCGACCGACATTGCCCTGCGCGAAGCAGTGGAACGTGAAGGTGGACAACCTTCCTCCATCACCGACTATGCTCGGCAAATGGGGGGACGCGAAATGCGCGAAGCGGGGATGGAGGCCAATCGCCATTCACCAGAGCTGGTCCTATTTGACCAAGGTGGGAGACGCCTGGATGAAGTGCACTATCACCCAGCCTGGCATCGAATGATGGAAACCTCTCAGGCCGCCGGCTACGCCAGCGTTGCATGGCAAGGCAATCCCGGAGGCCATGTCACCCACGCCGCCATGGTTTATCTCGCCAGCCAGACCGAGCCGGGCCACTGCTGCCCTCTGACCATGACCTATGCTGCCGTTCCGGCTCTGGCTGCTAATCCCGCTCTGTCCGAGATCTGGCGGCCCCGCCTGACAGCCAACCATTACGATCCATCCCTCCGTCCTATCGAGCAGAAAACCTCCGCCACCCTGGGCATGGCAATGACCGAAAAACAGGGTGGCTCGGACCTGCGCAGCAACACCACCCGCGCCGAGGCGGAAGGTGACGCCTATCGCCTGTTCGGTCATAAGTGGTTCTGCTCCGCCCCCATGTCGGATGGCTTCCTGACCCTCGCCCAGGCTCCCGGTGGGCTGACCTGCTTTCTGGTGCCTCGCTGGCTCGAAGGCGAACGCAATGCCATCCATATCCAGCGCCTCAAGGACAAGCTGGGCAACCGCTCCAACGCCTCATCGGAGATTGAATATCATGGCGCTCTGGCCTGGCGGCTGGGTGACGAAGGCGCAGGCATACGAACCATTATCGAGATGGTGCACCACACCCGTCTGGATACCGCACTTGCCCCTGCCGGCCTGATGCGCGGTGCGCTGAGCGCCGCACATCACTGGGTCTCGCATCGCAGCGCCTTCAAGCGTGACCTGGTGGACCAACCGTTGATGCGCTCTGTGCTGGGCGATCTGGCTCTGGATGTCGAGGGCGCTCTCGCCCTGGGCCTGCGTGTGGCACGCTCCTTCGACGGCACTCGCGACGAGGATCGCGCCTTTACCCGCATCGGTGTGGCACTGGCCAAGTTCCTTGGCAACAAGCGCTGCCCGATTGTCACTTATGAAGCCCTGGAAATGCTCGGAGGCATGGGCTATGTCGAGGAGACCGGCATGCCCCTCTATTACCGCGAGGCACCGCTGAACGGGATCTGGGAGGGTTCCGGCAACGTCATCTGCCTGGACATCCTGCGCACTCTGGCCAAGGAGCCGCTGGCTGCGGAAGTGCTCCGCCAGGAACTGCTGGCCGCCCAGGGTAATGACCGTCGCTACGATGCAGCACTGCGCGCCCACCTCGAGCGCTGGCCGGGGCTACCCGGGGAAAGCGAGGCCCGCTGGTTTGCAGAACGCACTGCATTGCTGCTCACCGCATCAGTACTGATACAGGCAGGTGTTTCAGCCGTTGCCGATGCCTTCATCACTACTCGCATTGCCAACGAACGTGGCCACGTGATTGGAGCACTCGGTGGCGAAATATCGCCGCAACTGCTGGACCGAATCTAAAAACAGGATATGGGGCAAGAAGGATGCAGCATGTCTTGCTGCACCCTCGCCACTTTCAGCCTTGTGCTTGGATCAACCTCGCGTGATCATGCGTTCGATCCACCATCAATGGTCAATTCCGCCCCCGTTACCGAACGCCCTTCCGGCCCTGCCAGCCAGCGCACGAGCCCGGCAACATCACTTGCCTCGTTGTAGCGGGGAATGGCCATTGCTCCGCGCTGCATGTCGGAATGCTCACCACCGGCAGGATTCATGTCCGTGTCGGTCGAGCCAGGATGGACCACATTGACGGTGATCCCCCTGGATCCGAAGTCTCTTGCCGCTCCCTTGGTCAACCCCACCAGGCCCGATTTGGTCATGGCATACAGGCTGATGCCCGGCCATGGTACGCGCGACGCCAGATTACTGCCGATATTGATGATGCGTCCGCCTTCGCGTAGATGCTTGCCCGCCACCTGCATGGTGATGAAAGGGGCCCGCAAATTGATCGCCAGGGAATCCTCCAGCTCATCGAGACTGAATTCCATGAGATCCCCGACGACAAATACACCAGCGTTGTTGACCAGAATATCCAGGCCTGAGTAGCTCTCGACAACGCGTTCCACCGCTCTTTCAATCGCTTGCTGATGACGGCCGTCCGCTTGAATGGCAATGGCATTACCGCCTGAGGCTTCGATGTCCGATACTACCCGGAGCGCATCGTCCTCTCGACTGGCATATGTGATGGCCACCGCTGCGCCATCTGCCGCCAGGCGTTTGGCAATCTCAGCCCCGATACCGCGGCTGCCACCCGTCACCAATGCCACTTTTCCGTTCAGATCGCTCATGATTGTGCTCCTGTTCCAGCCAGTAAATCCCGCCAGATGATTTATGTATTGATCAATACATAATTAACACTGACTGGACGTCGGCTACACTGTCAAGGTAATTTTGTATCAATCGGTATATAAATGAGGTGAGCCATGGCGTCACGTGGACGACCACGTACTTTTGATCGACAAAAGGCCCTGCAACAGGCGATGGAAGTCTTCTGGGAAAGGGGGTTCGACAATGCCTCGATGAGCGAGCTGACCCGAGCCATGGCCATCAACTCACCAAGCCTCTATGCCGCTTTCGGCAGCAAGGAAGCCTTGTTTCGCGAAGCGGTACAGCTGTACATGAGCGAAGGAGGTGGCGGTATCTGGGGACCACTGGACAGCATTGACTGCGCACGCGATGCCGTCGGCCACGTACTTCACGCCACGGCACTTACCTTCAGTCAGCACTCCCCTTCCAGGGGCTGCCTGATTGTCCTGGCCAGCCCGCAGTCACAGGGGGGAACCCCGGAGATCGGAGAGGAGCTGGAGCAACATCGCAATCATAATCGCTGTGCCATCGAGCAGCGCCTGCAGCGTGCCATCAAGGAAGGCGAGCTGCCAGCATCCACTGATTGCCGAGCTGTTGCCAATTACTACGCCACCGTACAGCACGGCATGTCGATCCTGGCCCGCGATGGCGCAACACGACAGGAATTGCTGGATGTCGCGAACTGCGCCATGGCGGCATGGGAGCCATTGATTGGCGGGCCTGGAGCCTCCCACGACACGGAATAAGGTACCTACACAGAGGGCGATCCCATTTCCTGAGGCACAGGCTGCTGGCGATCTTCCGCCGCGACACCAGGCCTGGCAGCGCTACTGGGCAGGCTGATCAACTCGGCGCACCGACTACCTAACATCATCGCTGGTGCAGCGGTATTCCCAGCGTTGATATTGGGTACTGCGGACATGTCGCAGACTCTCAGCCCCTTGATGCCGCGCACTCTCATATGACTGTCGAGCACGGCCATGGGATCATCATCTGCCCCCATTCGCGCCGTGGAAGCAGGATGATAATTGGTCTTGACGTGACGTCGGCAATGAGCGCGCAGCTCCTCGTCCGTTGGGTTGATGGCGGATCGGGGCAGAACCACTTCTCGTATGCGCTCCTTCAATGGTCCCTGTTGGAAGGCCTCGAGGAAGAAGCGCTGTCCGGCGACCATATCGTCCATATCCGCCTGGTCCTGCAACAGGTTCGGGGACACCAGCGGCATATCGGCTGGATCACTTGAGCGTAACCGCACACAGCCACGTGAGCGAGGCTTGACCACCACCGTGGTAATCGTCATGCCATGGCCATCCGCTAACGAATCTCGAGCATCGCGATCCAGGTATACAATAGGCACGCAGAAGGCCTGTATGCTGGGTGGCGCCTCCGGGTCAAGCGGATTGACGAAAGCTCCCGCTTCTACCCCTGCTGAGGTTACCGGCCCGCTGCCGAACAACTTGAACTGCAGGCCATTACGCAGCATGCGCCAGCCATCGCCCTGGCGATAATAGCCACAGGGCTGTTTGGCATAAGCAGTAATCGGCACCTCAGGATGGTCGATCAGGTTCTGCCCGACTCCCGGCAAATCCACCTGCACCTCGATACCATGTTCCTGCAGATGATCCGCCGGGCCGATACCCGACAGCATCAGCAGCTTGGGCGTTACCAGCGCACCTGCAGCCAGAATGACCTCTCCTCGCGCTCGAGCCATCTGTTCCTTGCCCGCCTTGTCGCGGTAGATCACCCCCACGGCACAGCCATTTTCGATCACTACCCGCTGGACTTCACAATGCAGTTGTACCTCAAGGCGAGGATCATGCATCAGCGGGCTGATGAAAGCGTATGCCGAGGAGCTGCGGCGGCCGGCACGATTCATGAATTGATAGAATCCGACACCGCGCTGGGAATCGCCATTGAAATCGTGGTTATAGGGCTCACCCAACTGCTGCACAGCTTGCACGAACCAACGCGATACCGGATCGATGTGGCCAGGGTCCGATACCAGCAGCGGCCCGCCCTGCCCATGATATGTATTGGACAATCGGTTGTTGTCTTCCATGCCCCGGAAGTGCGGTAGTACGTCTCCCCAGCCCCAGCCGACATGATCGTCATTGCCGCTCAGTTCACGCTCCCAGTCATCATAGTCATCTGGCCTGCCGCGCATGTACACCTGAGCGTTGACCGATGAGCCACCGCCAAGCACATTGCCCTGGGGAATATCCTGCACACGGCCATCGAGATGTGGCTGTGGCAGGGTCTGGTGATAGCGCATGAACTTCGAGCCGTTGATCATCTTGAAGATGCCCGGAGGCATATCCAGCAACGGATGACGGTGGGAATGTCCGGCCTCGAGCAGCAATACCCGAGCGCCCTGCTCGGAGACAAGGCGGGCCGCTGCCACACAACCGGCAGCACCGCCGCCGACAACGATGTGATCGAACTCCTTCATGAAGATTTCCTCGGGCTCATGGTGTTTCCTCGGCAAAGAACGTTGAACTGACGAATTGCCAGGAACTGTCCAGGTGCGAGATAAGCGCCTTCTCGGCCAGATCCGGGTCACGGCTGAGAATCGCCTCGAAGATCGCCTGGTGGGCAAGAAAGTTGGTGCGGTTGCGTTCCGGGCTGCGTGGCATCTGTGACCATTGAGGCGCCAGCCATTCGACAAAGGCTTGATGAATCGCCGGGAATGCTGAATTGCCGGAAATCACGTACAGCTGGCGGTGAAAGGCGACATCGGTGGCATAGAACCGAGCCGAATCGTCGATGGCCTGTTCATTGTCATCCAGAGCCTGACGCAGACGCTGGATATCCTCACGTTGGGCGCCCACTGCGGCATCCCGTACCAGCATGCGTTCACACAGCACACGTACCTGATAGAGGTCATGGACGTTCTGTGAACTGGCCAGCAGGTGTTTGATGACTCCCCCGGCTGCATGCATGGCGGTACTGGCGTCGGGGCGGCAGACGATCGGACGGAAACGGGGGCGGCTACGCAGAAAGCCCTTTGCGGTCAGCGCCGTGATCACCTCACGAATGACCGTGCGGCTTGCTCCGTATGCCTCCATCAGGCTGCGCTCGGCCGGCAGCGGTTTACCTTCGACCAGATCTCCATTGACGATGCGAATCTCGATATCGTCACAGATATGTTCAGCGGTTCTTGTATCCATGCCCCTCACTCCCCGGAAGAGACGGGTCTTCCCCAGCGGCCTCGGTCATGACCCCTGATGCCCTTCTTGATGATGTCGAATCTAGTTTGGTCGTACAAAAATATCAATAAATACGATCTTAAACAAAAGTATATATCACGTTATATTTTGTTTTTTATGGGTTTTTTAGCCAAATAGCTCATATCACTCTAATAACTGTTGACTGACCCCTGCCACTCTTCCTAACAATTATGGTCATACCAAACTTCGCATAGGGTCCCCCGCATGGATTTCTCGCAGCTCGGTAAGAATGCACTGAATGCCGACATGTTCATCGATGGACGCTGGCATTCCGGCATTCATCCGCGAATTGAAGTCGATAACCCGGCCAATGAGTCTCTGCTCGGCACTATTGCCGAAGGCGATGAAGCCGTGGCCGACGCTGCACTGGCCGCTGCCGCCCGGGCCCAGCATGACTGGGGACGCCGCCCGGCCATCGAGCGCGGCAGACTGGTGGCACGCCTTGCCGCCGAAGTCGCCGATCACAGTGAGCAGCTCGCCCACATCATCTGCCTCGAGCAAGGCAAGCCGTTGGCCCAGGCACAAGGAGAAGTCGAGGCCACCCGCAATTTTCTCGACTACGCCTCCCAGTGGGCGCGGCGCATTGAAGGTGAGATCGTCGCCTCGGACAATCCCCACGAAGAGATCCAGATTCGCTCACTCCCGGTGGGCGTCGTCGTTGCGCTCACCGCCTGGAATTATCCTGCAGCGCTTGCCGCCCGCAAGCTAGGGCCTGCGCTGGTGGCCGGCAATACCGTGGTGCTGCTTTCCCATGAAATCACTCCCTACTCAGGGTTGTTCATCGCTGCCCTGGCGGAACGTGTCGGGTTTCCACCTGGCGTCATCAATGTGGTCACCGGGCGCGGCGCACAGCTTGGTCGTGCCTTGGTCGAGGATCCGCGTTCGGACCTGATCAGCATGACAGGCAGCACTCGAGCCGGCCGCGAGATATTCCGCTCCGCCGCCGATGAGCTGAAGATCCTGCGCCTGGAGCTGGGCGGCAAGGCACCGTTCATCGTCATGGAAGATGCCGATATCGACAAGGCGGTAGCAGCGGCAGTCACCGCCCGATACACCAATTGTGGGCAGATCTGTACCTGCAACGAACGCATGTACCTGCATGAAAGCATCGCCGACGAGTTCAGCGAGAAGTTCGTTGCCGCCTCGCAGCGCCTGACCATCGGCGATCCTTTGTCCAACCCCGATCTCGGTCCCAAAGTCAGCCGCGTCGAGGTCGACAAGATCGATCAACTGGTCGGCGGCAGTGTCGAGGCTGGTGCGCAGGTGTTGCTCCAGGGAGGCCCGCTCAACGAGGGCGACTATGTCAGAGGCTACTGGTACGCCCCCACCGTCATCGAGACTCGGCAGAACACTTCACCGCTGATCAGTCAGGAGGTGTTCGGCCCGGTAGCCGTGATCCAGCGGGTCACTGATTTCGAGCAAGCACTGACCTTTGCCAATGATTCCAGCTATGGCCTGTCGGCCTACGTCTTTACCCGCGACATGCAGCGTCTGATGCGCCTGCCCCAGGAGCTGAAGTTCGCCGAACTCTATATCAATCGCAGCAATGGCGAGCAGGTTCAGGGCTATCACTCGGGCTGGCGACACTCCGGCATTGGTGGCGAGGACGGCAAGCACGGCTTCTCTGCCTATCTCAAGAAGCAGACCAGCTACCTGAACTGGGGAGACTGATACCACATCGGCCCCCCTGCAAATAGCCACTCTCGATAGCGACAAGACAAGAACGACAAGACAAGAGGTATCGATATGAAAACCTTCAGACTCATGATGGGCGCCGTACTGATATGTACCAGTGGTCTGGCGGCTTCCCAGCAACTGCCGCCATTGGAGCAGAAGGATAGCTACCGTGTGGGCTTTGCCCAGATGGAAAGCAACAACCCCTGGCGCATTGCTGAAACTCAGTCTTTCCGTGATACCGCCAAGCAGTGCAACTGGAAATTGACCGTGACCGACGCCGCGGGGTCCGCAGCCAAGCAGGTTGCCGATGTCGACAGCATGATCGCCCAAGGCATGGATGCCATCTTCCTGCCCCCTCGGGAAGAACGCGCTCTGATTCCTGCCGTGATGAAGGCACGAGCCGCTGGCATTCCCGTATTTCTCGTTGACCGTCAGGTCGATCCTGCCGTGGCCAGAGCCGGAGAACACTATGTGGCCTTCCTCGGCTCTGACTTCGTGGAGCAGGGGCAGACGGCGGCGCAGTGGCTGGTGGACAACTTCGAAGGCGACGAAGCCAGAATCATCGAACTGGAGGGCACCACCGGATCTTCCCCGGCCAACGACCGCAAGAAGGGTTTTGATGACCTCATTGCCGAACAGGACAACATGACCATCATCGCCTCCCAGTCCGGCGACTTCTCGCGGGATACCGGGCGCCAGGTAATGGAGACACTGCTTCAGGCCCACCCCAACGTCAATGTGGTGTACGCACATAACGACGAGATGGCCATCGGTGCCATCCAGGCGCTGGAAGTCTCCGGGCGCACGCCTGGTAAAGACGTACTGGTGGTATCCATCGACGGCACCCGTGATGCCATGAGAGCCATCATCAACGGCAAGATGGAGGTGTCCGTCGAATCCTCGCCCTTCTTCGGCCCGGTCGCCTGCGATGTGCTCAAGCGCTATGCCGCCGGAGAGCCCGTCGAGCCCTGGGTGCGTGTGGAGGATCGTATCTTCACCGCCGACAATGCCGCCGATCATATCGACGAAGCCTACTGAAAGAAGCCTACTGAGACCAGATGGCATGGAGCGGTGTCACGACCGCGCCATGCGACTAGGGAGCAATAGATGCAACCACTGCTCGATATTCAGGGCGTGCGTAAGCAGTTCGGCAAGACGCTCGCCCTCGAAGATGCACGACTGACCATCCAGCGCGGTGAGGTACATGCCCTGATTGGCCAGAACGGCGCCGGCAAGTCGACGTTGATCAAGGTGCTGACCGGCGTTCACCAACGCGATGGCGGTGACATTACCTTCAATGATCAGCCCTGCCTGTTCTCACGCCCCGCTCAGGCGCAGGAAGCGGGCATCGCGACCATCTATCAGGAACTGAATCTTGTCGGCCTGCGCAGCGTGACCGAAAACATCGTCATGGGTCGCGAACCCCGGCGCCTTGGCGGCTTCATCGACTGGAAACGTGCCCACCAGCAGGCCAGCGATATTCTGGCCGGACTTGGCGTCGATATCGATGTGCGCCGTCCGCTGGAGGAATACTCCACCGCCATTCAGCAACTGGTCGCCATTGCCCGTGCCGTCTCGCGTGACGCCATGCTGGTGATCATGGACGAGCCGACCAGCTCACTGGATGAGTCCGAAGTGCTGCAACTGTTCGAGGCCATCCGACGGCTCCAGCAGCGCGGCACGGCGGTGCTCTATGTTTCACACTTCCTCGACGAGCTATTCGAGATCTGCGATCACGTCACCATCATGCGCAACGGTGCCTGGGTGGCGGACCATGCCATCAGTGATACCCGCAAGGCGGTACTCGTCGCCGACATGCTGGGCAAAGATGTCAACGACATCGAAACCCATGGTGCTACCGACTTCGGGGGAGCACTCGAACCAGTAGGCGAATTGCTCTTCGAGGCAAGGGATATTGCGACTCGCCGACACCTGCGTTGCGCCAGCCTGCAGGTGCATCGCGGCGAGATCGTTGGCCTGGCCGGACTGCTCGGTTCCGGTCGCACCGAGGTAGCTCGGGCCGTGTTCGGCATGGACGCCCTGAGTGATGGACAGATGAGCCTCGAAGGTGGCAGCTACCGCCCGGTCAATGCCAGCGCAGCCATTCATCAGGGCATCGCCCTGCTGGCCGAAGATCGCAAACGCGAAGGTATCGTTGCCGACCTGAGCGTGCGGGAAAACCTGACCCTGTCCATCCTGCCATCACTCTGCAAAGGTGTGCAGATCGACCACGAGGCCGAGCGCAAACTGGTCGAGCACTACATCGAGGCCCTGCAGATCAAGGTCTCGGATATGGACCAGCCCATTCGCGAGCTGTCCGGCGGCAACCAGCAGAAGGTCCTGCTGGCGCGCTGGCTGGCTACCGAACCCCAGTTGTTGATTCTCGACGAACCGACCCGGGGCGTGGACATCGGCGCCCGCCAGGAAATCCAGCGCATCATCCAGGACTACCGAGCTCAGGGCGGTGCAGTGCTGTTGATCAGCTCCGAATTCGACGAGCTCATCGAGGGCGCGCATCGCGTGGTGGTGATGCATGAAGGCCGCTCCATCGACACCTTGAACAACCCGGGCCTGACCGAGTCGACCCTTGTCGCCGCCCTGTCGGGTGGCCAGCCCCCGACATCCGATGATGGCCGCGGAATGCAGAAGGCATCCGTCCGGCCCAGTACTTCCAGGGAGACACAGGCATGAAGATCACGTCCTCCACAGCCTCACCCGCAGCCACGCCGGCTCCGAGGCTGCGGGTGAGGCTGCGGCACAGTGGGCCACTGCTCGCCCTGCTGCTGCTGATCGGCTTCAACGCCCTGATCACCCCCAACTTCCTGTCCATGCAGACGCTCTCGGTGAACATCACCCAGGTGGCGACCATCGCCATTGTTGCCATGGGCATGACACTGGTCATCGCCACTGGCGGCATAGACCTGTCGGTGGGCGCAGTCATGGCACTGGCAGGCGCGATCGTACCACTGATTTTCCTGTCCTCCGCGGGTCAGGATTTTCCGCTGATAATGACACTGATTGCGATCATCGCGGCCCTCGGGGTCGCCACGCTGTGCGGGCTGTTCAATGGCATGCTGGTCAGCCGCTTCGGCGTCCAGCCGATTGTCGCCACCCTGATTCTGTTCATCTCGGGTCGCGGTCTCGCTCAGGTGCTGACCAACGGCAACCTGCAAACCTTCGACAACCCGATGTTCGAGTACCTGGGGGCCGGGCGACTGCTGGGCGCCCCCATCCAGGGCTGGCTGGTGATGCTCATTGCCGCCATTGCGGTATTCGTGGTGTCGCGCACCCGTTTCGGTCGCTACCTGCTTGCCAGCGGTGGTAACCCACGCGCCGCGGAACTGGCCGGGGTCCCCGTGGCCCGGGTGCGCATGATCGCCTATACCCTTTGCGCCCTGCTCGCCGGGCTGGCCGGCATGATCAGCGTGGCCATCAATTCTGCCTCCGATGCCGCGCGCAACGGCCAACTGATGGAACTCGATGCCATTGCGGCGGCAGTGGTCGGTGGCGCTTTGCTGCAGGGCGGACGAGCCCCCTTCATCGGCGTGATCATCGGTGCTGCGATCATCCAACTGGTTCGCTACACCTTGCTCGCCAATGGCGTACCCGATGAAGTCGCCCTGATCGTCAAGGCCGCGATCATCGTCGCTGCGGTCTACCTTCAATCCCTGCGCGGAGGGCATTGAGATGACGACTCTCGTTCGCCGACATATCGCCGACCATGGACAGAGCACCGGCGTGATGATCGGCGTGCTGCTGCTTATCCTGCTGGGCACGCTGCGCTATGACAATTTCGCCAGCCTCTACAACCTGAGCTCCTTTCTCAACTACAACGCCATGTTCGTGCTGATCACCATGGGCATGTGTCTGGTGATCATGACCGGGGGCATCGACCTCTCGGTCGGCACAGTGGCGGCACTGTCCTCGGTCACTGCCGCCGGCTTCAGCGCCCATGGCCTGGAGGTCGCGCTACCGGTTGGTGTGCTCACCGGATTGGCCGCGGGAGCACTCAACGCCTTTATGATCGTGATCATGCGTATTCCCCCCTTCATTGCCACTCTGGCGACACTACTGGCAGCCAAGGGCACCGCACTGGTGATCAGCGACGCCAGGACCGTGCCGGTGGACTGGGCCAGCAATTTCACCCAATTGGGCATGAACAACGTGGCGGGGTGGCTACCCTGGAGCATGCTGTTGACGGTGGTAGTCGGCATTGCCCTGTGGCTACTGGTGGAACACCGGCCACTGGGGCGCGTCATGCTGGCCGCTGGAGACAACGAGGATACCGCCAACCTGATGGGCCTTTCCTCGGGATGGGCCCGCACCTGGGCTTACGTGATCTGCGGCGGCTGCGCGGGTCTGGCTGGCGTCTTTCTCGCTTCCGGATTCGGTGCCGGCCAGCCTCTCGAAGGTCTCGGCTGGGAACTGACAGCCATCGCTTCCGTCGTCGTCGGTGGAACGCTGCTCACCGGTGGGCGCGGCTCGATTCCCGCCAGCGTAGCGGGTGCATTGATGCTGGGACTGATCTTCAACCTGCTCAACTTCGAAAACGGCCTCGGCACCTTCAACCTGAGCGCCTATTGGCAGATGGTGATCCGTGGTGCCTTCCTGTTCATCGTGATCCTCCTTCAAGTGAAGATCACCCGCCCCCTTGCCGGAGACTGAGACTCATGACACGGATTTCACACATCGACCTGCAGTTGTACCGGGTACCGCTCGATGAGCCCCTGGGTGATGCAAAGCATGGACTGCACACTCATTTCGAGTTGATCACCGCCACCATCCGTACCTCGGACGGCCTCGAGGGAACAGGCTATACCTATACCGGCGGACGTGGCGGCAAGGCCATTCTCGCTCTGCTCGAGCAGGATCTGGCGCCACTGCTCATCGAACGTGATGCCGAGGACATCGCTGCACGTTATGACGAGATGCTGTGGCATGTGCACTATGTCGGCCGCGGCGGCATCGCCTCCTTCGCGATTTCCGCGCTGGACATTGCACTGTGGGACCTGCGAGGCAAACGTCTCGGCCAGCCGCTGGTGCAGATGGCCGGTGGTCACGATAGCCGCTGCCGGGCCTATTGTGGCGGTGTTGACCTCAACTTCTCCCTGCCTCGCCTGTTGAGCAATGTCGAGGGCTACCTCGCCAGCGGCGTCGAAGCGGTAAAGATCAAGGTCGGCAAGCCGGACCTGAACGAGGACCTCGAACGGGCCAGTGCGGTGCGTGACCTGATCGGCAAAGACATCACCTTCATGGTCGATGCCAATTATGGCCTCAGTGTCGACCAGGCCATCGAGGCGGCTCACGCCTTCATGCCTCTTGACCTACTGTGGTTCGAGGAGCCGATCATTCCCGATGATTACCTCGGCTATGCGCGTATCGCGAGAGAGACCGGGATGCCCCTGGCCATGGGGGAAAACCTTCACATCATCGAGGAGTTCGAGCACGCGCTGCGGGACGCTTCACTCTCCTGGCTACAGCCGGATGCCTCCAACTGCGGCGGCATCTCCGGCTGGCTTGCAGCGGCACAGCGCTGTCGACAGGCTGGTATTCCCGTCTGCAGTCATGGCATGCAGGAGCTTCATGTCAGCCTGGTATCCGCTCAGCCCAATGCTGGATGGCTGGAGATCCACTCCTTCCCCATCGACCGTTACACCCAGCGGCCACTGGTGATCCGTGATGCCCGAGCCATTGCTCCCGAAGAGCCTGGCATCGGTGTGAGCTTCGATTGGGAACGACTGACCCCTCATCGCGTCATGCAGCACCAGATTGCCGGCAATAGAAATGCCGCATGACATCGCTATCTACTGCTCCCTCAACACCCGTGAGACACAAGGACAAGGAACCCTTATGAATAACCCTGCTGCTGTCTATCGTGGCGATGGCCACTTCGAGATCGTTGACCAACCCGTTGCTGCGCCAGGGCCCGGCGAGGTGCGCCTGGAGATTGCTTTCTGTGGCATCTGTGGCACCGACCTGCATGCCTATCTCGGCCATATGGATGCCCGAATCGGCGACCAGCGCGTGCTCGGCCACGAGATGGCAGGTACCGTCGTCGAGGTCGGTGAAGGCGTCGATGGCCATCGCTGTGGCGATCGTGTCGTGGTTCGCCCACTCGACAACTGTGGCGACTGTCCCGCCTGCAACAATGGCCACGCCCATATCTGTCACCACCTCAAGTTCATGGGCATCGATACGGATGGCGCCTTCAAGCGCTTCTGGACGGTCCCGGCGAAGCTCCTGCACGCCCTGCCGGATAATCTGTCACTGGCAGCCGCGGCGCTGGTCGAGCCCACTGCCGTGGCCGTACACGATGTCCGCCGCGCACGCCTGAAAGCCGGTGAATGTGCTCTGGTCATCGGCGGCGGCCCCATCGGCACCCTGATTGCCTTGACCGCCAAGGCCGAGGGCGCTGACGTCATCCTCAGCGAGATCAACTCCACACGCATTCGCATGGCCAATGCCATGGGCCTGGAGGCCGTCAACCCGCTGGAAACCGACGTGGTGGCACTGATCAATGAGCGCACCGGCAACAAGGGCGCCGATGTGGTGTTCGAGGTATCCGGCAGCCAGCCGGGTGTCGATCTCATGACCGAAGTGGCGGCCACACGCGGACGCATCGTCATGGTGGCGATTCATGCCAACCGCCCTCTGGTGGACATGTTCCGTTTCTTCTGGCGCGAACTGGAGCTGATCGGTGCACGGGTCTATGAGCCGGAGGATTTCGATCGTGCCTTGGAACTGCTGGGGTCCGGCGCCATCGATGTCGACGCCATCATTACCGACAAGCAGCCGTTGGAGCGCATCGGAGATGCCTTTGCCAGCCTGACCGGCAACGCTGAAGCGCTCAAGACGTTGATCACCATCACTCAGGGAGAGTAAGCATGTCGATTCTGGACAACTTCAATCTGGCGGGACGTACAGCCGTGGTGACTGGCGCAAGGCGAGGTATCGGGGGCGCCATTGCCGTGGCGCTGGCCGAAGCCGGTGCCGATGTGATCGGTGTCAGCGCTGCCATGCCCGAGGATGGCGCTGATATCGGTGCCGCCGTACGCGCAGCAGGACGCACCTTCACCGCGATTCGTTGTGACTTCTCAGATCGTGATGCCGTGCAGGGACTGGCCGACCGGCTGGCGCAACAGCCCATTGATATCCTGTTCAACAATGCCGGTACCATTGAACGTGCCCCGGCTGCCGAGCATTCCGATGAGCTCTGGGATCGGGTCATCGAGATCAACCTTTCAGCCCAGTTCGTGCTGACCCGCGCGATCGGTGGCGCAATGTGCCAGCGTGGTCATGGCAAGATCGTGTTCACCGCTTCGCTGCTGTCGTTCCAGGGCGGAATCACGGTACCCGGCTATGCCGCCAGCAAGGGAGGCATCGCCCAGTTGACCAAGGCCTTCGCCAATGAGTGGGCCAGCCGTGGCGTCAACGTCAATGCCATCGCGCCGGGCTATATCGCCACCGATAATACCGAGGCGCTGCGTCATGACGAAACCCGTTCTCGCGCTATTCTCGAGCGCATCCCTGCTGGGCGCTGGGGGCAGCCCGAGGACTTCGCCGGACCAGCCGTCTTCCTGGCCTCTTCGGCCTCCGACTATATGCATGGCAGCATCCTGACTGTCGACGGCGGCTGGATGGGCCGCTAGGGAAACACTAATACCATTCAGCGCTTTTCTGGTCCGAGACCCTGTCATTGCTACTCTGGGTCAATGGCAACGCTACGCCAATGGTGATTCTGGAACAGAGTGAGACGGACTCACTCCGCCTCGCTTTTGCTGCTGCCCGGCAAGCGATGCCAGGATTGCTGGCGGTGCCACTCTTCGTCTTCGGTATGCAGGTAACGAGAGGTGGTATCGAGCCGGGCATGGCGGGCGGTGGCCGCCAGGTAGCGTAGCTCGACACCGGCCTGGGCCTGATGGGTCAAGGCCGTGTGTCGCAGCCAGTGCGGGGTTGCCTGCCTTAGCCGCATGATGGCCAGGGCATCCCCTCCTTCTTGCTCCAGCACATCGGCAGCCTGGCTAAAGGTTGTACGAATCAAGCGATACAGCTGATTCTCACCCAGCGGGCTCTTGCCATCCAGGCGGCGCAGAATAGGCCCATCATCCAGCCCCGGATTTTCCGGTAATCCATACCCCACACGAATTTGCCGAATCAGCAGCATCATGTCTTCCGGCACCGGTATCTCCGCCGTCTTGACACCCTTTCCGATGACTCGCCACCACCAGCGCCCTTCACGTACGAACAGGTCGCTCATACGCGCCTGACTCATTTCAGAGATGCGCGGCGCCATCAGGTAGGCAAACCCGAACACCAGGCGTCGGCGAGCCCACAGCTTGCGCTCACGCAGGCTGGCCGTATCAGGCAACGGACGACTTAGCCACGCCCACAGCCAGTCCCATAGCGGTCGCTCCAGATAGCGTTCGACCCGCCCTGTCTGGTTGTCCAGACGGCGACGCTTGTCGCGCATCAGGCGAAAGGGGTTATGAGCGATCCACCCCGCTTCCATCAACCAGCTCATCATGCCCTGCAGGATCACCAGGCTCTGTCGTCGACTGGATGCCGACAACGGGCCACGAAAGGGCTTCCAATCCGGCGACTGCCGGGACTTGACGGGCCCCACCCAACGCTCGCGTGGCTGAGGATCACAAAGGAAGGCTTCGAAATCATCGAGGTGATGACGGCGCAGGGATTTCAAGTCAATGCCCTGCTCAGCCAACCACAACAGCAGCCTTTCGGCTTCACGACGATACGTACGCAAAGTCTGGGGGCTGCCGCGATATTCCCTCAACCAGGCGCTCACGGCCTGGGCATCGCTGGTCGCAGGAATGGCGGCCGCTGGCAGCACGCTGCCGGTGGCTTCGCTGAACACTTCCACCTCTCCAGGCTTCTCTCCAGCCACTCCCACTGCGGACACCGTGTTCATACGGGTCATGCCGCCCCCCTCTTTATCTGTCAAACCTTTCTCATCCATGTCTCATCCATGCCGCATCGTCACAGCGACGTATTTTGCTTAGTGTAGCAACATAAAATCAAGATAATACGGGTAATCTTGATTTTATGTCATATTTGATAAATAAATTTACGTTATTATCCATTATGTAATTACATTAAAAATACGCTAGACTGATCAACGAAGGTCCACCTGAAGACAAACCGTGACGACAAACTCTCACCAGACAATACTGAGAAATGGCGCTATCGCGACGGGTGACAGGCAGCCCCGCCCTGGTGGCCTATTCGCCAATACGGCGTTGTTCTACAATCGCAGCGCAAATGCAGGCCATCCCGGCGATGACACAGGATTCGCCTATACATCGAGGTACCGCGATGCTGAGACTATTCAAGATCCAGGAAGGAACCATTCGGGAACGTCGCCTCCCGGATGATCAAACGGAGCGCGCTCTAGCAGAGGCGGACTGGATTGATGCACGCGACCCTGATGATGAGGAACGCTCACTGTTTCAGGGCCTGCTGCATACCGACCTTCCCGAGTCGGATGACATTGAAGAGATCGAGGCCTCTGCTCGCTGCTTCGTCGATCAGGCTGGTGTGCACATCCACTCGCTGTTTCTCACCCAGTCCGAGAATCGTCATCACACTGAAACGGTGGCCTGCATTCTGCAAAGCAAGCGACTGATCACCATTCGCGAAAGCGAGCTGGCGGACTTTCGTCTGCTACGCATGCGCGCCCGACGAGGCCAGGTCGAGGCCCAGTCTCCTGAGGAGCTATTGGTCACCCTGTTCGAACAGAAGGTGGAAAATCACGCTGACACGCTGGAAGACCTGCACCAGCAGCTTGAAGAAGTCAGTTATCTAGTGCTGGAAGATGAACAGGCCAGCCTTGAGGACGCCATTGACAGACTGGCGCGCCTGGAAGACAGCAACGGGAAGATTCGCCTGTGTCTGATGGATACTCAGCGCAACATCTCCTTCCTGCTGCGCCACCTGCGCACTCAGCCGGAACATCTGGAAACGCTGCGCGAAATCATGCGCGACATTGAAACCCTGATGTCACACACCACGTTTCTCTTCGATAAGATCAACTTCCTGATGGACTCGACCCAAGGGTTCATCAATATCGAGCAAAACCAGATCATCAAGATGTTCTCCATTGCCGCTGTTGTCTTCCTGCCACCCACTCTGGTGGCCAGCATCTACGGCATGAACTTCGAGGTCATGCCCGAATTGAAGTGGATGCTGGGATACCCATGGGCGCTTGGCCTGATGGTCGCATCCGGCATTGCACCTTTCTGGTATTTCAAGCGAAAAGGCTGGTTGTAGCACTTGATCGAATAGTGCGCGCCCGAATAGCACATACTCGACGAACAGCACTCTTCCAAGGTTACACCCCCAAGGTAATGACTCATGGCTCGAACAGGGATTACTTTCGACGACGTACAGCGTGCCATCGACACGCTGCTCCAGCGCCAGGAAGCGCCCAGCGTGCAGAAGGTGCGCAACATTCTTGGCACCGGCAGTTTCACCACGATCAGCGAACACCTGAGGGAATGGCGTACTCGCCGGGAGGAACGCACCGATGTACCTCCTCCCCAGGGCATGCCTGCCGAACTGCAGGCACTGGCGGAAGAGCTCTGGAACCAGGCCCAGACGGCAGCAACCGACAACCTTTCTCATTACAGGGAAGAGTCCGACCGTCAGGTAGCGGCGGCACAGGAGCGGGTGGCAGACGCTGACCGCCGGGCCGAAGATGCCGAGCAACGCGAGTCAGCCCTCTCGGCCCATCTGGTCACGACCGAAAAGCGCCTGCAGGAAAGCATCGCCAATTCGGCCCGCATGGAGTCCACTGTCCAGGCTCAGGAGCAGCAGCTGGAAAAAGAGCGTCAGCGCTCTGTACAGCTGGAGGATCAACTGGCACGACTGCAACAGGAAAACGAGCGCCTGGGCCAGGCACATCAGGTTGCCCTTGGTGAACTCCAGACAGAGCATGCCGAGCGCCTGCGCCAGGAAGAACAGCGTCACGAGACAGCCGAAGCCCGCCTGATGGGCATGCTTGATGATGCACGCCAGGAACGGCAGGCAGCCGAAAAGTCTCATGCCCAGAAGCTTCAACAGGCTGAACAGCGCTATGAAACGCTACAGCAGCAATTGCAGCGTGTCCGCGCAGACCTGCTGGAAGAAGAAAAACGCCATAAGGAAACGCTTCTGGCGCGCTCCAGAGCCGAGGACAATGCACGTGCCAGGCAGCATGAAAATGAGTTGCTCAGTGAACGCCTCGAAGAGCAGAAACGCCAGCTTGGCACGCAAGCGGAGCGTATCCATGCCCTGGAAGCGAAACTCGACGAAAAGATCTGGTCCCTCGCCGCTCAGCGCCGTGAAGCAGCCAGAAACGAAAATGAAAGCGACACGGCAACGTCGACAACAGCAGCGTCAACATCCACAACGCCAGACAACTGATCCTGCAGTCGCAAAAAGAACGCCGCCCATAAGGGCGGCGCGGAACCGATCAACTGCAGGCCTTAGCGGTAGTAGGCATTGGTGGTGTCGGTATGGTCGGTCACATCACGAATACCGGCCAGCTCAGGGATGCGCTCCATCAGCGTCTTTTCCACCCCTTCCTTCAGAGTAAGATCGACGGCAGCACAACCCTGGCAACCACCACCAAATGCCAACACCGCTACCTGGTCCTCAGTCAACTGAACCAGCTTGATTTCACCACCGTGAGCTGCCAGACCAGGATTGATCTCGCTGTAGAGCACATAGTTGATGCGATCCTCCAGCGGGCTATCGGCATTGACCTTGGGCATCTTGGCGTTTGGCGCCTTGATAGTCAGTTGCCCGCCCATGCGGTCGGCATTGAAGTCGACCACGGCGTCCTCAAGGAACGGTACACTGTTGGCATCGAGGTAGACATTGATCTTGGCAAGCTCCAGGAGTTGATCACTGGGCTCCTCTTCCCCGGGACGACAGTAGGCCAGACAGGTCTCGGCATACGGGGTACCTGGCTGGGTAATGAAGATACGCACGGCAATCCCTTCCACATTCTGCTTTTCAAGCAGTTCTGCGAGGTAGTCCTGTGCACTGTCGGTGATCTGGATGTTTTCGCTCATGGATCTCTCACTAAGTATTCTCTGCGCGCAGGGACCGCGCGGCTCCTATGGCAAGCAACATTGGCCAGACCGGTATCGATCAAACTTCCCTGGCCAGGTCAGGAGCAGATAGTGCCATGGTAAGCGACACCATGATCAGACACAATCCCGAGTGTTTTAGTCGGAATTATTCTCATCAAGCATCCCCACCATGCCATCATGAATGCTTTCACTGAACAGCATGAATGACTTTGTACTTTGACAGCGTGCTTTTTTGGTAAGCTACTGCCCCCAGGCAATTTCGCATCTGGCTCGATTAAATGGGGCCATTCGATCGCCGATACAATCGATTGTCAAAATACTCGATTGCTAAAACAATGGTTAAAACAAAGGGACGCGCATGTCGATCCACATTTTGCTCATGCATATTGCGCTCCTGACATAAAAATGCGCGCTGATAAATGCCTAAGCGCAAGACGCGCCTGACATACGCTGACCGCCACAAGTGCTAGCTGGAGACTCCCCTGCAATGGTTGCCGTTCCTACTGCCCAAGTTACCCGCCTGACCGAAAGCCTCACGCAACGCATCCTGATGCTGGACGGCGGCATGGGCACCATGCTGCAGAATGCTTCTCTCAGTGAAGAAGACTTCCGTGGACAGCGTTTCAAGGATTGGCCCACCGACCTCAAGGGCAACAACGACCTGCTGGTCCTGACCTGCCCTGAAGTCGTGTCACGCATTCATCGGCAATATCTCGAAGCCGGTGCGGATATCATCGAAACCAATACTTTCAACAGCACCCAGTTGTCCCAGTCCGATTATGGAATGGAAGCCCTGGTGGCTGAACTCAACCGTGAGGCAGCGCGTCTTGCGCGGGAAGTCTGCGATGCCGTCGGCCAGGAAACCGGCATTCCGCGCTATGTCGCGGGCGTACTGGGCCCGACTTCCCGCACCGCGTCACTCTCTCCGGACGTCAACGACCCGGCTAAACGCAATGTCACCTTTGACGCGCTACGCGACAACTATCGCGAAGCCGCTCTGGCCCTGATCGAAGGTGGTGCCGATCTGATCATGATCGAAACCATCTTTGACACGCTCAATGCCAAGGCGGCGATCTACGCTCTGGAGCAGATCTTCGATGAAACCGGGGTCCGCCTTCCCGTCATGATCTCAGGCACGATCACTGACGCATCCGGGCGAACCCTGTCAGGCCAGACCACGGAAGCCTTCTGGAATTCAGTGCGTCATGCCAGGCCCTTGAGCGTTGGCCTCAACTGCGCCCTGGGCGCTGAAGAACTGCGCCCTTATGTCGAGGAACTGTCGACCAAGGCAGACACATTCGTATCCGCCCACCCCAATGCCGGACTGCCCAACGAGTTTGGCGAATACGATCAAACGCCTGAAGAAATGGCAGACATCGTGGCCGAATTTGCACGCAGCGGCCTGGTCAACATCATTGGAGGTTGCTGTGGCTCAACGCCGGAGCACATTGCCGCCATTCATCAGGCCATCAAGGACCTGAAGCCACGTGCTATCCCTGAACGCCCCCAAGCCTGCCGCTTGTCTGGCCTCGAGCCATTCAACATCGAGCAGGATTCCCTGTTCGTCAATGTCGGTGAACGTACCAATGTCACCGGTTCTGCGCGCTTCAAACGCCTGATCGTCGAAGAAGATTTCACCACCGCCCTGGAAGTGGCCCTGGATCAGGTCGAGAACGGTGCACAGATCATCGACATCAACATGGATGAGGGCATGCTGGAGTCCAAGGAAGCCATGGTGCGTTTCCTTAACCTGATCGCCGGTGAGCCAGATATCGCCAAAGTGCCGATCATGGTGGACTCCTCCAAGTGGGACATCATCGAAGCCGGGCTCAAGTGCATTCAGGGCAAGGCCGTCGTCAACTCCATCTCGCTCAAGGAAGGCGAAGAATCCTTCCGCCAGCAGGCCACGGAATGCCGTCGTCATGGTGCCGCCGTGGTGGTGATGGCCTTTGACGAAGAAGGTCAGGCAGACACCTTCCAGCGCAAGACCGAGATCTGCGAACGCGCCTATCGCCTGCTCGTCGATGACATTGGTTTTCCGCCCGAGGACATCATCTTCGATCCGAACATCTTTGCCATTGCGACCGGGATCGAAGAGCACAACAACTACGCGGTGGACTTCATCGAGGCAACGCAGTGGATCACTACCCACCTGCCTCATGCCATGGTATCCGGTGGCGTGTCCAATGTGTCTTTCTCGTTCCGCGGCAACAACCCGGTGCGCGAGGCCATTCACTCGGTTTTCCTGTACCACGCCATTCGTGCTGGCCTGACCATGGGCATCGTCAACGCAGGTCAATTGGCCGTGTATGACGATCTGCCCAGTGAGCTGCGCGAGGCAGTGGAAGACGTGGTGCTCAATCGTAATGACGAGGCCACCGAACGCCTGCTCGAGATTGCCGACCGTTACAAGGGTGATGGCACCAGCGCTGACAAGAAAGAGGATCTGGAGTGGCGTAGCTGGGAGGTCAACAAGCGAATCGAGCATGCGCTGGTCAAGGGTGTCACCAGCTTCATCGAAGCTGATACGGAAGAGGCACGCCTCAAGGCCAATCGCCCGATCGAGGTGATCGAAGGGCCGCTGATGGATGGCATGAACGTGGTCGGAGACCTGTTCGGTGCCGGCAAGATGTTCCTGCCCCAGGTGGTGAAATCCGCCCGCGTCATGAAACAGGCGGTCGCCTATCTGATTCCCTTCATCGAAGCGGAAAAGACCGAGGACACCCAGGCCAAGGGCAAGATCGTCATGGCCACGGTCAAGGGGGATGTGCACGATATCGGCAAGAACATCGTTGGCGTGGTGCTTCAGTGCAACAACTATGAAGTGATCGATCTGGGCGTCATGGTCCCGGCAGAGAAGATCCTGCAGACCGCTCGAGAAGAAAACGCCGACCTGATCGGCCTGTCCGGCCTGATCACCCCTTCGCTGGACGAGATGGTTCATGTGGCCAAGGAAATGCAGCGCCAAGGCTTTTCCCTGCCGCTGCTGATCGGCGGCGCCACGACCTCCAAGGCGCATACTGCGGTAAAGATCGAACCTCAGTATCAGGAACCGGTCATCTATGTCACCGATGCCTCGCGTGCCGTAGGCGTGGCCAGTCGACTCCTGTCGCCAGAGCTCAAGCCAAGCTACGTAGCAGAAATCAGGGAAGAGTACGACAAGGTGCGTGAGCGCAATGCCAAACGCCGCCCCAAGGCTGCCGACCTGGACTATGCCAGTGCCTGCGAGCGCAAGCTGCAGCTCGACTGGCAGGGCTATGAACCACCCAAGCCCACCTTCACCGGACTCAAGGTGTTCGATGACTACGATCTCAATGCACTGATCGATCGCATCGACTGGACGCCCTTCTTCATGAGTTGGGAGCTGGCCGGCAAGTATCCAAAGATACTCAATGATGAAGTAGTCGGCGAGGCAGCACGCAATCTCTATGCCGATGCCCAGGAAATGCTCAAGCATCTGGTTGACGAGAAACTCATTCAAGCTCGTGGTGTCGTTGGCCTGTGGCCGGCCAACTGCGTGGACAACGATGTCCTCGAGATCTATACCGATGAATCCCGCGAAACGGTCATCGAACGCCTGAATCACATTCGCCAGCAGACCACCAAGAACCGTGATGGCGCTTGCTATAGCCTGGCGGACTTCATTGCGCCCAAGGACAGCGGCAAGCCTGACTGGATCGGCGGTTTTGCCGTGACGGCAGGACATGGTGTCGAAGAGCTTGCCAACGAATACAAGGCCAAGGGCGATGACTACAGCGCTATCATGGTCCAGGCCCTGGCTGACCGTCTGGCCGAAGCCTTTGCCGAGCACATGCACGAGCGCATCAGGCGCGAGTTCTGGGCCTATGTACCCAATGAAGCACTGGACAATGAAGCCCTGATCGCCGAGAAGTACCAGGGCATTCGTCCGGCACCGGGGTATCCGGCCTGCCCTGACCATACGGAAAAGGCGACGCTGTTCCGCATGCTCGATGCGACCCGACATACAGGGCTCGATCTCACCGAGCACTTTGCCATGTGGCCGGCGGCGGCAGTGTCCGGCTGGTACTTCTCGCATCCGCAGTCGAAGTACTTTTCCACCGGCAAGATCACCCGTGATCAAGTCGAGGTCCTGGCCCAACGCAAAGGGTACTCGCTGGCAGATATGGAACGCTGGTTGTCGCCAGTACTTTCCTACGATCCGGCATGATCGAATAACGTGCTGGAACTTAGCCTGTTACCTGACACACAGCGCCAGCGTCTGATCCTGCGCCTGGCCCTACCGATCATGGCTGGCATGTTGACCCAGAGTCTGCTGAATCTGGTCGATGCGGCGCTGGTCGGCCTGCTGGGTGAAACAGAACTGGCTGCTGTCGGCATTGGTGGTTATGCCATCTTCATGGTCTGCGCCTGTGTCTTCGGCCTGTCCTCTGCGGTACAGGCCCAGGTCGCCCGCCGCAATGGAGAAGGCGCCAGTCGCTGCCCAAGTGAGGCCCTGCACGCCGGATTGATGATTGCCGTGGGCGTTGCCATGCCATTGACACTGCTGTGTCTGTGGCTGGCCCCCGAGATCATCAGGCTGATCAATGACGATCCCGCCATTGAGACGCTGGCCGTCGACTATTTCCGCTGGCGCGTCCTGTCATTGTTGCCAGTGGCATTGATCCACTGTTTTCGCGGCTACTGGAATGGCGTGCAACGCACAGGCATCTATCTGCGCATCATTCTGACCATGCACGTGATCAACCTGATCTCAAGCATCGGGCTGATCTTTGGCTTCTGGGGACTGCCCGCCATGGGGGCCAGTGGCGCCGGCCTTGGCACAACCCTGTCATTGTTTGCAGGACTTTGCATGTGGGCCTTCTACAGCGTTCGTCATACCGAAGGTTTCGGCATGAACTGGCCTCAGTTACTTACCCTGGCCATGACCCTACGCCTGGCAATCCCACATTCTTTTCAGCAATGGTGGTTCGCTGCCGGTTATGCGGTGCTGTTCTGGATTCTCGGCCAAGTGGATACGGCCAGTGTGGCCGTCGGCCATGTCCTGGTGAACCTGTCCCTGCTGCTGATCCTCCCCGGCGTTGGCCTGGGGATGGCTGCCATGAGCCTGGTCGGAGAAGCACTGGGACGTGACACCCCTGACGCCGCCCACCGCTGGGGATGGGATGTCGTACGCATGGCCTGGATGTGTCTAGCAGCCCTGGCTCTGCCAATGTTGATCTTCCCTGAAGCCGTCCTGGGCCTTTTCCTGCACGATCCCCAGCTTGTCGCACTTGGCGTCATGCCACTGCGCTTGAGTGCGGTGATGATCGTTCTCGATGCCGCCGCACTGGTGTTTACCCAGGCTCTGCTCGGCGCAGGAGCCAATCGAACCGTGATGCTGCTGACCCTGTCCACCCAATGGTTGATATTCCTTCCCCTGGCCTGGTGGTTTGGTGTCCATCTTGAATTCGGACTGGCCGGTGTCTGGTGGACTCAGTTAGGCTATCGCGCTCTGAATTCCCTGATGTTCGTGTTGATCTGGCAACGTCGTCGATGGCAAACACTGATGATATGAAAGCCTAATTACTTTTTGCTCACGGACTATGAATATTTATTCTTTTATAGAATAAAGGCGGCGATGTAAGGTAGGCCGCAATCTTCCCATGTTTTCATGCTGCTGCAGGAAGGCGCTGAATGTACCGTTACGACAATCACGATCAAACCCTGGTGAACGAACGCGTAGAGCAGTTTCGCGACCAGATGCGCCGCTATCTTGAAGGCAAGATCAGCGAAGAGGAATTCCTTCCGCTGCGTGTGCAGAACGGACTGTACGTGCAGCGCTATGCGCCCATGCTGCGCATCGCCATCCCTTACGGCATGCTGGCGTCCTACCAACTGCGCAAGCTGGGTGACATCGCCGCTCGCTACGACCGCGGCTATGGTCACTTCACTACACGTACCAACTTGCAGCTGAACTGGCCGAAACTCGAAGACGTGCCTGACATGCTCGCCGAGCTTGCCAGCGTGCAGATGCATGCCATCCAGACCAGCGGTAACGATATCCGCAATACCACGACCGATCAGTTCTCCGGCATTGCCGCCGATGAAGAAGTCGATCCGCGTCCGTGGTGCGAGCTGATCCGCCAGTGGTCCACCTTCCATCCGGAATTCTATTACCTGCCACGCAAGTTCAAGATTGCCGTGACAGGAGCCAGTGAAGACCGCGCTGCCATCCAGGTGCATGATGTCGGCTTGCGTTTCTGGCGCAACGAGGATGGCGACATCCGCGTCAAGGTACTGGTTGGCGGCGGCCTGGGTCGTACGCCAATGATTGGTGATGTGATCTGTGAAGACCTGCCCTGGAAGCACCTGCTGACTTACCTGGAAGCCATTCTGCGGGTCTACAATCAGTTCGGCCGTCGGGACAACAAGTTCAAGGCACGCATCAAGATCCTGACCAAGGCGCTGGGTATCGATGAAATGCGCCGCCGGGTCGAGGAAGAGTGGGCACACCTCAAGGATGGCCCCCAGACCCTCAACCAGCAGGCCATCGATGATATGGCGGCACACTTCGTGGAGCCACCCCGTCGTGACATCGATGCAACTGCCATCGAAGCCTATGAGGCAATGCGCGGCAGCAACCGTGCTTTCGCCCGCTTCGTGACCAACAACGTCACTGATCACAAGGTACGTGGCTACAAGGCTGTGACACTGTCGCTCAAGCGTGCCGGCCAGTCTCCTGGTGACGTGACTTCCCAGCAGATGCATGACATCGCCGACCTGGCCGACGAATACAGCTTCGGCGAGCTGCGCGTGACCCATGAACAGAACCTGGTATTGACCGACGTTTCTGTCGATCGCATCGAAGAATTGTGGCAGCGCCTTGAGGCACTCGGCCTGGCCAACCCCACTGTCGGTACCCTGGCGGATCTGATCTGCTGCCCCGGCGGTGACTACTGTGCCTTGGCCAATGCCAAGTCCATTCCTGTCGCCCAGGCCATTCAGGAACGTTTCGACAATCTCGACTTCCTCTATGACCTTGGCCCGCTGGATCTGAACATCTCTGGCTGCATGAATGCCTGCGGCCATCACCACGTCGGCAATATCGGTATTCTTGGCGTCGACAAGAAAGGTGAAGAGTATTACCAGATCTCGCTGGGAGGCAGTCAGGGCAATGATTCTTCCCTGGGCAAGATCCTTGGCCCCTCTTTCTTCCGCGAGGATGTGCCTGGCGTCATCGACAAGGTACTTCAGGTCTATGTGAAGTCCCGCCAGGATGACGAAACCTTTATCGACACCTATCGCCGTATCGGTCTCAAACCGTTCAAGGAGTACGTCTATGCCTGAGCAGACGACACAACGCCCGCTGATCAAGGACCGTCAACTGGCCCAGGACGACTGGATTCGCCATGACGAGGAATCCGTGCCAGCCAATACACCGGCTCTCGTGCGTCTGGATGTCTGGCTGAGTGCCGAGGACCGCTCATCCATCGCACCATGGCTGCCCAGCGACACCGAGCTGGACGGCGACACCGTGGCTGCCTTGAAGGAAGCCCCGTTGATCGCCGTGGACTTCCCCAAGTTCACCGATGGTCGTGGTTATTCCCTGGCACGCGTACTGCGCGAACGTCATGGCTATACTGGCGAGATTCGTGCGGTGGGAGATGTACTGATCGACCAGCTGTTCTGGATGTCGCGCTGCGGCATCAACGCTTTCTCTCTGCGGGAAGACCAGATCGTCGAGGATGCCCTGAACTCACTGAATATCTTCAGCCGCCATTATCAGGTGTCTGTCGATAATCCAGAGCCGATGTTCCTGCGTCGTCAACGCGAAGCCAGAGAGGCCGCCAAAGCAGAAGTTGCCCTCGCCTGACGTCAGGCGCTTCGCGTTGAGCATGCAGACGCGATTCAGGCGTAAAGATCATGGCGGCATTGGCCATGAAGAAAGCACAGAAGCCTCGTAGACCCTCTACGAGGCTTCTTGCATTCTGACCAGACCGAAGCTGTCACCTCAGTCGTCGTTTTCCTCGACAGGCACCGCCGAGGTGGCGATGGGGAACGTCGGGGTGAAGTTGTCCAGCAACGAGAACAGTTGCCCCAGTACCTGAACATCGCCTTCAGTGGTCACATTACCGGCCTTGATCTCGGCCCCCAGGTTAGTCTGCTGCAACAGCACCCGATTGAGTACGTCCCGGCTCAGGGTCAGGCTGAGGTCGGGCTCCTCGGCGTCTTCATCGATGCCATGCCGATAGCGTAGTACCGAGTTGTCCAGGCTCATGCGGAACTCCTGAGGCTCATCACCCGTGAAGTGCCAGTCGATGTCCAGTTCCAGTCCATCAGCCTTCGGACCATTGAGGCGCACCGCCAGCAGGTCGAAGATCTGCTCGATAGGCAGCACCTCGAGAATATCCGGCGAGGCCGTTGTCACCACGCTGGCCGGATCGAAGCCGTTTCTCAGCTCCCGGGCACCGGTCAGATAGATATTGCGCCACGGGGCAGACTCTGCCTGATAGCCCAACTGTTCGAAGATATCCGCCTGCAGTTCACGGGCTGGCTGGTTGTCCGGCTGCGCCATCACCAGATGGTTCATCAGCATGGCGCCCCAGCGGTAGTCGCCTTCATCGAAGGCTGCCTGGCCCATTTCCATTACCGCCTCGGCACCACCCATGGCGTCGACATAGCGCTCACCGGCGCTCTGTTCAGGCAGCGGATCCAGGGTGGCCGGGTTGCCACTCCAGAAGCCCAGATAACGTTGATAGATACCTTTTACATTGTGCTTGATGGTGCCGTAATAGCCACGATTGAACCACTCGTTGGCGAGGCTGTCAGGGATTTCGATGGCTTCGGCGATCTCGTCACGCTTGTAGCCCAGATTGGCCAGCCTCAGCGTCTGATCGTGGAGGTACTTGAGCATATCGCGCTGCTTCTCGATATAGTCGCGCACCTCCTCCTGCCCCCAGCGCGGCCAGTAATGGGAGGTCAGTACCACATCGGTACGATCACCGAAATGCTGCAGGACCTCATCCAGCGCTCGCGACCAGACCAGCGCATCGCGGACCTTCGCCCCGCGCGGCGTGAGAATGTTGTGCAACGAAGCATTGAGAATCTCCGCCGCCAGCAACGCACGCTGCTCCGGGAAGTAGAACACCATCTCCGCATCGGCCTCGGTGCCAGGCGCCATCAGAAACTCGATATCGACCCCATCGACCGTCAAGGTCTGGCCGGTCTCGGTGATCTCTTCAGTCGGCTCGATATAGGTGAAGGTCCCGTTGGAAACGCCCTTGCCCAACCCCGCATCCACCTGCTGCTGAGCATTGCGCGGCAACCCGAAGCCAAACATGTATTGGGAACGCCGGCTCATTACATTACCCAGCAGCACCGATTCACTGGCGACATGATCGGTCATATGCTCTGGCCCGATGACACGAACCTCGCCTGCCGCCACCTGCTCCCGCGAAACGACACCTCTCACACCGGCAAAGTGGTCGGCATGGGAGTGCGTATAGATGACAGCAGTGACTGGTCGCTCGCCCAGTTCACTATTGATCAGCTCCATGGCGGCCTTCGAAGGTTCTGCCGTGGTCAGGGGATCGATGACGATCCAACCCGTATCTCCACGCACGACCGTCATGGTGGCGAGGTCAAAGCCGCGGATCTGATAGATGCCATCCGTGACCTCGTACAGGCCAGGGGTGTTGTTGAGCTGTGCCAGGCGCCACAGACTGGGGTTCACAGTATCCGGCGCATCTCCCCGCAGGAACTCCTGATAGGCCGCCACGTCCCATACCACCCTGCCATCGGCATCCTTGACCACCAGATCCGGTGTGGCCTTGATCAGGCCACGCTGAGCATCCTCGAAGTCACTACGATCGGTAAAGTCCAGCTTCTCGAGCACCTCGGCATTGGCCGCTTGGGTAGCGGCGGTAGCCGGCTTCGGCGCAATGGCCTCGTTGTACTCGGCCCAGCACAGGCTGCTGCTGCCCAGGGCAATCGCTGCAGCCAGCACCGAAGCGGTAAAAGGAAGCGCAGCAAAGGGAAGTCGAGTCATGGTGTTTCCTCGTCGTTATGGTTGTTGTCAGAACTTCAAGCCGGCCGCTGCGGTGATGAAGTCGAAATCGGTATCGGCATAATCCGTATTGCCGCTACCCGCCCATAAAACTTCGGCGAAGTAGCGATCCTGATAATCCGCCTTTATCCCTACACTGCCGAGCAAGCGGTCTTCGACAAAGTTGGCGTCATAGGACCAGCCGGAGACGTCATGACCGAACATGACATAGGGCGTCAGCGTCAGGCCTGGCACGACATCGGGATAGATCAGTTGACCGCGCAGGCGGTAGCCCCAGGAGAAGTCGCTTGCATAACCGTCACTGGAACACCCTCGGCCGGTGTAATCCGGGTTGGGTGTGGCGATGGCACAACCTATCTCACTGCCCTGCGCCAGATCGGTCCCGAATCGGTCGCCCTTGGTATAACGACGGTCTTCAAGATCCGCCAGATCATGGACGTACTTCATGCCAACCTCGCCCACCAGCACCAGCGCCTTGGAGCCGAGTACGTTGGGTATCGGTTGAATGGCGCCGATGGTCAGTTGCGAGACGTCATAGCGATCGTAGCCGTTGAAGGTGTCCCCCGGCGCTGTAGACCTGGCCCCATCGGCCAGCGTGATGTCTTCGCCGATGGCGCCAGAAAGCGCATCTGGATCCCGAGCAAAGGCGGCGATCAGGTCAGACGTGGCCAATTGCAATGGCTGGTCATGGCGGAAGCTGTATTCACCAAAGACCTGTGTGGCCTGACCGAATTTAGTGTGAAACGCTGCCCCGAAGACCTGGATATCCTCGGGATAGTCAGCAAAGTACTTGGCGTTCAGATCCGGGTCGTAACTCGAGTCTGTCGGGGGTCTCCAACCCGGCGAAAGGCCATTGTCGTCCGGGCTGGTATACCCCCCCGAGACGACGCTGGCATAAGGCCGGCGCGAGTGAATATTCATGGCATAGGCGGTTATCGCGGTATCTTCGCTGGGGTGATAACCAAGACTCAACCCGAACTGTCCCGTGTCACTCGGCGTATTGTCGCTCGCTCGCTCGATCATCAACCCATTGTGATAACCATAGGGATCATTCAGGTCGCTGGGTATCGCTCCACTACCGATGACAGCCCCGCTACAGCCGCCAGCCACATAGTCGTGGGTACTGAACGCGGTACCACAGCCATCGAGCACCGTGCTATCCCAGTCCAACTGATAGAAGCCCCCCAACTGCCACTCGTTGGTCAGCTCGAATTCTGCGCTGAGCAACGTTGTCGGCAGACGCAGGTTATCTCCCGGCATGCGTAGTGCCGCCGGGCGATAGGGGTTGATGGTATTGATGCCATTGACGAAGAACTTGCTTTCTCCCCAAGGCAAGTACTGATCACCCAGCGTCACCTTCAGGTCATGGTCGGCCACATCGAAGTTGCCGTAGGCGTATACCTCGGTGAAGGTCGCGCCCTTGAAGCGGGACAGACGATCATAGTGGCTGTCGTCCAGAGGTTCGTTGCTGGCATAACCATTGGCGAGACTGCCGAAGGGCACTTCGTGATGTTCCTGATAGAGGTCGTACCAGGCCTTGCCGGCAATACGCGCCCCGACATTGCGATACTCCAGATCGAGCTGAGTCGTGAAGATGATTGGCGTCGAAGTCAGCTCACGGTCCGCGTAGTTGGCGCGACCATCATCATTATTGCGCCCTCCGACGGGGTTATAGCCGCTGCCATTCAAGCCGGCTGCGTCCGCATTCCCCTGAAAGACATAACTCTTGTCGGCGGACTCGGCGCTCCATATTGCCCCGGCACTCAACGAGCCCGACAGCGTCGCCTCGACTTCACCGAAATTTTGCTCGATGGCATCGGCAGGAAATGCTGCCAACAACAGGCAGGAAGGGAGTAGCCAAGGGCGGCTGCCGTCAATGATTTTTCTCGAAACTGTTACCCGATCTCTGCCGAATGTCTGCAATTGGACGTGAGAAAGCCTGCGCGCATGATGTACATGCGCGGATTGAAGCAACTGCATGGTCTGGTCCTCAAGCGTGTCGTCGTTCCTTTGCCACCCAGCCATTTCCGCCATGAATCCAGTGGGCAGAAGGCCTTTCGGGAGGCGCTGTCGTCAGCAGGACCGTATGCCTAACAGAGCAGGTAACTGATGCAGAGCAGAAACTTGAAGTTCTGCCCTCCAAGAACTGTGGGCTGATCTGTAGTCATGACATGTCACCTGTATTTGTCAGTTATCGTTTACTGGTGATTTTCAAGCAGAATAGATAACTCAAAACGACAAACATTGACCCGTTATGCAGCCAATTTGACAGATCACGCAAAACCCTGAATTTCCGCCTTATGCTTTCGTCGCCATTGGGTAGGACTTTCCCCCGTAACTCGCTTGAAACTGCGAGTCAAAGCGCTCAATTGGCTATACCCAAGCAACTCTGCGATTTCACTCAAGCGCAAGTCAGTATCAAGCAGGTAGGTCTGGGCTGCCTTCATGCGAGCCCTATCGAGCAACTGCTGGAAGCTCAGGCCACGCTGTGCCAGCCGCACCTGAAGTGTTCGTGCCGACACGGCCAACGCGCCAGCGACATCGTCCAATTTCACCTGATCCAGCGGCAGCAGGTTGGTGATGATCCACTCCACCTTGTCCTCGATGTCATTCCATTGGTGATGGCGCATCAACGAATTGATCAAGCGGCGCAACATCGGACTTCCCCCAGCAATGGGCTGCTCCAGGCATCTTCGGTCGAAGACCAGCGCACTATCTTTGCTGTTGAAGCACAACGGCGCCTGCAGCAAACGTGTATAAGGTTCAACATCGATGGGATCGTCACCGACCAGATAGACCGCTCGTAGCTTGATCGACTCACCATACAAGAAGGAGATAATGTTATAAGCCACCATCAACGTGTGGTCGTTGTGCTGGCGTGAGGGCTGCGTCTGGCCAGCCACCTGATAAGTGAAGTGATAGGACGCCTGTCCTTCGGTTTCCGTCAGGCGTACCTCCAGCCCCTGAACATGACGGCCAATCTGTTCTGCGATAGTGGTCAGTGCCTCGCGCATGGTCTCGCACTGCTGTATCAGCAGTCCCACGAGGCCCAGGGTGGAGATATTCTGATGGCGACCAAGCAGCAAGCCGAAATGACGACACCCCGTAGCACGAGCTGCCAGTTCCAGCAGATCGATCTTGGTCAGAACGGGGATCAGCCGATCCGGACGGTCAAGGTAGTCCGGAGGCAAGCTCAGGTCCGCGAGCAGCTGTCGAGCATCGACCTTGTACTCGGCCAGCAATGCCACATACCCGGTCAGGGCGGCAACGCGAACCATCTGCTGCATCCAGCTCTACTCCGTTGTTATCAAAGTCCGTTATCAAAAACCGGCTTCCGACATTGGCCTTCGGAATCAGGGCGGCCAGTATAACCTGAGTACGGCACCAGGCCACTTTTGCCTGCTTATCCTCGCCGTTTCTGCTGACGCTCGCGATTGTTGGCACGGGCACGTTCACTCTTGCGCAGCATCACCCAGGTCGCACCAAGCCCCCCATCACGCTCTTGCGCAGACACAAAGGCCTGGACTTCATCGAAGGTCACCAACCACTTGGCCAGGTACGAGCGCAACACATTGGCAGGAGCGTCGATCTCTCGACTACGGCCATGGATGATCAGAACAGAACGCAGGTCTGCTGCAAAGGCCTCGCGGATGAACATCGGCAATTCGCGGCGACATTCGTGCAATGGTCGCCGCAACAGATGGAGACTGGCCTGGATGGGATACCCACCATGCTTCAAGCGCTCCACGACAGCAAGTTGAATGCCGTCGCGGCGATACTCCAGAGGATCGAAAGGCGGTACAAGGTCAACAAAATCGTCGGAAAGACCATCGGCGTTCTTGTCACCCTGCTGGGCAGCACGCCGACGCTCCAGTTGAGCCTCGCTGGGCGTTCCACGCTGACGACTGATGTCAGCACGATCATGTCCATGCGACAAAGGCCTGACGTCCCCCATCAGTGCCCGGAAATCCACATCATCGTGACAACCTTCCACCATCGGGCACCTCCTCTCATGCTAGCTGTCATGTCTTGCACTAACTTCCTAGCCTACCAAGGGTTACTCCCGAACTTAACCCGAGTTGTGGTCGTCGTCGGCAGCACCCTACAATAACTATCGCTTCAACCAGCATTTCAATCAGCACTTCATGCGCTCGAGGATGTTTGTTCATGCCGCCCATTACCCTGCTGCACAATCCGCGTTGTTCCAAGTCCCGTGAAGCCCTTGCCCTGCTTGAGGAAGCCGGAGTCGACGTTAGCGTACGTCGTTATCTGGACGAGCCTCTCAGCGCTGCAGAACTGCATGACCTGGTATCACGCCTGCAGGGAGATACCAAGGAACTGGTACGCACCAACGAGAGCGAGTGGAAAGCACTCGCGGCCGACAGCAACGATATCGAACAAGTCATTGCTGCCATCGTCGCCCATCCCAAGGTGCTGCAACGCCCCATTGCCGATGATGGTAAACGAGTGATCATCGGACGTCCGCCGGAAAATATCCGCGAACTGCTGGCTTGACCCGTCGACCGAGGAGTTTCAATGCCTGCTCAATCCCCTTCCGACCGGCCTTACGTGCTGGTCTTGTATTACTCCCGCTTCGGCGCGACCCGAGCACTGGCCGAGCGTCTATCTGCTGGCGTCGCCTCCATTGCCGGCATGGATGCCAGACTGCGAACTGTGCCGCCAGTGTCTCCTACTTGTGAGGCCGTGGATCCGGAAGTTCCTTCTGAAGGTGCTGTCTATGCCAGCCTGGATGACCTGCGCCATGCCAGTGGCCTGGCCCTTGGTAGCCCAACCCGTTTCGGTAACATGGCAGCGCCACTGAAGTACTTCATCGACGGCACCAGCGAACTGTGGCTATCGGGTGCGCTGATCGACAAACCCGCCACGGCCTTCACTTCGACGTCCAGCCTGCATGGTGGTCAGGAAACGACCCTTGTCTCCATGCTGCTGCCACTCCTGCACCATGGCATGGTCTACGCCGGAGTTCCCTATAGTGAAACAGCTCTGATGCATACCCAGGGCGGTGGCACTCCCTACGGTGTCAGCCATCTCGCAGGCACACGCAGTGATCGCCCTCTTGATGAGCATGAACGAGAACTCGCCTTTGCCCAGGGAGCCCGGCTGGCGCGCCTGGCGCTGGCCTTGGAAAAGGCTCGAGGAGCCAAATCATGAGAGCATGGCTCGAAGGCATCGAACAGCGCCATGGGCTCGATCGTCTGACTCGGCAATCGCGCCAGCTGGTGCTTACCACTTTCATCCTGTTGCTGGTGCTGATGGTCGTCCGAGGGTTCGCCATCCAGGCTGATGGCAATCGTTTCGGTCCATTGATTGCCTTCGTGCTGCCGCTGGTACTGTTCCTGCCATCCATTCTCACACGCCGTCCACGAGGCCATGCCTGGCTGGCCTTCGTCAGCCTGTTGTACTTTGCCCAGGGAGTGATGGTGGCAAGCCTTCCAGGACAAGGCTTGAGAGGTGTCATTGAAGCTTTGGTGGCCATGTTGCTGTTTATCGGCTGCATGGGATATGCGCGATTCCGCTCTCGCCAGATAAAACGCGATCAGGCCCAGCACTGAAATTATGTTCTGGACTGAAAGTCAGTTCGAATTTTCAACGCAAATTTTTACCGGAGAACACCATGATTCGCGATATAGCCGATATCCGGCGTGATTACGAAGGCGGCATCCTGGATGAATCCCGGGTCCCTGCAAACCCCTTTGAACTGTTCGAGGAATGGTTCTCCCTGGCAGTGGACACCGACCCGGATGATGCCAATGCCATGACACTGTCCACCGTAGACAGCCAAGGCCTTCCCCATGCGCGCATTGTGCTGCTCAAGGGAATCGCCGAACAAGGCTTTGAGTTCTACACCAACTACCACAGTGGCAAGGGTGGCGAGCTGGCCAATGTCCCGCATGTTGCGCTGGTATTCTGGTGGCCCAAGCTGTCTCGCCAGATACGCATCGAGGGCGATGTGGAGATGGTGTCAGAGGAAGCGTCCGACGCTTACTTTGCCAGTCGCCCACGGGGTAGTCAGCTGGGCGCCTGGATTTCCAACCAGAGCGTCATCATTCCTGATCGTGCCTGGCTGGAAGAGCGCAAACACCGTTTCGAACAGGTATATGAAGGCCAGGAAATTCCACGCCCAGTACACTGGGGAGGCTATCGAGTATTGCCGGAGATGATCGAGTTCTGGCAGGGTCAGCCAAGCCGCCTGCATGATCGCATTCGCTATCAGAAGCGCGACGAGAGCTGGGAGACATCTCGCCTGGCGCCCTGATACATTGCACAGTGAACCGGATCACCGTAAGCGGGCCGGAGCGAGAAAATCAAACGGCTAGTAGAAATGGTTGGTAGTAGAAATGGCTAGCCGTAGAAACAGATAGTCGTAGCAACGGGTAGCGGTAATGTGGCCGCTACCCGTCTTTTCCCTTGCCTGGCATCATTCCACCGGCCGCTCGAGGCGATGGCGCTGCCACTCGCTGTCAGGCTCGTTGAGCCGCAATGACGCATCCACCACCTGTTCTTCCATGTTGAACTTCTGGCTGAAGCCCAGGTGTTTCATCAGCGCACGCATGGGATGATTGTCAATCATGATCTTGCCATACATCTCCAGAGTGCCGACCCCTCGGCAATAACTGATCATCTTGTTCATCAACAATCGGCCGATACCCAGACCCTGGAGGTCATCCCGTACAATGATGGAAAACTCGGTACGGATGTTGTCTGGATCATTCCACACTCGTACCACCCCCAGCATCTCCTTATGTCCATCATCTGAGCCATGGCGTTCAGCAATGAACGCCATCTGCCGGTCATAGTTGATCTGGGCCAGGGTCGAGAGATCACGCTGACTGAGGTCCATCTTGTGATGGAAATAGCGAAAGCGGATGCTCTCCTCCGATAATTGACGATGAAAGTCTGTGATCAAAGGGGCATCTTCAGCCCTTATCGGACGTATCTCCACATCCCAACCGTTGCGCAGCTTCACCCACTCACGCAGCTCTTCGGGATACGGCATGATGGCAAAGCGTGCGGGCTGGCCCAGGTCCATGGCAAAGTCCACAGCCTCCATGCCATCGCGGTTGAGTACCAACGGGTTGATCTCCAGTCCTCTGAGCCGAGGCAGGTCCGTGGCGATCTGCGACAACGTGACGAGCATCTGGCAAAGCCTGTTGAGGTCCCTCTCGGGATCGCTGGAGTGCTCATGAATCAGGCGAGCAGCATGGGTACGATCCACCATGTCCGCTGCCAGCGTCATGTTGAGAGGCGGAAGGGCCACCTGACGATCGGCGAGAACATTCACCTTGTACCCACCGATACCAAATACCACCAAGGGGCCGAAAACAGGGTCTCGAGTAATGCCTGCACATAGCTGCATGGAGTGCTTGCCCCGCTTCATCGGCTGCAGGCAAAACTCGCGCGTGGCAAAGCCGGGCAGTTTTTCCTTTACCCGCTCCTGCAATTGCCTGACACCTTCAGCCACAGCTTCTGGGCTGACAACATCCTGCAACAGGCCGGCAGACAGCTTGTGCGGATGGCGACGATAACGGAACGGGCGGCAGTTGCCCTCATGCACCACCTTGACAGCGAAAGGTCCCTGCAAGGTCGCCGCTGCCTCCTGGGCTTCTTCGGGACTGGTAACATATCGACTCTCTGCCACCGGCAAACCATAGGCGGCCAATACCATAGCGGCCTCGGAGTGACTGAGACTCTCGCGCCCTTCGCTCAGCACGCGCTCTATCAACCGGTGACACTCAACCCGACTCTCTCGGGTGGTGGCAAACGGCAGACTGGGAGGCGTCTGCTGCAACAGCGATTGAACCCGCTGGTAGTCCACCATATGCATGAAGGCCTTGACGGCCTTTTCTGGAGACAGGTAAGTCGGGATCCCTGCGTCATGACAGAGTTGGCGAGCGGGCATGGCCTGTTCAAGCCCCATCCAGCTGGTCAGCAGATTACTCTTGAAGCGGCGGCGATGTTCGATGATGGCTTCGGCCGTATCAAGAGATGGCGCCATGCGCGTTGGGGCATGGACCACCAGCACGGCATCCACATTGGCATCGGCAGCAACGATTTCCAGGGCTTTGACGAAGCGCTCCGGAGAGGCATTGCCACCAAGATCCACCGGATTTTCCCCGGGCTTGCTCAAGTCAAGATGCTCATGACGCAGCGTGTGTTGCGTCGAATCATCGAATTCAGCGAGCTGTCCTCCCGCGCTCAGCAGCTTGTCGATCGCCAGCATGGCCGGCCCCAGGCCATTGGCTACGATGGCCAATCGATCTCCCTTTACCGGCTTCATGCGCGACAGGGTTTCCAGGGCGTCGTATAGCTCATCGGAGTCGTTCACCCTGACAACCCCTGCTCGGGCAAAGGCAGCATCGAAAACCTGATCACGATTGGGAATACCCGGTGTCGGTGGCAGTCCACTCATGTCCGAGGCCAGCGTGCGTCCACTCTTGATGGCCAGGACCAGGCGGTGGCGCGATGCATCACGCACCGCAGTCATGAAATGCAGGGAGTCAGGAATGTTTTCCAGGTGCAGAATGATCGCCTGGGTGGGAGAATTCTGATTGATGTAGTCAATCAGGTCGGGGAGCATCACATCGACACTGTCGCCTACGGTCAGCAGGTGAGAAAAGCCGATACCGCGCCCGGCTCCCCAGTCGATCATGGCATTGGCCAGCATGCCGGACTGACCAAGATAAGCGACCTTGCCATGAGGGACGGTATGGCTGGAATAAGAGGCATTGAGCCGATGCCCCGGCACGATCAAGCCCATGCACTCCGGCCCCAGCACACGAATCCCGGAAGCCCGGGCGGCACTGAGCATGCGGCTACGAATGGAGGCCTGACCTCGGCCTTCGACATCCAGGTCACTGCCGCCAGACAATACCAGCGCAGCCCGAATCCCCTGCTCCCCCAGACTGCTCAGCAGCTTGGGTACCGTTTTCACTGGAGAACAAATCACGGCCAGATCCGGCACTTCCTTCAACCTGGCGGCATTCGTGAGGCAAGGCACCCCGAATACCCGATCATAGCCTTTGGGATTGACTGCCCAGAGCTTGCCGCGAAAGCCTCCATCCAGCAGATTGCGAATCACCTGCCCACCCACGGATGCCGGCTTTTCCGAGGCACCAATCACGACAATGGAAGCAGGAGCGAAGAAGCGACGCAGAAAGCGGGTGCTCACGGAGGTGTCTCCTGATTGGCTGGAATTCTATTGATACTGCGACCTTTGGCGAGTGTCGACCATGCAGCCTCACACTTTAGGCTATGAATAATGAAAATTCGGAGCCCAGCATGATCACTGCGTATCTTACCCACCCCACCAGCCATCATCATGACATGGGTCCTGAACATCCCGAGAGCCCCCTGCGACTCGATGCCATACGCGCGCAACTGATGCTTTCCGGTACCCTGCAAAAGACCATGCAGGGGGATGCCAAGGAAGTCACCCGCGAGCAGCTTCTGCGCGTACATAGTGAGTCGCATGTCGACCAGATGGAAAGCCTGGTGCCGGATGAGGGCCACGTTCGCGTGGATGGCGATACCCTGATGAACCCACATAGCCTGCAGGCCGCACATTTCGCTGCTGGCGCTGTCGTCAAGGGAGTCGACCAGGTATATCGGGGCCAGGCAGACAATGTCTTCTGTGCCGTGCGCCCGCCAGGTCATCATGCGGAAGCCGGTGAAGCCATGGGCTTTTGCCTCTACAACAACATCGCCGTGGGTGCTGCCCATGCCAGGGTAGTACATGGTGCACAGCGCATCGCCATCCTCGATTTCGATGTTCACCAGTGCAATGGCACGATCGATATCTTCAAGGATGACCCCGGCGTACTGATCTGCACCAGCTTCCAGCACCCTTTTTACCCCTGGCGTTACCTCGACAGCCGCCATGACAATGTGGTCAACACCCCCTTGAGCGCAGGCAGCGGCAGCCAGGCTTTCCGCGAAACCGTCGAGAAGCACTGGCTGCCCGCACTGGATGCCTTCCAGCCTGAGCTGGTACTGATATCGGCCGGTTTCGATGCCCACCGCGAAGACCCGATGGGTGATCTCTGCCTTGAAGACGCGGATTATCACTGGGTCACGCTCAAAGCACTGGATGTTGCCAGGCAATATGCACAGGGACGCCTGGTGTCCGTACTTGAAGGTGGCTATCACCTGAATGCTCTGGGGCGTTCGGTGGAAGCGCATGTACGCGCCCTGCTCGGCCTGCCGGAAGCGTTATCCTGACAACGACTCATGCTTAACGATGACCGCCCTTCCTGCGTGGATTAGGGCGTTTTTCATTGGCCTTGTGGTAGCCTAGAGGAAACTTGGTTTCCTATTGTGAATTTTGGCATGCCACAAAACACCGATCAGCAGGCAGCTCTCAAGATCGCCTCAGGGCGCAAGGCTTTCGTCGAGCCACTGCGTCTTGGTCAGCGACTCAAGGAAATACGCCTGGCCAACCAATGGACACTGGAGGATGTCAGCCAGCGTACCGGCCTGGCACGTTCCACGTTGTCCAAGATCGAGAATGATCAGATCTCTCCTACGTTTACTGCTGTACAGAAACTGATCAACGGTCTTGGCATCGACTTGCCCCAGTTGCTGTCCCCACCACGTAAACAGACGCGCACCATGGGACGCCGCGACATGACACGCCGTGGCGAAGGTCAACGCCACCCGACCCCCACTTATGAACATGAACTGCTCAGCTGTGAACTCGCTCAAAAGCGCATGATCCCGTTCAAGACCATCGTGCGGGCACGGAAGTTCGAGGAATTCCACGAATGGGTTCGCCACGATGGCGAGGAATTCCTGATGGTACTGAGTGGAGAAGTGATGCTCTATTCCGAGTTCTACGAGCCCGTCACCATGGTCGAGGGAGACAGCATCTATTTCGACAGTGACATGGGGCACGCCCTGGTGTCGATCAGCGAAGAAGATGCTGTCATTCTCTCGGTCTGTACTCGCGGCGAAGGTTCCTGAGAGCGCTCAGTCAGTCTGGCGACGGTCTCCGGGCCGTCGTGGTGGTGGCGCATCAAAGATGAAACGCTGTTGCGTATCGATCACCTGAAAATGCCGCCCCTTGGCTCGCGCGACCAATAACACCCCGAAGCGCTCAGCCAACTCCACGCCCTTTTGCGTAACCCCCGAGCGAGACAGCAATACCGAGATTCCCATCTGGGCAACCTTGAGGACCATTTCCGAGGTCAGACGCCCAGTGGTGTAAAAGATATCGGCCTTGGTGCCTGTGGCATCGGAAGTGCCCTCATTGAGCCACTCTCTCCCGGCCAAGGTGTCCACGGCATTATGGCGACCCACGTCCTCGACGAAATCCAGTACCTTTTCCTGGCGGCATAATGCGCAACCGTGTACTGCGCCAGCACTGCGATAGGTTTCGTTGTAGGCAGCGAGATTTTCCAGCAACGCATATACGACAGACTGTTTCAGAGGCGTCGGGGTCAGCCTTGCCTTGGGCACAGAATCCAGCAAACGCCCAAATACTGTCCCCTGGCCACACCCCGTAGTCACGGTACGCTGTCCCAGGCGAGTTTCCAGATCCTCGGGCAAGTACCGGGTCACCACTGCGGCAGCTTCCACGTCCCAATCAACGAACACCGCTTCAAGATCCTCCCTTGCCCCGATCAGCCCTTGATTGCGCAGATACCCCACGACCAAGGCCTCAGGATCCTCCCCCAGCGACATCAGGGTGACGATCTCGCGGCGGTTGAGGTACACCGTCAGCGCCCGCTCCGCGGCAATGGCCTGCCGATGAGACTGCCCGAACTCGTCGACCACTTGAATGTCCAGCGTGGCAGGCAGCCTGGCATGGCTACGTTGAATGGAATGCGACATAAAACTCCTGAGTGCGGCCTACGTCTGGTTGTGTTTGAGTAACAATAGAGCAAGGATGAGACATTGGCCTACGTCACTTGTCTCAAGATGGATGGGGCCAGCAGGTCAATAAGGTTCAACAGGTGGACAGGATGACAAGCATTGCCAACCGGCGTCAGCTAAGCGTGACATTCGAAGAAACGTTGCATGTCGTCAAAGGGTTTCGTCAGAGCAGTTGGCACATTTCTCGATTGATGCCTGGCGCGGAGGGACCCCATGTTCTGACATTGGTCCTGTCCATGACCGAACGCGCGGACTATCGCTTCAATCTCAACGCCAGTACACCCCGTCTGTTCGTACGCGCCGGACACGTCGACGAACCTCCACAGGCGCTGGCCATCACAGCCAGCCAGACCATGGCTGCCACCTGGATGGACGGCGAGCACCGTGTTCTGGAAACGACCATGCCCTTGGCCATTCAAGTCTGGATAGAAGCCTATCTGCTGGAACATGGCGAAGCACCGGACGAAGGACGCAAGAAGAAGCGCAAGGGCGCCGGACGAGCCCACTCGCCCAAGCCTGCCAACCTGCCACAGGAGGAATCTCGATGAGTCGCCTGTCTCGCTGGTCTCAGCGCAAGCTCGCCGACAAGGAATCACCAACGGAAGCTGCTGAAAAGCCGGTTTCCGGACTGCTTGAAACCGCAGAGGCTGGGCAGCCGGTCCAACGCCAGCAAGAACAAGTTGTGCAACGGCAGGAACAGGACAGTGAATGTCTCGAACCTGTCGACCGTCATTCGACACAGTCGGTCGACAATGACGGTGACGGGGAACATGTTGATGTTGTTGCCGACAGCACGGCTCTACCTGACCCGGACAGCCTGCCTGCTGGCAGTGACATTCGCGCTTACCTCGATCCCGGCGTTGACAAGGCCCTCAGGAAAAAAGCCCTGCGCCGCCTGTTCAGTGCCGAGCGCTACAATGTCCGTGATGGCCTCGATGACTACGATGAAGACTTTCGGGAAAAGCTCAAACCGCTTTCGGAGCATGTCGCCGGACGTCTGCGTCAGCACTTCGAGCACCATTGGCAAACACCACAGGATGAAGCGAAACCAGAGAGCGAGACGCCACAGAAAGCAGCCGCTCTCGCTCATGAGCACACCCCCGGCCCCCATGATGCACAACATGCCGCTACATCTGGGACAGCAGAACCTGGCAATCCAGAAGGCTCCGACAAGACAGCGCAACAGGATCACGACACCCGGACCGGGCCTGTGACCGGTTTCCAGTCCAGCGGCCAGGCATGACGCCATGCCTTCCTGGCCGGAGCATCATGTCAGAAAGGCGAGTGCCTCTTGCAATAACCTGTCCGGCACTTCCTCGGCGATATAGTGCCCTGCCGGAAGCGCCTTACCATCGACGTTCGAAGCTACATGTTTCCATTCCTGCAAAGGATCGAAACATTGCCCTACTGTGCCACTGGCTCCCCACATGACCAGCAAGGGGCACTCGAGCTTGCGACCGGCCTCAAGGTCAGCACGATCATGCTCGAGATCCAGGCTGGCAGAGGCACGGTAGTCCTCGCAGATGGCCATGGCCGTCCCTGGCAATCGCAGACACCGCACATATTCACTCAGGGCCGCATCGGTAAAAGGCTTCAAGCCGGCACTGCGCGCGCCCATCACGCTGCGCAGGTAAAGTTCAGGATCATGCTCGATCAACGTTTCCGGCAGTGGAGACGGACGTATCAAGAAGAACCAATGCCAGTAGGCCCTGGCAAATGCCTGATCCGTCTGCTCATACATGGCCAGCGTGGGAGCAATATCCAGCAGGATCATGCGCTCGACGACAGCGGCATGATCCATCCCGAGGCGGTGAGCGACCCTGGCTCCCCGGTCATGTGCCAGGATGGAGAATCGTGTGAACCCCAGCTCACCCATCAGCGTCACCATGTCTGACGCCATGCTGCGCTTCGAATAGGACTGGTGGTCATCCTTGGCCGGAGGTTTATCACTATCGCCATAGCCGCGTAGATCGGCTGCAACGACCGTGAAATGCTGTGCCAACGAGTCAGCGACCTTATGCCACATGACATGCGTCTGCGGGTGCCCATGCAGCAGGAGCAACCCAGGCCCATTGCCGCCGATGCGGAAGTTGATTCCCGTACCGTTTACGTCAATCTTATGCTGTCGGTAAGCATCGAACATACGAAACGTCTCCATAAACGCTCACTCAGTCTTTTTCTGGCCACTGGATGGCCAGCCCCCACCCTCGACCTTAGACCAAGAGATGTGGCGGGATTGGCAAATAGCGTCAACACTTAAGCGAGGTATCAATAAGCACGAATGTACGAGCCAGCACCCTATACGAGTCAGCACAGGCATTCGTGAATTTATTATAAAAACGATGAGTCACCGTTCTCGACCGTGAGACAATATGAACCAACGAATCGACCTCGTTCCGGTAGACGCAGGCGTTAACCGGTGTGCGCGTGATGCAGCTTATGAGCAAATATCCTGGCCGATAAACCTGGCCAACACCCAGGTCAGCTATTCCAGCCAGGGGCATGTACTGCTGATAGGGGACAGCGAAGCCCTTTATTCGGCCATCACCGACCACCCGGCTCTCCACTCGTCATTGGCCAGCTTGACGCTGATCTGCACGGATATGCCGGACGATGCCCTGCTGATCCTTGCTGAAACATCCAGCTCCACCCTTCCCATCCATATCCAACCGCTGCTCTCATCGCAGCGCAATAGGTTGAAGCTGGAAGGACATCTTGGGGATTTTCGTGCCTGGCTATCAGGAGGATCCCTCACCAAAGAGTCTTCCATCAATCTGGCCAAGGCCTTGGTTTCCCGAGACACCTTTGACCTGGTGGTGGATCTGGCCTCCCCTCCCTGCCTGGAACTGGAGCTACTTCCCCCCGGATATTTCCATCTACCTGAAGCAAATGGTGAGCGGAATGACGTTCTCGCTTCGTTACCCGACTGGGTCGGCGACTTCGACAAGCCTCGCTACTTCCAGATTGCGAGCGACGCATGCGCCCACTCCACACGTGGCTTCACCGGCTGTACCCGGTGCCTGGATGTGTGTCCGGCAGATGCCATCAGCAGCCACAAGGGACGCATCGACTCTCGCATCGATATTGATCCGTTTCGTTGCCACGGCGTCGGCAGCTGCTCCAGCGCCTGTCCTACCGGTGCCATCGAGTTCCGCCAGCCACTGAGCCATCTGCAGCAAGACACTCTAGTCGCCTGGCTTTCGGCCTATCACGATGCCGGTGGCTCCCATGCCATCATGCGCTTCGTCCAGGCGGAACCGTCTGCGACCGCCGCCGACCTTCCTGGACACGTCATCGAGGTCCCCTTGGAAGACCTCGGCACAGCAGGCAGTGACCAATGGCTGACCGCATTGGCTGCGGGTGCCTGTGAAGTTCATATTCAGGCCTATTCCGACATGCCTGTGCGCCTTCAGCAACACCTGCACGACCAGCTCGCACAAGCCCGTGGCATTCTAGAGGCCATCGGCCTCTCGCCCGAGCGCCTGGTATGGAGAGGCGCTGACGACGCTCCCCCGAAGGCAGACTTGCCACGTTTCAATGCCCTGCCGACACGGCTCATCAAGGGTGAACTGCAAGGGTCTTCCGGGACATCACATGACGCTCCCAGCAAACGAGCCCGCTTGAACTGCGTGCTCGAACATCTCGCCGCACACGGCCACCTGAATGGCGAACGTCACTCTCTGCCATCCAATAGTCCATTCGGCGCCATCACGGTAGATAGTGAAGGATGCACCCTGTGCATGAGCTGCGTGGCCAGTTGTCCGACACCGGCATTGAACGCTGATCAGGATGCACCTCGGCTGAGCTTTCGCGAGGCTGATTGTGTGCAGTGTGGCCTATGCGAACAGAGCTGCCCGGAACATGTCATTCACCTGGTCCCCGGGTTTCTCGCCGCCCCCGAGCGCACTCAGTACCAGTTGCTGCATGAAGATCAGCCTTTCGCCTGTATCCATTGCGGAAAACCTTTTGCCAACACCGGCACTATCACTGCCATACAGAAAAAGCTTGCCGAACATCCTTACTTTTCCGGTGCCCAGGCCAAACGCCTGGAAATGTGTCAGGACTGCCGGGTCAAGGATATCTGGGAAGAACTTGCCCATCATCCTGACTCACCCGTGAGGCTATGAGCCATGTACAACGACGTGCAGCATCATCACATCGATGATCATGGAGTCAGCGACAGTGAGCTGAGAGCAGAGGTCTACGCCCTGCTCGGCACGCTACTGCGCCAGCCTCCAACGGAAGCGCTGCGGCGCTGGCTGGCGGAACTGGAACCCGATCCGAGTCCGACGCCGTCTGAAGAAGCGCTTTGCCACGCCTGGCAGGCCCTTGCCGCTGCCGCTGCCGAAAGTGATGCCGAGCACCTGGAGCGCGCGCACTTTCGTCACCTTGTCGGTGTCATCCAGGGAGATGTATTGCCTTATGCCTCCTGGTACCGCAACGGTCAACTGATGGATATCGCGCTGGTCGATCTGCGCAAGGATCTCAGACAACTCGGCATACAGCGTAATACGGATCAGCATGATCCCGAGGACCACCTCGGAGCCCTCTTCGAAGTGATGGTCATGTTGCTGCAGGATGAAGCCGTCGCAATGACTGCCGTCAGCTCGACCCATGCCGCTACAAGCGAGACCAGTGCCTGCGATGCCATTTCACGTCATGCCGTCCAACATCATGCTGCTGACTTTTTCCAGCGCCATATTGCCCCTTGGGCGTCACGCTGCCTGCACGACCTGAGCCAGGTCGACACTGCATTCTATTCAGCCCTGGGCAGCCTGGGGCAAGCCTTCATGACCCTGGAAAACGAACGCTACAACGACCTGGTCAACCGTTACGCCGAAGCTGGCCAGCCACTGCGCATTGTCACGCCCACTGCGACTATCAATGACATGAGGAGAGAGCGATGAAAAAGACCGTACAGCCGACAGGCAGTGATCCTCAACGCCGTCGTTTTCTCAAGGTACTCGGGGTGGGGTCTGTCACGGCGGGAGTCGCAGCAGGCATCACACATGTGAGCCTCGCCCAGGCGGAAGACGAGGCCGAAGAATCTCGAGACCAGCAAGCCGGTGGCTACCGTGAAACCCAGCATATCCGGGACTTTTACGCTTCCCTGCGAGATTGAGGAGACTCTCATGCGACTGACGAAACGCGCTTCGATGCCTCAGCCTTCGGCTCGGCCTCATGCTCCAGGCATCGGTATCTCCCGCCGCCAGTTCCTCAAACGTGGCAGCATGGCAGGCGGAGGGCTCGCCGGACTTGGCCTGCTCGGTACGCCCATGATGCGCAGAGCCGAAGCCGCCGAACGCACGCCCTACAGCGAGGCGGAAGTCGAGACCAAGCGCACGGTCTGTTCTCACTGCTCGGTAGGCTGCGGTGTCTATGCCGAAGTTCAGGAAGGTGTCTGGACCCGGCAGGAGCCGGCTTTCGACCATCCCTTCAACCGTGGCGCCCATTGCGCCAAAGGTGCCTCACTGCGTGAACATGGCCATTCCACCCGGCGCCTGAAATATCCGATGAAGCTTGTCGATGGCGAATGGCAGCGGCTGTCCTGGGAAGAGGCCATTGACGAGATTGGCTCCAGGGTTCTGGAGTTGACCGAGCAGCATGGCCCAGACAGCATCTATTGGCTGGGGTCAGCCAAGTTCAGCAACGAACAAGCCTATCTGATGCGCAAGTTCGCGGCCCTGGCCGGCACCAACAATACTGACCACCAGGCTCGTATCTGTCACTCCACCACGGTTGCAGGCGTGGCCAACACATGGGGTTATGGAGCGATGACCAACTCGCTCAACGACCTGCAGAACAGTCGTTCGATCATGTTCATCGGCTCTAACCCCAGTGAAGCCCACCCGGTAGCCATGCAGCATATTCTGCTGGCCAAGGAACGCAGCCAGGCAGAAATCATCGTTGTCGATCCTCGTTTTACCCGAACCGCTGCCAAGGCCGATCACTATGTTCGCATCCGTCCAGGATCCGATGTTGCCTTTATCTGGGGCCTCCTGTGGCACATTTTCGAGAATCACTGGGAAGACACCGAGTTCATTCAGCAGCGCGTCTATGGCATGGAAGAAGTGCGGGCCGAAGTGGCCAACTTCTCTCCCAGCGAAGTCGAACGTATCACCGGCATCCCGGAAGACGTGATGTATTCCACCGCCGAAATCCTGGCCAAGAATCGCCCTGGGTGCGTGGTCTGGTGCATGGGGGGCACGCAGCACACCACCGGCAACAACAACACCCGGGCCTACTGCATTCTCGAACTGGCCCTGGGTAACCTAGGCGTTTCTGGCGGTGGTACCAACATTTTTCGTGGTCATGACAACGTACAGGGTGCCACTGACCTTGGCCTGACCTCGGATTCCCTGCCGGGCTACTACGGCCTTGAAGAAGGCGCCTGGCGTCATTGGGCCAAGGTCTGGGATCTCGATTACGAGTGGCTCAAGGAGCGATTCGATCAGACAGAGTATGCTGACGGCTTCCCGATGAACTCCAACGGTATCACGGTGTCACGCTGGGTCGACGGCGTGCTGGAAGATGACACCGATATCTCTCAGCGCACGAACCTCAAGGCCATGTTCTACTGGGGACATGCCGTCAACTCCCAGACTCGCGGCCCCGAGATGCAAAAAGCCATGCAAGCTCTGGAAATGATGGTCATCGTCGACCCTTACCCGACCGTCGCCGCCGTCATGCACGGCCGCAGTGATGGGGTATATCTGCTCCCTGCTGCCACTCAGTTCGAAACCTACGGCAGCGTCACCGCCACCAACCGCTCCCTGCAATGGCGTGACAGGGTCATCGAGCCGATGTACGAGTCCAAGCCGGACCACGTCATCATGTACCTGATGGCGAAACGCCTGGGATTCGCCGAACAGCTATTCAAGAACATCCAGGTAAACGGCGACGAACCCTTGATCGAAGATATTACCCGGGAGTTCAACCGCGGCATGTGGACAGTGGGCTATACAGGCCAGAGTCCGGAACGCCTCAAGGCCCATCAGCAGAATTGGCATACCTTCAGTTTTCGCAGCCTGAAGGCCGAAGGCGGACCAGCAGATGGTGATTACTATGGCCTGCCCTGGCCCTGCTGGGGAACACCAGAGTTTGCTCATCCAGGCACAACGAATCTGTACGATACCAGCCTGCCGGTTTCTCAAGGTGGCCTGACCTTCCGCGCCCGTTTCGGTATCGAACGCGATGGCGTTTCCCTTCTGGCCGATGGCTCCTTCAGCAAGGATTCTGATCTTGAGGACGGCTATCCCGAGTTTACCGCCGATATGCTCAAGGATCTGGGCTGGTGGGATGAGCTGACAGAGGAAGAAAAGAGTGCCGCCGATGGCAAGAACTGGAAGACCGACCTTTCCGGCGGCATCCAGAGAGTTGCCATCGCTCACGAATGCGCTCCCTTCGGCAACGCCAAGGCTCGCTGCAACGTGTGGACGTTCCCCGATCCGATTCCCAAGCATCGTGAGCCTCTGTACACCTCTCGGCGCGATCTGGTTGAGGATTATCCGACCTGGAACGACGTCGCCTCCCATTTTCGTCTTCCGACACTGTACAAGAGCATCCAGCAGAAGGATGTGACTGAGCGCTATCCGATCATCCTCACTTCCGGGCGCCTGGTCGAATACGAAGGCGGTGGCGAAGAAACCCGTTCCATGTCCTGGCTGGCTGAACTGCAGCAGGAGATGTTTGTCGAGATCAACCCTGCCCTGGCCAATGATATCGGCGTGAAGAACGGCGCCATGGTCTGGGTGGAGGGTGCTGAAGGTGGCCGGGTCAAGGTCAAGGCCATGGTGACCCCACGAGTTGCTCGTGGCGTGGTGTTCATGCCTTTCCACTTCGGTGGCATGTTCCAGGGCGAAAGTCTCGAGCAACGCTATCCCGAAGGCTCCAGCCCCTATGTCATTGGTGAAGCGGCCAATACCGCCACCACCTATGGCTATGACTCGGTGACGCAGATGCAGGAAACCAAATGCACCCTGTGCCGCATCGAACCGGCCTGATTCAAGGAGATACGACATGGCTCAGATGAAATTCATGTGTGATGCTGAGCGCTGTATTGAATGCAACGGCTGCGTCACTGCCTGCAAGAACGCCAACGAAACGGAATGGGGTATCCAGCGCCGCCGGGTTGTCACGCTCAATGACGGTGAGCCGACAGAAGTGTCCATCTCAGTGGCCTGCATGCATTGCGATGATGCACCGTGCATGGCGGTGTGTCCCACTGACTGCTTCTACAAGACCGATGACGGCATCGTGCTGCACGACAAGGACCTGTGTATCGGCTGTGGTTATTGCCTATATGCCTGCCCCTTCGGCGCGCCGCAATTCCCGCAGCAAGGCGCCTTTGGTGAGCGCGGCAAGATGGACAAGTGTACGTTCTGCGCAGGAGGCCCTGCCGATAATCCCGAAGAAGAATACATGAAGTACGGCGCCAACCGTATTCGTGAAGGCAAGCTGCCGCTTTGCGCCGAAATGTGTTCGACCAAGGCCCTGCTGGCGGGTGATGCCCAGACCATTGCCGATATCTTCCGTGAGCGCGTCGTCAGGCGCGGCCACAAGGATGGCGCCTGGTCGAAGCTCGGAGATGCACCATCGGCCATCGACAACATGGCATCCGATGCCACTCGCAAACCGTGAGGAGGCACCCATGCGCTCAATCAATCAGACATGGCCACTCCAGCATTCCAGGCAACAACCATGGTTGCTGAGGATATTGCAGTCTCTGCTGCCCTTGCTGCTGCTGTTTGTTGCGCTGGGGCTGAGCCATGTGGCAACCGCGGCAGATCCTGATGCGGAGATCAACGGTGCCGTGCCAGCCATGGATGCCGATACCTGGCGCCAGGTAAAAAGTGGCGAGAATTTCATCGACTCACGTCATGATTCCACCTATAACCTGATCAACCCCAGCGGCCAGACCTGGCGCCTCATCCGCAACAAGTGGATCTCGCCCTTCGGCCTGATTGCCATCGGCGGCATGCTGGCGATGATCACCCTGTTCTATCTCATCGTCGGCAAGAATCAGCTGGAGGAACCACGTAGCGGTCGCAAGATCCTGCGCTGGTCAGCGCTCAATCGTGCCCTGCACTGGTCTGTCGCCACCCTGTTCATCCTGCTGGCACTGACCGGGCTGAATCTGCTGTACGGCAAGTTCCTGTTCAAGCCATTGTTCGGTGATGCCTTCTGGGCATCCATGATCAGTGGCTCCAAGCTTCTGCATAATTACCTGGGGCCGCTGTTCGGTATCCTGCTGGTGATCATCCTGATGCGTTTTCTCAAGCACAACTGGCCCAAGCGCGAGGATTTCGAATGGCTGCGCAAGGGCGGCGGCATGGTGGGCAAGGGCCATCCCGATGCAGGCTTCGCCAATGCTGGCGAAAAGATCTGGTTCTGGTTGCTCGCCACTGCCGGCATCGTCGTCATCGCCAGCGGTCTGGTAATGGATTTCCCCAACTACCAGCAGACTCGCGATACCATGCAATGGGCCAACATCATTCATGCCATTGGCGCCCTGGGCCTGACGGCGGTTGCCCTTGGTCATATATATATCGGCACACTGGGCACTGAGGGTGCCCTGGAAGGCATGGCCACAGGGTATGTCGACGAAAGCTGGGCCAAGCAGCATCACAACCTGTGGTATGAAGAAGTGAAGGACCAGGCAGTAGACGGCGAACGCCTGGAAACCAGCAAAGGACATGCAGACAGCAAGCATGACAATCCGGGCCCCGACCCTGCACGACCTACCTGAACGAGCGTTTTTTGCCTCCCTGCTAGCCCCACCGCCCCGGCGTTGCCGGGGCGGTGGCGTATATGCCGGACGTTGCGGATCGTCCACCGGGATGAAATGGCCAGGAATACGAAAACCCTGGACAAGGACGCTCTCGTACCGGTGTGCTTGAGCGGCCGCTGCGTTACTATCAAGGGTGTTAGCCCTATTCACCCGGAGATCACCATGCAGCACCTTGATGACGCTACCCGCACCGAGCTGGAAGCCGCTGCTTTTCGCCGCTTGCTGAGCCATCTCGATAATCGCAAGGATGTACAGAACATCGACCTGATGATCCTGGCCGACTTCTGCCGTAACTGCCTGTCCAAGTGGCTGGTCACTGCTGCAGAAGAACGTGGCCAGACATTGGACTACGAAACGGCTCGCGAGTATGTCTATGGAATGCCTTACAGCGAGTGGAAGGACAAGTACCAGGCCAAGGCCACGCCAGAGCAGATGGCAGCCTTCGAGGCCCACCAGCAGGCCAAGGCTGCAAAGCGGGAGTCATGATGCGTCAGGAAGACATGATCGGGTTGAAGGTTGCCGTACTGACGGTATCCGATACAAGAACCGAAGACACTGATCGCAGTGGTCAGGCGCTGGTTGAACGCCTGAGCTCTGCAGGACACCATCTCGCTGACAAGCGTATCGTGCCCGACGATGTCTATCAGATCCGGGCTATCGTATCCGCCTGGATTGCTGATCCGGAAGTTCAGGTCATCCTGACCACAGGCGGTACGGGCTTCACCGGCAGGGACTCCACTCCAGAAGCCGTAGGAGCTCTGCTCGACAAGCGCATCGAAGGCTTCGGCGAACTCTTTCGTCAGCTTTCGTACCAGGAAATCGGTAGCTCTACGGTACAGAGTCGTTGCCTGGGCGGGATGGCGAACGCTACCGTAGTCTTCTGCCTGCCAGGATCGACTGGCGCCTGCCGTACCGCCTGGGATGGCATCCTCGCTGAACAGCTGGACAGTCGTCATCGTCCCTGCAACTTCGCCAACCTGGTCATTCCGGAGCGTGGCACCCATGACGTCTGAAGCCCCTCTTCCACCTATTGAATCTCCTCTCCAGCCTATCGAACAGGCCCTGGAGACTCTGCTGCGCGATGCCATGCTGCTGGGTCATGAAAGCGTGGATGTGATCGATGCAGCAGACCGGGTATTGGCTCAGGATGTCATCGCGACACTCGACATTCCTCCCTTCGACAACAGCGCCATGGATGGCTACGCCCTACACCATGACGATGCAGGGCAACGTCTCCCCATCATGGAACGGATCGCGGCAGGCGATGCGCCCAGCCGGCTACAGCGGGGCTATTGTGCACGTATTTTCACAGGAGGCGCTCTGCCGGCAGGTGCCGACTGTGTCGTGATGCAGGAGAAGGTTGTCCTTGATGACGGCCACGCGGTCATCCCGCCTGATGTACCGGCAGGAGACAACGTGCGCCGCCAGGGACGAGATGTCACTCGGGGCCACGTGTTACTGCCTGCCGGCACTCGCCTGGATGCAGCGGCATTGGGACATCTGGCTGGCCAGGGTATTACTCAGGTCAATGTCATCCGCCGCCCACGCGTTGCTCTGCTGTCGACCGGTGACGAAATCGTCGATCCGGGGCAGGCCTTGGCGCCGGGCCAGATCTATAACTCCAACCGTCCGATGCTGGTCAACTTGCTCACACACTTCGGTGCCGAAGTGGTGTTGACACGCAGCGTGCCAGACAGCCTTGCCAGCACCCAGGAATGCCTGGCAGAAGCGGCGAGCATTGCAGATGTGGTGATTTCCACCGGTGGCGTCAGCGTAGGTGAAGAAGACCACGTCAAGGCAGCATTGGAAAGCCTCGGAGAGCTGGACCTGTGGCGTCTGGCCATACGTCCTGGCAAACCGCTGGCACTGGGCCGTCTGCCAACCGGTGAGGACAATCGATCGGCTCGCTTTATCGGTCTGCCGGGCAATCCCGTGTCCTGTTTTGTTGGCGCTTGGCTGTTCCTGCGTCCGCTTATCGGAGCACTGTTGGGATGCCCGTCTCTCAAGGATCTTCCCAGGTTGTGGGCGACCAGCGCTTTCAGCACCTCCACGGGGCCACGCCAGCATTACATGAGAGTGCAGTTGAACTTCACCCCGGATGGCATGACAGCCGAGGCCTTCAGCGATCAGAACTCGGGGGTGCTGTCATCCTGTATCAATGCTGACGCCCTGGCGGTCATCCCACCTCACAGCCAGATCGTCAGAGGGGATCGCATCGAGTGCATGTGGCTCAAGCTGTTCTGACCCGGATACGCTCAGGCTCCCGAACGAGCAGTGAGATATTCGCTAGTATCCGTCCATAGCGCCTGGAAGTCCCTTTCCAGGCGTGGATACTCGTGACGCAGATGGGGCAAGAGCTCTGCCAGTCGATTGGGACCGGACAGGCGCGTACCGATGCCGCGAATGGCCCGGCAGGTAAAATCGAAATCGGCATAGGCGCGCAGCCAGTCTTCCCGAACCAGGATTGGCACCATCTCCTTGAGACGTGCGGGAGCGGGTTTCTGCATGAGAATGATGTAACAACGTTCGATCAATTCGTCCCTGTCTTCAACGGCAAGATGGCGGCACAGGAAGTGATCCCAGACCAGGTCCAGGGCAATGCCGGAATAACGCTGGAGCCCATGGGGTGAACGCCGCCGTGCGTTCAGTACCACAGGATGGGCATCGACATAGGCATCGACTCGTCGGTGATGCCGCACACCTTGTGCGGCATCATCGGGCAATCCTGTCAGATCGCCCCCCTTGATGCCATCAGCCACCAGATTACCGTACAGGAAGGCGTCGCTACCGTGACGTGCGAGCCAGGCATGGGCCAGGAAATTCATGAACGAGAGCGCATCAGAGACAATTGGCTGGCTTGGGCAGCCCTGCCAGGCGCGCGCCGATCTTGGCAGGGCTGCCAGGGAAAAGCTTCATCAGGTAGATCGAGCTGGCCTTGTCCTTGCCCAGGCTCATGCCCACGGCCTTTACCAACGGCCGCATGGCGGGAGCCTGTTCAAAGCGCTGGTAAAAATCCCGCAGCACCTCGATCACTTCCCAGTGCGCTGGCTCAAGACGGAGGTTCTCCTCATCCGCCAGGGCCTGGGCCACTTCAGGTGACCATTGATCAAGATCCACCAGGTAGCCTTCAGGATCCAGCGCGACACGCTGCCCAGCGACGCTCAGATAGCGCGCGATTTCACTACTCGCCATATTGCCTCTTCTGTGACATTCGGAGATGCATTGCCTTGCTGGCGCATTGTCCCAGTGTTCAAGGGACCCGGCTGCATTATCTCAATACCAGGTGATGGTCTTGTCGGCCTGTTCGGTCAGTTCGATGAATCCATCAACATCAACGACATGGACGTTATCTGCACAAAGACCCAGCAATCCGCGGGCTTCAAGATCTTCCTTGAGGGCATAGACACGCCCTTCAACGTCCTCGAAGTAACGTACCAGTTGCGGCAGTGCTCCCTGTACACCATCTTCGATCAGCAGCAATTGATCGTCGTGCCCCATGGCCTGCAATGTCTGCTGATACACCCGGCTGTCGGCAGGAGAACGGTTCAATGTATGCAAGTTCATGACAACGTCCTCAAAAAGTCGCCACCAGTCGATGTGTCGTCATGGCAGCCTGAATCTGCGCAGGAGACACTTCGATTACCGGTAGAGAGAGATCGCAGGCTTTAAGGCCAAGAGCGTGCATGGCTTCGGACTCGACCAGCAATGTCTCGATATCATACATCTCCAGCATGTTCAGCGTCGCCTGGGTGCCTTTCTGCCCCAGTGGGCCCTGCCCCTGGCCCGACACCAGTGCCGTGCAGCCAGTGCCCATGAACAACAATGACACCCTGCGGCCAAACGCGGCAGCGACCAGCGCCATATCCAATCCTTCACGCAGCAGGCTGCTGCCATGAGGGCCATGACGCAGAATCACCAGCAGATCCCCCTGGAGATCAGTCTGAGTGTCATTCATGGCACGCACTTCCTCTTCAGCTTCTTTTGCAAAGCCCCTCTTGCTCATGGGGCAAATGTTTATGGAGCAAAGGTGATCAGTCTGTCACAACGCAATCCAAGGTCTACCAGTTGCCCCAGCCCAGTCAAAGCAAAGGGTGCTTCAATACTGTATCCTTCCTTGCCATGCCGGCTGGCCTCTGTTTCATTGAGCAGACCTCGGCGCAATGCGGCAGCGATACACACATCCAGTTTGACGCCATGCTCGTCATGCAGGGCTTTCCAGCCATCCATCAGATGGGGTTCATCCTGGGGAGGGGCGGCAAGGCGTGCTGCGTTGTACACCCCGTCGTGATAGAAGAATACGCTATCCAGGATATGGCCCTTGGCCACCAGCGCCCGGGCAAATCTCAATGCGCTATGAGATGCCTGGCGACTATAGGGAGCACCAAGAAGAAGAATTCCGTAACGCATAGCTTCCTCTCATTTCATTTATCCTCAGCATAACGCACTGGCCCCGCCATTCGGCGGGGCCAGCAGTGTCAACGCTATATGGAAGGTTAGTCTTGGCTGACGACGCCCAACAGTGACAGCAGGCTGACAAACAGATTGTAGATCGATACGTACAGCGTGATGGTGGCGAGAATATAGTTGGTCTCGCCAGAACGATGCACAATCTCGCTAGTCTGGAACAGAATGGCAGCAGAAGAGAACAACACGAAGCCTGCGGACACCATCAGTGACAGCGAAGAAATGTTGAAGATCAAGGCCGCGACCATGGCCAGAATCAGCACGATGGCACCGGCCATCATGAAGTTGGCGAGGAAACTGAAATCCTTGCGTGTGATCAGGGCCACGGCAGACAGGCCGACGAAGGTCAATCCCGTCATGGCCAGTGCCGTCATGATCAGTTGAGGGCCATTGGCCAACGTTAGATAGGCATTGAGGATGGGACCCAGCGTAAAGCCCATGAAGCCGGTAAACGCAAAAGTCGCCAGCAACCCCATGGCGGAGTTGGCCGTCTTGTGGACCAGAAACATCAGGCCATATGCACCGATGAAGAACACCAGAATGTTCATTCGCTCGACGCCAAGGGCAATAGCAGCGCCTGCGGTCACCGCAGAGAACAGCAGTGTCATCGCCAGCAAGCCGTAGGTGTTGCGTAGCACCTTGTTTGTCGCAGTCACCTGCGTGGAGGCCTGACGATTCACCTGTGACTCATGGTAAGCCATGTATACAAAGCTCCCTGTTGTGGAATAGCTATGAGACACAGAATGCCGATCACAGGTTCCTGACGCAAGCTGCTGCGGCATAGGCTTTCAACGCAAATTGCGCGCCAGGTTAGTGACAGTCCCCATGAATAAAGGATCGAACACTGTTTCCTTTAAATGAAAAATTTTTCCTCTTTCTGCAGACTTCATGTCGAAAATGATCATATCCGGCCATCGGCCAAAGACATATTAAGCATTACATCTGCATATTCACTATTCCAGTGGCGCATCGACTCCAGTACATATCGACCATTTAGGAGAAAATGAAGCGCAAGGCTGAAAAGACGGTGATTTCACCCCAGCAAGTCTTCTGCCTGGGCCAGCGTGAGCCGACCGGTATAGAAGGCACCGGTATCGATATAGTGGACATTACCCATGACAACAGGCTCATACAGAATGGTATGGCCAACAACAACGTCATCGATGTTGACCACATGGGTGGTATCTTCCTGGTGAATCCGGTTACGCCCCCAGAGAAGCGTATGCGGGTCCGTGCTTTCAAGCTGCGTCCAATCTTCGGGCGGTTCAGCATGAACAATGCCCACCCGCTTGCCAGCAGTCGCGACTTCTCTGGCATACGGAAGGTGCTCAAGCGCATCGGCCAGTACGGATGACACTTCTTTCAAGCTCTCGCCATGTATCCAGGTGCCACCGTTCATCACCCAGAACAAGAATGCTCGGCCATCTTCGTCAGGTGCAAGCAAGGCATCATGGGCGAGCATTTCATGATTGCCTCGCACACCGTGGAACCATGGTTCGAAGGCCAATGACAGGCACTGATAACTCTCTTTTCCTCGGTCGATGAGGTCTCCCACGGAGAACATACGGTCACACTGCTTGTTGAATCCGACTCGCGCCATGGCCTCCAGCAGAAGACCATATTGACCATGGATGTCGCCGACAAAGAAGTCACGCCCCTCCGTATTGGTGCCATGGCGCTGGATCGTTAGCTGATTCACTCGATCGCCCCCTCGACGCTTTCCAATACCCTTTGACCCCATCGCACGCCATAAGTCCAACGATAACCACATCCAGTTCGCTCGATCGAGAATAGCCTTGATCGCCCGAGGTTCATTGAGGGGGAATGGAGGGCCAGCGTACCGTCAAGACAAGAGACTCTTCTTCAGAACGAAAGGAATGCGGCGTATCAGGCCCAAAGAGCACAAAGTCCCCCTCCTCTTTAAGCACGACTTCCCTGTCTGGGAAAAGCAGCACGAAATGTCCGCGAATCAGGATATTAAGCGTCCTGACAGGGTTGCCCGGCGCCCACTCGGAACGGGTTTCCCCTTTTGCATGCGTGAACCATTTCAGCTCCACATCTTCAGTCCGCAAAGGGCTGTCTTCTCCGGGCATGAAATGCCCGAAAAACCAGCCACGGGTATCTTTCGATGCTGCGCCAGCATTACCAAAAGTCGGCGTTGGGTAATCTGATGCCACTTCACTTCTCCTTATGAAATCTGGTCCATATCAGCTCAGACAAGTGGGATCTCTTATATGGGTCTTTCTGGCAGCATGCGGAAAATTATTCTTAATGATAATAATTTGCATATTTATTGACAATAATACACGACCTCCACACAATTCCTGATCGTTAGTTAGCGTACTAGCTAACCTTCGCCGCGTCATAGATCGATCTTCAAGGAACAACCACCAATGATAAATCCGGTCCGCCATGCGAGGAATCTGACGCATAGGCAGGTCTTGCCTACCACTCGCCTCACCCCCGGGCGAGCACTTTCCTTGGCTCTGCTTTCCTCGACCCCACTCTGGTTCACAGTACCCGCCGCTGCACAATCCACCAACGACGCGTCCGAGCCAGACACGACAGAACTCGACACGATCGTCATCAAGGCTGACGCGATGGAAGATAGCCCCGTTGGCCCGGATTCCAGCATCGTCGCCAAAAGTACGACCACGGGTTCCAAGACCGACACCGATATCCTTGACCTCTCCAGTGCCGTATCCGTCATCACCGAAGAGGAGATGCGTACGCGCAATGTCCACAGCCTGGAGCAGGCACTTTCTTACACAGCAGGTGTTTCGGCCGATCAGTACGCCTCGGATAATCGCTATGACTTCTTCATGATCCGAGGTTTCAACAGCACCTCGCTGGGCACGTATCGTGACGGTTTGACTCGAAGGACGGTCAATTTCACCGGTAGCAAGCTTGAACCTTACGGGCTGCAGCGTATCGACGTGTTAAAAGGCTCCACATCTTCACTGTTTGGCTTGAATGCCCCAGGCGGTATCGTCAATGCCATCACTAAACGTCCGCTGGACTATCCATTCGGCGAAGTCTATACCACGTTGGGCACGGATGATCATGCTGAGGTCGGTGCAGATTTCGGCGGCCCGGTAGACGAAGCAGGCAAGTGGAGCTACCGCATTACCACCAAGTGGCAGGATGCAGATCGCAGCGCCGATCATACACAGGATGATCGTTTCTACTTCGCCCCAGCCGTCACCTACAAGCCAAACGATGCGACTTCTCTCACGTTGCTGGCAGATTTCAACAAGCGTGACAGCAATGCTTCCCAATCCATCCCCCTCGGTGCTGGCATCGACCCCGAGGCGTTTCTTGGGGAACCGGATTTCGATGGCATGGACACTACCGAACGCAACATTGGCTACCTGTTCGAGCATGACTTCGGCAATGGCCTGGCATTCCGCCAGAATGCTCGCTACACGCACCTGGATCTCGATTACAAGAGCGTATACCTCGATGCCATCGACCCTGCTCTTAGCCGCACAGCGTTTGCCGTCGATGGTGAGCGGGATCAATACGCCATCGATAACCAGCTTCAATATGACACGCAGTTCAACAGCGTTGGCAGCCGCACGCTGGTCGGGTTCGACTACACCCATGACGATGTCAATGAAACGCAGCGCCTGGGAACTGCTGGCGGCATTGATATTCACAACCCCAGTTACTGCGGTAGAGCCTGTATCGAGCTGGACGCCCCGACCTATTTCGATCAGACGCAGATCACACAAGGGTTCTATCTCCAGGAGGAACTGGCCTTTGATGACCGCTGGATTCTGACCCTGGGTGGACGCTATGACGATGTCAGTACGGATACAGCGACTGATGATGCCAACGATTACGCCTTCACCAAGCGTATTGGCTTGACCTACAAGGCGCTGGACGACCTTTCCCTTTACGCCAACTACTCCGAGTCGTTCCAGCCGCCGAGCAGCCGCACCTTGATATCCGGTCATGCCGAACCACAGGAAGGCGAACAGTACGAAGTGGGCGTGAAATACCGTCCAAGGGATACCAATGCACTCTTCACCGCTTCGCTCTTCGACCTGACCCAGACCAACGTTACAAGCCAGGTGGCGCCCAACCTCTACCGCCAGACGGGCGAAGTCAATGTGCGAGGCATCGAGCTGGAAAGCAAGATGGCGTTCAACGACCGGTTCAACATGACCGCGGCATACTCCTATTGGGATTCGGAGATCGTGGAAGATGGCATCGGTGGTAACGAGGGCAACCGCCCCTTGCTGGTACCCGAACACATGGCCTCTGTATGGGCAGACTATACCTTCCCTGGCCGCGGCAGCCGAGGCGACCTGACCTTCGGTGCGGGAACACGCTTCGTTGGCTCGACCTACGTGGATGATGCCAATAGCGAAAAGGTCAGCTCTTACACGCTGGTCGATGTCATGGCGAATTACGCGCTGACACCCAACCTGGACCTCTCGCTGAACGCAAGCAACCTCTTCGACCGGGAGTACGTCTCCTACGTCAACACCTTTAGCCAGAATGCAGCATTCTATGGTGAAGGGCGCTCACTGCAGGCTACCCTGCGCTATCACTGGTGATGTAAGCACCTGAGCGGTTCAGCATCTGTCGAAGCCAAGACTGCGCCTGATAGATGCTGCTACACGACAGACCTGCCACGACCACCGGGTGCCGACAGAACAAGCCGGCGCCCGGTGGTACAGAGACAGAGATCTAAGGATGAGCCCTGTCGGAGGGAACAGGGAATACGATTGAAGATACCTGTTGAGGTTCTACCGGGTTGTAACGGCCTATCAAGGTCATGCAATCCGCGCAATACACATTCTTGTCCTCGTCACCTTCCTTGGGGTAGAGGAAGGATGAGCTACCACAAAGACTACACACGACCCTATTGTCATTCGCCATATGCCTCTCCCTGCATAGCGATATAGACTTTTCAGCATAGGAAAGAAAACGAGAACTGAGGTAGTGACGTGCGTGTATCAGAGACAAGGGATACTACGTCGCCGAAGGATCATCCAATACGAAAAACTAAATCAGATAGTCACCTGGTTTTGTGATAGCCATCTGGTTTTGTTGAACAAGAAGCACCAAAGATGCCCCTCTCCAGGCGATTGACTTCTACCTCTCATCACGTTTCCTATGTTCAAAGCTGCTTCCTTCTCAAACTCGGCACCTTCGGCCTCTGAAAGCACTCAGCCATGCAGGGCTGTCGCGCTACAGAACCTTTGCCGGTATAGGCGACCATGTCGTTGACCGATACACTGAGAGCTCTCACGCAATCAGAAGGAATACCGACATGGCGCAAGATATTTCTCTCCACCCCGTTGCAGGATGGCAACTTGGTACTAGCCATTCTCACGGCCTCGTTGCCTTGAAGTTCGATTACTCGAGCCACCCGCCTCAAAACTCTGAAGAGGGAATGGCGACACAGATGTTCGCGCTAAAATCCGAACAGGCTCGAGAGCTGGCAAAGAAACTGCTAGAAGCGGCTGACAGGCTGGAAAGCACAGACGGTGAAGGAGAGGATCTTCTGAAGCACTAACGGCCAGCAGGGACTCCATCGATCTGGCCTTTGCATATTGGGCTCAGGATGAATGAGGCGCTGAAACGCCATTGGCATCGATTGACCAGATCTGCGCCATCATCCTCGAGACTGAGCATAGCGAGGCCAATCACCGGCAAGGGGTGAGGAATCGATAGGAGAGCACCTGCAAAGAAAAAATATCAGCCAGGTGCTGCTATTCGGCACCCTTTTCTTTCTGGGAATTTTTGCTCTCAGAAAATGAAACGCCGGGGCTCCAAACAGGAGCCCCGGCATATAGAAACCATCGTTTGTTCAGTTTTTCTTCCTGCGTTCCTTCTCCCACTTTCGGCGCTCTTTCTGCCGCTCGCGCCACTCCTTATGCTGCTCTTTCTCCCATTCCCTGCGATCCTTTTCCCACTCTTTACGATCCTTCTCCCATTCTTTCCTGTGCTCCCAGTCATCGTGGTCATGACCATACCAAACGTCATCATCGATGATGATGCCTGGTACCGGTTCAATGCGAGCCGGATGATAGGCGCACCCAGCCAAGGTGATAGCGATGACGGCGCTTAGCAATAGATGAGTCATGCGCATGAGTGGCTCCTACCGTTGTCTCATGTTCCTATGCTAGCCGTCTTGCCTACCCCACCACATCTGTCGCCCACTCGCGACAATGCAGCTTTCTCATTTACCAGTACCTAACAGGACCCAAACACCTACTCCAAAGATTGCCCCAAATACCTTGGGAACATCTTGGTAATGGGTAACAAACGCCAGCAAAGGATCTTGAGCCATGGAGGATTGTGCTCGTGATACGAAGACCACAAAGGCGAAGGCAGCCAATACTGCTACGAGAATGCGCAAAGTAGCGAACACTACGATGTCCTTCTTCGACGACGGGTTCTTACAGCGTTGGACATGCCCCCCTGTATCGCCAATATGCTAAATCAACACTTATTCAATACTTTTTCGCTGAAAAGGCCGTCTCGCAGGATGGCCACACTCAAACCGTCTGAGGCATCACCCTCTCCTCTCCCACCTCCTCATAGAAGACAGTCCCGTGCTTGCTATAGAACGCGATTTTTTATCGCGCAGGCTTGATCCTTGAGAGCCCAGCGCCTGGCACTGGTTGAGCCGAAAGTGCCCGACATCAGCCTCCGATACCAGTGCCGATTACTCTGGTATCAATCGCTCCTCGGTGTAGCGCAAAGCCCTGCGGGTCCATGACCTGGAGCTGATCGACGAGTGTACTTCGATCAACCACTGCCCCAGGCGGCCTGACGCCTGTTCGGCCACCATACGTCTGATTCAGTCGGAAAATTCTGTTTAGTTTGTCGATTATTCAATGCCAGACTCGACTAGGTGCTACCTACAACATGAAATATTGAGGAAAAATACAATGAGCAAAATATTTGTAAACATTGGACTTAGTCTAGACGGTTACATGGCACCGGAAGGAATGACAGTCGAGAACTGGGATAAGCCCGAGTACAAGGAATGGGGGGCAAAATGGGGTGCGCTGATGGGCTGGATTCTTAAACAGCAATATTTCCGCGAGAACCTCAAGTTCGGGCCAGGTGGCGAGACTGGCCCGGTTAATGACATGCTTCGTCACACCATGGAGCGTAGTGGCGCTAACATCATGGGCAAGAGAATGTTCGAGCAAGGCGAGGCCTCATGGCCCGAGGAGGCTCCGTTTCACACTTCCGTGTACGTTCTTACCCACCAAAAGCGTGAACCTTGGGCCCGGCCAGGCGGAACAACATTCTATTTCGTCACCGATGGCCTGGAAAGTGCCCTTGAGCAGGCTAGAGAGTCCGCGGGCGATCGCGATATTCGTATCTCGGGCGGCGCGAACGTCATCCAACAGTATTTAAAACTGGGCGTCATTGACGAACTAGAAATTGCCCTAGCGCCAGTATTGTTTGGTGGTGGAAGGCGCTTGTTCGAGAATCTTCACGGGTCCATGCCACAGTTTCGTATCGACGAGGTGCTCAATACTCCAGATGCTACTCACTTGCGGTATGTGCGCGCTTAAGGGCTGACCTAACAAGCGCCCCTACCCTCTGATGAGACGAGCCCCTGGCAGCACCTGATACTTCAGGTCATGACAGTTTCCAGGAAGCGGCTGTTGACCCGCCGGAAGATCCGGGTGCCAGATCCGGCACTGGGAAGATGCGTTGCGACTCGTGAAGGGGATCAAGCAGACATGCAAGGGTGAAGTGACGAAGCGCTATGTGCATCCGCTCCCCATCGGACACGGAAAGCCGTGTCAAAGCCCCACTCACATTCCTGTGACATTAAATCACCGGCAAGGGCTGTGGAATCGATGGAAGAACACCTGAAAAGAAAAAGGCACCAGCCAAATAGCTGATGCCTTTCAAGAAATCTGTAGTGAGTGGCGGAGGGACAGGGATTCGAACCCTGGGTAGGCTATTAACCTACGCCGGTTTTCAAGACCGGTGCATTCAACCGCTCTGCCATCCCTCCGGCTCACGGCGGTGTACTTTACCAGCTTTTCTCCAAACGTCAACAGTTCTGTCCGATCAATGTGTTAGAGCATCCTTTTCTGCTCCACGACTAGCGTATCGGAATGTCCCAGAAAGCTATATGGCAGGGCTCATGCTTAGCCTACGGGCTCGGATGGACAGAACAAGGTCTTAACTGACGTTTTTGGATAAGACCGCTGCTCGGAAGAAGTCCAGAATGGGCCCCTGCTCATCGCCGGCAGGTGATGGGCAGGTCCCCCACCCCGCGGCTTTGACAGATCTGCCATTGGCCATCGGGGTGAATGCAGCCTTTTCGCCCGGCAGCATTCACCACTCATGGCCAACCAGGCCAGTCGCAACGACTTGCCGCCTGCGGGCGGCTTTTTTGCCTCTCTCGTAGCGAGATACACTGACACTCGGTCTGCTTGCCCTTGAAGAAGCAGGCCTGATTCAGGAAACCGTCGTTGTCGAAGTGCCCGTAAGGTCGAATACCGACTCACCGATGATGGGCAGCACCTTCGCCCAGTGATTCATGCCCTGAGGGTTTGGTCTATGGCTGAGGGAGAAAGGCAGGCCATAGCCAACGAACAACGTCTTGCCGCATATCCCCCAGAACCATACAAGACACAGCCCCTGGCAAACCTTCGCCAGGGGCTGAACAGGAAAATATGAGGGGCTTCTGCTTACTGGAGTACTTTCAACTGCTCGATGCGAGAATTGAGCTCGTCTACTGCCTCTTGCAGCTCTTCCCGTTGCTCCTGGATGTCCTCAAGGTCGCCATCTTCCAGTGCTTCGTCGAGATCTTCCTGACGATCACGCACTTTCTCCTGGCCTTCGCGAACCTTTTGCTCGGCGTCCGCCATGAGACTCTCTTGGGAGCAGTTTTCCTGGATGCCAACCAGGGCACGTTCAAGCCCGCGCACCTGGTCCTCGTTACCATGGTCCTTGGCGATTTGCAGTTGACGCTGCACTTCTGCTTCTTTGTCGCTGCATGGTGAAGCCGAATCATCGGCAACCGCACCATTGGCGAATGCAAGACAACAGCACAATGGGGCCAAATACTTGTACAGACTTCTCATGCGATATCCGTATCCAGGGAATGGGCCTGGGAGCATAGCGCATCGTGTAGCGATCGCACAGCCCGCCCAGCCGCCTACAGGGGCATGCCTCTATGGGTAGCTCAGCCTTAATCGTGTCGACACCACCATGAAGGGAAAGTTGAAGGCAGTGACTTTCAGGTCGAATATTTTATTCTTGTTTTCAGACAAGCGTCTTGAAGTGATCGTTCTTGATGCTTTTTCATCATCAGAATCTGAGAAAACAATGCTATGCTTGTACTTTTATGAAGTTAGTACCGATCATATGACGACTTAGTTGACATATAATGATGCCGACATCCGGTAGAACTGTCAGCCCTCAGCTCTTCCGGATGCCAGATGGTATTAGCCTGGGTTATTCCCACCAAACAGAACAGTCTTTACAGAGCGCGGAAAGTCGTCTCCGCATCCGGTCTTCTGGCATTCCGAGATGGCAGCATCCAGCATCTCTCGGGTTTTATCTGGCTCAACATCCTTTAGCACTTTAAATGCGGCACCAAACATCAGGGATATTTGATGGATAAGCTTTTCTTCTGGCGACATGAGAATAAACTCCAGGCGCGATGAGTGAGCCATCATGATTTACTCTGCATGAGCCACACCGCAACTGTATATTCATACACAAGCACCGTACAACCTACGGATTTTGTAAAGTTAATTTTCTTTTTATACTTTCTGGTGACTCATCATCTCAGCACAGTGACATTGAGAGGCATCTCCGTTTATCTTCAAGTCATGGCAACTCCCGGGGAGCTTCTCGCCACAGAAGGTCAATCACATCCCAGAGCGTGAGCGACTTATAGTTTTCAGGCAGTTTAATGGATGGAATGATGGTTTCATTCCCATTAGTCATTTTTGCGGCAATGACAGGATGTTTTCGACATAGTTTGAATTCAATCTCACGGAGTACCCACCCATTACGATAGTTATATGGCATGACAATCTCCCCTGGACAAGATACCAGGCTTTAGTCTTGTTTCTCAGTGACTCTCTTTCCACCTCCTTCCAATAGAGTTTTTCCCGATCTATAAACTATTATTACCCTAGCATAGTCGTTTTTTCTTGGAAGCCGTCACCATTCTCATCAACGAAACCAGACGAGTGACCATATCGAAGTAGACAGCATTTCACATGCGTGGCTTATTTTGTTGTTGTCAGGTACTGCGCGATTAATGCCCTATGGGTCGCTATGGCCCCGTGTGACCTCTGGACACCTCATTCAGGCAAGTTGTGGCACAGTGGGAACTGTTACTTTTTCAACACAAGATTTCTTAGGCAAAGGAAAGCTTCCTCTTACTCATTTTTTATATAACAAGCTGATTTTCAATATATTTTGTATCACTCCACTCAGATCTCTCCGATCATCATGCTTTACCGAGTTGCAGCCCAGTCCAACACTGCTAACATCCTTTCCCGTGGTGCTTCCCTTGCTTGCAAGTGGCACCCACCCTGCGATGCCAATGAGGTCACCGGACGATCTCTGGCCCGTCTGAGTTCAACGGACGAACTCGGGCGGTTTGCACGCTTCCTGCAACGCTTTCTTGTATGCCCATCTTTCCTTCGGCCAAGCGCATGCGGGTTATCTCACACGCTCATCCCGTTCTGGGCCCCATCACAATGACTAGCGCACCCAGTACACAGATCATGGCTCCCGTCATGTCCCAACGGTCTGGACGCTGGCCTTCTATGCTCCATAGCCATATCAGCGACGTGAGAATATAAATGCCGCCATAGGCAGCATAGGCCCTACCTGCAAAATCAACATCGACTCGAGTCAACGCCCAGGCAAACAGCAGGAGACAAGCGGTGCCTGGGATAAGCCAGGCAGCAGATTTTCCTAGCCTCAGCCAGGCCCAGAAAGCAAAGCACCCTGCAATCTCAGCCAGTGCCGCGACAAAAAAAGTTGGAATCGTCCACATTGATAAGATCTCGTTTCCTGAAGAATGCATCTCGTCGTTCCGATGATTTCAATATTTTTCCAGCCTCACAACTGCGCCGGCCTCAGCCTTGATCATGAGCTTCTGCATATTGATATCTATCGCTATCATGACCATGCGTCCTTCTGTCCCTATATGAACATGTTTCCATACGAACATGGCTCGATAGTCATTGGCATGCATAGAGGGGTGAACATTATCTACCTGGCGCTCAGCCAAGGAGCTCGACACAAAGGAATCCATGGTGGATCAGGAACTGGCAAGCATAGAAAACCGGGCACTTGTATATCGAGCCTTCGGTGAACCGGAAAAGACGCTGAGACTGGAGACTTTCAAGACAGGACCACTGCAGCCTGGGTTGGTACGCGTAGGCATGAGCATGTCCCCTATCAACCCATCAGACCTGATTCCCGTTACAGGAGCCTATCGGCACCGCGTGGTGCCCCCCCTGGTAGCAGGGTATGAGGGGCTGGGGATCGTCAAGGAAGCACCTCCCACGCACACACAGCTTGTCGGGAAGCGCGTGCTCCCATTGCGAGGCCCTGGAACATGGCAGGATCATGTCGATTGCGTCCCGGACTGGCTGATCAGCGTACCTGACGATATCCCTGACCATCTTGCCGCGCGAGCCTACATCAACCCCCTGGCGGCTCTGTTGATGCTCAAACGCTGGCATCCCGCAGGACAAAGTGTGATGGTCACGGCAGCGGGATCAACGTGCGCCAGACTCTTGGCTCAATGGGCACTCTCACTAGGAGCGACCCGTGTCGTCGGGGTTCATCGCTCTCCCCGCCATGCTTCAGATCTGTTGAAACGCGGCACCATTCCTGTCAACGCAGGCTATCTACCAGAAGTCGCAAGCTGGGCAAGAGACGTTGACCTGGTCTTTGATGCAGTAGGTGGAAATCTCGCGACGACCCTGCTTGGCTCCATGCCCAAGCATGCGCGACTCATTTCCTATGGACTGCTATCAGGTATGCCTTTTTCCCAGACCATGCATGGCCCTTCCGTGACACGCTTTCATATTCGCGATCAATTCGACGGACTGCAGCCTCCGACCTGGCAAGCATGGTTTCAGGAAATATGGCCCCTCCTGCGGGGTTCCTGCCTCCCTGAAGTCGAGAGTATTCCGTTGGAGAACTGGCATGAAGCGCTGACCCTCTTTCAACAATCAGGACGAAGATTCAAGCCGGTTTTATCGTTTCAACACTCGGAATGAAGTGGCAACTTGTCCCTTGCTCAAGGCTCATGAGATACCCTCGGGCCAACTTCTTCAGCGGATCATCATAGCCCTCTCCATCATGTTCTATTGCTCCGCCTATCCGTCGAGTCGTGCGACATGAGCAGTGTGAGACACTTTGATGAAAATTAAAAAACAGTGTTTACGAACATTGTTTTTATACTACTCTGAAGATTAGATGATGCCTACTCGACGATATATGGGTGTCATTCTTTCCCCCTCAAGCAATGAGTGACCAAGAGTCAGTTCCATGGATCCATAAGGAATCTGGAGGGATGCAAAATGAACAGAACAACATTGCTGCTGCCCCACATGCCTTCTGAGAAACACCACTATCCCAAGGCTCGCATCGTACGTCGTGCCTTGCCCTTCTGGCGCCGTCCACGGGCCGAAGCATCACATCAGCTTCACGACAAGGTCGAGGTTGGCTGCCTTGCGCACACTTATCACGAAGTAGTGGGACCTGGAGAGATGGAGAATGCCAAGCGCAGGCTTGACTTCTATGCCCGCTGGAATGGTCTGAAAGCGCCACACTTGCAGATCTGGAAAATTTCCTGACATGGCGAGCGTTTCCGCCTGGGGGCATCTGATGTCCCAGGCGGCATATTGAGTACCTAGTTGGATACCAGGAGCTTAGTTAGATACCAAGCCCCCTATTGGAGAGCAGCAGGTGGAGCCGCTACTCTCAGGCAATGGCAAAGTGCCTATGCAAGTGCTCTCGGTAAGCCGTCATGTCGCCCTCGACATCAGGCGCCTTGATCACATCGTTGGCGAGGAACGTTGGCATTCCTTCCATACCAACGAATTCCTGTGACTTATGGAACGGGAAGTAGACGGCTTCGACGCCACGACCTTCAAAAAAGTTACCGGGTTCATCGAAGGCTTCCCTCGGTGCGTTCCACGTCAGCGACAACATATAACGACGCCCATGCAATAGGCCGCCACTGCCGTAATGGCGGTTTGGGTCCGTACGTGAGCGCCCATCATTGGCGTATAACTTGCCATGGCCTGCTGTGAAGACTTCATCAATGTACTTCTTGACGGTCCACGGAGCCCCCATCCACCAGCCAGGCATTTGATAGATGACAACATCGGCCCACAAGAACTTATCGACCTCCGCCTCAGTGTCATAACCATCATCCACTCGGGTTTCTTGAATGACATGCCCCATCTCGGCGAGTTCACCACGGGCCAGCTCATGCAGAGTGTCGTTGTAACGCCCCCCAGAGTGGGCAAACGCCTTGGCGCCATTGATCAGCAAGATATTCATCGAATCTCCAGAACTAGAATGCATGCGCTCTTGCGCAACGATTGGCCACAAGTCTGACGCGTCACGACGAATTGATAAACCCGTTAGTCTGCAAAAGACTTTTTGAGCCACTGCAAAAATACGCCGCCGGTAACGGCGGCGTGAACCTGGAGATACAGCGCAAGAAGGCTCAAGCGCCCAAAGCGAAAGTGCAAGGTTCTGTCATAGGCGATTGTCGGCCAGAGACAAATCCGTCTGGATGCCGCCATCGGCTGCCAAGCCAATATGGTCATACAATGAGCCAGGCAACGGTCGAGGCTCCGCAGGAGGTGAAACCAGAGCAACAGGCCGACCGCTGGAGTCCTTGATCGCCTGGGTCAGAATGCCGTGATCGATCTGGAAACCACTGTCCTCGGCCAGAGCATCAGCCCTATCGGCCGCCTCATCCACACGCTTGAGGACGGTCGTCTCGCTTTCTTCTTCGTCCAGGACTGGATAAGACTGAGCGTAGAGCACGCCATCAGACCAGCCAAACTTGGTCGGCTCATTGACGATACGTACCTGAGTGCCAACCGCCACCTGGTCGAACAGATGCTCGACATCATCAGGCAACAAACGTATGCACCCATGAGTGACACGCATGCCAACGCCTTCAGGCTTGTTGGTGCCATGGATCAAGTACCCCCGAAAGCCCAGGCGCATCTTGCGGCTACCCAGAGGATTATCCGGGCCTGGCGGGACCACGCCAGGAAGCGGGTCACCGGCTTCAGCATGCTCGCGGCGAATGGATGCGGGTGGGTACCAGGATGGGTTCTTTATCTTGTCCGTGATGGACGTTGTACCCAACGGGGTCTTCCAGTCCATGCGGCCCACCGCGATAGGATATGTCTGAACGATGTCAGTCTGGTTGGCCGGATAATAGTACAAGCGCATCTCGGCAACGTTGATCACGATCCCTTTGCGTGGGGTATCCGGCAAGATGAAGCGGCCCGGAACGACGACCTCGGTACCTTCCCCTGGATACCAGATGCTTACCTCTGGGTTGGCACGAACCATGGCATTATAACCTAGCCCGTATTCATGCCCGATAGAGATAAGGGTGTCTTCTTCCTTGGCCTTGACGACCAGGACGTTGCCAACCACGTCACCGTTTTCAGGCAAATGGTAGTAACCACGGCGAAGCTCTTCTGCCACGGCAAATGGGGTGAGCAGGAAAGTGGCCACACATAGCATCCAGGCCAGGCGAGCCAAAGGCCAGAGAGAACTCTTCAACATCATGGGACACCTCTCAAAGGATCCACACAAGCAACAAAGAGCAAAAGAACGCCCGCTGCCATATGTCGATTCACTTATGCAGGTTCAATAAGCATAGCCGGCTCTCCTCTATTCGCCAGACGCCAGACGCCAGACGCCAGACCATCATGGGCGCACCTCATGAGAAGAGCAGTTTTACATTTATGGCAAGGGAGTATGGTAAGGAATACCGATGATCATGAATGCCGACAATGCAGTTCATTGCACTATTCTCCCCGCCAGATGAATTCTTCTTTGCATAAAGAAGTGTGTGCAATATCTCTTTATTATAAATATTTGAATTATCATTACTCAGTGAATTTTGGAAAAGTATCTATTCTTGATATCGTTCCCACATGGCATTCGGTATCTTCTATGCTTCACAAACAATCACAATCGATGCCAGCTCCTCATATCAACAACAACTGAAATCCTTTACCAGGTAGCGAGTTACGCTGCACACCATGTATTTGGCAGCCTACTGACCGACCTGGTGATGGAAACCGGTAACTGCACAGGGATTGGGAACATGGCATACCTAACCAATGCCGACTTGCTTGAAGATATTGCGAATTTTATTGAGCATGCTAATAACGACATGGCAAACAATGTCAGCGTTCGCATCCTTCTTTCAAAACATTATGATGCATCAGACCTTCTGCTTGTTCATCTCAACGATAATAGCAGTCAGGTCACCCTCTTTTCCTATGAAGGAAAAAATAAACTGCATCAACTTTCGTTGCCCACCAGCTCTCTAAAAGGCATTATTGAGCATCAAGATTTCTATCGACCCATCGTGGCTACAGCCTTTCCAGAACTCAATGCGTTTCTGGGAGATAACACTTCAACAAATAACACATCAATAAGCTTTACTCCGCTTAAATCTGAGGGTGAACTGATCGGATTTCTGGTTATTTCTCATAGAAGTCTGTCTGATTTATTGAGCTCTGATCAGCGTCAAGGATTGAAGATTATCGCGAACCACTTCAAGAGCTTTCTGCAAGACAATGAATACGAAAAGAACCAGAAAATTTCTAATCACTCGGCAAATCATCTAATATCACGAATCCGCACCTTGCTTCAGCGGACACCAATCATGATCAACGCATTCGACGTCCACAGGCACTGTATCTTGTGGAACACAGAGTGTGAGCGTGTTTTTGGCTGGACTCATCGAGAGCTTCAAGAACTCCCCGACCCCATGTCTCTTTTCTACCCAGATACGGAGCAACGTGAAGCCATAGAAAGAGTCTTTGCATTTAATGATGGCAGTGAATTTCTTGAGTGGCGGCCTCAAACACGCTGGGGAGACCAGCTCGTGACCTTGTGGGCTAATATTACTTTACCTGATGGGAGTGTATTGTGTATTGGGCATGATATTACTGAACAAAGAAAGTCAGAAAGTCAATCACGGCTGGCCGCCAGTGTCTTCGAATCCAGTTATGAAGGCATCATGATCTCGAATTCTCATAATCGTATCAGCAATGTCAATCCGGCTTTTACTCGCATTACAGGTTACGAGAAAGATGAAGTAATAGGTCTCGATCCTTCTTTGCTTAGTTCTGGCAGGCACGATAGCACTTTTTTTCATGCACTATGGAAAAGTCTTGAAGAAACAGGCAGCTGGAAAGGAGAAGTCTGGAATCGCAGAAAAAATGGTGACATCTACCCCCAGTTGTTATCTATTTCAGTAGTCAAGGACAAGAACGAATCTCTTCTCCACTATGTCTCAGTTTTCACCGATATCACCTATCTAAAGAATCATGCTGCAGAGCTTGAGCACCTGGCACGTCATGATGCACTGACCAATATACCAAATCGGCTTATGTTCTCTGACAGGCTCGAAAGAGCAATTCAAGAGTCCAAGATAAAAAGAGATGTACTAGCTGTCTGTTATCTTGACCTTGATGGCTTCAAGCCAGTCAATGATACACTTGGACATGCTGCTGGAGACCAGTTGTTAATCGTGGTCAGCAAACGTCTTCGTCAAGCCATGCGCTCCTGCGATACTCTGGCACGGTTGGGAGGCGATGAATTTGCCATTCTGCTGACAGGGCTGGACAACGAACTTGAGTATATCGGTTTCGTTCAGCGAATCCTGGATATCATTGCTGAGCCGATTACTATTCAAAATAGCATCATTCACATATCAGCCAGTATTGGTGTTTCTCTATTCCCCAGAGATACCGCCAGTGCTGATACTTTGCTTCGACATGCTGATCATGCAATGTATCATGCAAAAAAATACGGAAAAAACAATTACCATCTCTTCAGCCAGGGGGAAGATCAACTTGACCTAACCCAGAAGTTGCAGCAGGAGCGCATGGCTTCTGGAATAGAAAATGGTGAATTTTGTCTTTACTATCAACCCAAGATGGATCTCGTCACGGATGAAATCATAGGGTTCGAAGCTCTATTACGCTGGCACCATCCCCAAAAAGGCATACTGAAGCCCAAATCATTCCTTTCCGCGATCATGGGCACACAGATGGAGTACATGATAGGTGAATGGGTGATCGAACAGGCCCTCGACCAGCTGCAATATTGGCAGCAGCAGGGGCTTCACCTGATGCTGGGCTTCAATGTCAGCGCCAACCACCTGATGCGTCCAAGGTTCTCTGCTTTTCTTGGACAAGCGCTCAAGCGCCACCCTGATGTTGACAGCAAGTGTCTGATTCTGGAGTTTCAGGAAAGCATCGCTCTGGATGATGTTGAAGCAGCACAGGCTGTTCTTAATCACTGCCGAAGCCAAGGCGTGAAAGTCGCCTTGGATGACTTTGGCACAGGCTACTCCTCTTTGTCTTACCTCAAGAAACTACCTATAGACATCCTCAAGATTGATCGCAGCTTTGTGCACGATATCATCGATGACCAAGATAGCCGCGGGCTTATCAGCAACATTATCCAACTGGCAAAAACACTCAAGCTCCAAGTGATTGCAGAGGGTATTGAATCCAAGGCACAAGGTAATCTACTGTTGGCTCTGGGTTGCTCTCTGGTACAAGGCAATGCGATAGCCAAGCCTATGCCTGCCGAAAGAGTCATCGAATGGCTCGAAGCAAGATGAGCCGAACAGTCGCAGCGGGAGGCGGTACTACGACCGCCTCTTTTTCAGCGCCGCCTACTCATCGGGAATTTCCGTCTCGACCAGTTGTGCCAACAAGGACAGTGACTCCTGCCATCCGACATGGCAGGCCTCTGCGGGGATGAGATCGGGAATGCCTTCCTGGGTGATATTCAGCTCAGTCCCGCATGATACAGGGGTTAGCGCAACGGTCACCTGCATCTCGCCAGGCAAGCCAGGGGCATCAAAGGTGTCTGTATGGCGGATTCGCTCTGCATGCACTAATTCCAGATACTCCCCACCGAAAGAATGCTTCTGACCTGTAGTGAAATTGGTGAACGACATTTTGTAGGAACCACCGACACGAGCGTCCAGATGGTGCACTTGGGCGACAAAGCCGTTGGGTGGAAGCCACTTGACCAAGGCAGCGGGATCAAGGAAAGCTCGATAGACTCGTTCAGGCGACGCCCGAAGAACGCGATGAAGACGGATGGTACTGGGCATGACGCGTTACTCCTCTGATTGACTCCATTCCAAGGGAACCACCTTCTATAGTCGAGCAGGCAAGTGCGATTTCGACAACCCGACTTCTTTCACGAATGGAGCACCGCCAGTTCATCCTGCCTGATCACCATGATGGTTGATTTCCACTGTTGAAATCCATGAGCTGGCCTAAAATCAATCAATAGCTGGTCACGATGGAGGTGCGACGAGCAGACACCGCCGGTTCTCCGACCAGCTGAGGAATCGATAAGATTTCGAAGCACATGGAATGGTTTAAATTCAGACAGTAAAGTCGAGTGAATTTATAGAGGGTTAATGCACTTGAAGAGTTGCTGCACTTGGAGGTCTTTTTACATGAAGAGCTTTTGCACATGAAGTGCTTTAGTACTTAAGGAGCAGCTGTATATGAGGAATTAATGTACTTAAGCACCTGCGTGCTCGAAAGCTGATGCATCTAGACAACCTAAGCTGCACTCGGTAAGTAGCATCCGGAGGCAGTCATGAAAGTCAAGCAAGCAATGTCGCCCCTGCACGTCAAGCAGGCAATGCACAAGGGCTGTACCTGGTGCCACCCTGACATGTCATTGTCAGAAGTCGCGAAAATACTGCGCGACGAAGACATTGGTGCGGTTCCCATTGGCGAAAACGATAAGCTGATAGGCATGGTGACCGACCGAGACATCGTCTGCCGTGGCGTAGCGCGAGGAGACATTTCCTCACTGACCGCTCGCGACGTAATGACCGCAGGTATCGAGTGGTGCTTTGAAGACGACGACATGAATACTGCCATACAGCTAATGGAGGAGCAGCACCTGCGTCGCATGCCAGTGATGAACTTCAACAAGCGCATGGTGGGAATGCTGAGCCTCGGAGATGTTTCACATATGGTGGCCAATGAACAATCTGGAGAGCTTACCTCAGCAGTAACTGCCCATCACTGAGTGCCTATTGCCTGAAGAACGCTGTATCCCTGTGCAGCTCCTCATACCGCACTCATATCCATATTCACCACATGGGCTCTCCGTCGTGATGGGCTGTACAGAATGGGCAATATCTTATAGACCAGGGGGCAGTCACTTTGACGCCTCCTGGCCCTTTGATGTGTCCTGGTTACCCGAGACCAAAGGATCAGGCACCAATGTCTTCATCGTATTCCTTGTCCTTGTACTCATGTACAGGAGAGTCGTCATCGCAGTCTGCGTCATGCATGAATGTCTGGGTAACATCTACTGCTCCCAAATCCTGAATAGTACGCCGCCCCAGCAATACCGGGTAAATCATACCGTCGCGGTCCCGGAGACTGAACTGTTCTTCATAGAATTCTCCTCCAACGCAGACAGTCATCAATACTGCTGGACGACTATCCTCACCACCTGCTCCACTCAGTGCCAGTTTGCGAACGACCTCACGTTCGAAGGTCTTCGAAATCGTGTCGTCAGTTGCCTCATCTTCCACTTCGACATCGAAACGCACCCAGTCTTCTCCGTCGCGCTCGAATTCCTCGATATTTTCCGCCTGCATTGATGAAGTCAATGCACCGGTATCGAGCTTGGCCTTGACTTCAGGCCCCCAAGATGGGTCGATGGTCACCTTCTCTACCCAGCCATAGGTACTGTGTTTCCCATCACTGGCCATCGCCACACTGCTGATCAGCCCCGTGCTCATCAGACCTGCAGCAAGGCACGTGGTCAAGGTATGGCGCGTCGACTTAAACATTGCTTCTCCTTGGGTTGGCCGCTCAGAGCTTTCCCGGCTTTGAAATGTCCTGTCGGCCTGTTCGCCGATTCACACATGACCGAATGATGCCCGAGAGAACTGTCATCAGAATGAAGATCCTATTCATCTTCAGTTCATATTACACGCTCCAAGCTCTCTCATGGGCTTCCATCCATGCCCTATGAGCCCACCACCCTGGTTGTTTTTTGTTGCCTGGTCCACTTCCCCTCTTTCTTATCTATATATTGAAAGTACTCGTTTGAGAATGAGCCCTGAATGCAGACCGAACGATTAGGGATGCTATTGACTTCCCCCATCGATAAGGCCACATTCATTGCTCCGGGCCCTGTCATATCAAAGACACCATAAATCTTGTTCTCACGAATATTGCTAATGACCGTATCAATGACCCTTTTAACATGAGGGTCGTATGGACAAGCAGCCAGAAAGTAATTGGATAACTCACCTTTCTTTGTGGCGATAAACAGCTCATGATGACGTGCCACAAGAAATTCCAAAGGCCATACGGCATGTGCATCGATATCCATATACACACCACCTTCCCTGTAGATGACAAGAAGTCGCCATAGATCAGCCTGGGCGGCCCCAATCTGAAGCTTCCTATAACAATCGTATATATCTGATGAAAAATTATCTTTAATATAATTCATTCTATCGCCCGTAGTCATGAAGCGATAATTGAAACTAAATCCCATCAACCTATTCACTAGATAATTTATATATACTGGAAAGGTCACTTTCTCAGTGTAATTCGTCTGCCACAAGGTTCTAGGAATATGATCTTTTTCATTATCACGCAACCATATGGCATTGGATTGTGCAGGAATTCGAAAACGATGATGGGGCACCACGCTATGAAAAATATACGAAAAGGTCTTGGATATGGCCCCGATGAATTTCAGAATCCTTCCCGAAGCCAGCCTTAACGTGAAAATCATAGGGCACTTCCTCTGTTTCATCCACCGCGACAGTTCTTGCCTCTGTCGCACGATGCTGTCCAAGAATGAAGATCGGGGGAGATATCCAAAGCAGATACAGAACTGACAGTGTCAGCTTGACGGGATGATAAACAGAAAAAGATGAAGAAAAGGTGAATGCACTCAGCTATTCAAGTTCTGCCCAGCGATTCCCTATCTTTCAGTATTGTCGTCATACAATGAAACAGGCAGTGCCCAATGGCACTGCCTGAAGCTACATCATTGAACTCTCGTTATCATTAAGATATCGGTATCATGAAGCTATCGTTACAGGTATCGATATTTCATCGGCTACCGAATGAGGACTTAACTTAAGAGAGCAGCGGAAGTCCACCTGTAACACCACCCGTGAGGCCTCCCAGACTCCCCAACAGGCTGTTCAAGGAACCCAGAATGAGTGCAGGTGTCAAGGCAATACCTGTATAAGCACTTGCGACCAGAGCGGCAGCACCGCCGAGGAGCAGGGAGCCGCCCTCGATGAAGTCACCATATGCATCGTCAAAACTGATACCACCGGCTACGGCATCAATTTCATTATTATTCAGAACACGAAGTGTAGATTCAGACATGATTCCCCCTAGATTTGCGTTACAGATTGCGATTTTCTTTTTTGAAAGGACATACAGCTTTTAAAATATTGGCGATAATTCTGTATGAGTCAAAAATATATTGTGTTGTTTTTGAGAGGTATTGTCCTTTATGTAACTTTAGATTTACTTTTGGAAACACCTCATGATTCTTCTACTCACTGCATCTGCGCCCCATCCAGGTGCATACATTTCTTCCATGAAACCTGCGAGACAAATCATGTACCCCTTCACTTCTGCTTCCGTTCGCAGAAGAAAAGCATGAACAAGCATCATTCATATACAGGAACATTATCATGCACAACGTAACATTCCAGCCCATATGGGCTTATGGTCGGCATTGAATACAGATAGGGTGAGGCTAAAGCATCCAGGCAAATATGCGCAGATTCAACACAATGCGCACAGATCTGGCTGTAGCGCTTAGCTCAGTTCGGATGATATCAGTGCTACTCTAATGACATGGAGCCACGAACCTGGACTCATGCTGTCATCAAGAGGTGAAGAAAGTGGACGACAATGCGCTGAAACGAGTAGACGAACCTAGCGACGATGCCAAGTTCCTGTCTGTGGGGGACTTGGCCCACGCGCAAAATGAAAGTGGCCAGCTTCTCACCTTATTAGTGCTGGGACTACTTTCTGACAACCGCTACCATGTCAGAATCATCGGGGTCACCAGCCAACACAATCAGCGCGTCAGCTTCATTGGAGATGAGATTGATGTCGACTGGGATTGTCTGTTTTCCCTGCGAAAACAGACCAGGAGCACCACCTGAAAGATCCATCATCTCAACCGATCACGTTGCTCCTGCCAATGACAGAGACTCTGGGTCCACACACAAACAGCCGCCTCTACCGCAACAGGCGACACAGTCGCGACTTGTCATTCCGCCATGTGGAACCATGGCTTGAATTCACAGTGGCTAAATAAAAAGCCCCACTCTGCAGTGGAGCCTCTATTGACGCCAACGCACCGAGATCGGCTTAGCGGAAGAAACTGCCCAGGAAACCGGTCAGAAAGCTCTCTACCGTGTCTTCCAGCATTCCTTGTGCAAAATCCGACAACTCATCGAATGAAAACTCGGTACCATTTATTGAAACAGACGGCTCAAAGCTGAAACCGCCAGCAACGGCGTCGAGTTCATTATCACTTAAAGTACGCATCGTTGATTCGCTCATGACTTTCTCCAGAATAGGAATATTGGTGGTTCAACGCGATTATTTTCGCCCCACCAAGCTCAGGTCAATCTTGAATCGTGAAGTTGATAAGCGATAATTTACAAGGAGTTAGAAGGTGTAACAATCCTCCTCGCTCCATCGCCCTCTACCTGAGTCATGCAGGTTGTTCACCACATACACCGGACTCAGCTCAAGGAATGTCCTCTCAGTAGCAGAGCATGATCAAGGGCACCAGAACTCCTTGGCAGATCATTTGGCGACTCATCTTGCGCTGACCACGACACACCCATTTCTGGCCTTGCCCTGGCTCTGCGATTGGCGCTGGCTGACGAGTAACAATTGGACAGTCTCTGTCCGTAGATGCCGTGTCTGCTGCCCTCCACCAGCCAGACAGACAATCTGTCATGTCTGGCCGTGCTTTAGATCATGCAATAGATGCTCAGGCCGTCTTGGCGATCTCAGGCACAGAATCCATGTCGATACCAAGACGCAGGCGCAGGGCCAGAGGCAACAGGCGGCGGGCAGAGATGCGGTGCCGCGGCATTTCGACGATTCTCGTCTCGTTGCCGTAGAGCGCTACATATTCATCGTAGTTATCGAATGCCTTGCGCTCGATATAATCGACGTAGGTCTCCGCTTCAGTGCCATTGGCAAGGATAACTTCATGATTCTCTGTCTCGATATGGTAATAAGTCACCGTATCGGGCAGCTCATTCCACGAGACATAGTCAATCGAGCCATGGTTGACCAGTGCACCGGCATTGATGACCAGTCCATCAATGATGACACCGTGGCTGGCAGTGAGAACGAGATCACGGTTCGGCTTGCCAGGTTCCAGGGCACCTGCACTGATACGCACGGGGCGAAGCTTTTCATTGCCCGAGGCCACAGGACGGAAGGTCTGATGACCAATCCACTTCACTGCAACCTGCTCTCCACTTGCAGTCATCACCCGATCACCGATGGACAGCGTCTCCACTGCCACTTCACCGTTGGGTGTGGCAATCATTGAGCCTGCCGCAAAGCAGATGCCGATTTCTTCGAGTGCATCTTGCACTTCCTCGACAATGTCCCCTACGGCGTCCTCGATGGCAGGCAGGATTTCTTCCTCAATCACGTCCTGGATGTTCTCGATGACATCTCCTACAACGTCCTTGATGACATCCTCGATGCTTGTACTCATTGTCGTGTCTCCTCGACTGGGTTGGCCTATGGATTACCGGATCGCCGGAATTGCCATGGGTTATCGTTAAGTGTCAGACCCCCTCTCTCAGGATGACATTCATTGCATGTAACTATTTCAAATTACTGCACGATTTCATCCCGGATGATCCTAATCAGGATCGTCTGACACCGCGCTTCGAGTTCACTACGCTTCGAATTCCTGCCTTATCCAATAGACCTTGTTGTTGTTTCAAGTCCATGAGGCAGGTTGTTATTATTTTTCAAATAAAACAGGCAATGCTTGATGCATTGCCTATTTCCACCCATCCATAGCAGGCGGGCAGGCTGATTATGTATATGCCTCGCTCGGAAGCTCAGCCCAAGGTACCCCCCAGAAGGCCGCCCAATGAGCCCAGGATCAATGCTGGCGTCAAAGCAATGCCAGTATAAGCTCCCGCAATCAATGCACCTGCACCTGCACCTAGCAAGGCCCCGCCTTCCTTGAAGTCTGAATAGGCCTGATCAAAGCTGATACCACCAGCGACCACACTAACTTCGTCGTCACTCAAAGTACGAATAGTAGACTCAAGCATTACCTTCTCCCGTTCCTGCGTTGATCTTGTTTTTTAGAGCAGTGACAGCTAGTCAACTATTGTTTGGCAGAGCCATTTCGTCAAACAAAGTTTGTATTATCATGAAACAGTGCTTATCTGGTCTGAAACAACGAATTACAATATGACTCAATGCACCATATAAACACACTTTCCTCTACTCTCATGGGCTCTACCCATGTGTGGTGCACCAAAAACACGCTCCGTGAGGTCTTTCCACGGCGATGGCCTGATGTATCTGAACACCGACGCCATCATTCCTCTGTCAAGAGGAAAGATGACAATAGAGCTGTCAAGCAAGCGTGCTGCGATATGGCCAACATCATGTTACATTGCATGCTAGCAATCCCCCCCTGATAGACGATGAATGCCCATATGTTAAAAAGCCTGCTCATCTGCTTTGCGTTCTTGGTCGCCCAACTGGTGCTGCTGAACCATATCGACAATCGGATCAATGCCTCGAGCCAAAGCGCTCGCGAAATTGTTTCTACGTTCCAAGCTACCCAGCGAGAACGCAAGGACGACGAAGAATTGCCGACTTCGTGATGACTCCGCGAACGTGATAGGTAGCCGGCAATAATGTCGATACCACGGTGGCTCGTTCGACCCTGACAGTGAATGACATGTACCAAAGCACGGCATGTGTCATGCAAGGGGTCTGGTCTACGACGCCGAAAAACGTGCGGTCAGCTACTTGGCCAGATCCTTCTTTCACCATGAATAGAATCTGGTTACAGGAGCATCACAATGAAGCTGTATGGATTTGGTCCAACGCGATCACTCCGTGTTCTTTGGGGGTTGGAAGAGCTGGGCATAGAATGCGAGTTCATATCGGTCAACCTCGTCAAGGGCGAGCACCTGCATCCTGACTTCCTCCACCTCAACCCGGCAGGAAAGGTCCCGGTTCTGGTAGATGACGACCTCATTCTCACAGAGTCCGCGGCCATCGTCCTTTATCTAGCGGAAAAGTATCCCGACAAAGGACTGCTGCCTGCAGACATTAAGGAACGAGCGCAAGTCTATCGCTGGATCATGTTTGCAATGACAGAGCTCGAGCAACCATTGTGGAGAATGGCACGGCATACCATGCTGTACCCGGAAGACAAGCGACTACCTGCTGACATCGAGCTAGCAAGACAGGATTTTGTCGACATGGCCGCCATATTGGACCAGCACATGGAAGGACGGCGCTTTATTACAGGGGACAGCATCACGGCTGCAGACTGCGTGACAGCCTATCTGATGGACTGGGCCAATGAGCAAGATTTGCTAGCCGATTGCCCTCATCTGCTTGCTTATCTGGAACACATGTATGCGCGTCCCACTGCACCGCCACGCATCGCGCAAGCATTCGCCGCGATGGAGAAAAACTAGCCACCCGGAAAACAGCTTCGCCGCTTTCCAGATAGCTTTCCTCTCTACTGGCCCCGCTAGATTCGCGGGGCCATGCATGTATTCATGTCCATAAACCCCATGAAGGGATAACGCTCCTGGTGCTCATTGGACAAGTATTGCCAGCCTTATCAATCACCTACCCTCCAAGCAACCGCCTTCCTCCAAACGTTGTATAAAATACCGCGCCCCAGGAAGCCAGCCTGCTACTGGTTTTCTCTTCTCCGAACTCCCTTTCCCATACATTATTCATCCTGGTTCTCACTGGGACCACGCAACCTCTCCATTTCGACTTCAAAGCACAAACGGGCAGCGGTAGCACGGGCTTCAAGCTCTGTAGCGAACCTGGCATATACGTGATGACAGGAATTTCGCATATCGACTATCAACCACTCGCGGTCGGGCGTGTTAGGCGATAACGGCCTCGACGTCACTCCATAACGGGACAACATCTGCATTTCCTCTTGCACATGGCAAGGGAAATCAGTAGCACAAAAGAATTAATGCAGTCACCACGCATGATAAACAACCGGCAAAAATGTACGGCATTCTAAGAATACCTAAGCATTAGCCGGGTAATTCCTAATTCTAATGAAAAAGAACTACCCGACTTCAGCTTCCGCAAAACACGGCGCATGGCAGCAATGAGAGCTGCAAAATGCTAGCCGCGCTCATCCCCAGTGAAGAATGACGTCATGTCAACTCCGGTCGTGTTGGCGGCATTCCAGTAGCCACGAGTTTTCTTGTGCGGTAACTGGATATGGATCTGAGCCTGTCTGCGCAGTATGTAGTTTGGCCGGATGGCCACCTTCTCTTCCGGTCGTGAAGGCTTGGACGTCTTCAGATAGCTGGCAACCGCGCGTGTCAGCAGCCCCGGCCCCGTCTTGCTCCAGGTATTCTCATTATCGCGCGACAGCAGTGCTTCAGCTGCCATCTCGGAGGCTCGCACAATCGCAGGATGCCCAGGAACAGCCGCAATGACGTTATTGGCCAGAATATTGAAAGGTTCCTGGAAGCAGACCAGGCCAACTCCTGCTGGAATGAGCGCATTCCATTTGCCACACATCCGATCATCTGCATCAGCATAGACACCACCATAGTGGCGCAGGTAGCAAAGACGCAACAGGTCAGCCCCTTCCGCAGTATTATTCGCCAGCCTGAAGGCACGTTCGTAATCAGCCCCGAAAGTGTCTCTCAGGAAGGTACGTGCCTGTTGGCTATCGAAGCGAACATACTCCACATTCGGCAGACTGGACCAGGATTGCATGATCTCCATCACGGTCTCCGGCGGAGTACTCTCATTCCAGTACTGGAACACCCGACGCGGTATCAGGCGCTGCCCGGCATAGGCCGGTGAAGTGGTGTGTTCGGAGTGACGCTCGATCACGGTGCTAGCGGCATGGACGTAGCGAGCCGCCAGATAGTCATCGTATTCACCTGGTGGCAAGGCTGCCTGTTCGTGGCGATACAATGCCAGATCACTCATCAGGCTTCCATGCAGGGAAGTCGAAAAATGACCAGAAGTAATTCGATTGTTCATCCCTCGACGCTGGGCCTCTGAAATAAGCTGCCGTGCTTCATCATCTCGCCCAAGCGTGATCAGCGTTCGCAGACGCATAGCGACGATCCCATTGTCAGGGATGTAGTCGCGGGCCTTGTCGAGTTCCAACTTTGTCGCACGCAAGTGCCCGCTTTCCAACAGGCTGTGAGCACGCGTCTGCGTAAACTCATTGTGTCGAGCAGCGGGAATCGGTGTGGAGAGCACTCTGCGCGCGGCGTTGGGCCGACCAACATCCATCAGCAGTTTGGCATGCAGTAGGCTGAGATTAGCCTCATCAGGCCACTGCCTGCGGCAGAAGCGAAGGTAACGCAAGCCAAGCTGAGGATTTCCGAGCCGCAGGAAACGAGCAAGCTGGAGAGCCTCCTGAGGGGAGCGCCGCTGACGCTTATCACGGCGCAGGCGCTCGAGTGCCATATGCGGACCATCCACCAACAGCGCAAAATCTGCCGCAACTGAGGCTTGCTGAGCCTTAGGGATATAGCGTAGTAGACGCGATGCCACCACATCAGCCTGCTGACTACCCAGCGAGGTCATGGCTTTGCGGAAAAGCGCGAGAGCGACGGGGCCCCGGCGCGGGCCATTATCCAGGATCCCGGCGAGTGCCCGATGCGCGACTTCTGTATGCCCCAGGCGCTCGGCTTGCCGGAACAGCATCAGTTGATCCTGTTCCGTTAGTTGGTCGACTCGACCGCCCACGAGTTCCAAGGCCTCCTCACACACAGAGGCAAGTTCCGAAACCTTGGCAAACTTCACTGCCTGCAGTAGTTCCGCTGCATCAGCGGATGAAAGCACTGTACTGTCACGCACCGTCGCCAATAAATCAGGTAATGGAGAAGGCTCTTGACCGTCAGTCGCTGCATTGGCCAAATCTATCCGTACGACGCGAGCCTGGCGATGTTGCGGATGATGGTTTCGTAGATGTTCAAGCAGCCCTCTCGCAGCACGGAGACGCCCATGGTTACGATAGAACTCAGCAGCAGCCAGCAGCACATCTGGCTGGTCCGCCCAATGCTTGCGTAAGCGCTTCAGCACTTTCAGAGCTGGCAAGGTGAGTCCAAGCCGCTGCAGGAGATTGAACTTCAAAAGCCGTGGCCGAAAGTCGTTGGGCCAACGCGAGATGGCTATATCAAGGCGTTTCAAGGCCCGGCGAGGACGGCCAGCCGCTGCCATGGACTGGGCAGCAAGCACAAGAAACTCGGCATCATTCGGCTGTGCCTTGGCAGCTCTTTCCGCTCGCATTCTGGCGGCAGCGACCTTGCCCTGACGCAAGGCACTTCGAACCCATAGGCGCCGCACGCCAGGATGAGGGCTACCCGAACGCATGGCCTGGACAACCAGCATTTCTGCCTGGTCCAGGTCTCCTACTGTCATGGCGCGTTGTGCCTGCTGGAAAACACGCTTTTTCTGCTCGGCATCCCCTGAGCGGCTTTTTACCGTTACATCGTCCATAGCTGCACTTGCATCAACCTGTCATTGTACTTTCGACACAGAGGTACATTGACAAAGATCACCGGCCAGAAGGGCATGAACCATATCCGGCCGGTGCTTTGTCGGCATCACTCTCGTGAACCTTCAGGCCTTGCCAAATACTTATTAGGCAGTCTTGGCCATCGGTGCTTCATTCAGCTCGATACCGAGGCGCTGACGCAGGGCCAGAGGCACCAGGCGGCGAGCCGAAATACGGTGGTGCGGCATCTCGACGATTCGCGTTTCAGTACCGTAGAGCGCCACGTACTCGTCGTAGTTGTCGAACGCCTTGCGCTCGATATAGTCGATGTAGGTCTCTGCCTCAGTACCATTGGCAAGAA
>NZ_JAJUFQ010000047.1 GCF_029263665.1 Halomonas sp.
ATCTCCAGAGGGATCGGTGGTTCGTACCACTCATCCGGAGTGAGCAGCAGCCCTTCATAGAAGATGTCACGCATAGAGGTCACCGGCTCGGCATCGCCGAAGGTGAAGGCTTCGGCCTTTGGCGTACTCGGTGCCGGCTGGCCAGTGAGACCACGAACAGTGTCTGTACGTGAGGATCTAGGGGGATCACTGACATCGGATACCGGATAACCACAGTAGTCACCACGCATGGGTCTTGGAAGCATCGGCAATGGCTTACGCCAATATGAGACATTGACTATCAGTGGCAGAAGGCGTTGCAAGCTACTTTCAATCATATCCAGGACAAATCCCGATGCACTCTTCTCGAAAGAGTGCTGGAACCGACCTACTCACTTTAAAGAACTGTGTTCGGCCAATGACAACAACATAGGTCGAGGCAGGGAGCTGCCGGAGTTACTCCGGACCCAAGGCGCAGGGAAACTGCGCTATATGCGTAGGAGCAATAACAATGCATGAATTATCTGAGGATGAAATCGAGCAGGTTACTGGTGGCATGAGCGATTTCACTGCCGGCGGTATGGCAGTGATTGGCCTTGGCTTCGCCGGCGGCCCTGCTACAGCCGCATTTGGCTTGCTGGTCGGAGGATCCATGCTCATTGTGGGACACTACCAGCAGGAGTGACGTAGGCTGCTGGTCGATCTCAGCGCCTGCCCCATGCGGTCAGGCGCTGTTTATATAAAATAGTGAGTAAATATTCTCTAGGAGTCCTGCCCGTTGTGTTGTCATTTAGATGTTTAGAAAAAAGCTTTTATGAACCAGGTCAAAACAAGCCCTCCCCCTAGAAGCATATAGGCAGAGAAATATGCCCATAATTTTCGTGCATATGTGTAGATGGAGCCAATAATAAAATATGTTGGAGTTCCAAAAAACAAAAGATTTGAAAGCATTGAATGTACTGTAGCAGAATTCCCTGTGTAGATATTTACACCCCATGAAAAATTAATCCAGATATATAAAAACCATAACAGAGGAAATATTAAAAATAATTTCTCTATATTCCCTACCTTAAACTTTAACAATCTTGCCATCACATATAAAACAGAATATATAATGGCAGTATAAAAAACTACAACAAAACCACCATATAAAAAATATTCAGCCACAGTCAATCCTCTGATATATCAATAGTGAATTCCATGTCAGTAAAAATAGGCCTATAACCATAACCAATATAATGCGACCTGCTTGCCATTGATGATGATGGTAGGGTGCCCCTCGATGATCGGGCAGACACCATGCCCCTTCTTAGGGCAGGCCACCATATCGCCAACCACTGCTGCCGCACGGCCATTCACAGTGTAGTTAGGTTGGCCAGAGATGACGCGACCATCGTGAGTAGTAGCGTCACCAATAAAGATCATTCCATCTCCAGGTTTGAACATAACCCTCTCCATGGAAAATTGCTCCCTGGGAATCTCTGAGAGTAACTCTTTGTCTGTCGCCACAGAATTCCCGCCCCCCCTGCTACTGAAGCACAAGAGGCAACATCAGAAACTTCTCAAATAGCGCCAGATTGATTAGCCGGTCAGATTACAGTCGAAGTAGACCAACCAAGGAGTGGCAAGATGAAAATCGATGGAAAGAGCATTGCGTTTGTTGGTGACGAGATTGAGTGTGACTGTGCTAATGGACCACATCACATCATAACTGGTACCAACGTGGTTGAGCGGGTCGAGAAAAATGGCGAAAAGAAAAGCATTGCAAGGATAGGTGACAAGACATCATGCGGTGCGGTCATAAAGTCAGGGTCTGCTGATGTCGGTATAGATGGAACTGGTGTGGCTATGGATGAAAGCCTGACATCATGTGGTGGGACCGTGAGGGTCACAAGAAGGTCATGACACTCACTGCAGATGGTAATGTTGGTTCCTTGGTACTGGAGTGCCGCCTCGCAGCAAGAGGCGAGCGGCCACCGATCTGCTGCAATGCTCAACGTGTCTATGACCTCAGCATTCCCTTGGTTTACCACCCAGGGGAAGAGCAATAAACTCCGGATTTGTTACGTCGAGCTGTTACGCACGCACAAAAAAACCGCCCTCGAAGGCGGTTTTTTATGCTTAGCAAGTGCTTGATTCTAGTGTGTCTTCAGTATGGTGCCGACACCAGGAGTCGAACCCGGGACCTACTGATTACAAGTAGAGTAAATTAATACCTAGAATCATGTAGTTACTGGAAATTTAACTACGTAAAATCACCTTCATAGCTCACCAAAATCAATCAGTTATGGAGCAGAGCTACGCAGCCTCTGGGAGGCAGTGGGCGTAGATCAGGCCCCTGCTTCTACAATTATTAGAAGCACCAGAAAAAACGGCCGCTTAGCGAATCATCGTGGTGGCCGTTTTTGTTACGCTCTGTTCTAGGCCCTGTGCAGCCCCCTCAAATCGAGCCGAACCGCTCCTCACTGATGCTTGCTCCATGGACTTGCCTCCCATCCTCCAATGATGGATGGGGCAATGTAGCTGATGGGGATTGGTGTTGAAGGGCTATCTGATACGCCTTCAGTACATTACAAATATCTAACCAGATCAAGGTTAACTGATACAAGGGAAATTAGAACCTGATGACCTGTTGCGGCCGGATAAAGCGACCGCAACAAACCTCACTGCCATTTATAATGGACTACGCAATATACTCCACTTTACGGAATCTACTTAAAGGCTTTTTTCCTCACAGCATTATATATCTTATTCTTGAAAGACTCTTCATTTACTAAATGCTCAGGTATAGGCGTAGCAAGTGACGAATCTTCGCTGTATTTCAAATATTTCAAATATCGATCACTCTCACCGCGTTCTTTATATTTCATAGCCAAGCGATGGAAATAATCTCCATCAGAAAGAATATCCTTAAATTCTTCTGACAATTTGTCAATTTTATCATTTATTCCATGCTTATGGAGATAATGAACTCCTGCGCGAGTTAATAGTGAAGCATAATTTTTCGCTCTTGTCTCAGGAAACCTATCAAAAGTACTACAATAAAAATTAAATGCATCGATCCGCTCTATTCTTTCAAGTTCAACATCTGGATTAAAAATAGGCGGGTTATCATCATTATACCAGACACCACAGTTTTCCTGGAAAGTCCAGGAGCCTTTTGTTCCATCTTTCACAACCTGGAGCATTGAGTACTCCATCTTGCTAAAGCTTGTTTCTGGACATTTTAGATACTTCCCCGCTGCATTCGTAATAGCGCCAGGTCCAGTACTGTTATAAACAGAATGTTTATGAAAAGGAGATTTCAATAGCTTTACGATAGTTTCGGCTGCACGAAGAAAGTAAGGATGTCCTGACTTTCCTCCGATAAGAGCATTATTAACAAACGTCTTATCTTTTTTATTCTTCACCCAAAACAAATGCAAATCAATATTTTCATCTTCCCACCAATCAATATTGGTACGAAGCCTAGTATCACAGTCAATATACCAGCCACCAAATTTATGGAGGAGTAAAATTCTAGCAAGGTCTGATTTTGCAGCAGGAACACCAATAGAGTCGTACACCCAAACATCATCAGGAAAGTACTCCTGAACCAATGGGCGACAAACTTCATCTCCTACAACTTTTACATCGTATTGAGGACAAATGAGCTTAGTAAATTCAATATTCTTTTTATATGACTCAGATATTTTATCACCAGACCAATAGAAAAATATATTCTTCTCTATCATGACTTAAACCCTGCGTGGATTTTAAAAATTTAGTTTTGGTTATATATGCACAGATATATGCATATGCAACATATACTACAAAACCTTACTTTTGTACACATAGCCACTGATGGGAGAACTCTTCAAGTCATCCACCCTCTGCTGCCTCCTAGGTGATCCCGACGCCCTCGTCGTAATGGTCATCAGATCTTGAATTGAGATTCTCAGATCATGCGTGGATAAAAATGCAAAATTGCGCATGAAAACGCATAAGCCGACTACACCTTATAACCCTCACGAAGCTCAGTAACGGCGCAGCCTCGCCCCTTATCGCATGAGTGCATAAAAACCGACCTATTTAGAGCGCGGGCGGGGCGGGGTGACGATTGCGCTCGGCGGCCTGCAGCCAGGGTGGTGGAGGTACAAGAAAGCCGCCTCTGGGGCGGCTTGTCTGGTCGAGGCAAGGTTACCTGGTTGGATCGAGTGGCATGAGCTATGGGTCGCCTAGCGTGTACGGTTGAAACCTGATGATTTCCTCGCCCACGAGCTCATTCACCTCCTGGAGAGCAGCCTGCAACGGTTCGAGCTCATTGGCCACGAAGACCCTGGCGGCCTTCTCCACATCACCAAAGCCGCCGGTGTTGCTGGGAATGATGCCCATCAGCTGCGGTGGAATTCGATGGCCAGCAAGTTGGTCATCGCGAGTGATGTTCTTGATGTTCCAGAAGTCATCCTTTGCCGCTACCTCGCTGATGGGAATGATCTGCACTCCATCCTTTTTCCCTCCTGGGCTGTAGAAGAACAGGTTGCGGAAGTTACCGACCCCCTTCGACTCCTTCAGAGCCTTGCGCATGGCATCAATGTCATCCTGGTTGCTGGCCGGGTCGCTCACATACATCACGAACCCTGCATGGCTGCCGTTGAGGAAGTACCGGCGACGAAACAGGGTGGCATTCTCGTTGAGCCATGCACTCTGCAGACTGCCGATGTAGTCGGGTACGCCATAGATGGCCTGGTCGACGTCGGGCTCGAGCAGGTGAACCACCCTTCCTCTGGGCAGCTCGGTGCGGTCGATGTAATTCGGCACCCACCAGTACCGGTCGGCATTGGGGCCACCACGGCGCATGTACTTGGCTCGCAGGTGACGGAATGGCAGCAACTTGCCCAACCTGCCGCGCACCTCCTCAAGATAACCGTTACCGAATACCAGGTAATCCAGCGCCAAACCACTGAATGCCTGGCGGCCCAGCAGTGGGTGCGGTTTGAAGGTGCGCAGGAGGATATTGCGCTTCACCTGGAGAGCTGACCCATGGTGCGCCGTTGCACGATAACTTTTGGCGAGGATCTCCAGAGGGATCGGTGGTTCGTACCACTCATCCGGAGTGAGCAGCAGCCCTTCAT
>NZ_JAJUFQ010000007.1 GCF_029263665.1 Halomonas sp.
CCGTCAGCGGCAACGATTCCCTCGTAGGACTTGCCGTTGAGTTCGACGTCGACCTTGTCACCCGCCTCCAGCTTGGAGGTCGTACCCGTGATGGTCAGCGCCTGCTCATGCTCGCTGGCATTGACGATATCATCACCCGCAATGGTATCGATGGTGATCTTCGGCAGGTTCTCAGCACTGGCCACCACGCTGAAGTCACGCTGATCGGTGCCGGTGTTGCCCGCAGCATCGGTCACGGTGGCGGTCACGGTGTAATCACCATCGGCCAGCGCAGCAACGTCCGCAGCCGCTACATCCACTGACCAGCCGCCATCTGCAGCAACAGTTGCCTCGTAGGAGTTACCATTCAGCTCGACATTGACCTTGTCACCGGCCTCCAGATTAGTGGTGGTACCGGAGACAGTCAGTGCTTGCTCATGCTCAGTGGCGTTGACGATGTCGTCACCGGCGATGGTGTCGATGGAGACCGTCGGCAGATTGGCAGCATCAGCGACCACGCTGAAGTCACGCTGATCGGTGCCGGTGTTGCCCACAGCATCGGTCACGGTGGCGGTCACGGTGTGATCACCATCGGCCAGTGCAGTGACGTCCTGTGCGCCAACATACAGCTCCCAACTGCCATCGGCTTTCACTGTGGTGGTGTAGTCCTCACCATTCAGCGTCACCGTGACTACTTCGCCACCAGTCAGCCCCGTGGTGGTACCACTCACGCCCAATGCCTGCTCATGCTCGGCGGCATTGACAATGTCATCACCCGCAATGGTGTCGATGGCGATTGTCGGCAGCTTGTCGGTACCGGCAACCACGCTGAAGTCACGCTGATCGGTACCTTGGTTGCCGGTAGCATCGGTCGCGGTGGCAGTCACGGTGTAGTCGCCATCGGCCAGCGCGGCAACATCGGCAGCAGCGACATTTACTGACCAGCTGCCATCAGCAGCAACGTCAACCGCGTAGGACTTGCCATTCAGCTCGACTTCAACCTTGTCACCAGCAACCAGCTTGGTGGTCTCACCAGTGATGGTCATTGCCTGACCATGCTCGGTGGCGTTGACGATGTCATCACCCGCGATGGTGTCGATGGATACTGTCGGCAGGCTGTTAGCACCGGTTGCCACACTGAAGTCACGCTGATCAGTGCCCTGGTTGCCCGCGGCATCGGTCACGGTGGCGATCACGGTGTAGTTGCCATCGGCCAGTGCGGCAACATCCGCAGCAGCGACATTTACTAACCAAGTACCATCAGCGGCAACGATTCCCTCGTAGGACTTGCCGTTGAGTTCGACGTCGACCTTGTCACCAGCGACCAGCTTGGTAGTCGCACCAGTGATGGTCATTGCCTGGCCATGCTCGGCAGCATTGATGATATCGTCGCCAGCGATGGTATCGATGGATACCGTCGGCAGGCTGTCGCTACCGGCCACCACAGTGAAGTCATGCTCGGCATTGCCTTCGTTACCTGCGGCATCTTTCACTGAAGCTGTAACGGTATAATCACCGTCACTCAGAGCCACGACATCCTTGACCCCTACGTTCAGCTCCCAGGTGCCTTCTTCTGTCACCGCAGTCGTATAGGTCTTGCCGTTCACTACCACTGAGACGACTTCGCCACCCACCAGGCCTCCCGCTGTTCCGCCGATCTCCAGCGCCTTGCCATGTTCAATGGCATTGACAATGTCATCTTCGGCGATGGTGTTGATCGTCAGGGTCGGAGGGACGGTATCCAGAATCACGTCGCGAGTCGCGCTACCTGCGCTGTTATCGGTAGTGATAGATGCTGTCACCTCAACAGTGCCGTCGGCGATGCTGCTCCAGGCGCTGGCTGGCACATCGGCAGACCAGCTGCTGTCCTCAGCCACCCTGGCGTAGTACTTGCTACCACCGATATCCAGAATTACGACATCGCCCGCGTCCGCCCCCTTGGCCATACCTGTGATGGTCATGTCCGCGGCTGCCTCGGCAGCATTGACACTGTCATCGCCCGCAATCATGTCGATATCGACATCGATCACTTTCACGGTAGAGTCGACGATGACGGCATGGCTTTCTTCAGCACGGTTTCCGACCGCGTTCTCGACACTCGCCGAGATAATGTGCAAGCCATCTGCCAGATCACCAATCTCGGAACTGTAGATACCGAGGTACCAGCTTCCGTCTGCCTCGACGAAGGTGGTGAAGACCCTGTCATTGAACCCAATGGTAACCACATCACCTTCGTTCTGGCCGGTCGTGGTTCCGCTGATTTCCAGCGGCAATCCCAGCTCGAGCCTGTTGATGATGTCATCACCCGCCACCGGTGTATTGATCGTCAGAGTCGGTGTGAAGGTATCTACATTGAAGGTATGGCTGCCTGTTCCTGTGTTCCCCGCATCCGTCGTCACCGATGCGTTCAGGGTGTTTTCGCCATCAGCCAGAGCTTCTACGTCACTGGCGCGCACCACCACGGACCAGTTGCCTGCTGCATTCACTACAGTGGTATAGCTCTCGCCATTGAGTTCGACAGTGATGACTTCACCACCGTCGAGCCCCGTGGTCGAACCGGTTACCTCGAGTGCCTGGCCATGTTCAACAGCATTGACGATGTTGTCTTCGGCAAGCTCATTGATGGTCACCGTAGGAATCACGGTATCCAGTTCAATGTCAGTCTCAGCTTGGCCGATGTTACCTTCGGCGTTGGTCACTGTTGCCGTAACATGGATCTCACCATCCGCCAGGCGCTCCCAGAGGGAAGTTGGCAGTTCGACACTCCAGTTACCGTTTTCATCGATCTGACCAGTAAATTGGCGGTCCAGCAATTCCAGGACGACTGTTCCACCATTCGGTGCGTTGGTGGCTGAGCCAGTTACCATCAGGGGTGACGTGATTTCTGTCGCATTGAGCAGACCATCAATCCCAATCGGGTCAATGTCGACCTGTACACTACCGAAGATGACGAAGATGCTGTGGCTATCTTCAACAGCCTCGCCGGATGCTGTCTCGGCAGAGGCTGTGATCGTCACGACTCCCGCTGACAACTGTTCTGTGACTTCGGGCAGCAACACCACGCTCCAGCTACCATCAGCCTGCACCCCAGCCGGATACTCGGAGCCGCCGACATCGACGGTAACGATATCTCCCTCTGCCAATCCGGTGGAAGTACCGGTGATGGTCAGAGACTGGCCATATTCAGCTGCACTGATGACGTCATCATCAGACAAGGGAGAGGTGATCGTGACAGAGGGTTCATCGGCAGTGTCGTCTGCGGTAGGGGCGGACGCTTCAGGCTCCTCCAGGGTTACTGCCGTACCACGGGCGATTACGGTGTTTTCCTGTGAGAGAGGTGCAACAGATGAAACCAGCCCGACGGTTTCTCCGGGTGCAGGAGCTTCAGGCTGATTGTCGAAGATCACATGGGAGCTTCCCTGATCTGCCTCGCCCACGACGAGCTCACCCAGGTTGCCTACAGAGTCCTGTGTAAAGAACTGTGACACCTGAATGACACGGCCATCATTGTGGATGAGCAAGTCGTCACCCGTGCGCTCATAACGCATGGCATCGCTGATAGGTTCTTGAAGAAACACCACGCTGGGCTCAGCAAGTTCGACAACTGCCGTGTCACTTGCCGAGAAAACCTGCCGGCGGTCCTGATTAGCGATAGTAATAAGCGTAATCATCGTTTCCATGAACGACCTCTTGATATAGGTGTTAATACTCTCCGCGACTTAATGCATTCAGTCGGAAAATATCGATGCCAAAGCCCTTTGGCATAATTACCGGGAGTCTTGACTCATCCTGAATCGAGCAATGTTTGCGTAATGAGACAACGCTCTTGATTCCTCAGTGAAGAGTCTGCCTTTGCATACAAGGTCAACGAGGCCCACTCTTTCATCAGCCAACCTGGACAGGCATGCCGTGCGGACTTCGTAAGAAGTCTCCCAGTAAGCAGCAACCGGAATAAGTCGGACATTTCTTACATCAAGAGTCCGACTTCCCAATGCCCCTTTAAAAAGAAGCCATATAAAAAAGCCGGTCTTCACTACATCAGTGATAGCAACAAAAAACCCAGTAAAATCCTGAAGGCTGCTGCATGAATAAATGGTCTATAGGAATATATGAAACACCGCATATGACGATGATGCCTCATCCATCACTGGTGCCCAGACCCATCAACCTGCGTTACCGCCCTTTAGAGAAACTCCTGAAAAGTGAGCAAGAGCCCACAAGAAAGAGTTTGGAGACAAGTACCGCAACCGACATTAGGCTGCAGAGAAGATCACGGAAAATGATCAGACAAGGCGAAATTCGCGGACAGACAGCAAGAGGCGAACGATACGGAGGTTGGCAAAGCGAGCGCAGCGGGAGTACGCCCGTCAAGAAGCGCAGTTTATGGAAGTTGAGGTAGATTGATTCGTCTGCCACAAAGGACAGGTCTACAGGCTGTAGCTCTGCATGTCATGAAAGCGCGGTGTCCGCAAGCGCGATACTGTCGCTCTCTTCTAGACACATCATGAGTTGCACTGGTTCTAGATAACACCATCTGAACAGAGCGCACTACTCATCGTCATCGAGCAACCTGGCACGGCGCTCGTCACGCTCTTTCTGCAGGCGCTTGCTACGATAGCGGCGAACAATGGCAACGCCGAGAGCCACACTGATCATGATGGCCAAGGTCACACCTTGCCATGGGCGAGGAGATTCCAGAGTCGTACCCAATACAAAAATCAGAATGAAACCGATAGCCTGGCTGGCGATGGCCAAGATACGCAGGGAGTCAAAAGCAGGTTGGTGCGCCATGCTGTTTCCACGTCAGATCTGTGTTGGACGGCACCCGAGACATCGAGCGACAGGATGGGCTAGTGTACCCCCAAGCGTTTCTCTTTACCTGCGTGACTGTCTGGCCGGTATCACTAGTTTCAACCAGCCCTTTCAGAACGACTTTCGATATCCGCCTTCAGGAGTCAGATTTTCATGGATGCATTCGCCATCGGCCCCTTGTTGATCAGTGTTCCACGCCTCTATGCCATTGTGGTCACTCTGGTGTTGCTGGGCGCCAGCGCCTTTCTTCTTGGGTTACCGCGCAAGCGGCATGGACGTTGGTTCAATGGCCTGTTGCTCAGTTGGCTTGTTGGCGCTCGCCTGGGATACGTGCTGACACATTGGAGTGCCTATCAGGATGCCCCTCTGGATATCGTCAAGCTATGGCTGCCAGGCTACAGCGCTGTCTGGGGACTGGTCGTGGGGCTGCTGTGGAGCCTGTGGTATCTACGTGACCGCATCGCCCCTCTGCTCGGCGCATTGGGCCTGACCATAGTGGCATCACTCGCATGGTTGGCCCTCGTCACCTGGGGGCCACTGGGATCGGCCCCCATGCCTCGAGAAGTGCCGGCACTTACGTTGGAGGATATCGATGGCCATTCGGTAGAACTGAGCACGCTTTCCGGAAAGCCCTTGATCATCAACCTTTGGGCAACCTGGTGCCCTCCCTGTCGTCGGGAAATGCCGCTACTGGAGAAGGCTGCCAAGCGAGATGACGTTACCGTGGTCGTTGCCAACCAGGGGGAAGACCTGCTCAGCGTGACACGTTACCTCGATGCAGCTGAACTGGATTTTCGCTATGCCCTGCTCGACCCCAGCCAGCACCTGCTCACCGCTTCCGAATCTCCTGGCTTGCCGACGACGCTACTGTTCGACGTCGATGGCAAGCTGGTCGAGCGCCATATCGGCGAGTTGACACAGCCACTGCTGGATGGCTGGCTACAACGTTGAAGCCCTGCTAATGATGAGTACATCAACATGCATAAAACCATATAAAACCATAAGGGCGTCGAGGTACCTTCCCGGTATCTCGACGAGACACTGCTGAAAGACACATCAGACATACTTAAGCCGCAGAGAACTTTGCTGTAAGATACCGCGCCCTGTTGCCAGCGGGCCTCCTCCCCGCCATCACGAACCTAATCCGAGGCATCATGAGCGAATTCTCTCCCGGCCAGCGCTGGATCAGCGACGGCGAGGCCGAACTCGGCCTGGGCACCATTCTCAGCTGCGATGCTCGCAGCGTGACCGTGCTCTTTGGCGCCAGCCAGGAAACCCGTACCTACAGTACCCGCCAGGCCCCTCTCACACGGGTGGCCTTCGGCAGCGGTGACCGTATTCAGTCAGCCGAAGGCTGGCAGATGATTGTCGATGACACCAAGGAAATCGGCGGCCTGGTGGTCTATATCGGCGAGAAGGACAATGGCGAACTATGCGAGCTGAGCGAAGCTCAACTCTCCGACAGCATGCAGTTTGACCAGGCCAGGGACCGACTGCTCACCGGTCAGGTGGATCGTAACGACTGGTTCGACCTGCGCTTCCGCACACTGCACCACTATCACAGAGTGGAACAGAACCCAGCATTGGGCCTGGCTGGCGCCCGCATCGACCTGATTCCGCATCAGCTGTTCATTGCCGAAGAGATCACTCGGCGTCAGGCTCCACGGGTATTGCTGGCGGATGAAGTCGGCCTGGGCAAGACCATAGAAGCCGGGCTGATTCTCCACCGCCTGCTGCTGACCGGGCGCGTGGAACGAGCACTGATCCTGGTCCCTGCAAGTTTGACCCATCAGTGGTTGGTAGAACTACTGAGGCGCTTTTCCCTGTCGGTTACCCTGCTAGATGAGCAGCAGAGCCTGGCCCATGGCGATACCAATCCCTTCGAGACAGGTCAATTGATCCTGGCCAGCCAGGACTGGCTATTCGCCAATCCCCGTCGCCAACGCCAGGCCGAGGCATGCCAGTGGGATCTATTGATTGTCGACGAAGCGCACCACCTGGAATGGAGCGAGGAGCAGACCGGCCCCGGATACGCCTGTGTCGAAACGCTGGCAGCAGCAACTGATGGCCTGCTCCTGCTGACCGCCACACCGGAGCAGATGGGCTTGGCCAGTCACTTTGCGCGCCTGCGCCTGCTTGATCCTGAGCGTTATTCCAGCCTGGAGGAGTTCCGCACAGAAGAGCAGGGCTATGTCGCCGTGGCAGAGGCCATTGATGCCCTGCTGGATGCCAGTGACTCGGCACCCCTGAATGCTGCCGCCCGGGACACCATTGGCGCTGTCGCCGATGATACTGATAGCCAGGCCCTGCTTCAGGCGTTGTCGGCGCCGGAATACAGTGAGGCCCAACGTGCCAGTGCACGTTCACAGTTGCGCGACCAGTTGCTCGATCGCCATGGCACAGGCCGAGTCATGTTCCGCAACAGCCGGCGGCATGTGGGAGGATTCCCCGAACGCCGCCTGCATGTCGAGCACCTGGAGTTGCCATCTTCCTACCGCCGCGTGCTGCGTCGCCTGGCTCGGGACGAGGATTATCTGGACGAGCTACTGATCGAGACAGGCCTCGACCACCCGGAAGTCATGATCTATCTCGATAGCATGTACCGAGCTCTGCCTGACGACCCCCTCAATACCGAACCTTGGTGGCAATTCGACCCACGTGTCACCTGGCTGCTCGAACGCCTCACGCATCTCGCCGATGAGAAAGTTCTGGTGATTGCCCATGAGCGAGAAACGGCGCTAGGTCTGGCCGAAGGTTTACGGGTCCTTGGCGGTATCCAGGCTCCGGTATTCCATGAGGAGATGTCTCTCATCGAGCGTGACCGTGCTGCGGCCGCCTTTGCCGATGAGGAAGACGGTTGTCAGGTGCTGGTATGTTCGGAAATCGGGTCTGAGGGCCGCAACTTCCAGTTCTGCCATCACCTGGTGATGTTCGATCTGCCATTGCATCCGGATCAACTCGAACAACGTATCGGTCGCCTCGACCGGATTGGCCAGCAGCATCCTATTGACATCAGTGTGCCGGTATTTTCCGACAGCCCAGGGGAAAAGCTGCTGCGTTGGTACCAGCAAGGTATGGATGCCTTTGCCGCGCCTCATGGCCTGGGCAACGACATGTACGATGCCTTTGCCGACGACCTGGCCGAAAGCCTGCTCGACGACGAGTCGCTGGATGAGGTAGTCCAGGAGACTCGAGCATTGTTCGAGACCAAGCTGGCCGAGCGCGATGCCGGCCGTAACCGGCTACTCGAGCTCAATGCCTGCCATCCAGATCGCGCAGAAGCGGTAGCGACAGCGATTCGTGAGCTGGATGAGGACCGTGCCCTGCCACGCTACCTGGAGCAGGCGCTGGATATCTTCGGCGTGGATAGCCGCGACCTGGGTGGAGATATGGTCCACCTGATCCCCGGTCCCCAGATGCTCGACGGTCTTCCCGGTCTGGTGAAGGGGGAAGACGGTTTTACCGCGACCACGTCACGTGCCCGAGCCCTGGCACGCGACGACGTTCAGCGCCTGTCCTGGGAGCACCCTCTGCTGCGTGAAATGATGGCACGCATTCTGGATGGCAGCATGGGCAATACCGCCCTTGCGCTGCTCAAGCACCCGGCGATTCCCGCAGGAAGGCTGATGACTGAGCTGGTTTTCCGCACCCACTGCCCTGCACCAAAGCGGCTGCACCTCAATCGCTTTCTGCCACCTACTGCGGTACGCGTGCTGCTTGATGAGTCCGGTGCCAACCTGACTGACAAGGTGTCCTTCACCGGCCTGTCAAAAAACCTGCGCAAGGTAAAGAAAGCAGTTGCCAGAGACCTGATCAAGAGTCGCCATGATCAATTGCGAGACCTGCTCGACAAGGCTGAAACCGAAGCACAGTGTGAGCTGCCGAGCATCATCGAGGCCGCCCAGAGCCGCATGCGTTCTGCCCTGGATGCGGAGCTGACCCGGCTCGAAGCACTTGCGCAGCGCAACCCCTCGGTGCGTGCCGACGAAATCGAGGCGCTGCGTCATGAACGTCATGCATTGGACGCTGCCATCGAAGGCACTCGGCTACGCCTGGACTCAATACGGGTGATCGTCACCATCGGCGACGACAAGTAATCTCAGCGCCATACCTCCATCACCTCCGTGCTTTCCATGGCGGAGGTGGTGGCGGGACAGACTCAAAGTCTCTCTCCATTACCCTCTCGCCATACCTCACCATGTTCATCTGCACGCTTGCACGTTATATGATGGCCCTCGCTGCCTTCTTTCCCACTTTGCTTTACATCATTTCGGTCTTACAGGAACTCTATGTCACTCACACTGATGTGGTTTCGTAGCGACTTGCGAGTGCATGACAACACCGCCCTGCATATGGCAGCACGCCGTGGCCCCGTCGTTGCCGTGTTTCTTCGCAGTATGGAACAGTGGCAACAGCACGGTCATGGCGCCAACAAGATCACCTTCTGGCTGCAAGGAGCCAATGCTCTGGGAAAGGCCTTGGCCGAGTACAACATTCCGCTTCTTCACCGCCATGTGCCAACCTTCGATGCCGCACCTGGCGCCTTGTTGGCACTGGCTGAAATGCTTGGCGCCACATCGCTCTATTTCAACCGCGAATACCCATGGAATGAGTGGCAGCGCGACCAGGCTGTCATCAACTCCTTCCGTCACGCAGGCCTTGATGTGCAGTCCTTCAGAGACACCATTGCCTTCGAGCCGGGCGAGCTGACCACAGGAAAGGGAGACTTTTATTCTGTCTTCACACCGTTCTCCCGAGCCTGGCATCGTAGTATTGAAGCATCTCGCCTCAACATGTTCGATGCGCCAGCATGTCAATCACTTGCCAGCATATCGGCCGACCCTGAACCTGAATTACCGGCCTTGAGCACTCATTCCGTTGCCACACAACAGTGGGTCTCGGGTGAGCAGGAAGCCTCTAACCATCTTCACCACTTCCTGAGCCAGCAGGTACATCGCTATGCCAGGGATAGAGATTTTCCCGGTATGTCTGGCACCAGTCTGCTTTCCCCCTATCTCAGCCTCGGCATGATCTCGTATCGCCAGTGCATGCAGGCAGCAATGGCGATGAATGAAGGCCTGCTTACGGAAGGAAACCCCGGACTTGCCACCTGGGTCAAAGAGCTTATATGGCGCGAGTTCTACCAGCATGTCGCCTTTGGATTCCCGCGCGTCTGCAAGGGCCGTGCCTTCCAGCCACATACCGAGATGCTGGCCTGGCGCAATGATCCAGAAGACTTTGCCGCATGGTGTGAAGGGCGCACAGGTTACCCCATCATCGACGCTGCCATGCGCCAACTGCGAGAGACGGGATGGATGCACAACCGCCTGCGCATGATCACCGCCATGTTCTTGACCAAGCACCTGCTGACAGACTGGCGCAAAGGCGAAGCCTTTTTCCTGCACCATCTCGTCGATGGCGACTTCGCTGCCAATAATGGCGGCTGGCAATGGGCAGCATCCACGGGTACCGATGCCGCGCCATATTTCCGCATTTTCAACCCAACGACCCAGTCCAAGCGTTTCGATCCTGATGGCCAGTTCATTGGCCATTGGCTGCCTCAGCTTCGTGAACTACCGGCAAAACAGCGGCATGCTCCTGATCCCGCTCTTCTCTCGAGAGCCGAATACCCATTCCCGATTGTCGATCATCGAGCAGCTAGGCTACGCGCACTCGAGGCTTTCAAAGCCCTTTCCTAGCGCCAGACACATTCCAGACAGAAGTTCTTGGGGCAATTTCTCAGAACAGCTTTCGCCACGACAAGACGAAGACTGCCTTGCACCGTCATGGCCCGCTGAGGCGCCATCACCGGCCCATAATGTCATCAAGTGCTTCGTCCAGCGTCGGATAGCGAAATGCAAATCCTGCCTCCAGAAAACGCTTGGGCACCATACGCGCCCCGGTCAGCAACAGGCATGACATTTCACCAAGGGCCATCTGCAGCACCACTTCGGGTACCGGCAACAAGGTTGGGCGATGCAGGTGGCTGCCCAATGCACGGGTAAATTGAGCATTGGTGACAGGATTCGGTGCACTGGCGTTGAATGCTCCTGACAGATCCTCCCGATTCAGCAGCATAACTATCATTTCGACCAGATCCTGTCGGTGGATCCACGGCATGTAGTGCTCTCCGCGGCCCATGCGCCCTCCCAGCCCCAGGCGGAAGGCAGGCAACATGCGTTTCAGCATGCCACCATCCTTGTCCAGCACCAGCCCTGTACGCAGAATGGCCAGACGCACGCCATGGGCCGTGACGCTCTGGGCAGCTTCCTCCCAGTGCCGGCACAGGCGATGAGCGAATTCATCGTGGGGTGGTGTCTCTTCATCGACCTCCGGTGCATCGCTACCTTCTGCCTGTGCACCATAGAATCCCATGGCTGAGCCTGATACCAGCACTGTCGGTGCCTGGGCGGTATGTTCCAGCTGCTCGCATAGCATCACCAGCTCACGGGTGGCATTGAGGCGGGAATCACACAGCACTTCCTTGTGCTGGACACTCCAGCGTTTAGCGGCTATCGGCTCTCCTGCAAGATTGACCAGGGCAGCGGGGGGACGAGTGACAAAATCCAGCGCACTGGTGCGGATATCCACTCCCTTGGGCAGACGTTTCCGAGCGGCTTCGGGTTTTCTGGATACCACCTGTATACTATGGCCACAGGCCTTCAAGTGGCGGCAAAGACTCTGGCCAACAAAGCCACTGCCCCCGGTTATCAGAACCCTCATGGAAATCTCCTTGTCCACTGTCTCGGCTAGCGTCCCACCTGCACTGCGTGGGTTTTGGAAATCGTCTTTCCCTTAGCCTAGTCCTGGTGGTCTGTCGTTGAAGCGAATGACCGCATTCCTTTGTTACCATGAAGCGAACGGCCTGTCCGATCCAGACAGACTGACACCTCAGGAATGCCGCCATGTCCTACGCCCTGATTCTGCTCGCCCATGGTTCCAGCGATCCTCATTGGCGCGCCCCTTTCGAACGCTTCCGCGAAGCACTGGCTCCTCGGTTGAACACCCCGATCCGATTGGCCTATATGGAGATCAGCGAGCCCTCCCTGGAGAGCACCGTTGCCGAGTTGGTTGAGTCACAGGTCTCGCGCATCGAAGTACTGCCACTATTCTTCGCTGCAGGCCGACATCTGCGTCATGATGTCCCCGCCCAGATTGCCGCCCTGCACACCGTTCACCCTGGGGTAGAAGTCACTTTGCTGGCTCCAGTCGGTGAGCACCCCGCCTTCATCGAGGCTCTCTCCTGTGCAGTAGCGGACCAGGTGGGAGAAAACCTGGCATGAGCGACCCAGCATTATCCGCCGAGTTGCCGCTCTATCCCATTCGCGAAGTATCGCGCCTCACAGGCGTCAATGCGGTCACCCTGCGAGCCTGGGAGCGACGATATGGCTTGATTGAGCCTCGCCGTACCCCCAAGGGGCATCGTCTCTACGCGCGCGAGGATATCGTGCGTATCGAACGTATTCTGAAATGGCTCAACCGTGGCGTTCCTGTCAGTCAGGTCAGAGCGCTACTGGAACAGCCAGAGCCTGCCGATTCCGCCCACTCCTCCTTGGGCAACTGGGCCAGCCAGCGCAAACAACTGCTGGCAGCGGTGGAAGCCCTGGATATGAATCAACTGGAACGCCTTTACCAGCAAGGGCTAGCGCTCTATCCGGTAACTACGGCTATCAGCGAACTATGGCAGCCAGTGGTCCAGGACCTGGAAGAGTCCTGGGGTCACCAGCCGGGAGCAGCATTGCAACGTCGCTGCCTGGAATCCTTCCTGCGTACTCGTATTGGTATCCGCCTGTTCCATGCCAACCAGGATACTGCGGGTCCTGCACTGTTGATCGATACGCTGCCCGGCGATGATGGTCCACTCTGGTCCCTGATCATAGCCCTTGCAGCGAGTGATCGTGGGTATCGAGTACAACTCATGGATGCACCGTTGTCCCTCAGCGAGCTTCCTCTGGCAGTGGAACGGTTGGACAGTGACGCAGTCTTACTTTGTAGCGGCAAGGCAGAACGTCCTGATATGATTCGTCGCCAGTTGCCACGTCTGGCCGATCAATTACCTATTCCGCTGGCCTTGTGCGGTCCTGTTGCACGTATTCGCAGCGGTGATTTGTCCGATAGCACAGTGGCTGTGCTGGGCGATGATATTCCCCTTGCACTGGATCGCCTGCGTCCTCTGGTCAAGGTATCTTGAATGCCAGTATAGATCTCTTGAACGACCGTGACGTGCATTCATCCTGTGTGGACAGTAGACTAGACAGGCCGCGCTGCGGCAGGTTGCCGTGCGCGGCGTACATCACTTCGACTTTCGGAACGACCCTGTGACCAAGCAACACTCCTTTGATCGCGATGAACTGCTGGCTTGCAGCCGCGGTGAGCTGTTCGGCCCGGGCAATGCCCAGCTGCCGGCCCCCAACATGCTGATGCTCGACCGCATCACGCGTATCCACGAAGAAGGTGGAGAGTACGGCAAGGGTGAACTGATCGCCGAACTCGACATCTGCCCTGACCTCTGGTTCTTCGATTGCCATTTCCCGGGCGATCCTGTCATGCCTGGCTGCCTGGGCCTCGATGCCATGTGGCAACTGGTAGGGTTCTATCTTGGCTGGCTCGGCCATCCCGGCAGGGGCCGCGCCCTCGGCTGTGGCGAGGTCAAGTTCAGTGGCCAGATTCTGCCTGAAGCCAAGAAAGTCACCTATCGTATCAATATCAAGCGCGTCATCAGCCGCCGCCTGATTCTGGGCATCGCGGACGGTACTCTCTCCGTTGATGGCCGCGACATCTATCAGGCCAACGATTTGCGAGTCGGCCTGTTCACCTCCACCGCGAATTTCTGATCAGGAGGCTTCCATGCGACGAGTGGTAGTCACCGGCCTGGGCATTGTGTCCTGCCTGGGCAACGACCAGCAGCAAGTCCTCGAGGCTCTCAAGAACGGCCGCTCCGGCATTCGTTTCAAGGAAGAGTACGCTGAACGAGGTTTCCGCAGTCATGTGGCGGGCTCCGTGGATATCGATCTGGATGCCCTGGTCGACCGCAAGTTGCGTCGCTTCATGGGTGATGCAGCAGCTTACGCCTACGTTGCCATGGCTCAGGCCATTGAAGACTCCGGCCTGTCGCCGGAGCAGGTATCCAACGAGCGTACTGGACTGATCGCCGGCTCCGGCGGTGCATCCAGTGCCAACCAGGTCGAAGCCGCCGATGTGATGCGTGAAAAAGGTCTGCGCCGCGTAGGCCCCTACCGTGTCACGAGGACCATGGGCAGCACGGTTTCCGCCTGTCTGGCCACCCCGTTCCAGATCAAGGGCGTCAACTACTCCATCTCTTCTGCGTGCGCGACTTCAGCTCACTGCATCGGCAACGCCATGGAGCAGATCCAACTAGGCAAGCAGGACATTGTGTTCGCCGGTGGTGGCGAGGAAGAGCACTGGACACTGTCCTGTCTGTTCGATGCCATGGGCGCGCTGTCCACCAGCTACAACGATGCCCCAGCAACCGCATCTCGCCCCTATGACACCAGCCGCGACGGCTTTGTCATCGCTGGCGGTGGCGGCATGCTGGTGCTTGAGGAGCTGGAGCATGCCCGAGCCCGTGGCGCGAAGATCTATGCTGAGGTCGTGGGCTATGGTGCGACTTCCGACGGCAAGGACATGGTAGCCCCGTCCGGCGAAGGTGCCGTGCGCTGCATGCGTCAGGCACTGTCGACCGTCGATGGCGGTATCGACTACGTCAACACTCATGGCACTTCCACTCCCGTCGGTGATGTGGCTGAACTCAAGGCCATTCGCGAAGTGTTCGGCGATACCACTCCCGCGATGAGCTCCACCAAGTCCTTGACCGGACACTCGCTGGGAGCCACTGGGGTGCAGGAAGCGATCTACTCCTTGCTGATGATGAAGAACAACTTCATCGCGGCATCTGCCAACATCAAGGAGCTTGACGAGCAGGCTGCTGGTTTCGATATCGTCATCGAGACCCGCGAAGGTGTGCAACTGGACCGGGTGCTGTCCAACAGCTTCGGCTTCGGCGGAACCAACGCCTGCCTGGTGATGCAACGTTACGAGGGCTGATAGCCCTCAAGCGTTGCCCCACCGCAATGAAAACGGCGCCCCGCTCTTTTGCAGGGGCGCCGTTTTCATTTTCCAGCCCGGACTGGCATCCATGTCACGGATTCGGGATCAGGACGCCACTCTTGTCCTGGAATGAGGCTCCATGGGGGGACGCGGCACACGCGAGACCTCGCTCAAGCGGGCCTCTATCCAGGCTTCAGTCTCGACCAGAACATCCTCCGGGCTGCGCCCCTCGGTCACAATAGGCTCGCCCACTACCAGGCTGATGGTGCCTGGTTTCTTGATCCAGTGGCGTCCTGGCCAGCATTCTCCAGCATTATGGGCAACAGGCACGACTGGCAAGCCCGCACGACAGGCAATCACCGTCCCACTCTTGTTGTAACGCCGCCGCTGGCCGGGATCGACACGGGTCCCCTCAGGAAAGATCAACACCGACAGCCCTTCCTGGAGTCGCTGCCCCCCTTGGACCAACACCTGCTTCATGGCCCGAGCCGGTTTGGAACGATCAAGCGCAATAGGGTGAAGCAGACGCAACCCCCAGCCAAACAGGGGGATATTCAGTAGTTCCTTTTTCAGCACCGTACAGACAGGTGGCTTGATCAGCTGCAGATAGACCGTCTCCCATTCGCACTGGTGGTTGGACAGGATAACCACAGGTCCGGCGGGCAGGTTCTCTCGCCCGCTAATCTCGTAACGCACCCCGCAGGCGATGCGAAACCAGGCGATGATGAAATGGTTGTAGAGATTGAGCAGGCGGTAGCGCGAACGCAAGGGCAAGAAAGGAGCTGGCGGCAGGAACAATACGCCACAGACCAGCATCGCGAGAAAGTAACCGATATAAAAAATGATGCTGCGTATCAGATTCATGCAGGGCTTTTTCCTTCGTCCGTAGGCTCATCCGTTGAGATGTCGTCTTCCTGGGCACGGCACCATAGGTCCAGCATCCGCCCAACCTCCAGACGCCAGGGTTTCTGGTGCACACCAAACACGTCCAGCACCCGACGGCAGTTCAACACTCGACGCAGCGGCTGATCGTGATGATGGCTGAGCGCCTTGACCTCTCCTAGCGCAATGTCCTGTCCTCTACCTTCCAGACAGGTGCTCAGTTGGGTTCGCACATTGGAAACGAAGGTATAAGCACTGACTGGCTCTACTCCAGCCAGATGATAACTCCCCCAGGCATCAGCACCATTGGCCTGCTGATGCAACATGCCAATCAGTGCCATCGCCACGGAGTCTGCTGACGTCGGGCACAGAATCACATCGGCCTCAGCGCGCACCATGCCGCCCGCCACCAGGGTATCTACCAGCTCGCTCAGCCAGGCATGACTGCCCTCAAGTGCGAATAACGGTCCGAGGCGAACAATCAGATGATGTGGCAACTCTGCCCGAATCCGGTCACCGACCTCAACTAACCGACGCAACCCCTCATCGCGGGGCGCAGGCACGACATGCTCATCTATGGGCGATACATGACCATCCTCATATAGCTGGTCTGACACGCACCACACCAATGGCACCCCAGCCTCTCCACAGGCTTCCATGCAAGCGGTAACGGCATCGGCATGTTCCCCGACAGCGGCGGGCGGCACACTGAAGGGACGCGACAACGGTGGAATGATCAGCGCATCAGGCTCCAGCTCTTCCAGCGTCTCACGGGTCACTCGATTGGAAGGCTGAATGACCAACTGTGTATCACTACGCCGGCTGCTGGCACGCACCAGCGCCAGTGACAAGCAATGACCGGCATCTAGAATCAGCAGCTTCACGACGACTCCTCGTCCTGAGGGGAGAGACCCGGAACTCCGTCAGTCCTGTCAATCCTCTGCCCCTGGCGTTATGACCGACACTCTGCCCATTTCATCTCCGCCAAGGAGAGAGAAGCAGAACAGAGCGTCAAAGGGCCATATTCTACACCAAGACGTCGCCATGCAGAGTACAAGCCGTATCACCTGCATCAGCCTCGAAACAGGCATCCAGCACTTCCTGCAATTCTGCACCACGAGCAAAGTCCGGCGCATCATTGACACCATGCATGATACTGGCAACGAAGCGCTGATAAATCGACGGTGTGGCAGGTGCTTCCACCTCGGTCCAACGCGATGTGTGCACATCCTCGCCCAGGCACACATCAAGGTGATCCCAGGCTTTGTCCAGGTCCAGACGCAGCGCACCACGGTCGCCATGAATGCTTAGTGCTACCGTGTTCTGATGTCCGGTCGCCCAGCGCGTAGCCTGAATGCAGCCCAATGCACCACCATCGAACTCCACCGTCATCACCGCACTGTCATTGGCGTCCAGTACATAGTCACCGATCCGGTTGTCAGGTGCTTTGTCGAAACATTTCAGGCGACAGTTCACCCTGGAGATATTGCCAACCGGGAAGCTGGCAAAATCGAGGATATGGACCCCCACGTCTCCCAATACCCCTTTGCTGCCATGGGCCTGGGACAGGCGCCACAGCCACTGGGGGTCCTTGTCCCAGCGCCCCCAGGCATGGCTGACCAGCCAGCTCTGGGAGTAGCGGGCATCGACGTGCATGATCCTGCCTAGTGCTCCCGAGTTCACCAGCTCTCGTGCTTTATGCAAGGCTGGTGCATCTCGATAACTCAGGTTGATCATGTTGATCACGCCAGCCTGACGAGCGGCCTCTGCCATCTCTTGAGCATCTGCAGCATTGGTTGCCAGTGGTTTCTCGCACAGTACGTGCTTGCCAGCGGCGATGGCGGCCAAGGATGTCGCTTTATGGACACCATCGGGAGTGACGTTACTGATCGCCTGGATATCTTCGCGTGCCAACATCTCGATGAGATCATCATGGACATCAGCGATACTATGCTGATGCGCAAAATCACGCGCCTTGGCCGCATCCAGATCGCATACTGCCACAATCTCCACATTGTCCATGGCATTGAACTGGCGAGCATGTTCCGCCGCCATGCCACCAGCCCCAAGAATCGCCAGACGTATCATCGGAAGCCCTCCTCACCCGGCTTGTGCAGGCTTTCACCTTTGACCTCAACTGGGTTGGGGGCCTGGTCCGGCGGTACATTAGGGCAACTATCCACCCAGCGCGATCCCTCGGGGCGCAGCCAGTGAACCGCATTACGCAATACCCGCCGCACTTTTGCATCGTAATAAATGGGGTAGGTCTCATGGCCTGGTCGGAAATAGAAGACCTTGCCGTTGCCACGCTTGTAGGTCAGCCCTGAGCGAAACACCTCTCCGCCCTCAAAGGCACTGATGAAGACAACCTCATCCGGGTTGGGTACGGCAAAGGGCTCGCCGTACATTTCGGTATGAGGCAGCTCGATATAGTCCCCCACTCCCTGGGCAATGGGGTGCCCTGGATTGACCACCCACAATCTTTCTCGCTCACCGGCCTCGCGCCATTTCAGCGAGCAGGTGGTACCCATCAGACGCTTGAAGATCTTCGAATAATGGCCGGAATGCAGCACCATCAGGCCCATACCTTCCAACACCCTCTTCTGCACTCGATCGACGATTTCGTCGCTCACCTGGCCATGTGCGGCATGTCCCCACCAGGTCAATACATCCGTGTTTTCCAGCACGTCTTCGCTGAGCCCATGCTCTGGCTCCTGAAGCGTGGCGGTACGCGCCTCGATGGCATCATCCTCGTTGAGCGCTTCGGCAATACACGCATGCATTCCCTCTGGATACAGGCGGGCCACGATATCATTCGTCTGTTCGTGGACATTCTCACCCCATACTGTCACTCGTAGCGTCATTGGCTTGACTCCTTGGAGGCTTGACATTGTGCATATCAACGGAGCAAAACGTAAACGTTTACTCTTCAATAGTAAACGTTTACTTTCGTCTTACTCCAAGCACAATACTGCCAGGAGACTATTTCTCTTCTCTTTCTTCATTGATTCGCACTGCACCATTGGAAAGCGCCGTGAAATCTCAATCTGCCAGGTTATCCGGGAGAAAGAAGGCTGAAGGTGGCACACCAAATTGACGCTTGAAAGCTGCCGCAAAGGCACTCTGGCTGTCGTATCCGTGCTGAAGAGCCACTTCCAGAACGGGGCGGCCCTGTGCCAGAAATTCCAGTGAATTCAACAAGCGGGCCTGCTGTCGCCAGCGGCCAAATGTCACTCCAGTGCTGTGCAGGAAACGGCGGTGAAAAGTCTTGCTGCTCATGGCGAGCTGTTGAGCCCACTCATCTGCCGTCATGCTGATCGCGGGCTGCTGGCTCAGTGTCAGGCAAACAGAGGCAATACGCGCATCATCAGGCCATGGGAGATGAAAGGACTGCACTTGCACAGCGCCTAGTTCATCAAGAATCAAGCGCATTAGACGCCCGTCGCGACTATCACTGGAATATCCTCCAGTTACTTGAGTAGCGGCCAGGATCAGCTCGCGCAACAGAGGAGAAACGCTGATAACGCAGTTGTCCTGAGGAAGGCCAACGACGGCATCAGGATTGACGAACAGGCTTCGCACCCGCGTGACACCACGCATGCGCAACGAATGCTCAATGCCTGCATGCACCCAGACACCATGCGAGGGGGGTGTGATCCAGCGTCCTGCCGGTGTCTCGACCACCAGCACTCCCTCTATGGCATAGACCAGCTGTGCACGCGGATGACGGTGAGGCTTGACGATATGACCACTGGGATAGTCGACAGAGACGCCAGTAACCGGCGTCTCCAGCGAGTCGTAGTCAGGCTGACAGATGTCGACCATATCTTGTCCACAAAATGACCATTTCACGATAATGAATGACCATTTAACGCGATATCAACCAGGAAATAGAAGTTTATGCTGACTGGCACCTCTCATGGAGTCTTCAGACGTATGTGCAGCCATTCCTTGCCATCACTATCCCTGGCCCAGCGCCGGGGACTGCCGCCAAGTGAATATTGGTCGATTTCCCCCTGTCCCCGGCCTCGAACGACCTGCTCCAGCAGGTAGGGGAAATCGTCGACTTTCCTTTATCCGTTCGAGATCATCACTATGCTCCAACATCCTGAGCACAAATACCGCCCCTTCCCAAACGTAGATTTGCCATCTCGTCGCTGGCCCTCGCGCACTATTACCCACGCTCCTGTCTGGCTCTCCACCGACCTGCGAGATGGCAACCAGGCGTTGTTCGAGCCGATGAGCGTCGAACGTAAGCTGTACCTGTTCAACGAGTTAGTGCGTCTGGGCTTCAAGGAGATAGAAGTCGGCTTTCCTGCCGCCTCACGTACCGACCATGACATGGTCCGTCGGCTCATCGATGAGCAGCTCATCCCCGCGGATGTCACCCCGATGGTGATGACCCAGATGCGTGCCGACCTGATGGAACAAACCGTACACAGCGTCGCAGGAGCAAAACGCGTCATTATCCATTTATACAACGCCATCGCTCCCGTGTGGCGGCGTGTCGTCTTTGGATTATCGGTCTCAGAAGTCGAACACCTGGTAGCCCATCACGTACAACTGCTTCGTCAGGAAATCGAACATCACCCTGAAACTGAATGGGTACTGCAGTATTCACCTGAAACGTTCTGCATGGCAGAGCTGGAGGTTTCTCTGCGCATCTGCAACACGGCCATTCGCTGCTGGGAGGCAGGACCAGGACGTCCGATCATCATCAACCTGCCCACGACAGTGGAAGTTTCCACAGCCAACGTTTTCGCCGATCAGATCGAGTGGATGAGCGAACGTCTTGAGCGCCGCGAACATGTGGTGCTTTCCGTACACCCTCATAACGATCGTGGCACAGGTGTCGCATGTGCCGAACAGGCCCTGCTGGCTGGAGCCCAACGGGTCGAAGGTTGCCTGTTCGGCAATGGTGAGCGCAGCGGCAACCTCGATCTGGTGACATTGGCCCTCAACCTTTATACCCAAGGCATCCACCCAGGGCTGGACTTCTCCGACATCTCGGCAGTGGCTCGTATCGCGGAGAAATGCACGGCCTTACCCATACATCCTCGCCATCCATATGTCGGTGATCTGGTCTTCACTGCTTTTTCGGGTTCGCATCAGGATGCCATTGCAAAAGGCTTGGCAGCCCAGGATGCCGAAGGCATCTGGGAAGTCCCCTATCTGCCCATTGACCCTCATGATCTGGGACGTACCTACGACGGTATCGTGCGGGTCAACAGCCAATCGGGAAAAGGCGGGATTGCCTTCCTGTTGCAGCGTGATCATGGCATGAAGATACCCAGGCGCATGCAGGTCGAGTTCAGTGCCATCGTTCAGAAACAGGCCGACTCCAATGAAACAGAACTGAGTAGCCAGGATATTTGGGAGCTGTTCGATACCACCTATCTGGCACCGGCACGGATAGGAGGTGTACTGGCCTACCTTGGTCACCGCCTGCATGATACCGACGAGGGGCATGGTATCGACATCGACATTGAGCTTGCCGACGGTACTCGCCTGCGATTGTCCGGAACAGGCAATGGCCCGATTGATGCTACGGTCGCGGCGCTGGGCATGCCGCTGCGTATCGACAGCTATGAAGAACGTAGCCTGGAGAGTGGTGCTGACGCTTCCGCTCTGGCTATCGTGGAAGGTAGCTGGTCAGGCATACCGGGGTCGCACTTCGGTGCCGGCCACCACTCGAACATCACCATTGCGTCGATACAGGCAGTCCTCAGTCTCGCAGCACGCTTCGTTCAGGCTTCAGGTAGCCAGCCCGTCATCTCATCGTCCGCCTTCAATTCACCGCCGCAGCATACTGCCTGAGGCCACGGTTCCTCAGTGTGGTGAGGCGACCAGCCCCACCACACTGACCAGAACCAGCACAGCACCGAGTACACGGAAGAACACTTCCGAACGTGCCCCCACCAGGTAGCGATGCACACGCTCGCCAAGCATGTGGCCGACCCAGGCACAGGGTAATAGCCACAGGTGATGGATCAACTGCAGGTCAACACCTGCAATGATGAATGACACCATCTTGATCACCACCAGGATGAACCACAGCACAAACAAGGTGTCACGCAACTGGTGCTTGGCGACATGGGAAGCAAATACCGCCACGATCAGGGGAGCACCGATCAAGGAAGTCCCGCTGACGTATCCTCCCAACGCCAGAAGTACAACATCCACCACCTTGCTGTTGCTTCTAAAAGGACGATTCAACGCATAGCTGGCACCATAGATGATGACAATGGTGAAGATCACTGTCGTCATCAGCGATGCGGGGAGCGTCAGCAGTCCCACTACACCAATGATCTTGGGCACTATCATGATCGACAGCGCCTTGCCCAGATAACGCCAGTCGATGTTACCATCGCGCGCGGTATCCCCCCCGGCAAGTTTTGCCTGACGATGGCCTTGCCAGGCGATCCAGCTGGAAAATATCAACAGATGGACAGCGATGAGAGGCAGGAAAATCAGAGGGCGGTTGACTACCAGCAACAAGAAAGGTAACGCCAGCACTGCACCACCGAACCCCAGGCTGGAGCGGACAAAACCACTCCAGCAGAAAATCAGGCCAATGAGTGCGTACTGATACCAAAACAGATCGGCCATTCTTTCCTTCCTTGTGAGTCTGCAGAATCTCGCTAGTCAGCAACGCTTCAAGACAGCTTCAGCCATCAGCCAGTCTCCCGTGGAACCAGCTCGACCGGGATCATCATATGACGTGGCGGCTCCCCTGCCAGCGCCTCCACCAACAGCGCCACTGCTTCTCTGGCCAGCAGAGCAATATCCTGACGTACTGTGGTCAGTGACCCAGCCAGAGCGGGCAAGTCATCGAAACCGGTCACTGCCACCTGGTCGGGGACAACGATGCCATGATCCTCGAGTGCCGCCACTGCCCCAAGAGCCAGCTCATCTGTTTCACATACCAGGCCATCGAAATCCAACCCGTATCGCTTCAGGTGCCGGGCCAGCTCACGATAGGCATCCAGGGCAGATTCAATGGTGAAAGGCAGGCTGATGCTACGCTCAGCCAGTCCCGCATCCTGCATGACCTGCTGGTATCCTGCCAAACGGTGACGACAGTACGGCAGTTCCAGCTCACTACCAAGAAACACCAAACGCCGACGTCCTTTGTCGATCAGGTAACGGGTTGCCAGCTCGATACCATAACGATCATCCGGAGCCAGGGAGAACCCTTCCCCGGCACTCCCGACACGCACCCAGGGAATGCCTTTTTCCGTCAGAATGCGGGCCCGGGTGTCATCAGGAGATTCCCCCAGAAGAATTGCTGAGCCGGCCTGGTCGGACAGAGTCTCGAATTGGTCATGGGCAAAGAACATCGGCACCCGACCATGCTGATGCAGCGCAAGAGTCAGATGCTGGTAAAGCAGGATGTAGTAGGGGCGCAGCTCAATTTCCTGGCGTCCAAGAGAGATCCCCACCACAGCCGCCTTACCGCTGATCAGCGCCCGTGCTGCGGCACTTGGCCGATATTCCAGTTCACGGCTTATCTTGAGAATGCGCTCGCGCAACGCTTCACCGATCCCTGGCTTGCCGTTCAGTGCGCGGCTCACAGAAGCGATCGACACCCCCGCACGACGGGCTATTTCGTGGATGGTGGAGGACTTGCGGGAGTCTCGGGTCATACTGATGTCTCAATGGCGAAGGTTTCAGTGGCGAACCATCGCAAGAAGCCCCTGCAAAACAGGGGCTCCTCGACGCACGGGCAGGTAGACAAACGCCTGTTCTTAGAACGGGATCTCGTCATCAAAATCATCGAAGCTGCCGGGATCCGGAGCACCGAAACCGCCTTTCTGGCCGCCTGAACTGGGCTGCTGGGGCTGCTGGGGCTGTTGTGCCGGCTGGCCACCACCATAACCGCTACCTTGCTGACCGTTGAAGCCGCCTCCCTGCTGGCCGGCGAAGTTGGACTGCTGCTGTGGAGCCTGGGCCTGCTGAGGCGCAGCCGCGCCATAAGCCGCCTGCTGGCCACCGCCAAAGCCGTCGCCCTGCGGGGCGCCATAACCACCTTGCTGGCCACCACCGAATCCACCAGCCTGTTGGCCACCATCGCCACGCCCATCGAGCATCTGCATGTCGTTGGCGACGATCTCGGTGGAGTAACGATCCTGACCATTCTGATCCTGCCACTTGCGAGTCTGCAGGCGGCCTTCGATATACAGTTTGGCGCCCTTCTTGACGTATTGCTGGGCGATTTCAGCCAGCTTGTTGAACAGCACCACACGGTGCCACTCAGTCCGCTCCTGACGCTGCCCGCTCTGGCGGTCCATCCAGCTATCGGTCGTCGCCAGGTTGAGGTTGGCCACCGCGGTACCGGACGGAGTGAAACGGACCTCAGGATCCTGACCGAGGTTACCGATGAGGATGACCTTGTTGATGCCACGGGCCATGGTTGACTCCTTTAACTTGGGCTATGCAAACCAGGGCTATGCGAGCCCTTCAAAATTCAATGCGAAAGTTGATCCCGCTACTATACGCGAGATCCCGATATCACGCCGCAGTCATCAGCGTATCAGCATTGGCTGTAAGACAAGAGCAACATGACATGCAAGACATTCATGCACTATCGGATCAACCTGAGTCAGGCGGCATGGCCTTCCTGATTCTCGGTCAAGCGTGCTAAAGCTTCACGATCAAGCATGGTGCGGTCAACCTTGAGATAAACCGTGCGTTCTTCCGGCACGACCATCACGTCTTCGACACCAGCCACTGCAGCAAAGCGCTCCATCAAACTATCGAGCGTATCACCTTGCTGCTCTGGCCCCAGCGCCACTACCTCACTGGAAAGATGTCTTGGTGGCGTCATACCGAGCATCAGCAGGAACCAGACGAACCCAAATACGGCTGCACCTATGAATACCGCTGTCAGTCCATATTGCTGGGACAACCAGCCACCCAGTACGCCGCCCAGGAAGGCCCCCAGGAACTGGCTGGTGGAATAGATGCCCATGGCGGTGCCCTTGGCCCCGGCAGGCGCCATCTTGCTGATCAATGACGGCAGCGTCGCCTCCAGCAGGTTGAAAGCCGTGAAAAAAGCAAACAGCCAGGCCATGAGAGCCACCAGTCCAGAACTGGCCAGTCCCAGCCCTATCAGGCTGAGAGTAATGACGGCAATGGCTCCCAGACACATCAGTTTCATCTTGCGCCGCTTCTCGGCAACAATCACCAACGGCACCATGGCAATGAAGGACAGCCCCATCACACCGAGATAGACCAGGCCATGATGCGCCTCATCAATGCCAGCATTGATCAATCGAAAAGGGACGGCAGTGAAGATTGCCATCAGGATCAGGTGCAGTCCAAAAATGGAAGCATCCAGACGCCATAGATCAAATCGTCCGAGAATGCTTTTGAGCTGGCTGCGATCCATACCGACATCCTGGTGTCCACGGCGCTGTGGTGCCCGAGGCACCAGCTTCCAGAGCACCAGTAGACCAAGTGCCGCAAGCCCTGCCGTCAACCAGAACACTCCGGAAAGGCCAAAGTGGGTACTGACAAATGGGCCAAGTACCATGGCCACACCGAAGGCAACACCGATGGACAGTCCAATGGTAGCCATGGCGGCCGTTCGTACCTGCTCCCGGGTCTGATCAGCAAGCAGTGCCATGATGGCAGCCGCCACAGCACCACTTCCTTGAAGGCTGCGCCCGAGAATCAGTGTTGCAATGGAATCGGCTTCCGCAGCCACGATGCTGCCCAGCAGGAACAGCAGCAGACCGCCGGCAATGATCGGCTTGCGCCCGATGCGGTCGGACAGTAACCCGAAAGGAATTTGCAATACGGCCTGGGTCAGGCCATAGATACCTAGTGCCAGACCTACCAGCAGCGGGGTTGCACCAGCATAGTGATCTGCATTGAGTGCCAGAACAGGTAACACCATAAACAAGCCGAGCATGCGCGTGGCGTAAAGGCCGGCCAAGCCGACAATGGCCCGCCGCTCGGTGGCTAGAAGCAGTGCCTTGGACATAAAAAACCTGGTGTTTGAAAAGAGGACATGAAGCCCGGAGACGGAGCGCGCATTCTACCGTTTTCGTGCCCAACCGTGAAATGCCGAATCACCTTGAATCAGGCGTCCTTTACTTTGCCGCAGCACTGCTTGACCCCCTATAATTGATCTTTTTTCCGCGGCCGCGAGGTAGCAATGGACAAGATTCTGGTCAGGGGTGCACGCACCCATAACCTCAAGCAGATCGACGTCGAGCTCCCTCGGGACAAGCTGATTGTCGTCACAGGTCTGTCAGGCTCCGGCAAGTCTTCCCTGGCCTTCGATACGCTCTATGCAGAGGGCCAGCGGCGTTATGTGGAATCGCTCTCCACCTATGCACGCCAGTTCCTGTCGATGATGGAAAAGCCCGATGTGGATCATATCGAGGGCTTGTCGCCAGCTATATCCATCGAACAGAAATCCACGTCCCACAACCCGCGCTCCACGGTCGGCACCATCACCGAAATCTACGACTACCTGCGGCTGCTGTTCGCCCGGGCCGGTACACCACGCTGTCCGGAGCATGGCGAAGACCTCGAAGCCCAGACCGTGTCACAGATGGTCGATCAGGTCATGGCACTGCCTGAAGGCAGCAGGTTGATGCTGCTGGCCCCTGTCGTCAGTGGGCGCAAGGGCGAGCACCTGCAATTGATGGCCGAACTGCGTGCCCAAGGTTTTGTACGCGCCATGATCGATGGCCAGGTGCTGGAACTGGATGACGTCAAACCGTTGGACAAGAACCGCAAGCACGACATCAGCGTGGTCGTGGATCGTATCAAAGTCCGTGACGGCCTGGCCCAGCGCCTGGCAGAATCCTTCGAGACAGCTCTCGGCCTTGCGGATGGCACCGCTACCATTCACTTCATGGATGGTGAGCACGATGACATCGCTTTTTCTGCACGCTTTGCTTGCCCGGTATGTGGCTACTCGATTGCCGAGCTCGAACCTCGCATGTTCTCGTTCAACAACCCGGCGGGAGCCTGTTCCACCTGTGACGGGCTGGGCGTGGAGCAGTTCTTCGATCCCGACAAGCTGATCAGTCACCCGGAACTCTCCGTGGCAGAAGGAGTGATCAAAGGCTGGGACCGACGCAGTGTCTATTACTTCAATCAACTGCAGGCTGTGGCCGACCACTATCGCTTCACCCTGGAGACGCCGTGGCAAGAGCTTGCCCGTCATGAACAGGAAATCATTCTCCACGGCAGCGGAAAAGATGAAGTTTCATTCACCTATGTCAACGACCGCGGCAAGAAGGTCACTCGCGAACATCCTTTCGAAGGCGTGCTGCCCAACCTTCGTCGTCGCTATCGCGAAACGGAATCCAGCACAGTTCGCGAAGAACTGGCTCGCTATATCGCCGTGCAACCCTGCAAGACCTGTGAGGGCTCCCGCCTGCGCAAGGAATCTCGCCACGTCTATGTGGATAACACCACGCTCCCGGAGGTGGTGCGCCTGCCTATCGGCGACGCTCAGCGCTACTTCGGCAATCTGGTATTACCCGGGCGGAAGGGTGAGATCGCGGTAAAGATCCTCAATGAAATTTCTGCGCGCCTGGAATTCCTGGTCAATGTAGGTCTCGATTACCTGACGCTGGAACGCAGTGCCGAAACATTGTCTGGAGGCGAAGCGCAGCGCATTCGTCTGGCCAGCCAGATCGGCGCGGGCCTGGTCGGCGTCATGTACATTCTCGATGAACCTTCCATTGGTCTGCACCAGCGTGACAACGACCGTCTGCTCAAGACGCTTGAGCATCTGCGCGACCTGGGTAACACCGTCATTGTTGTCGAGCATGACGAAGACGCTATCCGCGCAGCCGACCACGTCCTGGACATCGGCCCCGGCGCGGGCGTGCATGGTGGCGAGATCGTCGCAGAGGGTACCCCCGAGCAGATCATGGCCAACGAGCGTTCTCTGACCGGCCAGTATTTGTCAGGTGCCAGAGCCATTGACGTGCCGCCCTGGCGTATTCCAGGCAACCCCGAGAAGGTACTGCGACTGGTCGGCGCCACCGGCAACAACCTGCAGAACGTCACCCTCGAACTCCCCCTGGGGCTGCTGGTATGCGTGACCGGCGTCTCAGGTTCAGGCAAGTCAACGCTGATCAACACGACCCTGATGCCGATTGCCGCCCGAGAGCTGAACCGCGCCACAACCCTGACGCCCTCTCCCTACACCAGCATCGAGGGCCTGGATCAACTCGACAAGGTCATCGATATCGACCAGAGCCCTATCGGCCGCACTCCTCGCTCGAACCCAGCTACCTACACCGGAATCTTCACGCCGATTCGCGAGCTGTTTGCCGGTACTCAGGAAGCACGCTCCAGAGGCTACAAGCCTGGCCGTTTCTCCTTCAACGTCAAGGGAGGGCGCTGCGAGGCCTGCCAGGGCGAAGGCATGATCAAGGTCGAGATGCACTTCCTGCCCGACATTTATGTTCCTTGCGATGTGTGCAAGGGCAAGCGCTATAATCGCGAGACTCTGGAGATCCAGTACAAGGGCAAGACGATCGACGAAGTGCTGGAGATGACCGTCGAGGAAGCGTTGGAATTCTTCAGCCCAGTGCCCGCCATCGCCCGTCGCCTGCAGACACTTACCGATGTGGGTCTGACCTATATTCGCCTGGGGCAAAGCGCCACCACCCTCTCCGGAGGTGAAGCCCAGCGCGTCAAGCTCGCTCGTGAACTTGCCAAACGCGATACCGGCAAGACACTGTATATCCTCGACGAACCCACCACCGGCCTGCACTTCGAAGATATTCGCCAATTGCTTACCGTGCTCCACCGCCTGCGCGACCATGGCAACACCATCGTCGTCATCGAGCACAATCTTGATGTGATCAAGACGGCAGACTGGATCATCGACCTGGGCCCGGAAGGTGGGTCAGGTGGTGGCCAGATCATCGCCGAAGGCACTCCGGAGCAAGTCGCAGACATGGATGTCTCACATACAGGGCGCTTCCTCAAGCCACTGCTCGGACGTCAGCCCCATCACACAGATGCCGAAGCCAGAGGCAATCGCAAGACAGGGAAAGGCGGCAAGGAAAAGGTGACTGCCTGACGGAAATGCCAGCCCCCATCAGTGACGGTGTTATTGTCATTGATGGGGGCTGGCCCCCCGGAAGTACTGCGCTCATGACCACCTCAATGGGCCTGAAGCTATCCTTGATGGCTTCGGAGCCCGAGGAGGCCATCCGGGCCACCAACCACCGTCGCAAGACTCCGTCCCTACAATCTCCCCCAACATTCACCTCGAAGATCAGCATGGATTCTTCCTGAGTACCCCAAGATAAATATGTCCCCTACTGTCATCGGGAACTGGCTGCCAGGCCAGACAAGCATAAGCTTGAGACAGGACAACACCAGGCAAGGTCAAATCGTCAAATAATGGAGCCAGCTTTCGAGAAGGGATACTGGCTCGGGCAGTAATACAAGCGCCGTTTATATGTGGAGAACGACTACTGTGCCTCACGGTTTCAGTCGCTCTCGGCTCATGAGCAACAACAACTGAAGCGCACCGGCGCCATCTTAAAAATCACTCCTGACATCACAAAAGCCAAATAAATAAAAACCACTGGCCATTCAGATAGAGAAATGCCCAAACCAACAGCATGCAATCGGGCCACTTGATCACATTTGAGAAAGGTCCACCGGGCAGCCAAGGCTTTTAATTCTGGAGTTGATCATCAGTGAACAAGCTCACCCCCATTCTGAATTCTCTTACACTGCCAGGCGGTGCCGTTCTGAAGAATCGTCTCGTGATGGCACCGATGACCACCTGCGCTGGCTTTCATGACGGCACTGTCACCAGCGATCTGGTGGAATATTACCGGTCCCGTGCGGGGTCTATCGGTACGGTCATTGTGGAATGTTGCTTCATTGACCCCAAAGGACCAGCCTTTCCTGGCGCTATCGCGATCGATAGTGACAACAAGATCCCCGGTCTGAAAAGAATTGCAGACGCTATCAAATCTGAAGGATCACGGGCGATTCTACAGATCTATCACGGCGGCCGTATGGTGGAGCCCGAGCTGATTGGAGGAAAAACACCTGTCGCGCCAAGCGCCATCGCAGCACCACGCGAAGGGGCAACACGGCCCCTGGCGTTAACTGCTGAAGATGTTGATGTGATGATCACCAAATTTGGTGATGCAGTGAATCGTGCGATTAAAGCCGGATTCGATGGTGTGGAAATTCATGGTGCCAATACCTACCTGATTCAACAGTTTTACTCACCAAACTCCAATCAGCGTGAGGACAAATGGGGCGGTAGCCGAGATAACCGTGCACGCTTCCCACTGGAGGTGCTGGAAATCACTCACAAGATGGCCGATCGCTTTGCTCATGAAAGTTTTATCATCGGTTATCGCTTTTCTCCTGAAGAGATCGAAGCGCCAGGCATTCGCTTCGATGACACCATGTATCTGTTGGAGAGACTGGCAGCGCGTGGTCTTGATTACATCCATTTTTCTGTCGGCCAATTGCTGCGCTCCTCCATTGTCGATACCGGCGACCCGACGCCCTTGATCACCAGATTCTGTGAGCAGCGCTCTGAAACCCTGGCGAAAATCCCGGTGATCGGCGTGGGCGGAGTGATTAACAAGGAGGATGCCGAGTCAGCGCTGGAACATGGTTACGACCTGGTGGCGATCGGAAAAGCCTGTATCGCCTATCCGGATTGGGCTGATCGCATCATCAATGACGACAAGCTGGAGCTGTACATCGACAGCACCCAGCGCGAGGCGCTGCATATTCCTGAACCGCTGTGGCGTTTCTCGCTGGTGGACGCGATGATTCGCGATATGAGTGATACTGGCCGCAAATACAAGGCGGGCGTATACCAGGAAAAAGTCGAAGCTGAAGCATGGAAGCTGAAGATAAATGTCACCCTGGATACTGACCGTATCACTGATATTTCACTGGTTCCTGATGACACACTGGATGTCGACTTCACCACCACCTTCGAAAGTCTTCGTACGAGAATGCTGGTGGCCAATAGCCCCCATGTCGACGCAATAAGTGGCGCAACCACTCAAAGTGAGGCGCTGAAGAAGGCCGTGTCTCGTGCCATGGCCACCTCAAGCAAAGAGCACGTGATTGAAGAAGGAGGTAACCCCGCGGCACCACAAGACTTCGATGTAGTGATTGTCGGCAGCGGCGGCGCAGGACTGGCAGCCGCCATTCAGGCCCATGATGACGGTGCCCGAGTGGTGATCATCGAAAAAATGCCAACCGTTGGTGGTAATACCATCAAGGCCTCAGTGGGCATGAATGCGGCAGAAACCCGTTTCCAGAATCTGAAAGGCATTGAAGACAGCAAAGAGCTGTTTTATGAAGAAACCTTGAAAGGTGGAAAGTTCAAGAACAACCCTGCTCTATTACGTGAGTTTGTCGAACAGGCGCCGGAAGCCATCGACTGGTTGGAACATCATGATATCGCACTGAGTGATATCACGATCACCGGTGGCATGAGTCGCGATCGCACCCATCGCCCAGCTGACCGTTCTGCGGTAGGTGGCTTTCTGATCAGCGGGTTGGTCAAGAACATCAACAGACGCAATATCGAGATATTGCTGGAAACCACGGTATCGAAAATTCTGCATGAAGATGGTGCAGTGACCGGTGTCAAAGTGGCCGATGAATACAACGAGACTCGCATCATCAACGCCAAAAGCGTGATTGTGGCGACCGGTGGGTTCAGTGCCAACCGGGAGATGGTGGTTGAGTACCGTCCTGAGCTGGACGGCTTTGTCACGACCAATCATAAAGGTGCGACCGGCAGTGGCATTACCATGCTACAGGAAATCGGTGCGGATACCATCGACATGGGTGAAATCCAGATCCACCCTACCGTCGAGCAAACCACCTCATACCTGATCTCGGAATCCATTCGTGGCGGTGGTGCAATTCTGGTGAGTCAAGCCGGCCAGCGGTTCTTCAACGAAATGGAGACTCGGGACAAAGTATCCGCACAGATTATCGCGTTGCCTGAAAAAAGTGCGTGGATAATCTTTGATGAACAGGTTCGGCTCAACAACAAGGCAGCGGATGAATACATTGCAAAGGGATTTGTGACCAGCTCAGCAACGATTCAAGAGCTGGCAGCGAAGCTCAACATCGATCAACTCTCACTGGAGACGACACTGAACCGCTACAACCAGTTTGTCATCAAGCAGCGGGATGAAGATTTCGGGCGAACCACTGCACTGCGTCATCCATTGAATGAAAGCCCATTTTACGCCATTCGTATTGCCCCCGGTGTACACCACACCATGGGTGGCGTCACCATCAACACCGATACCGCGGTATTGGACAGCCAGCAACAGGTCATCCACGGTGCCTGGGCGGCAGGTGAAGTGGTCGGTGGCATTCACGGTGCCAATCGTATTGGCGGCAATGCGGTCGCCGACATCATCATTTTTGGCATTCTGGCGGGACGTAACGCTGCAGCGTTCGCCAAACACTGAACCAAGAGTGGCCCCCGATCATGTGTGGGCCGTATTTCCCGATCATGAGCAGAGACGAATATGCCTAAAGAGCAGCAGGTCTACGCTTATTCGACTGTGCTGATGGGATCGCCCATCCTACTCAAACTCTTCGAACACAATGAAGCGCTGGCCAGGCAGGTGTTCCACTTGATCAAGCATTACGAGAACCTATTGACGGCAAATCGTTCGCCTTCTGAAGTCATGAGTATCAATCTTGCTGCCGGCGTGCACCCTGTCAGAGTCAACCCAGCAGTTTTCGAGCTTGTTCGTATCGCAAAATTCATCAGCCTGTTTCCGGGCAGTCTTTTCAACCTCACCATCGGCCCGCTGGTGAAGTGCTGGAAAATCGGTTTCCAGGGCAACAGAGTGCCGCAAGAGGAGGAATTACAGTCACGACTCCTGCTATGCAATCCACAAGACGTGTTGCTGGACGACATTGCGCAGACAGTATTCCTGGCCAAAACCGAGATGGAAATCGACCTTGGCGCCATCGCCAAAGGCTATATCGCTGATTGTGTGCAGGCCTTTCTGCGTCAACGAGGCGTCAGCAACGCACTGATCAACCTCGGAGGCAATGTACAGACACTGGGGAAGCCTCCTGACGCAACAGGCTGGCTGATTGGCTTGAGAAAACCGTTTGGTGCCCCGGATGAACTGGTTGGCATCATTGAAGTCATCAACAAGTCAGTGGTGACATCCGGCATTTATGAACGCTTTTTTGAGCAAGATGGCCAGATATACCATCACATACTGGATGCCAACACCGGCTATCCGTTAGATAACGAGTTACTCAGTGTCACCATCATTTCCGAACGCTCGATTGATGGCGATATTTACACCACACTGTTTTTCGGAATGGGGGTGGAGAAGAGTACCAGTTATCTGTCAGACCTTCCTGATATCGAAGCTATCTTCGTCACTCGCGATCAGCGGGTGATCTGTTCATCACAGCAGCACTTCCGTTTTACGCTTCTGGACAACAGATTCTGTCAACATTGATCTACCAGAGTAACATTTCAGCAGAGAAGAGGTGATGGCCAGATCATCACCGAAGCCACTCCTGGACAGAGCGCTATAATGGATATTTCTCATACTGGCCACTTCCTCAAGCCGCGGCTGGAACGTTAACCAGCCTCAGGTAACGAAAGCCAGGAGGGTAAACAGACTCTTGCTTGGTACGCCCTGCCGACTCACTTGCCAGCAGGGCTTTATTGCACCGCCACACGAAAGCCCCATCTCCTGGTAGTTGGACTTCGTACCAGAAGCCATGACAAGCCAGGTCCAATGAGACTACGCACACGGCCCAGGTGAGAAAATCTTTACTGGACCGCCTATGGCATCACTTCTCAGCAGGCTCTTCCATAGTTGACATGAGGAGCTCTTCCAATTCTTTCACCTGCTGCTCAAGAGCAGCAATACGGCTAGCCTCACTGGCATCTTCAGCATGCTTCGAGATTTCTTCCATGCGCTTTTGAAGGGCGGCAGAATCCATGCCAGCATAAGCGCTGCCAGCAGCCAGAAGAGATACAGCCAGAACAGCCGGGATCATTTTGATCTTCATTGTTTTCTCCTTTTCGAGAATGTCATCTTTCTTTCTGAGAGTGTGCTTGAGAACCTTTCAGCCCCTTTAATCCCGTGCTATATGCCCTGAGGCTTCAGGGTGGGAGAAGCCATCAGGTTTCAACCATCCTTCATTACAAATAAAGGCAGTCGAGTTTTACCTATGGAAAAGACTACGTCGATCCCCACACAGCCTTATCAGAAATACCTTCAATCATTTAGGAATATACCTACACAGAAGATGCAACTTGAACAGCTAGCCCATGCCCATCCACCATTATTTTTCTTCTGCGCTAGAAAGCAGCCAAATTTTCCTCAAAAAAAACCGGCTCCCTAAGGGAGCCGGTTTGCGTCGAGCAAGAGTCATTGCACAGGAGTGATTACTCCTCGGCAGCAGCCTCTTCCACGACGGGACGATCGACCAGTTCGACGTAGGCCATAGGTGCGTTGTCACCAGTGCGGAAACCGCACTTGAGGACACGGACGTACCCGCCCGGACGATTGACGTAACGCGGACCCAGCTCGTTGAAGAGCTTGCCGACCGCTTCTTTAGAGCGAGTACGGCTGAAGGCCAGACGACGATTGGCGACGCTATCCTGCTTGGCCAGAGTGATGAGCGGCTCGATATGACGGCGCAGCTCCTTGGCTTTGGGCAGGGTTGTCTTGATCACTTCGTGCTCGATCAGCGACACGCTCATGTTCTTGAACATGGCCTGACGATGCGAGCTCGTGCGATTCAGATGACGACCACTCTTACGATGACGCATGGTTGTGATTCCTTACCTAACTGGGACTCGAGCCGACGCCTAGGCGGTGGCCTTGTCGTCCTTCAGACTGGCGGGTGGCCAGTTTTCCAGACGCATGCCGAGGGATAGACCACGTGCCGCCAACACATCCTTGATTTCATTCAAGGACTTCTTGCCGAGATTCGGCGTCTTCAGCAGCTCGACTTCTGTGCGCTGAATGAGGTCACCGATGTAGTAAATATTCTCGGCCTTGAGGCAGTTGGCACTACGGACGGTCAACTCGAGATCGTCTACAGGGCGCAACAGGATGGGATCGATATGATCCTCTTCCTCCACCACTTCCTGTTCCTTGTCAGCTTCCAAGTCGACGAAGGCGGCCAGCTGCTCTTGCAGGATGGTCGCACTACGACGAATAGCTTCTTCCGGATCCAGGGTGCCATCGGTTTCCAAGTCAATGACCAGCTTGTCGAGGTTAGTACGCTGCTCTACACGAGCAGCCTCGACAGCATAGGAAACGCGACGCACAGGGCTGAAGGTCGCATCCAGTTGCAGGCGACCGATGGCGCGTGATTCATCTTCGGCTTCGCTGCGGACATCCGCAGGCTCATAGCCACGACCACGGGCCACCTTGAGCTGCATTTTCAGCTCGGCGCCTTCATTGATGTGTGCGATGACATGCGCAGGATTAACGATCTCAACGTCATGATCGACGGCAATATCTCCCGCAGTAACAACGGCGGGGCCCTGCTTGTTCAGCGAGAGCACCGCCTCATCGCGGCTGTGCATCTTGACCGCCACATCCTTGAGGTTCAGGAGGATTTCGATGACATCTTCCTGTACGCCTTCGATCGCACTGTACTCGTGGTCCACGCCTGCAATTTCGGCTTCCACCACGGCACAGCCTGGCATGGAAGAAAGCAGGATACGACGCAGAGCGTTGCCGAGGGTATGGCCGAAGCCACGCTCGAACGGCTCAAGCACGATCTTTGCGTGATGTGCGCTAATCTCTTCGACCTTGATGTCACGAGGACGGAGAAACTCTGTCACTGAACGCTGCATATGAACACCTTTCAGGCTGCCAAACGGATACTCGGTAATAACCACCGCCCTCCTGAAGGAGGGCGGCACGGGCTAGCCGCTTACTTCGAGTACAGCTCGACGATCAGTTGTTCGTTGATGTCGGCAGACAGGTCACCACGCTCAGGCAGCGCCTTGAAGGTGCCTTCCATCTTCTTGGCATCAAGCTCGATCCAGGCCACTTCGCCACGATTGGCAGCGATAGCCAGGGCGCTTTGGATACGCGCCTGGTTCTTGGCCTTTTCACGGACAGACACCACGTCGCCGGGCTTGACCTGGTAGGAAGCCACATTGACTGTCTTACCATTGACGGCAATCGCCTTGTGACTGACCAGCTGACGCGCCTCGGAACGAGTTGAGCCAAAGCCCATGCGGTAGACGACGTTGTCCAGTCGGGATTCAAGCAGTTGCAGCAACAGCTCACCGGTCGCACCCTTCAGACGGGCAGCTTCCTTGTAGTAGTTGCGGAACTGCTTTTCCAGTACGCCGTAGATACGACGTACTTTTTGCTTCTCACGAAGCTGCAAGCCGTAGTCGGAAAGACGCTGACGGCGCTGGCCGTGCACACCCGGGATCTGCTCGGATTTGCACTTTTTCTCGAAGGGAGTGACACCGCTCTTGAGGAAGAGGTCGGTACCTTCACGACGAGACAGTTTGCACTTCGGTCCAATGTAACGAGCCATGAATCTGTCTCCTTAAACGCGGCGTTTCTTCGGCGGACGGCAGCCATTATGGGGAATGGGCGTCGCGTCGGTGATGCTTTGCACGCGGAAACCGGCGGCGTTCAGTGCGCGCACGGCGGATTCACGGCCAGGACCGGGGCCCTTGACCAGCACGTCTACGTTTTTCACACCATACTCGGCTGCAGCAGTCGCTGCACGCTCGCTTGCCACTTGAGCCGCGAACGGGGTGCTCTTGCGAGAACCACGAAAACCCGAACCACCGGCAGTCGCCCAAGAAAGAGCGTTGCCCTGGCGGTCTGTGATCGTAATGATCGTGTTGTTAAAAGAGGCATGGATATGCGCTACCGCATCCACCACCTGCTTTTTAACCTTTTTACGGTTGCTACGCGGGTTAGCCATGTTGATGTCTGTTCCTGTCTTTACACTAAAACTAAGTCTGTACGAAAACTGTTCGGAGTTGCTAAGTTCGCCGACTCATCGCACAGAACCTAGTGTGTTATTTGCGGATCGGCTTACGCGGTCCCTTACGGGTACGCGCGTTGGTCTTGGTACGCTGACCACGCAGCGGAAGACCACGACGATGACGCAGACCACGATAGCAACCCAGGTCCATGAGACGCTTGATGTTCAGCGTCACATCACGACGAAGATCGCCTTCTACGGTGTACTTGCCAACTTCACCACGCAGGGTGTCCAGCTCTTCAGAGGACAGGTCCTGAATCTTGGTGGTCGGCGCGATGCCGGTCGCTGCACAAATTTCTTGTGCACGAGTGCGGCCAATCCCGAAGATATAGGTCAGCGAGATCGCCGCATGCTTGTTGTCCGGGATATTGACGCCTGCAATACGGGCCATCAGCTTACTCCGAAATTTGAGCGGCTTGCTCGGTTTAATCAACTACAAAAGGCGCAATAGCATACCCCTTCCCCTCCAAAAGGGCAAGAGGCATGCCAGCACCCGGTTCATTGCAGGCCAGGGATCAGCCCTGACGCTGCTTGTGCCGCGGCTCGCTGCAGATGACGCGTACAGCGCCATTGCGACGAATGATCTTGCAGTTGCGGCACATTTTCTTCACGGAAGCACGAACTTTCATCGTTCTCTCTCCAAAGTTGGCTCACGACACGAGCCGAACAAACGGCTCGCGACGTGCCCAATCGGCTTGCAACGCTCTAGCCTGAATTCCTGCGGGCTCAGCGCATGATGCCGCCGCTACCATAGCCTTTCAGGTTGGACTTCTTCATCACCGACTCATACTGGTGCGACATGAGGTGCGACTGCACCTGAGCCATGAAGTCCATGATGACCACTACCACGATCAGCAACGAGGTTCCGCCAAAGAAGAACGGCACGTTCCAGGCCACGATCAGGAACTGGGGCATCAGGGAAACCGCAGTGATGTAGAGGGCACCGAATAAGGTCAGACGAGTCATAACCTTATCGACATAGCGAGCGGTCTGTTCTCCGGGACGAATCCCGGGCAGGAAAGCTCCCGACTTCTTGAGGTTGTCGGCAACATCCTTGGGATTGAAGACCAGCGCTGTGTAAAAGAAGCAGAAGAATACCACCGCCGCCGCGAAAAGCAAGATGTACAGAGGTTGACCAGGGGCCAACGCCTGGGAAGCACGCTGCAGCCACTCCATACCTTCACCAGCACCAACCCATTGACCGAGCGATGCAGGGAAAAGCAGGATGCTGGAAGCAAAGATGGCCGGAATGACACCCGCCATGTTCACCTTGAGTGGCAGATAACTGCTCTGCCCAGCATACATCTTGTTGCCCACCTGGCGACGTGGGTAGTTGACCGTGATGCGACGCTGACCGCGTTCGATAAACACGACAAACGCCACAGTGGCAATTCCCAGCAGGGATAGTGCCAACAACGGCAACACATTCCACGCACCTTCATTGCGGGCCAGTTCAAAAGCCTGGGCCACGGCGCTTGGCAGACCGGCGACGATACCGGCGAAAATCAGCAACGAAATGCCGTTGCCAATTCCCTTCTCGGTAATCTGCTCACCCAGCCACATCAGGAACACCGCCCCACACACAAAGGTAATGATGGCGGTGAAATAGAAACTGAAGTCGGCTGCGTAAGCGATGCCTTGGCTCCCCAGACCCACGGACATGCCCGCGGCCTGGACGAGGGCCAGCACCACCGTGCCGTAGCGCGTGTACTGGCTGATCTTGCGGCGACCGCTCTCGCCTTCCTTTTTCAACTGCTCGAGGCGAGGTACGACGGCGGTCAACAGCTGCATGACAATCGACGCCGAGATGTAGGGCATGATGCCCAACGCGAAGATACTCATGCGCTCCAGGGCACCACCCGAGAACATGTTGAACATGCCCAGGATGGTACCCTGCTGCTCCCTGAACAAGGCAGCAAGCTGGTCAGGATTGATACCGGGAACGGGGATGTGGGCACCGATACGGTAAACCACAATGGCGAGGAGCACGAAGCGCAGACGCGCCCACAGTTCACTCAGACCGCTGCCCATCGCCGGCATATTTCCTGACTTGGCCATTTAGTCCTCTACCTTGCCACCAGCGGCTTCAATCGCAGCGCGAGCACCTTTGGTGACACGCAGACCGCGAACAGTAACCGCCTTGTTCAGTTCGCCAGAAAGGATGACCTTGGCGTACTTGGTCGCATCCTTCAGCACGTTGGCTGCCTTGAGGGTTTCCAGGGTGACTTCGTCACCAGCAACCTTGGCCAGTTCGGCCAGGCGTACTTCTTCGGAAACCAGAGACTTGGCCGAGGTGAAGCCAAACTTCGGCAGACGACGCTGCAGAGGCATCTGACCGCCTTCGAAGCCCGGCTTGACGCTGCCGCCGCTACGCGACTTCTGGCCTTTGTGACCACGGCCACCGGTCTTGCCCAGACCGGAGCCAATGCCACGACCGACGCGCTTTTCAGCGTGCTTGGAGCCCGGTGCCGGGCTCAGGCTGTTAAGTTTCATGGATTACTCTCCCTCAACTCGCACAAGGTAGTTGACCTTGTGGATCATGCCGCGAACGGCAGGGGTGTCTTCCAGCTCAACCGTGTGACCGATGCGGCGTAGGCCCAGGCCACGCATAGTGGCCTTGTGCTTTTCCAGAACGCCGATGGTGCTACGGATCTGGGTAACCTTGATCGTTGCTGCCATGGTGTCTTACCCCGTGATCGCTTCAACAGAGAGACCGCGCTTGGCGGCTACATCTTCAGGGGACTGCATGGAAGTCAGACCCTTGACAGTAGCGCGCACCACGTTCACCGGGTTGGTGGAACCGTAGCACTTGGCCAGGACGTTATGGACACCAGCCAGTTCCAGCACGGAACGCATGGCACCGCCTGCGATGATACCGGTACCGTCGGAAGCCGGCTTCATGAACACCTTGGAGGCGCCATGGCGAGCCTTGACCGGGTACTGCAGAGTACCATTGACCAGGTTGACCTTGACCATGTTGCGACGAGCCTGGTCCATGGCCTTCTGGATAGCGACCGGCACTTCACGTGCCTTGCCGCGACCGAAGCCGACCCGGCCGTTACCATCACCAACGACGGTCAGAGCGGTGAAACCGAAAATACGGCCACCTTTGACCACCTTGGCGACACGGTTGACCTGCACGAGCTTTTCCTGCAGATCGCCGTTTTGCTGTTCGTTCTTCGCCATCGTAAAACCCTTTAGAATTCCAGGCCGCCTTCACGAGCGGCGTCGGCCAGGGCCTTCACACGACCGTGATACTTGAAGCCAGCGCGGTCGAAGGCCACCTGGGTGATGCCTGCTTCCTTAGCGCGTTCCGCAATCAGAGCACCCACCTTGGCGGCAGCATCAGAATTGCCGGTCGCACCCTCACGCAGGCTCTTGTCCAGCGTGGAAGCGCTGGCCAGGACCTTGCCACCATCCGGCGAGATAATCTGCGCATAGATGTGACGAGGGGTACGGTTCACGCACAGGCGAAACACGCCCAGCTCGCGGATCTTGGCGCGAGCGCGGCGGGCACGACGGAGACGAGATTCTTTCTTCGCGTTCATAACCCTGCCTTACTTCTTCTTGGCTTCTTTACGGCGGACATGCTCATCCGCATAACGTACACCCTTGCCCTTATAAGGCTCAGGCGGACGATAAGCGCGGATTTCCGCTGCGACCTGGCCGAGCTTCTGCTTGTCCGCGCTCTTCAGCACGATAGTGGTGTTCTTCGGAGTTTCCGCAGACACACCTTCAGGCAGTTCATAATCGACCGGGTGAGAAAAGCCCAGTGACAGATTGAGCGTCTGGCCTTTCGCTTGAGCGCGATAACCGACGCCGACGATTTCGAGGGTCTTGGTGAAGCCTTCAGATACACCAGTGACCAGGTTCTGGACCAGGGCACGAGTGGTACCGACCATCGCCCAGCTCTTGGCGGACTCGCTCGGGGTGAAGGTCAGCTGACCATCTTCCTGGCCGATGACCACATCGCTGTGGACAGCCAGAGAAAGCGTGCCCTGACCGCCCTTGGCAGTCAGAGTGCCGTCATCGAGCTTGACCTCGACGCCGGCAGGCACTTTAACTGGATATTTGGCTACGCGGGACATTCCAAACTCCTAGAATACGGTGCAGAGGACTTCGCCGCCAACACCAGCCTGGCGAGCAGCGCGGTCAGTCATCACACCCTTGGAGGTGGAGACGATCGCAACGCCCAGGCCATCGGCGACCTTCGGCAGCGCATCCTTGCCCTTGTAGTTACGCAGGGAAGGCTTGGAAACCCGCTGCAGGTGCTCGATAACCCCCTTGCCTTCAAAGTACTTGAGGCTGACGGTCAGCTCGGGCTTGGCTGATTCGCTTACCGCGAAGTCAGTGATGTAACCCTCTTCTTTCAGCACACGGGCCACTTCAATCTTGAGCTTGGAGGACGGCATGGTAACCGTCTCCTTAGTGGCCTGCTGCGCATTGCGGATACGGGTAAACATATCCGCCAGAGTGTCTTGCATGCTCATTTAACTTGCACTCCTGATGATTCTACGTGGCGTTACCAGCTGGACTTCTTGAGTCCGGGAACGTCGCCACGCATGGCGGCTTCACGCAGCTTGTTACGGCCGAGGCCGAACTTGTTGTAGTAGCCGTGCGGACGGCCAGTGACACGACAGCGATTACGCTGACGCACCGGACTGGAGTCACGCGGCAGCGACTGCAACTTGAGCTGCGCATCGAAGCGCTCTTCATCAGAAGCGTTCACGTCCTGGATGATCGCCTTGAGCGCAGCGCGCTTGGCAGCGAACTTTTCCACCAGCTTGGTACGCTTGAGCTCGCGCTCTACCATGCTTTTCTTTGCCATGATCCCACCCTTATTTCTTGAACGGGAAGTTCAGCGCGCTCAGCAGCGCACGACCTTCTTCATCGGTGTTGGCAGTAGTGGTGATGGTGACATCCAGACCACGAATCCGGTCGATCTTATCATATTCGATCTCCGGGAAGATGATCTGCTCACGCACCCCCATGGAATAGTTGCCACGACCGTCGAAGGACTTCGGGTTGAGACCACGGAAGTCACGAACGCGGGGGATCGCGATATTCACCAGGCGATCGAGGAAGTCCCACATACGCTCACTGCGCAGAGTGACCTTGACCCCAATCGGCCAGCCTTCACGCACCTTGAAGCCCGCGATGGACTTACGTGCCTTGGTCACCATCGGCTTCTGACCAGAGAGCTTCTCCATGTCACCGATGGCTGCGTCGATCAGCTTCTTGTCGCTGGTCGCTTCGCCGATACCCATGTTCAGGGTCACCTTGGTGATCCGGGGTACCTGCATAACGTTGGCGTAGCTGAACTGCTCTTTGAGTTGAGCCACCACCTCGTTTTGATAACGTTCTTTCAAGTTCGCCATTTTGCTATCCGACTCGCGTTAGGCGTCGATCTGCGCTTGCGTCGACTTGTAGATACGTACCTTGGTACCGTCTTCCTGGATCTGGAAGCCGACGCGATCCGCTTTGCCGGTCTCCTGATTGAAGATCGCCACGTTGGACGCGTGAATCGGTGCCTCGCGCTCGACGATACCGCCCTGGTTGCCCGCCATCGGATTGGGCTTGGTGTGACGCTTGATCATGTTCACACCGGACACTACAAAGCGATCGTCCTTGAGGACGCGCTTCACGGTGCCGCGCTTACCCTTATCCTTGCCGGCGATGACGATGACTTCATCATCACGTTTGATCTTTTGCATATTCGCCTCGCTCCTTACAGCACTTCAGGCGCCAAGGAAATGATCTTCATGAACTTCTCGTTACGAAGTTCACGGGTCACCGGCCCGAAGATACGGGTACCGATCGGCTGCTCGTTGGTGTTGTTCAACAAAACGGCCGCATTTCCATCGAAGCGAATCAGTGAACCGTCGGGACGACGAACACCACTCTTGGTGCGAACAACCACCGCCTTCAGCACCTGGCCTTTCTTGACCTTGCCGCGCGGGATGGCTTCTTTCACCGTGACCTTGATGACGTCGCCAACACGAGCGTAACGGCGGTGGGAACCACCGAGCACCTTGATGCATTGCACCCGGCGCGCCCCGCTGTTGTCAGCAACATCCAGCATTGTCTGAGTCTGAATCATCGGTTTTCTCCAAACCTAATCTGACTGCACTGAATTGATAGACCCAGGGTCTATCAACCCTTGGCCTGCTCGACGACCTCGACCAGAGTCCAAGCCTTGTTCTTGGACAGCGGACGGCATTCCTGAATGGTTACCGTATCGCCAGCCTTAGCCTGGTTGGTCTCGTCGTGGGCGTGCAGCTTGGTGGAGCGCTTGACATATTTGCCGTAGATCGGGTGGCGCTCACGACGCTCGATCATGACAACGATGGACTTCTCCATCTTGTCACTCACCACCTTACCGGTGAGCTTACGGGCTTTTTTCTCTTCGGCCATCTCAGACACCTGCCTTTTCATTGAGCACAGTCTTCACGCGGGCGATATCCCGACGAACCTGCTTGAGCAGATGAGTCTGGCTCAGTTGGCCGGTAGCCTTCTGCATGCGCAGGTTGAACTGCTCGCGGAGGAGTTCGAGAAGCTGCTCCTGGAGCTGTTCTACTGACTTTTCACGAATTTCCTGGGCTTTCATCACATCACCGTCCGTTTCACAAAGGTGGTGGAGACCGGGAACTTCTGAGCGGCCAGTGCGAATGCTTCGCGAGCCAGCTCTTCAGAAACACCTTCAATCTCGTACAGGACCCGACCGGGCTGGATCTGTGCGACCCAGTACTCGACGGAACCCTTACCTTTACCCATCCGGACTTCCAGAGGCTTCTTGGAAATCGGCTTGTCCGGGAAGACACGGATCCAGATCTTACCGCCACGCTTGACGTGACGAGTGATGGCACGACGGCCAGCTTCGATCTGGCGGGCGGTGACACGACCACGGCCAGTGGCCTTGAGGCCGTACTCACCGAAGCTCACCTTGCTTCCGCGATGCGCCAGGCCACGGTTGCGGCCCTTTTGCATCTTGCGGAATTTCATACGCTTTGGTTGCAACATCGAATCGCTCTCCCCTTACCTGGAACCTTTCTTCTTGGAAGGCGCGGCTGCCGGCTGCTTGGCCTTGGCGCGAACTTCCTCGATGCCCCCGAGGATTTCACCCTTGAAGATCCAGACCTTGACACCGATGATGCCGTAGGTGGTCTTGGCTTCGAAGGTGGCGTAATCGATGTCCGCACGCAGGGTGTGCAGCGGGACACGACCTTCGCGGTACCACTCGGTACGGGCGATTTCCGCGCCACCGAGACGACCGGAGAGCTGTACCTTGATGCCGCCGGCACCCAGACGCATGGCGTTCTGGACAGCGCGCTTCATGGCACGGCGGAACATCACACGGCGTTCGATCTGACCGGCGATGTTCTGAGCAACGAGCTGGGCATCCAGCTCAGGCTTGCGAACTTCCTCGATGTTGACGTGAACCGGCACGCCCATCATCTCGGTGACGTCGCGACGCAGACGATCGACATCTTCGCCCTTCTTGCCAATCACGATGCCCGGACGAGCAGTGTGAATGGTGATGCGCGCATTGTTCGCTGGACGCTCGATGGTGATTTTGCTTACGGAGGCGTTCTTCAGACGCTCTTCCAGAAAGCTACGCACCGCGAGGTCGTTGTTCAGCTTGTCGGCATAGGCGCCGCGCTCGGCGTACCAGACAGAGGTATGGTCTTTGACGATACCCAGTCGGATGCCTGTTGGATTGACTTTCTGACCCATCTGGTCGACTCCTACTTCTCGGCTACCTTGACGGTGATGTGGCAGGTGCGCTTCAGAATGCGATCCGCACGGCCCTTGGCACGAGGACGGATGCGCTTGAGCGTCATACCCTCATCGACACAGATGGTCGAGACGCGCAGCTCGTCAATGTCCATGCCGTTATTTTCTTCCGCATTCGCGATGGCGGACTGCAGCACCTTCTTGACCAGCTTGGCGGCCTTCTTCGGTGAGAAGGTCAGCAGGTCGAGCGCCTCGGCGACAGGTTTACCGCGCACCTGATCAGCCACCAAACGGGCCTTCTGTGCGGATAAAGCAGCGCCACGCAGCTTTGCTGTGACTTCCATCTCTAAATCCTCTCTGGCTTACCGTTTGGCTTTCTTGTCCGCCGCATGACCGCGATAGGTGCGGGTAGCAGCGAATTCGCCCAGCTTGTGGCCAACCATTTCCTCGGAGACATGCACCGGGACATGTTGGCGACCGTTATGGACTGCAATGGTGAGCCCGACCATGTTGGGCAGGATCATAGAACGACGCGACCAGGTCTTGATCGGTTTGCGATCGTTCTTTTCCGCTGCAGTCTCAACCTTTTTCAGCAGATGAAGGTCAATGAAAGGACCTTTCTTCAGTGAACGTGGCACAGCCGTTACCTCTTAATGTCTTGGCGTGGGATCTTAACCGCGAGCCTTACGGCGACGGACGATCAGCTTATCGGTGCGCTTGTTCTTGCGGGTCTTGTGGCCCTTGGTGGGCATACCCCACGGGGACACCGGGTGACGACCACCACTGGTGCGGCCTTCGCCACCACCGTGCGGGTGATCCACCGGGTTCATCGCAACACCGCGAACGGTAGGACGCACACCTCTCCAGCGCTTTGCACCGGCCTTGCCAAGTTGACGCAGGCTGTGCTCGGAATTGCTCACTTCACCCAGGGTGGCACGGCACTCGGCCAACACCTTGCGCATCTCGCCAGAACGAAGACGCAGAGTGGCATAGTTACCTTCACGAGCCACCAGCTGGGCGCTGGTACCGGCGCTACGGGCCAGCTGAGCACCTTTACCCGGCTTCAGTTCGATGCAGTGAACTGTAGAACCAAGCGGGATGTTGCGCAGCGGCAGAGCGTTGCCCTTCTTGATCGGCGCGTTGACGCCGGACTCGAGACGATCACCCGCTTCAACACCCTTGGGGGCGATGATATAGCGACGCTCGCCGTCGAGGTACTTCACCAGCGCGATGTGCGCGCTGCGGTTCGGGTCATGCTCCAAGCGCTCGACGATGGCCGGAATGCCATCCTTGGTGCGCTTGAAGTCAACGATCCGATAATGATGACGGTGACCACCGCCCACATGACGGGTAGTGATGCGACCGTTGTTGTTACGACCACCGGACTTGGACTGCTTCTCGAGCAGCGGCCCATAGGCGCGGCCTTTGTGCAGACCTTCACCAACGATCTTGACGACGTGGCGACGACCAGCGGAGGTCGGTTTAGTCTTGACGATTGCCATGATCCGTACTCCTGCCTTTACTCGGCGCCAGAGAAGTCTTCAAGCGTCTCGCCGGCGGCCAGTGTCACGTACGCCTTGCGATAACCCTTGCGCATACCAATACCGTGCGCCGTGCGCTTGGTCTTGCCCTTGACGTTCACAACCTGAACGCTGTCGACCTTCTTGCCGAACAACTGCTCGACGGCGACCTTGATCTCGGGCTTGGTTGCGTCGCTTGCCACCTTGAACACGTACTGATTACGCTCGGCAGCCATAGCGGCCTTCTCGGTCACGTGCGGACCAAGCAGAACCTTGAATACACGCTCCTGGTTCATGCCAGCTTCTCCTCGAATTTGCGCAGAGCAGAGACAGTAGCCAGGACCTTGTCAAAGGCGACCAGGCTAACCGGGTCAGCGGCAGCAACGTCCACTACATCCACGTTAGGGATATTGCGGGCGGCCAGGTACAGATTCTCGTCGACTTCTTCAGTCACGATCAGCACCTTCTCAAGGCTGAGTTCCTTGAGCTTGGCGACCAGCTGCTTGGTTTTCGGAGAGTCGACGGTGAAGCTTTCAACCGCAACGAGACGCTCCTGACGGACCAGCTCGGAAAGAATCGAGCGCATGGCCGCACGGTACATCTTGCGGTTGACCTTCTGGGAGTGATCCTGCGGGCGAGCCGCGAAGGTCACACCACCGCTGCGCCAGATCGGCGAACGGATAGTACCGGCACGAGCACGGCCAGTACCCTTCTGGCGCCACGGCTTCTTGCCGCCACCACGAACGTCGGAACGGGTCTTCTGTGCACGGCTACCCTGACGGCCACCAGCCAGATAGGCAGTGACAACCTGGTGAACCAGTGCTTCGTTGAATTCTTTGCCAAAGGTAGCGTCGGACAGTTCAACAGTCCCGGCGCTTGCACCTGCAAGATTCAGATTCATTGGAAATTTCCCCTTCAGCCAGCTTTGACGGCGCTGCGCACGATGACATCACTGCCGGTAGCACCAGGAACGGCGCCTTTGATCAGCAGCAAGTTGCGCTCGGCATCGACACGGACGATTTCCAGGCTCTGAACGGTGCAACGCACGTTGCCCATCTGGCCGGCCATCTTCTTGCCCTTGAATACGCGACCCGGAGTCTGGCACATGCCGATAGAACCCGGCGCACGGTGGGACAAGGAGTTACCGTGGCTGTTGTCCTGGGTACGGAAATTCCAGCGCTTAACAGCACCCTGGAAACCTTTACCCTTGGAAGTGCCGGTCACGTCAACGCTTTGACCAGCTTCGAAGAGGGATACAGTGAGTTCGCCACCGACTTCCGGAGCATCTTCACCTTCATTCAGGCGAAACTCCATCAGGGAGCGACCAGCCTCGACACCTGCCTTTGCGAACTGGCCAGCTTGGGCCTTGGACAGATGCTTGGCTTTGCGGGAGCCAGTTGTCACCTGAACCGCTGCGTAGCCGTCAGTCTCAACAGACTTGACACGCGTTACACGGTTAGGCTCAACCTCAATAACGGTTACGGGCACAGACGCGCCATCTTCGGTGAAGACACGGGTCATGCCGGCCTTCCTACCGACCAAACCGATAGTCATTCTCTATCTCCTATAGTGTACGGGGCTATCACCCGCTATGGCTGCCCTTTCCAGAGCATTCCACTAGCACATTGTATGGCGCCATCCCGGCGCGGCGGCTGCTGAAACTCATCTGATCAGATGAAGATCGCTGGGCCGCGAGTGTCTAGTGTAAAAAATCAGTCGAGCTTGATTTGCACGTCAACGCCTGCGGCGAGATCGAGCTTCATCAGAGCATCAACCGTCTTCTCAGTCGGCTCGACAATATCGAGCACACGCTTGTGAGTACGAATCTCGTACTGATCACGGGCGTCCTTGTTCACGTGCGGAGAAATCAGCACGGTGTAGCGCTCGCGATTGGTCGGCAGAGGAATCGGACCACGAACCTGGGCGCCAGTACGCTTGGCGGTATCAACGATTTCCGCGGCGGACTGATCGATCAGGCGATGGTCGAAAGCCTTCAACCGAATGCGAATCTTCTGGTTCTGCATTAGCCCTAACTCCAATGGATCTTGACGGCGCGAGCCGTCAACCCACGCATTCAAAGGATGCGCATTATATGCGCACGGAAATCGAGAGTCAAACCCTCAATTCCGATGCGCAGAAAAGGGGGCTCCGCGAGGAGCCCCCTTATGTCGTTAAGCTGTCGCTTACTCGACGATCTTGGCCACGACACCAGCGCCGACGGTACGACCACCTTCGCGGATAGCGAAGCGCAGACCTTCGTCCATGGCGATCGGAGCGATCAGGCTGACAACCATCTTGACGTTGTCACCCGGCATGACCATTTCAACACCTTCCGGCAGTTCACAGGTACCAGTGATGTCAGTGGTACGGAAGTAGAACTGCGGACGATAGCCCTTGAAGAACGGAGTGTGACGACCACCTTCGTCCTTGGACAGAACATACACTTCCGCTTCGAACTTGGTGTGCGGAGTGATGGTGCCCGGCTTGGCCAGAACCTGACCACGCTCGACTTCGTCACGCTTGGTACCACGCAGCAGCGCACCAACGTTCTCGCCAGCACGACCTTCGTCGAGCAGCTTGCGGAACATTTCGACACCGGTAACGGTAGTCTTGGTGGTGTCCTTGATACCGACGATCTCGATTTCTTCACCAGCCTTGACGATACCGCGCTCGATACGACCGGTAACAACGGTACCACGACCAGAGATGGAGAATACGTCTTCGATCGGCATCAGGAACGGCTGATCGATGGCACGCTCCGGCTCAGGGATATAGTCATCCAGAGCCTTGATCAGGTTGGCAACAGCAGTAGTACCCATGCCGTTGTCATCCTTGCCTTCCAGAGCCATCAGAGCAGAACCGGTGATGATCGGAGTGTCATCGCCCGGGAAGTCGTACTCGTTGAGGAGGTCGCGAACTTCCATCTCAACCAGCTCGAGCAGCTCTTCGTCGTCAACCATGTCGGCCTTGTTCAGGAACACGACGATGTACGGAACACCAACCTGGCGAGACAGCAGGATGTGCTCGCGAGTCTGCGGCATGGGGCCGTCAGCAGCGGAACAGACCAGGATAGCGCCGTCCATCTGGGCAGCACCGGTGATCATGTTCTTGACGTAGTCGGCGTGTCCGGGGCAGTCAACGTGCGCGTAATGACGGATCTCGGACTGATACTCGACGTGAGAGGTGGCGATGGTGATACCGCGCTCACGCTCTTCCGGCGCATTGTCGATCTGGTCGAACGCGCGCATTTCGCCGCCGAAAACCTCAGCAGACACACGAGTCAGGGCCGCAGTCAGGGTAGTCTTACCATGGTCGACGTGACCGATGGTGCCGACGTTGACGTGCGGTTTGGAACGTTCGAATTTTTCCTTAGCCACTGCTATGACCTCTTTACGTTAGCTAACGGTTAACCGTTCTGATTGATGACGGCTTCAACGACGCTTGAGGGAGCCTCGTCGTACTTCGCGAACTCCATGGAGTAGCTCGCACGGCCCTGGGTCTGAGAGCGCAGATCGGTCGCATAACCGAACATCTCACCCAGCGGCACCACTGCGCGGATGACCTTGCCTGAAGAGGAGTCATCCATACCCTGCACCAGACCGCGACGACGGTTCAGGTCGCCCATGACGTCACCCATGAAGTCTTCAGGGGTCACGACCTCGACCTGCATCATCGGCTCCAGCAGGACGGCCTTGGCCTTCTTGGCGCCTTCCTTGATGGCCATGGAAGAGGCCACCTTGAACGCAGTCTCGTTAGAGTCCACGTCATGGTAGGAACCATCGTACAGAGTGACCTTGACGTCGATCATCGGGTAACCCGCGATGACACCATTCTGCAGCTGTTCGAAGGCCCCTTTCTCGACCGCCGGCACGTATTCCTTGGGAACCACACCGCCGACGATTTCGGAAGCGAACTTGAAGTGCATCTCTTCGTCGCCTTCCTTGTCCGCCTCAGTGAGCGGCTCGATACGCAGCCAGACATGACCGAACTGACCGCGACCACCGGACTGACGAACGAACTTGCCTTCCTGCTCGACACTGCCGCGGATGGTTTCGCGGTAGGCGACCTGAGGCTTGCCGATGTTGGCTTCCACCTTGAACTCGCGACGCATGCGGTCAACGATGATATCCAGGTGTAGCTCGCCCATACCGGAGATGATGGTCTGACCAGTCTCTTCGTCGGTCTTGACACGGAAGGACGGATCTTCCTGGGCCAGCTTGCCCAGAGCAATACCCATCTTCTCCTGGTCAGCCTTGGACTTGGGCTCCACTGCCACGGAAATAACCGGCTCCGGGAACTCCATGCGCTCGAGAACAATCTTGTTGTCGATGTCACACAGGGTGTCACCAGTGGTGACGTCCTTCAGACCGATACAGGCAGCAATATCGCCAGCGTACACTTCCTTGATCTCTTCGCGAGAGTTGGAGTGCATCTGCACGATACGACCCACACGCTCCTTCTTCTGCTTGACAGAGTTATAGACGCTGTCACCAGAGTTCAGCACGCCCGAGTAGACGCGAATGAAGGTCAGCGTACCAACGAAGGGATCGGTAGCGATCTTGAACGCCAGAGCAGCGAAAGGCGCATTGTCATCGGCTTCACGAGTCGCGATGGTGCCATCCTTGTCGTCCAGCTCACCTTCGATGGCCTTGACCTCGAGCGGAGACGGCATGTACTCGATAACCGCATCCAGCACCGCCTGCACACCCTTGTTCTTGAACGCAGAACCACAGGTAACCAGAACGATTTCGTTGTCCAGCGTACGACGACGCAGACCAGCCTTGATTTCTTCCTTGGACAGATCGCCCTCTTCGAGGTACTTCTCCATCAACTCTTCGGAAGCTTCAGCCGCCGCCTCGAGCATCTGCTCGCGGAACTCTTCGGCCTTGTCCTGAAGTTCTGCAGGAATGTCGACCAGCTCATAGCTCATGCCCTGGTCAGCTTCATTCCACAGAATAGCCTTCATTTCGAGCAGGTCGATAACGCCCTTGAACTCGTCCTCGGCACCCCAGTTGATCTGGATCGGCACCGCATTGGCGTTCAGGCGGTCCTTGAGCTGCTCAACAACCATGAAGAAATCAGCGCCGGTACGGTCCATCTTGTTGACGAACACCATGCGCGGAACTTCATACTTGTTGGCCTGACGCCAGACCGTTTCGGTCTGCGGCTGAACGCCGGAGGAGCCACACAGAACAACAACGGCACCATCGAGCACACGCAGTGAACGCTCCACCTCGATGGTGAAGTCGACGTGCCCAGGAGTATCGATGATGTTGATGCGGTGCTCATCGAACTGCTGATTCATCCCCTTCCAGAAGGTAGTAACAGCAGCAGAGGTGATGGTAATGCCCCGCTCCTGCTCCTGCTCCATCCAGTCGGTAGTGGCAGCACCGTCATGCACCTCACCCAGCTTATGGGAGAGGCCGGTGTAGAAGAGCACACGCTCAGTCGTGGTAGTCTTGCCCGCGTCAACGTGGGCACAGATGCCGATGTTGCGGTAGCGATTAAGAGGTGTTTTGCGTGCCACGGTGAAAATCCCCGTTGGTTGGAAGCGCCCGGATCACGGGCGCCTCGTGATTGGAAGCGCGCCCTGGTTTCTAAAAAATTAGAAACGGTAGTGAGAGAAGGCCTTGTTGGCTTCCGCCATGCGATGCACGTCTTCACGCTTCTTGACGGCAGACCCTTTACCCTCAGCGGCATCCAGCATTTCACCTGCCAGACGCTGTTCCATGGTCTTCTCACCACGACGACGAGCGGCGTCTACCAACCAACGCATGGCCAGCGCCTGACGACGAGACGGACGAACTTCAACCGGAACCTGATAAGTCGCACCACCAACGCGGCGTGACTTGACCTCGACCATCGGCTGGATAGTTTCCAGCGCCTTGTCGAAAATCTCCAGCGGCTCTTCATTGGAACGCTCGGCAACCCTGTCCAGCGCACCATAGACGATGCGCTCAGCTACGGACTTCTTGCCGCTGATCATCAGGTGGTTCATGAACTTCGCCAGGCGCTCACTTCCGAACTTGGGATCCGGCAGGATCTCGCGCTTGGCCGCAACTCTTCTTCTAGGCATGATAAGCCCTCTATCGAAGGGTCCTTCAGGTAAACTCGAGACTCGCTTTACGCGGCTCGACCTTACTCTTATCAGACCGAATCAAAACTGAATGTAATACGTCGGAAGAGCCTTATGCCTTCGGACGCTTGGTACCGTACTTGGAACGGCCTTGCTTACGATTCTGGACACCAGAGGTATCAAGAGCACCACGGACAGTGTGATAGCGCACACCCGGAAGGTCCTTTACGCGACCGCCGCGGATCAGGACCACAGAGTGCTCCTGCAGGTTGTGACCTTCACCACCAATGTAGGAAGACACTTCGTAGCCGTTGGTCAGACGCACACGACAGACCTTACGCAGAGCGGAGTTCGGCTTCTTCGGGGTGGTGGTGTACACGCGGGTACAAACGCCGCGCTTCTGCGGGCAAGCCTGCAGCGCAGGCACGTCAGTCTTCTTGACCTGACGCTTGCGCGGCTTGCGCACGAGCTGGTTGACTGTTGCCATTTAAGACTCCAATTGGGTTACCTTGACGGAAGCGCTGAAACAAGCACTTGGCGGCCCGTTCGGTAGCTGTTCGCTTCCTGTATTGCGTTCCTTTAGCAGTGTCGCAGGCGTACCCGCCCCACTGTTAAAGGCTGCGCATTCTAATGCTGACACCTGGCGCCGTCAAGCCCGGCGCGCATGCGCGCCGGGCTTGCACCGGGTCAGAGTTCGTCGTCATCCGAGTCAAGGGCGGTAAGCTGGGCTCCCAGCTCCTGCTCGACGTCGTAGGCCGACGGAGCGAACGACCGCTCTGCATCTTCACGCTTGCGGCGACGCTCTTCGTGATGGGTCAGACCGGTACCAGCCGGAATCAGACGCCCCACTACCACGTTTTCTTTCAGACCACGCAGGTAATCGCGCTTGCCGGTCACGGCAGCCTCGGTCCGTACGCGGGTCGTCTCCTGGAAGGAAGCCGCAGAAATGAACGACTCAGTTGCCAGGCTGGCCTTGGTGATACCCAGCAGCAGACGCTGGTACTTGGCCGGGAATTTGTCCTGGGCCTGGAGCGTTGCGTTCTGCTCCAGAACACGCACCAACTCGACCTGATCACCCGGAATGAAGTCGGAATCACCTGCGTCGGAGATCTCGACCTTGCGCAGCATCTGACGCACGATCACTTCGATGTGCTTGTCGTTGATGCCTACGCCCTGCAGGCGATAGACGTCCTGAACCTCGGCGACGATGTACTTGGCCAGCTCAGCAATACCCAGCAGGCGCAGAATATCGTGCGGGTTACTCGGGCCATCCGAGATCACCTCACCCTTCTCCACCGACTCACCTTCGAACACCGCGATCTGACGCCACTTCGGAATCAGCATCTCGAAGGGATCGCCTTCGCTCGGCGTGATGGTCAGACGACGCTTGCCCTTGGTTTCCTTGCCAAAACTGATCACACCGCTGATTTCAGCAAGGACAGCAGGCTCCTTCGGCTTACGCGCTTCAAACAGGTCAGCAACCCGCGGCAGACCACCAGTGATGTCCTTGTTACCTGACGCCTCTACCGGGATACGGGCAACTACTTCACCAACACCAATGTGCGCGCCATTCTCGGCAGTGACAATCGCCTTGCCCGGCAGCAGGTACTGTACCGGGGTGTCTGAACCAGACACGGTCACCGGCCTGCCTGCGGCGTCGTTGAGCAAGATCATCGGACGCTTGTCACGACCGGCCATTGGGCGTGCTGCAGACTCGATGATCTCGATGGATGACAGACCTGTCATCTCATCGACGCTGCGGTGAATAGTCAGGCCTTCATCCATGTCCGCAAACTGCACGGTACCTTCGGCCTCGGCCACGATCGGATGAGTGTGCGGATCCCACTTGGCCACGGACTGACCGGCAGCGACATCATCACCGTCACGTACCGACAGCTCAGCACCATAAGGCAGCTTGTAGTACTCGCGCTCGCGACCATGCTCATCGGCTACCGCCAAGGCACTGGAGCGGGACACTACCACCAGCTTGCCATCACCACGTTCTACGAACTTGATGTTGTGCAGGCGCACCTTGCCACCGTGCTTGACCTGAACACTATCCACTGCAGAAGCACGAGATGCCGCACCACCGATGTGGAAGGTACGCATGGTCAGCTGAGTACCCGGCTCACCGATGGACTGGGCCGCAATGACACCGACTGCCTCACCGATGTTGACCTGATGACCACGAGCCAGGTCGCGGCCATAGCACGAGGAACACACGCCGTGAGTGGTTTCACAGGTGATGGTGCTGCGCACCACAATCTCGTCGACGCCCATGGTGTCGAGCTGTTCACACCAGGCTTCATCAAGCAAAGTGCCACGCGGGATCAACACTTCATCAGTAGCCGGGTCGATCACATCCTGAGCCACTACACGGCCAAGCACGCGCTGGGCCAGGGAGACGATGATATCGCCACCCTCGATGACAGGATGCAGTGTCAAGCCTCTCTCGGTACCACAATCATTCTCGGTGATGACCATGTCCTGAGCCACGTCGACCAGACGACGAGTCAGGTAACCGGAGTTGGCCGTCTTCAAGGCGGTATCCGCCAGACCCTTACGAGCACCGTGGGTCGAGATGAAGTACTGGAGTACGTTCAGACCTTCACGGAAGTTGGCGACGATCGGCGTCTCGATGATCGAGCCATCCGGCTTGGCCATCAAACCACGCATACCGGCAAGCTGACGAATCTGGGCAGCACTACCACGAGCACCGGAGTCAGCCATGATGAACACGCTGTTGAACGAGTCCTGCTCGACTTCGTTGCCATCGCGATCCGTTACGCTTTCCTTGGAAATGCCTGCCATCATCGCCTTGGCGACCTGGTCATTGGCACGCGCCCAGATATCGATGACCTTGTTGTACTTCTCACCCGCGGTCACCAGACCGGAGGAGAACTGGTCCTCGATTTCCTTGACCTCCTCTTCCGCCGCCTCGACGATCTCGGCCTTGGCTTCAGGAATAACAAAGTCGTTGACCCCGATGGAAGCACCGGACCAGGTAGCCAGACGGAAGCCTGTGTACATCAGTTGGTCAGCAAAGATGACCGCAGCCTTCAGACCAGCGCGACGGTACACCTCGTTGATCAGCTTGGAGATAGCCTTCTTCTTCATGGCCTGATCGACCAGTTCGAAGGGCACTCCTTCCGGCAGAATGCGGAACAGCAGCGCACGACCGACAGTGGTCTCGCGCAGACGGCGATGCTCGCTGCGTTCACCGGTCTCCTCGTCAACATCGACTTCCGCAAGACGTACTTTCACCTTCGCGTGCAAGGAGACGTTCTGGGTACCGAAGGCACGCTCGACCTCATTCAGGTCGGAGAACACCATCCCCTCACCCTTGGCGTTGATCCGCTCACGAGTCATGTAGTACAGACCGAGGACAACGTCCTGGGACGGCACGATGATCGGCTCGCCGTTGGCCGGAGACAACACGTTGTTAGTGGCCATCATCAAGGCACGAGCTTCAAGCTGGGCTTCCAGGGTCAGCGGTACGTGCACCGCCATCTGGTCACCGTCGAAGTCGGCGTTGTAGGCAGCGCAGACCAGCGGATGCAGCTGGATGGCCTTGCCTTCGATCAGCAGCGGCTCGAATGCCTGGATACCCAAGCGGTGCAGCGTCGGCGCACGGTTGAGCAGTACCGGGTGTTCGCGGATGACATCGGCAAGGATGTCCCACACTTCAGGCAGCTCGCGCTCGACCATCTTCTTGGCAGCTTTGATGGTTGAGGCCTGGCCACTGGCCTGGAGCTTGGCATAAATGAATGGCTTGAACAGCTCAAGCGCCATCTTCTTGGGCAGGCCACACTGGTGCAGACGCAGAGTCGGGCCAACGGTGATGACCGAACGACCGGAGTAGTCAACACGCTTGCCCAGCAGGTTCTGGCGGAAGCGACCCTGCTTACCCTTGATCATGTCGGCCAGGGACTTCAACGGACGCTTGTTGGAACCAGTGATGGCACGACCACGACGACCATTGTCGAGCAGCGCATCCACGGATTCCTGCAGCATACGCTTCTCGTTGCGCACGATGATATCCGGCGCATTGAGATCCAGCAGGCGCTTGAGACGGTTGTTACGGTTGATCACGCGACGGTACAGATCGTTGAGATCCGAAGTCGCGAAGCGGCCACCATCCAGCGGCACCAGCGGACGCAGGTCCGGCGGCAACACAGGCAGCACTTCCATCACCATCCAGGCCGGATCGTTGCCGGAACCGTAGAAGGCTTCGAGCAGCTTGAGGCGCTTGGACAGCTTCTTGATCTTGGTTTCAGAGTTGGTCTGCGGAATCTCTTCGCGCAGGCGCTCGATCTCTTCTTCCAGATCAATGTCCTTGAGCATGGCCTGAACGGCCTCAGCGCCCATACGGGCATCGAAATCGTCACCAAACTCTTCGAGAGCTTCGAAATACTGCTCATCGTTGAGCAACTGGCCACGCTCAAGCGTGGTCATGCCCGGGTCGATGACCAGGAAGCTTTCGAAGTATAGAACCCGCTCAATGTCACGCAGGGTCATGTCCATCAGCATGCCGATGCGAGACGGCAGGGACTTCAGGAACCAGATATGCGCGACAGGGCTGGCCAGCTCGATATGCCCCATGCGCTCACGGCGCACGGCAGCCTTGGTGACTTCGACGCCACACTTTTCACAGATGATGCCACGGTGCTTCATGCGCTTGTACTTGCCGCACAGACACTCGTAGTCCTTGACTGGGCCAAAGATCTTGGCACAGAACAGACCGTCGCGCTCAGGCTTGAAGGTCCGGTAGTTGATGGTCTCGGGCTTCTTGACCTCGCCGAAGGACCAGGAACGGATCATGTCAGGCGAGGCGAGCGAGATCTTGATCGCATCGAACTCATCAGTCTGAGACTGTGATTTGAGGACTTTCACCAAATCTTTCATTGGGTCGGCTCCGTTGCGGAGTTGTCATGGGCGGGGGCCGAAGCCCCCGCGGACCGTCATTCTTTGAAGCGCCTTGAGCGGCCGCCTCAACTCTCCAGTTCGATATCGATGCCCAGCGAGCGGATTTCCTTCACCAACACGTTGAAGGATTCCGGCATACCCGCCTGCATGGTGTGATCGCCATCTACGATGCTCTTGTACATCTTGGTACGACCTTCCACGTCATCGGACTTGACCGTGAGCATTTCCTGCAGAGTGTAAGCGGCGCCATAGGCCTCCAGGGCCCAGACCTCCATCTCACCAAAGCGCTGGCCACCGAACTGCGCCTTACCACCCAGCGGCTGCTGAGTAACAAGTGAGTAGGAGCCGGTGGAACGCGCGTGCATCTTGTCATCGACCAGGTGGTTGAGCTTCAACATATACATGTAGCCCACGGTCACCGGACGATCGAACGACTCGCCAGTACGGCCATCGTACAGTGTCATCTGGCCAGAGTCCGGCAGGTCAGCCAGTTTCAGCAGATGCTTGATCTCATGCTCCTTGGCACCATCGAATACCGGTGTTGCCATCGGCACACCCTTGCGCAGGTTCTTGGCCAGAGAGATGACCTCCTCATCACTCAGGGAGTCCAGATCCTCGATACGGGCACCTTGAGTAGAGTTGTACACCTGCCCCAGGAAGTCGCGAATTTCGGCCACTTGCTGATCGCGAGCATCGCGCAGCATATGCTCGATCTTCACACCCAGCCCACGAGCCGCCATACCCAAATGGGTCTCGAGGATCTGACCAACGTTCATCCGCGACGGCACACCCAGCGGGTTGAGCACCACGTCGACCGGCTCACCGTTGTCATCGAACGGCATGTCCTCGATCGGCATGATCGCAGAGATAACACCCTTGTTACCGTGGCGACCAGCCATCTTGTCACCCGGCTGCAGGCGACGCTTGATGGCCAGGTAGACCTTGACGATCTTGAGCACGCCAGGAGCCAGGTCATCACCTTGGGTGAGCTTGCGTTTCTTGTCTTCGAAACGCTCATCCATCTCTTTGCGACGGTTTTCCAACTGCTCATCGGACTGAGCCAGCAACTCGTTCAACCCCTCGTCCTGCATGCGCAGCTTGAACCACTGCTGACGCGGCAGCTCCTCGAGGTAGTCATCGGACAGGATATCGTCCTTTTTCAGCCTCGGACCGCCATTGACCGGCTGGCCAGAAAGCGTCCGCTTGAGGCGCTCGAAGGTAGCGTCTTCTGCAATGCGGTAGGTTTCCTGAAGGTCCTTACGCACTTCATCGAGCTGCATTTGCTCAATGGCCAGTGCACGCGAATCCTTCTCGACTCCATCGCGAGTGAAGACCTGAACATCAATGACGGTACCCTTCATGCCCGTTGGAGCACGCAAGGAGGTATCCTTGACGTCAGAGGCCTTCTCACCAAAGATTGCCCGCAGCAGCTTCTCTTCCGGCGTCAGCTGGGTTTCGCCCTTCGGCGTGACCTTGCCGACCAGAATGTCGCCAGGACCAACTTCGGCACCAATATAGACAACACCCGCCTCATCCAGTTTACCCAGAGCCGACTCACCGACATTGGGGATATCTGCGGTGATTTCTTCCGGCCCCAACTTGGTGTCGCGAGACACACAGGTCAGTTCCTGAATATGGATGGTGGTAAAACGGTCTTCCTGAACCACCCGCTCGGACAGCAGGATGGAGTCCTCGAAGTTGAAACCGTTCCACGGCATGAACGCCAGACGCATGTTCTGGCCCAGCGCCAAGTCGCCCATGTCGACGGAAGGACCATCAGCCAGGATGTCACCTCGCTCGACAGCATCTCCCGGGCGCACGATCGGACGCTGGTTCTGGCAGGTATTCTGGTTGGAACGCAGGTACTTGGTCAGATTGTAGATATCAACGCCGGCTTCACCGCCGATGATCTCGTCCTCATTGACACGCACCACGATGCGCTTGGCATCGACCGAGTCGATCACACCGCCACGACGCGCCACGGCACACACGCCGGAGTCACGCGCCACGACACGCTCCATACCGGTACCCACCAGAGGCTTATCAGCACGCAGAGTCGGTACCGCCTGTTTCTGCATGTTGGCACCCATCAAGGCGCGGTTGGCGTCATCGTGCTCAAGGAACGGAATCAGTGCAGCTGCAACAGACACCACCTGGCGCGGAGACACATCCATCAGCGTCACCTGCTCAGGGCGCATGAAGGTAGTCTCACCCCGGTGACGAACCTGCACCAGGTCATCGACCAACTGGTTCTGTTCGTTAACGGTGGCCGACGCCTGGGCGATGATGAAGTCACCTTCCTCGATGGCCGACAGGTGAACCACTTCATCCGTTACCGCGCCATCCACGACCTTACGGTACGGCGTCTCAAGGAAACCGTAGCTGTTGGTGTGGCTGTAGGTGGCCAGAGAGTTGATCAGACCGATGTTCGGGCCTTCCGGCGTCTCGATCGGACACAGGCGCCCATAGTGAGTAGCGTGAACGTCACGCACCTCGAAACCTGCCCGCTCACGCGTCAGACCGCCCGGGCCGAGAGCCGATACACGGCGCTTGTGCGTCACCTCGGACAGCGGGTTGTTCTGGTCCATGAACTGGGACAACTGAGATGAGCCAAAGAACTCCTTGACCGCAGCAGCCACCGGCTTGGCATTGATCAGGTCCTGCGGCATCAGGCCTTCGCTCTCGGCCATGGACAGGCGTTCCTTGACGGCACGCTCGACACGCACCAGGCCCACGCGGAACTGGTTCTCAGCCATCTCACCGACACAACGGATACGACGGTTGCCCAGGTGGTCGATATCGTCGACGTCGCCAAAACCGTTACGGATGTTGATCAGCTCGCGCAGCACATCAAGGATGTCACCCTTGTCCAGCACGCCAGAGCCAGTATCAGATTCACGACGCAGGCGACGGTTGAACTTCATGCGACCAACGCCGGACAGGTCGTAGCGGTCTTCAGTGAAGAACAGGTTGTGGAACAGCGTTTCGGCAGCCTCTTTGGTGGGAGGCTCGCCCGGACGCATCATGCGATAGATCTCGACCAGCGCCTCGAGCTGGGAACCAGTGGTATCCAGCTTGAGGGTGTCAGAGATGAAGGGACCACAGTCGAGATCGTTGGTGTACAGCGTCTCGATAGTGGTGATACCAGCCTGACCCAGCGTCTCAAGCAGCTCCGGCGTCAGCTCGGTGTTACACGGGCAGACCAGCTCGCCTGTCGAGGCATTGATCTGGTCCTTGCCAAGCGTCTTGCCGAACAGGTAATCCATCGGCACTTCGAGGCGCTCGAGACCGGCTTTTTCCAGCTGACGAATATGCTTCTGGGTGATGCGACGACCTTCCTCGACGATGACTTCACCATTGCCATCCTTGATGTCGAAGGTCGCTGTCTCACCACGCAGGCGCGAAGGCACCAGATCCACAGAGAAGCCAGTCTTCTCGATGTGAAAAACGCTGGTGTCGAAGAATTCGTTGAGAATTTCCTCGGTACTCATGCCCAGGGCGCGCAGCAGGATAGTCGCAGGCAGCTTGCGGCGACGGTCAATACGTACGAAGACGTTATCCTTGGGATCGAACTCGAAGTCGAGCCATGAACCACGGTAAGGAATCACTCGAGCGGAGTACAGCAGCTTGCCGGACGAGTGGCTCTTGCCCTTGTCGTGGTCGAAGAACACACCCGGACTACGGTGGAGCTGAGACACGATGACGCGCTCGGTACCATTGACAACAAAGGTACCGTTTTCAGTCATCAGGGGGATTTCCCCCATGTAGACTTCCTGCTCCTTGATGTCCTTGATGGCCTTGTTGGACGACTCTTTGTCGTAGATGATCAGGCGAACCTTGACACGCAGGGGAGCGGAATAAGTGACGCCGCGCAGCTGGCACTCCTTGACATCGAAGGCCGGAGTGCCAAAACGATAACTGACATATTCGAGCGCAGCGTTACCAGAGAAGCTCTCGATCGGGAACACGGACTTGAAAGCGGCGTGCAGGCCGACCTCCAGGCGCTCATCAGGCGAGCGGTCCTGCTGGAGAAAGTCGTAGTAGGAATCAAGCTGGATGGCCAGCAAATAGGGCACATCCATCACTTGGGGCAGTTTGCCGAAATCCTTGCGGATGCGTTTTTTCTCAGTGTATGAGTAAGCCATCTGTATTCCCCAGCTTGTTCACCATGGGTGACCGATGCGTGTCGGCGGCACCTGAAGGAGGCAGCTCCGTCAGGCGCTGACGACGAGCCCTCTAGACAAGGGCTCGTCGTCGGAATTCTGCAAGTTACACAGCCTATCGAGACTGTCGCAACTAGTGACAACAGAAAAAGGCCGGCAGCGGGTGTCCCGCCACCAGCCGTGGAAGCTTACGCAGCGCGTGAAGCCATGGGCACAAGGATTACTTGAGCTCCACGGAAGCGCCGGCTTCTTCCAGCTTCTTCTTGGCTTCTTCTGCGTCTTCCTTGCTCAGACCTTCTTTCAGGGTAGCAGGAGCGCCGTCGACAGCACCCTTGGCTTCCTTCAGGCCCAGGCCAGTGATTTCGCGGACAGCCTTGATGACGTTGACCTTCTTGTCGCCAGCAGCGGTCAGGACCAGGTCAAATTCAGTCTGCTCTTCAGCAGCAGCAGCAGCGCCACCAGCAGGGCCAGCCACAACAGCAGCAGCAGCAGAAACGCCGAACTTCTCTTCCATTGCTTCGATCAGTTCAACGACGTCCATCACGGACATTTCGGCGACGGCGTTGATGATGTCTTCTTTGGTCAGTGCCATTGTCTATATTCCTAACTTTGCGGGCACTCCCGATTGAGGGAGTGCGAAATGAGTCATGCAGTCTGTGCGATGAGCAGAACGCCTTAGGCGGCAGCTTCCTGCTTCTGGTCGCGCAGCGCAGCGAGGGTACGAACCAGCTTGCCGGCAGAAGCTTCCTTCATGACGGACATCAGCTTGGCGATCGCCTCGTCGTAAGTCGGCAGGCTTGCCAGACGGTCCAGATCGCTTGCAGGGATCAGCTCGCCTTCGTATGCCAGCGCCTTGACTTCGAAGTCTTTCTCATCTTTAGCGAAGTCCTTGAACAGACGGGCAGCAGCGCCCGGATGCTCGAGGGAAAACGCCAACAGAGTCGGACCAACGAATGTCTCGTTCAGGCACTCCCACTGAGTGCCTTCCAAGGCGCGACGTGCCAGGGTGTTGCGAACAACACGCAGCTGGACGCCATTTTCACGGGCCTGCTTGCGCAGAGAGGTCATTTTGTCGACCGTAACACCACGTGAATCGGCAACTACGACGGAGAGAGCGTCCTTCGCGGCTTCACTGACCTCGGCAACAATTGCCTTCTTGCCTTCGAGTGCTAGTGCCACAGTGATCACTCCTTCGTGCCGGAACCCGGAGGCCCCGGTGGTTACCATCCCCCTCTCCCACCGGGAAGAGAGGCCGTATGATGGTGCTCACCAGGATTGGCGGCACACCATCTGCGCAGGTGTTCTAGTAAACGATTAAGCTGTCATCGACTCAGCTTTCGAGGTCTTCATCAGACAGCGCCTGCGGTCTTTGACGGCGCCCGCCGGCCAGGTGCCGGCACGGGTACCGCAAAGCGAGGGGAAGCACTGCAGCGCTCCCCCAGATCATCGATCATCACACCAGAGGAGCGAGATCGACGGTCAGACCCGGGCCCATGGTAGTGGACAGGGTCATTTTCTTGAAGTACACACCCTTGGAGTTGCTCGGCTTGAGCTTCTTCAGATCAGCCAGCAGCGCCTCGAGGTTGCCCTTGATAGCGGCAGCATCGAAATCGACTTTACCCAGAGTGGTATGAATGATGCCGTTCTTGTCGGTACGGAAACGCACCTGACCTGCCTTGGCATTCTTGACAGCAGTGGCAACATCCGGAGTCACGGTGCCGACCTTGGGGTTCGGCATCAGGCCACGCGGCCCCAGGATGGTACCCAGCTGACCGACAACACGCATGGCATCCGGAGATGCGATGACAACATCGAAGTCGAGCTGACCAGCCTTGACCTTCTCTGCCAGATCTTCCATACCGACGATATCAGCACCAGCTTCCTTGGCCGCATCGGCATTGGCACCCTGAGTAAAGACAGCAACACGCACGTCCTTACCAGTACCGTGAGGCATGACAGTAGCGCCACGCACCACCTGGTCAGATTTACGCGGATCAACACCCAGGTTGATGGCGACGTCCAGAGACTCCTTGAACTTGACGGTGGACAGCTCGGCGAGCAGTGCCACAGCTTCATCAACAGAGTATGCCTTGGTAGCGTCGACCTTGTCGCGAATCAGCTTAGCGCGCTTGGTAAGCTTAGCCATGATCAAAGACCCTCCACGTTCAGGCCCATGCTGCGAGCAGTACCAGCGATGGTACGCACAGCGGCGTCAAGATCAGCAGCGGTCAGATCCGGCTCTTTGGTCTTGGCGATCTCTTCCAGCTGATCGCGAGTCACAGTACCGACCTTCTTCTTGTTCGGCTCACCAGAGCCGGACTTGATACCTGCAGCCTTCTTCAGCAGGATCGCCGCAGGCGGCGTCTTGGTGACGAAGGTGAAGCTGCGGTCAGAATAGACGGTGATGACCACGGGAGTCGGGAGACCCGGCTCGATGTTCTGCGTCTCAGCGTTGAACGCCTTGCAGAACTCCATGATGTTGACACCGTGCTGACCCAGAGCAGGACCCACGGGGGGGCTCGGGTTGGCCTTACCAGCTGCAACCTGCAGCTTGATGTATGCCTGGACTTTCTTAGCCATGTTAAGACTCCAGATGGGTAATAACGCTGCAAGCAGCTCCCCGGGACGACATGATCGCCCCTACCGTATCAATAGGGGCGACCTCGATAACACTTAAAAAGCAACCACAACCTTCACCCGGCAATCGGCCGAGCGAATGGCATCATTCTTTCTCCACCTGGGAGAATTCCAGCTCGACAGGCGTCGCACGACCAAAGATCAAAACACTGACCTGCAGGCGACTCTTGTCGTAATTGACCTCTTCCACCACACCATTGAAGTCGGCAAAGGGGCCATCAATGACACGCACGGACTGTCCCGGCTCGAACAAGGTCTTGGGACGCGGCTTTTCAGAGCCATCACGGACGCGACTGAGGATGGCATCCGCCTCACGCTGGGTGATCGGTGCCGGCTTTTCCTTGGTACCCCCAATGAAGCCCATCACACGGGGAGTTTCGTTAACCAGGTGCCAGCTTTCGTCCACCATCTCCATCTCGACCAGGACATAGCCGGGATAGAACTTGCGTTCGCTTTTGCGGCGCTTGCCATCACGCATCTCGACGACTTCTTCCGTAGGCACCAGGATCTCACCAAAGAGATCCTCCATGCCATGCAATTTCACACGCTCGATCAGCGAGCGCATGACATGCTTCTCGAAGCCAGAGTAGGCATGAACGACGTACCAACGCTTGGACATGAAATCTCCTAACCGATGACGCCGGACATTGCCCAGCTGAGCAGAGTATCAATCAGCCACAACACCAGCCCGACCACAGCAACGGACACCAACACGATAGCCGTGGTCTGGATAGTCTCAGGACGAGTCGGCCAGACGACACGCTGAATTTCCTTCTTGGCGCTTCGCGCCAGCTCCATCAGCTCGCGCCCCTTGGCAGTCATCAAGGCAACCAAAGCAGCGACCACGGACAGGGCAACGACACCCAGAACACGATACAGGAGCGGCTGATCGGCAAAGTAGGTATTGCCGACAACGGCCAACACCAGAAGAACGACGACAACCGCCCATTTGAGCCCGTCGTGGCGCGACTCCTGCACCTCGGCGCTATGCTTCATAAAGATGAGACTCCTCAGGGCGCGGCAATCGAAACCAGATAGTGTACAAAAAACTGCCAGCCTGGGGAAGACTGGCAGGCCAGGAGGGAATCGAACCCCCAACCTGCGGTTTTGGAGACCGCTGCTCTGCCAATTGAGCTACTGGCCTGTACTCGATGCAGGCAACCCTTTGCGGGCACCTCTGCAACAGCGGGCGCCATCTTAGCGGAGCCACCAGGATTTGGCAACCCCCTCGCACCCAGCAAACACCTCGTCATCGGAGCGATGACAAGAAGAAAGGCGAGCCTAGGCCCGCCTTTCAACACTGGAGCTCATGGACGGATTTGAACCGTCGACCTCACCCTTACCAAGGGTGTGCTCTACCCCTGAGCTACATGAGCGCACTCTTTGATATCAAGACCTTCAGACAGGCAGAGATATCCAACACTGGAGCGGGCAGCGGGAATCGAACCCGCACCATCAGCTTGGAAGGCTGAGGTTCTACCATTGAACTATGCCCGCCTACCCACTCAGAAATCCAATACCAGAAAACCGATATTCGATCTCAAATTCTGGTGGAGGGGGAAGGATTCGAACCTTCGAAGCTTTCGCGGCAGATTTACAGTCTGCTCCCTTTGGCCACTCGGGAACCCCTCCAGCTGGCGAAGCATTCTATCGCCTCATCCCGCAATGTCAAGTGCTTGTTTCTCAAAAGCTCTTCCAAAAGCTTTCTTTATTCACACTCGTCATCTAACGCAGAGCAACAAGGGAATTGCTCATCACTCTGCCCTGGAACGCGGCGTATGATGTCAAAGCAGTGATGAGAATGCAAGGCCCGCACGAATTTTTTCTAGTGCCACTGGGCGCGGAGGCGCTGGAGCCCCGGCCATCTTGCCAGCACGCTCAGCAGTCGTCAGCGGGAAACATGCCTCAAGCCCGGCATAGACCATGTCGGGCCAGATTGCATGAGGCACCTGAATTCCGCGCGACACCACTAGCGCATCTCCCCCGGTGACCAGCATCGGCAACGAGATGCTTTCGCGATCGCACACCTCAGCATATATACGATTGACAGCACTCACTGCGGCCAGATAGATACCGTGATTCACCGCTTCCGCAGTGCGCCTCCCTGGCGCCAGCAGCTCATCCGCTTCACTATCCGGATCGATGGCCACGTTGCCGGTACCCAGCTTGAGGCTTTCCTTCATCAGGCGCAGCCCTGGAAGGATGTAACCGCCCAGGTGGCGGCCACCAGGCAGTACGAAATCAATGGTGATGGCGCTGCCGCAATCCACCACGCAACAGGCGCCGGCCAATTGATATCCGGCCAGCACCCCCATCCAGCGGTCCACCCCCAAGCGACCGGGCTCGACATAACCATTGGTCACCCCCAGCGTCTCATGGGCAGGTCGCGCTACGTGCACTGTCCGCACATTGTCCTTGAGCAGCCTCTCTGTCTGAGTCAGTACAGAACGACGCGCAACACTGGAGATACGCACCGTTTCCACCACTTCCAGGTCAGGGATGTCTGCACCGGGTTTCCACTCATCACGAGTCCATACCGCACCTCGCGAACGAATTTCACTGCTCACAGAGTCTTTCAGGCGCCATTTGGATAGTGTATTGCCGATATCGAGATCAAGAATCATGAGCGGCCACGCACGCTGATTTCTCCTCCTACCAGGCGCTCCTGGCGCTCGCCTTGACGCACCAGAAGATTGCCATTCTGATCTACGCCTTCCGCTATCATGACATCGCGACGCTCTCCACGGATGACATCGACTTCACACCCTTCGAAGGCGTGGCGCTGATTCCACTCACCCTGCCAGCCAGCGAAGCCCAGAGCCTCGAAATCCGCCAACATTGCCAGCAATCCATTGAGCAGTTCAGCAGCCAACATGTTGCGCGAAACACTAGGGGACTGGTCGTACACGCAGGCTATCGGCTGGTCGATGGAGGCGCGGAAGTCATCTGGCAAATCCACATTGATGCCCATACCCAAGACCACTTCACAAGGACCCGCGGCATCTCCACTGATCTCCACAAGAATGCCGGCGAGCTTCCCCCATTCACCGCCATCATTCTTCAGCAATACATCATTGGGCCACTTCAGCGCAGGCTCCAGCCCGTGTCGTTCCAGGACCTGAGCCAGCACCACACCAACAGCCAGGCTCAGCCCCTCCAGGGCAGACACCCCAGACTCGAAGCGCCAACCTACAGAGCACATCAGAGTGCGCCCCCATGGCGTGGTCCATACTCGCCCCCGACGCCCCCGCCCCGCGCTCTGCTGCTCCACGAGACATGCCTCGGCATGACCTGCACCCTGCTGAAAGCGGTGGCGCAGGAACTCATTGCTGGAAGGCAAGACTTCTTCGACAAACAAGCGGGAAAGATGCTGGCGCGACTCACGCGACAAGGCAGTAACGATGGAATGACCATCGAGCAATTCCATGGGGGATGACAGACGATATCCCTGCCCTTTCACAGCCTCCATCGGAATGCCGAGATCTTCCAGCTTACGAAGTTGTTTCCATACCGCCGCGCGCGATACTCCCAGACGCTCTCCTAACTGCTGGCCAGAATGGTATTCGCCATCACTAAGGAGGCGAATCAGCTCACCTATGGTCATTCCTCATCCCCACCGCGGGAAAAGACCATAGTCTATCGAAAGTCATCAGACGAAGCATAATTCACCGATAAAGCTTTGCGCCGCGGCTCCAATGGATAGAATGGAGGCTCGATGCAAAATATCCCGGTCTGTCGCCAGGGCGACAGACATACCTCAAAAAATGGAGTCATATACCATGCGTCACCTTCTGGTCATGATCATGGTTAGCGTGTTGGGCTTCGGCCTTGCCGTTGATCACGCCGAGGCCCGCCGCCTGGGCGGTGGCAAGAGTGTCGGCAGCTTTTCCCAACAAGCTCCCAGCTCTGCCACATCCAGTTCTTCCGCATCATCACCCAAAGCCACCGGTGCAGCCGGTACTCGCAAGGGCGGCTTCATGGGCGGCATGCTGGGCGGCCTGCTGGCTGGTAGCCTGCTTGGCGCACTGTTCTTCGGTGGCGCATTCGATGGCCTTGGGATCGTCGACATTCTATTGATGGCTGGCCTGGCATTCCTGCTGTTCCGCTTCCTGACCCGGCGCCGGGCTGCCATGGCTGGGGCGGGAGACAATGTCATGCAGCGCCAGCAGCATGACACATCTGTACCTTTCAACATGCCAGGCACCTCCTCCGGCGGCATGGCATCCGGCCCTGTCAGCGATCCAGAGTGGTTTGACCGTGAGCGTTTCCTTGGCGGTGCCAAGGAGCATTTCATGACCTTGCAGCGTGCCTGGGACAACAATGACCTTTCGGGTATCCAGGAATACGTCACTCCCGAGCTGTACAACCTGCTGCGTGAAGAGCGCGCTAACCAACCTGCCAACAACAGCACCGAGGTCATCCGGCTGTTCGCCGAGATGGGTGGCATCCAGGAGCTCAATGGCAAGGCGGAGGCCCGAGTACTCTTCCATGGCATCCTCGACGAAAACGGCACCCAGACCGAGTTCAACGAGACATGGCACTTGGTCCGTGACGTGCGCGAGAGTGCCCCCTGGTATGTGCAGGGCATCGAACAGAACAGCTGATGCCGAGCGATTACCCGTTTCAATGAAAAAAGCCAGGGCAATGCCCTGGCTTTACTGTTTCAGATTCATGGAAATAGCGACTGACTAACCCAGTAGCATCGTACATCCAAACTCTGTAACGACATGTCATTGATCAGGCCAATGACATGGAAGAGTGCTTCAATCTTTCCTCAGGATGTCACCAGAGGCCACTAAAGCACCATCCAACCTGCCTCTTCTGCACATGGAAGCATCGTCAAGGAAGCACTGAAACGTTAGCATCCACCAGAAGACGAGGATATCAAGCTTGAGAATCCGGCTGACGAGTTCAAGTCTCGGCTAGCGTTTCTTTTGCCAGCAGGTTCAAGTCCGCTCAAACATGCTTAAGCAATTTCTTCATGAATGCTGCTGTACAACTGTAAGACGACAGAGGCCGAGCACATGCCCGGCCTCTGTTCTTCTCGCTACATCACTGCAATAAGCAGGTTCATTCAAGCGACGCCCAACTGATCACATCAGTTAGTTGTTGCTTCTCCTTCAGCAGAAGCATCAGCGTCTGCCTCAGTACCGTCCATTGCTTCCTTGGCGCTGTCGGCAGCATCATCAATGGCACCGTTAACAGCATCCTCGGCCTGATTCATGGCGTCATCCGCAGCTTCACCCATGGCATCGCCAGCTTCTGTTGCAGCATCCCCCACTTCAGATCCAGCCTCTTCTGCTGCCGTTGCAGCATCATCTGCCGCTTCATCCATCGTCTCGCCAGCTTCCGTTGCAGCTTCCTCCGCGGAGTCAGTTGCTTCATCTGCAGCAGTTGCCGCGTTGTCCATCTCTTCATCAGCGGTAGCAGCAGAATCATCTGCAGTCTGATCCGCGGGCTGCTCGGTGCTGGTATCGTCGGTAGCATCTGCAGGCTCTTCCTTGTCACAGGCTGCCAAGCCTCCCGCAGTCAGAGCCATCAACATTGCCATACCAATCGTGCGCTTCATGCTGTTTTTCATACACATCTCCTCCTGAGACATTGGTCAAATAACGCTATAACCCCAAGCTAGCCTTGAAAAGTGAAGCACGCCAGCACAATGCGTAACATTATGTAAACCACAAGCAGCAACTAAGTTTACTTGAGCTGTCTGAGCATCGAACTATTCTCGCAATCTTCAGACCACATACGTCAAGATAGAGCATTCGCTTGAGTTTCACAGGCCACATGTTCACACCACACTATGCTAAAAGAGATCCCATGCCATGGACTCTCTTTCTGCTGTCATCTGTCACAATGTTTCCATCGGGTATCACCCTTGGTCACCACCTGCTACGGGAACCACCGTACCTGTGATATAGCTGGCATCTTTCGAAGCAAGAAACAGAATGGGCCCAACTTGTTCATCAAGGGTGCCATAGCGATTCATCAGACATGAATCAATGGTCTGATCAATATGTGCCTGATACCAGGCCTGCTGTGTTTCATTCTGAGGCTCAGGGGTTCCTCGCGAAATCCTGCGAGGCGGTGCTTCTGTCCCCCCGGGTGCGGTTGCCACTACGCGAATACCAACATCTGCGTACTCCATGGCCAGCGAGGCAGTAATGGCATTGATGCCTCCCTTGGCTGCAGAATAAGGGATACGATGGATACCGCGAGTCGCCGCCGACGAGACATTGATGATCACGCCACTGCACTGCCCTACCATGGACGGTAGCACGGCACGGCAGGTATATAGCGTTGTCATCAATGACCGCGTGATTTCGGCCTGGATTTCAGTATCCGAGAATTCCACGAATGGCTTGAAGTTGATCGCCCCCCCAACGTTATTGACCAGCACATCGATTCGACCAAATCGCCCTAGTCCCTGTTGAACAGCGGATTCAGCTCCTTGCCATCTTTCCAGGTCGGCATTGATTGCCAGGACATCGTTACCCTGGGCATTCAATATGTCTGCGATCTCTTGCAAGTAGTGGGAACGATCCACCAGGATCAACTTTGCTCCCTCTTGTGCTGCGCGCTCTGCCAGGCGCCGCCCAATCCCTTGGGCAGCTCCTGTGATCAGCATCACTGTGTCGTTGAATCGCTGCATGACAGTTTCTTCTCACAAAGGTGGACAAGAAGTTCTTGGGACGAATTGGATCAATTCGGGGTGAACTTCTCGTAGTGAAAGCTGGCTGGTTCGATGCCTTCAGAAGCAAAGTGCTTGAGCACGGCGTCCACCATGGGAGGCGGACCACACAGATAGACATCGACATCACCACCATACAGCTTCGCCGGGTCCATATGGTTGGTAACATAACCCTTGCGGGGATGCAGGCTGTTTTCATCCACCACGACAGTGGCATAGTCGAAATCCAGCTCGACCGTTGCTGTATCGAGTTCGTCGCACTTGACCAGGTGGTCATCGACATTGACACCGTAGATCAGATGGACCGGATGCTCGCAGCCTGTCTGGCGTAACTGCTTGAGCATCGACAGGAAGGGCGCCAGCCCAGTACCACCAGCAAGCATCAGAATCGGACGCTGAATAGAGCGCAGGTAGAAACTTCCCATTGGCCCCGTCACTTCCAGGCTGTCACCTGCCTTTGCTTGCTGTGTCAGATAGGTACTCATCAGGCCGTTGGGGACATTGCGGATCAGGAAGCTGGCCCGACTCTCCCCGGGCAACGAGCTGAACGAGTAGGAGCGATGCTGGCCATTCGCCCCTGGCACCTCCAGATGGACATATTGTCCTGGCAAGAAGCCAATCGTATCTCCCTCAATATCGATTTCGACTTCAATCGCATCATCAGAAAGCGGCGCAACCTTCACGATAGAAGCCTGACGCTTACCGGCCCCGGTCTTGCACAACGTAGAAGCCACCGGCACTCTCAGGACACAATCGGAAGATGGCACCATCTGGCACGTCAACACCTGCCCTTCGTCAAGCTCCTCGTCCGACAGAGCCTCTTCCAGATATTCGTCACCGAGCTCGAATTCCCCTTGGTCGCAATGGCACTTGCAGGTGCCACAGACACCATCGGAACAATCCATCGGCAAGTTGACTTTCTGACGATAGGCAGCGTCCAGCACCGTTTCGCCTGCATTGCATTCGATAAAGCGCGATACCCCATCCTCGAAGTTGAGCGCGACGGTATAATTCATGATCGTTCTCCCAGCCCAGTCATGGCCACTGATCAGATGTGGTACACATCGATAACCTGATGGATATAGTCATTGTTGAGCTGCACGACCTTTTCCTTGATCTGTGGCTGCCCACCGGTGATATCCAGGGTGTAGAAAGACACCCCGAAATAGCTGTCGGTCTGCTTGTAGCGGTGACTCAACGTATGCCAGTTGAAGCGGATCTTGATGCAGTCGGCATCCTGCTCCAGCACTTCCAGGTTGGTGACCTGGTGGGTTGTGCGTGGCTCAGGCGTACTAGCACCGGAACGCTCGGTCTTGATGCGATAGACCCGATCCTCCAGCCCCTCACGATTGGGGTAGTACACCAGTGAGACTTCGGACATGGGGTCCTTGATCAGCGTATCGTCATCATCCCAGCAGGGCATCCAGAAGACGACGTCCTTGTGATAGCACTCGAGCCACTCTTCCCACTGGCGGTCATCAAGCAAGCGTGCCTCACGATAGACAAAGGCCTGAATCTGTTCATAACTGATGGACATGGCGATTCTCCTCCCGGGCACTCAGGATGCAGTGGCGATGAATTGGCTACGTTCCTTGTCGATGGCGCGCAGCATTTCCGATACCCAGTGCTTGTGGTGCAGCACATACAGACCTTCATCTTCAGGTGCCGCGCCGCTCAGCAACGGCCTCATGTCTATCGCCCTGGCATTGTCATCTGCTCCTTCGATCCACTGCAGAGCCCCTCGCGACAGGTCGTTCCACTCTGCCAGGCTCGATGCCTGGTAGCCGTTCTGGCAGCCACGGAACTCCTCCAGATCATCAGGCGTTCCCATGCCGCTGACATTGAAGAAATCTTCATACTGACGGAGACGCACACGGCGCATTTCCGCTGACTCTCCCTTGGGAGCAAAGCAGTAGATGGTGACTTCCGTCTTGTCCACGGAGATGGGGCGCAGTACACGTATCTGTGTCGAGAACTGATCCATCAGATAGACGTTCGGGTACAGGCAGAGGTTACGCGTCTGGTTGATGATGTGATCAGCTCGCGCTTCGCCATGCTGCTCCGTGATCCAGTCACGTTTCTCGAATACCGGACGCACCTCGGGGTTGAGCAGACGCGTCCACAGCAACATGTGACCATTCTCGTAGGAATAGAAACCGCCCTGGCTCTTCGACCAGCCGTCAGCGTCAACCGCCTTGGTTCCACCTGCCTCGTAATTGCGGCGATCCATGGTGGAGGAGTAATTCCAATGCACCGTACTGACGTGGTAACCATCACACCCATTCTCGGCGCCAAGCTTCCAATTGCCGCTATAGGTATAGGTGGAAGAACCACGCAGAACCTCGAGCCCTTCCGGGGCCTGGGCCACAATATTGTCGATGATCTTGCGTGTCTCGCCGAGGTACTCCTCCAGTGGTTGCACATCGTCACTCAGGCTGCCAAACAGAAAGCCTTTGTAGCTTTCGAAGCGCGGCAAACGCTTGAGGTCATGCGAGCCTTCCGTCTTGAAGCCTTCCGGATAGGCGCCTGTCTTTTCATTCTTGGCCTTGAGCAACCGGCCATCATTCTTGAACGTCCAGCCATGGAAGGGGCAGGTAAAGGTTCCTTTATTACCCCGCTTGCGACGGCACAAGGTAGCTCCACGGTGCGCACAGGCATTGATCAGGCCATGCAACTCACCTTCCTTGTCACGGGTGATGATGACCGGCTGACGTCCCATTTGCAGAGTAAAGTAGTCACCTGGCTCTGGAATCTGGCTTTCGTGAGCGATGTACAACCAGTTGCCCTCGAAAACGTGCTTCATTTCCAGTTCGAAGAAATCAGGGTCGGTAAACATGCTGCGGTGGCAGCGATAGATGCCTTTCTCGGCATCATCGACAACGGCACCACGAACGCGCTTCTCGAGTCGATCAAGCTGAGTGGTCATGATCCTGGTCCTCGCTATTTTGTGATGTTGGTACCCGGTCGGAGAGCGGCCGGGCTCTCGACCCCGTTCTTCGGAGCCGTCCTTGTGAGGTGCAGGCTCAAACCTTGGCGGAACCGGCCTGCTGACTGGCGGCCTCGTTGCTCTCCTTGGCCCGTGGGCGCGCATGGCGAACCTGGAGCAAAGGGTCATCGACCACCGTCAGCTCGACATCGAACACCACTTCAGTAAAGGGACCATCCAGGCCTCGCTGGTCGATTTCAGTAGCATCCTCGATACGCTTGCCATCCACGACCAACTCCTCACGGGTGGCATAGGCAAAGTCATCGTAGGTGTAGGGATCGCCTGCCAGATTGATTTGGGTAGTCAGATGTTGATAGCCAGCAGCCGAGACAAAGTAGTGGATATGGGCAGGTCTTTCGCCGTGCCGCCCCAGGGCCTTGAGCACTTGGTCAGTAGCACTGCCGGGGGGTACGCCATAACCAGAAGGAATGGTGCTGCGCACGGCATAGCGACCTTCTGCATCGGTGATGATGGTGCGGCGCAGGTTGTAATCAGATTGTGTCGGGTCAAAGAAGGAATACCCTCCTTTGGAATTGGCATGCCATATCTCGACCTTGGCACCAGACAGAGGGACACCATCGACATTTTTTACCTGGCCTGTCAGCCACATGGTTTCGCCATCAGGATCAGGATCGTCATCCATACGACCGACACCATGGACCTCCGGGGCTCCTGCTACATACAAAGGCCCTTCGATGGTCCGTGGTGTACCACCAGCTCTCTGTGCCGCTTCATCGGCAGCGTCCATGCGCATGTCCAGGTAGTGATCGAACCCCAACCCCGGAGACAGTAGACCGAACTGAGTTCCTGCTCCCAGAGCATTCAGCACAGCAATGGCACGCCAGTACTCGTCTGGGGTGATATCGAAGTCATCGATCGTCTTGAACAGGTCGGATAGGATGCGATGCAGGATAGCCTTGGCACGATCACTACCCTCGGTGTTATCCATACCGGCGATGACTCGCAGAAATTGCTGAACTTCCGGCGTATCGAAAATCCGTACGCTTTGCGTGCTCTCATTCATGCTATTCATGACGCTACCTCACGGTTGCATAGTGTTGTTGTTCTAATCTTCTCTTGATTGGATCAATGCCCTGCGCAGCCCCCTATCGGAGTCCACAGCAAGACAGGAATCTTTCAACTATCGTCGTCGCGAATCGAAGAGGGATGACGGCACAAGGGCTTGACGCTGATATCCATGTAAGGAAACAGTGGCAGACGAGAGATGATGTCCTGAAGTTCAGTGTTATCTTTCACATCAAAGATGCTGACGTTGGCGTAGCTGCCAGCGACACGCCATAGGTGCCGCCACTTGCCGATGCGCTGCAGTTCCTGGGAATAGGCTTTCTCGGTTGCCTTGATTTCGGCCGCCTGAGACTCAGGCATATCCGGGGGAAGGTTGACCTTCATTTCCACCTGAAAAAGCATCGTGACTCTCCTCCACAGCATATTGAATCGGGGTAATGCACGTTATCGAGTGACGTATCGATCATGTGCTGGAACAACGCGACAACATGTCAGCGCCGTGTATATTCCCTGAGTTTGTCTTCATCCAGCTCGACACCAAGCCCTGGCATCTGGGGTAGCTTCACGCCAAATTCCATATATCTCAGCGGCTGTTTGACAATGTCGTCCGTGAGCAGCAGTGGCCCGAACATTTCCGTACCCCAGGCCATTTCAGGTAATGTGGCCCAGACGTGCAGGGCCGCCACGGAGCCAATACTGCCTTCAAGCAATGTGCCGCCATACAGGCCAATCCCAGCCGCTTCAGCCAAGTGGGCCAGACGCTGTGCGCCGAAAGGACCACGGCTCTTGGCGATCTTGAGAGCAAAGGCCCCGCTGAACCCTTTCTTGATCAATGACAGGCCATCGATGCAGTCCTGCACCCCTTCATCGGCCAGAATGGGAACCTCAAAGCGCTCGGACAGACGGACGAGGCCAGCATGATTCCGTGCGGGGATCGGCTGTTCGATCAGGTCACAGCCAACTTCTTGCAGAGCAGCAATGGCACGTACGGCAGTACGCTCATCCCAGGCCTGGTTGACATCGACCCGAACACTGGCGCTGTCACCTAGGGCCGCCTTGATCCTGGCAACATGGCTGACGTCTACATCTACGTCCCTTGCCCCGATCTTGAGCTTGAAATCCCGGTGACGACGCTCGGCCAGCAAACTTTTGGCTTCTTCTATATCACGCTCGGTATCGCCACTGGCCAAGGTCCACAGAACCGGCAGGTGGCTCTGGCAGGCACCACCAAGAAGCGCTGCAATACTGACACCTAGCCGCTTGCCTTGTGCATCCAGCAGCGCAGTTTCCAGCGATGATTTGGCAATGGCATTACCTTGGGAAATCTTGTCCAGACGAGCCATCAGCGTATTGATATTGGAAGCATCTTGACCGATCAGAGCCGGTACGAGGTATGTATCCAGGTTGACTTTGATACTCTCGGGACTCTCCGGGCCATAGGCCAATCCTCCGATTGTCGTGGCCTCTCCCAGACCTTCGATGCCATCTGAGCAACGCAGGCGAATGATGACCATGGATTGGGTGGCCATTGTGGCCATTGATAGCTTATGTGGACGAATGGTCGGCAAATCGACCACTAGCGTCTCAATGGATTCAATCAAGACTGACATGGCGGCTCCTGCAGTCGGGTGACTCGGTACTGCTCTGGCATTGAGCAACAGTCTCGTTGCCCTTGAGTCCAGGAACCAATATGGTTTAAGTGGTCTCCCATACCTTGGAGGTATTATGGAACTTCGCCATCTTCGCTACTTCTGTGCAGCTGCAGAGGAACTGAACATCACCCGAGCGGCGGCCAAGCTGCATATGGCACAGCCACCTTTAACCAGACAAATCAATCAATTAGAAGAAGAGCTTGGCGTCAAACTTTTCATCCGAGGACCTCGTGGACTGAGCCTGACCCCAGCAGGAAAGTTCTTCCATGAGCACGCCATTCAGATACTCGAAAAGTTGGACACTACTGTCAGCGCAGTGCGCCGTATGGTCCGCCATAGTCGCGAAATCTTTGGCATTGGCTTCGTGCCATCATTGTTCTACGGCCAACTTCCTATCCTGGTACGAGAATTACGACAAAAGGAGAATCTGGAACTGACGTTGGCCGAAATGACAACGGTCGAGCAGGTACACGCTCTAAAGGCGGGACGCATAGACATTGGTTTTGGTCGCCTGGTGATTGACGATCCAGAAATCGAACAACAGGTATTGTTCGAAGAACCCATGATGGCGGCAGTGCCGGAAGGTCATCTCTTGGATGGCACTACTCCTACCATGCAGGAACTGGCCGAGTACCCAATTGTGCTCTACCCAGCAAGCCCAAGACCTAGCCTGGCGGATATCGTCCAAGGCCTGTTTCGACGTAGAGGTCTCAAGCTAAATATCGTGCAAGAAGCAAATGAAATGCAGACAGCCCTGGGGCTAGTCGTCTCTGATTTTGGCATCACGCTGGTGCCAGAGCAGGTAAAGCGTCAGAAACGTGATGGTATTCGCTATCTGTATCTGGCGGAGTCCCACATCACCTCACCTATAGTATGTAGTCGACGGCGCGGGGAAAAACCCTCGGAGACCATGAAGCTGGCAACCGAAATTCTTGATGTGCTGGTAGAAAACCGGCGTAGCGGAAAATATCCTTGAATCGTCTTTTGCGATGCCAGGAATATTTTTGCTGATGCCTTGGCCGAGAACGGAGCTGGCGACTATGCCACAAGCCCCGTTCATGGCTGGTAAAAGCATGAGGAGTGTTAGCGTTCCCTCAAGGCCTCGCGCGCTTTGTTCAGAGGCTTGAGCAGATAGTCCAGGACACTCTTCGAGCCAGTTGCGATATCCACGGTCGCGATCATCCCTGGCGATATTGGAAATTTGTGTCCAGCATCATTCTCAAGATAGGACTTATCTGTGCGAATATAGACACGGTAATAGTAGGTATCACGTTTCACTTCATCCTGAATGGTATCAGGAGAGATCGTTGTCACCTCGCCATCCAGCCCACCATAGATGGAATAGTCATAGGCAGTAATCTTGACTAGAGCTCTTTGTCCAGGGTGAACGAAAGCCACATCTCGTGGGGATATCCGCGCCTCGATCAGAAGCTGATCCTCTACCGGAACGATAGTCATCACATTACCGTTGGGTGGTACAACCCCCCCTGCGGTAGTAACGTCGATATCCTTCACTATGCCATTTACAGGAGAAAAGAAGACTAATCGGGTCAAAGCATCCTGGCGCCCTCTCACCACCGAGCGCAAAGATTCTATGTCTCCCGTGGTCTTGGAGAGTTCTTCACGAGCCTTGACGTAATACTGATTACGCGCATCATCAATCTTGTTCTGGAGATCACTCGCCTGACGGCGCAAGCGTAATACTTCTACTGCACTGGCAGCTCCCTTGGCTACATAGGGTTCTGTCATACGAATTTCCTGCTGCAGCAAATTCAAGGCATGCTGCAATCCGCCAACCGTCTCATTGAGGCTCTCCCTGCGAGACCGGTACAAACGCATCTCTGAATCAACCAGGTTCTGGTCAACGGTAACTTCAGGTGGAAACTCAGGTTCCTTGTCATTGACTTCAGCCCGCAGACGCGCGGCACTGGCCAATAGAGCCTGCAACTTGGCACGCGTCTCATTTACTGCCGATTCCGACTTGATAGGATCGAACTCTGCCAGTGTCTGGTCCTTGCTGACCCGATCACCCACCTTCACATAAAGATGCTTGAGAATCCCCCCCTCCAGACTTTGCACGATCTGCTCACGAGACGACGGCACGACCTTGCCACTACCTGTAGTGACTTCTTCAAGCTGAAAATACCAGGCCCACGCCACAAAAGCGCTCAGCACAAGGACTGTCAGCCACACGATGATAGTGCTCTTCGGTAGCGCAGGCTCACGCAGAGGCATGTTTGCCCCCGGGCGGGACAAAGATGATCCACTTGGTGCATTTAGATTGGATATACCCGACATTGGCCTCTTGCCTCCCTATCTATCGGCTGACCTCAGGAGGCCTTGGAAAACTTCTTGAGCACTACGTCGCGCGCATCATCAGCGACGATCTTTCCGTCATTGACCACGATCACTCGGTCCACCAAATCAAGTAATTCTGGTCTGTGAGTCGCCACCACCAAGGTCCGCTGCCCCATCCAGCGTTTGAGCTGCTTGACCACCTGGCGCTCGGTCATCTCATCCATTGCAGCCGTTGGTTCGTCGAGGAGCACTATATTAGGGCTGCGAATCAGCAGGCGGGCCAGCAGCAGCGCTTGACGTTGGCCGCCAGACAGCCCCAAGCCACCTTCCATGATCATGTAATCCAGCCCACCTTGCTGCTGCTGAACAAAGCTCAAGGCACCACTCAGCACCAATGCCTGATGAATTTCTTCATCTGTCGCCAGAGGCGAGCCCATGATCAGGTTTTCACGCAATGAACCAAAGAACAATTTGGTGTTCTGGTGCAACAGGCACATATCGCGCCGCAGATCGCCTGTATCCAATGATGTAATGTTCACATCATCAATCAATACACGTCCTTGGGAGGCAAATCGCATACCAGCCAGTAGCTGCAATAAAGTTGACTTACCAGCACCATTACGTCCCAAAAGAGCGATCTTCTCCCCAGGTTTGATCGACAGGTTAGGTATCGATAAGTTGGAGACTTTCTTTTCTTCGTCATACCAGAACTCGACATTACGAAGATCATACCCACCACGAATTACCGCCTTGTGCACAGCACGCCCATTTTCTGGCTGATCCAATGGGCGCTTCATCAGCTCATCAAGACCATTACGCGCTACCTTGGCCTGCTGCCATCGGGATAACACACCGGAAATCTGCGACAAGGGGGCGATTGTGCGAGACGCTAGAATGCTGGTACCAACTAGAGCACCAGTGGTCAGATCACCATTGATGACAAGATAAGCTCCCGTCAGCAGCACCGAAGCATAGACAATGGACTGTACTTCTTGCGTCCAGGTCATCAACATGCCGACCAGAAAACGTTGGCGCTTGGCAATATCTGCCGATACCTGGTTAGCATGGTTCCATTGGTTCTGAAACCTTTGTTCAGCACATAGCAGTTTAATGTCTTCTACATTCTCCACTGACTCGATCAAAGTCGCGTTGCGCACGGCAGACTCACGCAAACCATCATTTGCCAATCGGGCCAAAGGGCGCTGCAGCAACATACCTGGAATCAGCAACAAGGGAACAGCAGCCAGGACAATAAAGACCAGCGGCCCCCCGATCAGCCAAATGACAGCAGCAAACAAAAAGAAGAATGGGAGATCGGCAACCGCCCCGATTGTTGTTGATGTGACCAGGTCTCGCACTTGTTCCAATTCACGGACCTGAGAAATGAACGAAGCGGTCGACTTGGAACGCGCACTATTCTGAACCCGCAGAGCATGACCAAACACCTTGTCTGACAGACGTAGATCTGCTCGTTTACCGATGACATCTGAAATATGAGTACGTGTCAGACGCATGCAAAACTCGAAACATATCGCCAGCATCACACCACCAAACAAAACCCACAAGGTCGGGTAGGATTGAGCTGGCACCACTCTATCGTATACCTGCATGGAGAAGGTCATGCCGGCCAGCGCCAGCACATTGGCCACCAGCGAAGCGATGATGATGTCGGTATACCTGCGCCAGTCACGGAAAACGATGCTCCATAACCAGTTACGCTTGTATGGCTTGAGGTATTCATCAACGCGCGCATCGGGCGCAGAGTCTCGAGGTTTCAGCAGAATGGCAAGTGCAACCTTTTCTGCCAGTTCCGCCTTGTCAAAAGGCGTCGCAAGGCCAGCATCTGTAGTGAACTGGACATGCGCTTTCCCATCTCGATCGATCTTCTCCACCATGCCGATCTGGCCATCATGAAGCTGCACCACCATGGGCATTCGCCAAGGTGTAAGAATGGAAGTAGAAAAGCTTACGCTTCGCGCAGCCATTCCTAACTGCTTGCCCATATCTTCCAGGTATAGATCCAGGGGCGAGTCTTGCTCCCAGCTCATTGCTACCCGGACATTTTCTTCAGAAAAATCCAAGCGATGATGCTTAGCGACAGCGACAAAAGCTGTTAGCCATGCTTCATGATCACGAGTGCCCATATGATATATATCTCGCAGCCAGACAGGCCAGATGAGAAGCCTTTGGCGAATAAACAAGTGTTGAATCAGTTTAAGGAGACGTCCGGCACGAAATCCCCCAGACCTTTCCGGACAAATTGTAGGAAAATGCCTAAAAAAGGCCGTCCACTGGACGGCCTTTTATATTGAATTCATACGGTGGCTAGCACATACACAAGAACAGGTCACACCAAAGGTAGCGAACTTCCTTCCAGTAACGCCGCCATATCGAAGGATGAGCTCTGCATCGACATGACATCATGACCTGAGTCAAACCCTCCGTCAGTAGTTGTAGATGCTGTCTTCCCACTATCCAACAAGTCACTCAAATCAATAGAAAGATCATCTATATCTGCTGACAAGGCCGCCGCTGCATCTTCCACCGATAGTGTGCGCTGCGTGCTATGAGCTTCTCCAGCATCGTCCAGCACCGTCAGCATCAGTTCGTGCTCACCAGCCGAGAGATCCGTCACGGTCTCACCGGGCAGCTCAATTTCCCAACTGCCATCCGTATTAAGCTCTGTATTATAGGATTTACCATTCAGGGTGATGATCATGATAGATCCGGCATCAACCCCTGTGGCAGTGCCCGATACCAAGATTCCCTCTTGCAGCTCATTCGCCGTCACGACATCATCATCACTGACAGGATCAATCCCCAGCACAGGATCCGGAGTATCAACAGGGTCCTCTGATGCGCCTTTGATCGTTATATCGATGCTGTCACCTTGCTGAACGTCATCCCCTACGATCTGCACAATCTGGTAGTGGTGGTCACCATCTTCTTGGGAGGGCAGGCTTACCGTCCATGTACCATCCTCTGCTACCTGTGTGCTCGCCAGTGTTTCGCCATTAGCATCATTAATTTGTATTGATGCGCCTGGCTCCCCTGTGCCATTAAAAGTTGGTGTGCGATCATCAGTGGTATCCCCATCTTTCAGAGCTCCCTGACTCTCCCCTTCATCATCCATCACCGCATCAAAAGTGACCGGCGCAGTTGAAGGGTCAGACGAATCATCCCTTTTGAGGGTGTTGCTACCATCGTCATCATCCATCAATGCTATCGCCGCACCGCCTGCCAGAAGGATTCCTCCCAGGCCAATCCCCCAGGCCGTCGGACTTAGTGAACCCAGCCAGTTACCTAAAGAAGCAACAAGAGAGTCATTCTCTCCTACGAGCAGTTCATCGATATCGGCAACAGGCTCTACAGAGGGATCTAGCAGGATGCCATTCTCATTTCCATCTGCTAACAGCTTCTCTTCTGTCATATCAGCTTCAGAAAATGAGTATTTCACCAGTTGATCGCCAGAATCTAGGACAAGCTCACTGGCATTTTCACCATCAGAAACGAAAGCGAAATAGTCCTGAATACGTACTACTTCCTTTCCGCCCTGGTCACCATTCAGAACCATGACCAAGTCATTTCCTTGACGATGGACACTGGTTACCTGGTCAGCTTGAGCGCTTAAGTGAACAACACTTGGCCCATATAAGGCTACTGTAGAGCTATCGTATGCTACCGAAGCTAGAGATAGGCGAGAAACAACCTTAATATACATGGATTACGGAACACCTCATCTTAGATATCCGGCAGCAAATCCGACCGAGCCTGAACACGCAATGCAGGCAACAACTGATGTATCGCCGTGCGATAATCAATGACAGCTTTCCATTGGTCATACATGGCAGTTTTTACAGCAACTTTCGCCTGGTACACTTCCTGTTCGGTGCTGAGCAAATCATTGACGCTTCGATTTCCAAGCAAATATTCATCACGATAAACATCTCTCGACTTCAGCGAGCTTTGTAGCTGTCTTTGTGCAGCTACAGTTCGCTCTCTGGTTCCTTGGAGAGTTGAATTCGCTGTAGAAGCAGCTAAAAGAACATCCTGTCGAGCCTGGTTTACCTGAGATTCTGACATTTTCACCTGACTTTCGGCTTGCCTGACACGAGCAGATACTGCTCCACCCTGATAAATCGGAGCATCCATCTTAAGCTGAATAGAAGTATCCCAATAAGCGTCATCCGTATCATAACGGATGCGCTGGCCTTCTACTCTAAAGGAAGGCAAACGCTCGGTCTTGGCAATATCAACTCCTTTTTCCGAGGCTTCTGCCTGCGACTCAACCTGCTGAACTTCAGGAATCACGGAATAATCAATAGAGTCAAGATTAGTCTTGATGTCCTTCAAATCATTTGGATATTCTGCCAATGCCTGAACCTGCACGCCTGTCAATACAGAAAGCTGAGCTTTTGCAGCAGCAATTTGTGCATCATAATCTGCAATCTGTGACAACATACTGGCAATTCTGGCATCAGTTTGTAACTCATCAGATTTTGTGCTCAAGCCCCCTTCGACTCGCAAGGTAGCAATACCTTTTACTTTCTGTAATGAGCTGACCCCCTCTTCTGCCACGCGCTTCAACTCTTCATAACGCTTGACATTGAGATATGCCTGAATAGCCCTGGCTGCAACACTATTTACGGCCATTTGCAGGCCATACTGCTTACCGTGTGACAATGCCAACTTCTGATCGATGGTGCTGTCTGTTCGACCGAAGTCATACACTAATTGCGATAAGGTAAGTCCGTATGTGCGGGTCTGATCAAAATCACTATCATCATCTGCAGCTCCACCAGCACCAGCTTGAAAGCCAACCTGAGGACGCCATGCACTCCTTGCCTCCTCCACTTCACCCGTACTGATCCCCAGATCCGCCGCAGCTGTCACTACCGCAGGATCTGTCTCGAAAGCCCGTAGAACAACCTCCTGCAGCCCCATGGCAGGCATGGCGACAGACTGTCCGTTCAAAGGCTCAGCAGCATATGCATGTATGCAGAAAGATGAGGATAGTGACAATGTAGAGAAGAAATAAAATAAAGTCTTTTTCATGGCTGATGAAAGTAACTATCCCATCTATTAGTGGATCCGCAATCGATGCTCTTACCGAGAGCAGACTTAGGCATCATATTCCCCTATATATATTGGCTTGAAAGTAGGAATTATCCTATTTGGACGACAGAAATTTCCCATTTTTTGTATTTCTACTCTGATGTGTATGGAGCAATGGAAGCCTGAAACTCATACAACATCTCGACAAGCTCCTGTATGAGCTTGCTACGCTCGTTTCTCGATTCATGGCTATCAAAAAGACGCTCAATACGTTCACACATGGCGACAATTCTTCCACCACCTACCATTCTAATCGCTCCTTTCATTCGATGAACGAGCTCAAGCTGGGCAACCTCATCGGAGTCTCTTATCGCTTGATCGAGCGCTTCCATATCTTGGGCATTCGCACGATAAAGCTCTCTCAACAATTTTCTCGCCGTGTCCGGATCGACACCAATTGATTTACACATACGGCATATATCAACGTCATCGCTGATATCTCTCAACCTGCAGCTTACTTTCTTTCTTGCTTGTACTGATAGCAGTAAACTTCTCAAATCTTCTAAAGATAATGGTTTAAATACACATCCATCCATTCCTGCATCAACACAACGGTTATTCTCATCTGCAGTAGCATTAGCGGTGATAGCATATATGTAAGTCGAAGAATCTCGGCCCTCTACACCTTCCTCTTTTCGGATTGCTTTTGCCAGCTCATAGCCAGACATTCCAGGCATATTACAATCCGTCAAAACAAGATCAAACTGGTCTTTCTTCCATAAATCAAAGGCAGACTCTCCATCACTTACTTCAAAAGCCTGCTGCCCTAGCATTTCCAGCTGACGAGATATCAACATGCGATTAGGCTCATGGTCATCTACCACCATTACACGCATTCTAGAGAGAACTTCCTCTTCCATATCTACAGATGAAAATATATGAGTTGAGGGTGATAGAGGAGGAAGGACAAGGGATACGGTCGTCGTTGTCCCTTTGCCAAGTTGGCTCTCTATTTCTACATTTCCTCCCATCATCTGTGCCAACTGGCGACAGATGACAAGACCAAGCCCCGTGCCTTGTACTGTTGGCTTAAGCTGCGTGAAAGGAGCAAAGAGACGCTCTATATCTTCCGGTGCGATACCGCACCCTGTATCATGAACAATTATTCTAGCGTCCAGATATTTATCGGTTCTTGGAGTAAGTGACAAAGATACACCAACTTGACCTGACTCGGTAAACTTGATCGCATTGCTAACAAGGTTGGAGATAATCTGCCTTAATCTTTGACCATCAACATATACTTCTTGATGAATATCATCTGGAGCACTCAAGCTAAGGACCAGGCCCTTTTTCTCTGCAAGAGGAGAAAAGGTATTTATTACACTCCGACATATATCCGCAGGATTATAACGGTCTGGATGTAGCTCAAAATATCCAGCTTCTATCTTGGAGATATCCAGAACATCTCCTATCAGACTAAGTAAATCCTTTGAAGATTCATAGGCAGTGGCAATCAATCGCGCATCGACCTGTCGCTCGTTTGACTGTTTTACGACCAACTCCAGCATACCAATCATCGCACTCAAGGGAGTACGTATTTCATGACTGATAGTAGCCAGAAAAGTGCTCTTGTAACTATTGGCCCTTTCAGCAGACTGTTTCGCTACCTGCAAATCTCTTACTAGCTCTTCTCGATCACTGACATCAACCCATCCTCCAATAACTCCGCGGACCTGTCCTGAGTGACTCTTGTAAGGAATGACCCAGTGATAAACAGTCAGCTCTTCTCCATTTAACATTATTTTTCTATCTTTTATTATTTTCTTGTCGTACTTTATCGCGTACCAGTAGTCATCATATATTTCCTTTGCCGACGTATCGTCCAGGGAATAAATAGCAGTATCATCTTTGTATAGAATTTCCTGAACGTTTCCTTTTACGAACTCTTGATAGCTGCTATTATGGCGAACCATTCCTCCTTTATCATCTCTAATATAAATCGGATGAGGAGTCCCTTCTATCATTGCTTCCATGAACTCAATTTGGTCTTTCAGCCCGGATTCAGCTTTCTTCCTTCTATTTACTTGTCGGCGAAGAAGAAAGTTCCAGGCAAAGGATAACGCTATCACGACGCTGAATATAACGACAGATATGATTACAGCAGTACGATAATCTTGCCATCCAGATGTTTTAAGGACTGGATTGGTCCTCCAGCGATTCTCTATTACGCCCAATTCGTTTGGCTCTATAGAACTCAGTGCTTTTTCAACTATTTCCAATAGTTGCGCATTGCTGGAAGTCGCTGAAAAAGACGCTTTATATACATCACCTCCAAGAATATCCTTGACATCAAGATGCGTACCCTTCATCCGCTCTATGAAATATCGTGATACCAACAATGGCTGAATTGAGTAACGAGCATTTCCATTTTCTACTGCTTGGAAGCTGGAGCGGACATCATCTTTGTACAATAGCTTCGCATTGGGGTATTTTTCCAGAAACCCCGGCACCATAGCACTGTCCTTCAGCACTGCCAGCATCGACTTACTCAACAGTTCTTGTGTGATCAAGTCATTGTCATTCTTATGCCCAACCACAGCATACGGGCTCAGCAGGTATGGGTGGCTGAACAATAATGTCCTCCGGCGCTCCTTATTAGGGGAGAAATCCGCCAATATATCGACTTCCCCACTATCCAGAGCTAACTGTGCAGCTCTTACTGTGCTAAAGGGAACTGTTTGGAAGTTCAATCCTGTCATCACTGAAAGCAAGTTCAATATATCTTGCGTAACCCCAGAATACTTACCTTCACGATTGTAGTATGAGTATGGAGGGAAGTCATAATTGACACCCACTTTCACGAGTGGATTATCGCTAATCCATGTCTGCTGGTCAGGGGTAAGCTCGAGATTATTTCTCGCTACAACTCCCCCGCCATCCCATCGCCCAAGAATTGATTCTGACTGATTATCTGCAATTTCCTCAGCCACTTTACCAATAATCGTTTGAAGCTCACTACTCTCTTGAGATAAAGCAAAACGTATACCGCCATAGGGGTAATATGACAGGTTGCTGATATAAACATCATTGGAATATGCCTGACTAATCAGGAACTGCGCGCTAATGTTATCTGTAACAGCAACATTAGCTTTTCCAAATACTACTTCAGAAATAGCCTCTAGAGGAGAAGCTTTCATCTCGACAGATCGCCCGGATATTTTTGGCGATACAGTGGTATTATCTACTGCACGCCTATTCCAAGCATCATAGACATAATCAAATTTAGTCCTACTTTCTTCCTCACCGATATTACCATTTGCACGAACCAGCGCTATTTGAGGCTTGATATAAGCTTGGCTGTACCAGATGCCATCAGATCCCACATCCCCCTCTCTTACATTAATAATTCCATCAATGTCACCTTTTTTCATGGCATCGCTTGCGGCTGACAGTGATGGAAACTTATATACTTCAATATCCTTTCCAGTCACTCTTTTAAGGACCCAAAGGACGTCAGCACTAACACCTTCGTACTGACCTTCGCCAAAGAAAACTTCATAAGGTATAACAAATGGTTCTGCTATCCCTATTTTCAGGGAGCTTCTTTTTAATAGCCACTGCTGCTCATCTACGGATAAACTTATTGGTGTATGGATCACACCAGGCCTACCTAGAAACTGGACTTTTTTGGCTTGCACATATGATAGATCCTGAGCTTTCCCATCCTTGGCAAAGCTGTTCACACCAACCATTATACTAAAGAGAAAAAACAGCAAGACCCTCCATACATTCCAAGACATTGAACTCATCTCTCACAAACCATCCAGCACATTAAGGCGCCGAGCCAAATCATATAACTCCATCATATTACTAACGCCCAACTTATCAAAAATCCGCACCTTATAAGTACTAATAGTCTTATTGCTTAGTAGCATGGATTGGGAAATCTCTTTATTACTCATTCCTTTAAGCAATTTATTGAATACCATGAGTTCACGGTTAGACAATAACTTTATAAGATCACACTCACTATTACATGATGCTTCTGAAGGGTCAGAGGATAGGCTAGGAAAAAATGTATACCCTCCTAGAATTGTTTTTACTCCACTAACTAGAATGGACATATCCTTATCTTTACTGACAAACCCTGATGCACCTGCTAGATAAGACCTCATGGCGTAAATCTCAGGGGGATAGGAAGTCAAGACTAATACCCGGGATCGGTCATCCAAGGCTTGGATTCTTCTGATCACAGCTAATCCATCCAGGCCATGAATACCGATATCTAGTATAGCAAGATCTGGCTTCTTCTCCTTGATCAACTGGACAGCGTCTGCACCATTATCTGACTCACCGACGACTTTAATCCCATGATTATCAAGAGAAAATGAAACAGCAAGACGAATCATGGGATGGTCATCCACCACCACCACTCTCGCTCCTGGCTTATCTAACATTTTGTGTACCTGCCTTCTATAAGATTCAAGGCCGGAAGATTATTGTGTACCGTTTTTTTGACGACCACAACAACCTTATATGATTCGTTTTATATGCTTCATTAGCCGGCCGCTGTGCGATGCAGCATAATTCATTTTCATCACTTGGACCATGCCACTTTTACAATAAAAAAGCCCTACTCCTATTGAGGGAGAAGGGCTTTTTAAATCCATAATACTGACTAATGCATTATAGTTTTTAAGGTAATCTATATATATGTTTAACTCAATGACTCACTGCTGGGTTCCAGCCACTTATGCCAAGTAGCCATCACTGCCTCCCGGTGATGCCGAAAGGCCTCAACATCGCCTCTAGCAGGTTGCCGAGTCAGTGCCATACGGTGGTTGGCCGCCCGCGCATCCAGATACGCCTGCCGCAACGCTACGGCCTCTTCCTGCTGCAGATAACCGGTTTCTTCGAGAGCTTCAAGAATTCTCATGTTATCGCTATAGCGCAATAGCTCCGGCGTGTAATGAGACAATGCCAATACCGCGTACTGACACATGAACTCAATATCAATCATCCCACCTGCATCATGCTTCAGATCAAAGGTAACGCCCTCACCATCAGCATTCTCTTCTGTATTTTTAGAACCTGTATTTTTAGAACCTAGGTGATCGCGCATCTTGTGGCGCATCTGCACCACCTCCTTGCGCAGTTCATCTCGATCACGTTGACGCCCCAGGATTTCCTTGCGAATGGACTCAAAGTGCTGTGCCAAACGCTCATGTCCCGATACTACTCTCGCTCGTACCAATGCTTGATGTTCCCAGGTCCAGGCCTGCTCTCGCTGATATTCGGCAAAAGCCGTCATCGAACTGACCAACAACCCAGAATTACCCGAAGGCCTCAAACGCATGTCAACCTCATACAGTGAGCCGGCTGGTGTCACCGCAGAAAGCAGATGAATGATCCTCTGGCCCAGGCGGGTGAAGAACACACTGTTATCAATCGGCCGGGGACCATCTGTTTCGCCCTGGGACGCACCATCATGCAGGAACACCAGGTCAAGATCCGAGCCATACCCCAACTCGATGCCTCCCAGTTTTCCATAGCCAACGATCAGAAACTCGGGAACTTCGCCTGCACGTTCGCCATCGTGCCCTATCGGAAAGCCATGCTTGCGTGTCAGTGTTCGCCAAGCCATGGCCAGCACAGCATCCAGTACGACCTCGGCAATATAGGTAAGAAAGTCACTCACCTTCATCAGGTGACGGGTCCCTGCAATATCCGACGCTGCCACGTGCAACACTTGGGCATGCTTGAACACTCGCAATGCTTCGAGTTGGCTTTCCTCATCTTCCTCGGGGATACGGGCCAGAATCTGGCGAAGCTCGTCAGCCAAGCGTTCCTTGTCGGCCGGCGTATAGAGAGTATCAGGGGTCAACAACTCATCGAGCAGTACGGGGTAACGTGCAATCTGCTCTGCAATCCATGGACTGGCACTGCACAAGCGCATCAAGTGTCCCAGTGCATCGGGGTTTTCTCGCAGCAGTGCAAGGTACGCCGTACGTCGAAGCACCGCTTCGATAAGTGGCAGCACTCTTTCTAGAGCTGTATCTGGCGTCTCGCTTGCAACCACGGCCTCTATCAACATGGGCATCAGGGCATCCAGGCGTTCATAAGCCACTCGCTGCATGGCCTGAACCTGGCGTGATCCAGATAACCCCCTGATCCTCTTCAAGGCCACATCCGGATCTTCGAAGCCCCCATCAGCAAGCAACAGCAAAGCTTCTTCCTCATTAGGCTCGCCACGCCACAGTTGACTCCACACCTCACGTTCAGAGTGTTCCTCTTCCTCTTCGATATCATCCTCAGGCTGGCTGATGACCGCATCAAAGTGGCGCCTCACTCGATCTCGCACAGCCCTCAGGCACACCAGCAGTTCATTCCAACCTTCCATGCCCAAGGCAAAGGCAACCCGCTCCTGATCCAGATGCTCCGTAGGCAGCGCCTGAGTCTGCCGATCTTCCAATGCCTGGATCGCATGCTCCAGGTCCCGCAAGAAAATGTAATCTGGCATCAACTCGTCGACTACCTTCTGGGGCAGGAGGCCTAACTCTGCCAGACGCTGCAGCGCTGTCTTCAACGAAGTTACTTGAAGCTCGGTATCGCAGCCCCCGCGAATCAATTGAAAAACCTGGACCACGAACTCCACCTCGCGAATCCCGCCCGAGCCAAGCTTGATATTGCTTTCCATGCCCTTGCGCTTGACCTCACGATTGATCATCGCCTTGAGCTCACGCAGGGATTCAATAGCACCGAAATCCAGGTACTTGCGGTAGACGAAAGGACGCAAGCTGGACAACAGTTCGTAACCAGCATCGATGTCGCCTGCGATAGGACGCGCCTTGAGCATGGCATAGCGCTCCCACTCACGCCCTTGGTCCTGGTAATAGCTCGCCAGAGAAGCGAAGCTGCCAACCAGAGGGCCTCCATCACCCAGCGGGCGCAAGCGCATATCGACACGAAACACGAACCCCTCACTGGTCACGGCATCCAGAGCGGCTATCAGCTTCTGTCCCAGCTTGGTGAAATACTCGACATGATCCAGGGCCTTACGCCCCCCCGTCGTTTCACCCTTCTCGGGATAAGCAAAAATCAGATCGATATCGGATGACAGGTTGAGTTCGCCCGCCCCCAGCTTTCCCATGCCAAGCACGACCAAGCGCTGTTCACTGCCATCTCGACGTGGTGCGGGCAGGCCCCAGCGGGGTTCGAAGTGACGTTCCAACCAGCTCAGCACACCTTCGACACATACTTCAGCCAGACGTGATACTGCAGCGCTTGTGTTCCAGGCATCAACACCCGGTGGACGGGTCAGGTCGCGCCATACAATTCCCAACATCCGCGCACGCCGATAGCGGCGCACGACAGCATGCATGGCAGCTTCGTCCTCGGCAGCCTCCAGTCCTTCATCAAGCAACTCTTTAAGCGCCTGCGGCGCCAAGGCAGCATCCAACTCACCACTGGAGTCCAGACTGGCCAGCCACTCGGGATGACGCACCAGAGTAGCGCCAGCAAAGCGCGACACAGTCAATACCTTGGCCAACTGGATGCGTCGATGAGGTTCCAATGCCAGATAGACTTCAGAGGGTATTTCCACGCCTCGCATTGCCGCTAGATTGTCGCTTTGCTCAATGCTCGAGAGAAGCTGCCCCCAGGCCTTGTCCAAGGCTCCAAACAAGGGAGCCGGGATATTCTCACGAGGTAGGAAATCCATGCTCAGGTCCATGGCAGCACTCCTTGATCAATGCCTGCGCGCTCTCGCATGACGATAGAAAGAGCGCTTTAACCTGAGCATACCACCCATGCGCTATAGCGTAGCCTCGATATCCGGGTCGACTTTTGCATGTTCGGCAAGGGCAATGACAGGCAAGCGATGAACAAGTGAACGGATCAACACCGTGGACTATCTATCAAGTGCTATCCAGCAGCTGCTATCCGCTCCTGGCAGCCAGCCATGTCGAGTGGCCACCAGGGGGCATGGAAGGAAAGATTCGGTTCAGTTAGATCAGATGATATTTGTCGGCAGCCAGCAGGATCCACGTCAGCCCTGCCATAATCAGTGCCAGCATCACTGCTGCCGAGCCGATATCCTTGGCTCGTCCGGAAAGAACATGACGCTCAGGCCCAATCCGATCGACCACGCTTTCGATGGCCGTGTTGACCAGTTCGACGATCAGCACCATAAAGCAGCTACCGACGAGAAGAATCCATTCAACGGGCGTATCCCCGATCCACCAGGCCAAAGGTACCAGCACAAGGCACAAGCCAAGTTCCTGACGAAAGGCGGATTCATTACGGAATGCCGCCTTGAGCCCCTTGAGCGAATAACGAGTGGAATGAACCAAGTGGCGCCAGCCGGTATGTCCGGGCTTCATCAACTATCTCCTCAGGCAAGGCGTCAGTCAGTGTTGGGAAATCATCTGGTCAAGATCCAGGGATACCAGATCCAGGACGCGTGACCAGCTCAGGTAAGGAGTATTGGATGTGCCGTTGACCAGCACCGTGAACACCCCCCAGCGCTGCCCGGCGGTACGAAAATATCCGCTGAGAGCACGCACGGCCACCGGCTGATTCAATGTTCCCGTCTTTACCATCACATGGCTCTGGAATGTCTGCGAGCCTCGCCGCAAGTGACGCATGGGGCCATTGGTAGGAGCCTGCAGGCCAGCAGCAAAGACCGGGAACAGTTCGCTGCGCCCGTACATGTACTCGAGCACGGAGTTGACTCCCTGTGCCGATGTCTTGTTGCCGGTCGTCAAGCCGCTACCACTCTCTAGTGTCACAGGCCCATGCCCCGGAATCTTGGCCGCGAAGGCCTCCAGGATTTCTCCAGCCTGGTCGAGCTGCGCCTGGGGCTCTTCCACCAGGTCCAGTGCCATCAGGTCAGCCATGTAGTTGTTCGAATAATTGAGCATGCGCAGCAGAAGCTCCTGCAGCGGTTTACCATCCACTGCCGCCAAACGGACGGCGTTCGAGGGTGGCCGTTCGCTGGTCGTGCCATGTCCGCCTTCGACCTTTATACCCGCAAGCTCAAGCATGGCTCCCAGGATCGTGGCTGTCTGAGCCGCAGGATCGGCACTGGCACGATAGATTTCCTGAGGCAGTTCATTGATAGCGATCTTTCCCGCCACTCGTAGATGCTCGGTACCATTTTCCTGCACCCGGCTGGCAACCAGCCCCGTGGCCCCGTTAGCTCCCTGAGTGGTCACCGTATTGCTGATGCCCATCAGTGGCGTCATGGCATTACAGTCCGTAACTCGGGCAGGCCCCCCAACAGCCCCAGGGGCTACCTGCACGCACCAGCTGCCATAGTTCACTCCAGAAGAACTCAGCAAGGCGCTGTAGGCATTATCGGAGCGCTCGGCCACTGCACAGCGATCAACCGTCCTGCATTCCACCGGACCAAAACGCCACTGGCTGATCAGCAGCTGTCCCGTCACTTGACGAACCCCGGCCTGATACAGGCGCTGAGTCAAGCGCCACAGGTCCTCGCTGGTCAGTCCAGGGTCACCTCCACCGTCCAGAATCAGATCTCCATTCAGCACGCCATCACCAGTTGGACGCGCAGTACTCTTGAGCGTCGTGGTGAAACGATACTGGGGACCTAGGGCATCCAGAATGGCTGCTGCGGTGTAGACCTTGGTCACCGATGCTGGTGTCAGCAGCTTCTCAGGGGTAATGCTGCCCAGAATTTCTGGCTCTTCAGCACTGTCGCCCAATAAACGTGCTTGAGCACTGATCTGATACCCCTGTTGGCCAAGCTCTTGAAGATGTGAAAACCCAGCGGCCTGAACAGAAGATGTGGCAAGCACAGCCAGAGAAACCGCCATGATGGTGGCAAGCCAGGATGATAACGGGCGACAAGGCATAAGGACTTCCCTGAGGTGAATACGGATATTGCGCCAGCTCCCGGCACAATTGAATATCGAGTCTACCGTGTGATGATGACGGTTTCGACCGAGATACCGCTTCACATGCCCAATACCCACCTCAGCCACAGGATGATAGCCAGGGTGCTCAATGCCATCGACAGCATATTACCGATATAAGGATGGAAGTCGTCGGGCAGTTGCCCGGAGATCCAGCTGGCCAGAGGCGGCCCTATCAGCGCCCCGGCAAAGGCACTGAGAATGATCACTTCCGGCGCACTACCCAGGCCAACCACGCAGGCCGGTACAACAGATACCACAGGGACATAAGTGGGATACCAGCCTTTCTCCATCCACTTGCGCCGCCATAATATGATGCCAATGGCGGAAGTCATCACCTGCCCTACCAGGATCTGTGGCAGCAACAACGAGCCGTAGGCAGGGCCGAGAGGGTTCAGGACAACCGCAAGCAACACCCCCGCAATCAGACCTATCCCCGCCCATTCATTACCGTAGAACTGTGACTCGGAAAAGTCCGCCAGGATGCGCCGTACTGTCCACCCTGCGCCAAACCTGGCTTCGCGCCGAGTCCCCTGTTCCACCAGCATCTCTTGTGGCTTCACAGGCAAGCGAACCCAGACAGCAATGGCACCACGAAAGACACGATACAGATAGAAGGCAGCTACACTTCCCAGAGCCATGGCACTCACCCCACCAATTACCGCAGGCCATCCCATCGGAATGCATAGATAGTTGATCAACAGCAATGCCAACGGTGTCACCAGCAGGGGCCCCATGACAGCACCCAGCATGGCAACCCGCCAGCCTCGGCCCAACAGTAGAACCGTTGCCGCTGGCAAAGAGACAAAAACCACGAAGGTCGGCTGCCAATTCGCGGTGTTCGTCAGCGTCCAGCCCCACAACAGCTGATTCAGCAGCAGCGAAAATGTGGAAGCAGCAAGTATCCAGGGCCAGAGCCCCGAACCATAGGCAATCGGGAAGCCCTGCCAGCGACTCCCTCGATATGCTGCAAGCCAGGCGAAAAACGCTCCAATACATAATCCCAGACTCGCCAGTTCATGCTTGTAGAACGTCGGTTCCGACATGTCGCCAAGAAACCATCTTCCCCAGGCGAAACCTGAGTCAGATGAAGAGAAATAATCATTATATGCAGGCCAGGCAGACTGCCACGACTGGCCAAGCTGCTGTGCCAGCAGGCCTAGGCAGCCCACGACTGCGACCAGAGCAGCGGCCGCCATGACATTGACCCAGAGCCACCCTGACTGGAGAGAAGGAGTGGGGCTACGGACGGCCTCAAGAGACGGACGACCATCATTATCCATTTTTGCGCCTCGATAACTGCACACATAAAAATAACGCTCTGTATACAATTATTCGATATCACTGGCGACAAAAATTGCAGATTAGTCCACTAGACTATTGTCTATCCCATTTTTTTGTATACGAGACTAGTGAGAGGCAACCGAAGAAAACAGCTGAATGATGGCCACACCTCCTACGATCATGGCCATGCCCAGTACTGCGGGAAAATCAGGCTTCTCGCCATAGACAACAATGCCGACCAAGGCAACCAATACAATACCGAGCCCCGCCCACAGAGCATAAGCAATGCCCACCGGCACACTGCGCAATACCAGAGCCAACAGATAGAATGCCGTGAGGTAGCCCGCGACCACCAGTACGCTGGGCCAGAAACGACTGAACCCCTCGCTGGCCTTCAAGGCTGAAGTCGCAATGACTTCAGCGACGATGGCCAGGGCCAGATATAAGTAACTCATCAGGCTTCCCTCATGGCTTGCTGTGCTTTCGTGGCTTGCTGTGCCTTTGAAGCCTGCTTCGCAAGGCGCCGCTGCATGACACGATCAAACAGGCTGTTGAAGATCATGGCGTAACACAGGAAGAACAACATAAAGCCTGCATCAAGCCAGAATGCCTCGATCAGGCCAATGTTCAACCACCAGGCCACGATGGGCAGGGTGCCCAGCAGCAAGCCCAGTTCAAACCCCATTGCCTGAGCGAACCGTTGCCCAATGGTTCGCTGGCGAGTCGGTACGAGGCGATCGAAGAACCAGTTCCAGACAAGATTCCACAGCATGGCGATCGTCGCCAGTCCTGCAGCCAGGATACCAATCTCGCCCAGGCCATGGCCGCTGATGGCACTGGCCAGCGGAGTCACGATCACCAACCCACCGAGCTCGAACAATGACATATGAGCCAGACGCTCCTTGAACGAACGCATGGAATTCTCTCCTTTGACGTTAAGCGACAGCAGGATAAGCCAAGGAGATTCTAGTGCTATTCTTGATAGTATCCAGCTAGATACTATCTAAAAATCAGATAGGTTAGGTAATCTCATCATGCATTGGACATTGGACCAGCTAGAGCTATTCACCGCTTGTGCCGAACGAGGCTCATTTTCCGCAGCAGCACGCCATCTTGGCAGGGCGCAATCTGCGGTAAGCATGGCCATTGCCAACCTGGAACTGGACCTTGGCTGCGAGTTGTTTGACCGGAGTACGCGATCTCCCACCCTGACCGCCGCGGGTGAAGCGCTTTTACCTGAAGCCCATGCAGTGCTCACTCAATGCCAACGCCTGAATGCCCGTGCCCATACCCTGGCACTGGGAGAAGAACCCCGTCTGGTGGTCGCCATTGATGAAGCTCTGGTGGAAATGCCCCCGGTAGACGCAACCCTCGAGGCACTGGCAACGCACTACCCCGCGCTTTCTCTGACGCTATTGTACGGTGCCCAGGGCGATGTATCCGGCTGGGTCCAGGATGGAACGGCCAATCTGGGAATCCTGCTCAGCCATGAACGTACACCAGGTGCACTGGAAAACCATTGCATTGCCCTGCTTCGCCAACACTGGGTGGTGGGGGCATCACACCCCCTGGCGAGCCTGCCCCACGTCACCCCCAGTGATCTTGCCCAACACCGACAACTGATGATGGCACCGCGCCGCTACCAGCCTTCCAGCACACAGGCACCTCCCTTGAGCAGCCAGTGTTGGCGCCTGAACAGCTTCTATTCGATGGCCGAACTGGCGACCCGCGGCCTTGGCTGGGCTATCGTGCCTGAACATATCGCTCACTATCCGCCCTTTCGGCATCGCCTCACCCAACTGACCAGTGCCACGCTAGGAGAAGCGCCCAGCATCGAAGTGGATACTGTCACTCGCCGGGATGCTGGCCAGGGGCCCATCGCCACCTGGCTGCAACAGACGCTGCGAGAACGTTTCAGAGATCTGGCATGAATTCGGCGCCCGGCAATAGCCCAGGCCGGTAATCGAGTTGAACTACCAGATGCCACAGCGGTTGGCCACTGGCTTGATACTTGCGTTCGAAATGAGTCAAGGGATCGTCGCCTGGGTCGAAAGGCCCCAGCGGAGCCGTGACACCAGAAGCCTGTGCAACGGCAATGGCAAACTCCTCTATATACAGACGCCAGTTGGAGCGCACTTCTAGACGCCCCCCCAAGCCTACGATAGCGGGAAACACCGGATGGCCGTGCCAGCGCATCTTGAGCTGCACCGACTTGGGGTAGGGGTTGGGGTAGAGAAGATAGTGCCTTTCCGGCTTCCATCCTCCAGCCAGCGCCAGACGCCAGAAATCCACCAGATCAGCTCTCACCAGCAGCGCATTGTCCGGCAACTCACCATGGTCTCTAGACAGGCGATCTGCACTGCGATCGACACCAATGACACTGTATTCAGGAAAACGCATGGCCAGCTTGCGAGTCGACAAGCCTACCCCACAGCATGAATCAAGGATAAACCCTCGGCTCTTCTGGGCTCTACGCCAAGCATCAGCCTGTTCGAAAGCTGCACGCGTATGGCCCGCAATTGGCTTGCGCCAGACATGGGACAACGCTCGGCCAACCCTGCGAGTCAAATCCTCATGCGGCGTGGTCTGACCCGAACTGATCGGGCGACTATGGAACTGAGTCATGGCAATCTCGTCGTACTTACACAGCCCCGGCAAAAAAAGACATGAACATGGTTCATCCTCTTCCTGTACGGGGAAAATCCATTGATAGCGGGAAGTGTAATGCGAACACCATCCAAATACCCGTGACGCACACTCAAGGTGCAGCGGTTTCGTTACTGCACCACGCATGACGTCAACCAGACCAAATGCTAAGATTCTTGGCCTGCAATCCTCTCCCGTGGCAATATCGAACGGCGTTTTGCTTCATTTTCCCGATTTATTGACGAGGACCCCGGCTTGTCACATCTACCTGTGATCGTGGGCATGGGCGGCGTTAACCCGGCCGGCCGAACCTCGGGCCACCAGGCCTTTCGCCGCACTGTGCTCGATGCCTTGCCCAAGGCTGAGCAGGCCCGCACTCTGCTGGGCCTGGCGGCGATGATGCGCCTGGCCAGCCGTGACGCTGACCAGCGCTGGTATGACGCTTCCGGCCAAGAGCTGGATGCCGAGGCTCTGGTCGCAGCTACCCGTGACCATGTGCTCAACCACACCCTGATTCGTCGCATTGAAGATCCACGCTTCGGTGCTGAAGGACTACCGGCCAACCGTGCTGCCAGCCTGGCGTTGGATGCACCGTTGACCTTCCGTGTGCGTCGCCGCCAGCTACCCGCTGAGCTGCCGCCTACCTGGCAGGTCCGCGAACTGGACCGCCACAACATGGAAGTCACGGTTCCCGCCGGGAACATGGATGTCATGCTGCCGGAATCTCGTCCGGCCCAGGTGCGTACTGCCGGCCAACTCCCTACCGGCTTCGATGCCAGCCAGCTGTATCGCAGCGTCCATCACCCCAAGGGACTGTCCATGTCCGTATTCGCTGCCAGCGACTGCCTGGGCAACAGCGGCCTGGAATGGGATATCCTGCGCGACCGGCTCGATCCGGATAGCATCAGCGTCTACGCCGGCAATTCCATCGGCCAGCTCGATGAAGAAGGCTGGGGTGGGCTACTGCAGAGCTTCGTCTCCGGCAAGCGCGCGACCTCCAAGCAGATGCCGTTGGGCTACGGTCAGATGCCGGCAGACTTCCTCAACGCCTATGTCCTTGGCAGTGTCGGGGCTACTGGCGCTGCCCTCGGTGCCTGCGCCAGCTTCCTGTATAACCTGCGTCTGGGCATCGAGGACATTCGCGCAGGCCGCTCCCGCGTGGTCATGGTAGGAACGGCAGATGCTCCTATCACACCAGAGGTGATCGAAGGCTTCCGTGTCATGGGCGCTCTCGCCGATGATGACAGTCTCAAGGCCCTGGACGCCCTGGAACTGCTCACCGACGCAGACTACCAGCGCGCCAGCCGTCCTTTCGCTCTCAACTGCGGCTTCACCATGGGCGAAGCCAGCCAGTTCGTGATGCTGATGGACGATGCACTGGCACTGGAAGTTGGCGCCGAGATCCTCGGAAGTGTGCCGGACGTCTTTGTCAACGCTGACGGCTGGAAGCGCTCTATCTCAGCCCCTGGGATTGGTAATTATGTCACCCTGGGCAAGGCCTGTGCCCTGGTTCGCGACATGCTGGGAGAGAAGGCGTTGCGTGAGCGCACCTACCTCCATGCCCACGGCACCTCGACACCGAAAAATCGTACTACCGAATCCCATGTATTCGATGCCGTGGCCAAGGCCAACGGCATCCATGACTGGCCAGTCGTCGCCATCAAAGCCTACCTCGGCCATTCTCAGGGCAGTGCAGCAGGCGACCAGTTGGTCAACGCCCTGGGTAGCTTTGCCTATGGTTTACTGCCAGGCATCAGCACGATCGACCGCATTGCCGACGATGTCTATGCCGAACGTCTGCGCTTCTTCCAGCACACCATCGAGTTTGATGCCGACGCTTCCTTCATCAATGCCAAAGGCTTCGGTGGCAATAATGCCACTGGTGTCGTGCTGTCGCCCAAGGTGACGGAGCGCCTGTTGCAGCAGCGTCATGGCGAAGCGGCTGTAGCAGAGTGGCACGAGCGCCGCGAGACGGTCAGGGCCAAGGCCGAGGCTTACCACAACGAGGCCGATGCAGGCCATTTCCAGGTTCGCTATCGTTTTGGCGAGGGAGTGCTCGAAGGTCCTGAGCTCGAAGTAGGCAGCGATATCATTCGCATTCCTGGCTATGCCCAGCCTGTTTCCTTGGATGTGCACAACCCCTTTGGGCGTTTCAACGACGAGGATAGCTGATGACGACTGCCGTCTATCCTGGAACTTTCGATCCCATCACCAATGGCCATCTCGACCTGATCGAGCGGGCGGTAAAGCTGTTCGACAAGGTGGTGGTGGCCATTGCAGAAAGCCCCGGTAAATCACCGGCGCTACCCCTCGAAGCACGCCTGCAATTGACTCGGGACGTCCTCGATGGGTACGACAGCGTTGAAGTGGTCGGATATTCCGGGCTGATGACAGAGTTCATGAAAGCCAACAACGCCCGCATACTGCTGCGTGGACTGCGTGCCGTATCCGACTTCGAATATGAATTGCAGTTGGCCAATATGAACCGCGCCCAGATGCCTGACCTGGAAACCGTGTTCCTCACCCCTGCACTGGAAAACACTTACATTTCTTCCACCTTGATACGAGAGATTGCCCGTCTAGGCGGCGATATCTCTCAGCATGTGCATCCCAAGGTCGCCGAGGCGATGCGCAACCATTACAATACCTGACTAAACCACTTGGACTTTGGCGGCAATCCGCCACCCACTGCAGCGCGATGGCATGTTGCCTGATCGATTTTTGGCCTGTCGCGCTGCCTGGCTCAACGGCCAAGACTCTGCGTGAGGACTCCCATGGCCCTGATGATCACCGACGAGTGCATCAACTGCGACGTCTGCGAACCTGAATGCCCCAATGGCGCCATTTCTCCCGGTGAGGAGATCTACGTCATCGACCCCAACCTGTGTACGGAATGCGTCGGCCATTACGATGAGCCCCAGTGCCAGCAGGTATGTCCGGTAGACTGTATCCCTCTGGACCCGGAGCGTGTCGAGAACCACGACCAACTGATGGAAAAGTACCACATCATCACTGCCGCCTGATCAAGGCGGAGACGGGAGTTGCCTGTACGGCGTCCCCTTACTTGCCCAGGGAAGGGGTTCACTGTGTCGTCTCTCAAGGATAGCTTTGCCAGTCTGCCTCGCATCACTGCTCTCGCCTGGCCGATCATCCTGTCCAATATTACCGTGCCACTGCTCGGCCTGGTCGATACGGCTGTGGTTGGACACCTGTCAGATTCCCGATACCTGGCTGGTGTCACCTTGGGCGCCACACTGTTCAGCTTCCTCTATTGGAGCTTCGGCTTCCTGCGCATGGGCACTACTGGCCTCACATCCCAGGCCTATGGTCGTGAACGGGACGACGAGGTACGTCACCTTCTCGGCCAGTCGCTGATCTTGGCCCTTTGTATCGGCACCCTGCTGATTGCATTGGGTCACCCCCTCATTCACCTGGGTTTATGGTTACTGGATGGCAGCCCAGAAGCCACAGGGCTGGCCGCCAGCTACGCCGGCATACGCCTGCTTTCCGCTCCTGCTGTCCTGGCCAACTATGCCATTCTTGGCTGGTTCCTGGGCCAACAGAACAGTCGCGTCACGCTGATGCTGTTGCTGGTCAACAATGGTGTGAACATTGCCTTCGACCTGCTTTTCGTGGTGAGCCTGGGCATGACCAGCGACGGTGTCGCCTGGGCATCAGTGATTGCCGACTACAGTGCCCTGATGCTTGGCCTCTGGTTGTGCCGCAAACGCCTTGGTCTGCTGACTGGGCACTTTGAAACACCGCACCTGTTCAGGTTGTCAGCCTATACCGAGCTATTCTCGATCAATGCCAACCTGTTCGTAAGAACCCTGGGACTACTGTTTGCCAGCGCCTTCTTCACCGCCCAGGGCGCAGCACAGGGAGACACCATACTGGCCGCCAATGCGGTGCTGATGCAGTTCATCATGCTGACGTCCTATGCCCTGGACGGGTTCGCCAATGCCGCCGAGGCACTCACCGGCCATGCCATCGGCCGCCGGCGTTTCAACGAGTTCGCCTCCGCTGTACGCGGTGCTGCGCTATGCTCTTTGCTCAGCGCCATCCTGGCCAGTCTGGCCTTTGCGCTGGGTGGTAACGCCCTGATCTCCCTGCTCACCGGACTTCCCGAGGTGCGAGCCAGTGCAGCAGACTATCTACCATGGATGGTGATCATGCCATTGGTCGCGGTATGGAGTTATCTGCTCGATGGCGTTTTCATTGGCGCCACCGCCATTGCCGAGATGCGCAACTCCATCTTCATCGCGCTCGCGATTTACCTGCCGGCATGGTGGCTGACACAGGGGCTCGGCAATCATGGCCTATGGCTTGCTTTCACCCTCTTCACGGTCGTGCGTTCCACGGTACTGATCGCTTACTATCATATCTATCGCAGCAGCCGGTGGAGTTCCTGAACACGACCTGTGGTTGCCAGTGAACCGGTTGCTTTATCGCCAGGGCCAGGCAAGGCCCTCCCTCAACAATCAGAAAAAGCGATACACGCCATGCTTAGAGCCCTGTCACGACCCGCTGTGAAGCTGGTCGAACGCTATCTGCCCGACCCTTATATCTTCGTTTTGCTGTTGACCCTGATTGCGGCTGTTGCCGCCATTGCCATTCAGCATAAGTCGCCGCTGGCAGTGATCGACTACTGGGGCAATGGTTTCTGGAGCCTGCTGCAGTTCTCCATGCAGATGCTGCTGGTACTGGTCACTGGTTATATGCTGGCCAGCTCTCCTCCCGTGAAACGCCTGCTCGATCATCTTGCCAGCTACGCCAAGAATGCAGGTGCCGCCGTCGTTCTCGTTACGCTGGTCTCACTCATCGCCAGTTGGATCAATTGGGGTTTCGGGCTAGTAGTTGGTGCATTATTCGCCAAGGCCCTGGCCCGCCAGGTAAAGGTCGATTACCGCTTGCTGGTCGCCAGTGCTTACTCCGGCTTCATTGTCTGGCATGGCGGACTGGCCGGTTCCGTACCGCTGACCATTGCCACCGAAGGCCATTTCATGCAGGAGAGCATCGGCATCGTATCCACTGCTGATACGATCTTCTCCTATTTCAACCTGATTCTGGTGGCAGCACTGTTCGTCGCTGTTCCATTGGTCAATCGCCTGATGCTGCCCAGCGAGAGCGAAAGCATCTATGTGGACCCTGCCCTGCTCGGCGCCGAGGAAGAACCGCGGGTACGCATCACTCGACCGGCAGAGCGCCTGGAAAACAGCATGACCCTGGCCATGCTGGTAGGCTTACCAGGGCTGATCTATCTGATCAGCTACTTCGTGAGCGGCGGGGGCCTCAACCTGAATGTCGTCAACTTCCTGTTCCTGTTTCTGGCCATCGTGCTGCACCGCACCCCTCAGAGCCTTCTCAACAGTCTGCAGGAAGCCATCAAGGGTGGGGCCGGTATTGTCATCCAGTTTCCTTTTTACGCCGGTATCATGGCCATCATGGTGCAGTCGGGACTGGCCGAGACACTATCCCAGGCAATGATTTCCTTTGCCACGGAAACCACCTTGCCTTTCTGGACATTTATCAGCGCTGGCGTGGTCAACATGTTCGTCCCGTCAGGTGGCGGTCAGTGGGCAGTGCAGGCACCCGTAGTCGTTCCCGCCGCTCAGGCACTTGGCGTCGATATTCCTCGTGCTGCCATGGCCGTGGCCTGGGGAGATGCCTGGACCAACCTGCTACAACCCTTCTGGGCCTTGCCTGTACTGGGCATTGCCGGCCTCAAGGCCAAGGACATCATGGGCTTCTGCCTGATACAGCTGTTTGTCACAGGAGCCATCATCGGCGCCTGCCTGACTTGGCTATAAGACCACTGACAAGACAAATGGATACAACGATGGAAGATCATAGCCTGCCCGGCCAGCACGAACTGACCATGACGGTCTTGATGACCCCTGATATGGCGAATTTCAGTGGCAAGGTTCACGGCGGCGCTATCCTCAAGCTGCTTGATGAAGTCGCCTACGCTTGTGCCAGCCGCTACTCCGGCCATTATGTGGTCACGTTGTCAGTGGATCAGGTACTGTTCAAGCAGCCGATCCATGTGGGGGAACTGGTCACCTTCCTGGCCAGTATCAACCACGTTGGCCGCTCCTCCATGGAAGTCGGGATCAAGGTCGTCGCCGAGAATATCCAGCAGAAGATCATCCGTCATACCAATAGCTGCTACCTGACCATGGTGGCAGTGGACCCGGATGGCCGGCCGGCTCCTGTGCAGCCACTGCAACTGGATACACCTATTCGCAAGCTGCGTTTTGAGAAAGCTGCCCTGCGAAAGAAGCTGCGCAAGCAGGAAGCCGCCGGCGAACTACAGGCACAATCCAGGTTCGACAGCGACGCAACCAACACGTAAGACTATCCATCCAGCAACTAAAAGGGCTGTCCAGTCGAGGGCAGCCCTTTTTATCTGCGCACGTCCATCTTCAACGTATTCAGCAGCACATCAATCAGCGGGTCACAGCAGACAACAGGTATCTATCAGCCGCAGACAAGCGACTCGATGACATCATTGTCGTCCAACTTCACGTTCAGGCGATCTTGACGGAAATCCATGGTCGCCACATCACCAGGACGCAATACTCTCAAAGCCTTGGCACCACTTCCGCCCAATAATTGCTCGTCGAGGCTTGACTGGTACGGGCTACCGACATGCTGCTGAATGGCATCGGCATTGCAAGGTGCCTGAGCCCCCATTTTCGGCGGCATGGGCGCTGGCTCGGATGGTGCTGTCTGGGCGGAAGACTGGCAGCCGACCATACTCACAGCGGCAAGCATCAACAGTCCGGGGAAGAATCGCTTCATGTCTGGCCTCCATTGCCAATAGATGCATTTGCGAAGACTCAGAATATAACGCTTGATAACGGGGGAGCCCAATAGGCTCCCTCGGTCATGCAGAGGAAATATTACGCAAATGGGGTTATTTATTTGCGCTATTCTGGATGGCTTCCCCACCTTTCTCGATATCCTGCCCTACGCCTCTCCAAGTGTTGCAGCCAGTCAGCACTGCCATGGTGAGCAGCGAAATCAATACAAGTGACAACATTCTCTTCATGCTTCCAGCTCCCTTCATTTTTCAAACGGCAACAATGCTTTTATCCATCATGGTGGCACCATGGTCAACTAGCTAAATAACCGACTAGCTGATATTAGCCCCCAATGCCAGCTGCACGGCCTTCGACGTTATCCACAGCCCCTTACAGTAGCAGCCTGAGGATAATCACCACGATGACAGCCAAGGTTAGCCATTTGACCACCATCGCTCCACGAGCGCTCACATTGACCTTCACTGCCAACCAGGCTCCGGTCATGCTTCCCATTGCCAGCACTAAACCATAGCTCCAGCGCACCTGGTCATGCCACAGAAACATGGCCAATGCGGGCAAAGTGTATACCAGCACAATCAGCACTTTAAAAGCATTGACCTGAGCCAGGTCAATCTTGAGCATGCGATACAGCACAATGATGAACAGAATACCCACTCCGACTTGCAGGAAACCGCCGTACACACCGATGGCAAACATGGCGAGATACACGGCTGGAGTCAGCCGGTCTCTGGACAACGGTCGGGTATCCAGTTTGGGCTGAGGCAACATCATGATCACTGCGGCACAACTCATGACCACCACCAGAATATGCTGGAACAGAGCATCACTGATATTCAGCGCTAGCCATACCCCCAATAGAGACCCCACAACGGCAGGCAAGGACAGGCGCAAGCTCAGATCAAGGTGCCGCGAGCCAGCCCGCAAGAAACTGGCAACGGCAGCGACACTTTGAAAAGTGATGGAAACCCGATTGGTGCCATTGGCGACCTGTGGAGGCAAACCGAAGAACATCAACAGTGGCAGTGTCAGCATGGAGCCTCCAGCAGCCAGCACATTGATGAAGCCTGCCACGACACCAATGCCGAGCAAGGCAGTGGCTTCAAATAGCGTCATGGGCGATCCTTGTCCTGTGTTATTGCGATCTCACCAGCGAACTGAGACCCCCTGTCATGAACCACTTTTCCCTGCACCCCCGTCTTGCGGCTGACAGCCATCTCATCACCCACCTGCCCTTGTGCGAACTCAGGTTGATGGATGATGCCCGTTACCCATGGCTGATTCTGATCCCTCGTCGTCCTGCCATCAGCGAGGTCTTCGAGCTGTCCGAACGCGACCAGCAGCAGATGTGGCGTGAAGCTACCCAACTCGGTCAGGCACTGAAACAGCAATACCAGGGAGACAAGATCAACATCGCTACCCTTGGCAATATGGTGGCGCAATTGCATCTCCATGTGATACTGCGTCACCAGGACGACCCCGCCTGGCCTGGCCCAGTATGGGGGCAGGGACAGGCAGAGGTTTACGACGATGCCCGTCTGGAGCAGATCAGCGAAGAGCTTCTGGCACTGGTCGATGATCTTACCCTGGGAGACTAGCCTCCGATCAGCCCACTCCCACCTCTCGGAGCCACCAGTAACGGCAGGCTGCCTGCTCCTTGCTCGGCGTGAAGCAATAGCGACACACCGAGCACACAGATCACCACGCCCCCGGTCAAAGCCACCAGAGGCATGATCCATTCCACAGACCAATGGCGGTGGCTGGCCAGGCGTTGCTCTGCCCAGCCACGCGCCAGGACACTGAGCAGTCCCAGCGTCGAGACGGTGACGGCAGTCCCCAGCGCCATGACCATCACCGCAGCTATCCCCATCAACGGCTGTCCCAGCAGGGTCGTCACTCCCATCAACAGAACGGCGCCGCTGCATGGCCTGGCACCGATGGCCAACACGGTCAGCCAGACAGTCCTTTTCTGCCCGGAGTCGGCAAGATCCTCTGGAGACAGGTGATGATGTCCACCACAGCAGGCATGATCATGATGTTGATGAGCATGATCTTGATGGGAATGGTCTTGATGGAAATGGTGGTCGTGCACATGACCTGCAGGTACTTCAGTTGCACTCCGCCGTAGACGGATGAGGTCGCGTATCGCTCGCAGGCACAGCCACGCTCCCAGCAAGGCCACCAGCACAAAGCTGAGCTGTTCTACCCGGATGACACTGCCCAGCGCCTCACGTGTCAGCCAGCCAAGTACATTAACCAGTACCAGCACGATGGCAATGGCTACCACGCCCTGAACTATCGCTGCAGCAAAGGATAGTCCCAGTGCCTTGCGCCAGCTTCCCGTCCCTTGCCGCTGCGATAGCAGGTAAGTGGACAGCACCGCCTTGCCATGACCAGGCCCAGCAGCATGGAAAATACCGTAGAACAAGCTCAAACCCAGCAGCGTCATCCATGCCTGGGGCGAAGGACTACGATTGACCAGGCTCACTGCCTCAGTCATCTGGCGGTGGAGATCTCCCTGAACGCGATAGATCCAATGACTGACGTCGTCCATAACACCGGATGCCACACCCCAGAACAGCAAGCCACCCAGTACTATCGCCGCGAGCAACAGAAACATCCCTGCCCAACGTATTCCAGCACGGCTTTCCGTACTGCGCGTCTTGGCCATCGCCTTCATCTGCAGTCCACCCGTCCAGTTTCAGCAAAGAACCGACCCAGCCGGGGGTCTCCTGTCTCATCGATATCAAGGCGCGATGCTTCGGCAACTTTCTCTGGATCAGGGTTGGCCTTGACGATCTCATGCTCGCAATTCAGCCTGTCCGGCACCACCAGAGCATTCGGCAACGGCGTCGAGCCGTCATCCTCGGCCTCGTGAACCACCTCAATATAATAAGTCGGGTCATAGACCCGATAACTGAGTCGATGGCCGGCAAGCGTGATGGGTTTGCGCAATGGCAAGCGGAAATGCAGCACAATGCGGTCATTGCTATTCATGACCGTTGCCTCGGTCACTCCCTTGAAAGACAGCGCCTGACCATCCACCTCCGCTTCCGTGAAAAAACCTTGGGGAGCCAGGGTCCGCAGCATGTCGCCGCGAAGTCGATCGAGCGCGACATTCATGCCATCAGGCTCTGCAGCCAGATCCTCAAGCAGCACCAGACTGTAGAAAGGATCCAGCCGCCAGGCCTGCTCGAGTGCTTGCAGACGCCCTTTGTCATCCACCTCAAGACGTACCGACAGGTCAATCCAGCTATGAGGGTGGGCTTCCACCACAACGGGTGCTGCCAATGACAGGACCATCACGATCAGCATGTTCAGAATGCTTCTCACCGCGGATGCTCCCTACCCAGGCGTGACTGCAGGTCGATGAACAGGGGCTCAACCACATTGCTCGGCAAGGCCCTACCCCCCCCCAGGGCTTGTATGGCAATACGGCTGCCGCCGCCAGAATCCTGCGTGACACGTATTTCAACCCGATAACCGGGATAGCGTCCCAGAGCAGCATCAATGCGACCCAGGTTCCCATCGGCCTGGGTAATCACATAACCCCGCTCCATCATCAAAGCGAGACTCTCGTGCAACGCCGCCTGCGGTGTCGCTGGAGTGTGCATTTCTCGCGGTGGCTCCTGTGGTGCCGACGTTGTCGCACACCCCACCAATGAGACCAACAACAGCCCGGACAACGCCAGCCTTCTCATCCACCTCATTACGGCGCCTCCCCAGTGTTGTCCATACTGCTCCCGGAGCTGTTCATGGGTGTCATGTCCTGACGCAGGGCGACACAGAAGTTCGCATCGGATGCGCTGCGGAACTCACGCAGATCACCATTCCAGTCGAACAGGCGGATATCTCGACTGACGCGGACCTCACTATCGCTGAGCGCCACGGATACACGCTCTATGCGCGTAGCATCATCCATCCCCCAACCCCAGCCACCGAAGCCCACTCCGACGCCGCTGCCCACGCTGACACCGCGCCCTACCCCGATCCCAATCCCGACCCGAGGCCGAATCGCATCAGCATTGTGGTAGATGGCACGCTCAGCATGCTCGGCATAGACCACCCCCAGATCCGTGTCAGTGTCACGGATCAGAAAGTCTCGCTTCTCAAGTGCAGTGGCCACGTCGTTGAGATCCAGTGATCCAGGAATGATGCTCCAATGGCATTCTGCAGCGGGGTCCGGCTCGGCCATCGGCAGGCTCGTCGGGGTTGCCTGGCAACCAGCCAAGGCGACGGCCGCCAGCGATGCCAGTGGGAAAAATTTGGGCAAGCGCATCACGACCTCCATGGAGCGGCTATGAAATACTTCCCCAGAGTCTACGCTGTCCCACGCCATCGGGAAACGCATCAACGGGCAGATGACACTCGTCGCAAATAGATGAGATATACATATGGAAATATTTTCCATAAAGTAGTCTCCATATGATGCCTGGCCTAGGCACAGAGAACACAAGTAAAGAGAACAACGCTAAGAGCGAGTCGCCTTATGAACCTGCTTATCTGCCCCGATAGCTACAAGGATGCCCTGTCTGCCCGAGATGCTGCCCGAGCCATCGCAGAAGGCGCCAGGCGCGTCGACCCTGCCATCGGTATCGACGAATGTCCGCTGGCGGACGGCGGTGAAGGTAGCCTGGATGCACTGCTTGCCTCTACTGGTGCTGAACGACGTATCGCAACCGTTCAGGATGCCTTAGGACGTTCTTGTGAGGCCGCCTGGGGCTGGCACCCCGAATCTCGCACTGCCTATGTCGAACTTGCTGAAGCCAGTGGACTGCAGGCTTTGACACGAGAAGAGCGCACTGCCCTGCACAGCACCACCCATGGAGTAGGGGAACTCATCCGCGCGGCACTGGACAGTGGCGCTCAGCGTCTGCTGGTCACTCTTGGTGGCAGTGCCACCAATGATGGAGGAGCCGGAATGCTGGTGGCCTTGGGCGCGCGTCTGCTTGATGCTCAAGGCAAGCCCTTGCCCCCCGGTGGCGCTGCTCTGGAACAGCTCGCCCACTTGGATCTGTCGGAGCTTGATCCCCGACTGGCCGATATCGAAGTAGAGGCCGCCGTGGACGTGGACAATCCTCTGCTGGGAGAGCGCGGAGCAAGCGCCATCTTCGGCCCTCAGAAAGGTGCCAGCCCAGCAGATGTGGCACGCCTGGATGCCGCTCTGTGTCACTTTGCCGATCATGCCAGCCAGTTACTGAATGAAGACCATCGCGAACAGCCCGGCACCGGTGCCGCTGGCGGCATGGGCTTCGCTGTTGCGACCTTCTTGCGTGGGCGTCTACGGCCTGGCATCGAGATGATCATGGAGCAGGCGAACATGGAACAACGCCTAGCCAAGGCAGATCTGGTCATCACCGGAGAAGGCCAGCTCGATGGCCAGAGTCTGTCCGGCAAGACTCCCATCGGGGTATCGCGCGCGGCCAGTGCCAGACATATCCCTGTCATTGTGCTGGCAGGGCGCATGGCTCCAGGCTGGCAGGCTGCCTTGCAGGAAGGCGTCAGCGCTGCCTTTGCCTTGGCCGATGGCCCCATGGACCTGGATGAGGCCCTGTCTCGTTGCGCAGAGTTGCTGAGTGACCGCACCGAGAATCTCGTGCGGACCATCTACGCCACGTGTCGCCACTGAAGCTCGTACAAGTCAGGCCTCGTACAAGTCAGGATCGAGAAAGCCAGAACCCTGAAAACCTGCACTATGAAAATCTGCACTATGAAAACATAGGCTGTGCGAACAGGTTACCCATGGCGGCAGTTTGATATTGTTCATATGCACAACCGGTCGCGCGCTGACGGCCCAGAGGTGCTGCCAAATGTCGCAAGCAAATGTCATGCAATCCAGCTATGGTTGCGATACACGGAATTGGCTTTTCTGTCGTCAGTATCACAGATAGACTCAACCGCAGAACATGATCAAGGAGGCAATGCATGAGCGACACTAACGCTATCGGTCTACATCAGGGCAGCGCCAGCGATCTGGCCGCCAAGCTTAATGAGCTGCTGGCCAACTATCAGATTTTCTACATGAACGTGCGTGGCTATCACTGGAACGTGAAGGGCCCCAACTTCTTCGAACTGCACGAGAAGTTCGAAGAGTTCTACACCGACCTATTAGCCAAGGTCGATGAAGTGGCCGAACGTATCCTGACCCTGGGCCACAAACCGGTACATGCCTACAGCGACTACACCACCTTGTCGCGTATCAAGGAAGACAAGGACGTGCATGATGGTGAAGCCTGTGTGCGAGGCGTCCTGTCTGGTTTCCAGACCCTGATCGAATTCCAGCGCGAAATCCTCTCCGTGGCTTCCGATGCCGATGACGAGGGCACCGCTTCTCAGATCAGCGACTATATTCGCGAACAGGAAAAGACCGTGTGGATGCTGGGCGCCTATCTCGGCTGATACCCGACACACATCGGCTCTAGCACGAGATCTGGATCGAAGTACTAGTCCATGTACTAGGTCTAAAAGCACCAGGTCTAAAAGCACCAGGTCTAAAAGCACCGAGCCTAAAAGTACCAAGCCCACCTCGACCGGTGGGCTTGTTCATTTCATGGTCTCAGGGCGTGCTGTCATCAGGCGGTTCATCGGAACTTTTTCCAGGCGCCAGCGCATCGGCTTCCGCCGCACGCCGCAATGTCGCCGGCAGCGGTTTCTTCATGCGTGCCCCCAGACGCTCAAGCTCAACGGCCTGAGCCACCAGGCTGCCCTGCCCCCTGGACAGACGATTGATGGCCTGATGATGGCTATCCCGGGCGCGTTCGAGGTGCTTGCCGACATCTTCCAGACTTTCTGCAAAGCCAGAGAACTTGGCCAGCAAGCGTTCAGCCCGCGCCACGATCAAGCGTGCATTGTCATTCTGGCGTTCCATGCTCCATAGTCCAGCCACGGTACGCAGGCTGGCCAGCAGGGTGGTGGGTGTCACCACCACCACCTGGCGTTCAAAGGCTTCCTGGAATAACGAGGGATCACGCTCGAAGGCCGCGGCAAATGCCGGCTCTATCGGTACGAACAGAAACACGAAATCGGGCGAGTTGAGTCCAGGCAAGGCAGGATAGTCTTTGGCGGCAAGACCACGGATATGGCTGCGCAGGGACTGCAAGTGAGCGCTCATGGCTGTTTCCCGCTCACTGTCGTCCTCCGCATTCACGACTCGCGTCCAAGCACTCAATGAAACCTTCGCGTCGACGATCAGGTGACGCTCTTGAGGCAGGTAGATCACTGCGTCCGGGCGCTGTCGGCCCTGCTCTCCACTGAGAGAGACCTCACGTCGATATTCGATGTCGGGGCGCAATCCACTGCGTTCCAGCACCGTTTCCAACATCAGTTCACCCCAGCCCCCCTGGGTTTTCTGATCCCCCTTGAGCGCTCGAGCCAAACCCGCCGCCTCTTCACCAAGACGGGCATTGAGGCCTGCCAGTTGTTCGATCTGGGTCTTGAGCGAGATGCTTTCGCGGCTATGCTGGCCTGTCAATTCCTCGACCCTGCGGCGAAATTGATCCACCTGCTCGCGAAATGGCCGGAGCAGTGCTTCCAGCCCCTCACGACTCTGAGCCTGAAAGGTCTGCTGACGTTCCTCGAAGATACGTCCGGCGAGTTGCTGGAATTCGTTCTTGAGTCGCTCCCGGGATTCTTCCAGCAATGCCAGGCGTTCACGGTGATGTTCCTTCAACTGCTCACGCTCCGCCTCCAGGCGCACATTGCGCTCCCTGGCTTCGGTATGACGCAGGCGAGTCTCGTCGAGAGCATCCTGCAGGCTTTGCAGCTGCTCGCGGCAAGCATCCAACTGGACATCGCTGGCAGCCAGCTCCTGCTCGAGCTGACGAGTCTTCTCATCACGCTCCTGCAGGCGAGCCTGCAGCATTTCAGCCTGTTGTCGGGCCTTGAACAAATGCTTGCGCCCCTGCCACCAGGCCAGCGCCCCCACGCCGGCCAACACCGAGACACCCCCTAACAGCGATAGCAGGATGGACAGGAGAGGCCCCGAGGGATCGACGATACCCATCACTTCAAACCGGACTCCGTGCCAGATCGGTGATCAACGCCTTGAGCAAGCCATAGAATTCTGCCACTGAAGCGATCTCGACACGCTCGTCAGGGGAGTGAGCACCGCGAATCAACGGCCCGAAGGAAATCATTTCCAGATGGGGGTACTTTCCGCCCAGAATGCCGCATTCGAGCCCCGCGTGAATGACCTTGACCTCAGGTTCACAGCCAAGCCGAGTGCGATGCAACTCACAAAAACGCTGGAGCAATGCGCTATCAGGTTGAGGTGTCCAGCCGGGATAGCCATTCTCTACCCGAGTATGAGCGCCAATCAGTTCGAACAGAGCCCGAAAGCGCTCCGCTATATCGGCAGTGGCGCTGTCGCGCAGAGAGCGCACCAGAGCACACAAATGGAAACGACCGTCGGCAAGTTGCACCACACCAAGGTTGTTGGACGTTTCGACCACATCCGGAACTTCGACACTCATGCGCTCGACACCACAAGGCGCCGCATGCAGCGCAGCGATCAGCAGACGGCTGGCCTGACGCGCGAGAGCATTTTCGGGTGTCTCATCGGCAATCTTCAGGCTCAGGGAGAGTGCATCATCGATCCCTGACAGCTCCGCCTGAATATCCGCTTCCAGCGCTGCCACCCGTGACCTGGCTGCATCAATCTCGTCCCGGGGCAATACGATGGTGGCAAAAGCTTCCCGGGGCAGTGCATTGCGTAGCGTACCACCGTGGTAACTTGCCAGGCGGGCGCCGCAGGCATCCAAGGCACGTAGCACCCGAACCAGCAGGCGGTTGGCATTCCCCAGTCCCTTGTGAATATCGATGCCGGAATGACCACCGCGCAGGCCGGTCAGGGCCAGCGTCATGGCCACTTCATCCTCCGCTAGTGGCTCCTGAGGTAATTGCGCCTCTACATTGACGTCAGCACCACCCGCACAGCCGATATACACTTGACCACGATCCTCGGAATCGAGGTTGAGCAACAACTTGCCTTCCAGCCATCCCTCAGCCAGGTTCAACGCCCCGCCCATGGAGCTTTCCTCTTCCAGGGTGAACAGCGCCTCCAGCGGACCATGCACAATACCCTCGTCTTCAAGGGCCGCCAGGGCCGCCGCTACACCGATGCCATTATCGGCACCCAAGGTGGTATGACGCGCCTTCAGCCAGCCATCACGGATCTCTGTGTCGATAGGATCCTGAGTGAAATCATGGGAGGAATTGGCATTGGCCTGCGCCACCATATCCAGATGGCCCTGGAGAATCACACCAGGAGCCTGCTCAAACCCAGGACTCGCCGGTTTACAGATACGCAGGTTACCGTAGGCATCGCGATCATGATCCAGGCCCCGCTCTTCCGCCCACTGCTCCAGCTTGGCCAACAGCGCCGCTTCATGGCCAGAAGGACGAGGTGTATTACACAGTGTGCGGAAGTGGCGCCACAGAATGGCCGGAGACAGACTTTCAAGATGTGCGTTCATAGCGCCTTTAATATTGACCTGAAGATATTGACCTGATTCAGAATAGGGAGATGCAATTTAAAGAATTTTCCCCAAGTTTGAAGGCACTCTACCCTTGCTGATACCGCTTGGAAAGACTATCAAGCCCGTCCAGCAGCGCTGCCACTGTGCTACGCCGCCATTGCTTGACCTGAGCCCTGCCTGTCAGTGACAGCGCATGTGCCAAGGCTGCCTCATCACGTCCCTGGAAAGCCCAGGCCGCCAGCCATTGAGCATCGACCGTTGTCAGGCAACCTGCGCCCGCCGCCGTCATTACCAGGTTCTGGATAGCCGGACGTGCCAGTGCCGGTTCACGGCCGCCTGCCACCACATCGTTCAGATCCTGCCGTTGGATTGCGCTGATACAAGCCTGCGGCTCTCCTGCCTCTCGCTCTCCCGCGACAGCCTCCAACAATATCGCCACCAAGGCAGGAGAGAGAGTACGCAGTTCAAACGCCAGCAATCCTGGCAACTGGCACTGGAATCGCCGGGCAAGACGCTCGCTCAGCATGTATCCATGCTCGGAGCATGGATGAACCACCATGACGGCATGCTCACCGGTGGCTGCCTCGCGCGTCAGCCCCAGTCGCACAATGCGGTAGCCCTGGTTGAGCCAGAAGGACAACAACTCTGGATCAGCTCCGAAACTGGCCCCCAACAGGTCAATGCCATCATGTTCAGCCTGCTTCCGGGCCGCTTCCAACAACCGGCTTCCACCTCCTTGCCTGCGCATCTCGGGATGCACGGCGATACGGCTGATTCGCCTGACACGTGCAGTGAGCGCTTCTCTTTCACCTGCATGCACGGCCAAGGACTGGGCCAGGAGATGTCCCCGTGGACGCCGTTCACCACGCGCCACGGCCTCGGCCAGCTCAGCCTCGAAGCCGCCTTCATCCAGACTGACGATGACTCCGGCAGGGGTGCTGGGCTCCCCCAGCAGCATCAAGTGACCACCAGGGGCATCAAGCAATGCACGGAGATCTGCTGGCGTGGTGCGATAGTGGGCCTGAACCAACAAACCGAACAATCTGGCCAGGGCCACTTCATTAGTCACCAGTTGATCGGAATCGAACAGACATATGGGCAATCGGCCTGGCTGGGAGACTGCATCATCGCCAGTGATATCCCCCGGTTCCGCATCCAGTAGCAACAGACGTGACGTGACAATTTCCAGAGGGTCTCCCTGAGCCCAGCGTACTGGTGTTTTCAGATGCAAGCTGCGCCATTGCGGCGTCAGCTCATCGAGACGCCGTCGAAAGCGCAGAGCAAAGCCCCTCCCGGAACCTTCATAGCCATGCTCCGTGGTAGCAAAGGCGATGCGGGGGAAAGCCAGCAGCCACTCAGCCAGCAAGGCAGCAGGAATCGCCGCCGCTTCGTCCACCAGCAGCAAGCGATGCTGAGTCTTCATGCCGCCGTGAGAATGCCTGCCAGTGCTGCTCTCTTGCCGGTCGAAAGACTTGTCGATCCCAGACACCATGGCGGATAACGCATCGGGCGCCATGAAGCGTACGCTGCCACCCGTTGCCTCGAACGCGTTGGCGCTACGCTCCCCCTGGGGACACAGTGCAGCCAGACGTTCAAACACAGGGGCTACCGCATCCAGTCGTGGAGCCGTCAGTACGATATCCAGCTCCTCATGCCTGGCAGCAGCCTTTTCCAGCAGACGTGCACAGGCAATTCCCAATGCGGAAGACTTGCCTCGTCCACGATCGGCGGTCAGAACGAAAGGACGACGACGCTTGAGCCGAGTCAGGTTGTCGACCGCCTGTGCCTGATCCAGAGTCAGGCACTCCTCATCCTGCACAGGCTCGGACTGCGTGACACTGCCAGCGGGGACATCCTGACATTTCAGCGACTGCCCCGAGCGCCAGCAGGCAATTCCGGGCAACTGCTGGGCCAGCTCCGCCAACCGCGAGTGAAAGCGCCGCAGATAGCGGCTGGTCATCTGTTCCGGTGTCCATGGATATGCCGCCAGACGCGCATAGTCCGCATCCGGCCTGGCACCACCATCATCTGGTGTGAGCAATACCAGAACCCCTCCCGCGACCAGAGTTCCCGCAAGCGCTCCCAACGCATCAGGATCCAGCCCATGCCCCGGCGACAGCGCATCAATCACGACCAGGTCATGCTCGCTTCCCAGCCGGGTCCGCGCCTTGGCCGGAGACAGCCTTGAGCGGGGTTCAATAAACAGACTTGAGCGGGGGGCAATAGATCGACTTGAGCGAGGGTCAATAGGCTCACTTGAGCTGGCGGGATCTCCTCCTACCCACAACGGCGCCTGCCAATTGCCCTGCAACCACCAACCCCTGACCCCTGCCAAACATGCATCCGCTTCACCGGCAGCCCCCGTGACCCATACAAGACCTCGCCAGCGTCGTTCGGAAAGGCTATGTCGCCAGGACTCCAGCCTGTTGATTTCAAATGACGAAGAACACTGCGACATAGGGATCCCGTTAATCAACTTTGGTCTAATTTAAGCGAGTGTTTAAACGCTGAAATAACAGCACCGATACAGCAAAGATAACGACAAAAACCCTCATTTATCTGATATATCGACATCTTTTCCTCCACACCAGCCACTCTCGAGGAGATTCATCTCAATCGCATCAGCCACCAAGGGAGCATCGAACAGAATTCTCGCCCCGTGCTAGCTTGATGTTGCAAGCCAAACGGTCCGGACACCTTGGCACCATCATCAATGGTCGAACCACATTCCGGAAACCCGAGGCCCTGCGCCATATCATCAGTGCAGAACCCAGTACGAATAACAAATCATCACTTGTACAAGACAAGGACAAGGGGAGCACAACAAACAATGAACAAGTTTACCTTGACGGGTCTGGCTGCGGGCATCGCCCTGGCCACCCTTTCCAGCCACGCAATCGCCCAGGAAAAGTGGACCATGACCACCACCTGGCCGGATAACCTGGACCTGATCCAGATCGACCGTCACTGGGCCGAGCTGGTCAATCAACTTGCCGGCGACGAGGTCCAGATCGAATTCTATGCCGGAGGCACCCTGATGCCAGGTACCGAGGTCTTCGATGCTACCGAAAGCGGCAGCATCCAGGCTTCCGGTGACTGGCCCGGCTACTGGGCTGGTCGCAGCCCAGCATTCTCGCCACTGGCGACCACTACCAGCCTGTTCAATGGCGTCGACTACCTGAACTGGATCAACCAATGGGGAGGTTTCGATCTCTACCAGGAAGTCTACGGCCAGTTCAACATGGTCTATCTGCCCTACGGCATCACCAACAATGAGTCAGGGTTCCGTGGCGGCACACCCATCGAAAGTCTGGCAGACCTCAAGGGCAAGCGCCTGCGACTGTCCGGTCGTGATCAGGGACGTGTGCTGGAGCAACTTGGCGGTTCCCAGGTCACCTTGGCCGGTGGCGAGATCTATCAGGCCATCGAGCGCGGTGTCGTCGATGGCGCAGAGTTCTCCACACCCGGTGTCGATTACAAGGCCGGGTTCTCCGAGGTTGCCGACTACTGGATGACACCCGGCTGGCACCAGTCCGCCAGTGTGTTCGGGGTGATGATCAACAAGGAGGCCTGGGACGCCCTGTCAGAGGAAACCCAGGAAAAGCTGAAGATCGCCGCCCAGGCAACCATGGCCTGGTCACTGGCCTGGTCCGAGAAAGAGTCCACCAATGGCACGGCCAAGTTCCTCGCAGACGGCACCACCATCCATCAGCTGTCCGAGGATGACCTGGCCAAGATTCAGGACATCACCAACGAGGTGATTGTGCAAGGTGCCTGCGAAGACCCCATGCATGCCAAGATCTATCATTCGATGATCAGCTATCTGCAGGACTACGCACAATGGCGCGACATCTCGGTGCCTTACAACATGAGCCGAGTGACCGACAATCTACCGTCACTGGAAGACATTGAAGCCTGCATGAACAAGTAGCCTACAGGCCACCGTCATGGCCCATGGTTTATTGCTCGGTGATGGCCGATGGCACTGCCTGCCAGTCCGTCGGCCACCCATCTGAGACTCCTCATCTTTTGAGGCCATCCAGGCAGATGCTGACTTCACAGGACCTCCCCTCATGAACAATATTGCCAAGGCCATCGACTGCCTGAACGAATGGTTCGGTCGCCTGATCGCGCCATTGATCGCAGTCATCACCATGGTGGTGGTCTATGACATAGCCAGCCGCTTCTTCATAGGCCGACCCAGCGACTGGGCCTTCGACGTCACCACCATGCTGTTCGGCACCCACTTCATGCTGCTGGCCGCCTATGGACTGCGTCATCACGCCCACGTGGAAGTGGACGTTCTCAAGCGCCTGCTGTCACGGCGTGGGCGTGCATGGATCGATATCCTCGGTTATCTGATCTTCTTTACACCATTCATCGTGATGTTCCTTGCCTATAGCTGGAAGTTCTTCGAACGCTCCTGGAGTCGTTCTGAATCCACCTATGGCATCGTTTCCATTCCGGTCTACCCGGTGAAAGCTGTCCTGGTCATTGCGGCAGTGCTGATTCTGCTCCAGGCCATCGCCATCGTGATACGTGCCATCAATGAACTGCGTGGCACACCGGCAGAGGGAGATGTCCGATGAGTCCAGAAATGCTCACTATATTCATGTTCGGCGGGCTGATGGTGGGTCTGTTCATGGGACATCCTCTGGCCTTCGTTCTCGGAGGAACTGCCGTCCTCGGGGCCTGGTTCGGCCCTGGTCCCCAAGTGCTCGGCATCATCATCAACAACATCTATGGCCGCGCCATGGACAACTATGTCCTGGTTGCCATTCCACTGTTCATTCTGATGGCACGCTTTCTCAATGACTCGGGCGTCACCGAGAAGATGTTCGAGAGCATGCGATTATTGCTGGGCCAAGTGCGGGGCGGCCTTGCGTTGACCGTGGTCATTGTCTCCGTCCTGCTGGCGGCCACCACCGGCATCGTCGGAGCCTCCATTGCCGTGATGGGGTTGATTGCCCTGGCGCCGATGCTCAAGTACGGCTACCACAAGGGCCTGTCTGCGGGAGTGATCATGGCCAGTGGTTGTCTCGGCATCCTGATCCCGCCAAGTATCATGCTGATCCTGATGGCCAGCTATTCCCCGGTATCCGTAGGCGCCCTGTTTGCAGGTGCACTGATTCCCGGCCTGTTGCTGGGTGCCCTGTACGCGCTTTTTGTGCTGGCAGTGTGCATGATCAAGCCCAGCTATGGTCCTCCGGTCGCCATTGCCGAACGCGCTCAGATCAGTCGCGGCCAGATGTGGCTGATGATGGGAAAATATGTCCTGCCGCCAATGAGCTTGATCCTGGGGGTACTGGGTGCGCTGTTCACCGGCATCGCAACGGCCACCGAGGCTTCCGCCATCGGCGTGACTCTGGCGTTCATCCTGTTCCTGATCTTTGGCGATCGTAAACTGTCCACCTGCTACAGAACCTTCATCGAGGCCGGCAAGACCACCACCATGGTGATGTTTGTCCTGGTCGGTGCAACCGCCTTCACCGGTGTCTTTTCCATCGGCGGTGGCATGGATGTGATCAGTGAACTGGTACTGGCCATGCCTGGTGGTACCACAGGGGCGTTGATCCTGATGTTCCTGCTGGTCTTCGTGCTGGGCATGTTCCTCGACTGGACCGGGATCGTCTTGCTGAGCTTTCCGATCATGTTGCCGATCGTCCAGACCATGGGCGTCGACATGCTGTGGTTTGTGGTGATGGTGGCGGTGGTATTGCAGACTTCCTTCCTCACGCCACCTTTCGGCTATGCCCTGTTCTATCTCAAGGGAGTGGCACCACCTGAGGTGCAGACACTCGACCTGTACAAGGCGGTAATTCCCTTCTGCATCCTGATCATGCTGGCCTGCATACTGATGGCCTTGTTCCCCTGGCTGATTACCGGACTACCCGCCATATTGCTGGGATACGGTTGATTCAAGTCAAGGCTTTGTGCGAAAAGTCGACGAGCGATGATCAGGCAAGGCGGAATTGATCGAAAAAGCGGAGTTTACGGGGGTAAATGAGCATTTTGAGATCGACTGACTCGCTTCGCTCGCCCTTCGGCTGTTGCCTCCGCTTCGCTCCAGCTCAACGCAGCATGAACAAGCGCAGACACTTTTCGCACAGAGCCTAGGGCCCTGCCGACAGGTGCGGCTCTAGGCTTTACAGGCTCTGGTGATTATCATGCGCTGATGCCTTTCTGGAGTTCGCCTGTTGTCCACTCACCCGGTTTCTGCGCCTTCGGCTCGCCTGCGTCGTTCATTCTCCACCTGGACATGGCTGACCTTTGCGGTTGCGGCTGTGGTCGCCCTGCCTGTACTGGTGATTCTGGGGCATATCCTGGTTCCTGCAGGCGATATCTGGAGTCACCTGGCCGCTACGGTACTTCCTCGCTATCTGACCAACACCCTGCTGCTGGTGCTCGGTGTGGGGTTTGGCACTCTGGTGATCGGCACGGGGACGGCCTGGCTGGTCGTCATGTGCCGCTTTCCGGGCAAGCGCCTGTTTGAATGGGCCATGCTGCTGCCACTGGCAGTGCCGACCTATGTCATTGCTTATGCCTATACCGATTTCCTGCAGTACTCAGGGCCACTGCAAAGCGCACTGCGCGAAGCCTTTGGCTGGTCTAGGGGAGATTACTGGTTTCCAGATATCCGCTCGTTACCCAGTGCTGCCATCCTGGTCACTCTGGTGCTCTACCCCTATGTCTATATGCTGGCTCGTGCTGCCTTTCTCGAACAATCGGTATGCATGCTGGATGTCGGGCGTTCTCTCGGGCGAGGGCCCTGGCAGATGTTCACCCAAGTTGCCGTTCCCTTGGCTCGCCCCGCGTTGGTCGGCGGGGTTTCCCTGGCGCTGATGGAGACGCTGAATGAGTTTGGCGCCATGCAATATTTCGGCGTTGATACCTTCACCACTGGCATCTATCGCACCTGGTTCGGACTCGGCGAACAGGTTGCAGCCGCTCAGTTGGCGGCCTGCCTGCTGGCCTTTGTCATCCTGCTGGTATTGCTCGAGCGCTGGTCCCGGGGCAAGCGTCGCTACCATCACACCTCCCATCGCTATCAGCAGTTGCCCGAGTATCGTCTGACGGGAATTCGCGCTTTTGGTGCCAGCCTTGCCTGCACATTGCCGGTGTTGATCGGCTTCGTCGCTCCCTGCCTGTTGCTCGCAGAAATGGCGCTAAGCAAAGGTGACAGCGTGCTCGGTGGTGCCTTCCTCGAATACGCCGGCAACAGCCTGATGCTGGCACTGATTGCTGCGGCAGTGGCCGTAGGCATGGCCGTCATCCTGAGCTATGGCGCTCGCCTGATGCCTGGCCAGTTGACACGCACCGCTACCCGCATTGCGGCGCTGGGTTACGCCATCCCCGGTTCCGTGGTAGCCGTCGGTATCCTGATTCCCTTTGCCTGGATCGACAATCACCTCAACCAGTTGTACAAGGGCTACACCGGCGAAGTGTTCGGGCTGCTCTTCAGTGGCACTGCATTCATCTTGATCTATGCCTATGTCGTGCGCTTCCTTGCCGTATCCTTCAATGCAGTGGAAGCCAGCCTGGAGAAAGTCACACCATCGATGGATGCCGCTGCACGCACGCTGGGCGAAACGGCCACCGGCACACTGCGCAAGATCCATACCCCCATCATGCGCGGCAGCCTGCTGGCAGCAGCGATCCTGGTATTCGTCGATGTGATGAAGGAGTTGCCTGCCACCATCATCCTGCGCCCATTCAACTTCGACACTCTGGCGGTACGCGCCCACAACCTGGCAGCCGACGAGCGCCTGGCTGAAGCATCCACGGCCTCTCTGGCCATCGTCGCGGTAGGGATCATCCCGGTGATTCTGTTGAGTGTGGCCATGCGCAAGTCACGCCCAGGACAGCAAAAGTCCTGAGCGTTGCATGACTCCAGAGGGCTTGGTCCTGGAGAACATGCTCCCAGAGAACATAGACCAGGAGAGGTGCAGATTAATCTGCATTTCTAGTCGGCAGGAAAGACAAACGCCTGAGAGGGATCCAGGCTGACTTGAACGGCCTGGCCTTCTTCGGGCAGGAACACTCCCGGCATACGAGCGTGCAAGTGTGCTTCCTGGCCATCGATGCCATGGACACAGATATGCAGCAGACTGGAGCGACCCAACAGACGCGCTATCAACACATGGCTGTGATGGTCATGAGGTACATCGCTCTTGATCTCCACGACTCGCAGAGCTTCAGGACGCACCAGTACCTGTACACGACTGCCCTCTGCCAGTTTCGTGGCTACAGGTCCTACTGCAGTATGCACGAAGCCATTTTCCACGACGCCTTCCAGATGATTGACCTCGCCAAAGAAGGTCACCACAAAGGGATCCTGGGGATGGCAGTATAGTTCCAGAGGAGTACCGACCTGCACAATTCGCCCATCGCGCATCAGCACGATGCGATCGGCCATGAACATGGCCTCTTCCGGATCATGCGTTACCAGCAAGGTGCCGGCGCCAACTTGCTTGAGCACATGCAAGGTGTCGTCGCGAATGCGGTCACGCAACCGTGCATCCAGGCTGGAGAACGGCTCATCCAGCAGCATCAACTGCGGGGAAGGTGCCAGGGCCCGTGCCAGAGCAACACGCTGCTGCTGTCCACCGGACAAGGTGTGGGGAAAGGCATCGGCATAGGCCGCCATGCCAAGTTGATCAAGTAGCTGCATGGCACGCATGCGGCGCTGCTTTGGAGGTAGTGACTTGAGCCCAAAGGTGACATTGTCCAGCACGCTCAAGTGGGGGAACAAGGCTGATTCCTGGAACGCCAGGCCGACACTGCGCCTTTCCGGGGGAACATGAGGCATTCCCTGTGCGGCCAACGTCTGGCCATTGAAACGCAGCTCTCCCTGCTGCAACTCCTCAAGCCCCGCCACCACCCTCAGCAATGTGGTCTTTCCACAACCCGAAGGCCCCAGCAAGCACAACACCTCACCTTGGTGCATCACAAAGGACACATCATCCACGGCCACGCTGCCAGCGCTCCCCTGGGTGTATCGATGTCGGACACCATGAACTTCCAGCAATGGAGAAGCGCTCTGATCGCTTGGCTCATCATCCAGCACATCGGCAATCGTCGAGGTTGCCTCCAGCGTGGTTATTATCATGATTGTGGCCACCATTTACTTGTGGAACGCGAAGAAAGTGTATTCATGACCGCTGAGGTCGTGAGCAAGAAGCTCCCATGCTAGCGCGATTGACGCCGCCTCGGCGACAGGCTATGAATAGTAACGCGGAATTACATTGATTTTCATTTAGCAAAATAACGATCTCTTCTGGAGGTGGTACGCATGTTCCACATTTCCCGCCTTGCGGTGGCCATTGCTCTATCGAGTGCAGCCAGTCTTGCCTATGCCGAAGGTAGCGTGAACATCTACTCTGCCCGGCATTACGACTCTGACCAGGCTCTCTACGATGCCTTCACCAAGGAAACCGGCATCGAAGTCAATGTCCTTGAGGGCGATTCCGATCAACTGATCCAGCGCATCGAGCGGGAAGGGGAAGCCAGCCCGGCAGACATCATGATGACAGTGGATGCTGCACGCCTGTGGCGCGCGGAAGAGGATGGCGTATTTGCATCCGTCGATTCCCCCATACTCAACGAACGTTTGCCAGAAAACATGCGCCACCCCGAAGGCAAGTGGTTCGGTTTCAGCCAGCGCGTGCGGGTATTCTTCTACAACCCGGACACCATCGATCCCGAACAGATTTCCACTTACGAGTCCTTGGCCGATCCAGATCTCAAGGGCAAGGTCTGCATCCGCTCCTCCAACAATGTCTATAACCAGTCGCTGCTGGCCTCCATGATCGAGCACGATGGCGCAGAAGGTGCCGAGAAATGGGCTCAGGGCGTGGTAGACAACATGGGCCGCCCGCCTGAAGGCGGCGACCGCGACCAGATCAAGGCCGTGGCCGCTGGCGAGTGCGACGTGGCCGTCAGTAACCACTACTACTACGTGCGCATGCTGAATTCTGATGATGCCAGCGAGAAGGAAGCCGCCGAGAAGGTCAAGATCCTGTTCCCGAACCAGGGTGAAGGTGACCGTGGCGTTCATGTCAACGTCGGTGGTGCCGGACTGGTGGAAGGCGCACCCAACCACGACAATGCCATCAAGTTCCTCGAATTTCTGGCCTCCGATGAAGCTCAGGAACTGTTTGCCCAGGGCAACTATGAATTCCCGGTGGTAGAAGGCCTGCCAATCAATGAAACACTGGCCTCCTGGGGCGAGTTCAAGAAAGACGACGTCAATGTCAGCGTACTGGGCGCCAACAATCCCGAAGCCGTGAAGATCTTCGACCGCGTCGGATGGCGTTGATGGCACTGACGCCTGACGCCTGACGTTATAACGGAAACAACCGTTACTCCCAGAACGCTACTTGAGTATTTCCCATATACAACGACGCTCCAATGCAACAGCGCCCACGCCAAATGGCGTGGGCGCTGTTCATGGTGAGCGTCAATCAGTGCCTATTGCGCTCTCTTTTCCTCATCGGCCAGCGGCATGGCATCGGCGGCCCGCTGGAAAACGCTCAATGCGCCCATGCGGCGGCCTCGGTCATTGATAAAGGTTTCCAGTGTCACCACCGCATCGGTATCTGCACGAGAGAACACTACCCGGTCATCCCCAGGCGTTCCCGTCCACTCGCTACCGAGACACTGTCCCAGCGCTTCGCTTCCCGCCGCCAAGGCACCGCGCGGATCTTCGACCTGCAGCCTACCGAAGCATACGTAATGATCAGGGCGCTGCGCCGAAGTAATCACACAGGCATTGTGAAAGGCCTGGACATCGGTCTCCCAACTGCGTGTCAGACGAGTGTCGGTAAAACGGCCCTTGATATCCTTGAAGCCATTCGCCGCGCTGGCAACGGCCTGGTTGAGCGCCGCACAATCGAAAAGGTCAGCCGCCTGCTGCGGCGTGGTGGTGGTGACACATCCCGCCAGGCTCAGTCCTGCCATGACCAGGCTGGCCCTGATAAAGATTCCCCGTGTCATATCCTTGTCTCCGACCGATAGCCGTGTCCATCACGACCTTGATGAGGTAACCAGGATCACACCATAGCATTATGCCGACATACCTCGCATGCGCCATGTCACCTATCCCTCTATCTATTCGATCACAGAGCTTGAGACAGCGTAATTTCGCCACACCCAGAAAAAGACCCGCGTCGGAGAGCGCGGGTCCAGGGGAATACAAGACGGCCGGATTCATCACCAGCCTGATATCTCATTCCATGGTGATATCAGGCATCCTGTTGGCCACTCGGCAAGGCATGGGCATCGACTTCTTTCTGGAAGACGCTCAACGTGGCGACGCGATGATGACGATCATTGAGGAAAGTCTCCAGCGTCACCACGGTATCCGTTCCTTGGCTCCGGTACATGGCACGCCCAGCACCCACCGAGGCCTTCCAGTCGCTACCAAGACATTGCCCCAGTTCTTCACTGGCGATGGCAAGGGCGTTTCCAGGATCCTTGATATCGATGCGTCCAAAGCATTCATAGTGATCTGGACGCTGTGCCGAAGTAATCACGCAGGCGTCATGAAAGGCCTGCACGTCGGTGTTCCAACTACGTGTCAGGCGCGTTTCCTTGAACTGGCCTTTGATGTCATCAAAGCCATTGTCAGCACTGGCAACAGCCTGCTTGAGTTCTGCACAGTTGAACAGCGCCGCCACATGCTGTGGCGTAGCAGTGGTGACACAGCCAGACAGGCTCAGGGCGCTGGCCACAGCCAGTCCCGTCCAGGTGAGGGTTTTCCGCGTCATTTCCTTGTCTCCATGCGATAGCCGTGCCCGTCACGACCCGGGGACGTTACCATGCAACGTCATCGCACCTCGCCGATATGCCTCCCATGCGCCGCGCTCCATACCTCATATTGATCCGCTGGCAGGAACAGCGTCCGGTACGCCATACTCGTCTGCGCTCATCCACGCCTTTCCTCTTCTGCCAGGGTTTCACTCAGCATTTCTGCAAACAGGGCCAGAGCCGGTGACATGGGGCGTTCCCTGGCCACACAGATATCCAGCCTGGCATCCGCTATCTGGTGATCGGACAGTGGGCGAAAAACCAGCTCGCCAAGCTGGGCTTCCCGTACGATATCCAGAGGATTGAGAAAGGCAATCCCCAGGCCGGCACGGGCCAGGGACTTGATGCTCAGCACACGACTGCACTCAGCAAAGGTGCTGAATGCCACCTGATGGTGGGCCAGGGTCTGCTCCAGAGTCGAGCCGCGATACATGTCCTTGTCAGGAAGAATGACGCAGTATTCAGCACAGTCCTTGAGCTTCACTTCCTTCTGCCTGGCCAGAGGGTGATCTGGCGTCATGACAGCACCGAAGCGAAAGGTAGCACTGCGTAGCGTACGAACACGAGGGTTAGGAGAAGCGTTCACGCAGATTCCAATATCCGACTCCCCCGACACAATACGCTCCACAATGACATCCGTCAGACAGGTCAGCAGTTCGAAACGTACTTGGGAATAACGCTGTTTGAAGCGCTGCATGACAGCAGGCAAGGTGAGGTCGGTCATCGACTCGACACTGGCGACACGAATCTCGGCACAGCCAGCACCACGAATCTCATCGAACACGCCGAGAATCTGGCGCTCATCGCGTTGCCATTGACGCACTTGATAGAGCAGCAATTCTCCTGCAGATGATAACCGCATGCCGCGCGGCAGGCGCTCGAAAAGCGGCACCTCAAGCTCTTCCTCCAGCTTGAGAATCTGACGATTGACTGCCGAAGCCGCTACATGGAGCCGCTCGGCAGCCTTGCGCAATGATCCCTGACGCGCCACCTCCTCGAAGTAACGCAAAGCGGTTGTCATCAGCGGCATGATGCTTCCTCCAGCTCGTGCATGATCCTGTCACCCGTTTCTATCATCGATATGACAAAAGCCCCACCGTTGCCAAAAAAGCAACAGATGAAACGAAAAACGATGATGGACCAGTACGCGCTCAGAGCACTAGCTTGAGCTTGCTAGACAACACCACATGCATCCATGCCTAGCCCTGGTTGCTAACTCCCAAGCCCTCAACCATAGAGCACCACAACAATAACGAGGTTCTCCATGTCCCACCCTGACGCCTGTGCCACCGACCCCGTCGACGAGCGGCTGGCACCACATACCGCATTGTTGTTCGGCTTTCAGCATGTCCTGGTGATGGCTGCGGCGCCTATCACCGCCGTGTTCCTGGTCGGCCAGGCCATGGGCTTCGGCCCTGACATCACCGTACCGTTGATGAGTGCCACCTTCCTTGCCTGTGGGCTGGGAACCTTATTGCAATCCTTCGGCCCCTGGGGGATCGGAGCCCGTTTGCCATTTGTGCAGGTTCCCGGTGGCGCTCCCATCGTCATCTTCCTTGCCATCGCCCAAGGCACCGACATGCAGACCGCCACCGGGGCCGTCATCCTGACGGCCTTGTTCTACTTCATTGCATTGCCATTTTTCACTCGTGTGCTGCGCTTCTTTCCTCCTATCGTGATTGGCACCATGCTGCTCCTGGTAGCCGTCAACCTGGTCAAGATCTTCGGTAGCCTGATTGTTGGCCAACCAGATAGCCCGAGTTATGCCGCAAGCTCCACCACACTGCTGGCCCTGGCCACCATGGCCGCCATTGTGCTCTGTGCCCGCCTGTTCAGAGGAGTGCTACGCCGCATTTCAGTGATGTTGGGCTTGCTGAGCGGAACACTGATTGCTGCCCTGTTCGGCGACATCGATCTCAGTGGCATGACCTCTGGCCCCTGGTGGGCATTGCCTCAGCTGTTTCCTTTTGGCATGCCAAAATTCGACATCATCGCCTCGCTGCCCTTGATCATCTTCAGTGTCGTATCGATGACCGAAGCAACCGGACAGACCATGGCGACTGCCGAAATCGTCGGCAAGAAAGGAGATCCCAGCGTCCTGGTACCTCGCAATATTCGTGCTGACGCCCTGGGATCACTGTTCGGGGGTTGCCTGGGAACGTCTCTGATCATCACCAGTGGCGAGAATATCGGCATCGTACGTGCTACCGGTGTTCGCTCACGCTATGTCACGGTCGCAGCCGGCGCGTTGTTGATCGTCATCGCACTTTTCGCCCCGCTTGGACGCCTTGCTGCCGCACTCCCCACGCCAGTGGTTGCCGGTACCGCAGTGATCGTGTTCGCCATCATCGGCGCAATGGGCATCAATATTCTGCGCAACGTCAATCTCAATGAGCATGGCAATCTCTACACCCTGGCCTCGGCATTGGCCATGGGGCTGTTGCCTATCGTCGTACCGGATTTCTATTCCGACTTCCCCCAGCACCTGCAGATCATTCTGGGCAATGGCCTGGCCATGGGCACTCTCACTGCGGTGCTTGTCAACATTCTGTTTCATTGCACCAGGCGTCCGACGGCGTCTCATCGCCACAACACCTACACCACCTCTACCGACCAGGAGCCTTCTTGATGCGCTCTTCCACTCTGCCTTCCTCTCTCACCGCCAGCGACTTCGAGGCCGATGAACTGCTGCTGGCTCCCCAGGAAATATTGCTGGACGGCAATATCGTCGAGGGCATGGCGGTGCATATCGCACAGGGCCGCTTCGCCGCTATCGGACCTCGCGCCGCGCTATGCGCAAGCTTGCCTCACCTGGCCCCTCTGGAATTACCATCTCACTTGCTGATGCCTGGCTTCATCGATAGCCATCATCACCTGACCCAATCGCTGGGCAAGTCACTGGTGTTCGGCGAACCATCCGAGATCTTTCGCCGAATCTGGGTTCCTCTCGAGTCCAGCCTCGACGAACGCATGCTGTATCTCAGTTCAAAACTGGCGGCATTGGAAGCCCTGCGAGGAGGCTTCACCACTGCCGTCGATGCCGGCACCCGCTCCGCCGGAGAAATCGACGCCGTGGCCATGGCGGCCGAGGAAACCGGCATGCGTTGCGTATTGGGACTGATCTGCAACGACCAGGGCGGTAGCGCCACACCGCAGCAGCGCCAGCAGATTCTCGACCGTGCCCAGCATCACCTCACACGCTGGCCGTCATCAGGCTTGATTCATCCGTCACTGGCGATTTCCATTCCAGAAGCGGCCAGTGATGACATGCTGCACGATGTTTCAGCACTGTGTGCAACGCATGGTGCCATCTTCCAGAGCCACGTCAACGAACACCTTCAGGCAGTCGAGCGCTCCCTGGTGGCACGGGGCCTGAGGCCACTGCAACACTTGCATGCCGTGGGAGCTCTGGGACCACAGACATTGATTGCCCATGCCACTCTAGTGACACCTGACGAACTGAATCTACTGCGTGATACCGATACGGCAGTGGCTTTCAACCCGGTGGCCAGCAGTTGGAAAGGTAACGCTGTGGCTCCTGCCCTGAACATGCATGCACTTGGCATCCGTATGGGTCTCGGTAGCGATGGTACGCGCAGTGATGCTTTTCGCCTGATGGATGCTGCTGAAACCAGCCAACGCCTGACCATTGGTCTGGCAACGGGCGACAGCTCCTGCGGCGGCGGCTGGCCATGGCTGGACATGGCAACGTGCGATGCTGCCGATGCTGCGGGACTCTCGGGCATCTGTGGCAGCATCGCTGAAGGTCTGGCGGCTGACTTCCTGCTGGTCAATGTCGATACGCCTGAAATGACGCCAAGCTGGGACCGTCCCTGGGAACTGGTTCGCTATGGCAATCGTGACCAGATCGATGGCGTTTTCACGCTTGGGCGCCTGCGCCTGTGGCAAGGCTGGCCCTGTCATTGGGATGCGCGCGAATTGATGGCGGAAATACGTGAAAGCGCTGCTGCGGCCATTGCCCAGTCTCCCATCCAGCGCATCCACCCCACTTCCAGTACGCATCGTTTTCAACGACCATCTCAACAACAATCTCAACAACACCCATCCAGCCGCGCCGGGGAGCCGAGACAATGATCGACCCCACCACCTTTGCCATCCTGGCTCTGGCAACGGGACTGGCAGCCTTCATTCAAGGTGCCATCGGCATTGGCTTTGCTCTGGTCGTGGCGCCGGTGCTTGGTGTGCTGGAGCCCCAGCTTCTGCCCGTGGCATTACTGGTTCTGATGTTGCCATTGAACCTGTTCGTTGCCCTGAGAGAACGTGATGCCATCGATTGGCGCGGCAGCGCCTGGATCTCGGCCGGACGCCTGCCAGGCACCCTGTTGGGTCTCTGGATACTGGTGCTGTTAAGTGCCGAGGGGCTGAATCAACTGGTTGGCGCCTCTACCGTACTGGCGGTCCTGGTGGCATTGTTTGCGCCGGTCTTTCGCCCCGGCCCAGGCTCCTGCGTTTCAGTCGGCATGATCACCGGAGTAACGGAGACCGCCACCGGGGTCGGTGGTCCTCCGCTTGCGCTGCTCTACCAGCACCGCCCTGGTCCAGAGTTACGCTCGACCATCGCCTGCTGCTTTCTGGTCGGAGAACTGGTATCACTGGCCATCCTGGCCATCGCTGGCAAAGTCACCATGGAGCAATTGGCGTGGGCACTGGCGCTGGTACCGCCTTTGCTGATCGGCAGCGTCGCCAGTCGCATGATTCATCAACGTATCGACGCCCGCCGGCTGCGTCAGGGAGTATTGCTGTTTGCCCTGATTTCGGGGATATGGCTGATGCTGCCCGTTTAGCTGCTCCAAGCGCCATCGGTGCTTGCTATGCGAGTTGGGCTTTCTATTTCTCCGGGGCTTTTTATGCTTCGGGGCTTTCTATACTTTCAGCGTTTCCCGTACCTTCAGTACTGCCACGATAACTGGATCGAACCAAACTCGTCGTGGCGGTCCTGCCCTTCGAATTCACGAGTACGCCAGACATTGGTCAGTGACAACTGCCAATCCTGCCAGGTCATGGTGACACCCGCCTGAGCATCACCAACCCAAGGTTCACGTTCTACGGAATGGCTGTCCTCGAAGGTGTTGCCGTCCAGCAGCAGGTTGTGGGCCATATAACGGCCTTCGAAGTTGGCGAATACATACCAGGCAAAGTCGGAACCTGGGCGAAACCAGGCCTGCCCTGTGGCGGTCGGCGCCACGGCAGGAATGCTGTAACTACGTTCCAGCCCTTGGCCAATTCGCGCTCCAAAGCCTGCGGATGCATATGTATAGAGATTACCAAGGGCGAATCCTGCACTGGGTCCCGCGTCGAGCTCCAGTCCACCAAGCCTGCGTTGCGCTACCCAGCCACGCTTCATGGCAAGATTGACGATAGGCTCAAAATCGAGCTGATGGCTCCAGCCCTCGGGTTTGTCACTATCGGTCATCTTGTGAATGGCCTTCTGGGTCGGTTCAGCCAGACTGGCGGGACCAACCCAGCCCACGTCGACATGCACCCCGGTAAGCTGGCGCCAACTCTCATGCTGCTGCTCATCGAACAGCGAGATACCTCCATACAGCAGCCCAGCATAAGGTCTGTCATCTTCAACAAGGTCACTGCGTGAAATATCGATGGGTGTATACATCTGCTGGCTCAGGCGCCAAGCGGCAAGCTCCCATTCTTCTGCAGGAATTCCTGTCAGACGCTCCCCCATCTTCCGGGTCCAGTGGTCCGACTCCGGAACAAAGGCCCAACTGGCCTCGATACCGTTGGAATAGTGTCCATCGCTGCTGCCAGCAAATATGTCGTTTTCCACCTTGAGACTGGCAACACCATCGGCATGGGCCTGTCCCCCCCAAAGCCCGACCAACGCCAGTACCATTACACGGCGGAACACCTTGGGCATATTTCCTGCCGTCGGAAGATCCAGAGGGACAGAGAAATCTGGCAGAGAAAGAAAAGAGCGGGACATTACCTTCTCCAAAATACATACAAACATGAATGTATTTTACCAGAACCCAGTCCCTGGACTCGATACCTCCAATGGCAGATATCGAGTCCTTCTTTCCAGCACTATATGACGATGAATGGCCTAGTGTGCCTCATCCCAATTGGCACCACTCGCCGCTTCCACGGTCAAGGGAACATCCAGAGTGACGGTGTTCTGCATGAGCTGCTTGACCTCGGCCATGAAGGCCTCGACCTGATCTTCACGCACTTCGAACACCAGTTCATCGTGAACCTGCATCACCATCCAGGCATCGAACCCAGCGTTATCACGCAGCCACGTATCCACGTCGATCATGGCACTCTTGATGATATCCGCAGCCGTGCCCTGCATGGGTGCGTTGATGGCGGTCCTCTCGGCACCCTGACGACGGGCACGATTCTGCGAGTGGATCTCCGGCAGATACAGGCGGCGACCGAACAGGGTCTCGACGAAGCCGTCCTCGGCAGCCTGAGCACGAATACGCTCCATGTACCGCGCCACGCCAGGATAGCGATCGAAATAGCGATCGATATAGGTCTTGGCCTGGCTCTGTTCGATATGCAACTGACGGCCCAGCCCCCAGGCACTCATGCCGTATATCAGGCCGAAGTTGATCGCCTTGGCACTGCGGCGTTGGTCGGCACTGACCTGATCCAGTGCGACACCGAACACCTCTGCGGCAGTGGCTGAATGAATGTCTCGGTTTTCGGAAAACGCGGAGAGAAGTCCCTTGTCACCAGACAAGTGGGCCATGATACGCAGCTCGATCTGAGAGTAATCCGCAGCAACGATACGGTAGCCGGGCCGGGCGATGAAGGCCTGACGGATACGTCGCCCTTCCTCAGTGCGGATGGGAATGTTCTGCAGGTTAGGATCGGTGGACGACAGACGTCCCGTGGCAGCCACGGCCTGATGATAGCTGGTATGCAGGCGACGCGTGGCCTTGTTGACCAGCTTGGGCAGCTTCTCTGTATAGGTCGAGCGTAACTTGGACAATCCACGATGTTCCATGATCACCTTGGGTAGCGGATAGTCCAGGGCCAACTCTTCCAGCACCGCTTCCGCAGTCGATGGAGCCCCCTTGGGGGTCTTCTTGATGACCGGAATGCCCTGCTCCTCGAACAGGATCTGCCCCAGTTGCTTGGGTGAGCCCAGATTGAACTCACGCCCGGCCAGTTCGTAGGCGCGGGCTTCCAGCTCCTGAATGCGCTTGCCCAACTCCTGGGTTTGGGTATGCAGGCGCTCTACATCCAGTGCCACACCGTTGCGTTCCATGGCAGACAGCACTCGGATCAATGGCCTCTCCAGGCGATCCAGCACCTCGGACACACGGCCGGTCTTCTCCAGCCTTGGACGTAGTTCGCGGTGCAGGCGCAAGGTGATGTCGACATCCTCGCACGCGTAGGGAACCGCCTGTTCCAGCGAAATCTGGTTGAAGGTCAACTGCTTGGCGCCCTTGCCCGCAATATCCTCGAACTTGATCGTACTCTCGCCCAGATACTTCAATGCCAGAGAATCCATATCGTGGCGAGTGGCAGTAGCGTCGAGCACATAGGATTCGAGCATGGTATCGATCAATTCGCCCTTGACCGCAATGTCGTAGCGAGCCAGCACCGAAATATCATACTTGAGGTTCTGACCGATCTTGGCAATGCCGGCATCGTTCAACACCTCAGCCAATGCCTGCAATACCGCCTTCCGGTCCAACTGGGGCGGAGCATCGAGGTAGTCGTGGGCCAGGGGAATATAGGCGGCTTCGCCAGGTTCCAGAGCCAGCCCGATGCCGACAATATCCGCTTCCATGTAGTCCAGGCTGGTCGTCTCCAGATCAAAGCAGAATGCCTCGGCCTTCTTGAGGCGCTTCAACCATTCATCGAACTGGGCCTGTTCAAGGATAGTGACATCCTGGCGCGTGCTACTGGAACCTTGCTCCAATGCAGTATCGTCGTCATGATCACCGGACGGGGAAACCGATCCCGCTTTCTGGGGCTGTGCCTTGAGCAGTGACTCAAGCCAGGTCCTGAACTCCAGCTCCCGATAGAGCTCGATCAGGGCCTCGCTGTCCTCCTCACCGACCACCAGCTCATCCAGGCTGATCGCCAGCTCACAGTCGGTCTTGATGGTGGCAAGCTGGTACGACAGATAGGCCATTTCGCGGTGCTCTTCGAGCTTTCCGGACAAGGTCTTGGCCCCACGGAAGGACAGAGTCTTGACCTTGTCGAGATCCGCATAGATGGTGTCGAGCCCTCCGCCCATGCCCTGCAACAGGCCCAGCGCCGTCTTTTCTCCCACCCCGGGCACCCCCGGAATGTTATCGATCTTGTCGCCCATCAGGGCCAGGTAGTCGATGATCAGTTCTGGCGGCAGGCCATACTTTTCCTTGATCCCGGCGACGTCCAGCGTCTCATTCTTCATGGTGTTGACCAGGGTGATATGGCCATTGACCAACTGGGCCATGTCCTTGTCCCCCGTGGAAATCACGGCGTCACGCCCAGCCTCGGTCGCATGCCGGGCCAGCGTGCCGATGACGTCATCGGCCTCGACCCCCTCAATACACAGCAAGGGCAATCCCAGGGCTTTCACGCACTCATGCAATGGCTTGATCTGAGCACGAAGGTCATCAGGCATCGAAGGCCTCTGCGCCTTGTACTCCGCGAACAGCTCATCACGGAAGGTCTTTCCCGGAGCGTCAAAAACCACCGCCATGGGACTATCTGGATAGTCCTTGCGCAGGCTCTTGAGCATGTTGAGCACGCCCTTGATGGCACCGGTAGGCTGGCCCTTGGATGTGGTCAGTGGGGGCAAGGCGTGGAAAGCGCGGTACAGATAAGAGGAACCGTCGACGAGAACGATGGGGCTAGAGGCCATGGATCGGCGTCCCTGAACGAAATGGTGGCAAACTGTGTCAAAACAGGAAACACTGTTCGCGCATCATGTTTGACTGACAATCAGGTAACATGCGCAGGCCATACATGAAAAGCTTGCATGCTTCCTGAACGATTGGCTCCATAATACGCATCATTATCGATCTTTGCTTGGAGCCATTTTTGCTAGGAGTCCTCATCATGCCCTTACTTCGCCTCGCTCTCGCCCCGCTGCTGGCTCTGGCCCTCATGGCCGGCGCATCGCCACTGCTGGCCCAGACCGTCGAGCCGGACATCAAGGTGCGCCAGGAAGCCAGCCAGACGATTCGTGAGTACCGCATCAACGGCAAGCTCTATGCCATTCGTATCGAGCCCAAGGGCGGCACGGCCTACTTTCTTGTCGACCATAACGGCGATGGCAATTTTCAACGCCAGGAAGGAAATAGCGTGGACGTACCCGGTTGGGTGAAATGACCTCTATGTCGTGTATCGTGCTAGCTCTTCCGAGTCGCTACAATAGGCGCCTTGCAAACTCCGGGCGAGACGACACATGGCCGTATTCACACCTCTTGACGACGCGCAGGTCGCAAGTTTTCTCAGTCGCTTCGATGTAGGCGAACTGACTCAGTTGCAGGGTGTGCCTGCAGGCACCGAAAACAGCACCTTCTTCGTGACGACCGATCAGCGTGAACTGGTCCTGACCCTGTTCGAGCAGGGCGATCATGAGGAGCTGCCTTTTTTTGTCGAATTGCTGGATTTCCTGGATGAACATCGCATTCCTGTCGCAGGTCCCATTCACGACCGCGAAGGGGTTGCCTTGCATGAGTTGGCCGAACGTCCTGCTCTGCTGTTCCCGCGCCTGCCCGGCAAGCATCCCAAGGCGCCCAACCTGACGCAGTGTCAGGCGCTTGGCATGGCATTGGGCCGGCTGCATCGGGTCTCGCAGCATTTTCCGGGGCACCGCCCCAATCCACGGGACTTGAACTGGTTATCCGCCATGCATCACAAGGTGATGGCGTATCTCTCTGCCCAGGACCAGACGCTGATGCAAGACGAAGTGGAGTATTACCAGAGTGTCTTCGGAGAAGCCCCTGAGTTACCCCAGGGTGCACTGCATGGCGACCTGTTCCGTGATAACACTCTGTTCGACGGCGACAGCCTCGGTGGCATCATCGACTTCTACAATGGCTGTACCGGTGACCTGCTGTTCGACCTGGCCATCGTGATCAACGACTGGGCCACGGATGCCGATGGCCGTCTTGACCAAGAACGCCACGATGCCCTGCTGAGTGCCTACCTGGCCCAACGTCCGCTGAAGGCTGCCGAACTCGAACTCTGGCCGGCCATGCTGCGGATGACCGCCTTGCGTTACTGGCTATCTCGTCTGCTGGTGGTCTATGTGGATCCACCCGCTCATGACCTGACTCCTCATGACCCGGAGCAGTTCCGTCAAATCCTGCTCTCTCGAATCCACCACGGCGCGCTGCCTTTACCCGAGCCCGCCGTCAGCGCTGGAGCCCACTGAATGAGCCACAGCACCGCTGCACCATCCCCCGCCAAGCGCGCACGACGCATCTGGAACATCGACCAGTGGGGGAGTGGTTACTTCGATGTCAACGATGACGGCCAAGCCTTGGTACGCCCCTTGGGTGATGCCGTGGAAGGCCCGGTCCTGCCATTGGCAGAGCTGACCGATAAATTGCGTCAGGCAGGACTGCGACTACCGGTGCTGATCCGCTTCACTGATATCCTGCATGACCGGGTCGAGCAGCTATGTGCCGCTTTCGATCAGGCCATGGAGGAAGATGACTTCGATGGCGGCTACACCGCCGTTTACCCGATCAAGGTCAATCAGCAGCGTCGAGTGGTCGAGGAGATCCTTGCCACTCAGGAACGTGGCCGTGGTCGTGTCGGCCTGGAGGCCGGCAGCAAGCCCGAACTCATGGCGGTTCTGGCTCAATCAGGCGATGCTTCCTCACTGATCGTATGCAACGGCTACAAGGATCGTGAATACGTGCGCCTGGCCCTGATGGGGGAAAAGCTTGGCCACCGTGTCTATCTCGTGGTGGAGAAGCTCTCGGAACTGCCATTGATTCTCGAAGAGGCCGAGCGTATCGGCGTCGTACCACGTATCGGCTTGCGCGCTCGCTTGTCCACCATGGGCAAGGGCAAGTGGCAGGATACCGGCGGCGAAAAATCCAAGTTTGGCCTCACGGCAGGACAGATCCTCAACGTGATCGAGAGCCTGAAGCAGGCCAACCGACTCGAGAGCCTGCAACTGGTACATTTCCATCTGGGTTCCCAGATTGCCAACATCGGCGATATTCAAGGTGGTCTGCGCGAGTGTGCCCGTTTCTATCAACACCTGCGTGCGCTCGGTGCTCCTGTGGATACCGTCGACGTAGGTGGTGGCTTGGGTGTCGACTATGAAGGTACGCGCTCGCGCAGTTTCTGCTCGATCAACTACTCCATGCATGAGTATGCCCGCAACGTGGTCAACGCCTTCGCCCGGGTGTGCCAGGAAGAAGACCTGCCCTATCCGCACCTGCTCAGCGAGTCAGGCCGCGCTCTGACCGCTCATCACGCCGTGCTGATCACCAATGTGATTGGCGAAGAGCGGGTGGATACCAAGACGCCCGAACGCCTCAGTGATGACCCGGAAGTGGAATCCCTGTGGCAGACCTATGACATCGTCGCAGCAGATCCAGAGCCCCGCGCTCTGGTTGAAGCCTGGCACGACCTTGTCCAGGACATGGGAGATCTACATGACCGTTTCGTCCTTGGCCTAGCCGATCTTTCGGCCCGAGCGGAAGGTGAAAGCGTCTACTTTGCGGCCTCCGCTGCGCTGCGCAAGCAGCTCGATCCCCGCAACCGGGCTCACCGGGAAATTCTTGATGAACTGGCAGAAAAGCTTGCCGACAAACTGTTCGTCAACTTCTCCCTGTTTCAGTCGGTACCGGATGTCTGGGGTATCGATCAGATCTTTCCGGTCCTGCCACTGACCGGGCTAGATTGCGAGCCAAGCCGGAGAGGCGTGATCCAGGACATTACCTGCGATAGTGATGGCCGTATCGACGGTTACGTGGATGGTCAGGGTGTCGAGACCACCCTGCCGCTGCCGGAATGGCGTGAAGGCGAAGAACGACTGCTGGGCTTCTTCCTGGTCGGCGCCTATCAGGAAATCCTCGGTGACTTGCACAACCTGTTTGGCGATACCGACGCTGTCGATGCTTCCCTGGATCACAAAGGCAACTGGATCCTCAGCAACCTGCAGCGCGGAGACCGCGTCTGTGATGTACTCGGCTATGTCAATTTCAGTGCCGAAGTCCTGCGGGAACGCCTGCGCGTACAGCTGGCCGCCAGCAACCTGGACAGCAGCGAGCAACGTCGCTTCCTTTCTGACCTGACGGCAGGCCTGCAAGGTTATACCTATCTTCAGTGATCGCAGTACATTCAGTGATCGCAGTAAATGGGGGATTCACCCGGCAGAGAATGATGTGCCAGGTGACTCCCCTTATTTCAAAAGTACGTCTCGGCACCTTTAAAAATACGTCTCGGCACCGGAGCCTGGCAGTGAAGTCGGTGCCAGATACAGTGGTGCTGCATTGGCATCGGCTGGACATCCGGAGAAGGCCGTTCCTGGTATCAACTTCCACAGACTGCTGTTCTGCAGACCTAGGTCGACTCCCTGATTGAGGTCGCCACATTCAAGGCTGTCGAAGTCCCCCTCTTCTACCAGCAACCAGCGCTTTCCAGGGTTCTCGGCGAGCCAGGCCATCGCCCTCGGCACCTGTTCATCCACTGGCGTATGATCACCAAAATGTACCGTGGGTCGATGGGCATGGAGCAACGTCTCCTCACTGAAGTCGAGCATCGCCAGTTCACCCTGGGGCCCGAGTTGCTCATCCACCACAGCCATCATGTCTCGAGGTGAACGGTGTGGATCCATCCACATGTACCCCAGGGTCGACCACCACCCCCATACCAACCACAAGAACAGGGTACAGGCCAGCATGCCACGGCGTGGCCGCATCAACACTGCCAGGGCAATGGCGACACCACCCAGTACCAGCCAATCCCACCATGGCGTGATGCCATAGTCATGAGCCAGTTTTTGCAGGGCGCCTATACGTATGAAGCCAAGAATACTGGCGACCAGCAATAGACCACCCAGCACCAGAGTGACGCCAAAGGCACAGACATTGACGGGACGCTGGCGCAGCAGACCCGGCAGCAAAGGCGCCAGGGCCAGCACCATAAGCGGTATCGTGGGCAACATGTAGACACCGCGCTTGCCCGGAGACAATGAGAAGAACACGATGATCAGCACCAGCGCCGACAGCGGCAGGATCAATCGTGCATCCAGGCGCCGGATACGCCGCCACCAGTTGGGCAATGCCCAAGGCAACGCCAGCACCAGCGGCATCCAGGCCCAGGGCAACACTTCAAAGATGTAATAGTACCAAGGCTTCAAATGCGCCCAGGAATTGGCATAGCGCTGGCCCGTCTGCTTGAACAGGATGTTGTCACGATAGGCTGCCAGGCTCGGGTCATCGCCGAAGGTGGTGATCATGACCATGGGGATTCCCCAGGCCAGCACCACCGCCAGTAAACAAGCCCCTCCTTCCAGCCATTGGCGTAGGTTGACCTTATGAGCCTGCCCTTTATATGCCAGCCATCCCCAGGCCGGGAACAAGGCCATCGGCAAAAATCCTACCCCCTTCGTCAGGATACCAGCTCCCATCGCAGCAAAGCCGATCCGCCACCACCATAGCGCAGGCCCCAGCAAGACGTGGCGCATCACACCATAGGCGCCCAGGGTAGTGAAGAAGGTGAGCATCATGTCGATCTGAGCCGTCTTGGCCTGCAATACAAACTGTAGAGTGGCCAGCAGTGCCAACCCACTCAGCCAGGCAATCCGACGGCCATACAAACGGCGTACCAGGTCCACTGTCAATGCCAGGGTTCCAAGCCCGGCCAACAAGGTCGGTAGCAGGAACCCTATGCGCAGAGAACCGGTCAACCAGATCGACAGCGCTGAAGCCCACATGAAGATCGGCGGCTTGTCCGCGTATAGCTCGCCACCACGATGAGGAATCCAGAAATCCCCTGTTACCAGCATTTCAATGGCATTGAGGGCAAAGCGAGGTTCATCCGCAGGCCAGGGGTCACGCCAGCCCAACCCCAGAGACAACAGTATAGTGGCGAACACGATCAGAACTGCCCAGGCCAGCAAGCGACGAGGGCGTGTAGCAAAGCATGATGACAACATGAACAGCCTCGGACTCAGGATCGACCAAGAGGGATATACACTGACAACATTCAGGCAGGCTCTTGCTGGCTGCGCTTGTGTCGACGCAATAACGCCAGGTTGCGCAGGTAGATGAACAGACCAGTGCCCTGGCCTAGAATGAAGACCGGATCGCGGCGATGCAGCGCATAAGCGAACAGCGTCACCCCACCCGCCAGGCTGAGAAACCAGAATGCCGTAGGCACCACACTGCGTTTGGCCTTTTCACTGGCAATCCACTGGACCAGAAAACGTGCAGAAAAGAGCGCCTGCCCTGCAAAGCCGATTATCATCCACACAGTGACCGTCATCCTTTCAGGGCCTCCATGCGAGAAGACACGACATGAGCGGCAACGGACTCTACGTGCGCTTGCGCCACTGCCTCACTCTCCCCCTGAAGAGATTCGTTGTCCTCGATACCAGTGACCACAGCAGGCAGGCGTGAGCGCCTCTTGAGCCACATCACCCCCATGAGATCGACGATGCCCACCCACAGGCGATTGCCCAGACCATAATGCGACTGGCCTGCACCGCGCTCCCGATGGTTAACGGGGCGCGCCAGGCACTTGCCTCCCTGGGCATGGATCAAAGCAGGCAGAAAGCGATGCATATGATCGAAATAGGGCAATGCGAGGAAGGCATCACGGCGAATCACCTTGATGCCGCAGCCGCTATCGGGAGAGTCGTCGTCGAGCAGGCGGCGACGAATGTTGTTGGCGATACGCGATGACAGCAGCTTCAACTTCGTATCCTGGCGTACCACCCGATGGCCGCCGACCAGCACGGCATCTTCATCGATCGCCGCCTGCATGAGTGCCGGGATATCAGCAGGATCGTTCTGGCCATCACCATCCAGCGTGGCCAACCAGGTCCCTCTCGCCATCCGAGCAGCCTGCCAGACAGAAGTGCTCTGGCCTGCACTGCGGGAATGACGCAGCGGACGCAGATGCTTATCGTGTTGTGCACGTTGCACCAGCAGTGACCACGTGTCATCACTGGAGCCATCATCCATCACCAGTACTTCGTAGTTGATGACTGGGCTGATACCTGACATTGCCATGGCAATTTCATCCAGCAATGCAGGAAGATTACCGGCTTCATTATGGGCAGGAATCAGGACAGAAAGCTCAATATGGGTCATCATCGAGAACCTGTCTCAGAAAGGGGAAAAGAGTCAAAATTATGCCTGCAGAGCCTTAACCCTATATTAAAAAACTGACAATATGGCTCTCCGTCACCTTAAGTCATCGATTCTGCAAAATTTGACTTTTTTTCAGAATATTCTGTGAGTTACATAAGTATCATCCCATGAATTTGAACCAGCACCATTAACTAAACAGGAAGATCTGAACAGGAAGATAACGACATGCGTGCACTTCTCGTCGAAGACGATCCGCTGCTGGGAGATGGCTTGAAGACGGCTCTCGAACGAGAAGGGTATGCCGTGGACTGGTTTCAGCAAGGCGGGAACGCCCTGGAGGCCCTCAAGCGAGAGCCTTTTTCGGTCATGGTGCTGGATCTTGGCCTGCCCGACATGGATGGACTCGATGTCCTGACCGAGGTGCGTCGCAGTGGCTCCCTGCCAGTGCTGATCCTCACTGCCCGCGATGCCATCGATCAGCGGATCCGTGGCCTGGACGCTGGCGCTGATGATTATGTGCTAAAACCCTTCGAGCTGCAGGAGCTTCTCGCCCGCTTGCGTGTCATCCGTCGCCGTGCTGCCGGACGTGCCTCACAGACCATCCACCTTGGCAGGCTGAGTATCGACGAGGCCAGCCATCAAGTGACCTGGCAAGGGCAAAAAGTAGAGCTCAGCCGTAGAGAGTTTGCCCTGCTGGCAGAACTGGCCCACCAACCTGGCCAGGTCCTCTCGCGCCCCCGCCTGGAAAGCTTGTTGTACGGTTGGGGAACGGAGCTAGAGTCCAATGCGCTCGAAGTGCATGTCCATCACCTGCGCAAGAAACTGGATCGTTCCCTGATCGCGACAGTACGTGGCATCGGATATCGGCTCAACATCGACGCGGTGGAAACCCCACAGGCATGAACTCGATTCGTCGTTACCTGTTCCGCACCCTGGCACTGAGCCTGGCCTTGATCACTGTGCTGTCAGTCACGGCCACTTACCTGATCACCAACCACGAACTGGAAGAGATACTTGATGCCCAATTAAGCCTGACAGCCCGGGAGATCATGTCCTTCCTGCCTGACCAGCCTACTCCACAGGACTATCAACGCCTGGCCGAACGACTCGACCAAGGTGACGCGTCTGCCCAGTTATATCCAGCATCCGGTATCACGTCGCAGACCTCAGCACACCACCCTACCGCGCACCTCTATCACCACGAGGAACGCAAGCTGACTATCGGCCTGTGGGACAACCAGGCCAGGCCGTTGGTGATCGGCCCTCGTTGGCACAGCGATGATGAATCCATTGCTGCCCCGCAGTCAGAAGGCTTTGCCTGGATCGAGTACCAGGGCAAGCGTTGGCGCTCCTTCACGGTATTCGATGCGCAGAGTGACCTATGGTTACGCCTGGGGATCGAACATCACTTTCTCGAGGAAATCGTCGAACGAGTGTCTTTGAATCATCTATGGCCCATGCTGTTACTGCTACCACTGACGCTGGTCATGATGCTGTATCTGATACGCCGCGGCCTTGACCCTATTCGCCAGCTTTCTCGCCAGGTCCATGACCGCAATGCCGACAACCTCGGTCGGATAGAGCTCCCGGTACCCAAGGAGCTTCATGACCTGCGCAGTGCCTTGAATGAATTTATCGCTCGCCTGGACAAGACCCTGGAGGGAGAACGTCGCTTTACCGCCGACGCAGCTCATGAGCTGCGCACACCACTGGCTGCGATGAAAATCCATCTCGACAATGCAGAGGCAGGCGAGCGTGATGCCTTGCCCAAGGCTCAACGCGGCATTGCACGCCTGCAACGGGTCGTCGACCAGTTACTGACACTGGCCAGAGTGGATCGCAAGCAGTTTGCTGACTGGCAGCATCTCGATCTGCGCCCCTTGCTGTTCGAACTGGTTGCTGAATCCTGGCCGCTGGCCGAAGCTCGCCAACAACAGCTGTACATGCATGACATTCCTTCGGTATACATCGACGGCAATGCAGTGGAGCTGGGCATCCTGATTCGCAACCTGTTGGATAACGCCCTGCGCTACACCCCCGATGGAGGCCGCATCGATGTAGCTCTGCACCAGGACAGCAGTAGCACCACCCTGACAATCCAGGACAGCGGCCCGGGCATTCCTGAAGATCAGTTGGCAACGGTCACCGAGCGCTTTCGCCGCGCCAGCGACCAGAGCACCACAGGCAGTGGCCTGGGCCTGTCCATCGCCATGGCCTTGGCGGCCCGGCATGGCGCCATATTGTCTCTGACCAATGCCGACCGTGGCGGTTTGATCGTCAGACTGATCTGGCCCAGCACTCAAATGTCCTCTGATACGCAGCCCAGAACGCCATGATAGATATTGTTGAAGATGACCTGAGCCGGCTCGAGATGGTAGACATGATCCAAGCCCATCTGGAGAATCTGGACGAACTCTCCCAGGGTTCTCCTCCTGAAAGCCGGCATGCCCTGGGTATCGAACAGTTGAAAGCTCCAGAAGTCACCCTATGGGGAGCCTGGGAGGGAGACCTGCTGATAGGTTGCGTGGCATTGAAGGCGCTCTCGCCAGAACATGGTGAAATCAAGTCGATGCGCACGGCGCCAGAACATCTGCGCCGAGGCATTGCGTCCCTCTTGCTCCGCCATGTGATTGACCAGGCCCAGGCACGCCACTACCACCGGCTTAGCCTGGAAACCGGCTCTCAACCGGGGTTCAGCGCAGCAAGAGCGTTCTACCTGCGCCACGGCTTCAGCACCTGTGCTCCTTTCGACAATTACGTCGAGGACCCGAACAGCGTCTATATGACCATGTACCTGAACAAGAGACATGAGCAAGGCCACCTGCATACCCTGAAAACCGTTGGCCATAGCGCTGGTGGCAGTGACGATGGTACTCAGCTACCGCTACCGCAAGGGGCTGTGGAAATCGCCTTTTCCAGTGCAGGAACGATATGTCGTGGCTGGCATTTTCCACCAGTCGAGTTCGCCACCCAGAAAGACGCCATGGATAGCCCCGCACCCGCGACCCTGGTCATGGCCCCGGGGCTTGGCGGCATCATTGACGGTGGCCTGTCTGGCTATGCCTCGCGACTTTCCCAGGCCGGTTACCGGGTCGTCGGTTTCGACTACCGCTATTTCGGCCGTTCCAATGGAAAACCACGCCAGTTGCTGACCATTCATGACCAGTTGAAGGATTGGGCCGCCGCTATTGCCTTTGCCCAGCACCTGGCTCCCGCCTCACCCCTGGTGTTGTGGGGAACTTCCTTCTCCAGTGCACATGTGATGACGCTCGCTGCCAGACGCCATGATGTTGCCGCCGTCATCGCACAGAACCCGATGCTGGATGGCATGGCGTCGGTATTGGCCAAGTTGAAACATAACGGTCCCGGTTCAATCCTGAAGCTGAGCCAGGTCGCCATCGAAGACTGGCTGCGAGGCAGGGTTGGCATGCAACCGCGCTATATTCCCATCGCTGCCGAACCGGGACAGCTGGCAGCCCTGGATACCGATGATGCCTTGGAAGGAATCACCTCCTTGGTACCGGAGACATTCGACAACCGCATGTCGGCCCGTGTACTGCTCACCTTGGGCCTTTATCGTCCCATCAGAAAGGTGCACAGGATACGCTGCCCAGTCTTGCTGCAATTGTGCCGGCGAGACACCGTGACGCCCATTGCACCGGGTTATCGCGCGGCCACCCTTCTGGGCAGCCGCGCCACGTTAAGCACCTACGATGCCGGCCATTTCGATATCTACGAAGGCGACCTGCTGGACGCGGTAGTGAGTGATCAGATCGCCTTCCTGGACAGGGTGTTGACCCGAGCTAGGCTGCCGGCATCTGCATCACTGTCTCCAGCGGAGTAAAGTACGTCCGACTGATCGCATCGTGCAGATCTCCCAAGCCAATCTGCAGGTCATTGATGAAGTCATGCAGCCTCTCCGGTGAACGCACCAATCCGCCTACATCAGCTTCGGCCACATCCGCACGCACTTGAGTCACTGCCGCCAGGGCTCTCTCATGACGAGGCAGTGACATCAGTGCCTTGGAAGCATCCCACAGACTGCGCGTCACAGAACGAGGCAAGTTGCGGTCCTGCAGCAGGAATGTCAGAACATCGGTGGCTCGCACTCGCAGGCGTACATGCTGACGGTACATCTGGTACGCGGTCAGTGACTTCAGCACACTCATCCATTGCAAATGCTCGAAAGGGCGCATGTCCTCGGAACTTCGCGATAGCAGATTGCCCGAGCGCACATCGAGAATTCGCGTCGTCATGTCAGCCCGCTCGATCTGACGTCCAAGCACCATGAAAGTACGTGCGGTGCCATAGCTCAGGGTTCCTTCCACCAATCCTCTCATCATCTGGCACCCACTGATGATTTCCTTGAGGAAAAGCTCCCTGCGACCCTGGCCAAGACCTGCTTCAGCCTGGGTACAGGCTGCCATGTACAGTTGATTGGTGGCTTCCCATACCTCTCTCGGCACCACATCCCGGGTGGTACGCAGGTTCTCGCGGGCTTGAGCCAGGGCCGATAGAATGGAGCCCGGATTGCGTTGGTCGGCACACAGGAACTGCATCACATTACGATCATTGGGCTGATCATAGAGGTTGGCAAAATCCTCGCTTCCTCCTGTGATATCAACGACGGCAGACCACATCAACGGCTGACGCTGCGGCAGATCCAGCATCAGATGATTGGTGACGTTGACCAGACGAGCCGTATCTTCGGCTCGTTCGACATAACGAGCCATCCAGTACAGGTTCTCGGCTACGCGTGAAAGCATCGGCATGCTCAGTCCTCCCCTGTCTCAGCCAATCCTGTTTCAGCCAATCCTGGTTCGGCCGCTCTCGTATCGATCATTTCCGTCTCGACGATCCAGGTATCCTTGCTGCCACCACCCTGAGAGGAATTGACCACCAGGGAGCCCTTGTTCAACGCCACCCGGGTCAAGCCACCCGTCGTGACATAGGTGGAACCCTGGCCAGAAAGGATGAACGGGCGCAGATCGACATGGCGCGGTTCTGGCCGGCCATCGAACAAGGTGGGGGTCGTCGATAACTTGAGCATGGGTTGGGCCATGTAGTTGCGTGGATCTGCCTTGATCCTCTCGGCAAACGCCTCGCGCTCCTCCCGGGTTGCCTGGGGCCCCATCAGCATCCCGTAACCACCCGACTCATTGGCCGGCTTGACCACCAATTGATCGAGATGATCGAGCACATAGCGCCGATCCTCTTCGCGCATGCACAGATAGCTCGGCACATTGGCCAGCAACGGTTCCTGATCCAGGTAATAGCGGATCAGCTCCGGAACGAAGGCATACACCACCTTGTCATCCGCCACGCCCGCGCCCGGCGCATTGGCCAGGGCCACATTGCCGCTGCGCCAGGCCCGCATCAGTCCCGGCACACCGAGTATCGAATCCTCCCGGAAAGCCTCGGGATCCAGGAAATCATCATCGATACGGCGGTAGATCACATCGACACGAGTCAAGCCACGAACCGTGCGCATGTAGACCACATCATCGTCATCCACCATCAAATCCGACCCTTGCACCAACTGCACGCCCATCTGCTGAGCCAGATAGGCATGCTCGTAATAGGCCGAGTTATAGATACCGGGAGTCAACACCACTACCTGAGGGTCATCTGAATGACGTGGTGACATGCTGGCCAGCATGTCGTAAAGCTGTGGCACATAATCATCCACAGGCAGAATCCGCCCGGAGGAGAACAGTTCAGGTAGCACGCGCTTGGTCACATTGCGGTTTTCCAGCATGTAGGACACGCCAGAAGGAATACGCAGGTTGTCTTCCAGCACATATAGCGTGCCATCGTCTCCGCGAACCAGGTCAGAACCACAGATATGTGCCCACACACCATGCGGTGGGTTGATACCTACGCATTGAGGGCGAAAATTGACCGACTTGGCCAGGACTTCGGCAGGAAGTACCCCATCCTTGATGACCTTTTGATCGTGATAAAGATCGTCGATAAACAGGTTGAGGGCTTCGACACGCTGGATAAGTCCCGCCTCCGTGCGTCGCCACTCATCGGCTGGAATGATCCGTGGAACAATATCGAAGGGCCATGCCCGATCGATCATGCTGCCTTCGGAGTAGACCGTGAAAGTAATGCCCATGGTGCGAATCGCGATTTCAGCGGCGGTCTTGCGCTCCGCCAGCTCGCTGGGGGCAAATCCAGCCAGCACATCACATAACATCCTCGCGGCTTCTCGAGGCATACCCGGCGCCGCCATCAGTTCATCGTAGAACTCGTTGGAGCAATACTGCTGCCAGTCGACTCGGCTCATCGGCAATGCCTCCTTGATCCCGCAATCACATGTCCAGTAACCGCATGCCCAACAGCCACATGCTCAATCGTCACTTGCTTAAAAACATGGATTGCATCTTCCTTTGTATATTCAGCCCACTAGCAACCGGGCCTAGATCTAGCCAAGCAAGCGACGAGTCAGTTCGCAAGAAATTCCTTTACTTTGAAGCCAATTGCGTCGAATACGCACAATTAAGTAGACTTTTGTACCAACACCTATCCCTCTTATGCACCACGGCGAGACATCTATGCCAATATGTGCAAGAAAGACTTGAACGCATCATGAGACCAAGCTAGATCTTGATATCCTTTTCCGGGGACAGTAATTTCCTGTCGCCGACATTTCGAGTCTCGCCATGCCCCGTTATCGCCTGCGCCACACTACTCGCTACCGTTATACCGAGCCCGCAACCCTGAGCAGGAACGAGGCACGGCTGACGCCACGCACGCTTTCCTACCAGCGTGTCGAGGATATACGCCTGGAGGTTTTGCCGACTCCCGAGTACCACTCACAGTATCTTGATGCTTTTGGCAACGTTGTCTCACTGTTCAACGTCAATGCTCCCCACGACACTCTTGATGTGACCATGCACGCCTGGATCACTACCCTGCCACGACCCGAGCCCCCAGTGGGAAGGATGACCTGGGAGGCATGTCGCGATCGCCTGGCGCAGGAGCATTACGCGCAAAGCCAAGGTGCGCTGCCATTCCTGCAGGATTCCACCTTTATCCAGCGCAGCCAGGCACTGGCAGATTGGCTGGCCCCTTGCCTGACCCCAGGACGAGATCTTGTCGAGATGGCAGATGCTCTCAATAGGCGCATCTTCGAGGAATTTACGTACGACCCCGACTTCAGCACGCTGGAAACCACTTCACTGGAGGTGATGCAACACAAGCGTGGGGTATGTCAGGACTACGCACATCTGGCTATTGCTGCCCTGCGTTCCGTGGGCCTGGCCGCACGCTATGTCAGCGGTTATCTCGAGACGGCTCCGCCACCTGGACAACCAAGACTGATCGGCTCTGACGCGTCCCATGCCTGGTTTTCCGTACTGATTCCCGAATGGGGCTGGCTGGCTCTTGATCCCACCAATGGCACCCGAGCAGGCGAACAACATCCCGTGCTCAGTTGGGGACGCGATTACGCCGATGTCGCACCACTCAAGGGAGTGGTCACGGGGGGTGGCACGCAGAGTCTCAAAGTGGAAGTGGACGTGATTCCCGAGGATGAGGTTGCAGCCCTGGGCTTGTAGTCAGCGCGTCATCAAGCGAATAATCACTACACCATCAATTGCCAGGATGGCGCAGAAAGGCAATAGCACGCTTGTCCCGGGCATAAGCTACATTGATGCGCACCCAGGCAGCGTTGTCGCCCTGAGGATAGAAAACGTGGCCGGAAGACAGACTGATCCCGGCTTCCTGTGCATTCGCAACCAGTTGGTTCGAAGACACAACATGTGGATGCCTGGCCCAGATAAACATGCCGCCAGCCGGTTCGGCGAACACTTCCCAGCCGGATTCCTTGACCAAGTTGAGTGTCGTCGCCATCTGGCCTGAAAGTTTTACTCTGACTCTTTCCACCAGCTTCCGATAAGTGCCATTCTGAAGCATGGTCGTCACTACCCTCTCGGCAAACTGGGATGCTGTAATACTGGTCAGCATCTTGATATCCACCAATTGCTTCAACAATGCCGGACTGGCAGCAATGAAACCCACCCGAAGTGAACACGACAGTGTCTTGGAGAAGCTGCCGAGATAAATGATCCGCTGTAGCCCATCCAGTGCCGCAATGCGTATCGTGGGGTCGTGCTGAAAATCTGCGTAGATGTCATCCTCGACAATGTGGAAGTCGTGGCGCTCGGCCAGTTGCAGGATACGATGAGCAACGGTTGGTCCCAGCGTCGTACCGGTCGGGTTCTGAAACACACTATTGGTGAAAAACAGCCTTGGCTGATGATGCTTGAGAAGATACTCCATCCGTTCGACATCGGGGCCATCTTTCAGCCTGGGAACACCAATCACATTGACGCGATGCAGCCGAAGCAGCCCGAACAGATTGTAATAGCCCGGCGACTCGACAAATACACTATCACCGGGTTTCAACATTAACCGGGCAACCAGATCCAAGGCATAACTCCCCCCACCTGTCAGCATGATCTGGTTGGCATCGGCCAAGATGCCCAACAACCTGAGGCGCTCTTGTATGAGCTCTCTCAACTGAGGCATTCCCATCGGGGTGCCGTAATCAAAAATGCCAGGACGACTTTGCCGTGTGACCTGGCGAATGGCATACGCCAGGTCGTCACCTTCGCGATAGTTACTGGGCAGCCAACCGCATCCTAGTTTCAGACGGGTTTCATCGTCCTGAAAGAGATTCCACATTTCACTGGTCACATCTTCCAGGCTGGTCGCGTCGGCCTCTTTCTTGAGCAAGGTATCAGAGGCGCCGTCAGCAACGAAAAAGCCCGATCCCGGCCTGGAGCGCACCAGCCCCTGGGCGATGAGGTGCTCATAAGCCTCAATGGCGACGTTGCGACTGACGCCAAGCTCACTCGAAAGCCTGCGGATCGATGGTAGTCGGGTACCACCACCGGCGCCATTCAGGGCAACCCACTCACGCATGCCCTCCACGACCTGTAATGCCAGAGGTCGTCCAGAGCATCTGTCTACCTTCAGTTGCATGAATGGCAAGGGCCGTCTCCTGTGCTTCCTTCAGTTAAGTGCGTTCTTCAACCCAATACTCCCTTCAACCCAGTACTTCCTTCAACGCACATCACCTTCGATCACTTGATATTCACGAACCTAACTGTTCCACAGAAATACCAGAACAGTTCATTGATGATCGCCGCCAACTGTACCTTATCCAAGGTTTTATCGAGCGCAAAATGGAGCAATCGTGCGATGCAATAACAACCCCTTAGCAAGACAGCTACAACAAAGCATTTTGCTTACTTTTCAAGGTGTCCTATGTCTCGTTTCAACGCGCTTCGACTTGCCTTTGCGTTGTGCATGATCACTACAGCGGTCAATCTCCAGGCTCCTCTTTACCATGCACTGGCGGAAGAAGATGGCGCAGGTGTCGGGGCAACCACCATCGCTTTTGCCTGTTATGTCGTTGGCATCATGCCGGTCTTGCTGGCATTGAGCGGATTGCCGGACAAGCTAGGACGACGGCCTTTGATTGTCACCGCCCTGTGCCTGAGCCTGCTGGCCACGTCCCTCACCATCATCGCGCCTGGTCTGGTGACACTGGGGGCCGCCCGCTTCCTGATGGGCATCGGCGCAGCAATGCTTTCCGCGGCAGCGCCCGCCTACATGCTCCAACTGTTCAAGGGACAGGACAAGAGAGTGGCAGCCAACTGGGTCACAGCCAGCACGTCGCTTGGCTTTGGCCTGGGCGCGGCGGTGACCAGCCTGTTCATCATGCACTCGCCCAGCCTGACACCTCCAAGCCTATGGCTGTATCTGGCTGCGGCAACGCTGGCACTCGTGCTGGTGGCTGGCGTACCCGACACCTCAGCGAGACAGCACCATATCAAGATGCTGCGTCTGCCTGCTTATCCCGCAGGCACCCTGCCATTCGGGTTGGCTATCCTGCTGGCCTGGGCCACCGTGGGACTGGTGATTGCCATCCTGCCATCGACCCTGGCCCAGCATGGCCTGTCGTCCTGGTCGGGCTTCGCCACCTTTGGTATCTGTAGCTGCGGCGTATTGTTCCAGCCCTGGGCGCGCACGCTGAGCCCGGCCAAATCAACTCAACTGGGGCTGGTGATACTGCCACTGGCCTTTGCCCTGATTGCCTGGGGAGCATTGCAGGGTTCGCTGATCACCGTACTCATTGGTACCGTGGCAGCCAGCAGCGCCTGCTATGGTTTCATCTATCTCGGCGGCATGAGCGGTGTATTGGCCAGGGCAGGAGAAGAGCAACATTCACGGGCCAGTGCAGGCTTTTTCCTGATGGCCTATATCGGCTTCAGCCTGCCGGTAGTCTTTACCGGCGCCTTGATCGATCACGTCGGGCACGACACCGCTTTCAAGCTGTTCGGAGCCATCCTGCTGGCCGGCGTGATGGTCGTCAGTTGGGTATTAAGCCTGAACCACATGCCAAGCGGGCAAACCGGTGAAGCGTCCGCCCGCCAGGATTGAACAGACCGCGCCTCAACTGTCCTCGACCTCAGCTGCCATCAGACGATAGCCAATACCGGACTCTGTCTGGATCAGTTCCGACTGCTCGGAACTATCCCCCAGCTTCTGGCGCAAACGGCTGATGACGATACGCAGGTAATGGGTGTCATGCTGATGCACGGGCCCCCAGATATCCTTGAGTATCTGGGCCTGAGTGACCACGCGCCCAGGAAACTCGGCCAACAACGCCAGTACGGCGTATTCCTTGGGTGTCAGCTTCACAGCTTTCCCGGACAGGGTGATACGCCGATCATCCAGGTCGATGACCAGATCCCCCGCCTGCAAGCGCCGAACCTTAGCAACACCACTGATCTGGCGACGATAACGCAGCACCGCGCGCACCCTGGCCAGCAGCTCCTGGATACCGAAGGGTTTGGTCACATAATCATTGGCTCCGGCATCCAGGGCCATGACCTTTTCATCCTCCGATGCTCTCACCGACACGACCATCACCGGGACATCACTCTGGGCGCGGATGGCACACAATACATCGTGGCCGTCCACGTCAGGCAGTCCAAGGTCGAGCAACACCACATCGGGCTTGTCGTTCAACGCCCTCAGCAAGGCTTGCTCACCGTTTTCAGCTTCAATGACGTCGAAGCCCTGAGAACTGAGGCTGATACGCAGAAAACGGCGAATCTGCAGCTCATCATCGACGACAAGGACACGATGTTGATCAACACTCATCCGCTGCCTCGCTCTCCTGTGGTCCCGGTGGAGAATCCTCCAAGGGGAGATGAATGATGATACAGGTACCGATTCCGCCCGGGTTATCTTCAGCCCTGATCGAGCCGCCATGTGCGCCTATCATCCCACGGCATATTGCCAGTCCCAGGCCACTGCCATGTCGACCACGGTCGCCTTCCCCTCCGCTGAAGAACATGTCGAATACCCGCTCACGCATCTCCTCGGGGATACCCGGCCCCTGGTCACAGATACAAATCACCATGTCGCGGCCTTTCTGCTCGGCAACGATGCGAATGTCATCACCGGGTTTCGAAATGTCGTCACTGGGTTTCGAATAGCGCGCCGCATTTTCTATGATATTGACCAGCGCCTGTTCGATCAGCGCGGGATGCACATACAAGAGTGGCAGGTCCACCGCCCAATGGCGCGTGACATGCAGCTTGGCCAGAGGTGCACCGAGGCGCTTGAGCGCCGAGTTGACCAGGTCAGGCAACGTTACCCAATCCCGCTCGATCTTCATCGCACCATGGCCAAGGCGTGTCATGTCCAACAGGTTCTGAATGTACCGGTTGAGACGTTCGCTTTCACCCAGCACACCATCGAGCAGCTCACGCTTGTCCTCGGTGGACAACTGCTCATCCAGATCGCGCAGGGAACTGGCCGCACCGATGATTGATGCCAGTGGCGTACGGAGATCATGAGACACGGAAGACAGCAGCGCTGAACGCAGGCGTTCGTTCTCTTCCGCCATCCTCGCCGCACTCAAGTCGCTGACCATGCGGGTACGCGCCAGTGCTGTCGTCAGTTGATTGAGCAGCGTATCGATGAGCATTTCCTGCTCATAGGCCAAGGGTACCTGGCGGTCGGCCAGGGCCAGTCCGACGACACCCAGCACGACATCCTTGTCGACCAGAGGAATGAAGCGCCAGCGCTGAGATGACAGCGTATCAGAGCCATATCCGCTGGGACGCTGATGGTAATAGGTCCACATCGCAGCCTGGCGGGCCGTCGCATCCAGGTTCAATACACCCGGGCGGGACTCGCTCAAATGCAGTTCATCATCCTCTGCCGTACTTTCGAGATACACCGTGGGCACCTGCAACCAATCAGCCAGTGTGGCAACACCGACCTGCCGCACACCAGAATGATCGGCCGCCACCGACAAGGCACGGGAAAACTGCAGCAGCTTCTGGGTCTGGTCGCGGCTCTCACGCAGCGCAATGAGCTGGCGCCGAGCATGACCGGCCAGTTGCCCTCCTATCATGGCCACGGCAAGAAAGAACACCACCGAAAGCAGTTGATGGCGGTGATCCACAAACAGGGTGTAGCGTGGTTCAGTGAAGAGGAAGTTGTAGGCCAGGAAGCTCAGCACCGCGCACAGCATGGCTGCCCGGGTTCCGCTAAAGGCGGCCACCACCAGCACACCCGTGAGAAACACCAGGGACACATTGGCCAGTTCCATCACCCGATCAATGCCCAGCGCAATTGCCAGTGTTGCCGGCAACACGGCCAACGGTACCCAGTATTCGCGCCGGCTAAGGGAAAGCCATGAACGTTCAAACCAAGTAAAGGGTTTGCTTTGCTTGCCCCTTCCGCTTTCGGAAACGATGACCAGGTCGAAGTCTCGCGCGACCTTGAGCAATTTTCTGCCCAGGGAACGATGCCAGAAACGCCATGGTCTGGGCACTGCACGCCCGATGACCAAGGTGGTGATGTTGTTACGCCGAGCGTAATCGAGAAGTTCCATCAAGCGGCTCTGGCCAGCCAGGATGACAACCTCGCCACCCAATCTCTCGATCAATTGGCTGGAGCGCTCCAACTCCAGATGTATCGCTGGTGTATCGAGGCCTGTATCGACATGCACTGCCCGCCAGGAAGCATGTTGTCGTTCCGCCATGCGATGTGCTGCACGAATCAGGCTGGTATCTTCCGGGCGCCCGCTGAGGGCAACGAGGACCTTCGGCCGCACTGGCCAGGGCCCCTCCACACCGCGCACGCCCATGGAATCACGTACATCCGCGTCCACCCGCTCAGCCATGGTCTGCATGGCCAGCTCACGCAAGGCGGTCAGGTTCGCTTCGCTGAAGAAGCTGTCCAGCGCCTCTCTCGCCTGCTCGGGGACATCTACCTTGCCTTGCTGGAGGCGCTGGATCAGTTCATCAGGGGTCAGGTCGATCAAGGTGATGTCCCGGGCCCGACGGATCAAGGAGTCCGGTATCGTCTCTCGCATGCGGATACCCGTAACCCGGGCCACGATATCGTTGAGGCTCTCGATATGCTGGACATTGAGCGTGGTCCACACATCGATACCTGCATCGAGCAAATCCTCGATATCCTGATAGCGGCGCGAATGACGACTGCCAGGGATATTACGATGGGCCAGTTCGTCAACCAGGATGATATCCGGGGCCCGAGCCAGGGCGGCATCCAGGTCGAACTCATGGAAGCTGCGCCCACGATACATCCGCTCAGCCAGAGCCAGCCTCTCGATGCCCTCACACAGTTGTTCGGTCTCTACCCTTTCGTGAGACTCGATCACACCGATGACGATTTCCTCTCCCTGCGCACAGCGCTCCTGGGCAGTGCGCAACATGCCATAGGTCTTGCCGACACCCGGAGCGGCGCCAAGAAAGATACGCAAACAGCCGCGCGCCTCACGGCGCGCGGACTTGAGCAAGGCATCAGGACCGGGGCGAGGCACTTCCTGACTTCCCGGCTTCTTCATCCTGCTTCCTTGAATGGAGATTTTTTGGCACGTTGGTGAATGCAGCTTGCGGCACACAAATTCTGGGCTCTGTACAAAAAGTCGGCGGGCGATGGTCAGGGCCAGGTTCGCTCCCGGCAAACTAACGCACTGCCCTCATCCATGAGAGTCGCAAGGAGGAATTGATCGACACACCGCCAGGAATGGCGACTTGGACAGCTTCGCTGCTCGTAGCGCGAGAGGCAAGGATGCCTAGTCAAAAAGCGGAGTTTGCAGGGTATCAATGAGCATTTTGAGATTAATTGCCTCACTTCGCGAGTCCTTCTGGACAGCTCAGGAAGTAGCAGCGTAAAAATTCGATGTCGATTTTCAGGCTAAAGCGTAAAAAGAAGGTAAAGACCCAGATACGTCATGGCGGCGAGATCTGAAAATCCGGGAGGAGCGAGAAGCACGAGACACTCGGGATCCGAGAACAAGCCTACCCGGTGGGTCGAGACAGGTCGGCCCACCGAGATGAGTTAATGTCGAAATGGGCAGGGGAAAGCTCGCAAGTGACTGCCCAGTGGTGACATCATTCTGTTTCCAGAGGTACCCCCCAGGCTGTCAGTTCGGCGTCACTCCAATCGCCATATGCCGCGTTAGGCAGCACGATCCAGTCCTGGCCGAAGCGCTCGGCATTTTCCTTGACGAGCGCATGCTGGCCCGCCAGGTCAGCATCGGCAAATGCACCATCGAAGTCGTGCAGCGAATCGCCCAACTGCATCACCAGGGTATGTTCGTCGACGACCTTGGCCCGACGTTCCGCCTTGGGCGGCCCCAGCAACATGACGCTGTCTTCGGAGACCTGGGGCAAATCCAGCGCTTCGAGGGTCGCGATGGTATCGGCTTCGTTTTCCTGATAACGGTCCGATAGGTAGAAGATGGCCACACCGTGCTCATCGGCATAATCCAGGAAGGCCTTGGCGCCAGGAATCAGGCGGGGATCCCCTTCTCGCTCCCAATGTTTCCAGGTATCCCAGCGGGTGTAGTCGTGGCATTCGGCCATGTCCCGCGCCAGCAACGCTGAATTATCCAGCACGGTTTCATCCAGGTCCGTGATGATCGCCAGGTCAGCGTCTTCACCATGTTCTTCGATCTGTTCCTTGAGCCGGTATGTGGCCAGAGCGAAGCTCTGGCGCTGCAGTGCTTCTGCTTCTGCAGACTGCTGTTGATAACGCAGTCCCATGGAATAGGCTTGCTGGGCACACACGGCATCTTCTTCGGCCAATACCTGGCCCCCCATCAGGGAAGTCATCAGCCCGACTGCGGCAGTCGTGGGCCATAAGGTACTCTGATGTCTGCGCAGGGAAGAATGAATCAACTTGCTTCTCCTTGTTGTATGAGCTCCCGAAAGCATTCTGCCGGGAGACACTCAATGGCGATGCATGCTTGAGTAAAGTCTCGGGTGCCTTTTGAGCCTATTTTATGTTGATTAATCATTCAAATTAAAAGCATGAATCCTCACTCGCGTCCAAGGCTTGCTGGCTGAAGCAAGCCCCTGAAGCACGGCCATATTGGGCCTGCCTTTTCCTATCGCCTTATGGTCCACCAACATCCCTGCTAGAATGCGCCATTCCTCACTTTTTCTTAAGGCAGTGCCGTGCTACCTCTGCTGGCCGAACGCACCTCGCGACACCTGGAACGCTCTCCCAAATCTTCCAAGTACCTGTGCCTGCGCGATGCGATCATCGAGTTGATCGTGGAGGGGCACTTGAGTGAAGGCACGCGCCTGCCAACCGAGCAGGAGTTGGCGGCGAACCTGCCCGTCAGCCTGGGTACGGTGCAAAAAGCCCTGCGGGAACTGGTGGATAGTGGCGACCTCTATCGTCGCCGTCGCGTTGGCACATTCGTTGCCGGTGGCGACCATCGCCGCGAAATCACCACACCGGCCTTCCGCTTTCTGCGCCCTGATGGCACCAGGGTACGCATGGTCTTCATCCATTTGCTGAAACGTGAGCATGTGCTTCGCCAGGGAGCCTGGAGCGACATCCTGGGAGAATGCCCGAGTGGCTATGTTCGCCTGATACGCCAGGATCGTATCGATGGCGCCTTTGACTGCCATACCGAGATACATCTGCGGGCGGACATGGCATCTGCCCTGCTGGAAGCTGATGCAGAGGCCCTGGAACACGAAAGCATCCTGCCATTGCTGGAAACCCAGGGCCGGGTGACGCTCAGCCATGCCGAGAATCGCCTGCGCATGGTGCGCCTGCCCAAGGCCATCGCCCGGATCATGCACCCGAATCAGGATGCCGCCTCTGCCACCGGCCTGAGGCTAGAAACCTTCTATTGCCTAGCGGATGACACCCCTGTCGCCTGGCAGGTCATGCATATTCCCAACAATGATTACAGTCTGTCTCTGAATACGGCACTGCGTTAATCCACCAACTTTCTTTTCTAAAAAAATATCCCCCTAAATTCAATATATTAAATCCATCACATCTGTGTGAGAGCACAGAGGTAGGCGATATTGTGCCTTTTCATTACTATGTAGTATTTGACAGTCAGGTCGACGTCCCTATACTGGGATCTCATCGGATCAAATAAAAAACAAAGTTTCATAATTGAAACAACAATACCTATCCCCGACCGATGAGGACTGCATCATGAGTTGGACGACTGTCTGCAAGACCGACCAGGTTCAGGAAGACTTCCCTTACTCCGCCAAGATCGATGGCAAGGAAATCGGCGTCTACGTTCTCGACGGTGACTACTACGCCCTGGAAGACGTTTGCCCCCATGCCTATGCCCTGCTGTCGCAAGGTTTTGTCGAGGATGGCCAGGTCGAGTGCCCCCTGCACGAAGCGACTTTCGACATCCGTACCGGCAAGTGCCTGCGCGAGCCGGCAGACCGTGACCTTCATGTCTATCCGGTACGCATCATCGACAACGAAGTACAACTCCAGACCAGCGAGGAGAGCTGAACCGTGTCGCATCAAGACTACAACCCACAATTGAAGAGCTGGCAACGCATCATCCCTTCCAGTGAACCCGGGCAAGGCTACATCGAGCCCCCTGGCGGATTTGCCAATCCTGTCTGGCAGACGCGTGCCAATGTGCCAGGCGAGTTCGAGATAGATCTGCTGGCAGCCCTCGAAGAAGTGTTTAGCGATGGCGTGACCGAGCTTGATGCCCTGGTCGAAGGTCTCAATGCCCTTCAGCACCGTGACCGCCATGGCCAGGCCTGGACCCAGGAAAGCTTCCTCCAGGAAATGGCCGTCCTCGGATAGAAGTCTCCTCTTCTTGTTCCATTTCCCTGCCCTCACCCATCGCACAATCCAAACAACGAGGTCGAGTCATGACCACAGCACCCTCTTCTGACGCCAACGTACAAGACAATGTTCAGGACTACCTGGATAACGGTCTGCGTTCCTTGTGGTATCCCGTCGCGGCCAGTTGGGAAGTCGGCAGCGACCCTGTCGGCATTACCCGACTGGGCGAGAACCTGGCCTTGTGGCGCGATGAAGACGGCACCTTGCATGCCATCGAGGATCGCTGTCCTCACCGTGGCGCACGCCTGTCCAAGGGCTGGAACCTGGGCAACCGCCTGGCCTGCTGGTATCACGGGGTCGAAGTCAATGGTGAAGGCGAGGTCTGCGATGTTCCGGCCATCAGCAACAGTCCTCTGGTTGGCCAGAACTGCGTGCGCAAGTATCCCGTCCAGGAAGCGCACGGCGCCATCTTCGTCTACTTCGCTACCACGCCAGACGAGCAGCCCTGCGAGCTGGAACTGCCCGAACAGCTGACCGATAGCGAAAGCTATGGTCACTTCCTGTGCACCGCCACCTGGAAGTGCAACTACCAATACGCCATCGACAACGTCATGGACCCCATGCACGGCACCTACCTGCACTCGGACTCCCACTCCATGGCCGAAGGCGACCGTCAGGCCGAGATGGTGCTCGAGCCCACCGAAAGCGGTTTCATCTTCAAGAAGACAGGCCAGACCGGCGTCAACTTCGACTGGGTGGAATACGGCAATACCGGCGCGCTTTGGCTGCGCCTGTCGATCCCCTACCAGAAACGCTTCGGACCAGGTGGCCCGTTCTGGATCGTCGGCATGGCCGTGCCCGAAGACAAGGACAACACCCGCGTGTTCTTCTGGCGCATCCGCAAGGTCAGCGGCTGGCAACGTCAGGTATGGCGGTTCTTCTACCGCACCAAGCTCGAGCAGCTGCATTGGGACGTGCTGGAGCAGGACCGCATCATTCTCGAGGACATGGCTCCAGATGCCCGCGATCACGAGAACCTCTATCAACATGATGTCGGTCTGGCCCGCCTGCGCCGTGTGATGCTGAAAATGGCCAAGCAGCAGTTGGCCCAGCGCCAGCAGGTGGCCTGAGATGGCCCTGGTGCTGACGAACAAACGACGGTCTGACAAACGACTGGCTGACAAACGGATCCTGGTGAGCGGAGCGGCTCGCGGCCTGGGCCGCAATATTGCCGAAGCCGCTGCCCGTGAAGGGGCACGGCTGATCATCAGCGACATCCTCGAACAGGAGTTGAATGCCACGGCCAAGGCACTGCGTGAAAGTGGTGCTGAAGTGGAAGCGCTGGTCATCGATCAGGCCGATCCTGCTTCCATCGAAGACGGCATGGCTCGCATCGGCAGCAACGGCCCCCTGCATGGGCTGGTCAATAACGCCGCCATCGCCACCGGCGTGGGTGGCGATACCCTCATGGACTACGACATGGGTCTGTGGGACCGGGTAATGAACGTCAACGTACGCGGACCCTGGTTGATGACTCGTGCGGCCGTTCCCCTGCTCGAGCGCAGTGGCAATGGCCGGATCGTCAACCTGGCATCAGATACCGCCCTGTGGGGTGCCCCCAAGTTGATGGCCTATGTCGCCAGCAAAGGTGCCGTGATCTCCATGACCCGTGCCATGGCGCGTGAACTCGGAGAGCAGCATATCTGCGTCAACGCTGTCGCTCCCGGTCTCACCCATTGCGAAGCAACGGAATACGTGCCCCAGGAACGCTATGACGTCTATGCCCAAGGGCGAGCGCTGAAGCGTGAGCAACAGCCGGATGATGTGAGCGGCACCGTTCTCTATCTACTGTCGGACTGGGCGACATTCGTGACCGGCCAGGTCATCCCGGTCAACGGTGGTTTCGTCTTCAACTGAGGAATGGCGAACATGACAAGCGACATCCAGCGCATCATCGTCATTGGCGGCGGTCAGGCCGGCGGCTATGCCTGCAAGGCACTACGCAGCGAAGGTTTCCAGGGCCAACTGATGGTCGTGGCCGACGAGCCACACGATTTCTATGAGCGCCCTCCCCTGTCCAAAGGCGTGATCACTGCCCAGGAACCGCTGCCAAGGCTGTTTCCCGCGGATAGCCTGGCGGCACTCGATATCGACTGGCACCGTCCACAGCGGGCCACACGCATTGACCGGGACGCCCGGCAGGTGGAACTCGACGATGGCTCGCGCCTGCACTATGACCGCCTATTGATCGCCACAGGCAGTCGCCCACGCCTGCCCGTGGAGGCCTGGTCGAAGATCAACAATGTCATGACCCTGCGCTCCTGGGATGATGCCTGCCAACTCAAGGAGCGTCTGGAAAGCAGTCAGCGCATCGGCGTCATCGGCGGTGGCTGGATCGGCCTCGAAGTAGCCTCCAGCGCGCGCAAGCTGGGGATCGAAGTAGATGTCTTCGAACGCGCCCCTGCACTCTGCGGGCGCAGCGTGGGCCCTGAAGTGGCCGAGACCATCCGCGAGCTCCACCAGCAACACGGTGTCGGATTGGAGCTGGAGCGCCAGGACATTCAGCTCGAAGAAGAGCAGGACGGACGAGTCACGATCCTGGCCGACGGACAGGCGCATGAGCCGTATGACCTGGTCGTGGTGGGAACCGGTGTGGCCATCAATCTGGAGCTGGCACGCGAGGCCGGGCTCAAGACCGAGCAGGGCATTGTCATCGATGCTGCCGGAAAGACGTCAGATCCGTACATCTTCGCCGCCGGTGATGTCGCCCAGCATCCCCATCTGGGGCTCTGCCTGCAATCCTGGGCCTATGCCCAGAACCAGGCACGCGTAGTGGCCGATACCATGCTCGGCAAAGAGGCTCACTATGACGAACCCGCCTGGCTGTGGTCCGACCAGCATGGCGTCAACATTCAGATTCTGGGTGTCCCGAGTGGAGAAACCCATTGCGTGGTGCGCCAGGAAGCTCAGGGGACAGTGTTCTTCAACCTGGATCAGGACAACCGTCTGGTACAGATGGTGGCCTTCGACCAGCCCCGGGCGATCAAGCTCGGTAAACGCTGGATGAGTGCCGGACGCACCCTTGATCCGCAGTCGCTGGAAGACCCTGACTTCAACCTGATGCAGCTACGCTGAGCGCCCATAGCAAGCGACCGATACGACTAGCCCCCTGAGGAAGCGCACGCATTGATTTATGCAGTGCTTCCCTGACAACACCTATAACAATCAAGGTAATGACATGTCCCATACTGCTGCTCCGTCCCAGGCGACCGGGGTCCTCAACGAGGTCGGGCCGATGCCAGGAACAAGGCGCTGGCTGGTGCCACTGGCCCTGCTGGCCTGCGTGATCCTCTCCTTCTTCGACAAGATCAGCATCGCCGTGCTGATCTCAAGCCCGACGTTCCAGGCAGACCTGGGCCTTGCCGGAGAATCGACCAAGTTGGGCCTGCTGATGACAGGCTTCCTGCTGTCCTACGGCGCCTCATCGATGTTCCTGGGCTTTCTTGGTGACATTTTCAGTCCCAAGAGCTGCCTGTACGGCATGCTGGCCGTTACCGCGGCGATCATGGCCATCATGGGTTTCGTCGACGACTTCGGCTGGTTGCTGGGGCTGAGGATACTGCTCGGTATCGCTGAAGGCCCGATGTTCGCTGTGGCTTACACCATCGTCAAACGCCTGTTCCCGCCACGCGAACAGGCCCGTGCCACCATGCTGTGGCTGCTCGGTACACCGATCGGGGCCACGCTTGGCTTCCCGTTCACTATCTGGGTGGTCGATCAATTCGGCTGGCGCGCCAGCTTCTTCGCCATCGCCCTGCTGACGATCCCCGTCGCGCTGATCGTATACCTGGTGTTCCGCAAGCTGGATGTTTCCACTCGCTCACCGGCCCTGCAGCATAGTGAGCGCTCCCATGTGCCACTCTCCACACACCGGGCCGCCACCACCACATTGTTGAAGCGCTGGTCGTTCTGGTCGATCTGCCTGTTCAACGTCGCCTTCCTTGCCTACCTGTGGGGACTCAACAGCTGGCTGCCGACCTATCTGGTGCAGGACAAGGGCATCGACCTCGATCAGGCCGGAATTTTCTCCTCCCTCCCCTTCCTCGCCATGCTGGTGGGCGAAGTGCTGGGAGCCATTGTCTCCGACCGTTTCGATCGCCGCGCTCTGATGTGCTCGATTTCCATGCTTGGCGCAGGCCTGGGGCTGGCACTGGTGCTGTCCATAGAAGGCTCCAACTGGGCAATGATTGCCGCCATGTCATTCAGCGCTGCCATGTGGGGTGTAGGTGCCCCTAATGTCTTCGCTCTGCTGGCCAAGGCCACCCCTTCCGATGTCAGTGCCACCGCAGGCGGTATCTTCAATGGTATGGGTAACTTCTCGGGAGCCCTGGTACCCGTATTGATCGGCAGCCTCATCGTCATGACCGGAAACATGACCGCAGGTCTGATGTTCATGATGGCCATGGCCTTTGTAGGAGCCGGTGTCCTGCTGCCCTTGATCAAGCGTTACTGAGTGTCAGAACGAAGGGCTGCAAGAGGGATGATGCACGGTCGAAAACCGTGCATCACAGCCCCTGCTCGACTTCATTTTTTGATTAAATATCAAATAGTTATGAAGAAAATAAACGCCCTGAAACCCTTGACAGAAACAACTGGTGAAGACTACGCTCCATTCGTACCAAATAAGAAATAGAGTTTCATATATAAACCATCCAGAACTGAACGACTGAACTGAACACGACGGTGCAGGTCGGCGACCAGGTTTCGATCCGGTATCTTAAGTAACAAAGAAACTTCTTCGAGCCGGACACCAAGAGGCGATGAGCGACATGGAAAAGGATGCACGGAAATACTTGATTCCAGGCCTGGAACGCGGCCTGCTCATCCTGATGGAGCTGAGCCGCAGTAACCGGGAAATGAGCTTTGCCGAAATCCTCAAGCTCGTGGAGATTCCCAAGGCCACGGCCTACCGTGCCATCCAGACCCTGGAATACATGGGCTTTGTCCAGCGCCACCCCACAAGCGGGCTCTACTCGCTCGGCGTCAACGTATTGCGCCTCGGCTTCGAGTACGTCGCCTCTCTGGATGTGGTGCAAGTCGGCCAGCCCATCATCGAATCCCTGCGCGACAAGACAGGCTGCTCCAGTCATATCGCCATCCGGGATGGGCGTGATGTCATCTACGTTGCCCGCGTCAGCGCGGCCAACGCCACGATTCGGCGTGTCAGTGTCGGCACACGCCTGCCGGTACACCGCACTTCACTGGGCAGGATGCTGCTGACTGGCGTCAGCCGGGAAACCTTCGAATCCCTCTACCCTGAGGCGCAACTGCCGGATAACGAACCTGGCTCCCCAAAAGATCGCGAAGCGCTCTGGGCCATGGTGCAGGAAGACCGTGAACGGGGTTATGTGATCGCAGAATCGTTCTTTCAGTTCGGTATCTCTTCCATCGTCTACCCGCTGTTCAACCACGATGGCGAGATAGAAGCCGTGGTCAGCATCATGGTGCCAGTGCACGAGATTCCGGAAAGCGACCGTGAGCGCCTGCGCCATGACGTGGCCGAGGCCGCCAGCAACATCTCCAACCTGCTGGGTTATCAAGGTGGCGCTGACCAGAGCGGTTCTCTCCAGAAAAACGCGGGAGGGCGGCACCGGATGGGATGACAATGTCAACAACGACATCGACTGACTAGGCACTTTTCGTACAAGGCCAAGCTGCCGGACGGCTGATCGCACGCCGCTCTCCGGCCCTGAGTCAACACAAGCACAGCCAGAGTATCGCGCTGCCACATGCGGCGCGACAGGGATGCTCATGCTCTGAAACTGGATGGTTGAAAGTGGATTTCTGAAAACGAACTTTTGAAAACCCGCTTTTGAAAACGAACTTTTTGAACGGTCACGACCGATAACCAGGGTCATGTTCAGCAGGAGACCACCATGAAAATCGTAGGTATCGAAGAACTGGAGTTTGGCGCAGAAGACATAGCGACAGGCAAGCAGTTCGCCAAGGACTTCGGCCTGAACCAGGTGGATGACAGCAACGTTGACGCCAACACCCAAGGTGCCACCTTCGAGACCCTCGATGGTGCCCGTCTGGTCATTCGAGCCATGGATGATGCTGAACTGCCCCCGGCGTTCGAGGATGGCTCGACCCTGCGCCGCATGACCTGGGGTGTGGCTTCAGCCGACGACCTGGACGCACTGCGCGAGAAACTGAGCGACCAGCCCGGTTACATCGATCATGGCGACAGTCTGGAATGCCGCGACCCCAATGGGCTGGCGGTACGTATCCGCCCCACTCGTCTGCGCGATGTGGCGCTGGAGGTCACACCGATCAACCAGTACGGCGACATGCGTCGTGTCGACCAGCCCAGCCCGGTATATGAACAGGCCACACCGGTCGGTGTCGGTCACACCGTGTTCTTCGTCGATGACCTGGAAGCCAGCGAACACTTCTATCGCGAGCTGCTGGGCTTCTCGGTCTCCGACCGTTATACGGATCGTGCCGTCTTCCTGCGCATGCAGGCGCGTGGTGGCCACCACAACCTGTTCCTGCTGAAGCTGCCGCATCGTGGCGCGGGCCTTAACCATGTCGCTTTCACCGTACGCGATATTCATGAGGTGATCGGCGGTGGCCTGGCAATGAACCGGCGCCAGTGGAGCACCTTCCTGGGCCCAGGGCGTCACCCGATTTCCTCCGCCTATTTCTGGTATGTCAACAGCCCTCTGGGCGGCGCCTTCGAGTACTACACCAACGAGGACTACCTCACGGAAGCTTGGGTGCCGCGCGAAATGCAGCACTCGCTGGAATCCTTCACCGAGTGGGCCATCGAAGGCGGCATCGACGCCGAGACCCGGCGTCAGAAGAAGACCAGCGCCTGACCTGAAACCAGAGCAAGGCCTGAGAGAGCAGCAGAGAGCACACAGCAACGACCGATCCACCAGTCACCTCCGGGCGACTGGTCAGGGGAGCCTTTGTCCCGAATCCGGCCACCTTTAGCACTTCATGGCCACCGGGTGACGCGCAACAAGGCGCCTCTACATCACCACCAGCGCGATACCGAGGAAACCGATCATGTCTGAACAGTTCGCTACCTGGAACAAGCCCGACGACCAATCTTTCGAGGATTGGATCGAGTCACGCATCGCCCGCTTCAAGGGCCGCAAGTATGACTGGAATGCCCTGAAGTTCCAGGCCGACTTCGATCCCAAGTACCGCCGAGCCCAGATGCGTTACATCGGCACCGGGGCCACTGGCGTTGCCAACGACACCAATACCATTCCGGCTGAGCACTTCACCTTCTCGACCATGGTGCTGCCTTCCAAGTGTGAAGGGCCACTGCATGTGCATGACGATGTCGAAGAAGTCTTCTTCGTGCTCAAGGGCAGCATCCGCCTGTTCATCAAGGACGGTGACAACTACACCGAGACCGTGCTGGAAGAGCGCGACGTGATCTCGGTACCGCCGGGCATCTATCGCGGCCTGCTCAACGAGAGTGAAGAAGAAGCGCTGATGTGCGTGATGCTGGGCACACCCAAGCCGCAGATCCCGACCTACCCGGACGATCACCCGCTGGCCAAGGTCAAGCGTAACGGATGAGCGATTCGGCCATGACTCCCCTGACCATGACATCTCAGTACGCAACGCCCAGGAACCTGGCACTCGCTGAAGGCCGCCAGTCCTATCGGGAAGGTGGCGAGGGCCCGGCCATCGTGCTGCTGCATGGCATCAGCTCCGGTGCAGCCTCCTGGGCACCTCTGACAGAGCACCTTGAAGGCTACCGCCTGCTGGCCTGGGATGCTCCCGGCTACGCCGACAGCCAGGCGCTCAGCGGCCCTCATCCGACAGCGGAAGACTATGCCGCACGTCTTGATGCCTGGCTCGAAGCGCTCGGCATCGAGCGTTGTGTACTGGTCGGCCACTCGCTGGGTGCCATGATGGCCTGCGCCTATGCAGCGCTCAGGCCCGAGAGGCTGGCAGGGGTGGTTCTGGCCGATCCCGCTTTGGGGTATCGCGATGCCGATGCCGACAAGCGTGATGAGGTCTATCGCAGTCGTTGGACCATGCTCGCCGAGCAGGGCCACGAAGCCTATGCAGCGGCCCGCGCCCCACGCTTGTTGCGTGAGGACGCCAGCCCGGACGACATCGCCCGGGTTCGCGAAGGCATGCAGCGCTTGCATGTCGAGGGCTTTGCCCAGGCCAGCTGGATGCTGGCCAACGATTCCCTGGAAGGCTATCTGAACCGCTCGACCTTGAATGTCCCGGCCATCGTGCTGTGTGGCGCTGAAGATCGCATCACCACACCGCAGGCTTCGCGTGCCTTGGCAGGACTACTCGATCTGCCCTATCACGCCATTGCTCACGCCGGTCATGCCAGCTACATCGATGCACCGCAGGCCTTTGCCGCCGTCGTCGACACCTTCTCTCGCCCACTGCTCAAGACCCAATGAGGACCCAGCCATGAGTTTCATGATCGAACAGCGGGTAGCCGTCGTCACCGGCGGCTCCTCCGGCATCGGGCTGGAAACGGTACGCCTGTTGCTGGCCCATGGGGCCAAGGTAGCCATGTGCGGCCGCAGCCGCGAGCGCCTCGACGCCGCCCAGGCCGAATTGACCCGGGAATTTCCCCAGGCTCAGCTACTGGCCGAGCGCTGCGATGTGCTCGATGCCGACTCCTGCGAGGCGTTCGCCGCTACAGTGGTCGAGCGCTTCGGCGCTGCCGACATGCTGATCGCCAATGCCGGCCAGGGTTATGTGGCCCATCTCGATGACACTCCCAAGGAAGCCTGGCTGTCCGAGACCAACCTCAAGCTATTCGGTGTGCTCAACCCATTGGGCGCCTTCCGCCGTCAGCTTGCCGCCTCCGACATCGGCTCGCTGACCTGCGTCAACTCACTGCTGGCGTTGCAGCCCGAGCCCCACATGATTGCCACCTCGGCGGCTCGTGCCGCCCTGCTCAACATGACGCATTCGCTGTCTCACGAGTTGATCAAGGAAGGCATTCGCGTCAATTCCATCCTGCTGGGCATGGTCGAGTCCGGCCAATGGCGGCGCCGCTTCGAGCAACGTGATGACCCGTCACAGAGCTGGGAAGAATGGATCGGCGCCATCGCCACCAAGCGTGGCATCCCCATGGGGCGCCTGGGACATCCGCAGGAGCCGGCGCGCGCGCTGGTGTTCCTTGCGTCTCCCATGGCCTCTTTCACCACCGGTGCCGCCCTGGATGTCTCCGGTGGCTTCAACCGCCACCTATAACGCCTGGAGCTCATCTCAATGACAAAACGACTCCTGATGATCGGCTATGGCGCCATGGGCGCTGAAGTGCACCGTTTACTTCCCGAAGGCATGGCACTGGCCTGGGTGGTGGTACCGGAAGCTTTTGCCGCCCAGGTTCGCGACCGCCTGGCGGGCAAGGTCGCTGTGCTGAGCAGTATCAACCAGTGCAACGAGACCCCGGACCTGGTGGTGGAATGCGCCGGTCAGCCTGGCCTGGCCGAGCATGGCGAAGCCGTGCTGCGCCGTGGCCTGACCATGGCCGTCGTGGCCACCGGCGCGTTGGCCGATGAAGCCCTCTATCAGCGTCTGGCCCAAGCAGCCTGCGAGGGTGGTGGCCGCATGCAGCTGTTGTCCGGTGCCGTGGCCGGCATGGATGGCCTGGCCGCCGCTCGCGAAGGCGGTCTGGAAGACGTCACCTACGAAGCCTGCAAGGCACCACGCAGTTGGCGCGGCAGCCATGCCGAGCAGTTGATCGATCTGGATGCCGTCAGTGAACGCACCGTGTTCTTCGAAGGCAATGCCGGGGAAGCCGCACGCCTGTTTCCGGCCAACTCCAACGTCGCCGCCACCATTGCCTTGGCCGGACTCGGCATGCGCGACACCAAGGTGCAGCTTGCCGTCGATCCGGCAACCACCCGCAACACCCACTGCATTCACGCCAGAGGGCGCTTCGGCGAGTTCAGCATCGAGCTCAATGGCCATCCTCTGGAAAGCAATCCCAAGACCTCGACCCTGGCCGCCCTGTCGGTGGTTCGCGCCTGCCGCCAGGCGCTTGAGCCGGTCTCGTTCTAAGCGGAGATTCTGACATGACCCACAAGATTTTCGTCGCTGGCGAATGGCGTGAAGGCCGAGGCGACCCCATGATGTCGCGCTTCCCCGCCGATGGTTCGATCAATGCCGAGCTCAACGCAGCGGGCCTTGAGGATGTCGAGGAAGCCGTGGCCGCCGCGGATGCCGCCTGGCGTGCGCCTTCCTGGCGTAATCGTCAGCCCCATGAGCGGGCCGAAGTGCTGTACCGCGTGAGCGAGCTGATCAAGTCGCGCAACGAGGAACTGGCGGCACTGCAGACCCGCGACAATGGCAAGCCCTTGGCCGAAACACGCGGTCTGGTGGCCAGCGCGGCTGCCACAGCCCGCTACTTCGCCGCAGCCTGCGAAACCCTGGAAGGCGAGCTGCCGACCCAGCGCAACAGCGACTTCATGACCCTGAGCCAGTACGAACCGCTCGGCGTCATTGCCGCCATCACCCCGTGGAATTCTCCCATTGCCAGCGAGATGCAAAAGCTTGCCCCCGCCCTGGCCGGTGGCAACGCCGTGGTGCTCAAGCCTGCCGAAGCGACTCCTCTGCTCGCGCTCAAGCTGGCCGAGCTGTTCGAGGAAGCGGGCCTGCCCAAGGGGCTGATCAGCGTGCTGCCCGGGCGCGGCAGCGTGATTGGTGAAGCCATTGTGCGTCACCCCAAAGTACGCAAGATCTCTTTCACTGGCGGCACCAATACCGGCCGCCACCTGGCCCATATTGCCGCCGACAAGCTGATCGGCACCTCACTGGAACTGGGCGGCAAGTCGCCGACCATCATCTGCGAGGATGCGGACCTGGAACAGGCCGTCAAAGGCGTGGCTTATGGCATTTTCAGTTCCGCAGGTCAGGCCTGCATTGCCGGCTCGCGGCTGTTCATTCAGCGGCGTCTCTACGACGAGGCCATGCAGCGCCTGGAAAGCATTACCCGCCACCTGCGTGTCGGTCATCCTGAAGCCCCCGGCATTCATCTCGGCCCGCTGATCAGCGAAAGTCATCGCGACAGTGTCGCCGCCTATGTCGAACGAGCCCGTCAGGAAGGCGGCCATATCCGCGTGGGTGGTGGGATTCCGGACTCTCCTGAGCTGGCCAACGGCAGCTTCTACCTGCCCACCCTGATCGAAGGCCTGCCCAATGACAGCACCGTATGCCAAGAGGAGATCTTTGGTCCGGTACTGGTAGCCCTGCCCTACGACGACGAAGACGAACTGATCGGTCTGGCCAATGACAATGCCTATGGCCTGGCCGCCGGTATCTGGAGCCGCGACTACCAGCGCGCCCTGCGCCTGGCCAGCAAGCTCGAGGCCGGCACCGTGTGGATCAACACCTACAAGAAATTCTCCATCTCGACCCCTTTCGGCGGCTACAAGGACAGCGGCCTTGGACGCGAGAAAGGACGCCAGGGCATCCATGCCTACATGCAGCAGAAGAGCCTGTACCTGGGGCTCGACAGCACGCCCATGAACTGGTGCGACTGAGTGCCCACGGAATACAGAGGAATCACCATGACAACGATCACCGTAGGCGAAGCCGTCGCCCGTACCCTGGAAGCCTATTCGGTCTCGGCCGTTTATGGCGTCATCTCCATTCATAACCTGCCGATTGCCGATGCTATCGGCCAGCGCCAGCGCGTGCGCTTCGTACCCTCTCGCGGTGAGGCCGGCGCCGTGACCATGGCCGACGGCCATACGCGCATGGGCGGGCTCGGCGTCGCCCTGACCAGCACTGGCGCCGGTGCCGGCAATGCCGTCGGCGCCATGCTCGAAGCCCTGAATGCTGGAACCCCATTGCTGCATATCACCGGCCAGGTCGAGAAAGCCTATCTGGACCGGGATGCCGGTTTCATTCACGAAACCCGCGACCAGATGGGCTTTCTCCAGGCCTGTTCCAAACGCGCCTATCGTGCCTGTACTCCCGAACAGGTGGTGCCCCTGCTGCATCGCGCCATTCAGGAAGCCATGACCCTGCCGCGCGGCCCGGTCAGCATCGAAATCCCCATCGATATCCAGGCCAGTGAAGTGGAATGGATAGAACCGACTCCAGTGCAAGCCGCAGCCCCGGCACGCATTGCCGATAGCGAAATCGACCGCTTGGCTGAGCAGGTGCTGGCCGCCAAGCGCCCCATGCTGTGGATGGGTGGCGGTTGCCTCGAAGCAGGCGATGCGGTGCGCCGCCTGGCCGATATCGGCCTGCCGGTAGTATCCAGTACCCATGCACGAGGCGTGCTGCCCGACAGCCATCCACGCAGCCTGCGCGCCTTCCACAGCGCCCCGGCCGTGGAGGAGCTGTATGCCCAGAGCGACCTGATGCTGGTGGCGGGTTCGCGCCTGCGCAGCAACGAGACCCGCACCTATTCGGTAGAACTGCCTCGCCCGCTGGTGCAGATCGATATCGACCCTGCTGCAGCACAGCGCAACTACGCCACGGATACTTTCCTGTGCGGCGAATGCGGTGATGTGCTCTCGCGCCTGGCCGAGCGCCTCGAAGGCAGGTTCTCTCCTGACGCCAAGTTCGATGCCGACATCGCCTTGGCCGTGCAGGATGCTGAAAAGGCCCTGCGCAAGCAGGTCGGTGAATACGCCAAGCTGAGCGATGCCATTCGCGATGCCCTGCCCGATGACGGTGTTTTCGTGCGCGATATCACGGTTTCCGGCAGCACCTGGGGCAGCCGCCTACTGCCTATCGAGCGTCCGCTGACCAATATTCATTCACTGGCCGGCGCGATCGGCCAGGGACTGGCCACTGGCATTGGCTGTGCCGTGGCCGCGGAAGGCAGAAAAGTCGTGACAGTGGTTGGTGACGGCGGCCTGATGCTGATGGTCGGTGAGCTGGCCACCCTGGCACAGGAAGCACCCGACATGACCCTGATAGTGATGAATGACAGTGGCTACGGCGTGATGCGCGGCATCCAGGACAAGTACTTCGACGGCCGCCAGTACTACAACGACCTGCATACCCCCGACTTCCAGGCCATGGCCGCATCACTCGGCCTGCCGCACTGGAACGTCAGCCATGGCGACGAGTTCCAGGCAGTGATCGCCGAGGCCGTGGGCCATGCCGGACCAGCGCTTGTCGAGGTCGACATGCACAGCGTCGGCCCGCTCAAGTTCGCCGGCCCCCCGCAGAAGACGCTCTATTAAATAGAAACCCTATTAAGCAGAAACCTATTGGGCAGAACGCTTGCTGGCAAGAAGCGCTACTGATCTGCGGTTTCTGACATAGCGCTTTCCCCTCCCGAGCAGAGGCTCCCCACTGCAGGCCAGCCAGGTGCTGAACGAAAAGTCCCTTGGCCTGCAGTTTCCACCGTGCGTGCCGATACATAAGCAATCACTAAAAAACCGGCTCCACATCTCTTTCACAAGGATAACCACAATGAAAATCACGCCCTCCCGACTTGCCGCGATCAGCGGCCTTGCTCTGGCCTGCACATCCTCCGTTCAAGCAGCCACCTGGAGCGATACTTTCATCGGCTATCGCTACGGCACACAGTTCAGCGAGCCTGAAAACCCGGAAGACGTCACCAAGAACATTCTTCAGATTTCCCACGCCAGTGGTTATGCCTATGGCCAGAACTATTTCAACCTGGACATCCTGCAATCCGGCGATGAAGACCCTGCCGAAAATAGTGACAGCGGCGCTACCGAGGCCTATCTGGCCTATCGTCATCAGTTGCATTACGGCAAGGTATTCGGCGAGCCATTGGCTTTCGGACCGATAAAGGACGTGGCGCTGACCGCCGGTTTCGACCTCAACACCAAGAACAGCGCCTTCGCACCACGTAAACGCTTTGTTGCCGTAGGCCCGACCCTCAAGTTCGACCTGCCGGCCGGCTTCCTCGATGTCAGCCTGTTCTACGCGCGTGAATGGAATCATTGCGGACTCGAAGCCTGTGGTTTTCCAGGTAACGACCATGATGTCTCGTTCGACCCTTATTACCAGTTCAATGTCGCCTGGGGTGTACCCTTCGATGCTGGTCCCATGCCAATGAAGTTCCAGGGATTCTTCAACTACAACGGCCCGAAGGGAGAGGACTACTTCGGTACGGAAACCAAGCCCGAACGCCTGATCCGTTCATCATTGATGCTGGATGTCGGCAAACTGGCCTGGGGCGAGAGCAACCAGCTATGGGTAGGCGCCGGCTATGAATTCTGGCGCAACAAGTACGGTAATCATGGCAAGCCAGGCGTCGATACCGATGCTCTGACTTTCAACCTGGAATGGCATCTGTAGAAAGTTACAGACTGTCCAGGAGCAGGGATAAGCCCGACATGAAGCCAGTTCGCGTCAGTCGGCCGATCCCTGCTCCTGCACAGCAAAGGCCTCTTCGAAGAGGAAGGGATCGTCGAAGTGGCGCCGGCCCACGAATACCGTGGCATGATTGCCCCACTGGCGCATGGCGCCCGGGCTGCGGATACCCGATGGCCACAGGATGAAGCGTTCGAGACGTTCGGTCGTCTCCACCAGTCCCTGACTGTTGAACAGGCTGCGGCGGCCACCATCGGGCAAGGCCAATGAGCGTCGTCCGTAATCTGGCGCTTCATTCACCAGACGCAGGGTGTAGGGAGTGGCCCCACGAGGAACACCTTCACTCACCGCCAGTCCCACCAGAAAATGACTGGTCGGCGCCAGCTGCAGCCCCAGGCGCTGCCTATCTTCCAGTTGCGGTGCTGAAACGGGGGTCAACGGTGCTTCGCGGGGATCATTGTCCGCCGCCACTTCGACTCGCTGCAATGGCGGCACGGGGAAGAACAGGTGATAACAACCACAGGGATGCATGCTGTCATAGATCAATGGCCTGCCATCCGTCCCCAGCGTCACTCGCCAGACCAGACCATCCAGGCGCCCGCCAAGGATATCCATGGCGCCGCTGCGGGTACGCGCCGGAAACCACACGGTATACACCAGCTGCGGCAGTACCTGTCCCTGATAACGGGTATGGGCCAGGCGCACATCAGCTACCGGGTGGTTACTGTCCACCGCTGGCAACGGGCCTTCGGGCCCTCGCCGCCAATAGGGTGCGCCAAGGGCGTCATCATGGTTGCGCGGGGCAATGACGAACAACGGCGCGTAATGGGCTGCCAGGCGCAGCAAGGCTTGATCATCGATATCCAGCAAGCCCAGAGGACTGCGTGGTGCACTGCGCAGCCACTCAGCGGCCACGGCCAGAGAGCTGCCCTCGACGACAGGGGCATAATAGGTCATGGCGTCAGATGATATCGCTGCGGATGACAGCGTCTGGACATCCTGACGGAAGGCATCGAGATAGCCACGCTTCCAGCCTTCATACCCCGAGGCAATTCCCAGACTGGTCAGCGGATAGAGCCCCATCACCCGCCATGCAGTGAGATAGCTGTCCGGTACCTCGACAGCATCCTGCAGTGCCGACCTGGCCGCATGGTCTTCTGGCCCCAGCAATTCCTCCGCCAGCAACATATCCGCACAGGCATTGGCGGTGGACACAGGATCTCGGGTAGATAGTTCCTGTCCCAGCCGTTGACGTTGCGCAGGTGGAAGGTTGGCTGCCTCGATGCGCCGTGCTTCGGCATCCAGGGTGCGCATACGGGTCAGCCAGTCGCTATAACGGGGATCTGACGGATCATCATGCAGTTGGTGGTTGAAGCTCGCCAACAAACGATCACTGCGTAGATAGGGAAAACCGGGAATACGCGCATACCCGGCATCCGCGACATCGGCTGCCGCCACGGTTTCATCGAAGACGGCAAGCGTGTTCAGGCAGCGCTTGTCCGTGGTACTCGGCCGACTCATGTCCGCTGCGCTCGGCATTGGACGCCAATCGGCGACACTCGCACAACCATTCAGCAGCAGGATCGGCAGCAAGGCTGCACTAGCACCACGCCTCCATGCGCCGGGGGCGAATCGGAACATCCTGCGGATGGCCCGCAGGGTAGCCGCCATGGACGGCGGATATCGCCCGGTGATCGAGCCGTGCAGGCGTTTATGCTGTGCTTCTTCAGAACCCGCTTTCACGAATCGCAATGGCTGCCACCCAGTTGACGAATTGCATGACGAGGCTCTCACGCTCTGCATCGATGTGCAGACGGCCTCGCGCTTCACGCGTCTCTGGCCAGGGGGCATCAAGGCGCGCTCTTACCATGAACAATGGACGCTCAAGGTGCAGACGGCCAGCATCACGATCAGCGCCTTCCTGTATGGTCAGAGAACCGCCATGCCGCTCAGCCAGAACAGGATATTCAAGATACTGGGTACGCGTCGGGGCTATATCGACCAGTTCTCCCTCAAGTGGTGCCATGCGTCCCTCGATAAAGAACGATACACGGCTGCCTCGCGTCAGGCGGTGCACTTCGTCCTGATTGACGTAGGCATCCACCATCCAGTGCTCAGGGTCGATCAACACTCCTAGTGGATCACGTGGACTGACCCACTGCCCCGCTTCAAGTTCTGGGTTCACTTGCTGCCAGCGCCCGGTAAAGGGGGAGTTGAGCGACATCCGGGTGATTTCTCTCTGGGTCGCCTCGATGTTGCTCAGATTGAGAAGCCGCTGAGCCCGAGCGGCACTGTCCTGCTTCAGCCCCTGGGGGTTGGCAAGCAATCCCGCCAGCACGGCGTCGATATTGGCCAGTTGCGCCTGCTGAGCCTGCAGGTCGAGACCGACATCAGGGTTGGAAAGCGTGACCACGGTACTGCCGGCATCCACGTCACCATCGGCACGGCGCGCTTCCAGAAGTGCCGGAAAAGGCGCGTAGACAGTGATCGCATGCTGCGAGCGCAATACCCCAGGTCCGCTGACACTGGTCTGCCACGGAATGCTCAGCACTCCGACAAGAATGAGCAACATCACCCACCAGACCCGGCGATGACGACGGGGCACTTCGCTGCGATGGGACCACCAATGGGAAAGCTCACGAGCAATGGGCATGACGATGAACCAGGCGATTTCGACAATGAACAGCACGATCCCCAACACCTTGAAGAACAAGGCATACACCACCAGGGCAATCCCCAGGAACAGCACCAGTCGATACAACCAGGTGGCAAAGGCAAAGCCCACCAGGGCAAGGCGCTGGCGCGGCGGAAACGGTTCCGGCCACGGCTGATCGAGCCCCAGCAATCGACGGCGCAACCATGTTCTGGCCTGGGCCCCCGCTCGCTCGTGCAGGTTGGGGAAATCGAGCAGATCGGTCAGGATGAAGTAACCATCAAAACGCATGAAAGGGCTGGCGTTCAGCGCCAATGACAGCATCCAACTGGTCGTCGCCAGATACAACAGGCCGCTGTTGAGCGCTCCCGGCTCGGTCAGGACCCAACCCAGAGTGGCCAGGCCAGCAATGGCCAGCTCCGTCAAGATACCGGCAGAGGATATCGCCAGGCGCTGGCGCGCACCTTTCAACTTCCAGCTCTCCCCGGTATCGGTATATAGCATCGGCCACAGGACGATGAAGGCTACTCCCATATGGGCCACCCGAACCCCCTGTCGTGTGGCCACCAGGGCATGGCCCAGCTCATGCAGTGACTTGGCGATCACCAGCGCGCAGGCAAAACTGACCAACCCGGAGAACGAGAACAGCTCCACCACCGAATGCGTAAACAGATCCCAACGCTGCAGGACCAGCAGGACACCACACAGGCTCAGCAGCAGGACCACCAACACGCAACCGCGCGTAAACAACCAAGGGATGGCGCCAGCCAGTCTTTGCAGTGCATGTTGCGGGCGAAGCAGTGGTATACGAAAGAACAGATAGTGATGCAGCCACCACCAGACATTCAGCCAGGGGGTGGTCTTGGCCGCTTCTGCGGCATATTGGCCGATACGTTCGCGGTCCGGTCGCAGCAGTTGATGACGATCGAGAAACTCGACCAGTTCCAGCACCTGCTCCACATCAGGTTCAAGAGCGGTCTGAGCGGCCACCTGGGTACAGATGCGTTGTGGGGTCTGCCCCCAGCGCAGCAGACATTCGAATTCAAGCCAACCGATGCGGTAGAAGCGGTTGGTCACAGGATCCTCGATCGACCAGGCAGGCTCACCACTGCGTTCGCGTTCCACTTCGACCAGGTGAAGATCATCACGCAGCGGGGCTACCGGAGACAGGGCTCGTGGGTCCCCCCCGGAGTCCCCCAGCGTGACTTGCGGCGCCGTGCTTGCATCACTCATGCGTGGATCACCAGCCTGTCCAGGCGCGCAATGCCGAAATCGGGCGGCGCATCAGGTAATAGCCGAGACTGACCTCTTCACCATATACCTTGGCGGTACCATGCAATCCCAGGCGAGCATGTTCTGCCTGGTCTTCGATACTCGCCTCCAGGCGATAGGCTGCAATGCCATTATCGTCAGGCTGGGCCTGGTAGCTGGTATCTTCAATGCGGCCATGGATCGGGGTCAGTGGATAGGCGGTGAGAAACAGGGTCACTTCGCCGCCTGGTTCCAGAGAAATGGCATCCGCCACGGCAAGCTGGATTTCCATCTTCGGCTGTTCGGGATCGGCCAGTTGCAGGATCCGCTCCCCCGTCGTCACAGGACGTCCCTGCCAATCGTCTTCGTCTCGATAGACGGCAACCCCGGCACTGGGCGCAAGGACCAGGGCCCTCTCCAGCTCAGTTTCCACTCCTTTCAGTTCCGCACGACGCTGATCTCGCTGGCCCCGCAGTCGAGTGATTTCGGCCAGGCTGGCAGGGTCGTCGAAGGCCAGGCTGCCTGCGGCATCCAGTTCCGCTTCCGCGACCGCCAGTTGCTGACGCAGCACCTCCGCGCGGCTTTCCAGACTGGTCGTATCAAGCCGGAACAGGGGCGTGTCCGCGGCAACAGTCTGGTTGGGCCGTACCAGCATTTCTGCCACGACGCCATCCAATGGACTGGTGACGGCCATCGACTCACGAGAGATGATCTGGGCCGGAGCCAGGGCCGATTGGCGTACGGGAATGAACATGGCCGCCGCGATGGCAATGATCACCAGCCATGCCAGGCGTCCAGCGGGCATGCGCCAAGCTGTCCTGCGCTTCGGCGTCATGGCCTGCCAGCAATAGGCCCAGGTGCTGGCAAGGCCGAGCATCTGCTCTCTCACCGCCTTGGGCGGCGGCTGATCGAGCAGGAACACCACGATCGCCAAGCGCTCACCATCCCTGCTGTGCAACGGCACGCACCACAGCACAGCGGGCCACCACTGTGCCCAGCCCTCGGCAATCTCGGGGGGCGGATCGACACTTTCGCGCAGCACGATACGCGGCGCAGGGCCCTCCAGCGTGGTATCCAGCCAGCGTGTGGCACGCTTGAGCCAGCCAAGATAGGGGGTCTGCTCCTTGGGAGTGGCCAGCCCTGACACACAGGGCACTTCGGCACTTCCTGGCTTGGGCACCAACACCACAGCCTGACGGAAACGCAGTAGCGGGTAGGGGTCGTTGGCGATGGAGAACATCAGTGCCGCCAGGTTCTCCGCCGCCATGGCACGATCACGCAACGCCAGCGCCAGCGCCGAGAGAGACGCAGGCACCGGCTGTTCCTGGGCACTCATGGCGTCACTCTTTTGTCGGTTCGGCGGGAGTCTGCGCCGCTGTCTCGAAACGCACCTGAGCGCTGCCCGTCATGCCCGGCCGCAGCTCCTCGTGCGAGGCATCAAGGGTCGCTTCCAGTGCCACGGTCTGCGCCACCGCATCAATGCGCGCGCTGATGGCGCTCAGTGTCGCGCCATAGTGCTGCTCGGTTTCATTGACCACGATGTCCAGTGGCTGACCAACCTGCAACCTGGGCAACAGTACCGACGGAGCGTTGAGCCTGACCTTGAGCGCGCCATCCCCCACCAGATCGACAATCGGAGTACCTGACCCCATGGTCTGATACGACTTGACGTGGACCTTGGCGATACGCCCCGAGAAGGGAGCTTTCAGGGTGCATTGGTCACGTTCGACAGCGGCCAGGTTGAGCGCACTCTGGGCCTTTTCCACCTCTGCCTGAGCCAAGGCAACCTCATGATCCCCCACCGCATCCAGGCGGCGCAGGCTGCGCTTGGCATCATAGTTCAAACGTGCCACCGAAATTTCCGTATTGGCCGCATTGACCCTGGCCTGCTGAACCCGGCAATCGAAGCGTGCCAGCACATCACCTTCAGCAACGCTATCACCAAGTTCAACCGGTAGTTCTTCCAGCGTGCCTTCCATGCGGCTGGACAGCGTCGCCTCCTGTTGCGGCGCCAGAAGCATTCGCATGCGCAGCGCCTCAGGATTCTCCCGCACCTGCTCCATGCGCCGCTCCATCTCAGGTGTCGGCTCTGGTACTTCGGCTTCCGCCTGTCCTGCCGTCTCGGTCTGAATCTGCATCCCTGCTGGTGCCTCGCCCAGTCTCTCCTGTGCCTGTACCGACAGTGATGCAGGCACCACCAGCAGCGCCAGCATGATCATGGCAGGAACCCTAAGCAACGATCGCTCAGATAACATGGCTTCCCCCATGCGCATCCTCTCCTTCACCCTCTCCTGCATTCTGTCGTGGTAGTGGCGCGGCGGACGCTTGAGTGTTGCCCGTTGCCGGTTCGGAAGGTACGGGGGAAGAAACCGGTTGCAAGGCAGGAGGCGGCCCGGCAATGATGCCGTTCCTTTCATGGGCGCTCATCATGCGCTCAAGCTCACTGGCCAGGGTCTGGATGCTGTCATCGGCAATGCTATCCGGCAGCACATCCAGGCCCACTGAATTGAACAACCGGCCCCAGGCCTCCTGGGCCCGTGAATAAGCTGCCTCACGCTGGTATTGCGAGAGCAGATAGCGACTCTGGGCGCGGATCACTTCCAGCTCGGAGCCGATCGACGTCGAGGCTGCAGCCTTGGCATAATCGAGCAGTTCCTCGTCGACCTGCAGGCTCTCGTCCGCGTAATCGAGTTCTTCCCTGGCCAGGTGATAGCGCAGTGCACCGACACGTACCTGAGTCAGCACAGCCATCGATAGCGCCGTACGGCGCAGGTCGTCCACATCACCCTGGGTTTCCTGGGCGTTGTTGAGATCCGGGTACTGCAACAACCGCAGCAGATTCAGCGACACATTGACCCCTGTCTGGGACCAGTCGTTGTTGTACAGGTAATCGTTGGAGTCATAGTAGAAGCCTGCGTTGACCGAAACATTGGGCCACAGGCGCAACTTGGCCGCTTCCAGGTCGTTCTGGTTGACCCGCTTGCGGTACCACTCTTCCATGATTTCAGGACGGTTCTCCAATGCCAGCTGTTCGAGCTGTTCGATGTTGGCCGGCTCCGGTGGCAATGTCGGTTCCGGTTCGTCGGCCAGCTCCAACCGGGTTCCCGGTGGTAGGGCCATCAACGCTGCCAACTCGGTCTTGGCCAGTTCGAGATCCTGACGACGCGCCGTCAGCAAAGTGGTCGAATCCAGCAAGGCGCGCTGATAGGACAAGATCTCCTGACGCGGCAGCAGCCCTTGCTGCTGGGCCTGGCGCGCCGCATCCAGCGCCACTTCCGTACGCGCCAGCAGGATATCCAGCTGTGGAATCAGGCGCTGGGCGGCCAGCGCTCGCCAATAGGCATTGCGCACATCTCGCAGCACATTCTGCGCCACCCGGCGACGGCGTTCCTCAGCCATCAGGATCTGGTCAGCCTTCTGCTGGTTTTCATAATAGGCAAGCCCGAAATCCAGCAGACTCCAGCTCAAGCCCAGACCGGCAGTGGTCTTGTAACGCTCTTCGGAGGTTGAAGGACGCAGACTTTCTTCACCATCCTCGATACCGATCGAGGTGCCGCCGGAGTCATTGCTGCGGTCGCTGTAACCCGCCTCGGCAATCAACTGCGGCAACAGTTCATGACGCGACACATCCCTCAAGTTCGCTGCCAGAGCGCTTTCCATCAGCTTCAGGCGATAGTCGAGATTGTATTTCAGTGCCCGCGCCGCGGCCTCATAGAACGTCACCGGTTGATTCAGCGGTTCCTGTTCCTGGTACATATGGGCCTGGTCGCTGATCGCCCGTTGTCGGACTTCCGATTGGCTGTACGGGTTCAGCTCAAGGCTGGAGCAGGCACTGAGTGTCATTGAGGCGACGACTGCCGCGCTGATCGTTGTCAGAGGAAAGCGAGCCATACGATATCCTTGTCGCAATGGGGTCATGAATCCGACTCCCCAGGGAAGGGCACTGCATGCTGGGTGGCCGCCAGCAACTGCTGACGGAAGCTCGGTGCGATTGAGGCCACTGTGCCGGGCGTCGTTGTATCTGTCGTCGGTGTGGAATCCGGTGTGTTCGCATTGCCTACAACGCTATCGTCACGGCCCTCCGAGCCGTCACTCAGAGCGGGAGGCCCATCGACCCAACGTGCGCCAGGCGGCAAGGCCGGGCGTCCGTCATTGGCTTGTGGAGTGGAAGGTGGAGCATTGTGCTGCGATGGTGCCTGCTGAGGGGCATCATCATGACTCAAGGTTCCCTCGAGCAGCGCATCTCGGGTTGGCGCATAAAGGGAAGGAGCAGGCAGCAGGCCATCGGCACTCAGCTCAGTGCGCCCATAGCGACCCAGCAGCAACAAGGTGTCCTGTTCGGCAAAGGCGCGACTGATCAGGACGCTATCGCGGACGAACTGCCCCTCCACCTGCCCCAATCCTTCTGCGAGAGAGAGCGATTGGATTTCGGGCAACGTCACCAGGCGCGGGTTGGCGCCATGGCTGAGACGCAGATAATTGGAGGCTTCCAGGTTACTGCTCTGGACCTCCGGGGTGACATACACGATAGGCTCGAAACCAAGATCACTGCCTGGCCCCGGTTGCAAGGGGGCGCGATCGAGAAAATGCGGCCCTATTTCACCTTTCACAGGGATGTAGGGCGCCGCTATATCCAGGGTGATGGTGAGATTCGCGGTGGCAGTGGCACCAGCCCTGTCAGTGATGCGGTAGACGAAGACGTCATCCAGAATGGCGCCGCGCCCGGCGGCCTGCAGCACTTCGCTGTTGGTCATATCGATGACGTACTCATAACTGCCATCGGCATTGAGCAGCAGCGTGCCATAACGCCCATAGAGTGCCTGACCGGCTGCCGCTGTCTCGTCATCATCGAGCGGACGCACATCGACCACCTGCAACTGATCACCACCATCGACATCTCCGTCGTTGGGCAGCACGTTGCCGGTAGCCTGAGGTTCGGGAGTCTGATCGCTGGCGAAGTTGCTGTCGTCACGGGCGACCGGGTTGTCATTGGCACCCTGAATGACAATGGTCAGGCGGGCACTGGATGTGTCTCCTGCCGTGTCGCGCATCACATAGTCGAAGCGCTCGGTGAGCGTTTCGCCCGCCGTTCGCAGCGCCTGGACAGTCGGGTTGTCATTGTCGACTTCGTAACGGTAACTGCCGTCAGCGTTGATGATCAGCGTGCCGTAGCGACCCTGTAACGTCTGGCCAGCCAGTGCAGTGCTATTCCCCTGGCGGACACTGACCACGCTCTTGGTCTCGCCGTAGTCCGTACCATCGACATCGGTGTCATTGTCGAGCACATTACCGCTCGGGTCGGTACCGGGGGTGCCATTGTCGATGCCGCCTGCCTCGACAGCGATGGTGCCATCGTCATTGGCCACCGGGGTATCGTTGGTACCCTGGATGACGATGGTCAGCACCGCCTGAGACGTATCACCGGCGGTGTCACTGATGAGGTAATTAAAGTTCTCGGTGAGTGTCTGCCCCGCAGTACGCAGCGCCTGTACGTCGGGGTTGTCGTTATCGACCTCGTAACGATAGCTGCCGTCAGCATTAATGATCAGAGTGCCGTATTGCCCGGTCAGCGACTGACCCGCCTGCACGCTGTCGGTACCCTGGCCGACGCTGACCACGGTAGTGGTTTCGCCGCGATTGGTGCCGTCGACATCCGAGTCGTTGTCGAGGACATTGCCACTGGGATCGATGCCCGGCGTGCCATTGTCGGCGCCTCCAGCCTCGACTGCAGTGGCGGTATCATCGTTGGCCACTGGTGTATCGTTGGCGCCTTGAATGACGATGGTCAGACGTGCAGTTGATGTATCCCCGGCAGTATCGCGCATGACATAGTCGAAGCGCTCAGTCAGGGTCTGTCCCGCAGTGCGCAGGGCCTGCACGGCGGGGTTATCGTTGTCGACCTCATATTGATAGCTACCGTCATCATTGATGACCAGCGTACCGTAGCGGCCCTGGAGAGTCTGGCCGGCCAGGGCGCTATTGCCCCCTTGGCTGACACTGAGCACGGTTTTGGTTTCCCCGTAGTCAACGCCATCGACATCGGTATCGTTGTCGAGCACATTGCCGGTTGGGTCGACACCTGGCGTACCATTGTCGATGCCGCCTGCTTCGACAGCGGTGGTGCCATCGTCATTGGCCACCGGGGTGTCGTTGCGGCCATCAATGGTAATGGTCAGTTCTGCGCTGTCTTCAGCGCCCCAGCGATCATCGATGGTGTAGGTGAAGACATCCGTCAACGTCTGACCACTCTGGCGCAAGGCCTGAACGTCGGGGTTGTTATCGTCGACTTCGTAGGTGTAGCTGCCATCGCCATTGAGGATCAGACGTCCATATTCACCGTCAAGATACTCACCAACCACACCTTCGGTACCGGTGCCAGCGGCGTTTCCGGCACGGATGCCGATGACCTCAAGGTTGGGGCTATCATCGGGCGTCGGGCCGACGTCTGCATCGGGGTCTACATCGTTGTCCAGCACATTGCCAGTGGCATTCTCACCCGGGCTGGCATTGTCCAAACCGCCGGCTTCGATAGCCGAGCCGGCATCGTCACTGGCAACCGGCGTATCATTGCCGCCGCGAATGATCACTCGCAACTGGGCAGTATCAACGAGCCCTCCCTGGTCAACGGCTTCATAGGTGAAGTAGTCGTTGAGAAAATCGGTAGCATCCAGGGCGATAACATCGGGGTTGTTATTGTCGACTTCGTACAGATAACTGCCATCGGGGTTGATGGTCAGAGTGCCGTACTGGCCGATCAAGCTGATGCCTCCTGGCGGGATCGCTTGTAGCGGGTCGCCACTGGATTCTTCGCCAGCACGGGCAGCCCCTACCGACAGGCTATCGTTACCATCGACATCGGTATCGTTGGGTAACACATTGCCATCGGGGTTATTGCCGGTGCCGTTGGGGTTTTCGGCGACAGCGTAAGCCAGGTCGTTGTCGGCCACCGGCGCGTCCCAGGCACCTTCGATGGTCAGGGTCAGCTGTGCGATGTCTGTCGCGCCGACCGTATCCAGCATGCGGTAACTGAACGTCTCGGTCAGCGATTCCCCTGCGACCAATTGCTGTACCGCATCAAGGCTGTTGTCGATGGTGTAGGTGAAGCTGCCATCGGCGTTGATGGTCAACGTGCCGTACTCACCGGCAATATCGGTACTCCCTGACACGCTAGTGAAGTCACCGCCATCTGCTTCGCTGCCGGTGCGAATGCCATTGACGGCCTTGGTGTCTCCGCTATCGACATCGGTGTCATTGTCGAGCACATTGCCGGTGCCATCCTGCCCGGGGGTTCCATTGTCGGTGCCACCAGCCTCGATGGCGGTGGCCTCATCATCGTTGGCGACCGGGGTGTCGTTGCGGCCCTCGATGGTGATGGTCAGAACGGCCGTGGACGCCCCACCCAGTGGATCCACGGCGGTATAGGTGAACGTTTCACTCAGCTGATCGTCGGCCGTGCGCAGTGCCTGGACAGCGGGATTGTCATTGTCGAGGACATAGGTGTAGCTGCCATCGGCATTGAGTGTCAGCGTGCCATAGAGACCAACGAGGGACTCACCCGCGGCAGCGTCACCGCTAGCGTTGCCGTACTCACTGACTTCCAGTGTCTGGCCATCGACATCCGTATCGTTGTCTAGCACATTGCCGCTGGGATCAACGCCGGGCGTACCGTTGTCGATACCGCCCGCCTCGATGGCAGTGGCGTTGTCATCCACTGGAGCAGGCGGATCATTGGCGCCGGTAATAGTGACGACCAACTGGGCGAGGTCGGTATTGCCGTCGGTATCGACCAGTTGATAGGTAAAGGTCTCGGTGATGGTCTCACCGGCTGCCAGCGCCTGGACATCCGGGTTACTGCCATCGACATCGAACTGATAGCTGCCATCCGGGTTGACGGTCAGGCTGCCATAGGTTCCGTCGATGCTGGTGCCGCCAGCGATGACGTCGATCAAAGTGCCACCTGCACCCTCTTCTCCCGGTCGGATACCGTTCACGGCCAGATTAGTATTGGGTCGGTCGATCGCATCGACATCGTCATCGATGCCATCCCCATCATCATCGGTGATCAGATTACCGGTCCCCGGCACGGCGGGCGTCTCGCCATCGGTGGATGGCGCCTGGGCGGTGGCCGAGTTGTCGGTGGCCACCGGGTTGTCCTGGCTGCCATCGATGGTGATGGTCAGGGTGGCGATATCATCCAGGCCACCGGCATCCGTGACGATATAACTGAAGTCTTCGCTCAGGCTTTCGCCATCGGTCAGGCGCTGAACATCGGTGTTGTCGTTGTCGACCACATAGAGGTAACTACCATCGGCACCGATCGTCAGCGTGCCGTACTGCCCCGTGATGCTGGTGCCATCAGTAATGGAAGTCCCACTGCTGACATCGGTGAAAGCCCCTTCCGCATCCTCGTTTCCACTACGAATACCGCTGACGGCCTGGGTCTCGCCGTATTCGTCCACATCACTGTCGTTGTCGAGGACATTGCCGCTGGCATCCTGCCCCCCAGAGCCATTGTTGACGCCACCGGCTTCGATAGCCGTCGCAGTATCATCTTCGGCCACCGGAGTGTCGTTGGCACCCTGAATGGTCACGGTAATACTGGCCTGGGACGTGGCACCTGCCAGGTCGGCCATCTCGTAGACAAAGCTCTCGCTCAACGTATCGCCGGACTGACGCAACGCCTCGACCTCTGGGTTATCGTTGTCGACGATGTACTGAGCAAAACCATCACTGCCGATGATCAGGGTGCCGTATTCACCGACGATTTCCAGCGGCTGGCCGGGATTAGCACTCACTGCCTGCAGGTTGTCAGCATCAATACCGGCCTGAATCACACTCAGCACATCATCGTTGGTCGCGATATCCACATCGGTATCGTTGTCGAGCACGAAGCCATTGGGATCGACACCCACCTGGTTGTTGTCAGTACCACCGGCTTCCACCGCAATGACCGAATCATCATTGGCAATGGGATCGTCATTGACCGCATTGACGGTGATGCCCAGGGTGTCGACATCTTCCAGAGCATCATTCGGGTTCTGGCCGGGAATACCATCCCCCTGAGCCGCATCAGGATGGTCACCAAAACTGCCTTGATCGTTGGTGGTGATGGTCAGGGTGTCCTGGCCATTGAAGTTCAGGTTGCCCTGATAGGTAAGGTTGGACAGTGCGGTATTGATCTGTGCCACCGTGCCGGTGATCACCAGCGTCGCCGTGCCATCGCCCTGAAGATCGGCACCACCCGCATCGTCGATGTTCAAGATGCCGCTCAGTACTTCCAGCGTGACTTGCAAGGTGTCCGAATCATGAGCGTCCGGATCGGAGATCGACAGGCCGGTAATGTCGATGACGGTATCTTCGTCGCCTACGGCAGTGGCACTATCCACCCCCTCGTTGACCGGGGCATCGTTGAGTTGCACATAGCCGATATTCGCAGGGCTTTCGCTACCTTCGCCAAGGGTGACGGTGATATCGGCCAGGCTGCCATTGCCATAGGTACCGCCGTCGCTGTCGTAACGGGCACGCACATCACCTGCATCAACATCGCTGAATTCATCCGCGGCAGTGATGCGATACAACCCCGTGGGCAGCACGCCAAACTGATACTGGCCATCGGCATCGGTCTCGATGGTGAACGTTAGATTGTCATCCGTCGTAGCGAAATCATTGTCGTTGCCCGCCCAGGTCAAAGTGACCGTCTGGCCGGCGAAAGCGGTTTCGTCCGCATCCTGAACGCCATTGGCATTGTTGGTGTCATCCCACAGGGTGCCTTCGATGATACCCAACCCGGCACCTTCGCTGAGGATATAGTCGTTGACGCCACCAGCGCCGTCACGACCATCTCGCTCGCCTTCTGCCGTGCCATCGGCCCCGACCGTACTACCGGCAAATTCAGTGAAATCCTCAGGCAGGCTCGACCAGGTCAGCGTCGCTTGGGCATCGCCCTCGGCTACCACGGCATCATTGGGTACATCGACGCTGTAATTGACCGTGACACTCTGTCCGGGATCAAGTTGATCGAAGACCACGCTGATGCCACCGGTGGTGTCGATGGTGACTCCGTCGGGAAGGTTGTCGGGGGGATAGGAAGTGCCATCGATGGTGATGCTATTGACGGTATAATTGCTGCCATTGGGGAAGGCATCCGTCAGCGACACGTCATAGGCAGGGGCAGTGCCATTCTGGGTGAAACTGACATCCGCTGTGGCATTACCGGTCGCACTGCCTACGCCGGGATCGAAGTCGACCACACTCTTGTCGAGGTCAGAAAAGCCAGGCTCGGCGATACGCTCGACGATACGTTCACTGGTGAAATCAGTGCCATTACGACTTTCGGTGACCGTCATGCCGAGTTCGGTACCAGCGATATTGCCTGTCACATTATCGACGCGAACGTTGAATTCCAGAGTGATGCCTTCCGCATCATCCTGCTCGGGAGGTTTGTCCTGGTCATCGCTATTGGCGATGGATGCCAGATTGATGGTCAACGTGCGGCCATCCGCCGAAATGGTGTAGAGATCCGGGTTGAGAACTCCTGAAGGACCGTTGGACAGGTCGGTTGGAATATCCCCTGCTTCTGGAGACTCCTCATTACCATCGATTTCATTGGCCCCGGTATCCAGTATCGGAAACAGGCCATTACCATTCGAGATCAGCCCCATCAATATCTGATTGGCGGTTTCCGGCAGAATAGTGAGCCCTTCATCCACCTGAATCGTCAGGCTGTAATTGCTCGACAGCCCTTCTGGAATCAGGGCAACGACACGGTAACGAATGATCTCGCCGACGGCGACATCTTCGCTGGGGCCACTTGTAGGATCTGCGGCCTCAGTATCATCCAGCCCGCCGACCCGGGAAACCCGTAATTCCTGTGCCACAGGAATGACCAGAGTGTCCTGCTGCTGATAATCGTTGAGGACACCACTATTCAGGGGACCATCTACACCGGTACGTTCCTCGCCCACGCTGGATGTGACTTCATCATCGAGGCTGGTCCATTGCACCTGGGCGTCGCTGTTCAGGCTGACGAAGTCTGCTGCCAGAAGCCCCACGGTACCGGAGATAGTGATGGTGATGCTCTGTCCATTGCTCAAGTCAATATCCGAGCCATCAGCGATACGCAGCACGCCATCTTCAATAATGAAATCGGCGGCAGTCACATTGCCGGCACTGTCGACAACGCCAGCAATGCTCAGGTCTTCTACGTGTTCCGGCAGCTGGGTGTCGAGGATCAGGTCAAAGGCATCGGTTCCGGATGTATTGTTCAGAGTGATGGTGAATTCCACCTCATCACCAAGATCGACACCAGGGCCTGGATCGGCAGGGACAGTGAGTTCCTGTTCGATCGTTACCGTAGGCTCGACGATATTGGTCACCACGCCATCACCGGTGCTGGCCACGTTGCGATTCACCGGGGTCGTGCCGTTGACCTCGTCACCATCGGGGTCGCTGTAGCTCAACTCGGCATCATTGGTATGTGTCGTGCCTTGCTGGTTGCTCTGGACATTATCGGCAATCAGGCGCAAGCGAATCACAAAGCTGTTGTTGCCTGTGTCGTTGTCGGCATCGGTACTGCTGGCAGTAAAGGTCAGACTGCCATCGGCATTGACACTGCCGACGGTGACAGTACCGGCGAAATCAGCACTCAGTGCACCACTGCCAGCGCTTGTCTGAATCAATTCATAACCCAGACCGCCGTTGAAGGTGGTATCCAGCACCATGCCTGGTGGGATCAGGTCACTGACGTCGAGATCCTGAGTGGTGCCTTCGGGCAGGGTGACGACAATGTCGTAATCCATGCTTTCACCCACCACCAGGTTGGTGCCGCTGGTGTGGGATTCACTGGAGTCGTCGTCCGTCAGACTGCCATCCTTGTAACCGATGCTGACTTCAGGAGCAGCGATCTGCTGGGTAGCATCGTCGCTGAGATCATTGGGCGTGAAGTCCTCGCCGCCTTCGACACTGGCGTAATGGTTCAGTGTCGCGGTACTGCCCATGGTACGGCTGGCGGCCACTGCCGCCACGACCTGCACGTCGTAGGTGATGACAATGACGTTCAGGCCACTGGTGTCGTTGTCGGTGCCGTCACGACCGGCCAGGAGCGTGGCCTGATTGTCAGCATCAAGCAGGGTGATGGTATTGCCGTTGACTTCGTAGTCGGTGCCTTCGACCAATTCCGTACCATCGCCACGGGTCAGGATCAGATTGGCAGCGTCGAGACTACCGCCAACAAAGGTCAGATCCGAGGGAATCTCTATGGTGGTAGCCACATCGTAGGCACCGCCGCCGCCGGTGTTCTTGAGAATGGTCGCCAAGCGCAAGGTGTCACCGGCATCGATATCACTGACATCGCCGTCTCCCACACTGGGATCGGTAACGGGACCAGTATGTGGAGTTCCCGTTGTACCAGGCGCAGCCCAGTTGCCATCGGTGCCGGATACGGTGCCGTTGCTGGAACTGACGACACCATGGGTGATACCCACCACCGGCTCAGCCACCGATTGCACTCGAACGACGTCTTCGCTGATCAGCTCATTCTTGTCGAGGGTGGTGGTCTGGCTGGATTGGGCCAGTACATCCAGCGAACGCTGGTCGGCAAAAGGCTGATCACCCACCGTCATGGTGAAGTCGATGGCAATAGTACTAGGAGCGGTGGCATCACTGACGTCGGCAAAGGTAAAGACCAGTGAGTTGCCCGGTCCGCTGGTCACGGTGACGGCGCCTTCATGGGTATTGGCGGCATTGAGTGCCCAGGTATTGGGGCCGCTACCTTCGGTCCAGTTGATACCCGATGTATCCAGCAGCGGTAATGGTAGATACACCGTCAGGGTGAAGTTCTCGTGATCGCCGGTGATCAGGTCATAACTGACGGTGAAGGTGACCTCTTCACCAGGGGATAGCTCAGCGTCACCACCGGGGATGGTGATATCCACCTGGCCAGTCGGTACCGTGGTTTCAGTGCTGGAGTTGTCGCTCTCATCGAAACCCGTGGTGTTGTTCTCATCAATCAAGATATCGGCGTTGACCACCGCATTGTTGCTGACACTATCCCCCTCATTGATGGCGGGATGGTCCACGCCTGTCGCATATTCCTCGTCGATGACAGTGGTGTAGTTGATGGTGGCACTGGTGGGAGTGCCGTCATGAACCTGGTCGAAAGCATCGTCCCCGGCCAGCCAAGGCTGCCCGGGGAATGCTGCCTCCATGGAAGCGGCGACATCGAACTCCAGCGCAGTGGTGCCATCGGAGTTGGTGATTTCGGTGTATATCAGGTCGACGATCACCCCCTGCTGCACGTTGCCGTCACCATCGACGAAGGTCACCGTCATGGTCGGCGTGCCCTGAAGCGTCTGGCCATTGCCCAGGGTGTCGGTGACCACGAATTGTCCCTGATCCTGGCTATTGTTGCCGAAGGCAAAATAGTCCGACAGCGTCATCTGCAGCTGGTAATCGAGAGTGTCACCTGGTGTCAGGCCAGGTGCGCCGGTATCGGTGACGATAGTCGCTGTCTTGTGCAAGGCGATGGACTTGGCGGTGAAGCTGATCGGCTCACCGGTGCCGCTGAAATCGATGGTGCCACCGCCATCGGGTTCATCACGATCATCGATGGGGTCCCACTCCCCGGTTCCAGTGGGAGCACCGAAGGTAATGGTGACATTATCGCCGGTATCCGGATCGATGATCGGATTGCCCTCGGCATCCTGCTCGGGAACATAGAACTCCACCGTACTCGATTCGGCACCCGTCAATTCAGCGTACTCGACCGTATATTCGGTGATGAACACATCGTCACGGTCGATCATCGTCTGAATGATGGCGGGATTGGTGACGACCTGGCCGCTGGCCAGAGTGATCGAAGTCAGGGTGCCATTGCCGGGATCAATACTGGTGACCTGAACGTTGGTCGGCACCGGCTGGGTAACCACCACATTGCTGATGGGCTGGATTTCAGGGTCGATACCGGCAGGCTTTATGGTGGTGGTCAGGCTATGAGTATAGTTCTCACCAGTGGCCGTCTCATCTTCGGTCATGTTGAGCGTCTGCTCGACATCGACGACCGTCGGCATGATCGTGATGATCGACGGGTTGGTACCGATGACACTGGGGTCGTCCTGGGGGTTGTCGAGAGGGTCGTGGCCCAGCTCAAAGCCGCCGATAGCGGTGATATCCAGCTCAGGAGAACCATCGGTGGCCGAGGTGTCGGCCAGATCGCTCAGGGTGGCGGAAAAGGTGACTTCGATAGCCGGCTGGTCGGGACCAAAACTGGCGAAAGGAATCTCGACCACCACCAGCGTATCACCGGGCTGATAGCCATAATCGGCCGCATTGATGATCACGGCGTCGCCGTTGGCATCCTTGGCAATGGGATGTTCCGCCTGACCATTGTCATCGAAGGTGACCGTGGTAATGGGCAGATTGCCGCCCACGTAGCTTGCCGAGTTGATGGTGATGCCATCATCGATTTCAGCCCCCGCACCATCCTTGCCGGTGGTCGGCACGTACAGGTGGATAAAGGGCGCATAACCGATCTCGGAAGAAGTGTTGCTGAAGCTGACCGTGAAGTCGAAGTTCTCTCCCAGAGGGACTTCCTGGTTGGCCGCGCCCAGGGAAACCGTCGGGGCAGCGGGCAGAAGCCCATCCATGGTGGCCAGTCCGCTGAGATCGGTACCGGTCTGTTGGTCGATATCTCCCCGGGTGATCTCCAACTGCCAGTCACCACCGAGGCGTGCTTCACCGGTATCGTCATCGGAAGCAGCGACATCCGCACCGGTGGCATCGGCAAGGCCGTCGATCAGTTGCTGGCCGCTGGCTCCGTCTCCCACTCGGCAGCCATACAGCAACAGATCGGCATCAGCACTCAAGGAGTCGCGCCATTGGCCAAGTTGCTGTTCTAGCTGAGGAAGGGTGTCGACGGAGACATGGGAACTGCCGAGCAGGAACTGACCGTCGGCACCATGGCTGAAGATCTCGATGCTGGCGACATCGTCCATACCCGCCAGGGCCGAAGTGATGGCATCGATGCCATCCTGCCCCGACGCCACGACCACCAGTTCGGATGCCTCCTTGGTGCTGTCAATGATCGACTGGCGCTGCTGCGGATCCAGCCGCGCATCGAGCACCACCAGATGCCGTTTGGCCTGTAACTGGCTACGTGAAGCTTCCTGGACATCATGGTCCCCATTCGTCGCCACATGCTGGGAAGCATCCACACCACCATCGCTCTGGTGGTCCGGTGTTTCCTGGTCGACAGCCGCTGCTGCTGCACCATCGAACAGCAGACGTGGTTCCAGGGCGATCAATCTTGAGCGAGGCCGAGTCCCTTTCATGGCAATTCCGTCAAGTGAATTACTTCTTTATCTGTAGGTAGCACTTTGTAAATAAGCGCTTTTTCTTACAATCACATAAGAGCATCTAGGAAAGCATAGTAGAAAATTTGCCAATACCAGATTCTTCCATGAATTTATGGGCCTGATTCTTGGGTCAACTTTTATTGAAAAATATCTCGCCAAGCCTACGCACACAGACATAAAGACCAGATACGAACTGAGCCAGGAAACAGTGATGCATGCAGAAAGCATGTCCAGAGAACAGAATGCACCATTTCCAAAGACAGAAAACGTCTCCGCAACGCATGAAGACATGAAACTTCCTACAATTGTGTGAATAGCCACTGACAATCACAGAGGGCTTCTGATATAGAAACTGTGCTAAAACAGCATCAATAAAACCTGATACCCCGAGAACAGGGCCCATCGTCAAGAACGGAGCCTTCCATGCTGTGCGGGATGCTGTCGTAACGACTGGATAGGAGAGCTGAAGGTGACACAAGCCGAAACCAAGGTTGTCATCGTCGACGACCATCCTGTGGTCTGCATGGCACTGAGCACGCTACTTTCTTCCCATGGCATGAAGGTCGTAGGAGAGGCCGACAATGGTGTCAATGCGATCCAATTGATCAAGCAGAGCAAGCCTGCGGTGGTGGTACTGGATATCAACATTCCCCGTCTCGATGGCATGGCGGTGATTTCTCGTGTCCGGGCACTGCCCGATGCTCCCGACATCCTGGTCTTCACCTCTCAGCCCCCACAGGTCTACAGCCGCCGTTGCCGGCTGGCCGGGGCATCGGGCTTCGTCAACAAGGACCAGGACCTGATGTCGGTACTCAATGGCATCCGGGCTATCCTCGGTGGTTACCAGTACTTTCCCAAGGAGTCCTATACCTCAATGGACTGGGAAACAGAGGGCGATCACGACGACCCCATTCGTACCCTGTCGGAGCGTGAGCTGACGATATTCAGATATCTTGCCCAGGGGCATTCGAACAAGGAAATCTCTGACCAACTGCTGATCAGCAATAAAACCGTCAGCACACACAAGACGCGAATCTATCAAAAGCTTGGTGTCGGCAATATCGCCGAGCTGGTCGAACTGGCAAAACGCAACGCCATCATATGATGCTCTCGCGCCTTGTCAGAAAGTTCGCTTCCATCAGCCTGACATTATGGTTGATGAGCCCCGCTGTTCAGCTCCAGGCGTATACCGGCCAGCCAATATCCCTGGAGTTGCTGGCAAGGACTCACGAACCCCTTCAGATCGAGCGCTATACCCGACAGGAACAGGTACGGATCGAGCAGCTCAAGACACTGCATGTAGGCGTTTTCCTGTCCTCGCACACGCCTTTTGAAGTGGTTTCCGATGGTACGACATTCGAGGGCATTACCGCCGATATGCTCGGCATCATCTCAGGCTTTACCGGCCTGAATATCGAAGTCACTCAATATGCCGACCAGGCCAGGGCCAACGCGGCGTTGAAGCAGGGGGACATCGATGCCATTGCGACCATACCCGTCAATACCCCACCGCCGGGGGGGATCACCTATACACGCCCGTTCCTGAGTTCCGGCCTGGCATTGGTCAAGCGCCCTTCTTCTACCGAACCCGCCCGCAACCTGATCACGGGCTACGACAGACTCAATGCCCCCTGGATGGGAAGTGAAAGTGTCCGTAGCATGGTTTCGACCACCGAGGTACGCCCGTTCGAGTCGACACTAGATGCCATCTCGAATCTGGTCTTTGGCGACATCGACAGCGTAGTGACAGATACCATCTCAGCCAATTATGTCATCAACCGGTACTATCCCAATGACGCTCGTATCGCCAGCCTGATCGATGAGCCAGTTGAGGTCGGGTTTGCTGTGCTGGCGGACAGGCCCATACTGACATCGATCCTGGATAAATCGATCGACAGCATTCCCCCTGATATTGCCAGCAATATCGTGGAAAACTGGGGCGGCGGTGGCAGGGTATCGCGTGGCCGCCTGACATTTCCTCCCGAGTTGCAACAGTGGGTGGATGCGCGGCCAGTCATCCGAGTGGGGGTCAATAAAGAGTATGCCCCCTATTCCTACTACGACATCGAGAACCGCTACGTCGGCATCACCTCAGATGTATTGTCGCGAATCTCTGCCCTCACCGGCATTCAGTTCGATGTTGTCCCCTTCTCGGAAATTCGAGAGGGAATCCGTGCCTTGAAAGCGGGTGAAGTCGATATGCTGGCAGACTTTACCGCGACTCCCAATCGCAGGGAGCAATATCTGTTCACGCGGCCCTATCTGGTATCACCTTATACCGTGATCACCCATGATGCTGACAATGAAATCGATATTACCAACCTGGATGGCCTGAAGATTGCGCTGCCCCGTGGCCATGCGCTGATTTCCTCCTTGAGTCTGGAGTACCCTGAGGCCAGCTTTATCGAGCTGGATGATATCTTGTCGACCTATCAAAGGGTGAATCGCGGTGGCGCGGATGTTGCCATTCAGCCCTATCGGAGCACACGTTACGTTCTATCGCGTCAGCAAGGCTCCCGTCTTCATATTGTCGGCATATTGCCAGATCGCTTTGCCAAGATGGCCTTTGCTACCTTGCCGAACAATGCCCCCCTGGTGGATATCCTGAATACGGCGCTGGCCAGCATTCGTCCGGAGGAAATGGCCAACATGGAGAACCGTTGGCGCACCAACCCTGTGATAAGGGTGTCAGGCTGGCAGATATATCGTTCTCTCATCCTCGGTGTGGTGCTGGTGTCATTGCTGGTGGTCACACTGTTCTTCGCCTGGAATTTTTTCCTGCGCAAGGAAATCACCAAGCGCAAGCGCGTGGAAGAGGAGCTTTCCGATCAGGTTGAATTCATGACGGCCATGATTGAGGGCACCCCTCACCCCATCTATGTCCGGGACAAGAAAGGGTTGCTGCTGCGATGCAACAACAGCTATCTGGAGGCCATCGGTCGGACGCAAAGCGAAGTGATGGGCCATGACCTTTGCAAGTTGCAAGGTCTCGACCAAAACACGCTGGACTCGTTGTTGAACGATTACGAAAGCGTGATTGCCACCCGGCAACCACAAATCGGAGATCGAGTTCTTAACCTGAACGATCAGACGGTCGCGGTGTATCACTGGATCATTCCTCTCTCCAGCCATTCGGGGGAGGTGCGCGGCGTCATTGGCGGCTGGATCAATATCAGCGAACGCTATCGCCTGATGGATGAACTGAAGGAAGCGACACAGGAGGCAGAGTCAGCCAGTCAATACAAGAGCCGCTTCCTGGCCACCATGAGCCATGAGATTCGTACCTTGCTCAATGCCATCATCGGCATGCAGGAACTGGCACTGGACAAGGGCAAGAAAGGGCAGTTCGATGAAGCCTCCCTCGAAATCTCGCACCAGGCCTCACGCGACCTGCTCGAATTGATTGGCCATGTACTGGACTTCTCCAAGATTGAAGCCGGGCACCTTGAGCTCAAGCCGACACGAGTGGATCCCGTCGCACTGTGTGAATCGGTCATCGATATTTTCAGGCCGTTGGCGGCAGAGAAAGGCATTGCCTTGGAGCTGGAGGTCACCGCCAGGAAACGCCATGACGTGTTCGTCGACCCTTACCGGCTCAAGCAGGTGGTTTCCAACCTGATCAACAATGCCATCAAATTCACCTCCGAAGGCAAGGTTCATGTCAGCCTGAACATGACCGACAAGAAGGATGGCATGACGGATCTCTGCATTGTCGTCGAAGACAGTGGCTGCGGCATCTCTGAACAGAACATGGAGCACATCTTCCAGCCATTCACCCAGCTGTCGTCCGGGATCAATGGCACCGGCCTAGGGCTGGTGATCTGCCAGGGGCTGGTCGAGAGCATGAAAGGGCGTCTAGCGTTGACGAGCAAGGAACATGTTGGCACCCAGGTGACCGTGGACCTTCCCCTCAAGGTGATTGACTGGCCGCTACAGATTCCCGCTCACCTTGATGAGGGTGAGATTGCCTCCATACCCTTGCCGACCTTGAACATATTGATCGTCGATGATCACCCTGCCAACAGAACGTTGCTCATGCAGCAACTCGACCAGTTGAACCAGAAAGTTACTGCCACAAGCAGCGGGGCCGAGGCCCTCAAGCACTGGGAGCAGGACTGCTTCGACCTGGTGATCACCGATTGCAATATGCCGGAAATGACCGGATATGAATTGGCCGAAAAAATACGCGAACGGGAGCAGCTCAAAGGCGGCCCCAACTCGAAGATATTTGCCCTGACGGCCAATGCCATACTCGATGAAGAGGAACGCTGCCTGAAGAGCGGCATGGATGGCTGCCTGTATAAACCTGTCAGCATGCAGGAGCTGCGCGAGCTGATAGAAAGCATTCAATCCATCCAACAGGTCGTGTGTCGACTCAGCCAGATCCAGACGCTCGACATCTGTTCTGTATGCAAGACGCTGGGGGTCAACCCAAAGACTGTGATGCAGATGCTGGAGAAGCTCTACTTCACCAATGATGAAGATATCAAGCAACTGCACCAGGCTTTCAATCAGCAGGATGTTGCTCGCCAGGCCGACCTGGTCCACAAGATCAGGGGAGGCGCCCGCATCATTCATGCCGACCCGGTCGTGGAGGCATGCAAGCGCTTCGAACAGTGCCTCCACAAGCAGGATGATGCCCAGCTGCAGCAGGCCAGGATAGCGATGCTTGACGAACTTTCTGCCCTGCAGGAACAGCTCAGGATCCATGCACTACCCAGTTCCTGAGCCGTTACCACACAGCATCCATCGTGATGGCTCAGGCCCACCTCAGCAGAGATGTTGAGGTGGGCTTTGGGTATTGAGCACGATACCGCCTGGTTCTTGGTTTGAATTTCTTGATGTTCAACATTAATACAGCTTCTTCAGGAAAATTCTCGAGAACATTCAGACAGAGTCCCGTAGAAGCTTCATCTCGACCATGGAATCCTGCCGTGAGTCCACGATGGTCCTGAGAGTAATCCAGCCATCCAAACTCGATGATCCAAGTCATATACGAAAGTTCCTGGAAACTCCGGCAAGGGATAGAAATAGTGAACGCATCTTACATGTTGACACCTCATGAAAACTTGCCAGGCAAGGATATGGCCAGGACTATTCAGATGAAAAAAAGAGCGAAAACGCCTATAAATCAAGAATATTAAAAATATGCGGCCTCACTGGAGTCATAGAGCTGATGGATATCGCCAAGCAACATGATATCGAGACAACCCACTTGATTTTAGTGATATTTGTACGGATGTATTTTCTTATTATAAAACAATAAAGATGTGAATTGAATCATATTTACGCAGCAGACCTGCTCAATCCATAGCTTTAATATAGTAAACACATAAACCTCTAATAACACGTATCACCTCGAGGTATTATCGGAAAACAAACTCTCACTAACTCCATGGATTAATGAATATGCCGAAAAAGCTCTCACACATATACTACTGGATAGATATAGCGCAGAGTAATCATGCCAACAAGGCAGCTCCATGCTCTAGTTACACTTCTTCAAAGAGGCGCATTCACCCTGACTCTTCGATGAGTTGGTAGCCTAGGGAAAGGAAGGTCTATTGGGAACAAAGGAGAATACCAATGATAAAGAAAACGCAAAGCGGCGCTGCAATAGTTGCAGGGCTTCTCGCCATGGGCCAGGCCATGGCTCAGGGGCAGGAAGCGACGGATGACCACACCAGTTATCCAACGTATGGAACGAAACCCAATATCGTATTGATCGTTTCAGATGACACAGGCTATTGGGATCTCGGTGCCTACATGGGCGGCAAGGCCCGTGGCATGGATACACCGAATCTCGACCGCATGGCCGATGAAGGCATGATGTTCACCGACTTCTATGCTCAAGCCTCGTGTACTCCCGGGCGCGCGGCGATGCAAACTGGCCGCAACCCGAATCGTTCAGGGATGACCACGGTGGCCTTCCAAGGCCAGGGCGGCGGCCTCCCCGAAGCGGAATGGACCCTGGCATCCGTCCTCAAGCAGGCGGATTACAATACGTACTTCTCTGGAAAGTGGCACCTCGGGGAAGCCGATTACGCCATGCCCACCGCCCAAGGCTATGACAAGATGGAGAACGTCCTGCTCTACCATCTCAATGCCATGACCTACGCATTGGAAGGCTGGAATCCCCAGATCACGGACGAGCAGCGCAAATTCTTCATGGACTCCACTATTGGTATTCTTGAAGGGGAGGCGGGCAAAAAGCCTACTGAAGTGCTGTCGATGGCCGACATGACGGTGAAGGACCTTGCCAACCTCGATACCGTGACAGCCGAAAAGGCAGTGGCTGAGATGGAACGCCTGGCAGAGCTGGACCAGCCGTTCTTCATGTCGATCAACTGGTCAGCCAACCACCAGCCCAACCTTCCGGCTGACGAGTTTGTCGGCGCCTCCGAGGTCAAGTCCAAGTATGGCGACAAGGTTGTCGAAATGGATGCTCAGACCGGCAAGCTACTCGACAAGATCCAGGAGCTAGGTATCGAGGACAACACCCTTGTCGTCTACACCGTCGACAACGGCGCATGGCAGGATGTGCATCCTGATAGCGGCATGACACCTTTCCGTGGCTCCAAGGGCACGGATCGCGAAGGCGGCTGGCGGGTACCGGCGATCTTCAAATGGAAAGGCCATATCGACTCAGGCACTAAATCCAGCGACATTGCTGGCGGCCTTGACCTGATGGCCACCTTTGCCCATCTCGCAGGCGTTGAACTCCCCAAAGAAGACCGTGACGGCAAGCCGATCATTTTCGACAGCCATGACATGGCCCCCATTCTGTTCTCGGATGTCGATGATGATCTGTGGGATCGTGACTCCTGGCTCTACTTCACCGAAACAGAATTGATGCCAGGTGCGATCCGTATCGGTCACTGGAAGGCGGTGTTCAACCAGAAAGGCGATAATGGCGCTATTGCCGGCTCTGAAGCTCCGGCCGCGGAACTCGGCTGGCGTGGGCCGTCGCAGTATTCCGATGTGGTGCCACAGATCTTCAACCTGTGGGAAGACCCACAAGAGCGCTACGATATCTTCATGACTTCCGGGCGGGAAAATACCTGGGCACTGCCTTTCTTCAGTGAAGAACTGAAAAAAGTCGCCGAGTCCTACATGGAATACCCCCCACGGCCACTGCAGTCTGATGCCTATTCCGGCCCGCTGACCATCAAGCGCTTCCGTGCCCTGGAGAAAGTGCAGGAAATCCTCAAGGAAAAGAATATCCAGGTGGATCTCAACAACTAACAGATGCTAATAGCCAGTCGATAGCGTCAACTCAAAACAATGCCGGAGCAGGGAAACCTGCTCCGGCTTTTTGCCATCACCAGCTCCAGACAATATAGATGTGATTGTGCTCGCCCTGACAGGCAAGGTTCCTCTGCTCCGAGGTTGTAAGCATTACATCCATGCTTTATAGCAAGGAATATCAGGGAATACTCACCGTAACAATAGCCGTTGCACTATAAGCGCCGGGCTCAATCTTCCCTTCACTCGGAACTAGAGTGGGATAGAGTTGTACCAAGTTCTCAGCTCGCCCATTGTGATAGGGGATCATCCGACTGTTCTGATTCCCTAGACCGAGAAGGTTGCCTGAAAGGTCCGTCATGGCGACCCCCAATCCAGGCATGGTAGTGACAATGTAAGGACCGTCAGCATTGGGGGTTCCAGCAGCAGAGATAAAGTACTCTAGATGACTAGCGGATGTATCAGCAACGTTATTGCAGTTAACTGATAGATCAATCTGGCGGGGAATATAACCACCACCTGGCGGTTTTCCTTCAGCCAATTGGCCAGGAGTGACCTCACCAAGGTCTACGGTAATGTTATCCCCCGCCTCAAAGGTACAACTGGCGGAGGAAGAAAGCACAATATTGGCATTCACCGTGGAGAACGGGAAGCTGTAGTCGGGTGCTCCGACACCACTGGAGACGACCTGCCAATATAGCTTGGCTAGTTCTCCGGAAAAACGGGATTCGCCCAATATCCCCTTATCAATACGGAACTCAATCTTGCCTCGGCTACCAGTCGCAATCGTGAAGCTGTTGGTGGCGGTGTTGCTGCAGCTCGTCCTTCCCGCATTGCGGCGCTGGTAAAAGGGCATCTGAACGTTACCTGGACCATAAATATAGAACCAGACTCTGGCCGAAACATTCTCATTCAATTTCAACCAGCCATCGGTTTCTGGTAGTGATGCCGTGGCAGTAAAAAGCGAGTAATCATTAATAGATGAAGGACAGTTACAAGTACCGTTAGCCCCAGCTCCAGTATTGAAGCTCTCTGTCTGTGTCATTCCTGATTGTTGACCATAGTCCCCAAGTTCCACATCAAGGGGCACCATATGGACATAATCCCCCGCGCACTGATAAGCAGGCAGTCCATCAGGAACCGGTGTTGCTGCCAAGACCGAACTGGAATCAGTGGCAACGATGGTCATGGATAGTACAAGCATTAAACTTGCGAGTCTTTTCATGCTGGAAACCTTTCTCGATTCTCTCGGCATCATTATCAGGAGACGGTAGATAGACACTGAGCTTCTACCTGGGGATAGGGCATATTGCGGTCATCTTTCGGTACTGAATAAATCAGATAACAGGAATTCGCATTGTCTCGGCCCCAGACAACCTTGAGCTCAGGGTACTCACCCCGAATAAAGATCATGCCCCCCTGGCCAACCAGCGATACATTGTTGCCTTCCCCATCGAGCACTTCCGCACCGAAGGGAATGTCCCCATTCTGAACCCTGAGCAATAATGGCTTGCCTTGGGTGGTCGAAAAATCAAGTCTCACAACCGCTCCGCGCCGAGGCGCGACCTGTTGCATCGCGGCATTCAGTTCCACATCCGTTGGCAACCCCTTGGGGTCAATACCAACACTGTTGTAACGATATGGAGTCAGACCCGCGCGAATAGCCTCGCCATCACTATCCAGCCGATTGCCCGTTCCCTGACTCAGAAAAGCACCCGACGCGCCCTCCGCTACCACCAGCGCCATGGTTTCGCTGCGATCCGGGCTAAAGACCAGACCACCAGAATGGGCCACCAGGGTACCGCTGGCATTGGCCGAATACTGGCGGTAATCACCATCCTGGCTGTAAGTGGCACCTAATTGCGCCATGCTCGTACGGTAGTTCAGGTTACCTCCCAGCCCTTGGCGATCATCATCGTTGTCGTAGCTGGCATAAACGCCATAACCCAACTGGTTGTTCTCGCCAGCGACACCCGACAATTGGGTACGTGCCAGACTGCTACCCTCGCCATCCTGGGTCAGGCTGGTCGTCCAGGTCGGGCGGCGTGCACCACTGCCGATGGGAATCGATGCCGTCGCCATATAGGTGTTGCTGGCTTCGTCATCCTGCAAGTCCCGGCTGGCAGTGAGCCCCAGGCTGCCCCAACGGAAACTTTTGTTGTAACCCATTTGGAAGGTAGTAGTACTGGAACGCTCGTCCCAATAGTTTCGCGTAATACCAGAGACATTCAGGTCACCCGCTCTGCCAAGCGGCTGACTGATATTCAACTGAAAGCGATTGCGTTCGCGCAGCGAGGAAGAATCCCTATCCCCCTCACGTAGGTGGGCATAGTCGGCGAAACTGAGAAAATCCTCAGTGGAATAACGGTAAGCGGCCAACGCGAAATTGGTACCGGTGGTAACCAGACGCTTGCTGTAACTGAGGCGGTAACTGCTGCCACTCATGCTATCGTCATGGCTATCTGGCAGATTCTCGGCCTGGGACAGAGTGACATCCAAAGCAACTGCTCCCAACGATGTTCCCACTGCGACACCCGCCAGACCAGAGCGGTAGTCCTCGGCAAGAATGCTGCCGCCATATAAGGTCAGGGCATTGTTGATGCCACGGCGATAACTGGCCTGGGTGAACCAGAGCTCATCTTCCAGGCTGTCATCACGATAACGACCCCCAGCCAGATTGAAGCGCGAAGCACCTGGCCGCAGCATTTGCACTACCGAAGCAAAAGGTACGGTGAAGCTGTGCTCGCTGCCATCGGCTTCGGTGACCGTCACCTCCAGATCCCCGGCATAACCCGTGGCGTAGAGGTCATCGATGATAAATACCCCAGGTGACACACTGGTCTCATAGATAGTGTTGCCGCTCTGACGTACCGTTACCTTGGCGTTGGTTTGCGCAGTACCACGAATCACGGGGGCAAATCCCCGCTCGCTCTCTGGCAGCATGCTGTCATCACTGGATAATTGCACGCCAGTGAAGGGAATGCTGTCGAAATCACTGCCCGGTGTGAAATACTCCCCCAAGGTCAGTTGGGACTGCCAGCGGTCGATATCCTTCTGGGCATAGGTGTTCAGGGTGTTGTAGTGCCCCCCATCGTCATCCAGGCTGCTGTCCGAGTAGTTGCCATTGTGGCGCAAGCGCCACCCTGCCAGATTGAAGCCGGCATTCAAGTTGATGTTGTAATCCGTGCTATCCGTATCACCATTGTCGCTATGCACGACATTGGCATGATAGCCGAGCAAACCGGCAGGAATCCCTTGATCCCATTCACTAGGATCGACATAGCCACGTTTGACCCGCCCCGCATATGCCTGGGGAATGCTCAGCTTGCCGCTGAGACTGGCCAGGTCCATGTGGAAACTGGCTCCGGGAATCAACTCTTCGGCAACGATACAGTCACTTTCCAGCTGTTGCTTTACCTTGGCTTGATCCGGTAATTGATCAAGTTTGGCTCCCCAGCGCATGGCATCACCAGCAGAAAAGCAGAAACGCAGCTCTCCTTTTTCCGGTTCCTCGACACGCACCTTTTGCTGCAAGTACGCATTATCATTCACCAGAATGTTCAGGTCATAACTTCCAGGGGGAATGGCGCCAGCCTGGCTGTAGCGAGAAATATCAATATCCTGCCCCAGGCCACGCAGAAAGGCGCTATTGAAGGTAACGGCTTCACCTTTATCATCCGGGGCAGCAGCCCAGGCGGCCCCCGTGGCCAGCGCCAGGCCAACCGCCAGTGCTAGAGGGGACAACCTCAGCTTCCCATGGCCAATAGGTCCCCCTATCGCCGTGGAATATGGCAATATTCTTTTCATAATATAATTGACGAGCTAATTATCTAATTGATGGATAGCGCTTGATAAAGGTGAAAAAGGCTTGAGAGATAACTCATGAATGAGTGTATTGAGACCGGCTTGATACAACGCCCGGCTCAAGATCTACCTTTTTCCTTCAATGAACTTGCCAACATCAGGGAACGCTACAGCGAATAGTCCTGGCTCTGGCTGGCACCAAAATCATTGATCCACTGAGCCTCGACGCTGCCTCTTGCAGCCGGGGTCGTCATGCCTTTCAGCAAGAACTCCTGGCTTGCGCCGGGGGCCACCATGCCATCAGAGGCATCAGCAACATAACGCTGCCCGCCAGTATTCAACGCCACTTGGGAGAAACTCACATGATAGGCAGAGCGATTGGTGGCTTTTAATGCATAACCGCCACTCATCGGAACCAGGCTCCAGGACACCGCCTTGGCCGCATCTTCCGGTTGCCCTTGCAGACCATCGGGACGGAAGAACAGCTTGAATCGAGAACGGAAAGCAAATTGCAGAATATTCTGCCCTTTCTGGCTGCTGGCCTCGGGGGGAATATCCAGCACATTGAGCCAGAACACTGACTCACGATCCTGTGGCAAACCGCTCCCGACATAGGCAATACGCAGAGCCTGCCCCTGACGAGCCTCGACCCTGGTCACAGGAGGCAACAGCGCGAAAGGTAGATTCTCGGCACCGGGCTGCGAATCGGGATTGCCACTGTCCAACCACACTTGCACCAAAGAAGGTTGATTGCCAGTGTTGTTCAGATTGACGGTAATTTCCCGTTCTCCGGCGGGATAGACAAATCTTGTCCCTTGCACCTGGATAGCGGCCTGTGCCATTGCGGGTAACAACAGTACTGCGCACAGTAGGGCTGTGCTCAATCTACCTACGGACCTTCTGACGATATGTTTCATCGGGACACTCCTCCAATAGTTGCCTGCTGCGATACTCATCGCAGCAGGCCGACCATTACTGGTAGTCCAGGGTGTAGACCAACTGGGTTTCAACATTGCCCGAGGTGGCAGCATCTGTTGCGTAGTACTGAGCGGCATAGTTCAGTGTCGCGCTGCCATCAGTAGCAAAGTTGACAAAGGGGTTATTGGTGTTGTCACGCAGATCGATCACGTTTCCAGACGCTTGGTCCGTCACCTGGACCAGAACGTTCTCCGCTGGTGTCGCGGCGTTGTTGAGCAGGTTGCCTGTGTTCATGTCCACATTGGTAGGCTCGAACCATGCACGTACAGCACCACTGGTCGGGCAGCCACTCAGGCTCATGGAAATCGCTGTGTTGCCAGCGGTATCACCAGCGGCAGCCAGAGAGCTGCTGGAGACAGTCGGCAGCACAACGGTGGCGTCTGCTGCTCCGCCATCAATGGCGATATTACAGGCGCTGTCGACAACCAGCCCATTGATGGTGATGGTGCCATCTGCGGCCATTGCGCCCGTTGCCGCAGCAAGAGTTACCCCTGCCAGTGTGCTTACGACGAACTTCTTCATTTTCATTACCCTTCAGGATTGCGAATAAATAGTGAGCACCATAAGACTTTGTTAATTCATTCAGCCTTATGAATAAGCCATTTACATGGCACAATGATAAAATCATTAGTCATTCAGGCACGCTAAAAGCATGCTGCACCAGTCAGTACACTGAGCTGATAACCAATCATTTCAGATAGATCAATTAGGACTGGCGAGCGAAGTCTAACCATGCCTCTTAGGTACAACATTGAGCCATGTCAATTTTTTACCCCGAATGAGGTACCTCACATTAGATTGGGAAAATTCCTACACTGGATAAGAAAATTCCTATGCGAATAGGAAAAAACACCTCATCAGTGATGATGCATAATGCGAATTCAAAGATGAGCGCTACTACACAAGACTTCGCCCATATTGATGAATAAGCGGGTGATGCCTCTTAGCTTTCACCGTCTAGAAGGCCATATCTCCTGGCCGCATCAGCCAATTCCACCACATTATGAACGTGGAGTTTCTTGAATATCCTGGTCTTGTACGTGCTGATACTCTTGGGGCTAAGCGATAGCAGCTCAGCGATATCCTTGTTTTTTACCCCCTGGATAATATAGTTCATGACGACTCTTTCCCGGCTGGATAGTTTACCCAGAGCTTCCCCTGTATCATTGGCAGAGCCCCAGACCTTTCCCACACTCTGGGGAAAAAAGGTATAGCCTTTCAGGATCGCTTTAACGCCTTCTGCAAAAACCGCTGTATCTTGCTCTTTACTGACAAATCCAGAAGCTCCTGCTTCCCAGCAGCGTTTGGCATAAGTATCAATAGGCTGGGCTGTCATTATCAGAACTTCAGGAGGGTTACCCTTCTCGCGTAACTGTATGATGGCTGCCAAGCCATCCATATCAGGTAGTTTGAGATCAAGGATCACCATATCTGGCTGAAAGCTTTCAACAAGCCGAAGGGCATCTTCTCCATTGTCAGCTTCTGAAACGACGTCTACACCGGCCTCTGTCAATACATGTTTAGCTATGAAACGAACAACAGGGTGATCATCCACAATAATGGCAGTCGCTTTATTTTCTCCCCTTCGGAAACAAGTATTATTTCTTATCTTCTTCATGCTTCTCATGAATCATTCTCAATGATAAGTAAATTATATAATTCCGCCACATACAGAACATTCCTTTTTAGAGAGTCCCTTGGGAGATCTAACAAACGCTTCCATTAAGTTTTATTTCTGCAAATCAACCTTTAATTTTCAATAACTCCCTTCATCAACATGGACCCTTTAAGGCATAATCATTCGTTTCGCTCAGACTCGGTTAATAACATGTAAAGGTGCTTTTGCTTAATCTCGGTTAAACATTTACCCTAAGCCCAATAAATGCAAAAGGATGCCCCTTGTAAAGCCCGAGCACGATATCTGCGAGCGCATACAGAAATAAACGAACCACACATCCATGGGTGGCTTTTGAACAGCACAGCTCAGGTGTCTGCAACGAAAAACGCCGTGAACTTCCAGGCAAGTTGCAGTACCCCCTTCCCTGAGCCAACCAGTCATTGCTGAGTCAGATGAGTCCCTCAACTGGCTAATTCGACATACCTCGTACAGATGTACGACGAAGTATGAGCACGCTACCGAATCAGCATAATGATCTGTGTCAATTTTTATGCACAGAATTTACACGCACCATGACGTCAGACAGTTATAGAAGGTCGGAGGATTCATCCCCTAGGGTACGTAGTGGCGATCGTGATGCGACTTGGCACGACAGAGGAGCGGGTTATCAAAGGGCAAAGGGATGTAGAAAGAAGCTGGCTATCTTGGCGAGTGTCGGATGACAGGCACAATGCTTCGTACGCCTATGGATTTACATGCGGACGGGCGTCAAAAAACCGTTGACTCGACGGAATCTAAGTTTACTTGGGTGCATTTTGCGACCACAACCTGATGACCATCTCTCCTCATTCACGAGTAGCCTGTCGGTAATATCTGGAAACAATGGCCCGCAGGCAGCAGGGTAACCTTGTGGAGACACCCTTGCTCTGTACAGCTCCAGGGTATCGTCCCATGTCGACAATGGCCTGCCTCTTGCTTAAAAAATCTTTTAATACAGATAATTATCATCATTTCTCAAACAGAGGGGTGATCTCATACCACTTGTGGCTCGAATAGGTGGCTCACTGCACCATATATGACCATGACGCCCTATAGTGGCTCATTCGGAATATGACGTTATGTAAGCGTCTGCACACAAGCAAGCCGCCGATTCAGGCCAGCCGGGGGCGAGAAACGTCACAAAAAGTCCATTTGACAGGAATAATCACAACGCCTACCCACAGGCTTATCATGCTTCATGTCGGTCTTGTTTTTCGGACACATCCTATCTCTGCTGATATAGATTCTTATTATCCTTAGGTCTAACCTCCCTCCCAGCAGCAGAGCTCCCTTCCTCTCCTTCCCGCACCCGCATGCCTTCTACTAGACATCAGTCCACATATCGAATAATCATAAAAGCATATCATTTTATATGATTTAGCTCTGCCCCATGCCCTTCCTTCCTTCCTTGCCGAAAGGTACAACGAATATCGATCAATGAAAAAACACAACACATTGATTTTATTGAAAATATAGCAGTATAGACTGTTGCCATGCATATACATAAAGTATATACATCCATTTATAAATAGATTTTCATCAAATATACTAAAAATATTACATAAAAATAATATAAATATTATAAAAACCATCCATTATATGAAATTACAAGAGGCTGTGGCATCCACGATAGTCTACTATGCCATAAGGCCATCCCCATCAAAGAAACCAATTTAAAGTCTTGGTCGAAAGATAAGTAAAGCGAAATAAGAAAGTCTCTTCACAAACAATTATTCTTGCATCGTAAAAATATTTCCCTTACTCTGCATCGCGCCAACCAATGGTTATAGAAAAACAATACACAGATTCATCTACTTACTTACATAAACAAAAAAGCAACACAAACAAACATTGCAACACGTTGATTATCAAGGTTTTTTATGCGACATGTCATTTTATGGCTGTTAAATACTGCACCATGATGGCACCATCATATTGATCGACCACCCCCATACTCCCACCGTTACATAATTGTAATATTTTGCAGTCACCCTATGCCCGGGATATGTCCTGTGACTCTTTCTAATAGTGTTTAAGGCCTACTCCACGATATAGTCGCAGAGTGTCTCTTAAATGCGACTATTTTCATTCGTTTTTTTTGCCTTTATATCTAGAAAGACATATCCACAGCTCATAGACTACGTGGCCAACCACTCTGCCTACTCTTCGGGAGTGCAGAACACGAACATGCCACGGACACGGCAATTCAAGGGAAAGGGAAGTTCCCGGAGTCAATCCCAGGGCGGTAGCGTGCTCGGAGGAAACCGGCGCAGCTTCCCTTATCCTTCGAGCGCTTCCCTCTAGCACTTTAAGCTGGCAGCTCGTTCATCAAGCTGGCAGCATGATGCCTGGGCCTGCTTCAGTCGGTTCACTCAGGAAGATTCATGCCATACCACAAGTCTGATCAAATTAGTCGACTCGCATGGGCCGGACTCCTGGCTTTGCTGCTCGGCGGCTGTGCATTCCCCGGTCAACAAAACCCATCTGGTTCCATCATTGTTGGAGGACAGCAGGGCCGCCCTCTGGATGAAGCGCTCAGCAACTTCCTTTCCGGCTCCTCTGCCCATGAGGTACTCAACCTGTCATCCAGCCCATGGGGGGCCAATGTCGAGGTCCAGGCAGAACAGTCTTATCACTCGGCCAGCGGTCGTACCTGCCGCCACCTTAATGTCGTAGGTATGAACACTGGTGAACGCCAGCCCATCGTCGCCTGTGAAACGCCGACAGGCTGGGTATCTCACCGTCGTGTCACGGCAATGTTGAATGGGGCGGAGAGCGTACGATGAGAATGATCAGGAATTTGCACCGCACGCTTCGAACCACTTCGCTTGCTGCGATTTATACCTGTGGGGTGCTTGCCTCAACGGCAATGGCCCAGAGCATCACGACATCAGATGAAATCCTGCCTCAATCCGAACAGGCTCAGCCGACTTCGGCAGAACAGCAGGTCGATGCTACGCCGCGTGCCGACTGGACAAGCGACAACTATGGCCCCGTCGGCGAAAAGCCCAAGGCCGATATCGAGTCCATGATGCCCTTCGGCTCCAACCTCTTCGAAGGTGGTTTCCGAAGCACCATGTCCGAAGGCATGAACAGCACTTATCGCATCAAACCAGGCGATCAGGTGACGGTACAGATCTGGGGAGCCGTGGAACTCGACCGCGTAATGCCGGTGGATGCACAGGGCAATATCTTTATCCCATCGATCGGCCCCCTGGCCGTGCAAGGAATAACGCCTGGCGAACTCGATGCCCGGGTACGCCAGGCGATCCAGAATGTCTACCCGGATAATGTAGAGGTATATACCAACCTGCAGGGCGTACAGCCGGTTGGCATATTCGTGACCGGTTATGTAGAGAGCCCCGGCCGTTACTCCGGTACCCCTTCCGACTCGGCGCTGTATTTCCTTGACCAGGCAGGGGGAGTCGACAACGACCTGGGCAGCTATCGCAATATCCGCGTCATAAGAGGCGGTAGCGAAGTTGGCCGCATCGACCTCTATGACTTCCTGCTGACAGGACAGCTCCCGCAGTTCCAGTTCCGTGACGGAGATACCATCGTCGTCGAAGAACGCGGGCCCGCCATTGCGGTCACCGGTGATGTCAATCGAGAGTATCGTTACGAGTTGCTGGGCAATCAGCTGTCCGGTGCCGAAGTCACTCAACTGGCGCGTTTGAAGAGCGGTGTCTCTCACGTACTGCTACGTGGAGATCGTCCAACCGGACCGGTTGCCACCTATATGCCATTGAGTGAGTTCAGCTCCGTCAACGTGCAGAGTGGCGACGAAGTGCTGTACAGCGCAGACCAACGTGCAGAGAGCATTGTCGTCACGTTGGAAGGCAGCTACTTCGGCCCTTCACGTTACGCCCTGCCACGCGATGCTCGACTTGGCGAGTTCCTGGATGCTATCTCTGTACCCGCAGACATGACGGCCGTGGAAAGTGTCTCGATCAAGCGCGAGAGTGTAGCGGCTCAGCAGGCAGAGGCTCTGAAGGAAAGTCTGCGTCGCCTGGAAACAACCTATCTGGGAGCTTCCTCTCAGACCAATGAAGAAGCTGAGATCCGTGTTAGAGAGGCTGAGCTGATCCAGAGGTTCGTCGAGCGAGCCCGTAATCTCGAGCCGAGCGGTCGACTTGTCGTCGCTCATCAGGATGGTATCAGCGACATTCGTCTGCAAGACGGTGACGTCATCACCTTGCCTGAAATCACAGACTCCATCCTGATCAGTGGTGAGGTCGTGGTGCCCCAGGCCACGGTCTATCAACAGGGACAGGATGTCTGGGACTATATCAACAGTGCTGGCGGTCTGACCCAACGCGGCGACGACGACAACATCCTGGTAGTGCGCCAGAATGGCGCTGTGCGTAATGTCGAAGACATTACCCTGCGCCCAGGCGACGAGATTCTGGTCATGCCCGAGGTACCGACCAAGAACCTCCAGCTGGCTACCAGCATTACTCAGATTCTGTATCAAATCGCAGTGGCCACCAAGGTCGCTCTGGATATCTGATGCCTGAGCCACGTTCCATTCCAGGCAGCAGTGCGGATACGCGCTCTGCCTGGTCCGTTACCTTCAGTGTCTGGTACGCCATGTTCATGCGTGAAGCCATTTCGCGCACCATGGCAGATCGCATGGGCTGGTTCTGGATGATCGCCGAACCCTTGGCCTTCACCGTGATCATGGTGTCCATCCGCAGCTTCATCAAAAGTGACTGCATGGTTGTCGGCGCGGAATTCATCCCATGGATGGTCGTCGGCTTGATGGGGTTCTTTCTCATCCGCGAAGGCATGATGCGAGCGCTGGGGGCGATCAAGTCCAACCAGGCGTTGTTTGCCTACCGCCAGGTACAGCCTGTCGATCCTGTTCTGGTACGCAATTTCCTTGAAGGCATGCTGCGCACCTTCGTCTTCATGCTGTTCATTCTCGGTGCGTCGATGCTCGACGTGGACCTGTTTCCCGACGATGCACTGGCTGCCATGGCAGGCTGGCTGTCGATGTGGTCGCTAGGGCTGGGGCTTGGCCTGATAGTGTCCGTGCTGGGAACGCTGATCACAGAGATCAGCATGGTGGTGAGAATGATCAATCTGCCGTTGTTCATTCTTTCAGGGGTGATTTTTCCGCTGAACCAGCTCCCTCACTGGATGCTCGACTATCTGATGCTCAACCCTATCGTCCATGGGGTCGAGAATCTGCGTCACGCCTTCTTCAATGGCTACCATGTGGTACATGGCACCAGCATGACCTACTTCTGGCTGTGCACACTTTCCACCATAGCCCTGGGCTTTATCCTGCATGTGCGCTTCCGTGACCGCTTGAAAGCCCAATGATCGAAATCAGCCACCTCTACAAGCGCTACCACAATCATCACGGCAGTGACTGGGTGCTCCGGGATATCAACCTGATCATCCCGGAAGGGATCAGCGTCGGCCTGGTCGGTCGTAACGGAGCGGGTAAATCCACGCTGTTGCGTCTGATTGCCGGCATGGATAACCCGGAAAGGGGCAAGATCACTCGTCATGCCCGAGTATCCTGGCCGATCGGGCTGAGTGGAGGCTTCCAAGGGTCGATGACGGGTCGCCAGAACGTCAAGTTCGTTGCCCGCGTGCATGGCGGGCGCCAGGATGTCCAGGCGATCATTGACAAGGTCGAAACCTTCTCCGAGTTGGGCCCAGCCTTCGATGAGCCCATCAGGACCTATTCATCGGGCATGCGGGCTCGCCTCAACTTTGGTCTTTCGCTTGCCTTCGACTTCGATGTCTACCTGTCCGATGAAGCCACCGCTGTTGGCGATCGCTCGTTCAAGGCCAAGGCCACCAAGGCGTTCAAGGACAAGGTCGGCCAAGCCAGCCTGATCATGGTCTCCCACAGCGAAGACATCCTGAAGGAACTGTGCCAGTCAGGCATCTATCTCAAGGACGGCCAGGCCGAGTGGTTTGACGACATAGGCGACGCCATCAGCGCCTATCACGCTGATACCGACTCTCCTCAGGACAAGGAGAAGAAGGCAAAGCCGCCCGAAGACCTTTCCTCGCTCACCCTGCAACAGCTCCATACGCTGCGCAAGGAACGTCGAGCCGCCTTTGACAAGGCCAAACAGGAAATGGAAGCCGCCCAGATACCCAGCATTCCTCCCGATGAACGCAAGGCCTATGGCAATGCCTTCCGGGAGACCAGAGAGAAATGGCACGCAGTGATCGTGGCTATCCAGAATCGACAGAAGAAAGAGACGACCGAATAATGCCGACTACGTCAGCCGATCCAACTGCACCAACAGCGATGTCATTGGCGAAACGTTACCCCCACTGGGCAGCCGCTGCCCTGGCCATCTTTGTGGTGAGCTTCTATTGGCTGGTGTGGGCTGACGACCGTTATGTATCAAACGCTTCCGTGGTGCTTGATACACCACAAATTGCGGCCCCAGAACTGACATTCTCGAGCCTGCTGACCGGATCCCAGCAGGATAGTGACCTGCTGCTCCTGCGTGAGTACCTGCTCTCGACCGACATGCTCAAGCAGGTACAGGAGCAACTGGACTTTCGCAAGCATTACTCCGAGCACGGGGACATCTTTTCCACACTGTGGAACAAGGACGCTCCCATCGAGGATTTGCACAAGTACTACCTCAAGCGGGTCACTGTAGAGATGGACGAATATTCCGGCGTACTGGATATCGAAGTCCAGGCCTATACACCAGAGTTCGCCCACAAGATGACCCAGCTGCTGCTGAAAGCCGGTGAGCAGCACATGAACGAAATGGGCCAGCGCCTTGCCGAAGAGCAAGTGAAGTTCCTTGAGGTTCAGGTCGATCGGCTCAGCGATCGATTGGATGAAACACGCGATGAGCTGCTTGCCTATCAGAATGAACATGGCCTGGTCTCGCCAACGGGTACCGTGGAGAGCCTCAGCCAAGTCGTAGCGACCCTGGAAGGACAGCTGGCCTCACTGCAGGCACGCCGCTCTGCCTTGTCCAGCTATTCAAGCGACCGTTCTGCCGATGTCGTCAAGGTGAACAGCGAAATCGCCGCAGTACGCGCTCAGATCGAGCAGGAAAGAAGCCGCCTGGCCCAGGCCACCGGGGACGCCCTCAACCGTACCGCATCGGAATATCAGACCCTTGAGCTGAAAGCCAAATTTGCCCAGGAAACCTATTCCAGCGCCATTGCGGCCCTGGAAGGAACCCGCATCGAGGCAGCCCGCAAGCTGAAGCAGGTCAGCGTGCTGCAAAGCCCGCTCTACCCGGAGTATTCCACCAGCCCGAGACGAGTGTATAACGCCAGCGTATTTGCCATCGTGGTGATATTCCTCGCCTTCATTGCCAACATGCTCGTCCTGATCGTCCGTGACCACAGGGATTGAAGCGGCTACCTGGATTCGGTAACGAAACCTTTCATTGCTAACCGTTTGATGACATCACACAGGGAGTGATCGTGACTTCTACTACGTTTTTTGTGACCGGAGGTGCCGGCTTTATCGGCTCTGCCGTCGTACGCGAGCTGGTTGGACGCGAGAATGTGCGCGTCGTCAATATCGATACGTTGACCTATGCCGGCAACCCAGAGTCTCTCGAAGCAGTGGAAGGCAACCCAAATTACCACTTCGTCCAGGCCGACATCTGCGATGGCGAACGTCTTCAGCAGTTGTTCAGCGAGTTCCAGCCCGATGTAGTGATGCACCTGGCAGCAGAAAGCCACGTTGACCGCTCCATCGACGGCCCTGCCGCTTTCATCGAGACCAACATCATCGGGACCTACCAGTTGCTCGAAGCCGCACGCGGTTATTGGGGCAAGCTGAAGGAAACCGATAGTGACAAGGCCAAAGGGTTCCGCTTCCACCATATCTCTACCGATGAAGTCTATGGTGACCTGGAAGGTCCAGAAGATCTTTTCACTGAAACCACCCCTTACGCCCCAAGCTCCCCCTACTCTGCCAGCAAGGCCAGTTCGGACCACCTGGTTCGCGCCTGGGGACGTACCTACGGCCTGCCGGTAGTGGTCACCAATTGTTCCAACAACTACGGCCCCTATCATTTCCCTGAAAAACTGATTCCCTTGATGATTCTCAATGCCTTGTCTGGAAAGTCACTTCCGGTATACGGCGATGGCAAGCAGGTACGCGACTGGCTGTATGTGGAAGACCACGCCCGGGCGCTGATCAAGGTCGCCACTGAGGGAGCCACTGGCGAGACCTACAATATTGGCGGCCACAACGAGAAGCAGAACATTGAAGTCGTCCATACCCTCTGCGCTCTGCTTGAAGAGCTGGCACCCAGCAAACCCCAGGGGGTAGAGAATTACGCTGATCTGATCACCTACGTACAAGACCGTCCTGGTCATGATGTACGCTATGCCATTGATGCCAGCAAGATACAGCGAGAGCTGGGCTGGACCCCGGAGGAAACCTTCGAGACCGGCCTGCGGAAAACCGTGGAGTGGTACTTGAACAATGAAACATGGTGGCGTCGCGTGCTCGACGGTAGCTACCAGGGAGAAAGGCTTGGCACTGGCCAGGGCCTGTGATGTTTCTTGCTTGGTTCTCTGAAAGACCTTCAGACGACTGATCGGCAAATTGCACAACGCATCATCATAAAACCGCTGCAGGATAACACCGTTGCAGGAACCAAGGAGGGAGATATGAAATGGTTGCTTCTTGGCGTCAATGGCCAGGTAGGTCATGAGGTCCGTCGCTACCTCAGCACCCTGGGCGAATGCCTGGCGCCGACCCGCAATGAACTGGATCTCAGCAAGCAGGATGCTGTCGTTCGGTACCTGGATGAGCACAAGCCTGAGTTGATCGTCAACGCTGCAGCATATACCGCAGTGGACAAGGCTGAAGAAGAAGTCGAGCTGGCCACCGCGCTCAACGCGACTCTCCCCGAGACACTGGCCCGTTACTGTGCCAAAAACGGGCTGTTGCTGGTCCACTACTCCAGTGACTATGTATACCCCGGAAACGGTGAAACTGCCTGGCAGGAAGGCGATGTCACAGACCCATTGTCCGTCTACGGGCAGAGCAAGCATGCCGGTGACGCCGCGGTTCTGGCCAGCGGCTGTGATCACCTGATCTTCCGTACCAGTTGGGTGTACAGTGCCCGCGGGCATAACTTCATGAAGACCATGCTGCGCCTGGGCAAGGACAAGGAACAACTCTCCATTGTCGGTGATCAGATCGGAGCTCCCACGCCAGCACGCCTGATTGCCGAGGTGACTGCCCTGGCGGTTCAGCGCTTCCAGCATGACCGCAGAGTGACGGGGCTTTATCACCTGGCCCCTCGCGGGGAAACCAGCTGGCATGGTTTCGCTTGCGAGATCTTCGAGCAAGCCCAGGCACAGGGCGTCGAGCTTGCCATCAGCAATGAGCGCGTGGCGTCCATTCCGACCTCGAACTATCCGACACCGGCGACACGTCCCCTGAACTCGCGCCTCAACCTGTCCAGGATCGAGCAGACCTTCAATATCCAACTGCCCGACTGGCGCGAACAGCTGACCTTGACCCTTACGGAACACCTTGGCTGAAGGCCTTCAGGGACCAGGCCATCGCTTCGGTTGAAGCCTGGTCCTGGCTTGTGGCACCCGTTGAAGGCCTGGTTCATAACACCAACTGAAGTCTTCATGCATGACACCGGCTGAAGGCTTGGTTCATAACATCGGCTGAAGGCTCGATTCATAACATCAGCTGAAGGCTCGATTCATAACATCAGCTGAAGGCTCTATCACAATTCAGCCAGGGTGTTTCTGCCCAGCTTCCCCTAGGTCCTGTACGAAAAGTTACCGAAAGGCACTTTTCGTACGAGACCTAGCCAAGTCCCCTGCAGCAAACAACGAGAGTATCCTCCCATGAACCGCAAAGGCATCATTCTTGCCGGTGGCTCCGGCACGCGCCTGCATCCCATCACCCTCGGCGTCTCCAAGCAACTGCTGCCAGTCTATGACAAGCCGATGATCTATTATCCGCTGTCCGTGCTCATGCTGGCGGGCATTCGCGATGTTCTGATCATCTCGACACCCGATGACCTGCCGCAGTACAAGAATCTGCTGGGTAACGGCGAGCAGTTTGGCATCCGCTTGCAATACGCGGAGCAACCGAGCCCGGATGGCCTGGCCCAGGCTTTCATCATTGGTGAAGAGTTCATCGGTGACGACCCCGTGTGCCTGGTGCTGGGTGACAACATCTTCCATGGTCAGCACTTCTCGGAACAGCTCAAGCGCGCTTCCCAGCAGACCAAGGGAGCAAAGGTCTTCGGCTATCTGGTGAAAGATCCCGAGCGTTTTGGTGTGGTCGAGTTCAACGAGGATGGCAAGGCACTGTCCATCGAGGAAAAACCCGATAACCCTCGTTCCTCCCATGCGGTAACCGGGCTGTATTTCTACGATAACGACGTTGTCGAAATCGCCAAGGCCGTGAAGCCCTCCGAACGAGGCGAATTGGAAATCACCAGCATCAACAATGCCTATCTCGAACGTGGCGATCTGGAGGTCGAACGCCTGGGCCGAGGCTTTGCCTGGCTCGATACGGGCACCCACGACAGCCTGCTGGAAGCTGCTCAATACGTTCAGACCATCGAACACCGCCAGGGCATGAAAATCGCCTGCCTCGAAGAAATCGCCTGGAGCCAAGGATGGATCAGCGATGACTTCCTGCTCGAGCAGGCCAACACCTTGAAGAAGACCGGTTACGGCAAATATCTGAAACGTCTGATCAAACAGCAGCGCCGGGCGCAGGCATAATCATCGCCCGTGACGGTAAGCCGTAACAGGAAAGCCGATCAGTACAGCTGATCAAGGAGTGAGACATGGAGTCGTTGGCAGCATTCAGGGGCCAAGCCACCTATATCCAGAAGCAACTGACACAGCATGCTTCACAGCTGCGAGAAGTCGACTTGGCAGATCTGCTGGATGGCAACTCAGCCAGTCAACGCACTCAGGACCTGGTCTTCCGTTTTGGCTCCTGGGTCATGGATCTATCCAAGCAACGCTGGCAGCCACAGACACTGGCATTGCTGGCCGACTGGGCCGATGCCCGAGGCCTGGCTCAACAACGCAGCAGGCTGTTCTCTGCCGCCATCGTCAACCCGTCCGAAAAGCGTCCTGCCCTGCATGTTTCATTGCGCTGGCCACAGGATCGTCCCGCCCCGCAGGGCAGCGAGGACGAAGTCGCCTTTGCCCAGCAACAGCGCGAGAGAATGGCCACTCTGGTGAAGAAGGTACGTCGGGGTGCCTGGCATGGTGTCACTGGCCAACGTATTACTGACGTCATTCATATCGGAGTCGGGGGATCCGACCTTGGTCCTCGCCTGATCAGCGAAGCCTTGCAGGAAACGCATCCGGGGGGCGACGTGGCCGTCCACTTTGTGTCCACCATGGATGCCTCTCAGCTGATTCCATTGATGCAGCACCTCGACCCGGCATCGACCTTGCTGGTTCTGGCATCCAAGTCATTCACCACGGCAGATACTCAGTTCAACTTGAATACCGCACTCACCTGGCTGGAAAGTTCACTCGGTGTGAGCCGCCAGCAAGTGTGTGAGCAGCAGATGATCGGCGTTTCTGCCAAGCCCCGGAAGATGACCGAATTCGGTATTCCGGAAGATCATCAACTGGCATTCGCCGAAGGTGTCGGTGGACGTTTCTCGCTGTGGTCACCCATTGGCATCAGCCTGGCCATCCGCATTGGCATGCCCGCCTTCGAAGAGTTGCTGGCAGGTGCCCACGCCATGGACCGCCATTTCCTGGATACCCCTACCACGGAGAACCTGCCTGCCTTGCTCGCGTTGGTAGGTGCCTGGAATACGCAGTTTCTCGGCATTCCCACCCATGCAGTGCTTCCTTATGATGGTCGCCTGGCCAGCCTGCCTGACTTCCTTCAACAGTTGGAAATGGAATCCAACGGCAAGAGTGTTGGGCTCGATGGTGAAGGTGTCGGTCATGCTACCTGCCCCATCCTGTGGGGAGACGTGGGCCCCAACGGCCAACATGCCTTCTATCAATTGCTGCACCAGGGAACCCACACCGTCAGTGCCGATTTCCTGGCGGTACGTCGCCGCCATGCCCAGGCAGCACCTGCACTCCAGGAATCCCTGCAGGCGCAGCAGCGCCTGACCCTGGCCAACTGCCTGGCTCAGGCACGCCTGATGGCATTGGGCGACGATGCCATTCCCGGTGCCCTGAAAGACCACATGGCACGCGGCTATCGAGGCAACCAGCCCAATACCCTGCTGTTGATTGAAGAACTCACGCCCTGGAACCTCGGCGCATTGCTGGCCATGTACGAACACAAGGTGTTCGTACAGTCAGTTCTGTGGGGACTCAATCCCTTTGACCAGCCCGGCGTGGAGTTAGGTAAGCTATTAGCGCAAGGCATCTATCAAACACTGACTGAAGCACAGGATGCCAGCGACCGGGGCAACGACCCCAGCACCGCTTTCCTGATATCGACACTCACTTCTTGAGACCAGATGACGATGAGTGATAACTCCATTGACGCCCTGCTGGCGGCATATCACGACATAACGCCTGACATTACCGATCCTGCCCAGAAAGTCAGTTTCGGTACCTCGGGACATCGTGGCACGGCACTGAGCGGATCTTTCAACGACGCTCATATCGCTGCCATCGCCCAGGCAGTGGCCGACTATCGCCGCCAGGCTGGCATCGACGGGCCACTTTTCCTTGGCCGCGATACCCATGCACTGTCACGCCCAGCCTGGGAAACCACTCTGCAGGTGCTGGCAGCTAACCAGGTCGATACTGTCATTGCCGAGAACGATGAGGTACTGGCTACCCCTGTCATCAGCCATGCCATTCTGCGCCACAATGCGGAACGTACAGAGTCGCTGGCCGATGGGTTGATCATCACGCCCTCGCACAACCCACCGCAGGATGGTGGTATCAAGTACAACCCGACCCACGGCGGCCCGGCAGAAGGTGACATCACCAGCTGGATTGAACAACGCGCCAATCAGTATCTGGCGGACGGCGGCAAGGGCATCCAGCGCCAGGACCAGGCCAGCGCCCTGGACAAGGCTCGCAGCCAGGATCTGATTGGTGATTATGTTGCCACCCTGGGGGATGTCATCGATATGGCAGCCATTCGCGCGAGCAACCTGCGTCTGGGCGCAGACCCCATGGGCGGGACGGCATTGCCGATCTGGCAAGCCATCGCCAAGCGCTATGACCTGCAGCTTGAAGTGGTCAACACCCAGGTCGATTCCAGCTTCAGCTTCATGCCGCCGGATCACGACGGCAAGATCCGCATGGACTGTTCCAGTCCTGCAGCCATGGCCAACCTTCTGGCCATCAAGGACCGTTTCGACCTCGCCTTTGGCAACGATCCCGACGCCGATCGCCATGGCATCGTCGATGCCGCCGGCCTGATGAACCCCAATCACTATCTGGCCGTCGCTATCGATTACCTGCTGACCCACCGGCCTCAATGGTCTGCCGATCTCAAGGTCGGCAAGACACTGGTGTCCTCGTCAATGATCGACCGCGTGGTCGCAGCTCATGACCGCCCTCTCCATGAAGTCCCGGTCGGCTTCAAGTGGTTTGTGGAAGGCCTGCATCAAGGCTGGCTGGCCTTCGGCGGAGAAGAGAGCGCCGGCGCCAGTCTGTTGACCCATACGGGAAGTGCCTGGTCCACAGACAAGGACGGCATCGCGCTGTGCCTTCTGGCCGCGGAAATCACGGCAGTGACCGGCGAGATACCGAGTCAGCGCTATGCAGCCCTGACCGCAGCCCATGGGGCCCCGGTCTACCGACGGATCGATACCCCCTGCGATATCGAGCAAAAGGCCGCCTTCAAGTCGCTGAATGCATCCAGCATCAACACGCCCACTTTGGCGGGCGACCCCATCGAGACCATTCTCACCGAAGCTCCCGGGAATGGTGCCTCTATTGGTGGCATCAAAGTCACCACTGCCAACGGCTGGTTTGCTGCACGGCCCAGCGGCACGGAAGCACTCTACAAACTCTATGCCGAAAGCTTCAAAGGCGAGGCGCATCTCGACGTTCTGATTGCTGACGCCCAGACATTGCTGGATAACAGCCTTTAACCCTTTTCTCTTGATCCACACACAGGCGAACCATGGAATATCAACCCCTTGCCATTCCCGAAGTGGTACTGCTGACACCCAAGGTCTTTGGTGATGAACGCGGTTTCTTCCTGGAAACCTTTCGCCAGAGCGAATTCGAGCAACATTGCGGCAAATACCAGTTCGTTCAGGACAACCACAGCAAGTCTGCTCAAGGTATCCTGCGCGGCCTGCATTATCAGTTGCAGCAACCACAGGGCAAGCTGGTTCGGGTCACTCGCGGCGAAGTCTTCGATGTTGCCGTGGACATGCGCAAAGGCAGCCCGACCTTTGGCCAGTGGGTAGGTGCGCTGCTCAGTGAAGAAAACAAGCAGATGCTCTGGGTTCCGCCGGGTTTTGCCCATGGTTTCTACGTCACCAGCCCGGATGGTGCCGAGTTCCAGTACAAGTGTACCGACTATTATGCCCCCGGCGATGAGTACAGCCTGCGCTGGGATGACCCGAGCCTGGCCATCGAGTGGCCGCTGGTGGAAGGTCAGGCTCCCCAAGTTTCCGATAAAGACGCCCAAGGGGATTCTTTCGAGAATTCAAAGAAGTTCAGTTAAGGAAACGCTGAGTAAATCAGCCGAGCAGTATGATCACCATGTTCGTTCCCGACGAACACTTCACTTCCCGCACCCTGCGGGTCGCAAGGCACAAGGAGCCCAGCCCCCACACCTCATGAGACATAGGTGTGGGCTGACGCTCCATCCCTCGCCCTACTGATTCGCTAGAAGCGAACCGGCACATCTTTCGGATAGCCCGAGAAGTCGCCGCCACTCATGGCGGCTATGCCAAGTGATTCATACATGCAGGCATTTATGCAGAGTTTTCCCTATGGCTACACGTCGTAGCTCAACTATCCAATAGGGTCTGTCGATGAAAGAAACATATACCGCATTACGTGAGTTCGGGGCTGCCTTCATGGGCCCGGCTCTTACCATGTACGCTCGCGCCGTACGCGATAACTCCTCCGGACGTCTGCCTGTCTGCCTGGCACGTGAAGGATGGTTGATCCATAGGCTTCTGACACGCCTGGAAAGTGAAGGGCTGGTTCGTTTCGAGCACTCCCCCATCTATCTGAAGGTATCGCGTACCCTGCTTTTCCGGGCCATGGTTGGAGAACCCTCCATCTGGCCGCTGGCAATGAAAAGTGGTTTCTCGGGCAGCGTACTGGACCTGTTGATGAAGCGCTTTGGCTTCCAGATGCATGAAGTCTTCGCCTGCCTGCCGCCGGAACTGCTGGGTTTCACCCTGGAGCTTCCAGAAGATGCAGAAAAGGTAAGCGAGTGGCTTGAGCCACATGCAGAGCGTCTCAATGAGCAGGTCAAGTACACCCGGGAAGCCCTGAACGAATATTTCACACGTTCAGGGCTTTATGACCAGAACCTGACCCCCATGATGCTTGACCTGGGATATGCGGGAACGATTCAAAAGCTTTGTACCAAACTCCTGAACCGGGATACGGACGGCCTCTACTTTGTTGCAACCAAAGCAGGTCAGACAGATATCGACGGTCATACCGCTACCGTAAGAGGCGTCTTCCGCGAGGGCGTGGAGTGGAAGCAGGGCTATACCATGCTCGAGCGCTCCCTCTACTTCGAATGTCTGATGACAGCACCGCATGGGCAGGTCGTCGATATTCTACAGACGCATGATGGCAAGCTGATCTTCTCGCATGGTAGGGAAGCATCAAGCCAACGGTTCTATCAGGACCTGGAAGCGGTGCTTGATGGTGCCATCGATGCCGTTGTCGAAGCCATGTCCAAGGACATCACCTACACCACCGAAGAAGTGGAAGACCTCTTCGAAGTCTTCTCGACCCGCCCTGGTGCACTTCCCCAGGCTTCCTGGCACCTATTTACAGCCGACGACGATATATCAGGAAATGGGATGGTCAACCCTCTCCATATATTTGGCTTCTAAAGGAGGCTCAGGATCAACATGGAAAGAATGATCAAAGCAAAATCTCAGTTTCTCAAGCTTTGGCAGCGCAGTGCATATAGTGCAAAAAGCAAATCCTATAACAACAACCAAACTATAGAAAATCAGTCTGTAGATACGCAGGAGCGAGAACATGTATCAGAACATGCACCTGTGCAGCCCCCTCAAGATAACGTTGTAGAAAATCTACCTGTACAGGAGCAAGGTGCCGTGCTTAAGCAGGAGCATGAACATGAAATCGCGATGAGAGAGTGCATTGAAGCCGGCCTCTTTGATCCTCAGTGGTATAGAGAAACTTATAATGTTCGATTTGAAGATGATTTTGCTGTCTTCTCGGACTACCTGACGAAATCACGCTTTGCTCCTGTAAACCCCTCTCCAGCATTTGATAGTGAAACTTATCTTCGAGAAAACATCGATGTATTTCATCATCAGATCAGTCCTCTGTATCACTATATAAAGAATGGAAAGATCGAAGGAAGAAGGCATGGCCCGGCAATCACCCGCTGGTTACCACGTGAAATCCTCGAACCCGAAAGAATCGTTTCCGAAGCAGCTAAAGACCTCAAGATCGCAGTATGTCTGCACATCTTTTACGACGACTTTATTGATCGCTTTGCCCAGGCACTGGATGCATTCCCCACTCAGGTCGACATACTCCTGACTCTGGCGAAAGAAGAATTCACCGAGAAAGCCAGGGAAATCCTGGGAGGTCATCCGAAGGTCAACGGAATCGAAATCAGGATAGTTCCCAACCGTGGCCGCAACTTTGGCCCCATGCTGGTCGAGTATTCCGAGCTCCTGAAGAACTATGATCTTTTCTGCCATCTTCACTCGAAGAAGTCGCTTTTCTCGGGCAAGGAGCAGACCCAGTGGGCAGACTACCTGACGGAATACCTACTGCGCGATGCCAATATCGTGTCCGGTGTTCTTAATGCATTTGCTGAAGATAAAAGCCTGGGGCTTTACTACCCCACGACCTTCTGGATGATGCCTATCTGGGTCAACCATGTGACCATGAACGTCCCCTTCATTCGCGAGTGGGAACGTCGCCTTGGCCTGTCTCATGTCCCCGAGTTCCTCAGCTATCCGGTAGGAGGGATGTTCTGGGCAAGACCGGAAGCTCTGGAAGGCGTCGTTGGTGAGAGTTGGGAATATGATGACTTCCCCGCCGAACCCCTGCCAAACGATGGCTCCATGCTCCATGCCCTGGAGAGAGTCCTGGGTAGCCTGGTGGAAGAGAAGGGATATAAGCAGTTCTTCTACTATCCGACAACAGGGCAGTTCACTACCGACAAGTCCTATACAACGTCGAGCTATCGGGGAAGCATTGATCAGCACCTTCCAGCCATCCAGGCACATGCGTGCATCAGCTTTGATGTTTTCGATACACTGGTGAGGCGTGAATACACCATTCCCGATTACGCAAAGTTGAAGCTGGGCAAGCAACTGTGCGAACAAGGAATGGTCTCCAGTGCGAAAGAGTTCGTGAAACTTCGCAACCAGGCAGAGTTTGAACTACGCAAGCGAGCAAATTTCCAGGGCGATGTCGTCATCGACGATATCTATCAGGAAATCGGTCTCAAGCTTGGTATATCTGCTGAAGAAGCAGATAGCCTGATGCGGCAGGAGTTCGAACTCGACCTGGAGATGATTCTTCCCAAGAACGAGATGGTTGAGCTGTTCAACCACCTGGGAAGCATGGGCCACAAGATATGGGTGATATCCGACAGTTATTACACCCGTGAACAAGTTGGCTTGATGCTGAGAAAAGTCGGTATTGCAGTCCCCTACAGGCTTCTGGTTTCAAGTACAGAGCAAAAGCGCAAGGACAATGGCTCCATGTGGGCAATGGTCAAGCAGGACCTTGCACAGGAAGGCATCGATCGTCACCTTCATATTGGCGACAATGTCGTTGCTGATGCTCAACGACCGGGGGATATTGGCCTGGTAACCTTCCATATCCTGCACCCCATGGAAAAGTGGCAAGCACTTGGCTTCCCCAATGTACTCAAGGGAGAAGATGCTCTGGATGAGGAGCAGATTCTCAAGTGGGGCAAGCTGATCAGTCAAGTTGGACGCAACCCTTTCATCGGTGAATAATGAAAAAAGATACTCTATATTTGCATGTTGGCTGGTCCAAAACCGGCACATCAGCAATTCAGTCGCAGATACAAGCCCAGAAGGATGACTTTCTCGATAAAGGCATCCTTTACCCCCAGTCTCTGCAATGGCCCGATCATTCTCATCACCCATTTGCTCTGTCCTTCAAAGGGAGCGGAGCATATCAGAGCGACATGTCTCCTGCAGAGGCTCTGGACAAGCTTCAGCAGGAAATGGACCAGTCACCGGCAGATAGCATACTGCTCTCTTCCGAACTATCTCCCTTCTACATGGATAACCCGAGATTCAGGAAGTTTGCGAGTGATAACTTCAATAGAATCGAGGTGTTGTTTACGTTAAGACCACAATCGGAACTGTTGCTTTCTCTGTTCAACCAGCTGGTGAAAGACTCCAACATCCGATACACCGCTTCACTCTTCACACTGGCCATAAGGAATCTTTCCTGGCTGAATTACTATCAGAATATCAAGCATTGGCAAGAGGCGGTTGGCCAGAACAATGTTCGTGCCATTCCTTATAGCAAGCAAGTGGTCAATAGCTTCTTTGAGGCCTTTGATGTGCCTGTTGTATTTGGCAAGAAAGAAGACAATCCTATCGTGAACCCATCATTGCCAACGCGATGCCTGGCCGTTCTGCAACAAAGAGGAAAGGCCGCAAATGATAATGCCGACTTCAACCGTATCCGTCAGCAGGTGATTCAACTATCCGAGAATGTACCTGTAGAAGAAGACAAGTTCATTCTGTTCTCGGTAGATGAACAACAGTCCTTTGACGAAAATTACCAGAAGGGTAATCATCTGCTTGCCGAAATGTTGGATTTTGATGCATCAACGATCCAGAAAACAACATACAAACCGATAAAATCGTTGCATCCTGACTTTGTTCTGGAAGACTACATATAAAGTATATAGGTGTGTTTTATGAGACTTATACTTCATCCAGGACATGCCAAATGTGGTTCCACCAGCATCCAAAAGTCCATCATAGTCAATAGAAAGCTTCTTGAATCAAACGGGTTTATCATCCCTGATCCACAAATGCGTATACGTGGTGACAAAGGATTTAACCCTAATGGAGAAACTCCCAGGCCTTTCTTCAGGAAAATGATGGAAGAGAGGGATACCTCAGAACTGGAAGCCAAGCTGAAACGCATTTCCAATAGGGCAAAAAAAAACAACAAGACAGTTCTTATTTCAGCAGAAAACCTTGTAAATGGATTATCTAATCGAGTTGGAGAAAGTATTCACAGGCTTCTTGCTTCTTATTTCTCAGACATTCAGGTTCTGTACTACATCAAACCCATCGACAGTTTCCTGCTTTCCGCCTGGCAGCAATGGGGTTACAAAAATGGAAAGCAGTTCGATGAGTTCGTAGATAATGCCATCAGAGCAGGAAACCCAAATTACAAGATAGCCGCTGATACCTTCAGCGCTATTTATGGTGACAACAGCCTGGATGTCATCCTGCTCGAAACGAACTTTCTGCATGGTGGAAATCTCCTTGAAGACTTTTACACACGGATCGGTGTAGACTTTTCAAAAACAAACGACTCTGAATCACGCAGCAATATAAGTCTCAATCCTCACCTATGTAGCATTCTTTCCAGGTCCCCGCATCTTTTTGAAAATGCACATGACGAGTCGGTCAAGGAGCACATCCTGAACATGGCCGGAAAGAATTCCTTGGCATTCAAGAAGAGCCAAGGCTTTATTTCTCGGGAGATCATTCAGAAAATAAAAAACAGATTTGATTCCGATGGAAAGTATCTCGTTGAGAATTATCTTCCCGATGCATCAGTCAATGATGTCGTAGTACAACCATCGACTCTTGAAGCAGCCCCCTTGGGTGATAATGAGGAAATCAAGCAGATGCTGGCGATACAAATGGAACTCATGCTCAAGCTAGCGAAATGAACAGCCGTTCACGGGCACATCAGGAAGGAAGAGTGCTGGAGCATGACATGGCCTGTGCAACATGTTCCGTCATGGCCATTCACTGCCCTTCCTGATCGACCATAGAGTTTCACTAGCCTCTTCCTCATAGAAAAGATCTCTGCTCATTTATTTATAATCTTATCTTTTAAAGAGATGGCTGACATTTAGATTCAGTGTAGACCGCATATCTTACATAATTTTACAGTTCCCATGACAACCTAGAGATATTCACTGTTATATTCCTCTCTAGCAGGCATGTTTTCACATGATAGCCTTTATTTTTCCTTGCTATCATCAGGTATGCACTATATAGACTCTTTCCCCAAAGGGCGGCTTGATCGTTAATCCACGATGGTGTAAAGATGGCCAACATTCCAAAGCGTATCATTCAATTCTGCCATGACCCTGATCATGCTCCTGAGCGTATTCTGAAAGCAGCCGAAACAACCAGACACAATCTTCCCGAATACGACTACATACTGGCTGATGATGAGTTGGCCAAGAAAGTCATCAAGGAGAACTGGGGAGAGAATCTATATTCGTGGTATTGCCTGAATCAGATTCCTGCATCAAGGGCCGACATTGCTCGCTTGGTACTCGTACATCATTACGGTGGCATCTATGTCGATCTGTCGATGCAGATGAGAAACAGCTTTGATGACTATCTTGATGAAGACATCATACTGCTCAAAAGGGATGACTTCTCGCAGTATCAGGACAATCCTCAGAATGCGCACTTTACAAACTCTATCATAGGCGCACCAAAGGGGTCTCCATTCCTGGAAGCTCTCATTACCAAGATAAAGCTGAATTTTTATCTCTCGAGCTTCAACTACGACGTCATCAATTGTACGGGTCCTGGAGTTATCAACCAGCTACTCAAGGATGTCTCCGGAAAATTTTTTCCGTGCCCCATAAGCTTCAAGAAAGCAAACAGAAACCTGTTTGACTATGTCCGGGTCAAGGGCTTCTCCAATTCCTGGACCGAGCAGCAGAAAGAAGGCATCATTCCGAAGGGAAAGAGCAGCCATACGCGCATCAGAAAATATGCAGACTACCAGAGAATAAGAAAAGACATGTCGGATGGAGAGCTCCACGTTCATATTGGTTGGCCAAAGGTAGGAAGCACCTCCATTCAGGACTTCTTCAAGGATAATAACAACCGAAATGGTTTCTATTATCCTCAGGCAGGAAGACCCAACAATGTCCGTGCACATCACCAGTTGGTCAAACACAAGTTTCAGGGACCTGTCGCCAATGCATTTATCAATGAAATAAAGGGGCATAGACAAGTTGTTATATCTTCGGAACAGATCTCTGTTGATATGCTTAATGATGACTTCCTTGAATCATTGCAGGCTTTTGCCATACGTAGCAGACGTAAATTGACTCTGTACGTATACCTCAAGAATGTCTTTGACTTTATCGAAAGCGCATATGCACAGTGTCTGCGTACAGACCTTTATGGAATAGTGCCTGGGGATTACACCGGAAATATTGACGACTTTGTTCGTGACTCTCTCTCAGGTCCTTTGTCTCATCTGGTGCAATATGGAAAGTGCCTGGAGAAACTCTCTACTGTCTTTGGAGAGGAAAGTCTCTGCATCAGAAACCTGGAAAAGGATGTCGAAAACAAGGATGTACTTTCCGACTTCCTAAGGTGCATTGGTTACCCAGAAATGCGCAACAATAATGCAAGAATGAAGCGCTCGAACGTTTCCTTGAGCACTGTAGAAAAGGCTGTCATTCTGGAACTGAATCGCCTGGGGTATAGCCGGGAGGAAAAGGCCAATACGATCAAGAGCCTTTCCAGTAAAAAGATGAAAAACAACAGGAAAGGCAAGCTGCTGTGTGATGCCATCAACCTTGATCCAAACAAGGATTTCCTTGCACGCATCAAGAAACTGTGCAGGGAAGTATGTGACAGTGACAACGCTTCTCCCGTTGACAGAAGCCTTTACAACTTCAATCGCAGGATGAAAGCCAACTGTACATATGATGAGCTAATGGACGAGTCTTATATAAAGAATCTACTGTCCTCCAGCTCCTGAGCCTTTTTGCATTGAGTTCCAATATGACACCTTTGTTTTTTGTACATATCCCAAAAACAGCCGGTACAAGTTTTCGACTTGGGGCAGAAAGGTATTTTGGCGCAGAGAGAATCACTTACGACTACGGCAGTTCCTCCAGCGCCACCAGTGGCTTGGTAAAAGACTTTCTCTATGGGGATGTGACTGACTTTTGGGGCTTTTCTGAACAGTGTCGCCAACAGACCGTCGCTATGGTCGGCGGACACGTCAATATTGGCCGATTCGTATCACTCTTTGGCATCAATAGCACCGTCACCTTTCTGCGTGACCCGCTTCAGCGGATGGCATCAGAATATTCCCATTTTGTGCGTCACTACGCATACAAAGGGGATTTCAAGGATTTTTACTCTCGTCCAGTGATGCATAATCGCCAGAGCAAGATTCTGCACGGGGTATCCTCGGAAGCCATTGGCATGTTGGGTATCACCGAGCGCTACGCCGAGAGCCTGGAATTGCTCAATGCCCACTATGGCATCGACATTCCTCTCCGGGAGGATAACCAGGGCAAAGCTCGCCTGGATGCTGCTCATGAGCTCAGCGAAGAGGATATCTCTGAGCTCACTCGCTTGAACGCACGTGATATCGCACTGTATGAACACAGCATGCGACTGTTCGATACACGCATGGCGCTCTTCCGCGATAGCTTGCCTTATGCACATGCGCATCTTGTGGAAGCCAATGCTCAGCGCATCGCCGGCTGGGCATGGTGGGCCAGCGGAGACGACAGCCCGGTTGAAGTGGAAGTCTGGGTGAATGACCAGTTACGCGACAAGGTGGCAGCCACCGAACTACGTCCTGGGTTGTGCCGATTCAAGGTGCCGAGAGGCGGCTATATCGGCTTCCACCTTCCTCTCAAGCTGGAATCAGGTGACCGAGTACAATGCCGAGTGGCAAAGACGGGGCAACCCTTCCCTCCTCGGCCCATCCAGGTGGAAAGGCCAACTGACAAGTGAACATGCATTATGCAAAAGGCCTGGATGAAGCAATGAGCTGGTTACAACGGTTGCTGGAGTTTACACCGCTGACCATTCACCCTCTCAGCCGGTTGAAACCCCACCAGCACCTGCTGCCCGCCACGGATTCCTCATGGCAATGGCAATCAACGGGCAATGACCCACAGTTCACCCTGCGCAAGGGTCTGCCATTGCCTGGCTGGCAAATGCTGGAAGTTGCCATGGACCATGACCAACCCCAGGTGGCCATTCGCCTCTATCTGGATACGGGAAAAGGGTTCAGCGAAGAAGAAAGCGTCTTCCTGCCTCTCAAGAGCGGTCGCAAGACCAAGCGCATGTTCTACGTGTCGAAACCACTGAAGGCCATTCGCTTCGACCCGATGGAACAGGAAGGACATTTCTCTCTTAGCCACCTGCGTATCGCCTGGCTGAGCCCTTGGTTCGCTCATGACCGCCTGGCAAGCCGCCTGGCCAACATGCACCACCACTGGAGGGAGTGGAACCGGCCACGCATATTGCCCGAGCTCAAGCGTCAGGCCGAAGCCAAGGGACAACATTGGCGAGACATGGCACTGGCACAGTATGAAGCGACTTTCGAGCGCTATACCTCGCGACTCGACTATCGTCAGTGGCTCAAGAAGCAGGAGCCTCTGTCCGCCGAGGGAGTGCAAGCGAGACTGGAGAAGCTTTCTTCTTCTCCCCTCATCTCCGTGCTGGTACCGGTCTACAACCCGCCTCTCGACTGGTTGCGAGAGTGCCTGGATTCCGTCCAGACCCAACTCTACCCTCACTGGCAGCTGTGCATCGCCGATGATGCTTCAACGGCTCCCGGGGTCAAAGAGCTGCTCTCGGAATATGCCGAACAGGATTCGCGAATCAAGGTCGTATACCGGCCAGACAATGGACATATCTGTGCTGCCAGCAACAGTGCTCTTGCCATCGCAGACGGGGAATTCGTGGCGCTGCTGGACCATGACGACTGCCTGTCTCCCGATGCCCTGCTGAGAGTCGCTGAAGCGCACCACCAGAATCCGAATGCAAGCTTGATCTACAGCGATGAAGACAAGCTGGGACCAGATGGGACGCGCTTCGACCCTCACTTCAAGCCGCAATGGAACCCTGACCTGCTGCTGGCACAAAATTATATTTCGCACCTGGGGGTGTACCGTACAGCGCTGGTACGCGAAGCAGGCGGATTTCGGGAAGGTTACGAAGGCAGCCAGGATCACGATCTGGTCCTGCGCGTGACAGCTCACCTGACAGCCCAGCAGATCGTGCATATTCCCCATGTGCTCTATCACTGGCGCGCCGTCGACGGTTCTACCGCGCTGGCAAGCAGAGAAAAGAGGTACACCAGCCAGGCAGGCCTGAAGGCCGTTGAGGATTTCCTGAAGTCGAAGACCCCATCAGCCAAGGTTGAGTTTGGTCATTACTCCAACACATATCGCATCCGCTGGCCCTTGCCTGAACACCCACCCATGGTCAGCATGCTGATACCGACCCGCGATAGGGTTGAAGTTCTACAACCCTGCGTAGATGCCATTCTCGAGCGAACGGATTACCCCCACTTCGAGCTGTTGATTCTGGATAACGGTTCAGTCTGCAGCAAGACTCTGGACTATATGGTCCAGGTGGAACAGCGTGATCCGCGAGTGCGCGTGCTACGCTGGAATCACCCTTTCAATTACTCAGCCATCAACAACTTTGGCGCCAGCCAGGCCAAGGGTGAGATCCTGGCCCTGGTCAACAACGACATCGAGCCCATTCACAGCGACTGGCTCAATGAAATGGTCAGCCAGGCCATCAGGCCGGAAATTGGCTGCGTGGGCGCAAAGCTCTACTACCCCAACGATACGGTCCAGCATGGCGGCGTCATCCTGGGTATCGGAGGAGTGGCAGGCCACGCCCACAAGTACTTTACTCGTAACTCGTTTGGTTACTTCACGCGGCTGCACTTGGCACACAACCTGTCAGCAGTGACGGCGGCATGCCTGGTGGTGCGAAAGGCAATATACGAAGAAGTCGGCGGGCTCAATGCCCAACACCTGACGGTTGCCTTCAATGATGTGGATCTGTGCCTGAAAGTCCGGGAAGCTGGTTATCGCAACCTGTGGACGCCTTATGCGGAGCTGTATCATCACGAATCTGTATCGAGAGGCGCCGATGACAACGTTCAGAAACGCGCCAGGGCTCAGAAGGAAGTCGAGTACATGCGACGCATCTGGGGTGAGCAACTGGATACGGATCCGGCTTATAACCCCAATCTGACGCTGATACATGAGGACTTTTCTCTCAGATAGGCAGCTTTGCCCCAAAAAAACCGGGCAATACATCCATCACCAGCATGCCATTTTCGGGAAAAAATCCCCACAACCATGGGAAACCTCTTAGTTGACACGCAGACATTACGGGCAATATATTGCCTAAAGAGCTCCCGTTGACAGGTTGTTTGAATATGCATTTTCGAATCCGCCGCCATGTCGTTCAGCTAGTACGCATGACATACGACCCCTCGATCAAGCGCGGCAAGGCTCAGATCGTTGGGAGCGTCAAGCTCGCTGATCCTGTGCTTGATGATGAACTGCTGGAAAAGCTGACCTTCGATGAAGTGGCGGAATTCGAACTCTGGGTGGCCACACACCATCGCACCAATCTGCTCAAGCAAGAACTGGCAGCGCTAACCCTGGCCGAGCAAATGGAACAGGCGCGTTTATGGTTCGAGCAGCAAGAGGAACATGGTGCTGCCCAACAGATCGCCAATGAGGCATTACGCAGTTGGCAGGCCCTGCGCCGGGTGCTCAAGCAGAGGGAACTCCTTGATTGACAGCAGGAGTCCCCCAACCGATACAGATCAATGGAGATGAGTGATATGGCAAGTACATCCGCCAAAACTGCAGCCCCGGAAGTCACACAGGTCAAGCCGGAAGCCTTGGTAGAACGCATCAAGGTCCTGAACCCTCAGATTCTTGGCAAGATGCCGGACAAGCGTGCTGCCAATCTGGTGCGCATGGCCCTGCGCGCACTGTCAGAGGAAATCAATGACACTGAGGAAGGTCGCCTGCGTGTCGCAGGACTGGGCGGCGTTACCATCCGTCAGGTCGAACGTGAAGGGAAATACGGCAAGAAAGAGCAGGTCAAGCGCGTTGTGCTGCGTCCTGCCCAGCCGCAAGCAAAAGCCTGACTGTACCAGCTTAATCGTTCAAGGCCCCGCATGCTTGCGGGGCTCTTTTGGCACGACGCCACTGCACCCTTGCTGTTTTTATCCGTGAGCGTCTCTGCAAAGGCCTCACCACCCCCTGCCTGCTAACATACTTTGTTGGATTTGCTCGTCCTCGGGTTTGCTCGTCGCTCCGGAACCGATGTATTGACCGATCATTCCTGGTGGTGAAGCGATAGCCATTCGGCTACCTGAATTTCGTTATTTTTCATTTGGCTGACAGCACACTGAACGTCATAGAAGACATGAAAACAGGCGAGCCTGTTCAAACGGCATTGCTCGCGACCAGCGCCATGGCCCGCCAACCAGCCCTGGCCCCTTGCCTGCATGAGTTCGCTTGCTTGCTGCCTTGGTCACATCGCCATCGCCAACACCACGATGTCATTGTTGGCTGGGGGTATAAACCAACAGCAGACAAGGCACGCTTGCTGGCACACCAGACTCAACGTCCCTATATCGCAGTCGAGGATGGCTTTGTCAGGTCCTGGGCCACTGGAGCACAGGGTTATGCTTCACATTCCATCGTGGTCGACTACCAAGGTATCTACTACGACGCGACGCAGCCTTCCGATCTTGAGACTCTGATACAAGACGGCGACTTCCAGCCCGGAGAAGAAGCCCATGCCCTGGCCATGATGGCGCGCCTGCGGGAACTTCGCTTGTCGAAATACAATCATGCTCCCGATACGCTGCTGCCTCCTGGCCCACGTCCACGTGTCCTGGTCGTGGACCAGACCCGGGACGATGCGTCCATCACCCATGGCATGGCGAGTGCCGAGAGTTTCGACCAGATGCTGGAAAGCGCTCTTGCAGCACATCCCGACGCCGACATTCTGGTCAAGATTCATCCAGAGGTCATTGCCGGCACCAAGGCCGGGCACCTTGCTCAGGCTGACGCACACCCGCGTTGCCAGGTCATTGCTGAAGACATCAACCCATGGGCATTGCTCGAAGCGGTTGACGCGGTTCATGTCGTCACCAGTCAGCTCGGCTTCGAAGCCTTGCTTGCAGGCTTGCCAGTCACCTGCCATGGCATGCCCTTCTATGCAGGCTGGGGACTGACTGACGATCACGTTGAATGCCCTCGTCGACAGCGCCGCCCTTCCTTGAGCTGGGTATTTGCCGCTGCATATCTACGTTATTCTCGCTACGCCAACCCCTACTCCAGAGAGCGTAGCGATCTCAGCTCAACCCTTGAACTGATCAATGATCAGCGCCGCCATATTCAACGCGGGCAGGGGGAATGGCGGGCACTGGGGTTTTCCAGCTGGAAGCGTAGTTTCATCGGAGACTTCCTTGGCCCTGCTGCCAACATTCACTATCAAGGCCTTGCAACTGGCCAACAAGCAGAGGCGGGCAACACGCCCGTATCCCGGCCCGGCCTGCGCACGGTCGTTTGGGCAAGCCAGGCTCAGGGACGCCAACTGCCTCAGCCTTTATGGCGAATGGAAGATGGTTTCCTGCGTTCGGTAGGGCTCGGCATCGACCTGGAACGGCCATTGTCACTGGTGCTGGATAGTAGAGGCATCTACTACGACCCCAGCACACCCAGTGACCTGGAGCATCTACTGCTGCATGGCGAATTTCCCGAAGGCCTGCGCCAGCGCGCTCGAGAGCTGATCCGCCAGCTTATTGAGCACGACATCAGCAAATACAACATCAGCAGGTCCGGCGACGCCCGCTCCCTCGACAAGCCCCTGGACCTGCCCGCGGACAGGAAATGCCTGCTGGTCGTAGGCCAGGTGGAAAGCGATGCCTCGATCCGGACCGGCAGTCAGGACATCACGACCAATGCAGAACTACTGACGGCCGTTCGACAGCGCCATCCTGACGCCTGCATCCTCTACAAGCCCCATCCGGATGTGCTCAGCGGCGTACGGGATGGAGGCGACGTATCCGCGCAATATTATGACCGCCAGGTCACTGGGGACGTCTCTCCCTTGATCGAACAGGTTGATGAAGTCCACACCATGACGTCCCTTGCCGGTTTCGAAGCGCTGTTGCGTGGTACGCCCGTCGTGACCTACGGCATCCCTTTTTATGCGGGGTGGGGTCTGACCAGGGATCACGGTCCGGTACCTGCCAGGCGGCGACGCTGCCTGACGCTTGATGAACTCGTCGCCGCCACTCTGCTTATCTATCCACATTACGTGGACCCGACCACCGGGCAACCCATCAATGCAGAAACGGCCGTTGCCCTGCTTCGTCGACAGCGACTTGAAGGCAGATCTCTGAAACTCTGGCAACGAGCCTATCGATTGTGCCGCAGTACCTTTTACGGCAGACGCTGACATGACCTTTTTTCCGCGCTCCTTTCTCATCCTCCAGGGCCCATGCTCGAGATTCTCGGAGACTCTGGCCTGCGCCCTTCAAGACCAGGGGCATCGCGTCGGCGTACTTAACTTCAATGGCGGTGATCTGCTCTATCGCTGGCGTCTGGGACAGCGTGTATACCGCCGCTCAGCCGAAGCTCTTGGAGAATTCCTCCACGATCTGTATTCACGCGAGAGCATCACCGATCAGCTGTTGTTCGGCGATCAGCGTCCTGTACACCGCCCGGCGACGACCCTGGCTCCGTCATTCGGTGTTCGCAGTCATGTTTTCGAAGAAGGCTATCTGCGGCCCTTCTGGATCACCATGGAACAGGATGGCGTCAATGCACACTCTCGGCTGCCTCGCGATGCTGACTGGTACCACGAGGCCTTTGCCCGACTGGGGACAGCACCCCAGCCACAGAGATTCCACTGCGCCTTCTGGAAACGTGCGACGCACGATGTGATCTATCACCTGGCGGGATTGGCGAATCCCGTTGTTGCGCCCGGTTATCGCACCCACGCACCGGTCACGGCGCCGGTAGAGTTCACCGGATATATCAAGCGCTTCGCTATGCTGAAATGGCATAAGCCGCGTGATGCTGAACGCATCAGGCAATTGATGGCCAGCAAGCAACCTTATTTCGTCCTGCCACTGCAACTCAATGGCGATGCCCAGATTCGCCAGCATTCTCCCTTCAAGGACATGTGCAGTGTGCTCGACCTGGTGATGAATTCCTTTGCCCGACATGCCCCCGGTGACGCTCGACTGGTCATCAAGAACCATCCCCTGGACATGGGCCTGATGCCATACCGGCGACATATCAGGAAACTGGCACAGCATCTGGCCATTCAGGATCGTATCGACTATCTCGAAAGCGGTGACCTGAATCACCTGCTGAGACATGCTCTGGGCATGGTCACCGTCAACAGTACCAGCGGCATGGTGGCGCTTGAGCACGGTCTGCCAACGCTGGCCCTGGGCGATGCAATCTACGCTTTTTCCGGCCTAACCCAGACAGCATCGCTCAACGATTTCTGGCGTCACCCCCAGCCTCCGAACAAACGCCTGTTCAATGCCTTTCGCCAGACCCTGCTGCATACTGTGCAGCGCAACGGCGGCTTTTATTGCCAGCGGGGCATCCGCCTGGCCGTTGCCAACTGCTTGCCAGACCTGAACGCAGAAGTTTCACCACTTGAGGAGTTGCTGTCATGGCTGCCCAATGCCGCCTGATCCTGATCACTGGCGCCACCGGGGCAATCGGAGGGGCCCTGGCGCGTCGTTATGCGGCAGAGGGTAACGCTCTGATACTTCATGGCCGCCAGACAGAAGTGCTGGCCTCGCTCGCCAGCGAGTGTTCTCGACTGGGCGCAAAAGACGTCTCGCTCAGCAATATCGTGCTCACCGACTTTGACGAACTCGGCGCCTGGCTGGATAGCCTCCCCGAAGTCCCCGATATTGCACTGTTATGTGCGGGAATGAATGCGGGCATCGAAACGTCCGATGATCTGGAAGACGAGACCCGCGCCAACGCCTTGCTCGACATCAACCTGCGCGTCCCCATGCAGATGACTCGTCTGCTGGCACCGCGCATGCAGGCCCGCGGTAGTGGTCAGCTGGTATACCTGAGCTCTCTGGCTGCATGGTTCGGGTTACCCGCTACCCCCAGCTACAGCGCCAGCAAAGCAGGTATCAAGGCATACGGGGAAGCCATGCGCGGCGTCCTGGCGCCTCATGGTGTCGGTGTCACGGTGGTCATGCCAGGATATGTCGACTCTGCCATGGCCAGGGCAATGCCTGGCCCAAAACCGTTTCAATGGACACCGGAACGCGCCGCCAGAACCCTTCAACGAGCGATTGAGCACAACCAAGCCCGCTTAAGTTTTCCTATACCTCTCAATATAGGAACCTGGTGCCTGGCCCTTTTACCTGCCCCCATTTCTCACCGTCTGGTGAAATGGTTCGGCTACGGAGTTCCCTCGTGATACTGCAGTTACTCCTTCCGTTATGCCTGAGCCTCATCATCAGTCTGGCATGCGAGTCCCTGGTACTGCCCAGACCTGCGCCATGGTTACTGCGACCACGCGTCACGCTGTACATCCACATGGCTACCTGGCTGCTGCTGTATGCACTGGCCTTTCTTGTGCTTCAGCGTGGCTGGCTGAGCGCAGGTCTGTTGAATGTCCTGCACCTTGTCATCGTGCAATCTTGTCGCAGCAAGTGGTCGAGCCTGAGGGAGCCTTTCCTGGTACAGGACTTTGAATATTTTCTGGATGCCATTCGTCATCCGCGCCTTTACGTGCCCTTTTTCGGTCTGGGCCTGGCCATTGCTGCCAGCACCTCCGGCTTCCTGGCATTCGCTGCCTTTCTATGGTGGGAACCTTCCCTGGTCTCGACCCATGGCGCCGGCACCTTCTTGACCTGTGTTGCTGTCGTCGCTGCCATTGGTGGCTTGCTGCTGCCGTTTGGTCTCCGCCGTCGGCCAGACATCATGCTGCAGCCAGAGGATGACCTGTGCCGACTGGGGCTGATCAGTTTCTTCTGGGCCTACGGCCTGTACCCCAGACGTGCCATAGATCCGGTCAAGACACCGGCCTGCTTTCGCCACCCGGACAGACAGGCTGTCACAACATCCTGCCTGCCCAATATCGTGATCGTGCAGAGTGAGGCGTTCTTCGACCCGCGCGCATGGCAGCCAGCCCTACCCCAGGATCTGCTGAGTCACTGGGATGCCCTGAAGGCAAGCAGCCATGCACATGGAGAGTTGACAGTTCCCGTCTGGGGAGCCAACACCGTACGTAGCGAAACCGCCTTTCTGACAGGCCTGAGTGGCAACGACCTGGGTATGCACCAGTTCAATCCATACCGGCAGCTGGCCAAACAGCCAGTCCCGAACCTGGTGGCCTCTCTCAAGCGCCTCGGCTATCGCTGTGTTGCCGTACACCCGTATCCCGCCACGTTCTACTGTCGTGACCGGGTCATGCCGAAGCTCGGTTTCGATGAATTCATCGATATCGCTGCCTTCGACCATAGCGACAAGAACGGACAGTACATTGGCGATGCTGCCGTGGCACGCAAGGTGCATACTCTGCTGGCATCAGCGACGGATGCCCCCCTGATGGTTTTCGTCATCACCATGGAAAACCACGGCCCCCTTCATCTGGAAACAGCGGATTCGGCATGGCTGCAGCGCCTTCCAGAGGAGATAAGCGAACGCCTCGAGCCAAAGGATGCCAATACCCTGGCCGTCTATCTGCGTCACCTGCGCAATGCCGACCACATGGCCAATGCATTGAGCAACAGCCTGAGCCAGCAGCCCCGACATGGGCTGATGTGCTGGTACGGAGACCATGTGCCCATCATGGAAGGCGTCTATGAGGCACTCGGGGCACCCTCCGGACACAGCCACTACCTGCTTTGGAGCACATTACCTCCCCGCCCCAGACAATCCATCGACGCTGGGGCAGCAGAGCATTCCATCAATATTGAAAATCTTGCCGAACGCTTATGGCAGGACCTTGCACTATTCAGCCAACCCTGTGACCCGGCCGGGAACGCCGAACTACAGGGCACTGAACAACAACGAATTGAGTTACAGGAGCAGCGATGACAAGGCGTGTAGCGATCATTGGAGCCGCTCACCGGTTTCCCGCAGCCGACGGCGAGTCGTTCTGGGAAAGCCTCAAGAATGGAACTGACCTTGTCACCGAGGTGGACCGTCAGCGTTGGGATCATGAGATCTACCAGCACCCCAACCGCCAACATCCCGGTACCAGTGTCACCTTTGCCGCTGGCAGCCTGGGAGAAGGCGTAGGTGAATTCGACGCCACCTTCTTTGGCATTTCACCCCGTGAAGCTGCCCACATGGACCCACAGCAGCGCATGTTGCTCGAACTTGCCTGGGAGGCAACGGAGCATGCCGGAATCCCCGCATCCAACATGCGGGGGTCTCGCTGTGGTGTCTATATCGGCATTTCGAGCCTCGACTATGCCTATCGCCATGCCGATGATCTGGAGGCGCTCGATTCGCCATCTGCCACCGGCAACACTTCCAGCATCGCTGCCAACCGTATTTCTTACATATTTGACCTGAAAGGACCGAGCATGGCGGTGGATACCGCCTGCTCATCATCACTGGTTGCATTCCACCAGGCCTGCCAGGCAATTCGTGCCGGCGAATGCGACACCGCTCTCGCCGGCGGCGTCAGCCTGCACCTGCACCCCTTCGGTTTCATTGTCTTCACCAAGGCCAGCATGCTCTCGGCCAATGGCCGTTGCCGTGTCTTCGACGAATCGGGCGACGGCTATGTGCGCTCGGAAGGCGCTGGGCTGTTTCTGCTCAAGGACTATGACCAGGCACTTGCCGACGGTGATCGCATTCTTGCGGTCGTGGCCGGTACTGCCGTCAATACTGATGGCCACAAGACCGGCCTGACCGTGCCCAATCCGGATGCGCAGATCGCGTTGATGCGTCAGGCCTATGCCGATGCCGGAATCGATATCGAGGATATCGACTATCTCGAGGCTCATGGCACCGGTACCGCCGTCGGCGACCCCATTGAGACACACGCCATCGGCCACGCCCTGGGCATGGCTCGCTCACGCCCTCTACCAATAGGCTCGGTCAAGAGCAACATCGGCCATCTGGAAACCGCCTCGGGTGTCGCCGGCCTGGCCAAGGCGCTCTACAGCCTGATGCACCGGGAAGTTCCAGCAACGATCGGCATCCGCAAGCTGAACCCCCACATCAAGCAAGATGAGTGGAATCTGGATATCGTCACCGAAGCACGCCCGCTTCCGGCGGAAGGTACCCTGACCATCGGTGTGAACTCCTTTGGCTTCGGTGGTGCCAATGCTCATGTCATTCTGCAGTCCCCCCAGGAGACACAGCCCACAGCGGCCCCTCGACATTCGGCCGAGACACACTGTGCGTCAGCGCCCAGCACTGCCGCGGTAGCGGAAAGACGCCTGCCACTACGTATTTCGGCCCAATGCGACAACGGCCTGCGCGAACAGGCTAGGCGACTGGCCGATCTGCTCGAGCATGGTTCGGACGACCTCTATGACATCGCCCATGCGCTGGAAACACAGCGCGCTCAGCTCAAGCATGGCGCCGTCATCATCACCGATGATCGTTCCCAGGCATGCTCTGCCTTACGTGCCTTTGCCAAGCGCGAAGACAGCCGCAATGAAGTGATTACCCTGCAGCGCCAGAGCGATGCGCAGGGTCCGGTGTTCGTCTATTCCGGAAATGGTTGCCAATGGGAAACCATGGGGCGGGCCTTGCTGGATCACTGTCCGGTATTCCGTGCCACCATCGATCAAGTCGATGAACTGTTTCGCCCACAGGGAAGTTTCTCGATAAGAGAAGAGCTCGAAGGCCTCAACGGAAGCGAGCGATTCGAGCGTACCGAGATCGCCCAGCCCGCCCTGTTCGCCCTCCAGGTAGGCCTGACAGCGTCATTGCGCCACTGGGGCATCACACCTTCCGCGGTCGTCGGGCATAGCGTTGGTGAAGTCGCAGCAGCCTGGGCATGCGGTGCCCTGAGCCTGAAAGATGCCGTCACTGTCATCACCCAGCGCAGCCATTTCCAGGGGCTGACCAAGGGCAAAGGCGTCATGACCGCAGCAGTGATGGATGCCGAGAGTGCCCGCACCTGGCTGAATGACCCGCGTTTCGAAGACATTGCCCTCGCGGGAGACAATAGTGTCCGTGGTGTAACCTTGGCAGGCCCCAAGGCCAGCATGGAGGCACTCGAGGAGTGTCTGGTCGAGCAGCAGATCGCCTGTTTCCGGCTACCGCTGGACTACGCCTTCCACAGCAGCGCCATGGCCCCGATCGAGCAGGATGTCATCAGCGCACTGGCGGGCATTTCACCGCGTGTGTCCGAGATACCGTTCTACTCCACTGTCTCTGGCGACATCTTCGATACCAGTGCTCTCGACGCCAACTACTGGTGGCTGAACATTCGCCAGCCCGTACGCTTCACCGAAGCGTTGTGCCAGCTGTTTGATGCCAAGGCCAATGTGTTTGTCGAGATCGGCGCCCACCCGGTACTGAAGCGCTATCTTCAGGATGCCCAGAAGGACAGCGGCCATGTCTGCACCATCATTTCTTCACTGCAGCGCGATGGAGACAGTGTCCGAGACCTGCAGAAATGTCTTGGCCAGCTCTGGCTGAGCGGAATCGCCCCGAATACCCACAAGGTGTTCCCCGTTACCGGTCGTTTTGTGGAACTGCCGCATTACCCCTGGCAGCGCCAACAGCACTGGATGCCAGGCACCGGCCATAAATGGGGGTTGATCGACCGCCACCTCGAGCACCCTTTGCTCGGTTACCGCCAATCACTTTTCGATGGTATCGATACATGCTGGCAGAGCCAGCTCGATGTCGAGCGCTTGCCATGGCTGGCCGACCACAGCGTCGGTAATGCCCCCATTTTCCCAGGCGCAGGCTATGTGGAAATGAGCCTGGCGGCGGCCATTCATCACCGCGAAGCACAGACGATCGAGCTGGAGTCCCTCGAGATCCTGGCACCGATGATGCTGGACTCGCCTCATGGGCGACGCTCTCGCTTGCGCCTGGACAGGCACCAGGGTCACATACATATCGAATCGCGGGATACTCAGGAAGCAGGTGACTGGCAGCTCAATGCCAAGGCCCGAGTCCTGAGTGACAGCCTCGGCACCCTGCTGGAGAGAGAAGCCCCCACGCTCCCCCAGCGCCAGCCGGATGTCAGTCTGCAACAACACCTGGCCATGGCCAGTCGGGTCGGTCTCGACTACGGCCCAGCCTTCCAGGCCCTGGAAGGCATCTGGCGCGAGGGTGACACGATCATCGGCCAGTTTGGAGAGACTTCCCGCCCGGAAGAAGCGCTACAGCACCTGTCGCCTGGCCGGCTGGACAGTGCTTTCCAGCTATTCTTGCCACTGCTGGCCGACAGCGAGGCAGCCGCCTCGGGCTTCGCTTTTGTCCCGGTACGCATCGATCGCCTGCAGATGCGCACTGATGCAGGCCTGCCGGTGCTCGCCACAGCGACATTGCGCAAGCGTGCACCGCATTCCTTCACCGCAGACTTCAGCCTGTTCGATGCCTCAGGCATGTGTGTGGCCCACCTTGATGCTACCCGCTTCCGCCTGGTGCGCCTGAAGCAGACGGAAAGCACCAGCCTCAGCTTCGTTGCCAATGTGCTGACACCTGCACCGCATCCTCATACGCCGGCCACCATGGCATGGGATGCTGTCGAGGACAGCCTCGGCCGATTGGGCGACAGCGTTGCCCTGGCCACCCGATCACGCTATGCCGAGGAGCTCAGCCCACTACTGGACCGCCTCAGCGAAGCTTTCGCCGATCAGGCCCTGATCGCGCTCGGCCATGCCGAGCGCCTGGAAAAGGCCGACCTTGAGCATTATCACGCACAATATCCCGGTACCGTCCAGCAATGGCATCATCTGCTCACGCAGTTGGAAGATGCCGGCATCCTGGTAAGCGACGACAACGGCTGGACGCGCCAATCCAACGACGAGGAGCCATCTTCTCAGCAACATCCTCAGATACGCCCGGAAGCCATCTGGCAGATGATGATCGGCGAATACCCCGATGCTCTGCCCCTGATCCAGCGCGTCGGGCGCCATGGCCTCAATCTGCTTGGGCTGCTCCAGGGCACTATCGAGGCAGACTCGCTCGATCTGACGCCAGAGCACCTGGCAGCCCTCGCGCCTCATGCGCTTTCCACCCAGGGCTGGACATGTCTGGGAGAGCAGCTGTGTGCGGCTCTGCAGGAACACATCGCCGGTTTACCGATCGAGCAACGCCTGAGCATCGTTGAAGCCGGTATTGCCGTGCCCAGACTGGGAGAATGGTTCAGCGGGCTGCTCGATGCAGACCGCGTCGACCTCGCCCTGCTGCCCAGTGATGATGACGGCCTGCACCATGCCTCCCGCCTGAAGGAGAGACACCCTCTGATAGAGGTGGCCTCTCTCTCCGATGACACAGCACCATCGGCCCAGGGTCAGTTCGCCATCCTCTCGCTCAGCCCGGAATCCCGGGAGACGGTAGACCAGCAGCTGTCCCAGCTCTCGCGCCACCTGAAACCCGATGCCAGGCTTCTGGTGCTCTACACACCGCCAAGCCATTGGTGGGATAGCCTGTGTGCCAGCCCTGGCCTTGACAGCCTCCATGGCAAGAGCTGTGAAGCGGAAGACTTGCAGGGCCTGCTGGAGCAGTGGAGCTCGGCCCCCATACAGCGAGTCTCCCTCGAGCAGGCCGATCAGGGAATGCAGCTGTATTGCATACGCTTTTCCCCATCTGCCATCGCTCAGGAGGGTCTCCCGTCGCAGGAGGAACGTCTGTCACAAGACGAACTTCTGTCGCAAGAGAAGCCTTCGGCACATGGCGAAAACGTCAGCGATGAGGCTCCGGGCACACGGGACGCTCACTACCTGCTGATAGGCAACAGTGACCATGCAGCCCTGGCCCAGAGCCTGAAGACAGCCCTTCAAACCAATGGCCTGAGTGCCACATGCTGCGACCCGGACGCTCTCGCCCGGGAGGCGCTGTCACTGGATGAAATTGCCCCTGAAGCGTCTTCCCTGCATCTGATTGACCTGAGGAGTCTGTCCAGGGCTAGCGACGAAACCGAGCAGTGCACCTGGCTGGCTACCTGGGTGAAGCTGCTCGAAGGGCTCGAACGGCCTCATCGTCTATGGATCATGACGCAGGGCGTTGCCGCATTGCTGCAGGTCCACAAGCCCCTGATCGATGCTGCATCAAGCATGCCGCTGGCGGCGGCCAGCTGGGGCTTTGCACGATCCATGGCCAACGAAATCTCCCATAGCCACGTCACACTGGTGGATACGCCGCCATGCAGCGACGGCAAATGGTCTTCTGCTCTACTGCAGGCCATGAGCAATGAGCTGGGCCACCCCGACAACGAAACGGAGCTGGCCTACGACGCCGAAGGGCGGCGCTATGCCGTACGCTTGCGTGTCATGCCGCAGCCATCACCGGTTCAAGTCCCGGCAGATGCGCTTGATGATCCGGCAGACGCGTTCGATGACGCGCAAGGCAAGCACATGACTTCCACGGCCGAGACGCAACAGCTGACAGTGACCTTGCCAGGGCAATTGCGTCACCTGGCATGGAAGGCCCGGCCACTTCCCGACGTCGGGGCTGACGATGTGCAGGTGCAGGTCCGGGCCACTGGCCTCAATTTCCGTGACGTGATGTACACACTGGGGCTGCTGTCCGATGAAGCCATCGAGAATGGCTTCGCCGGGGCCACCTTGGGCCTCGAATTCTCAGGTGTCGTCGAACGCGTCGGCACTAACATCACCGACCTGTCGCCAGGCGATAGTGTGGTGGGCTTTGGTCCCAACAGCTTCAGCGAGCGCCTGGTGGCATCTCGCAGCGCCCTTACCGTCCTGCCAGCCGGTATCGACTTTGCTGCCGCTGCCACCATTCCCACGACCTTCTTCACGGTCTATTACGCTCTCAAGCACCTCGCCCAGGTAGAGCCAGGAGAACGCGTCCTGATTCACGGTGGGGCCGGTGGAGTGGGACTTGCCGCCATTCAGATTGCCCGCTGGCTGGGCGCCGAGCTCTATGTGACAGTCGGTAGCGAGGAAAAAGCCGACTTCCTGCGTCTGTATGGTGTGGAAAGAATCTATCATTCCCGCCAGCTTACCTACGCAGAGGAAATTCTGCGCGATACCCAGGGGAAAGGTGTCGATGTGGTGCTCAACTCCCTGGCAGGAGAAGCCATCGCACAGAACTTCCGTGCTCTTGCGCCTTTCGGTCGTTTCCTGGAGCTGGGCAAGCGGGACTTCTACGAGAATACCCCTGTTGGCCTGCGTCCATTCCGCAACAATCTGAGCTACTTCGGTATCGACTCTGACCAGTTGATGAAGGAAAAACCAGCGCTCACCGCACGGCTATTCCGCGAAATGATGGCCTTGTTCGAAGACGGTACCCTGCATCCCTTGCCCTACACCGCCTTCGATCACCACCGTGTGATCGAGGCGTTCCGCTACATGCAGCAGGCGCGTCAGATCGGCAAACTGGTCGTCACACGCGAGTCCCAGCCGAATCTTGTTGAAGAACGGGCTCGCCGTGAAGACGAAACACCGACTCCCCGGACAACCGCCTTCGCCCTGGACCGCCAGGCCAGCTATCTCGTCACTGGCGGGCTCTCCGGCTTTGGCCTGAGTACGGCGGAGTGGCTCGCCAGGCACGGGGCGGGACACCTGATCCTGCTCAGCCGTCGAGGTCCGGCCAGTGAGGAAGCGCAGCAGGGTATCGAGCGCCTGCGTGCGCTCGATGTCGAAGTGACGGCACTGGCCTGCGATATCACCGACCGAGAGGCACTGGCCGCGGTCATTGCCGACTGTGGCACCACCCTGCCTCCGTTGAAGGGTATCGTGCATGCTGCCACTGTCATCGACGATGGCTTGATCCGTCATCTCGACCGCGAGCGTATCGAGCGCGTCCTGGCACCCAAGATTCTCGGTGCCCGGAACCTGCATGAACTGACTCAGCATCAGCCTCTTGATCTGTTTGTGCTCTACTCCTCCGCCACCACGCTGTTCGGAAACCCTGGGCAGGCCAACTATGTGGCCGCCAACTGCTGGCTGGAAGGGCTTGCCGCCTATCGCCGCCAGCAAGGGCTGGCTGCCACCTGCGTGTATTGGGGAGCCATCGAGGACGTGGGCTTCCTGGCCCGCAACACTCGCACCCTGGAGGCCCTGCAGGAGCGCCTCGGAGGTTCGGCATTGCAATCTGCTGCGGCACTGGACACCCTCGGGCAGCTTCTGGCCACGCAACAGTCCCACGTCGGTGTACTCGAACTGGACTGGCATGCCCTGGCACGCTTCCTGCCGACGGACCAGGCACCACGCTTCCACGAGCTGTCTGCAGCGGCAGGCGACAGTAGCGAACATCACGATAACGGTAGCGAGCTGCTGGAGCAGTTGCAGTGCATGACAGCGGAAGAGATGCACAGCACCCTGGTCAGCGTATTGCGCAATGAATTGGCCACTATCCTGTTGATCGATCCTGAACAGATCGACAGCCAGCAATCCGTCTACGAACTGGGATTCGATTCGCTGATGGGAGTAGAGTTGATGACGGCCATCGAGGCACGACTCAATATCCAGTTGCCCGTCATGGTCATGAGCGAGGCCACCAGCCTGGATAAGCTGGCTCAAGTACTGGTGCGCAAACTGACACAAGGCGAGAGCGAGGAAGAGGACGGCACAAGAAGCGCCCTGGCTCTGGCCAATGCCCACGGCAGCGAGGAAGCCGTGGCTCTGATTACCGAGGAACCGGCACAATGAGTACGACACAATTGAGTGCAAGGAAACTGGATTCAAGACAGCTGGATTCAAGACAATGAGCACAGGGGATCGACAGCGCCTGAAACAGCAACTGCTGCAGCAGCGCCCCCCTGCGCAACGTACTCCGCCATCACGGCGGAAGGGAGACACCTCGTCCTATGCTGACAAGGCAGCATTGACGCGTTTCGACACGCTGCCCCAGTATCAGCAGATCAGCATGATCCGGGAAGGCGCCCGGCACCTGGGACTGGATGATCCTTTCTTCCGTCCCCATCAGGGCATCGCTGGTGCGACCACCCATATCGATGGGCGTGAGTTGATCAACTTTTCCAGCTACAACTATCTCGGCCTGGCCGGTGATCAACGTGTGATAGCAGCAGCCAGCCAGGCCATGGCGGAATACGGCACCACCGTCTCGGCCAGTCGTATCGTCTCGGGAGAGCGGCCCATTCACCGTCAGCTCGAACGTGCCATTGCCGATGCTTATGGCTGTGAGGATGCCGTGGCGTTTGTCAGCGGTCATGCCACCAACGTGTCGACCCTCGGTGAGCTGATGGGCCCGAAGGACCTGATCCTGCATGATGAATGGGTCCACAACAGCGCCGTCGTCGGTGCACAACTTTCCGGGGCCAAGCGCGTATCCTTCAGCCATAACGACACCAGCACCCTGGAAACCCTGCTGGAGCGCCATCGCCATCAGTTCGAGCGTGTCATCATCGTCATCGAGGGGCTGTACAGCATGGATGGCGATGCACCAAACCTGGGTGCCCTCATCGAGCTCAAGCAACGCTTCCAGTGCTGGCTGATGGTGGATGAAGCCCACTCCTTCGGTGTTCTCGGCGAACATGGTCTGGGCTTGAGAGAACACTTCCAGGTCGAGGCCAAGGAAGTGGACATCTGGATGGGCACCCTGAGCAAGTCGCTGGCCAGCTGCGGCGGCTATATCACCGGCTGCCAGGCCCTGGTGGACACGCTGCGCTACCTGGCTCCCGGGTTTCTGTACAGTGTCGGTCTCCCTCCTCAACTTGCTGCCCCTGCCTTGCGTGCGTTGGAGCTGATGCGCCAGGAGCCAGATCGCATAGCACGCCTGCATCAGATTTCAGGCTATTTCCTTGAACAGGCCAAGGCGCAGGGGCTGGATACCGGCAAAAGCATCGGTGCAGCCGTCGTACCCGTCATTACCGGCAGCTCACTCAAGGCTGCCCGGTTATCCCAGCACCTCTTCGAGGCGGGAATCAACGTACAACCCATTGTCTACCCGGCCGTACCGGAACGAGCTGCACGTCTGCGCTTCTTCCTGTGCAATGAACATACGCCGGAGCAGATTGATTACACCATGGAGCAATTGCGGACCATAATCCCCAACATCTAAGTATAATTGTCTGCAAAATATCGGCCTATTGGCCCAAAAAGCATTCAGAAAAATCCCATATAAACCATGGCACGTTGCGAGCAGATCTTGCTTCTGCACCAGAATGGAAATCATACCGTCATCGCTTATGCATATTATTACCTTGATTGGTCACGACCTTTTCATGGCGCGGCATAAATCATCGTTTTTTCATTACGTTACCGCATCATAAGAGTGCAGGATCCTGATCAATAAGCGGCAAAAATGTCGAGCAACATTTTGTTTCACAAGTTGCATTTTGCAAATCCGAGCAACAACTCAACACTCGCCATATGGCCTATACAAACACGCATTCCCTATTCTAGTATGGCGTCATTCTATCGGCGCCCTTGCTCAGCGATAAGGAGTGCGGGAACCACCAATGACAAGGTAATGAACGACCATAGGCACAGCAGCTTGCTTATTTCATGCCAGCCTGAACGATAGCTTGTGAGCTTGTCAAAAAGACTAAGGAAGGCAGTCCATTGCACTGCCAAGGAAAGGGATTTCTCGTGCTAATTGCAGGTGGCACTGCTGCATGATGTGGCAAATGCGTTTTTCAATCATGGTTGGTACAGCTTTCGATACTCTGGCGCGCATTTACTGTTCTGCCCGTATCCTTTATGTCCAGGCAACGCTGACTGTGATGGGGAGCCTTGCATCCGGCAAGCACCGCGCCTGCTTTCTCGGTGTCGTCACGATCCCCTTCAAACCGTACAGCAAGTATCTGCCACCTTATCGCAACCAGCATCAGTCCGGTGGTACGGGGCTTCGATGCTAACCCTGCCTCTCTTTGTTATTCCGACGCACGGCAGGACCTGCCTGCCAGCAAATCTCGTCGTCGTTGATTTTCCATTCGTCTGGTCGTTCTGGCCGACAGGTTCAGACATCAGACCATCATTGCGCAATCGCGGGAGTCGTTAATGAGCAGCTTTATCGAGCCGATACGCCAGGCACTGATCGACGGTGCCGTCGAGGCCGGCAAGGCCATCCTCGAGGTCTACGACGGGGAAATCCAGGTCGAAACCAAGGGTGATGACAGCCCGTTGACCCAAGCTGACCTGGCTTCGCATCGGCAACTGGTGGCCGTGCTCCAGGAGCTGACACCGGATGTGCCGGTGCTGTCTGAAGAGTCTGGCGATATTTCCTACGCCGAGCGCAGCCAATGGCAGCGCTACTGGCTGCTGGACCCGCTGGATGGCACCAAGGAGTTCATCAAGCGCAATGGCGAGTTCACCGTCAATGTGGCCCTGATCGAGGAAGGCGTGCCGGTGTTCGGTATCGTGCATGCTCCGGTGCTGAATGCCACCTGGTACGGCGAACAAGGACAAGGAGCGTTCAAGATAGAGGGTGGCAACACTACTCAGATTCACGTGCGCACCTTGCCAGAGCCCAACACCTCGGCATGGAAGATCGTCGGCAGCCGCTCCCATGGTTCAGCGGAATTCGAGGCGTTCTGCGAGCGCTTGCCGGAACATGAACGAGTGTCCATGGGCAGCTCCCTGAAGCTGTGCCTGGTCGCCGAAGGCGCCGCCGACCTGTATCCGCGGCTGGCTCCTACCAGTGAGTGGGATACCGCAGCAGCCCAGGCCGTGGTCACGGCAGCAGGTGGGGAAGTCCTCAACGCCGAAACCCTGGAACCGCTGCGCTGCAACCAGCAGGACAGCGTCCTCAACCCCTTCTTCATCGTGTGCGGTCAGCGCGATGAACGCTGGACCGAGGCGCTGGCACAAGCCCTAGCCAACTAGATTCCCTTTTCGTGGCCGTGACGCCTTGCACACATTGTTGCACAGGAGGAACGGCCACCACCTTGGCTCTCAACCTTGGATATTGGATATGGAAATTACTCCAGAGCGTCAAACGCACCTCAAGCAGCTCGAAGCCGAGTCCATTCACATCATTCGTGAAGTGGCTGCCGAGTTCCGCAACCCGGTGATGATGTATTCCATCGGCAAGGATTCCTCGGTCATGCTGCATCTGGCTCGCAAGGCCTTCTATCCGGGGACCCCGCCGTTCCCGCTGATGCACGTCAACACCACCTGGAAGTTCAAGGAGATGATCGAATTCCGTGACCGTATGGCCGACGAGGCCGGCATGGAATTGATCGAGCACATCAACCAGGAAGGTGTCGAGGCCAACATCAATCCCTTTGATCACGGCAGCGCCAAGTACACCGACATCATGAAGACCCAGGCGCTCAAGCAGGCCCTGGACAAG